>NZ_JBKBHM010000004.1:0-384966 GCF_046297615.1 Limnobacter sp. | reverse complement strand
GTGTGGATTCCCTGACCGACGGCCTGAGTGGCGCGATTGGCTCACTGACCGGCGGCGCCGGCAGCCTGACCAGCGGCTTGGGCTCCATCGTTGATGGCGTGGCCTCGATTGTGGACGGCGCAAGCAGCCTGACCGACGGCGTAGCCTCGGTGGTTGATGGCTTGGGCAGCGTGGTTGCAGGCGTAGGTTCCGTGTCCGATGTACTGGGCTCCTTGACCAGCGGTGGCGACAGCCTGACCGACGGCATTGGTTCTCTGGGCGATGGCCTGGACAGCCTGATTGCTGCGGGCACAGGCATCCTCGGCTCGCTGGGCGCAGGCCTGGTGGGCGGTGCAGACAGCCTGACCGATGGATTGGGTTCACTGACTTCCGGCCTGACATCAGTCACCGGCGCGGTCAGCGACGTGGTCGGTTCCCTGGCCGGTGGTGCAGGCAGCCTGACTGGCGGTGTTGATTCGCTGGTGGATGGCTTGTCCGGTGGCCTGGCCTCCTTGGGCGATGGTTTGAATTCGATTGGCTCGGGTGTGGTTGGCGGCGCAAGCAGCCTGACCGATGGCCTGGGCAGCGTAGTGGGTGGTGTTGGTTCCCTGACTGACCTGCTGGGCTCCTTGACCAGCGGTGGCGACAGCCTGACCGACGGCGTAGGCTCACTGGGCGATGGCTTGGACAGCCTGATTGCTGCGGGCACAGGCATTCTCGGTTCGCTGGGCGCAGGCTTGGTGGGCGGTGCAGACAGCCTGACCGACGGACTGGGTTCACTGCTCAGCGGCGCAGGTTCACTGACTGGCGCAATCGGCTCGATCGCCGGTGGTGTGGATTCCCTGACCGACGGCCTGAGTGGCGCGATTGGCTCACTGACCGGCGGCGCCGGCAGCCTGACCAGCGGCTTGGGCTCCATCGTTGATGGCGTGGCCTCGATTGTGGACGGCGCCAGCAGCCTGACCGACGGCGTAGCCTCGGTGGTTGATGGCTTGGGCAGCGTGGTTGCAGGCGTAGGTTCCGTGACTGATGTACTGGGCTCCTTGACCAGCGGTGGCGACAGCCTGACCGACGGCATTGGTTCTCTGGGCGATGGCCTGGACAGCCTGATTGCTGCAGGCACAGGCATCCTCGGCTCGCTGGGCGCAGGCCTGGTGGGTGGTGCAGACAGCCTGACCGATGGTTTGAGTTCGCTCATCAGCGGCGCCGGTTCGATTGGCGGTGTTGTCAGCTCCCTCACGGGTGGCGCTGGCAGCCTCACCGACGGCCTGGGCTCCTTGGCTGGCGGTGTCACCTCCATCACCGACGCAGTGGCGTCCTTGGTGGGCGGCGCAGGCAGCCTGAGCAACGGCTTTGATTCTCTGGTGGATGGTGTAGCGTCCGTTGTTGATGGCGCAAGCAGCCTGACCGACGGCGTGGCCTCCGTTGTTGACGGACTGGGCAGCGTAGTTGCAGGTGTAGGTTCTGTGACCGACGTTCTCGGATCGCTGACCAACGGTGGCGACGGCCTGACCGATGGCATTGGTTCTCTGGGCGATGGCCTTGAAGACCTGCTGGCCGCAGGCACAGGCATCCTGAATTCGATCGGCTCCGGTCTCGTGGGTGGCGCAGACAGCCTCACCGACGGACTGACCTCTCTGGTGGGTGGCGTGGGCTCGGTGACCGATGCCCTTGGCTCCCTGACTGGTGGTGCTGGCAGCTTGACCGACGGCTTGGGCTCCCTGGTGGGCGGCGTAGGCTCGATCACCGACGCAGTGACTTCGCTGGCTTCCGGTTCCGGCAGCCTGACCGACGCGCTGGGCTCTGTGGTTGACGGCGTGGCTTCCGTGGTGGATGGCGCCAGCAGCTTGACCGATGGCGTGGCCTCAGTGGTTGACGGCCTCGGTTCGGTAGTCGCTGGTGTTGGTTCAGTGGGTGATGTTCTGGGCTCCTTGACGGGTGGCGCAGACAGCCTGACCGATGGTTTGAATTCTCTGGGCGATGGTCTGGACGACCTGATTGCCGCAGGTACAGGCATCCTGAACTCGATTGGTGCCGGCCTTGTGGGTGGCGCAGAAAGCCTGACCGATGGCTTGGGTTCACTGCTGTCCGGTGGCGATTCCATCGGCAGCGGCCTTGCCTCTCTGGGCGCAGGCCTTGACAGCCTGACTGGCGGTCTGGGCTCCTTGCTCGGCGGCGCTGGCAGCCTCAGTGGCATCCCAGGTTCCATCGTGGCAGGCGCAGGTAGCCTGGCCGATGGCGTAGGCTCCCTGACCGACGGTGTTGGCAGCGTGGCGGACGGCATTGGTTCCCTGCTGGCTGGCGCTGGCAGCCTGAGCGATGGCTTGAGCAGCCTGTTTGACGGTGCTGGCAGCTTGCCAGGTGCGGTGGACAGCCTTGCCGACGCAATCGCCTCTGGCACTGGCATCCTGAACTCGATTGGCGCAGGCTTGGTGGGCGGTGTTGACAGCCTGACCGACGGCTTGAGCTCACTGATCAACGGCGGCGGTTCGCTGACCGATGCGCTGGCTTCCCTGACTTCCGGCTCCGGCTCACTGATCAATGGTTTGAATTCTGTGGGCGACGGCCTGGCCTCCATCACGGGTGGCTTGGGCAGCCTGACCGCAGTACCCGCATCCCTGGCCGATGGCTTGGGCAGCGTACTGGGTGGCACAGGTTCCCTGACCGACGCAGTAGGCTCCATTGCAGACGGCTTGGGCAGCGTGCTGGGTGGTACTGGCAGCTTGACCGACGGCTTGAACTCGCTGGTTGACGGCGCAGGCAGCCTGACCGACGGTCTGACCTCGGTCACCGATGGTCTGGACGACCTGATTGCCGCGGGCACGGGTATTCTCAATTCGATTGGCGCTGGCCTGATTGGCGGCGCAGACAGCCTCACCGACGGCCTGTCCTCGCTGGTTGACGGCGCTGGCAGCTTGACGGGTGGCTTGGCCTCTCTGGCCGATGGTGTGCAGTCCCTGACTTCCGGCCTCGGCTCAGTCGTGGATGGCGCAGCCTCCATCGTCGATGGCGCTGGCAGCTTGGCTGCGGGTGTCTCCTCCATCGTGGCCGGTGTGTCCGACGGCATTGGTTCCTTGGCCGATGGCCTGGATTCCTTGGCTGGCGGCCTCAACGGCGCAGCATCCAGCCTCACCAACGGCATTGGCTCCATCGCCGACGGCGCTGGCAGCCTGACCGATGGCTTGGGCAGCGTCACCGACGCACTCGGCTCACTGCTGGGCGGTGCCGACAGCCTGAACGACGGTCTGGGTTCTGTCACTGACGGTCTGGATGACCTGTTGGCTGCCGGAACCGGTGTACTGAACTCGATTGGTGCTGGCCTGATTGGCGGTGCCGACAGCCTGACTGATGGCCTGACATCTCTGCTGGACGGTGCAGGCAGCCTCGGTGGCGGTCTGGCCTCCCTGCAAGACGGCGTAGGCTCGATTGTTGGTGGCTTGGCTTCCCTGCCTGATGCCTTGGATTCCGTGTCCGCAGGCTTGGGTTCTCTGGTGGCTGGCGTGGTCGATGGCACAAGTTCACTGACCGCAGGCGTCGCCTCGGTGGTGGATGGTCTGGGCTCCTTGGCAGCGGGTGTGGATTCACTGGACGGTGGCCTGCAATCCCTCACTGATGGCTTGAGCGGCGTAGTCTCCTCACTGGTCGATGGCGCACCTTCACTGACTGACGGCATTGCGTCCCTGTCCGACGGCCTTGGTTCCGTCACCGACGGTCTGGACGACCTGCTGGCGGCTGGCACCGGTGTACTGAGTTCGATTGGTGCCGGGCTGGTTGGCGGCGCCGACAGCCTCACCGACGGCCTGGCCTCCTTGGTGGATGGCGTTGGCTCTGTGGTGGCGGGCGTGTCCACGCTGACCGATGCAATTTCTTCCCTGCCCGGCGCATTGACTGGCGGTGTCGATTCCCTGACCGATGGCTTGAACAGCCTGGTGAACGGCCTGCAAGGCGGTGCCGATTCCCTGTCCGGTGGACTGGATTCGCTGACAGGTGGCCTGGGCTCCATCACCGATGCACTGGGTTCCATCCCGGCAGGCGCCCAATCGCTGGTTGACGGCATTGGCTCTGTCACCGATGGATTGGGTTCCCTGTTCGACGGCGTGAACTCCATCACCGATGGCATCGGCAGCGTCAGCGACGCAGTGGGCTCCTTGGTCGGTGGTGCAGACAGTCTGAGTGACGGTCTGGGCTCCCTGATCGATGGCCTGAGCTCCGTGTCCGACGGCATTACCGGTGGCGCAGACAGCCTGACCGACGGTCTGAACGACTTCTTCGCGATTGGTACCGGCATCCTGAGCAGCATCACCGATGGACTGGCTGGCGGCAGCGATTCGCTGACCGATGGTCTGGCCTCTTTGCTTGACGGTGTGTCCTCCATCCCCGCAGCCACTGGCTCGCTGACCGACGGTGTCAGCTCTGTGGTTGACGGCTTGGCCGGTGCCCTGTCCAGCCTCGAAAGCGGCTTGGGTTCACTGGTGGGTGCAACCGACAGCCTCGGCGGCGGTTTGACTTCCTTGACCGACGCGCTTGGCGGTGCCACCGGCTCCCTGACAGATGGCCTGGGCTCGCTGGTTAACGGCGGCAGCTCACTGGCCGATGGTCTGGCATCCCTGACCGACGGCTTGGGCTCTGTGGTCGCTGGTGTGGATTCCCTCACCGATGGTCTGCAGGACGGCGCAGGTTCACTGGCCGGCGGCATCAACAGCATCGCCGATGCAATTGATGACTTCTTCGCCATGGGTACCGGTGTAGGCGCAGGCCTGACCGACGCACTGAGCAACGCATTCGACTCCCTGGTGGGTGGCAACACCTCGCTGACAGAGGGCTTGGTGTCAGGCTTGAACAGCCTGGCTGACGGCCTGAACAGCTTGCCAGTGACCGCGATCGATGTTGAGAACCTGTTCAACTACCTGACCAACCTGCCCACACTGGGTGTGACGCCTGTTGGCACAATCGCTGAACTGGACCCACGTCTGCCTGACCCAGCCGCCACTGGCGAAGCCTTGATGAACATCGGCACAGGCCTTGTTGATTACCTGAGCAGCGGTGCAGTCACCGAAGCGCAGGTGTCCGACCTGTTCGACATCATCTCCAACAGCGGTCTGGGTTCAGACACTGGTCCGATCGGACTGGGCCTGAACCTCGGCGGCGGTGTTCTGGTTGCCCCGACAGGGCCTCTGAGTGGTTCGCCCATCTCCGAGTCCAACCTGACACAACTGTTCGACGCGATCGGCGGCCAGCTCAACGGCAGCGGCCTGATTGCAGGTGGCTTGTTGGGTGCAGACCTGCTGGTCGACGGTACCGGCTACGCTCACCAGAGCCTTGAAATCAGCACAGGCGCAATCCTGGGCATTCAAGACTTGGTGTCGGGCGATGTACAAGGCCTCATCCCGGGCTTGAACATCAAGGTCGAGAACCAACTCGAAACCCTGTTCACACCGACTGCGATTCAGGAAGGTGTATCGGGTCTGCTGGGCGCAATCACCGGTGGTGGTGGCGGTCTGCCCGACCCGATGGACAACCCGATTGCCGACGCAGTCGCTAACCTGATTGATGTGCCAGGCCTGGGCCAAGCCATCTCCGACGCGGTTGTGCCACAGGTTGATGCTGTCTTGGGTCTCTTGGGTCAAGAACCTCCAAGCGGCGGTCTGGTCGACTTGGCCGGTGTGATTGGCGACATCACCAATGTCGATGTCACACCGATTCAGGAGCAGTTGCAGCAGGTTGATGTGGCCGGTGCGCTGCAAGACGTACTCGTCCTGCAAACAGGCGGCTTGGCTGACGCCATCCGCAACACCGACTTCACACGTCCTGCTGACGAATACAACGAAAACATCGTTCCATTGCCTGCCAATGTGATCGATGCCCTGTCCGACGCGGTCTCGACCGACGGTGCCCTGGGCGGTGCCTTGGTGGGCAGCGGTGTGCTGGACTTGGGCCTCTTGACTGGCAACGACGGCTTGATCCAAAACCTGGCCGATCTGGACTTCATCCCGATCACCCAGAAGCTGGACCAACTCGACGTACCGGGCGCTTTGGGCGACGTACCACAACTGGTCAGCACCTTGCTCGACCTGGGCGTGGATCCAAGCAACCTGCCAAGCGCCGAAGTGCTGCAGAACATCGGCACGGCTCTGGGTGGTTCCCTGCAGGATGCGCTGTCTGGCATCACGCCTGAAGACCTGGCCCAAGCCAATCCGTTTGACCTGCAGCCCGAAGCCCTGACAGGCCTGATCAGCCTCGACCCGGCCAACCTGCAAAGCGCGGCCGACAAGCTGAACCTCGACGGTGTCGTGGGCTCGGTGGTCGATACCCTGACCGGTCTGCAGCCTCCAAGCCTGCCAGAACCTCCATCCGGTGGTGCACCAGGCTTGCCGTTGGACATCGACGCTCTGGCTGGTGGTTTGCAAGGCATTGTCAATGCCCTGCCAACCAACCCAGAAGCCTTCACCAACCTGGCGCAAGCCATTCAGGACACCCTGCTGGGCGGCCTGGGCAACGGCGGAACACCCACACCGCCGAACACCGATCCTGCCTTGTTCGCCAGCGAACTGCAGTCGATGTTGCCCGTCACCGACCTCAGCATTGCTCTGGGTGACTCCGGCGTGATTGGCCAAGGCTTTGAGTTGAACCTGACGGACATCTTCTCCGGCGGTGCGCTGGCTGGTGCAGCACCTCAAAATGCTGCAGCATCCCGCTCGGCCGAGGGCGATGCGCCTCTGGATATGGTGGATGCGGGCGTACCTGCTGCCATCGTATTCGACGACATCTCCAGCGCGCTGAGCGCGGTGGAATCCGGTGTTGGTTCGGCCTTGGGTTCACTGACAGGCGGTGCGCTGGATCTGGATCACCTCAGCGTCGTGGATCTGGGCAATGTCGGTACGAATATTGCTGACACGGTTGGTGCAGTCCTTGAATCCGAAGCTCTGGTCAACTTGGTACAAGACACTGAAAGCGCAAGCGCCAACAACGTCTTGGACTTGAAGGCTGAGAAGCTTCTGAAGGTCGTGGGGTTCTTGACTGGTAAGTAATTTACTGGTGGGCTCTGATGAAAAGGGAGCTTCGGCTCCCTTTTTACGTTTTATTTTCGAGTTATGACATCTGAACCAAACAGCGCTGAACAGCCTTCTGAGCCCGTCACCTTGCGTGAGCCGGTCGGAAGCATCAAGGACCTCATCAAGCAGTGTAAGGGGGCGTTTTGGTACGTGTTCGCGATCACGGTAGTCACCAAAGTGTTGGCGTTGACCCCGCTGCTGTTCATGATGAACATGTACGACCGGGTGTTGGCTTCGCGCAGTGGCATCACCTTGGTGTCGATTCTGGTCATCGTGCTCGGGATTCTGATGTTCTGGACCCTGCTGGAATGGCTCCAGATGGAAATGCTGCGGCGCGTGGCCTTGCGCTTGGATTGGGAACTCGCTCCTGATGCCTTCGACGCCTCATTTCGCAAATACCTCGGCAGGAAAAAAGTGCAGGTCAATGAGGTGTTGCGCGATTTGTCGGCCGTGCGAGACTTTTTAACCAGTCCATCACTGATTGCGCTGATGTCGGCCCCGTTTGCGATTGTATTCATCGCGATTGGTGGTCTCTTTCACCCCTACCTTGCTGTGTTCTCGGTTGTTGCCGTTGCGCTGATGGTGATCACCGCCATCATCAACAAACAAATCACCACGCCTATTCTGAAGTTGGAGCAAGAGACTCGGGCCGAAGCTGAAAAGTCCGCGACTCAGTTGCTTCGACATGCTGAGGCAGTTTATGCCTTGGGTATGCAGCGTACGGTGCGCAAGCGTTGGTACAACAAACACAAGCAGTATTTGCAGTACCAGGTCAGTGGCAGGGACGCTGCAGCCTTTATTGAGAACTTCGCCGAGTTTTTAGCCCGTGCCATTCCGATTACCAAAATGGGGTTGGCTGCATTCCTGGCCATCGAGGGCCTGATCACGCCAGGGATGATGATTGCCGCAACCTTGTTGATTGGTATGGCGATGGGCCCTTTACAGGCACTGATCTCCGCCTGGCCCAGGTTCGTCGCGGTCAACGGTGCCTACGAGCGTCTGGAAGAATTGCTGCAAGAAGAAGAGTTGTACCGCAGCCAAATGTCCTTGCCTGCGCCTGAGGGGCGTTTGGATGTGCGCGAAATGTTCGCAGTTCCACCGGGTAGCATGCAGCCCGTGCTGTCCAACATTAACTTTGCATTGCAGCCTGGGCAAGTTATGGCGATCGTAGGGCCATCGGGTGCAGGTAAAACCAGTTTGGTGCGCTTGCTGATTGGCGTTTGGGCACCTGCCCGTGGCCATGTGCGGCTGGATGGGGTTGACGTTGCTCAGTGGAACCACGATGAGTTGGGCCCCAACATGGGCTATGTTCCTCAGGAGGTCGGCTTTTTTGAGGGCACCGTGGCCGAGAACATTGCACGCCTTGGTGATGTGGATTCCGAGAAGGTCGTAGAAGCCTGCAAACTGGTGGATGTGCACGATGCCATTCTGGCGTTTCCGAAAGGCTATGACACTGAAATCGGTGAAACCGGACATGCCCTGTCCGGAGGTATGAAGCAGCGCTTGGCCATTGCTCGCGCGTTTTACCGCAAGCCCAAATTTCTTGTGCTGGACGAACCCAACGCCAACCTCGACGACCCCAGCGAACAATCATTGATGAAAGCCATTCGCACTTTGAAATCCGAAGGGTGCACCATCGTGTTCGTGTCACACCGCCCCAAATTGCTCAGTGTTGCCGACACCATGCTGGTGATCCGTGAAGGTCGTCAGATCGGTTACGGCGATACACGTGAAATGCTCTCCGGTGCAACTCAGCGAGTAGCCAACAATGCCAACCCTGCGCTGGGCGCAGCGTAACTTTGAGGGCTTATCGAAATGATTGACAAACTGATTCGCCAAGTGCAGAAAATGGATGAGTGGGTTGAGCGAAACTTCCAACCCATCAATCCCTACAACGTGAACAAGCTTAAGCGTATTGATCTCGAGCCACTGCCATTGCAAGAGTCCAGGGTTCGTCGCATCACCGTCAAAGCAGTCGTCATCAGTTTTGCAGTTTTTGTGGTCTGGGCTGCAATTGCTCCTCTCGATAACGGTGTGGGGCTAGACGGCACCTTGATGGTGCAGGGCGCCCGTAAGGCCGTACAGCACCCCAGTGGTGGCGTGGTCACCGCCATTTCTGTCAAGGAAGGTGAAGAAGTTAAAGCTGGGCAGGTGCTGATCAAGGTCAACCCGTTGACCAGCGAAGCCAGTTTGAACAGCCAGGAGCTGGATTACTACGTAGCCCTGGCCACTGAATCCCGCTTGATTGCAGAGCGCACGGACAAATCACGCATTGACTGGATTCCTGAATTGCAACAGGTGCAGTCTGCCGATTCCCGCGTGCAGGAGGTCAAGCGTGTTCAAGAGCAACTGTTCGCCTCTCGCCGTGAAGAGTTCCGCAGCAAGCTGAATATTCTGAATGAGCAGATCAGTGCCAACAACGCCACCTTGCGTGAAATGAAAGACATCATGCAGGTGCGCAAATCACAGTTGGAAACCATCACCCGCGAGTATCAGAGCAATCAGAACCTGGCCAAGGAAGGGTTTGTTACCCGTGCCAAGGTCAGTGAGATGGAAGTTCAGCGCAACAACGCCATTGCATCGGTGTCGCAATTGAACTCCGACATTGCCAAAACAGCGTCTCAAATTTCTTCGGCACGCATTCAACTGATTGAAGCGCAGGCTGGGTATCGCAAAGAAGTGGAAGCGGAGCTTTCCGAAGTGCAGAAGCGCCGCAAAGCCTTGAAATCTGTGGTTGATAGCCTTCGTTTTGACCGTGAATTGGCCGAAGTGAAAGCCCCTGTGAGTGGCACCGTCGTGGGCCTGAAAGTACACACCGAAGGCGGGGTGATCAAGTCTGGCGACATCCTGATGGAAATCGTGCCCGAAGGCGGGAAGTTGATCGTGCAGGCCAAGGTACCACCCAAAGCCATTGACAAAGTGTTCAAGGGCCTGCAGGCCGACATGCGTTTCTCCGCTTTTAACCGGGCCACCACGCCAATTGTGCAAGGCACTGTCACCTTGGTTGGCGCCGACTTGGTCACCGCCAACTTCAACGACCCCAACGCAGCAAACGCAGGTTTTTATCTGGCGCAGGTAGAAACCAATGCTACTGGTTTGCAAAAACTCGCTGACTTGCAATTGCAGCCGGGCATGCCGGTTGAAGTGATTGTGAAAACCGGCGAACGCACCTTCTTCAGCCTGATGGCCAAACCCCTTACTGACCGTTTTGCGAGAGCCTTCAATGAAGTCAATTAAACCCCTGGTATTAGGCATTGTTGTCGCATTGAATGCAGGCCCTTTGCGGGCTCAAAACGCGCAGATTTCCACCGACAACGTGCGGGCTCCGTCCATTCTGGAATCGACCCGTGCTGCCCGCAAAAAGCCGAAGGAAGAAACCCCTGCCGAGCAGAATGCCAAGGCCGTGCAGGCCATTTCTCCCGACTTGATCGAGCCCAAACCCATCAAGTCCGGTGAGGTTGAGCCTTCGTCGCCGACACCTGCGCCAGTTTTGCCGGTGGCTCAAATTCCGGCGGCGGGTATTTTGCAGACTCGCACGCCGGAATCGATTGCAGCCAGCCGCGAGCGCCTTGAAAAGCCGCGGTACGTGCAGTCGGGCGGGCAGGGCAGCGACAACGCCCAGCAGGCGCCACGCCAGTTCACCATTCCCAATATTCTGGGTAGTCGCCGCGCGGCCCCTCGGGCTGACCAAGGCGCGGCCGTGCAGCCAGTCCCGGTGGCTCCTGCAGCCCCGTCTGCCCCAGCGGCAGTTGTAGCACCCGTAGTGGTGCCTCCTGCGGCTTCCCAATCCGCTCCGCAGCCCGCAGCGCCTGTCGCGGCAGTCCCTGTTCAACCTGCAACCCCCGCTGAAACGGTGCCTGCTGTGGCCGTTCAAGAGGCTGCACCGGTTCAAACCGTTCAGGCGCCTGTTGCGCCCACAGTGCCGACGCCATCCATCCTGGAAGGCCAATCAGGCCGGGTGGTGCGCAAGGCAGCCCCTGTTGCACGTGCCGAAGAGCCGACAGTGCCGCTTCGTGAAGCGCAGGCGCTCAGCGTGCCAGACGTCAACATTCCCCTGATCGGTTTTCGTGAAAAGTATTCCGTCGTTGAAGAACAAGCGCCGGTGACTGAAACTCCAGCGGCACCCATCGCTGAACCGGGTGTGGCTCAACCGGCCCCGTTGGTTGAGCCAGTCATCGCGGCTCAGCCCGAGGCAGCCCCAGTGGTTGAAGCCCCGGTGGAGGCTGCCCCTCTACAGCCTGCACCCATACAGCCGCCACCCGTGACTTTTGTACCCGCCGGTAATTTGGTTGAAGTGTTCGCCCGGGCCAAAGGCAACAGCCCCACTTACCGTTCGGCTGAAGCGACTCGGGATGCCAACCTGACTGAATCGACCATTGCCAAGTTGGCTTTTTTGCCCACTGCTACCTTGGCCCTGACTCAGTCTGAATTGGAAAACAGCACTCGTAAAGTGGCCAGGGTTGGGGTGCCCTTGTTTAGCCTCGCAGCGCTCGCTTCTTACAAGGGAGCAGACCCTCTGGAGATTCAGGCGTATGCCAACTTCAGGGTGCAAGAAAACCTCTTGGCCACGGAAGTGTTTCGCGTGACGTCCAATTTGGTGCGTGCCAATGAGCAAGAGCGCCTGAACCAAGCCAATATTGACACCCTGCAACAGCAGGTTCGCTTTGCCGACCAAGCCTACAAGGAAGGGCAGGGCACCATCACCGACCTTCGCGACACCCAAGTGCGTTTGAATCAGGCTTTGGCGGCGCGCATTGCAGCGGTTAGCCAGCGTGTGAATGCCGAGCAGGAGTACCGCAACCTGGTTGGCGAGCCGCCCTCACGCAAAACCTTGCAGATGACTACCGGATTCAAAGACATTCAGGTGGACAGCTACGACAGTTATTTGCAGCGTGCCTTGGCCGGTAACCCCAATTACATTGCCAGTACCCAAGCCTTGAGATTGTCCGAGCTCAGTGTGTTGCGTTCAAGAGGGGCTATTTCTCCCACCGTTGGCCTGTCCTATGTGGCCTCCGAACGAAATGGGGTTCGCATTGACAACGCAGGTGTTGCCGTCACCATCCCTTTCGGCGTGCAAGACTATTTGGGTGTTTCAGTGGCCAAAGACAAACACCGTGCCCAAGTAGAAACCTACCGGGGCATTGAACAAAACCTGCGTCTGATGGTGCAACAATTGCAATCGCTGTCTGCATCCGGTCGTATTGAAGTGGCGGTGCGCACCGATGCGATCAATGCGGCCGAGTTGAGTGTTCAGGCCAACCAAAAAAGCTATTTGGGCGGCGTTCGCACTCAAATTGAAGTGTTGAACAGCATTCAAACCCTGTTCGATACCCAGTTGCAGCAGATCACTGCTCGCCTCACTTTGGCACAGAACGTGCTAAAACTTGAACTCGAGTCCGGGTCCGAGCCCGCCGACGCACTGATGAAGGTGCAGAATCTCCTCTTTTAAAGCTGGCCCCGCCTGAATGTCTGCCGCAACGCCTGTCACCGACACCAAAACCCTGGCCCAGGAAGCCCACAAGCACTTTGTGGCGCGTAACTGGGCTCAGGCGTTGAGCCTGTACCAGTTGTTGGGCAGGGTGCACAGCCACGCCTTGGTGGATCACGCTCAAGCCTTGTGCCTGATCGGCCTGGGCAAAATGGATGAGGCCCTTGGGTATCTGGACGAAGCGCTGAAGAAAGACCCAGCCCACTGGTCCTCCAGCCTCATGAAGGCCCGCTTGTTGACCCATCAAGGCAACTCCCAAGAAGCCCGTAACCTGTTCCTTGCACACATCGACCATGAACAGGCCGGCCTTGAGGCTCGGCTCGACTTGGGCTTGCTTGAGCTGAGCGACCTCGGCAACCCGCTGGCCGCACGCGACTACCTTGAGCCCTTGTTGAAGGAGCCCGCTGTGGCCGAGAAAGCGCAGGCGGCGTGGTGGGTCACCAACCTGTACGACCGCGACTGCACGGCCTTGCAACTGACGCAGCACCTGCACCGCTTTGCCACCGAGCACCTCATGCCGTTTGAGAAAGACTTGCAGGCCTTCATGGCCTTGAAGTCCCGGCTTCCTGCACGCACGTTCAACAAGCGCCGCCGCATTGGCCTTGTCAGCCCCTTGTTCACCGCTTCCCCGGTCTATTTCCTCACCATCTCCACCTTGCGTGTATTGGCCCAACAGGCCGAGTTGGTGTTTTACGACCGCAACGAAAAGAAAAGCGATTGGGCCACCGCGCAATTCAAGGGGCTGGCCACCGCATGGCGGCCCTGCCATCAGCATTCACCTGTTCAACTGGCCATGTTGATGGCGCAGGATCAATTGGACGCGGTTATCGACCTGGGCGGGTGGATGGACTGGGGCGGCCTGAAAGCACTGGCTTTTCGCCCAGCCCCGCGCCAGTTGAAGTGGGTGGGTGGGCAAAGTTCGTCCACGGGCATGAAATGTTTCGACGGCTTCGTGTGCGATGAGTGGCACGTACCGGCCAATCTGGAACATCTGTATTCCGAGCCGCTTATCCGCATTCCCGGCGGGTACGCGGATTACACGCCGCCGGTGTACATGCCCGCACCTCTGCCTTTGTCCAAACGCAATGGGGGGTATGGCGTCATTTCCAACCCCAATAAATTGTCCCGGGTGTTTTTTGAGCACTTGGCGCAGCAGGTGTTGCCCAAGGTGGCCGTTGGTTTTACACCCTTGGTGTTCATCGAACGGCGGTTCAGCAGACCGGAGCTTCGTGAGCGTGTTCTGAGCGCTTTGGAGCAGGCAGGTTACACTGAAGCAAGGCGCCTGAATGACAAAGGCCTGATCCGCTTTCTGGCCCCCAAGAATCACCCTGAGTTTCTGACCAGCCTGTCGCACTTGACGGCGCTGATCGACACGTTTCCCTATTCCAGCGGCCTCACTGCCGCAGAGGCGGACGCACTGGAAGTGCCCATCGCGGTGCGTGCTGGTGAATTGTTTTGTGAAAGGCACAGCCATGCCTTGCAGCAGAAAAAACTGTTTTGGGGCAAGGTGCACCGGGTTCGTGGCCCTGCAATTGCCCAACACTTGATGGATTACCTATGACCAAGAAAAAAACAACCCGAACCAAAAAGGCCGACCCCGCTGTTGCAGCAACAACAGCGGCGGCACCTGTGGCTGCCACCGCGGCAGCGGCCCCCGTGGCTGCGCTGGCGGAAACCAGCGCATTTGCCAACCACCCCGGTTTCAGCAAGGCTGTTCGGGTATTCCAGATTTACTTCCGGCCCGACCAGTTGCACCAACTCGAGCCCGAGTTCATTCCCTACGACAATGCACTGGGCGATTTCTCCATGCTGGAATACGCCGTATTCCGCAAACTGTACAACTCCGACCTCACCCGTGATTGTGATTACTGGGGTGCCGTGTCGTGGCGGTTCCGCGAAAAGGCGATGATCAATGCGGGCGATCTGTACGGCGTCATTGCGGCCAATCCAGGCTACGACCTGTACTTCATGAACCCCGAGCCCCAAATTGAAGGCTTGTACGAAAACCTGTGGGTGCAGGGCAGCACAGCCCACCCCAACTTTCTGCCCTTGGTTGAGCAACTGTTTGACGCCGTGGGCATGGACAAGCGCATTGTGTCGGCCTACCGGCACACCCGCATCATGGCTGCCGCCAACTACTTCGTCGGCAGCCGCAAGTTCTGGGACAGCTACATCACCTTCATTGAAGACTTCCTGGCCAAGGCAGAAAAGAACGCACCGCCCGCCTTGCTTGCTGCACTGAAGAACACCAACGCCGACCCCCGCAACTTGCATGCCGGTGCCAACTACTTCCCGTTCATCATCGAGCGTTTGCTGACTGAATTCATCATTCAACAGGCTGGAAAACTGTCCTGCTTTAAAATTGAGTTGACGAACAAAAAGGCCCGGTTGCCCGCCTACGCGCACGACTTGGAGTGGTTGAAAAACCAAGCCCTCGAGCGGAAAGACGAAAAACTGCTGCGCATCTGGGCAAACTACCGCAACCTGTATTTCAAAACCTTGTACGGCAACCAAGCCAAGGGTTGATGACGCATGGAAGCGATTGATTGGGACGTCTATGCCAAGTCTTACGAAGACACCCAACACCTGGTTGGGCGGCCCGACCTTGCCCAAAAGCATTACGACCTGATCGGCCGGGATCAAGGTCGCGACCACGGGTTTAATCCCCTGCTGGTGTTCTGCCTGTACGACGATGTTCAAACCCTGGACGACGCCCGAAAAGCCGTTCTGCGCGACCCTGCCCGCTACCCCATCCGTTCAAGGCTGGCGTTGAAGCAGGCTGTGGCCAGCTTTCCAACTTTGGTGGGCCTGCTGCCCAAATCCGCAGACTATCTGCTGGAACCCGCAGTTGATGCATTCCTGTTCCAAATTCAGTTGGAACAACGAAAAATCGGTGTCAATTCCGCGTTGGACGGCTTGGTTCAAGAGGTCACCAATGAATTGCTGGCCGACCTGTCCGTTGAACGGGAGCAAGTGCTCAAGGCCCTGCCCAAGGCAGAGTCACCCCTCGTCGCCGGTGCGGTGGTCAGCCGCAGAGACAGTGTGGTCAAGGTGGCCCAAAAAGCGCCTTATGTGGTGCGTGTCGAAGCCTTGATTCCTGTTCTACAAGGCGCGGCCTATTTGGTGTTGGGCTATGTGTTCGACCCGGAACAGCAATGGTCCGGGTTCGAGCTTCAAACCGACCAAAAAACCTACAATATTTTTCCCCTGCTCAAGCGGTTCGTCTGGCACAGCAAGGCCCAAGTGCTGCTGGACGGTGGCATCCCCGGCGATTATCTGGAACCCGATGTGGGTTTTGCTGCGCTCATCCATGCCGAGAAAGTTGAAGGTACGCCCATGCGGGTCACCTGCACCTTCAAGGACGCTGAGGTGCTGGCTGTACAGCCCCCCATGCCACTGTTGAACGAGATTGATCAGGCCATCATCCCGGTGTTGTGGACGCTGTTTCACGGCGATCTCTTTGAATGCTCTGAAGGGCGTCTTGAACTGCTGGACTCTGTTTTTCTCGACAAACGGGTCCCCCAACAGGCCCGAAAATCGCCATTCCGCCTTGGCTTGGACCATGTGTTCAAGCTACAGCGGAACCTGCTGATCAGCGGGCATTTGCTGGACACCCAACAGGCTCTAAAGGCCCTTTACCTGCGCCTTTCTTCGGGCCGATGCATGCGCCTGGATGAAACACTGGTGCGTACACCTCGCCCCGACCTCAGTGATGAAGCACAGGCCTTTGGTGTACCCGAGGAAACCACCGGCTTCTGTGCATTCACCAAAGACGTGTTTGTCGATGATCAAGGTGAAGTGGAGTTGATTGCGCTCCTGGACAGTGGCGAATGGATTTGCGACAACACCTCCGCCGAAGTGGCCAACCCAGCTACCACACGCAGCTTGTTGCTGGATCAATGGAACCTGCAGATGAGCGAGCATTCTCGCGGCATGTTGGTCCGTGTCATCGAGCCGGTATTTCCCTTGTTGGCCGAAGCCCGGCGCGCGCAGATCAAACGCGTCGCCCCCACGGTCAGCCAGTTTGGGTCCAAGGTGGCGCGCCCCGAAGTCAGCATCGTTGTATATTGTTCCGGCAATGGCGACGAGTTGAAGTACCTGCTCAGCAGTGTGAAACTTGAGGCCAGCAAGCTGGCACTTGAGGTTGTGGTGGTGGCGGATGTACACGCCACCCAAAAACTCGAACGCCTGTTGAAAGTTCAGGCCGACATGCTGGGTTTGAGTATTCAGCTCATCGGCCACCAAGGGCACCTGGAGTACGGCAGCGCCATCAATTTCGCTGCAGAACATTGCGCCGGGCGTTTCTTGTGTTTGCTGGATTCGTCCGTCATGCCCACCCAAGGTGCCTGGCTCAGTACCTTGTTGCAAGTGTTCAAGTCCAAACCCAACATCGGTCTGTTGGCGCCGCGCCTGCTTAACCTCGATGGCATGGTTCAGTCGGCCGGTGTCCGTTTTGTACCGGAAACCCACCCGGTTGCCTTGTGGGCCGGCGACTCACCGTGTCGTGGTCTGCCCGTCAATTCGGTGAGCCTGCCCGACACTTATGAGATGCCCGCCGTCACCCTGGAATGTGCCTTGCTGGAACGCAAGTTGTTCCTCGGCTTGTCCGGGTTTGACATCACTTTCTCCGAGGGGCGCCTTGAAGCCGCGGACTTGTGCCTGCGCATCTGGCAGGCTGATCGAACGGTGGTGGTGAGCAGCAACATCGACATGACACAGATCGGTTTCAATCACCTTTCAGACATCGACAACCCGGACTACGTGCACAAAGAAATGCTCGCCAACCGACGCCTTCAGCACAACCGCTGGGCCACGTTCATCGACCAACGTTTCCAGAACTGGCAGGCCGGCACCAGCAGCAGTGCCACGTTCCGCGAGTTGGACGACACCATGAAAAACGTGTTGGGGGGCTTTGTCTGACATGACTCAACGCACCCTGATCATTGACCATGTGGGTCACCCCTCTGAGTTGAACAGCAGCCGAAGCACTTCGGGCCTGCGTCGCTTTGATGCACTCAACAACGCCGCCGGTGAGGTCTGGTTTCTGGGCGGAATGGACAGCCTGGCCTCCAGCAGCGACCCCAGTGCTGGCCTGTTGGCCGGTACCCGGGACCGTGAACTCCTGTTTGCTTCCCAGGTGAAGAATGCCAGCGCCAGCCAGTCCAACTTCGATTTTCTGGTGCAGGCCCTGCCACGTTTCCTGCAGCAGCTTCAGCCTTCAGTCATTGAGCTCTATTCCCTGAACCTCCTGGGTGTTGAATTGCTGCGCGTGTTGCGCACGCAATGTCCTTCGGCAACCATCAGTGTGCAGTTCGACGACGCACAACTGGCCTGCCCACTGAACGGCGTGTTCATCAACATCGATGGGGTGCGCTGCCACGCGCCCAGCCCCAAGGCCTGTGCGTATTGCATGCCCGCTTTAAGTCCAGCCGATGTGTTTTACCGGGGCCAGTACATTCGGAACCACTTGGGGCTGATCGACACTGTACAACTGGACGAGTCGGCTCAATCGGAACAACTGATCACTTGGCTTAAACCTGATTTCGCAGGGCGCATTAACCGGCGATCAGCCCCAAAAACAGGGGCTCCAGCACGCATGCAAGGGCAGGGTATCGCTTGCTTCAGCGCGTCGAATGACAGCGCAGGCCTTCGGGTACTGAAGCGTGCTGTTCAAATGGCCCGCGAACACCATGGAGTCCGCTTCAGCAGCGTGGATGTGTTTCCCACCGATGCGTCCTCCAACTGGAGTGACGAGCTGGTTGACGGGCTTGAAGCCCACGGCATTCAGGTTCAACTGAAGTGGGCCCCCCATTATTTCGACAGCTATATGGGAAATTATGGTTGGTCGCTGATTGCAGGCACTCCCACCGCAGACTCAGCGCGTTGGCTGGAGCAAGCCCGGCAGCTGGGTTTGCAAGTCATCGCCGATGAAAGTTACCCCGGGGCTGATGTGCGTTACGCACCGCATTCGGCGGCTTCTTTGGCCAAAGCCCTGGCTGGCGTGGGCCAGCCAGAAGCCATTAACGCCGGGAAGGCTTGACCATGCCGCTTTCTCATGGTGTGAAAGTGTCTCTGGCCGGTGCTTTGCCATTCGGTGCACAGGCTGCACTGTATGGTGAAGTCAACTGCATGGCCATTGATCTGCAAACTTTGGGGCATGTCAAAAATGCGCTGATGCCGGAGTTTGTGAGCCTTGCCCAGTGCGCCAACACCCGGCAGTTTGTGGTTGAGCCCAGCGAGGGCGGAACAACCCTGCGCTGGGTTGCCTTGGTTAACGCGCGTGCGTTCCAGAAGGGGCGGATGCAGGCGGGTTTTCAGTTCACGGACCGAAGCAAGGTGATGTTCCCGGTTGAACTTGCTGCAACTGATTCAGCACCACAATCCCCACTGTTCACTGATCCTGTGTTGCGCAGCTTGCTCGCCCGGCTGGCTGAAAACGCCGACAACGCTGAGTTGCAGGCCGCAATCAACCCCGCAGCCCCTGTGGCCCCAGTAACGTCTACACCCGCCCTGGCAGTGGCACCCGCAGCGCCGGTTGTACCCGCAGCTGCTGCACTGGCTGCTGCACCGGCTGTTGCGCCTGTGCCTGTGCCTCCAAAGCCCGTGGTTCGGGAGTTGTTCGAAGGGCGTTTTGACACGGTCATCGAAGGCCGCGCGGAAGGTTGGTTGTACAACCACCGACGCCCTGACACACGCTATGACATCGATCTCCTCGTCAATGATCGCCTCGTGGCCTGGGGCACTGCCGACCTGTACCGCGAAGACCTGCAACAAGCCAAAAAAGGCGACGGGCGGGTCAAGTTTTCAATTCCCTTGCCGCGCCGAGTGCTGGGTGGTCAGCCCAAGCGCATCGTGGCCCGGGTTCATGGTACTCAAGTGCTGCTTGGCTTTCATGACCTGGTACCCACCGGTTTTGAAGTGCCCTCTGTCGAAGGCCTGCTGATCACACCCGACAACTACGCCCTCGCCGCAGAGCGATTAGGCCTTAATGACACGGCTGATCGCACTCTGCTGGACCGTCTGTACCTCTGCTTTGAAAACGGGGACACCGTTCAGGCCACCCGCATGCACACGCAGGCAGCCGATCGGCTGCGCGAAGTCGCCCCTGAATTTGAGGTGTTGTTCCGCGCCCAACTGGCGTTGATGCAGCAACGCACTGCCGAGGCCATCGATCTGGTTGCCCAAGCGGTGGATGCCAATCCCAATTCATGGTTGTTGTGGGAAGCCAAGTCGGCCATGGATTTGCATGTTCATCAGGCCGCCTCAAAAGGCCTTATTGACGAAGCCGCGCGTCAGCGTTTTCTGGTCATGAATGCGGCATCGGACACCTTCCGGGACATCCTGCAATTGTTCCGGTCGGTGCAAGAAGACCTCACACTCTTGGCAGGTAAGCGTCATGGCTGATTACTCCGAAGATTCTTCAGCGCCACAGACTGTGTACGACCTCTCCGCTGGTGCCATTGATCATGCTGCGGTTCTGCAGGAAATGACCGAGCGCTATCACGCTTTGCTCGCCCAACTTGAAATCATCGCCACCTCCGGGGTGGCTGATCGGCCGAACTCCGCTGGCGCAACAACCTCTACAGACCATTCCGCCAAAAGCCGCCCAAACCAAATCAAAGGGGCTTTGGCCGAGCTGGATGCACTGCATGTCGAGAACCAGCGTTTGAAACTTGAATTGGTGCGCACCAAGTCCCTGCTGACCGACGTGGTGCAGCGCGTTGCAGACCTGGCTCACCCCGCCAAAGGCCAAGCCCATGGATCGCATTGAACAATCAAACGCCCTGTTTGCACAGGGCGCTCACGCCGAAGCCTTGAACGGATACCTCAGTCATCTGGACCGCGAAGGCCCTCTGTCTGCCCACGCCTGTTTCAATGCACGCCTGTCGCTGATGGCCCTGCGTGAAAAAGCCTTGCGCCAAGCCCAAAGCCCTCATGCGTTTCCCAGGCCCCATTTTTTTTCCGTCACCGCCTTGGCCGATGTTCCCTTGCAACTGCAAAAGCCTGCAGGCAATGAGGCCAATGACGGTGGCACCTGGGTTCGTATCGACTTCATCATTCTTCCGGCGGTGGGCATTGCACTCGACAAAACCCGTTTCAGCCTGAATCTGCTCAGATCACCAAAAATTGGTTACAGCATTCAAACCCGCGTCAAAGCAGGTGAGCACTCCACGCTGCTGGTGTTTGTGCCCTGGGGCGTTGAATTGTCCGAGGCAGGCGAGCCTTTTGCCGACGCGTATGACGATTACTGTGTGTCCGGCCATGTCAACAAGGTCGGCAACGTCAGCGCACAACTGGTTTTTGAGGCCAGCGCCCATCTGGAGTATCGGCATCAACTTCTGGTGCAGGAATTGAGCAGTGGTCACGCCATGGGCATGGGGCTAACGTCCGCGGCGCAAGCCATGGTGGCCGATTACTTTGGCCGCCTGTTCGTGGAACCTGCTGTCCAATCCAAATCGGCCAAAGCGTATTTGAAGGCAGCAACCCAGTCGGCCAACAATGTGCTTCAGGCCCGTTATGCGCAGGACGAGGTGCTTGAATGGAAAGGCCGAGAGGAATGCGAGTTCCTGCCCATCGAGCGGCGCACGGAACTTGCGCCCGGCTTTGATTTCAACCTAGAAACCCTGGTTCACCTTGACCACACGCTGGTGTTGTCCGGTTGGGTGCGTGACCCTGGGCAGCACCTGAAAGCCGTGCGTTTGGCACTGCCCGGCGATGACAGCGCACTGGACATCACCGGTCGACTCTACCGCTTTGCCCGCAGCGACCTGAAAGCGGCTTTTGGTTCAGCGGAAGGTCACTTTGGCTTTGTAGCCTGCGTGCCCGCAGATGGCCTGGTCAAGCCGGGTTCCGCGGTAGAGGTCCAGTTCCTTGGGCCAGAGAACAAGGCCGTGCAACTGTTGCGTGAACCGGTTGTGGACTCGGCCGATTACGAGAAACTCGCGCAATGGTCTGGTTTGGTGCCCGGTGGCGATGTGGACGATGAATCCTGCGACAAATTTTTTGTGCCCTTGTTCTCTACAGTGCTCAAGCGCCAACTGGCCCAGCCCGAGGCCGATGTCAGCCACTTTGGCCCCCAGCAGGCTGGGCGTCCCAGTGTGTCCGTCATCATTCCGCTCTACGGCCCTGTAAGGTTCGAGATCAACCAAATTCCCGTGCTGGCTGCTTTGCGTTTTCCCGGCATGGAAGTCATCTTCGCGATTGATGACCCCCAAATCGTCGAGTCTGCCAGTGCCAACATTCAACGCCTGTCTGCGCTCTACGGTTTGAATACCGTGTTGGTGGTGGCCCGTCGCAACTATGGCTTTGCCACCATCAACAACCTGGCTGCCAAATACGCCCAATCTGAAAACCTCTTGTTCCTGAACAGCGATTGTTTCCTCACTCGTCCGCAAAGCCTGTTCAGGGCGCTCAGCCGCCTGGAAGGCAAAAAGACCGGTGCCGTGGGCTTTCGTTTGCTGTACCCCGACAACACCATTCAACACAATGGCATGTCCTCTGGCTTGTGGCGCAATCAGGAAGCCTTCAACATCAACCTTCATCCGGGCATGGGCGATTCCCTCAATCAATCCGGCGACCAAAAACCCGATGCCTCGGCCACCATGCTCACCGCAGCATGTCTGTTGATGAAAAGCCAACTGTTCCATGAAATCGGCGGTTTCAACCCCAGCTACCTGCGGGGCGATTTTGAAGACTCTGACCTCTGCCTTCAATTGCTGATCCGTGGCTACCGACTGGCGATTGTCCAGTCCTCCGACATCTATCACCTTGAGCGTCAGTCCATTGGCTCTCAGGAAGCCAGCCTGCGCCAGAAGATCACCCTGGTCAACAGCTACCTGTACACCCGCAAATGGCGGCGTGTGCTCGCTGGTGGCCTTCCGTCGCTGGAGGTACTGGCATGAAAGTGATGCTGATTGCGCACGGCCACCCCAGCCTTCACAAAGGCGGTGGAGAGGTGGCGGCTTGGGCGCTGCACCAAATGAACAAAGAGGCTGGCCACGACAGCGTATTCGTGGGGTGGGGTGGTTATGCGCGTGACCACACCGAGCCCGTCAAAGCACTGGGTGATGATGACTACCTGCTCTACACCGACGGTGAGTTCTACAACTTCACCTCAGCGTCGGCCAACCTGGAAGCCGGTTTGGTGCCCCTGCTGCTCAAGCATCGGCCTGAGGTGGTGCACCTGCACCACTATGTGCACATCGGTATCGACATTGCAGCGCTGATCAAACAGCACCTGCCCCGCACCAAGGTAGTGCTCACCTTGCATGAATACTTGGCCTTGTGCATGAACAACGGCCAATTGCTGACCAAAGACGGGCAACTGTGCCCAGGCCCCCAGCCCAAGCGCTGCGCCACCTGCTTTCCACACCTCAGTGAAGAGCAGCACTTCATGCGCACGCTGTCCATCAAAGCCAGCTTCAGTTGGGTGGATGCCTTTATTTCCCCCTCCGACTTTTTGCGGCAAAAGTATGCAGAGTGGGGGCTGCCGATGTCGGCGGTCAAGGTCGTCGAGAACCCGCTGCCCCACATCCGGTCAGCCCAGCTTGGGCCAAAACCAGCCCCCAAAGCCGGCGAGCCTTGGGTGTTGGGCTATTTCGGGCAAATCAATTACTACAAAGGCTTGGACATCATTCTCGACGGGCTGGCGCTCGCCAGGAAAGCGGGCGTGCCGGTCAAACTGCACGTACACGGCAAGCTGTCCGATGTCACCCACGACAACTACATGGGCCGTCTTGAGGCCAAGCTGGCCGAGTTTGGAGAATTTGTTCAGTTTTTTGGGCCCTACCAGCAAGCAAACATTCAGGAATTAATGGAACAATGTCACTTCTTGGTGATGGGGTCCCGCTGGTACGAGAATTCGCCGGTCGTGATTCAGGAAGCCATCGCAGCAGACCGCCCGGTGATTGCGCCGGGCATCGGTGGCATGCGCGAAAAGGTTGAGGGCCTTGGCCTGCTTTTTGCTCATCAATCCCCGGAATCCTTGGCCAACGCCTTGCAGGGGCTCACCGAATCGCAGTATGAAGCCTTGTGTGCCCCGGTTGTGGAACGCTCCCGCGCCATGGCCGATCAGGTCCACGAGAATTACAAGGCAGTGCTGAACGTCTACACGTCGCTGCGTTCCGAGGGAACTGCGCCACGAACGACGATTTATTGAGTGAACCAATAACATGATTTTTCACGAAGACTGTGCATTGAACATTGAACACGTGCTGTTCAAAGGCAGTGACGCAATCGTCATCGGATGGGTCAAAGGCGATGCCGGCCTGTCCCTGGTTTCTGGTAACACCACCTTCTCCGGTCAACTGATTCGGTCCGAGCGTCCGGATGTGGCCGAGTACTTTGGCATCAAAAACACCGAATGTTTCGGCTTTGCCCTGTACAGCAGCGATGTCAAGGCCGCCTCTCGCGCCAGCCTTTCAATTCGGCTGCTGGACAAGCGTTCCTCCACCTGGACCGATGTGCTGCTTACCGAGAGCGCCGACTATGCCGATGGCCTGAATGTCGTCAGCAGCCTGAAAACGAAAGGGCTGCCCGAAGACTTTTTTCAGGAAGGCATCTTTCTGGATGGTGTGAAATTCAAGTTGGGCGGGCAAGCTGACAGGCGCACCGCTGTTGGGTATGTGGAAGTGGCCAAGGCCGCCAAGGAAGGCAAGGGCCTGTTGTTGATCGGTTGGGCTGTCAGCAAGTCGCCCAACAACTTTGTCATCAAGGTCGGAGATGCCTTCTACCCCTATGACACCTTTTTTGCCTATCCACGTCCGGACATTGAAGAAGCCTTCTCAAAAACCTTTGGCCAGAACGCGCGTAAAAGTGGTTTCATCACTTTCGTTCCTGAGCCTGATCTTAAGTCTGGCCAAATACAGCTCTACTACTGCAAACGGAGCACCCGCACGTTGCTGTTGGTGGCCAGTACCGACAAAATCGAAAAAGACATTGCATTCGAAGACTTGCAGGGGTACCTGCAAGGCATCCACACGCCCGAGCTGAGCCTGACCGACCGTGTCCGACAGGTGGACGGGCCTTTGGCCGTCACCGCTTTGCGGCACACCGAGGAAAGTGCTTACTACATTCGCCCTGAAATCCTCATTCGTCCGCTCAACACCGATCCCGAGTTGGTGCTCAACATCGTCGTACCCAAGGGGCTTTCCGGCGATGTGCTTCAAGGCGTCATGGCATTGGTCACCCTTCGCATTCCCGGTCAATCCATGGCGGTGAATTACTATTTCAGCGATGTGGTCACCGATGGTGGACTGTTGCTGGAAATTGCCAAGCGCACGCACTCCCTCTTTGGCTGTCAGGTGGCCGTTCACCATGGTTGTACCAACCTTGTGCTGGGCCACCTGGGCTATGGCATGGGCAAACACCCCGCCGCACGCTGCATCATTGTGGATGCACGCTCCGGTTTTGAGTTTGCAAAGATTTCCGGTACCCAGCCATTCGAGGCTTTTGATGCCAAAGAAGTGCGCGTGTTTTACGCGCGTGATGTCAATGGTGTCTCCGGTGCCACCTTTTCGGTCGATGAGCTCAGTCGCTTCATTCCCGATGACGACGGCAAAGCCCCCATTGAGCGCATGCCTTATTCACGCAACAAGGTGTTTGGCATGGCCTTATTGGGCAAAACGTTGAGCGCCATGTGCACCGACATGGGTTTCGTTCCCTTGCGGGAATTGACTGATCTGGAGTTTCTCATTTGGCGCACCGAGAACCTTTCTGAGCGTTTCCGGGTGGTACGTGAACAGAATGGATTGCCTTTCGCCCGCACCCAGGCGCCCAATCAACAGTTTCAGGCCTCTTTGGGCCGACAGATCGAGCTGTACACCATGGCTCAGGTAGGAGCATAACGCCATGGCCAAACGCATACTGGTTATTTCCCATGCCCACCCCGACTTTTCCAAAGGCGGTGGCGAAGTAGCGGCCTACAACGCCTACCTGGGGTTCAAACGCCTGTTTCCCGAATCAGATGTTCGGTTCCTCGCCGCCGTCAATTACGGGGTGTTGCCGGGCAAAGTGGTGAAGTACAAGGAATCGGAATACCTGCTGGGTGCTTGCGTCGAAGACAACCGTTTCTTCCGCAACCTCAGCAGCAAGCTGCTGTTGCAATCCCTGACTGAGTTGGTTGACGAGTTTCAGCCCGATTACGTCAACTTCCACCATTACTACAACATCGGTCTGGATGCGATCGTCATGCTGCGCAGGCTGTTGCCCAACGCCCGCTTTGTCATGACGCTGCACGAGTTCCTGGCCATTTGCCTGAACGACGGTCAGATGATCAAGCGCAACAGCCGCTCCCTGTGCGCTGATTCCAATGAATTCCTGTGTGGCAAGTGTTTTCCGGAATACGACTTGAGCTTTTTCGCCAAACGCAAAAATGCCCTGTTGTCTGTGTTCTCGATGTTCGACAAATTCATCAGCCCATCGAAGTTTCTGCTTGACCGTTACGTACAGTGGGGCATTCCTGCCGACAAGATTGTGGTGATTGAAAACGGCCAATACGACGAAACCGAGGCCCAGCACATCACCGGCGAAACCGCCCCCCAGCAAGACATCTTCAAGAAGTTCGAAACCCGTGCCAAGCCACCCAAGGCGGACAGGCAGCCCAATGTGTTTGGTTATTTCGGACAGATCAACCCGTACAAAGGCCTGGATGTCATCCTGATGGCGCTGCGTCAATTGATCCGCAAGGATGAAATTCCTGACTTGGTGGTGGAAATCAACGGTGCCAACCTTGAAACCCAACGGGGCGAGTTCAAGGACAAAATCCAGTCTTTGGCAGACCCTTTGCTGGAAGCTGGCGTGTTGCGCTGGAACGGCCCGTATGAGCGCTCCGAACTGGCCACCCGCATGCAGCGCATCGACTGGGTGCTTATGCCCTCCGTGTGGTGGGAAAATTCACCCATGATTATTCAGGAATCGTATCTGCACAAAAAGCCGGTGATCTGCTCCAACATTGGTGGCATGCAGGAAAAGGTAGTTCACGGCCAGTCCGGTATCCACGTCAGTGCAGGTTCAGTCACCGAATGGGCTGAAGTGTTGCTCAAAGCCTCTCAGGCACGCCAACTGCGCGATCACCTGGTGGCCAGTCTTCCGCTGCCGCCGAGTTGCCTCGACATGGCCAAAGCCTATTACGAAAACAGTTAACCGACATGAAAACGACGATTGAAGTATTGACGAAATGGGTGGCAGGCGGCGTGCCGATGCTGCACTTCCGGGTTCCGGAGGGGCTTGAGCATTTGCGCGGTCTGACCATCGAAGTCAATGGTCATTCGCCACTGGAATTCAAGGCCGACCATTTGCACGACACCAGTGTCAATGTGCCTCAACTGCTGGATTTGCAGATTCGTCGAATCCAGATCACCCCCATCTTGGCTGAAGGGGCAGAATGCCAACTCAAAGGCGACCTTGTTCGCGCTCTGGGTGTGAATGATCCAGGTACCTTTGCGCGGGTGCTGCAAGTGCCCACCTCCCGGATCAAGGAAAGACTGGCACTGTTTCTGGGTGCCTTGGTGAACCTTGATCGCAGCCCGGGCGAGGAAATGGAGTTCGCTTGCCGCACCATCATCATTCACCGACTGCTTGAGGAGCCCGCACTGGTAGATCAGTTCATGGCCAAAGGCCAGCTCGACGGCTTTTTGGCGGGTGGCAAACAACTTCTGTCAGGTTTTCCTGCGAATGTCCTCGAAAAGGCGGTGTGGTCCACTGTCCGTTGGTGTTGTTCCCTGTCCATGGTCATCGCCTATGTGCAACTGGCCCAGCAGGACTACGAGGGCGCCTTTGACAGTTTTGTGTACTCCGCCGCATGTTTGCCCTGGGTGAATCGCTCCAAAGTAAGTGCGCTCAATGTGATTCAGGCCAGCTTTTTCGCAGGCCTGATCGGGGCCTACATTGGCCGTCGTGACGAAGCCGACCGCCTGCTCAAACAGGCTGTCATGGGTCTGCAGCCGGTGGTGGCTTGTCAAAGCCTCATGGACAATGTATGGGTCGTGGGCGACCTCATCAACGTGGCCCAAGTGTCACGACAGGCCTACATCGCGTTGGGCCTGCTCGGCTTGGTGCAAAATACGCCCGAAGTCACCCGCATCGACATTCGTGCGAAGGTGGCAGTCGGCATTGTTGAAGGGCCAATGGCCAGCTTGATTCGTGCTGGGCGTATGCCGGCCTTCGCAAACTACATCAAAGAACTCAATGGGGAACTCCCGAATGCAAATCGCTAAGTACGCCACCATCGTGTTTGATTGTGACGGCGTGTTGATTGACGCCAACCAGCCCAAGGTGGATGCGTTTGTAAAAGCCATGCCTGAAGGGGTTAGCGACGAACAGCGTACCCTGTTTGCACAAACCATGGCCCGTAATTTCGGCAAGTCCCGCCAATGGCTGCTGGACACATTTGCAGAAATTTGCCCTGCCCACGCCAGCGAAGACAACATTGCAGGTTTGCTCAGCCGCTACTCCGCCTTGGTGTCCTCTGGCTACTTGCAGTGGGCGGCTACTGAGGGGTCCGAGGCGTTCATTGCCAATGCTGCGTCCACCAAAACCCTGTATGTGGCGTCTGGCTCGAATCAGGAAGAGCTGCGTCAGGTGTTCGACAAGCGGGGCCTGCGCCAATACTTTGCCGATGTACTGGGCGGGCCTGTGTCCAAACATGAAAACCTGCGCAGTATCATCGACAAGGCCGAGCAACCCGCCTTGTTCGTTGGCGACTCCATCATCGACTATGAATCTGCCCAGAAGTGCGGTGGCTACGACTTCGCCTTCTACACCCCTTATTCCATCGACCGTGAGAATGTGATCCGTTTTGCGCAACAGAACAACATTCCCATGGTTCATTCGTTCAGCGAGTTCCAGTCATGATCACAGCCTTTCTGCCCTGCCGCGCCGGTAGCAAACGCGTGCCCAACAAGAACACCAAGCCCTTCGGCGCCTATGAGGGCGGCCTGCTCGAACTGAAACTGCGACACTTGGTGGACACCCCTTCCATCGATCGAATTTTCGTCTCCAGCAACGACCAAAAAGTGCTCGACTACGCCACCGCATTTTCTGCGACTGTGGCCAAACCCTTCGAGATTGTTCGTCGCCCGGAAGAGCTTTCGGTGGATGATTGTCTCGATGCACTCATAGGCTACGTGGGGCAGCAAATTCCCGAGGGTGAAGTGCTGTGGACGCACGTCACCTCCCCACTGTTCGACGCGGCGTGTTATCAGGAATTCATCGAAAGCTACCTCGCCGCCAAGAAGAACGATCAATGCGACAGCGCACTGACTGTTGATGAGCATCAAACCTTTGTGTACCGGCGGGGCCAGGTTGATTCGCACGATCCAAGCGTCAAAAAGTGGCCACGCACCCAAGACTTGGAACCCTACTTTCTGGTCAACAGTGCAGCCTTCATCATTCCCGGTGAACTGATGCGCAGCATGAATGACCGTGTTGGCCATAAACCCTACCTGTACGTCACGCCCCAATTGAAAGGCTACGACGTAGATATCCAGGCCCAGTTTGATGTGGCTCAAACCCTTGTTGCGGCTGGGTTCTAACCATGAATATTCAGCACGATTACGACAAGTACTGCCTCTTCGTACAGCTTGACCAAGAGGCTGGTGCACCTACACGCCTTCAGTTGGAAGTCGGCATCAAAACCTTCGAGTTCGATGTGCCTCACATCAACACGGCTGGGCCGTTCTCTTTGCCCCTGGACCGTCTGCTCGAGGTGAACGACTTCACCGGTGCCCGCCTGGTCGGCTTGCTTGAAAGTGGTGACGAGTGGTCTGTATTGGCTTCCGACGCCGGTATTGAACTCGATGAACTGCTGATCAAAGGCCTGGACGACTTTTGGAAACGCGTCAACAGCCCAGCCCGAATCATCAAGAACCAGTTTGTACTGCGCCATTGTTGCAAACGCGCGGTGGCTCAGTTTCCAACCGATTTCAACGTTTTGGGTTCCACACTGTGCGCCTTGGGCTACCGCATTCTGGACTTGGAAGACCCGAACGACCCCGACATTCCCTGGTTCGATGAAAACACTGTGAAGCTCTTTCAGTGGATGGATCCGATCGATGCAGGCGATGAAGCCCGCTGGGTCACCTCGGTGGGCATTCTGAATGCCTATAAAGAACTGAATGCAGGTCGTCGGGAAGGCGCCCGCGTGTTTCTGGAGAAATGCCTGCACTACCGTAACATGGTCAAGTACCGGCCCATGATCCAGATCAATATTGCCCGCTCATTCTTCCTGCTGGTCGACCTCAAAGTCAAGGCGGGCCAGTTTGCGGCCGCCATCGAACTGTTCAAGCAGGTTGACCGGGTGGCCATTGAAGGCGTGGTCTTTTCCGACCTCAGTTCGCCCGTGGCTGGCCGACACAAATTCAGCGAATTCATCGCCTGCATGCGCGCAGTGAAAGAATCCCGCATTGCCATCCGCGAGCTTCAAAAGCTCATCAAAACCAACGAAACGGCGTCCAGCCTCTACAACACGGGTGCCCTTTCGGGTTATGTGAACACCCTTTACAAACGGGGACGAATCTGATGGCTCAGGCGACAGTCACCTCGCTGGTTTTTGATGGCCAGCACTATCACCTCACAGGCTGGTGTTTTGACAAGAAGAAGCAGCAGTTGGCGTCCGGCTTTGCCCTCAGCTATGGGGAAAAGGCCGATCCGCTGAACTTCGAGCGCACCGAGCGTCATGATTTGACCGAAAAACTGGGCGAAGAGGCACGAATGTCGGGCTTCCGCATCAAGCTTTCAACGGTTCAGGCGGCCTCAGTATTGCTTGGGCAGTCGGTCAAACTCATCAACTTCATTGGTGGTGAAACTCACCCGGCCCGTTACGCCATCCCAGGCTTGAAGCTGGAAGACCCCAAAGCCGAGCTGGCCGCCATTGTTCGGGACGCTGAAGGCTTGTTGAACAAACCGACACTAAGGGATATCCTGTACTCATTGTGCAATCTCATGTTGGTGAATTACAACCCGGAACTGAAAAAGACAGCCGTCGACCTCATGGTTGCCGCCGCACTTCTTCAGGGGCTCGCCTACGAAGGCCTTACCGAGGAAACACCGCTGTACGGCTTCTTCATTGAAAACCTGCCCGCATTCATCCGTGAAAAGCCCACCGTCATTGGTCGTCGTGAGCACACCCTGCTACTCAATTCGGCATTGGCCTTGGGCCTTGAAGGTGCGCCGGAGGCCTACAAGAAAACCGTTAACGGTTTGAAGCAGGTGAGTACGGTTGCCGACTATTGGGTGTTGGCCTCGCTGTTTTTGCAGGCCAATGTGCTGGTTTTCACTGGCAAGTTGTCTCAGGATGTGTCTGCCCAGTTCCAGACATTTCTGACACGTCTTAAAACAGTGGTGCATGGGCTGTACGATTTCACCGACGACGAGGTGGACGTGTACAGCGATTGTTGCCAAATGGCTTACGCCACCTACTTGATTTTTCACGTCAATTCTGGCGAACTCGAGTTGAGCGTATTGCAGAATGACTTTACCGGCCTGGAAAGACGGATTTACTTTGCATCCAAAGGGTGCGTGAATCTGGGTCTCGTCAGGTCACGATTTTGATATTTCCAGTTGGGAGTTAGAAAATGGCTTTGGTTCTTGATTGTACGTTTCGCGATGGTGGTTACTACACCAACTGGGATTTTGAAGAATCTCTCGTAACCCAGTATTTTCAGGCAATTTCCCGCGCGGCGGTGGATACCCTGGAGATTGGCTATGTGGGCAACGCCACAGGTGAATACCTCGGTAAGTTCTACTACCTCACCCCTGAGGATTGCACCTTCTACAAATCGCAGGTGCGCGCAGATCAAAAAATCTGCGTCATGATCAACCTGAAAGAGTTCAAACCTTCGGAAATTGCCGAGCGTTTCACGCCCTACGTGGGCAAAGTGGACATCGTTCGCATGGCCGTACCCCCTTCCCAAGTGAAGGAAGCCAACGAGATTGCCACTGAATTGCGCAAATTCGGTTTCCTGGTTGGTCTGAACCTGATGTACCTGTCCACTTACTTCGACAAGGCTGCCTCCGTGCTGGGCGATGTTGATCAGTCCCTGTACTATTGCGTCAGCCTCGTGGACAGCTATGGCGGTTGTTTCCCCAACCAGGTCAAAACAGCCGTGGCCCAAGCCAAGTCGCTGTTGTCCATCCCTGTGGGTTTCCACGGCCACAACAACGTTGAGCTGGCCTTCGCCAACGCACTGGCGTCCATTGAAGCTGGCGTTGACTACCTGGACAGCACCATCACCGGCATGGGCCGTGGTGCGGGTAACCTCAAGACAGAAATGATCGTCAGCTACCTGGAAGCCGCTGGCAAAGGTCAGTCTTCTGACCTGTCGTCTCTGGGGGCCTTGGTTGAGCGTTTTGAAGCCATGCAGAAAGTGTTTGGCTGGGGTTCCAACCTGCCTTACATCATCTCCGGCCTGAACAGCCTGCCTCAGAAAGATGTGATGGACTGGCTGGGCAAGGCCCGTTATTCCACGTCGGCCATTGTTGCAGCACTCCGCAGCGCCTCGTCTGAACAGTTCATTGACCAGACTGAGTACCCCTCGTTGCCGTCGGACCGTGCTGACAAGCCCGTGCTCATCGTCGGCGGTGGCCAAAGCGTGCAAGCCCACGCCCAAGCCATCCAGCGCATGGCTGCCAAAACGGGGGCCACTGTGGTGCATTCCAGCTTGAAAAACCTGGCTGCTCTGGGCCAAGTACAAGGCATGTGCCTGGCCTGCCTGCCCGGCCATGAAGTGGAGAAGGCGCCTGAAGTGGTGGGTGACAACACCGCTTTCATTGTGCAGGCTGCGCCTCGTTTCAAAGGCACACTGCCCAGCGAACTGAGTGGCCGCGTGTACCAAACCACCCTGTTCAATCAAGGCCAAGACAAGAAGTTGGGCCCAGTGTCGGACGCTGGCCCCTTGGCTTTGGCCTTGTCGGCCGCGCGCGATTTGGGTTCCAAGTCCATCTACTTGGTGGGCTTTGACGGTTACGCCAACGCCACCCGTTCACAACAGGAACTGGCCAACGAAACCCAGCGTCTGCTGGACGAGTATGTCGGCAAGTTGGGCACCACCAAGTTGGTGTCTCTCACACCGACAGCGTATAACCTGCCGACCGACTCCGTGTACCGCTACATTTAATACACAGTCTTTCAGGTTGTATGAATGATCCGAAGGCGGCCGTGATTAAGCGGCTGCCTTTTTTGCTGAAAGTGATCGAGTCATGAATTTGCCCGTTTCCGACTTTTTGAATTTTGTCCCTTACGAGGGCAGCGATGAGTTATTGATCATTTGTTCTCAGGTTGCTGTGCCGCGAGGTAAGTTTGGTCTTAGCAAGTTTTTTGGCGAGTGGCCAATCAATAAGCTGTACATCAACACCCTGAAGGACGATTGGTATATCAATGGTCTCGCTGATGTTGGAAATGTCGAAAGGACGATGGCCCGCGTCCGTAAGTGGCTGGATACAATGAGCTTCAAGAAGGTTTCAACCTTCGGGGTTAGTATGGGCGGGTTTGGTGCGATTTTCTTTGGTGCGCACCTGAAGGTTGATCAGGTTTATGCCTTTGGCGCTGAACATGAATTGTTCATTCCGTTTAGTAAGTCCAAAGGACATAACAAGCATCAGAGTCCCACTGCAAAGAGTGATTTCAGGGCGTTGATTTCGAACTCTGCAAGAAACACCCGATTTACAATGTTTGCCGGTTCTTTGGACTTGGTCGATATGTATTCGATGGCCAGATTGGCTGACATTCCCGGGGTTGATTTGTTTTACGCCGAGAATGTTAATCACTCTGTGACTACGTGGTTGAATGAGCAGGGCAAGCTAGTTGACTTCCTCCAAGTATTGTTTGCTCATCAAGTTTCTGATGAGCAACTTGCAGATTTCCAATTTGTCAGAATGTCGCCAGACAATGTGGCTTTGTATTCCAATGTTTATGCATTATTGGTTGCCCAAGAATTTTTGTCTCGAAGGCGTTTGAATGCAGAGGCGGAGGCAATTGGAAACAGCTTGATTGCACTGTTGCCGGGCCACCCACTGGTCATACGATTGAAGGCAAAACAATTGTCCAAGGTGCGCGATTATCAGGGCGCATTGTCTACGATGGAGATGGCGCTGGCACTGACCCCGGATGAAGCAAAGCTCTACAAAGAAGCGGCCGTTTATGCGTCTAAAGGTGGGAAAACTGAACGCGCTTTGGAGTTGATCGAAAAATGTTTGTCCCTCAATGCAAACAAGCTGGGGTTTATTCAGACCAAGCTGGAAATTCTCCTGGATGCTGGCATGACAGAGCAGGCTTTAGCCTTTTCAACTCGTGTAGAACACCTGTTTGCGACCAAAGAAGCCAAGATAACCTTTGAGCGGCTTACTTCACGCTTGGGTTCACTTCCCAACTCAGCCTAAGTTGTTGGGTGGCTCAAAGGTTTAGAAGGCTTGACATCAAATCTGTGGCAACCTTCCACCGCCGCGTCACCTGATCCCGCTTGTCCTCCGGGTCAAACTCCCCAAACACCTCCACATAGCTGTGCCCGCATGAGGAATACACCTTCCCGTGCTGGCGTATGCAATGGGTGAAGCTCTCCAGTTCAATGATTTGCGCGCCCGTCTCCGCAAATATGGTGTTCAGCAGGCCGCTGCCCGAAGGGCCAGCAATCACTCGTGCGCCCTTCATCACCGAAATCTGGTCAATCAGGCTGAGGTTTTCCATTTCCACCTCAACAAAGCCGTGGGCTTTGGCCAGTTCAACCAGCTCGGCTTCGTTGGTCAGCGGCCTGTAATTCGGGGCCTGTTTGGCCCTGAACCGCCGCGACACCCACACCTTCTTGTGTGGCCCTGCGGGCACATCAGCAATCAGCGTACGCAGGTCGGCCAGAGTGGCCCTGGCCAAAAAACCTTCGTTGTAGCTCGAAGTCACCAGCAGGCCACGGTCCATCGTGATCTTCACCGCTTTTCGGGGCAGGTTCACCACTTTGGCACGAATGCCCAAGAGGCTCATGAACTGGCCCACCCAAGGGTATTCGGTGCTCAGCACCAGGTTGTCTTCGGGTTTGATGAGGTGCCGAATGTGCAGCAACTTGGGCAGGGTGCGCAGCAGGAACGACCCATAGTTGGAGGGTTCCAAACTGCCCACAAAATAACTGTTGCCCGTCAGGTGCAGGGTTTCCTTCGCGTCCAGCACGTACAGTGCATGGCCTTGAATGGGGTTGCCGTAGGGCTCCAGCATAAACCCTTCGAAATAGCCGCTGGTGCCTTCTTGCACCACCCGTTTCATGGCCTCACTGCCGCTGAATTCGTCGTTGTACACCATGGTGTCGGTGGCCAAGGTGCGCCAACCCACCACACGGCAAGGGCCAATATCCACCACTTGGTGTATGAAGTCGTTCTGGGCTGTTCGGGGTGGGTAACGAAACCGCGTGGCATCGCCCAGCACTTGCACCGGCTGTTCAAAGTAATGGCCAGATGGCTCGGTGGCTCGCCGGAAGGCGGGTTCGGTACCCAGCGCAACGGTGATGCGCACATAGCCTGCGTCACCCGTCCTTTGCCCGAATTGTTCAATGTCTTTCCAGTCAAACACTAAAGCCAACCTTGTCGTAAAAGCCGATCACTAAAAGCCAATAAAGTGCCGCAAGGGCCTTATTTGAATTTGATACCCCGTTCCTGAAGCAATCGCCGAACAAGCTGGCGGCCAGGGTCACCAATAAAAGTAGTGTCAATAATCATGTCATGGTCGCTGACCCATTCACGTTTGAGCCGTGCGGGCTCCAGCATGATGGCCAACTTGAATACTTCATGATAATTCGCAATCAGGTTTTTGCGGTCCAGTGACTGAAAAAAGTTGACTGGGGTCTTCCACAACGCATCCTGGCGCAGCATCACATTCATGGCGTCCAACAGCAGCGTCACTTGGCCGGGTTCGTTTTTCAACAGGGCAAAAGTACCCAGCACAAGCCCCATTTTGAAAAAATTCGGCACCGATTCCATGGAAAACGCTTCGGAAATCTGTTTGTGTTGCTCCAGCATGAATGCTTCGGCAGCGTCGGGGCCTTGGTGGGCCAGCAGCCAGTAGAAATAGGCAATCCGAAGCGAATAGCCCCAACGGCTGTCCACATTGCAATGGGGGCCCGTGCTGTTGGCCAAATGCCAGTTGATTTCCGTTTCCAGCCAGGTGTTCTGTTCGGGGGTTTGCAGTTCGGGTTGGTCCAGCAGGCGGTACACCATCACAATGAGGGCCGACATGCGGTCACCCCGATCGTTGGGCAACCAGCCATAGGCTTCTTCGGCGAGAAACAAGGTGGTGGGAACATCGAATTTCCGTGAACCCGGGCTGCGCACTTGGTGCACAAAAAAGTTCAGGTCGCGGCGGTTGGTTCGCAACAGGCTGTTCGAAGGAATGGCCACCGACAACCATTGGCCGTTCGCCAACAAGGAAAGGTTTGAATCCGCTTTTGACAATGCTTGCGTGGCCGACCAAGGCAAGGCCACCATCCATTCGGCCGCGCTATTGGCGCGCATCCGCACAGTCAGGTCGGGCAGGGGCCCCGCTTCGCCTGCAATGCGGGCTTGCGTGTCGAAATCCTGCCCAACGGGTAGGCTGATAGCTACCTGTGGTGCTAGTTTGAAGACAAGTAATTGTCTGCTGAAAGTAGTGGATGAAAGCAGAATGTCCACTAGTACTCCTGGGGCGGTGTTATTCTGTAATTATTGGAATCGTCTCCCACATGGTCATTATTACTGCGGTTTCCGCTTTTCGATCTACATGAGTGCAAATATTAAATTTTGTTTCGCTTTCGCTCGAATCTGGTGCAGTTGATCGTGAATAAACTCACTCGAATCTGGTTCAATACACTGTGATTCCTCTGCTCAGCATCGTGATTCCGCTGCACGGAAAATTGCAGGAAACGCGTGAAATGCACGACAGCCTGCTGGCCACCTTGCCCGACAACCTGGCGGTGGAAATTGTGTACGTCGATGACGCATCACCCGACGACACAGCCCATTGGCTGCGCTCTCTTCACGATCCTCGCATTCGCTGCGTTTTTCTCAGTCACAACTCGGGGTTTGCCCACGCCTCCAACACCGGCGCTCACGCTGCGCAAGGGGCTTTGCTGCTGATGGCCAACAATGATTTGGTGTATCGGCCGGGGTGGCTCGAGCCCATGCTGGATGCCTTCAACCTTCATGGCCAGTCGTTGGGCGTGTTGGGCAATGTTCAATACAGGGTGGCCGATGGCACGGTTGACCATGCGGGTATCCGCTTAAAAGCGGACGGTGCACTTGAACACATCCATCAGATTGAAGCGGGGGGCAGCCGTTTGCCGAACAGGTGGGCGGTTACCGGTGCGTGCATGATGATTCGGCGCAAGCTATTTCTGCGGCTGGATGGTTTTGATGAAACCTACCTGAATGGCTGTGAAGATGTGGACCTGTGTTTGAAGGCTCGCGCCATGGGTTTTGATGTGCGTGTTGCCCTTGACAGTGTGGTGCTGCACCACGTCAGCCTGACTCGCAAAGCCGCATCGGCCCAAAGCGAAGCCAACAGTCGTTTGCTGCAAACCCGCTGGCACGACGAGTTTCGCCAAGAATTGACCGAACTTTGGGCTGCCAAAATTCGCACCGGTGCGCCCGGTTTGCTCAATGGTGACCTGGAAGGGGAGTTGACCCCCTATGCCCGTGAACTGCCTGTGTTGACCGCCATGCGGATTGCCGATATTCAATTGACTATCAAGCGGGACCATTGGCGACATGTGCTGGATGAAGGGCAAGTCGGGTCCATGCAGGGCATTTCACACAAGGTGCATGGCAGCCGCAGCGACCCTTCGACGGGCACTCAGATATTGGACCAACCCAATTTCGATATTGAAATCTCCGGGGCCCGTTTCATACGCCGCCTCTACCTGCTTGGGCAAAGCCGGGGCTTGCCACCAGCCTCGCAATTAACCATGCACGTCAACGGCATGCAGGTCAAAACGTTTGACTTGCCAGAGCAAGGCAATTTCCGCCTGTCGCTGCGTGGGCTGATTACCGTACCGACCACCGCCAACCACATTGCCTGCCGCTTGAATGTTCCGCCTTCTGAGCTGCACAAATTGCGCATGACAGGTGTGGCTTTCAAGGCGATTTCCTCCAGCATCGAACTTTGAATTCGGGAGGTCCATATGACCCCATACCTAGCAATTAGGGGGTATTTGTCATTTTTTAAGCATAGATTTCCAGGAGGTTTAGCTGGACTGTCTCTAGATTTTCTAATATGAAAACTATATAGAATCCTGTTGCAGTGCGCAAAGTCTTCCATTAACGTAGCGAAGTGTAAATTGTCACGCCTACAGTTGCTCAACAATCCATGCCTCAGAACAAATTGAACGTACTCGTGGTCGGCGGTGCTGGCTATATCGGCTCTCACATGGTTAAGCTGTTGGGGCAGCAGGGTGTGAATGTGTTCACACTGGATAACCTCAGTGCAGGTCACCGTGATGCCGTGTTGTGCGGTGAGTTCATCGAGGGCGACTTGGGCGATGCAGCTTTGCTGGACGAGTTGTTTGCTCGCGTGAAGTTTGATGCCGTCATGCACTTCGCGTCCTGGATTCAGGTGGGCGAATCAGTGCGCGAACCAGCAAAGTATTACCACAACAATGTGGCCAATACCCTGGTACTTCTGGACGCCATGCGCCGGGCCGGTATTCAGCGTTTCGTGTTCTCCTCCACGGCAGCCACCTTTGGCGAGCCGCAATACACCCCGATAGACGAACGTCACCCCCAATCACCCATCAACCCCTATGGGCGCACCAAGCTCATGGTGGAACAGGTGTTGGCCGATTATGAACATGCCTATGGCCTCAAAAGTGTGGTGTTTCGCTACTTCAACGCGGCAGGCGCTGACCCTGACGGAGAATTGGGTGAACGCCACGAACCCGAGACCCACCTGGTTCCCCTGGTGATTCAGGCCGCCAGTGGCCGCAGGCCCAACATCAGCGTATTTGGGCGGGACTACGACACCCCTGATGGCACCTGCATTCGCGACTACGTCCACGTGAACGACCTGTGCGATGCGCATTGGTTGGCGGTGAAACACTTGGTGCAAGGTGGGGCCAGCCAGTCCTTCAACCTGGGCAACGGCAACGGGTTCTCCGTGCAGGAAGTGATTGACGCTGTGGCCGCAGTCACAGGCCGCACTATCACTGTGGTGGACGGGCCCCGGCGGGCTGGCGACCCTGCGCGTTTGGTGGCCGACTCAAGCGCAGCCCGCGAAGTGCTGGGTTGGGCCCCGCGCTATGCCGATCTGAAAGTTATTATTGAGCATGTCTGGAATTGGGAGCAAAAAGCAGTCGCTCACACCGAAGTGGTCTGAGTTACTGGCCCCAGTCCAGCTCGGGTGTAAAAGCTTTGATGGTGCCGATCAGGCCCTCTAGTTCGATGCTGTAATTGATGCAGTCAAACCGAGGTGCTTTGTCCGCGTCCACTTCTGTAACTAGGCTCGCCGGCAGCAACAAGGCATGCGGGTTGGCCTGGTGTTCAACAGCGATGTCTCGTAGCGGGTTGCTGATGTGCAAAATGCCTTTCTTTTGAAAGGCTCGTGACACCCACACCGAGCCTGTCAGTGCAGAGGTGAAGTAAAAGTTGGCGTATTGGGCCACCGCAATTTTTTTCGACATGGTTTGGCCAATCAGGTCCACGTGCGCAGGCCGCACGGGCAGGCGGTTCAGCACCTCAATCATCACCAACCTGTCTCGTTGAATTTCTGCAAGGTCAGTCTGCAGAGGACGCGCAGGCGCCGTCCATCCGTCGAAGGCCACCAGCAAATTTGGAAATTGCCGCTGAAACAGGGCGATCACTTTGGCCAGCCCTTCCGACTGGTTCAACCACACCCGTTTTTGTGCGCTGATGCCCAACCACAGGACAAAATAAGCCTGCGATTGAATCTGCTGGCGCACCGTCCAGTCCGCTTCTTTTCGTTCAGCCATGCCGACCAATCGACTGAACAGCGCCTGATAGAAGCTTGGCGGCAATTGGCCCGGCGGGTTGTAGGTCATGGGCGCACCCATCAAGCTGAGGTAAGCCCCAGGCTCTAGAGGAAGGCTCACTGTTTTTGATGGGGCCAAGGCCGGAAAGCACTGCGAGGGCTCGAGGTAATCGCCACCCGCCAACAGGCTGATCGGGATATTGCTGTTCAGGCGCTGCTGTTCATCCAGCACAGCCAAGCCCGGCAGCACATCCTGCAGCAGGTGGGCTGGGCGCGGGTGGCTCACATTGAAGCCCACGAAGTGGCTGCCGTAACCCTTGCGCACCTGCAGGTCCAATTCATTCAGGATGTTTGCAATTAGAAGGCTGGCGTCCAGCGAATCCAAATGCTGAAACTTCAGAAGCAGGTTTTGTGAGGGGATGAATACACCATCTATCGCAGACACTTTCTGAATGATGTAAAAACTTTCTTCCCCGTCGCTGAACCGCAGCCAAAAGGTGTGCCAGTGAAAATACCCCCCGTGGGTGGCGGTCGCTGGTTTGTCACTCACCGGGTGTTTCAGTGTGGGTGCTGCTGGTGTGCTCACCATATCAACCAGATTTTGGTGCGTTCGTACATACAGCCGGTACTTGTTCACCAGTGCTGCCAACCTCTCGGGCAGGCTGACTGCCTTCGTTAACCATTCATGCTCGGTCAGTATGTTCAACCGGCTGGCATAGGCTGCAATGTGGCTGCCCAGTGTGCGCCCGTCAGTGGGGGCCAACAGTGGGCTGACCCGCGTGCAACCGTCGCTTAATTGGTCCTGAAGGTGCTGGGCGTAAACGCTCTTGCAGCCTTCCGGGCTGAGTGCGATCAGGAACAGTTGAATCAGTTGATCGTTCAAACGCACCGCAATCCGTATTGTGTGCTGGGCTGTTAGCGCTTGTTTGAAGCTCCAGGCTTTTGGTTGATCTGCGATAAGGCCTTGCTGACTGTCCAGGGGTTGCCAGGTTTGCCCATCAATACGGCTCAACAATTCGGGTTTTATGTCAGGAGGGGCCAATAAAGCCACCCAGCCGGCGACGGTCAAAGCGTCATTCCCTTGCGGGGTGGGGCCGCCCAAGGTGGGTGTTTGTAGTTCACAGCGCAGGCGTTTTGCGCTCACGGTCGCATCTCTGTGCCTTAAGGTCAGCAATGTGTTCACGGCGTCGGGCGGTCAGGTGAGGTCCACATAAGGCCCGAAGTCGGCTTTGTGACCAATCACGCTGAAATGGTCCTGGCAGAGCCAATAGCGGGGTGGGTTATACAGGGCCTGCACATCGCCCGCGTCAGGGAACAGGTCAGCCACCAAATCCTCACGCACGAAAAATGCGTTGATGCCGACTACATTGCTGCCCACCAAGGTGTAGCCATTGCCACGTGCCGTGTTGCTCAACGCCAGCAGGCTGCTACCCATGTAATCGGTGCCCCGCCAGCCCCCTGTGGGGTTGTACACCGGTTGTTTGCTCACATGCGCAGGAAACTTGCTGTTGAATTCAATACAAATGACTTTCGGGCGGTGGGTGAGTGCCTGCAACAGGTAGATGTCCATGCCATCGATGTCGATCGACAAAAAGTCCAACTCGGCGTCACTGGGTTTAAGGTTGCTTAAAAGTTCATTGATGTTTTCGGCGGTGACAAAACCGGTGTGCAGTTTCAAACGCCCATTGCGCAGAATGTCACCAAAGCGGCTTTCAATCACTGCCTTTTGCTGCGGGTTGCCATCAATCCAGGCGCCACGCCAACCTTTGTGTATCAAAAACAGCGAATTGCACTCCAGCCCGTTTTCAACACCAATTTCGATGAAGCGGCCTTGTTCTATGCCCAGCCTGCGGAAAATTTCTTCCAGAACACCATCCTCATCATTCTGACTGTAAACCTTGTAGCCAAAGTGCTCCAGCCGTTGCGGTTTGTCCGCCAGCGACGCCCTGATTGCGTCTATCTCCCGCCGCGCCTCGTAGCTGGCCAAGCGCCGGGTTTGCGCAATATTCATATACAGAAGCTGTTCAAGTTTTCGCGTATCCATAGGGCGTACAAGGTTCGCTGAGAGAGTTTGTTTAGGCACAAATTGCGACAAGCGTAGCATGTTGTTAAATTCGAGGTGGGGCTCCTAAAAATTTAGCCGCTGACGCTTGTTTCAATATTGTTGCTGATTTAACCTTGGTGTGTACAAGATGTTGAACCAACGCACCACAGGAATCCGATTGTTGTGACGCCAGCACTACACGCCGGTCCGGGGCCAGCACTCAAGTTTGCGGTCATTCTGGTGCGAACCCACGCATCCCAGACACTGCTTCCCACCTTGAAAGACTTGCTGAACCACTCAGGTTCCATGGGTGATTTGTTCGTGCTGCATGTGCCGCAGGCAGGCCCCAGCGATGAAGAATCGGTGGTGATGGCCAGGTTGGGAGTCCGCACCCACGTGCGTGAAATTGAACTGGCCCGTATCACCGAGGCCATCAATATTGTGTCCATGGCCGCGCCTCAAGACCTCTTGCTGTTCTTGCGTGCGGGCGATACGCTGGGCCCAGCCTACATGGCCCGCATGGCCAATGCCTTTGACCTTTACCCCAAAGGTGCCGTGTTTTACGCGCCTGCCCACGAGAACCGCGACGGCACCCCCACAGGCAATGTTGTTGGTCAGTTGGCCCCTCAGGACGTCAAGCCCGATTGGAACCTGGCCGACCCCTGTGCATTCACGGGTTTGGTGGTGCGCAAATCCCATTTTCAATTGATGGGCGGTTTCCACACGGGTTGCCAGATGGTGGTTCATGTCGACTTTTGGTTGCGCACCCACATCACCATGACCCACGCTTTGGTGCATTTGCCGGGTTTGTCGGTCCAGGTGCAAGCCCATGACATGCAATGGGTCGTGAAGTTTGGTGCCCGCGAGTTATTGGAGTGGTACACGCTGAACAAGCGCTATTCCCAATGGTGTGGCGCAGGGCGTTTGTTGGCCTACATCGATGAGGTCAAACGGATTGGTGAATTGCGGCCTGACCTGAAAGCAGGCCTGCACGAACACCTGTGCGACATGTCCAACCGATTGCTGTTCATGATTGCACCCGCTGAGCGCCACGTGTTGCAGCCTTGGCTACAAAACTCGGTGGCTGTCCGCAGCGTTCGGCCTGAGTTTGCCGCCATTGACCGCTGTTTGAAACTGGAGTTTGATCCGAATCCTGAAGAGCTGCCCAACTTGTACGACGGGGGCTACAGCATCCACTCCATCGGCAGTTTTTGCCACGCAGCCCACATGTTCAGGGACAGGTTCCGCACGTTTTTGGACCCTCGTTATTTCCGCGAGGTGCCCGAGTCGGAAAAGCAGGACAAGTTCTCGAACACCTGCGATCACCTGTATTATCGCGATCACTTTGGCATACGGTATGTGTTCAACCACCACAAGCCGTATGAAAAAAAGGATGCCGAGTTTTTTCGGGATGCGGTGCATGCGCTTCAAACCGACTTGGACAGCCGCCAGCCCTGCATACTGCTGCACGTGGCCAAGCAGGATGAACCCGCTGAGGACATGCAGCCTTTGTGGGACAGCATGATTCCCTACGCTGCGCCCAAAAGCATCATGGTGGTTCGCTTTGAGGTGGTGGATGAGGCGCGTTACCTGACCGAGCCTGTCGAAGTGGTGCGCCATACGGAGCCCGGCATTGTTGAATTCCATTTGCCGGTGCTGTCGCAATCGAACGGTGTTCATTTCACCGATGAACGGGACAACCGCCGTCTGCGCCGCTTGGTGTACAGCTACACACAAATCGCGCTGTCCCGCATGAAGCTCATCACCGCCTGACTTGCCGGTACAATCAGGGCATTCGACGATTCAACGAGTGACCCCTGTCATGAGCAGACAATATTTCGGCACCGACGGCATACGCGGCACTGTGGGGCAAAGCCCCATGACCCCCGATTTCATCCTTCGCCTCGGCCAGGCTGCTGGTACTGTGCTGGCCCGCCACGAGGCCAGTGGCCGCCGCCCCAGCGTGCTGATCGGCAAGGACACCCGCGTCAGCGGCTACCTGCTGGAATCCTGCCTTGAGGCAGGTTTTACCTCGGTGGGGGTGGATGTTGTGCTGGTGGGGCCGATGCCCACCGCAGCCATTGCCTACCTCACCCGCACCTTGAACATGTCTGCGGGCGTGGTCATCAGCGCCTCCCACAACCCTTACCCTGACAACGGCATCAAGTTCTTTTCAGCCCAGGGCACCAAATTGCCCGATGAATGGGAAGAGGAGATTGAAGCCCAGTTGGCGCAGGATGCGCCCTGCAAGTCGTCCATGGAGTTGGGCAAGGCCCGCCGCCTGTCCGACGCGGCTGGCCGTTACATTGAATTCTGCAAAAGCACCTTCCCACGCCACCTCAAACTGCGTGGTTTGAAGCTGGTGGTGGATTGCGCCAATGGCGCGGCGTACCACATTGCCCCTTCGGTGTTTCGCGAGCTTGGCGCACAGGTGGTGGTGTTGGCCGACAAGCCTGATGGCCTGAACATCAACGAGGGTGTGGGCGCTACTCACCCCGAGACCGTTGCCAAAGCGGTGGTGGAACACAACGCCGACTATGGTTTTGCCTTGGATGGTGATGCGGACCGGTTGATCTGCGTCGACCGTTCAGGCCGAATCTACAACGGCGATGAATTGCTGTTTGCGTTGGTGCAGGCCCGCCTGAATGCTGGCCTGACCGTGCCCGGCGTTGTGGGCACCCTGATGACCAACATGGGGCTGGAACTGGCACTGGGCAAATTGGATATTGCCTTTGAGCGCGCCAAGGTGGGCGACCGCTATGTGTTCGAAAAGCTCAACGAACGCGGCTGGCAGTTGGGTGGCGAAAGTTCTGGCCATCTGTTGGTGCTGGACTGCCACTCCACCGGCGACGGCATTGTCAGCGCCCTGCAGGTGCTCAGCGCCATTCAGGGGTGTGGGCAAACCCTCGCAGATATCCTCAAGCCCGTGGGCATGATGCCCCAGGTTCTGAAAAATGCCCGCTTGCCCGCGGGTTACGATTGGTCCTCTGACAATGCCGTGCAGGCCATGTGCGAGGAGGTTCAAGCAAGCTTGAAGGGTCGCGGGCGCCTTCTGGTACGCCCCTCGGGCACCGAGCCTGTGTTGCGGGTGATGGTGGAGGCGGTGGACGCCGACCTGGCCAATGCCATGGTGGACCGCATACTGGCCAAGCTGCCAGTGCCACAGTGAAGCGCAAGGCCTTCCGAACCGGGGGGCAATTGACAAAACCCGGTTTTTTCCGGTATAGTCCCGCTTCTTCGCCTGTCGGGGCATAGCGCAGTCTGGTAGCGCATCTGGTTTGGGACCAGAGGGTCGTGGGTTCGAATCCTACTGCCCCGACCATCTCCTCCCCCTGCACAACTAGCCAAACACATCAGTGTTTAGTGGCGCTAATTCTATCCAAAAACCTCATTTGCGCAGGCAGGCACTGCTTCTTCAGGTCGTACTGGTCCACCACTGTTTTTCGGGCATTGGCCCTTAAACCAAGTTGTGCCTTGGGGTTGGCCAGCACGCCGGCCACTTGGCTGGCCAGGGCGTCTGGGTCGAAGAAATCCACCAAGTGCCCGTTGTAGCCATGCTGGATGAACTCCCGAACGGGTTGTGTATCGCTGGCCACCATGGCACAACCGGCTGCCATGGCTTCAACACAGCTCCACGACAGCACAAACGGGTAGGTCAGGTACACATGGCAGCTTGAGATTTGGTACAGGCGCAGCAAGTCAGTGTGGCTGACGCGCCCCACGTAGTGCAGGCGTGTGTGGTCGATGGCGTCTTTCACTTCATCCAGAAAAATCTGCTTCCATGTTTGGCCATCAGGCGGTGCTGCACCGTAGGACACTTCATCGCCACCCACAATCACGACTTGTGCCTTGGGGCGTTCACGCATCAGCTTGGGCAGCGCGCGCATGAATTGGTGGTAGCCCCGATACGGTTCCATGTTGCGGTTGATGAAAGTCACCACCTCGCAGGATTTGTCCAGCTTCAGGCCCAATGCGGCGTTCTCGTACACGGCCCCGTCGTCGGGTTTAATCCAGTCCGTGTCCACGCCATCGAAGATCACCTTGATGCGGGGCTTGTACAAATCGGGTACTGTGCTTTTCTGCCACTCCGTGGGCGACAGGCCCCAGTCCATGTTGTCCAGCGCCAGCAGGTTATTGGCATTCTTGGCGCGCACTTTGGCACTGGCGCCCAAGTCTGGGTTTTGAAACTCCGGATCGAAATTCGAATCGGCCCCGTAAGCGTTGTAGTAGAACTCGATGAAATTCAGCAGTGGGGTGTCGGGAAACACATCCTTGCAGAACATGGATTCGCCCCAGCCCGGGTGGGAGACAATCAGGTCGGGTTTCAGGCCTTTCTCCTTGAGGGCTTTCATGGCATGCATGCACGCTTCACCGCGAATCACCTTGGTTTCCATGTCCATGACCCAAGGGTGAATCTTCGGCGTGTTGCCCCGCTTGGGTTTGTACTGAAACATTTTCACGCCCGGCACCTGTGCGCCAGTGATTGCCAAGGCAGCCACCAAATGCCCCTGTTCGGCCAGCGCTTGGCTGACATGTTTGAATTGGCCCGGAAAATTCTGATGGATGAACAGGATGGAGCGTTTGGACATATTGTTCTGTGAATAGGGTAAGGTGTATTGCTGAGAGATTAGCATGCGCATCGACACTGGAAGAGTGGTGATATGAACCCGACAGAACCCAAGGCAATACAAGCCCTGTGCGAGATTGCCCGACAAGCCGGCGACGCCATCATGCAGGTTTATGAACACAGCAGCGCCGTGCAATACAAAGACGACAATTCCCCCCTCACCGAGGCGGATTTGCAGTCGGATGCGCTGATTCGTCAGGGCTTGGAATCCCTGTTTCCCGGTGTGTTTGTGTGGTCTGAAGAGTCCCGTTCGGCGCAGGCGGACGCAGCCTGTTTTTTTCTGGTTGACCCCTTGGATGGCACCCGTGAGTTTGTGAATCGCAATGGCGAGTTCACGGTGAACATTGCGTGGGTTGAGCAGGGCAGGGCTGTGCTTGGGCTGATTCATGTGCCGGTCACCGGTGAAATGTTCTGGGCCGTAAAGGGTTCAGGCACTTGGTATCAGCCCAACGCTCAGGCTCACCCCTTGCGCCTGAATTCTGCAGAAGGTGTGCCTTTGAGCCCCCTGCGTGTGCTGTCCAGCCGATCACACGCCACTACTGGCCGAACGCTGGATTGGTTCAGAGCTGTCAAAGTGCCTTACACCACGGTTGAAGCAGGCAGTGCCTTGAAGTTTTGCCGACTGGCACAAGGGCAGGCTGATGTGTACCCGCGCTTGGGGCCTACATGCCAATGGGACACCGCAGCCGGACAGGTGATTGTCGAGGAAGCGGGCGGGCTGCTGCTGGGGCCAGATGGGTTGCCCTTGCGTTATGGGCTGGACCGACCAGTGCTGAACCCTGATTTTTTGGTGTTGGCCCAACCGGGCTTGCTTAAGCAGTTGCCGTGGCCGGTGTAAGGCTGTCGGTGTACCGCGCTACCTTTCTGACATGCGGGTTCGAGTCCCAGTCTTTGCGAGTCAACCCGAGAACCCAGACATCATGAAACTGCCCCGGGGGCAGGTAATAGTGATCACGAAGCAGCCCTTCCTCAATGAAGCCCAAGCGTTGCAGCAGTCCCCGGGGTAGGGGGTTGTCGGTGTAAACCTGCGCATACAGCTTGTTCAGATTCACCGCCTCAAAGGCAAACCGCAAGGCGTGTGTAAAGGCACTGAGGGTGACACGCCCACTCACGCCTTTGACCATGCCGATTGAAATTTCCGCCTTGCGGTTGCCCCAGTCCAGGCTGGACAGCGACAGCAGCCCGAGGCGTTGACCCAACGGCGTTTCGACAATCCATTGAATATCGCCTGTTTCCAGTGGCGGCTTTTTGCCCGCATTGTCCAGCGCACGAGCGAGATTGCCACTCCAGGGTTGTTGGCGGTTAAAGCGCCGTGCCCAATCATCATCAGCGTACAACTGGGCGAAAAAGGCGGCGTCCTCAGCCTTGGTTCGCCGCAGGCGAACCCGGTGGTCACCCAACTCATTCCACCACACCGGGTGAATGGTGTTGGTCAAACGCCGCAGTGCACGCATCGGGTCGCTGAGGTGGCTGGTGTCCTGCCCTTGCAGGGCCAGCAGGGTATTGCGCAACAGCGCAAAAGCCTGTTCACGTTGGCCGTCGTTAATTAGCTGACGGGCTTGTTGAAGGCGATTTTGAAGGTCCAAAGGGGTCAATTCGACGGGTTGTTCGTGCATGGTCTCTCTGGTGGGCTGCCAGTCATGGCTTTATTGTGAGGCAAACCACAGGCCATCAACACGGCATCACCTTCCCTTGCGGGTTTGGGCTGCTGGATAATCCGGGTAAAATCACTGCGAACGGCGCAAGCCGACCTTTTACCCCATTGCGGAGATGCGCCCTTGAGTCAGGTCATTCCAGTCATTCTTTGCGGCGGCTCGGGCTCGCGCCTGTGGCCCCTGAGCCGGGATCAACACCCCAAGCAGTTTTTGCGGCTGGTTGACCAGTATTCCCTGCTGCAGTCCACCATACGCCGGGCGCAGGTGGCCATGGGGGGTGATCCCATTTTTGTGGCCAACGATGCCCACCGCTTCTTGGTGGCCGAACAGGTGCGGCAACTGGAGTCCCCCTTGGGCGACATCATTCTCGAGCCTGTGGCCCGCAACACAGCACCAGCCATTGCCGCAGCGGCCTTTCGTGCCTTGGACCGCGATGCGCAGTCCACCCTGCTGGTGATGCCCTCCGACCAACTGATTCCCGATGCCCAAGCCTTTTCCAAAGCCGTAGCGGTGGCGGTGGCCGCCGCCGAACAGGGCGCCCTGGTCACCTTCGGAGTCAAGCCCACCTTCCCATCCACAGGTTATGGCTACATCAAAGCCGCTGCCCAACCCGCAGCCGCACAGGCCACCCCAGTTGAATGCTTCGTCGAAAAGCCCAATGAAACCCGGGCCCAGGAATTCATCGACAGCGGAGCCTACCTGTGGAACAGCGGCATGTTCGTGTTCAAGGCGGCCACCTACCTGGCCGAGCTTCAGGCACTGGCCCCAGCCATGTACAGCACGGTCAAGGCCTCGGTCGACAACGGTAAAGCCGACCTCGACTTCTTCCGCCTGGACAAAACCGAATTTGAACAAAGCCCCTCGGACAGCATTGACTACGCCGTGATGGAAAAAACCGCCAAGGCTGCAGTGGTACCGCTGGATTTGTCCTGGAGCGACGTGGGCGCTTGGGACGCCGTGTGGGAAGTGTCCCCCAAAGACAGCGACGGCAACGTGCTGATGGGCGACGTGTTGGCCACCTCCACCCACAACACATTGGTTAAAACCACAGGCCGCATGGTGGCCACCGTGGGCGTGGACAACATCGTGGTGGTGGAAACTGCCGACGCCGTGTTGGTGGCCAGCAAGGACAAGGCCCAGGATGTGAAGAAAGTGGTGGAGCAGCTTAAGAGCCTCAAACGCTCGGAATACCTGCACCACCGCGAAGTGGCGCGCCCCTGGGGCAGCTACGACTCCATCGGCATGGGCACACGTTTTCAGGTGAAGCGAATTACCGTCAAACCCGGTGCAAAGCTGTCGCTACAAATGCACCACCACCGTGCTGAACACTGGATTGTGGTGTCCGGCACGGCCCGGGTTCGGATTGATGAGAAAGAGTTCCTGATGACCGAGAACGAGTCCTGCTACATTCCGGTGGGGCAAAAGCACTTCCTCGAAAACCCAGGCGTGATTCCGCTGGAGTTGATTGAGGTGCAGTCGGGTTCATACCTGGGTGAGGATGACATTGTGCGGTTTGAAGACCGTTACGGGCGGGTTTAACGCGCATGAAGCCTGAAGCAGGCCGCATGCAAAGCACTGGCCCCATGGCATGGTCGCCTTTGGGTGCGCAGGTGTTGACCTTGCCCTGTGGTGGACATGAGTTGTTTTATCTGTCGCCACTGAGCCGCACTACCTTGAATACCGCGCCCGCACGCGGTGGTGTGCCCGTGCTGTTTCCGCAGTTTGCAGACCGTGGGCCGCTGAAGAAACACGGCTGGGCGCGTGACATGGTTTGGACGGTGGTGCAGGAGCGGTCTACAGATTCGTCGGCAGGCCGTTGGGTTCAGCAGTTGAACCTGAGCCAAACGGAGCGGCCCGAATGGCCACATGCGGCGCGGTTGACGCTCAGTGCCCATGTACAGCCACATTGTTTTGAGATGAGCCTGACTGTTGAAAACACGGGTGGTTCTGCGTTTGCCTGGACAGGTGGCTTACACCCCTATTGGGCCACCGATGATTTGCTGGCCACCGAGTTACATGGCTTGAGTGGCGCCAAGGTGCAAGACCGGTACCAGCCTGAAAGGGCTGTCGAAGGCAACCGCCCGGTGCGATGGACTGGGGCCGAGTGTGAACGCCTGTACGACACCGCCGCCCCCGTGCTGCTGAAAACGCCCAGCCATACCATTGAACTGAGCATGACAGGGTTTGACCAGTGGATGGTTTGGAACCCGGGTCAACAGGGCGCTGTGGCCCTGGCCGACTTGCCAGACGGGGATTGGCAGCGGTTTGTGTGCATTGAACCTGTTCTGGTGTGCAGGCCCAGCAGGCTTGAGCCCGGCCAAACCTTCGAGGGCAGCTTTCGGGTTCAGGTGACGGCTTGACTAAACCCGTTTTATACGGTTAGAATCTTGGTCTTTGCTGGAACGCGCATTGGGCTTGCACCAAGCGCTGGCCGCAAACAGATGTTCTAGCCGCAAGCAGGCTGCGTCAACCGGCTTAGCCCCTTGATGTTGCGAGTTACACCGCATTCTGCCCGTAGCTCAGTTGGATAGAGCATCGGCCTTCTAAGCCGAGGGTCGGGGGTTCGAACCCCTCCGGGCAGGCCAAAGAATTTAGACAAGTTTCCCCAGTGGCGGGGTTAGCTCAGTTGGTAGAGCAACGGATTGTGATTCCGTGGGTCGTGGGTTCGAGCCCCATACCTCGCCCCAAAAATACAAGGACTTAGCGCTGTGAAGCGCTAGGTCCTTTTTGTTTTTTTAGAATTCTCTTAACTTAATCCAATTTTATCCAAACCTTAGGTAAGCAATCTAGTTCAACAAATCTTGCTCAGGTTGATCGTGGTTCTGTGCCCAGTCTGTGCCCATCTTGTGCCCAAAATTGTGGGCACGGCAGGCACAAGAGTATTGGTTGTAAACTGGGCACACGTGTGCCCAAGGATTTATCTACCTCATGGGTAGCTAATCAACCGAAGCGGTCTTGCGATCTGTGTGCTTATAAAGCTTTACAGCGCGGCAATAGGTCGATATAGGGTTGTACCGATTTTTCGGGCGGGTTTAAGTTGTAGTTTATGCACTGCTTTTGCGAAGCAAATTTCTAAACTGCGGCTTAAAAACTATCCGGCAAATGAGGCGTGCCGTGCTGAGTCGACTTAATGGCACATTTACGTATAAACACTCGCGAAGGTTTTTGATGCGAACAACACAAGGACTCATCAGTACGTCGTCAGTTTTTCGCAAAATGAGGCGCTCCTGAGATTTTTTGATTTTTGATTTAGATGAGAGGATAATGAAATAGAGCCTGTTTTGGCAGATGGGTAGTGTGTGTGGTTCGATTCCGCAAATATCAATGTCAGTAGACGTTGCTGTGACTTCTGAGATTTATCTTTCTGGTTCATCTGTATTTCAACAATCTGCAAAGGAGAGAAAAATGAAGCCACATCCGTCAATAAAAACTGTAAAGACAAAAGATTTTAAACAATCCGTTTTAAAGCAATTTTTTATCAAAATTGTTGCGGCAATGTCTTTTGCATTGTGTATTGGTCAAGGTGACCCCTCTGCCAAAACAGGCTTTTCCTTCTGAGCAAAAAAAATTTAAGATCCTAGTGAACGACTTTTTAGTACCTAAATTTTTCGAAGGCAAAGTTTACTGGGTAACCACAGACTATTGGCACTTTTTGAATCGATGAACGCCTCAAATGCCCAAGTTGTTTGGATTTGGCTCAACAATTTCAATTATCCGAAGTAGGATTGAAGATTGGGTGCAAAGAGTTTTTCAGATCGCATAGCCGAAATGAATGCGATGTATCGGTTGCCATCTCACAACAAACCAGCACTGCCTAACGATATCGCCGATCAACTCAAAAAATTCAAAGAAATATTGTTCGAAGAAGTCAGTGAAATTGACGAGATTGTCACCGCAGCGGAGTCTGGCGCTACAACTCTAGATATAGCAGTGGCCATCGCTGATTTATTAGGAGATATTATAGTTTATTGTCGTTCTGAGGCTCTTAAATACGGTCTCCCCCTCGAGGAAGTGCTCGGTATCATTATGGATAGCAACGAGAGTAAGCTTAGTGCCGACGGTACCCCCATGTATGATGCGAACGGAAAATTTCTCAAAGGTCCCAACTACTGGAAACCCGAGTCGCGTATCAAAGAGCTTCTCGAGTCTCTAAGCAAATAGTTCCATTAGCTGGTCATATCGACAGTAAGCCCCCAGCCAACCCGTCTTGACCTGGATTTGGAAATTCCGTCTCGCATTGCTTAAACTGCCGGCATGTTTGTTCTGGCTCAGGCCCACCATCCGATGCTTTATTTGAAATGCACCGCCGAGATTCAGAAGGTTTTGAAACTGTCCAAGGGATCGCTGGCCCAGGCTCAACCTTCAACCGCGCCGCTGGGCAATTGGTACATCAATCGATTCAAGGTTGGGCGGCACAACTGTTTTGTGTTCATGAGTGAGAATACGTACCTCTCTTTCATCATGTATCAGGGTAAGAAGCCAGTGACAGCCAAGACTTTGCCCAACATGATGCTGGCCGGCATCGCCCAACTGTTGGAGATGAGGGGCTATTCTGATGCGGCCATCGACACGGTACTGACTCCTTATCATTCGGGCTTATTTGCCAAGACGGACAGTCGAAGTGTGCTGGGCGTACTCAATGATTTGGTTGTTTGTTACCGAGCAATAATCGAGGTGGGTGGCGGCCTGCACTCCTGCAACCTGACCGACATCATCTTGAAGATGAATTCGATGCCTCAACGAACTTTGCAGTGGGCTCATGCTTGGGATGCGGTGCAGGCCAAGCTGGGCAATCCAGAGACCAAACACTAACTCTCGGTTGATGCCGGTGCTGATTTCCAGTTGTGCGGCAGTAGTTCGTTGATCCTGCTGTACGGCTGTGTAGGCAGTCGATCCATCACATCCTTCAGATACTCCAGAGGATTCAGCCCATTGAGTTTGGCCGATTGCACCAAGCTCATAATGGCTGCATTGCGCTGGCCCGAGCGCAGGCTTCCGGCAAACAGCCAATTCTTGCGCCCCACCGCGACAGGACGGATCTGGTTCTCCACCCAGTTGTTGTCGATCGGCGTGTGTGGATCATTTAGGAATATGCACAGAGCATCCCAGCGTTTCAAGCTGTAATCAATGGTCTTCATCGTGCCCGACCCGTCGGGCACCTTGATCTTGTGGTCGAGCAACCATTGTCGAAGTTTGTCCATCAACGATTTTATTTCGGTTTGCCGTTGATGGTGTCGTTCATCGGGTGGCATGTCTTGCAACTGCGCCTCAATGGCGTAAATGGCATTGAACTGTTTCAGGGCCGCTTGGGCAATGTGGCTCTTGTTGGCAGCAAACAGCTCAAAGAACTTGCGCCGTGCATGGGCCATACAGGCAGCTTCGGTAATCTGGTTGTCTTTAATCAAGGCTTTGTAGCCTTGGTAATCATCACAGATCAGCGTAGCGTTCCAGCCATCCAGAAAGGCCTTGGCATGTTGCCCACTTCGGCCTTCAGCGAAGTCAAACACCACGGCTTTGATGTCGGCGTGTTGCGTGGTGGAGTAGGCCCACAGGTAAGCTTTCTTGCTGGCCGAGCCGGTCTTAAGCGCCTGTTTGGCACACAACATGGTGATCGGCGTTTCGTCCGCATGCAGCACGCCTTGCTGCAGGATTTGTGTGCGAAGCGCATCGATCAAAGGCTGCAAGGCTGCGCCACACTGACCCACCCACGAGCCCATGGTGCTGGCCGATAGTTTGTAGCCCGTGCGGTCAAACATCTGCTCTTGCCGGTACAGCGGCAGGTGATCAGCAAATTTATTCACCAGCACTTGAGCCAACAAATTGGTGGTGGCCATGCCTTTGTCGATCACATGTGCAGGCACTGGAGCTTGAATCAAGATCTCACAGGTGTCACACACCCACTTGCCACGAATGTGGCGCTCTACGCTGAAGGTGCCAGGCTGGTAGTCCAGTTTCTCGGCCACATCTTCTCCAATGCGCTTTAATTGACAGCCACATTTGCACAGGGTTGAATCGGGTTCATGACGAATCTCGGTGCGGGGCAGTTCAGGCGGCAGAGGTTTGCGTTTGGGCTTGAGGTTTCTAACAACGACTTCTCTGTCCTGCTCGGGCAGCTTGTCCAGTTCTTCCTGCTCGATCTGGGCTGTGTGGCCATCCAGTGTTTCATCAAACAGGTGGCATTGTTCAACTGTCAGCGCTTCGGCTTTTTTGCTGAACCGGAACCGCTTGTGAAGGGCTAGTTCGAGCGTGATCTTGGAGATGACCGCATCCTTGTACTTCACCACCACCTGGAGTTCAGCGTTCACAGTCTGCAATGCTGAATTCACTTCGATTTGATTCAATAGCATGGCGCGCAGTTGGTCCGCGTCCATCGTTGTAATCTGTTCTGGTGTAGGCGCTGTCATCATGAGCAACATGTTGCCACAAGCCGCCAATGCTCACTATTGGCAATCTTGCCAATTGAAATTCACATGCATTTGATGCTGGAATATTCGCCGAGACGCTGCCAGGGTAGCCCCACGATCAGGGCGTTGAATTGCTCAGTGGACAGTGTGACCGACGCATCTGATTCGATCGATTTGCCCCAATTGAAACTGCCTTTGTGAAGCCTACGGCTGCACAACCACACACCAAAGCCGTCATGAACAATTACCTTCATTCGGTTGGCGCCGCGGTTTGCAAACAAATAGGCATTGTTGGCTTGGGCTGCACCAAACACGGCAATGATCTGGTTCATCAAAGTGTCCATGCCGCTTCTCATGTCGCATGGTGCGGTGCTCATCCAAATGGCATCCACACGAATCAACGCAACACCTCGCGCAGTACTTGGCCAAGCTCAACCATTTGCGATGGATCGACTTTGAATGCGATACGCACATCACCGCGATCGATGTTGACTTCGATCCGATCGGAAGCTGACGCTGCAATTTGCGGTGAAGAGCGAGGCAAACTCTCAAGCACCACTGGCACAAACTGGGCGGGCACGGATAACGACCCTGATTCACGAAGCCATCGTCGCAGTAAATTCGGATTCACTCCATGTGCGACAGCAACGCCAGCCATAGAGGCGCCTGGTGCACAGGCTAGTTTGACTAGCCGAGATTTGAATTCGGCCGTACGGTGCACTCGTACCCGTCTGGGTTTAGATTGATCCAGGTCCATAAAGTGTCCACTAAGTTCTTGGTGGACACTATGATCTATCGACGCATTATCCGCATTCAAGATGGGTTTGCTGGGGGCTTACTATCGACAAACGAATTCGCAGAATAAAAGAATTTCCCTTTATCTATGGTCTGAAGTGGAAAAAAGCGCTTACTTTATAAATGTGGGTGCACTTCTTAATATTATTTCCGACTCATCTTGTAATTCTGATTTTATATCGATGCCAAACTAGCGCACCATCGCTCCGCTTAGGACTTCTTCTTGGATGGTCAAAGAGTATTCCTACCTGCGTTGGATATGCGCTGGCAAATATTGCTGCCGCAATTCCACAAGGCTTAGGACCGATCGGTGCGACAAACATTCTCTTGCCCACACTAAGCGAGGCGCGAGTGCGCTCCAGACTGTCAAAAGCGGCTTCCGGATCATTTGCAGAACAGTAATCAACCTCCAGCTCTCCCTGTTGTAAGCGCGGAAGATGAGGGATTATGGAATCGAGCTCCCAGCCGGGATGATATGCAGGAATCCCGAAGACAACTTTGATCTCTTTTCCCGCAATCATCTGATGTTCCTCCAAAGCACGATCTAATCTCTCAGGTTCAAATCCAAGAAAAAAAACACCAGCTTCCAAATCATCACTACTCAGATCAACTACTGACCTTGGTATGGGCTTGTAGCCCTGAGTAGTCTCCGATAAGGCAAATTGGTCGCCACCAGGACGCGTACGTGTATAGTTCTCTGGCTCAACATATACGATATCAATCTGATCTGCATTGATTTCTATCAAACCACTAACCAGAGCAAAAAGTTCAGCAAATCCAAGAGTTGTAGCTTCCAGCACTATTTTCGACGGTTCATAATCAGCTATCAACCTAATGATGTCATCCACATCAGAAACCGCGCCGCCAATAGAGATAGACATCTCGTCAACGTAATACTCAGCAAGTACTCTGGTGCAATTTTGCCCCCACGCTTCAATAGCGAGCTGCCCTCGCTCATCCACAGCAGACCCATGCAAAAGCGTTATTTGCTCACCAATACCAAGTGCCTCAGCAGTAGCGCCAGTAAATGTCTGAAATTGGATTAACATGGGTCAGAGTAATTCAAGTTGTGATGATCCAGAATCCAATTGACCTCCTGATAGAGCTTCGTAGCGTGCAAATTCTCGTGCGAGTTCTCTATATTCCCCTTCTGTGCCCATTGCCAAGACATGAAACTGCTCTATCGAGAGCTCAATTTTTCGTTTCCTTCGATAGCTAATTTGAAAATATGGAGCGTAAATGGGATTAAGTTGATAATCTACAATGTCCTTCCCAACGCTTCCTTTAGTTTTTGTTTCAAACTGTTCGATAAGAATCGCGTATTTGAGTAGCTCACTAATGAACAGGCGTTCGTTATCCACCAACGAACGATTACCCGAATTAATTGTAATTTGATTCTGCTCAGGCTCGCTCATGGCAGGACTTGCTTGAAGCATCCTGAAGATACTTCCAAGGCGCAGTGTGAATACACGCAGCTGCTCACCAAAAGGACCGAATGTTTTGATCTCCCTAATCAACTGGTCAGCGGCGTCATACGCAGCCCTGCATTGAACCTCGATAGGATGCGGAATAGTTAAAAGATCACGTAACTCCGCAACTTCGAGAGTTTTATAGCAAAGAATGAGAAAGTTGCGCAAATTATTATTCGCCATGGTGCACAACGTATCAAATCCGCTATACAAAGGGCATTCTCTTCCGTACGGTCGATATAGCTCTAGCAACGAGCCAAATAAGTTGTTGTGAATCCAGCTCGTTTCAAATGAGCCTGTCCGATCGTTATTGTATTTCATTAACTCTTCAAGGACTTGCTCTGGAGTAACTGTTTTCCTATTTAACAGCGCTGGAATTACAACAACAGCTTCGGGCACTGCGCTCACGTTAAGGAAATCATTGAGAGTTAGCGAAGTAGTTCGTTGATGAAGAGCTCTCTCGATACGTTCATTCAATTTTGATTTGATCCGATCATCATAAACAGCCTCGGCTGCAAATTCTTTTTCCGTCTTTGTAGGGAAACGAGTTCTCATGTCCTGAAGAACTTTTTCCTGATAGCTCTTTTCCATACGTTCTTTCAACCTGAGCGGAGATCGTACGGTTTCGAGCAAATCACTCTCAAAATTCATCTCCGCAATATTTAGATTACCTAAATATACTTCTGCAAAAAATACGGGGCGTGCGGCTGTTCCTAACAACTTATCGAGATCAATCAAGCGGTAATCGTGAGTGGCATTGATAGATTCTGGGCCTGAGGTCTGATTTTCTGTTGGATGTTCTTTAGAAGTGAAATTCACTATAACTGGATTTTGGCTATGTTTAAGTAGCGAATTTAGAACCCGTCGCTGATATGAAACTAAGTTCTCCACTTCATCTACATAGACGTATAAGCAAAATTTTTCTAATCCAGATGTTGCTCGTAGGTCTTGAACTAACGCAGCAATGAAATCTCTTCCAGGAGGTAAGACAGGGCGAGTGATGGATTGAACGTTGGAAACCCATGTGCTGTAACTGCGCCGAACTTTCTCCAGATGTCCCATAAGAGCTTTTGCATTAATCGGAAAATCTGAAATGAAATCAGCAGCACTTGGTAGAACCAATTGATTAAATTTAGCAATATCAAAATTGGGAAAAGCGCTAATCGCGATCGCGTGAACAGCTCGGATTAGCTCAACTGCAATAACTAGCCCGAAGTAACCTTCAAAGGCGACACCCCACTCAGCTTCATCAAATCCTCGGTTTCTCATAGAACTACAAAACTGAGTGTCAACCCTCCAATAAATTCCTACGTGTTTGATTTCTTCAGCAGGGATCTCTGTTCTTTTCGGAGAGAATGCAGTGTGATAATCAAAGTACTTCAAAAGCATAGTTTTTCCACAACCACGCTTTCCAGTTATGTATGTTGATTTGGTCGATTCCTTAAGTTGCAGTTGATCAAAATAAGGAGGTATAAAAAATTCCCCCCACACATCGGCATCGTGTTCTTCGGCACGGGTTTTTGCAAGCTTAGCAGTGTCCTTGATACTCATCGTTTCACTCATCTCTCAAGAAGGGGGGTCCAGCTAGCTGACTTATCCCATAAGAGTTGTAGGGAGTCGTCGGGAATACCGTGCTCAAAGGCAACCATCAGTCCAAGGGAGCCAAAACCGTCCGGCGCATAGGTGGTAAACGCCCCTTTCCTCGAGTAAATAGAATGATAAACACTCAGAGGGGTAGATTCACTGTACGGCCACTGCTTGTCCTGTATCCACCGGTCACTGATGTGGCTTAATCCATTTTTCTCTGTTAGGATTTCTCCTGCGAATAAAGGCACTTCTGGATATCGATGCTTTAAAGCTTCAACTGCTTTTTGATGCGCAAGTCCCACGACAATCGCTACCTTGCCATCTAGATAGCTATCCCTCCAGCCCTCAAGAAATCGGATCAATTGCTCTCCAGTGTATGCACCGTCATCTACAATTAAATACCGTTCATCATCTTGTAGAGTTCGAGCATCCTGTGGGTACCACTTGTTAACACCGTAGGCTCTATTAACAGCTCTCGTAATTACCTCTCCGCTCTTGCCTGGCGGTGTGTATTCACCCACTGGAGGGCCACAAAAGACTTTGAGCGCAGAAATTTTCCCAGCTAACAAATCTTTCCAGTTTGCCTCAGAAAAATTTGGTGACGTCATTAAGAAATGTGTAGCAGCATTTTTCAGTGCCTGTCGAAGACTAGACTCTAGTTGAGGCCCTGTTCTGTAGACAAGGTGGCGAAGAATTAGCCAAGCAAGAGATTTTTCCTCTTCAAGCTCAAATTGATTGACCCACGCCCTTACCCTCTCAAGTGTAAGGGGCGAACGGCGCACTCCGGTTTTATTGAGTGAACGCACCGCTTTCTCTAATGCAAGCTGATCGAACTGGCTATCATTAGGAAGTTCAAAGCTCATGCGGATACCCCGATATCCGAAAGATAATTGCTAGATAAATATCTCGCACCAGCTTCATGAGATGATGCTGCTAGCGACCGGCAGCCAGTAGCGTTCAATAAAGACCTAAGCAGCCTTGGTCCTTCCTCTAAAGGGATACATAAAATAAATATGGGTTGATGGAGTAAATTATGTGTTCTTAGTTTGATCCTTTCTCTTCCTAGATTGGTTCGCAGATCTAAAGCGTTCGTACAACTCTTTTGCTGGAGGAGATATATTCGCATCTTTAGAAGTTTGGAATAATTTATATAACTTATCGAAGTTAGATCGATCATTTTTATAAGTCCATTTCCAATCAATCTTATACTCATTCTTTTCGGAGACACTTCGTTCGAGCAAAGTACGAAACATAAAGTTATTTATAGTTTTTGCAAAAGACATCAGCCATGAGGCGATATCACTTAACTTTTTTTTGTCCAGTGAAAGTGGTTTTTCTAATGCAGCACTGTGCTTCTCAAGGCCTAAAACAATACCATTTTGACTCCCAAGTTTGCCGAAGCGATGAACGCAGCAATGCCGGAGTTGGCATATCTTTTCATACTCCGCTAGTATTCCTTTGATGTCGTCAGGTAGATTAGAAACGTCTAGAAATTTATTTAATGCATTTTTAATTTCTTTCTCGCTGGCGAAAGATATGCCTTCAAGTAGCGCGTCTGCGACAATACTTTTAGTGTGGTATAGAACAGCTCCATACGGTACAACATAACTGTGAGCATCTGATTGCGCTTTTGCATCCGTATTGATAATGGATCGAATCACTGTTCTGAAGAAGCTCTCTACTGCTGAAACGTATCCGAGCAGAAGTAATCTTCCAAACTCTGGAGAGATGGAAGCTGAATTACCCCAAATCAAATTAATTGCCTTGCAATTTGCAATGAAAACGTCGATGGCAGAGACAGAGTCCTCGACATAAGAGCAATTAAAAAGATCAACCGTGTTTGAGCACGGGATGCTATGAGCACCAATAGTTGTAATGGCGGAGTAGTCTGCGGAAACTGTGTTGTACGTCATAGTTTAAGACAAGAAGTCATCGACAAATCCATGTAGAACATCGGCGATACGGGCGCTGCGTCTGAGCCCGATTCCATAGACAGTACGTAATTCTGCGGCAGGGTCCTGCATGGCCAAATAGTCCCGGATCGTCCGCAACTTAGGCAATTCTTTTTTGATAGTAGAAATCTGCCAAGGTGTCAGTCCTGGAACTTCCTCAATCGGCACGCTTAGACAATTATCGAAGGTCGAAACCGCAACAAGTTGCGAGCCGCAGTTTGTACAAAACCTTTGTTCGTCGCTTACACGAGGTGCTGCGCAGGAAGTGCAGGGAGGTAACGCGAAGTCAAGCTTCTGAATGAGACTCGGGTCATCAACGTATTTTTCAAGTTTCCGTCTAACTGGATGTTTGGCTCTCTTCCGATGCAATGCCTCGCATGTATTTTTTAACGTACCACCCGCGTCTTTGTTTGTCATCGCACGACTCTGAAGAAGCGCTGCACCGTGGGGAATGTAACGCTGATAAATTCGCTCAGGCGTCCCATGTTTTACTTCATTAGCATCAAAGACAAGACCAGCTTCAATTAGCAATTGAAACATGCGCTTAACAATGGCTGTTAAATCTTCCTTTGGAACCCCGACCAATAGTTGCACCACGGTCGAGTCACCATTAGACGACTTAATTGCTCGTACCATACCGTTCAGTACGCTTTCTCCGACCGAGATGAGCTCTTGAAGCTTTGGAACCTTCTTTGCAATAGAGCGGAACTCGGCAAGACGTGCGTTAAGATGAGCCTCAACAACTTGGTTTAGAGTCTGTTGAGAGGTTTTGCCTGGACGTTCTTTATATTCGTGTAACATCGTTAGATATGCGCGAGGGATACCGAACGCCGCAAAACGAATAAGCTCAACCACATCCTGGGAGATTTGATCAAAATCGGCGAATCTACAGCGAGCAATTTGATCCATATCTGACTGATACTCATCCGCCTCTACAGATAGCCAAACAAATACCGCGGTGCTGTCTTGACCTGCATGGAACCGGGGACTGTACTCAGTTGTTCCTGGATACACAGAGGCTTTCGGCGCAATAGTTGTTGACTTAAGCGCCCTGACAATATCTAAAAACTCGATAAGGTACGTGGGCGTTAGTGTGAGTGCCGCGTCATCAAGTAAGAGAACGGTTCTTTTCCTTTCTGTTAACTTGCAGGCTAAATCAAGCAACTGCTGTACTCGGCTCACTGAAATTTCGCGCGATAACTTCGCCTGTTCTTCCGAAAGAGGTTGATTTTTCTCAAGAGCTGATACTAGCGTTTCGAGACTTGCTCTCGGTAATCCTAGTTTCAGTTCTAAGTCTAAAACCTTGGCTGCATGCTCTGGCTTGTATGAAATACTTCCATACGTCGCTAATACTATCAATCCCAAGGCCCATGCATGGAATTCGTCTGGTGGAGATGCACGCGATACTAGAAGAGGCTCAAGACGATAATACTTGTTGAACGATGCATAGACGGCAAATGGTTTAGACGTATCGTTTTGACAAGTAAGCCAAGCGTATCGCATCATGTGGGTTTTGCCGCAACCACGAGGACCGACAAGGGTTTTTAGCCCAGAGTTAAGTAGTGCTTTATGAACGTTCTCAAATAGCGAGCTATGTGTGGCGGTTTCCTGCATTAGCTTATCAGGCGGAATGTAGTCAGCACGTGGCTCGAGTGCCGACTCTAGCTCATCCTCGTATTGAATTGATTTCTGCGTCAATTTCACCTCTATCATTTTTAACTAGGCAGCGTAAGCCCTAGCACGTCGGATTGTGATAGATATTGTGCACCTACTCCATGTGATGCTGCTTTGAGCGCTTCTTTGCCGTCATTACTAAGTAGGTACGCCAGTACTGCATCACGGTGTTGCGTTGGAGTGCGAATCGCAAAGATGCAATCACTGATGACACATGATCCACGCGTTAATAAACAAACTTTTTCATGAAGATTTCGACCAATCCGGGCTATTAATATGTCACCTGCTTTCGCGATTCTGTATCTTCCCCCCAGCGTTATGGTCTTGCTAGCTGATTGAATAAACTTGGTTGGTACTTTTGGAACGGGCGAGGATCCTGGTCTTTTTGGAAAATCACCTAGATGAAAAACTGGGAGAGGACATGCCTCGATCTGACTAGAACTTGTAGATCCACGAAATATGTCACTAACGAAGTCGTAGAGCTTCTTCTCAACAAGTATCGTTTTGCCTGGGGCAGTTTTCGCAGTGTTTAAAATATGGTATGAAAAGTCCAGCCTAAGTTTCGCCACATCGGCCTTAACTGATATGGGAATTGACATTTCACCACTATCGGTCATGTGACTAAGCAGAACCTGCTGGGTTTCACCAGCACGTTTCGACAATATCATTAAGTATGTTTGGGCTTCAGTATTCGCAAAAACACGCCTCGGGAGCTGAACTACAAGTTCAACTCGATGTTCGCGCAAAAGCACTTCTCTAACACCTTTATATTTCTGTCCGGTGATCAATCCATCGGGGATGATGAGGCCCAGTTTCCCTTGATGTCGAAGGAGACGCAAATTTTGTGCAATAAAGAGAAGATCTGCACCAGCATCATGAACCGATTGTAAGGCTCCTGATAAACCCGCATCTTCTAAAATGTGACCAAAACTCGACTTCCAGCGGGGGCGTATATAAGGAGGGTTGCAAAGTCCTACATCCACGCTACCGAGCGGAATGCCAATTCGGTCGGCTAATTCATCATCTAGTGCATCGTGAGAATGATGAATGTGTGATGGTCTAGAAGTAATCCCGCCCAGAACAGTTTTTACTGCCGAGTCCATGTCAACCGTTACGAAATTTGCATTTTTCCATTTCCGGTAAGCTGCGCTAGCAAGCGAGCCCTGACCAGCGCCTAACTCAAGTACAAGTTTTGGGCGCAACCCCATCATTGCATCAATAAGCGTCTGGCTAACCTCTGGCGGCGTGTAGTAACGTCCCAAAACGTCGGCGCTTCCGCTCGGCCTTTTTAAATCCATTGGGCTAGTTAGTAGCATTGTCTCTTTAAAGCAGTCTTTTTTATAGCTATGGCGGCGCATCTAATACCCTGAATGATTACATCGTAGTCTAGCCGTAGATAGCCAAACTGACCAGCTTCAGAATCTCACAGTTTGTAGAATGTCCTACAGAAATTACGATCACCACCGATTCGTAAGAGTAGATGCAGCGTTAGACCAAAGAAAAAGTCGGTGCAAATATTGTGAACTTGTCCCCTGAATGACAGTGCCGGAGGTGTTCCTTAAACTTGAAACTAGGAATACATCTATGTTTACGACTATGAGTTCAGAACACAACCAGCTCGCGCTCTCTATCACTGGTACTCGTGTTGTTGGCACAATGTTGTAGCTATTCTTGAATAGGCTAGCGTACATCCAAATATGTCGTTAACCGGGAAACTGGTCCTTCAAGAACATACCGACCGCACATAGCGCTAGTCCTGCTCGTCTACCAATTCAAACAAGTCGCCAACCTGGCAATCGAACAGCTTGCATAGGGCCTCTATCGCTGCCAAATCAACCCTCGTTGCGGTCTCATTGTAGAGCAACGTAATCATATTTCTGTGCAGTCCCGTGGCTCTAGCCACATCTATAACCTTCAGTTTTTGCTCACCCATGAGCCTTGATAAATGGCATTTAATCATTGTGGATGTCCAAATGTCATTCAAGATGACAAAAATGCTTGACAGATGTACTTTTGGATGGCAATATGTCATCTAGGATGAATAAAAATCATCTTGAGTGAATAAAGTTTAACGTACTGAGGGCAATATGTCACAAACTTTTTTAACCACCGAAGAGCTATCGACACGAATCAAATATGACGTGCGCACCATCCGAGACCGTCTTAAAGATTCTGTTTTGCTGGAAGGTCGCCATTATTTTCGTCCTTTTGGCGGTCGCAAGATTTTGTATGTTTGGGAAGCGATTGAAGCTGATATGCAGAAGGCAGCATCCACCAAATTGATGGCCTCGGGCTTCTAAGGGGACATCATGGGAAGCGTACGCGCAAGAAAAGACAATGGTCAGCTTTTCCTGGATTTTAGGTATCTTGGAGAGCGATGTAGAGAACGATCCGTTTTGCCAGATTCCAAACATAATCGCTACAAGCTCGAACATCTGATGAACCAGATTGAGTCTGAGATCAAAGCAGGGCAGTTTCGCTACAGAAATTACTTTCCAGGTAGTAGTTTGCTGAAAAAAATTGAAGCTCTTGAAACCTTGCAATATCAACCAACTTCGCCAATGGTTCCCGTTCCAATGACCAACCAGTCGGTGCGGCAATCAGTGGAAAATATTTCCACTGCAGGTCATCCCACCTTCACTGAATTCGCTCAGAAATTCATTGAAGAAAATGAGTCGCTTTGGAAGCGCTCGAACATTCGCACCAAGCAGGACATCTTGGAAAAGTGGTTGATCCCAAAGTTTGGAAAGAGGGTGATCAGCAGTATCACCAAACAGGACCTCTTGGAATTTCGCTCAGTTCTCGCCAAAGCCCCGGGCAAAAAACCAGGAACAACAATGTCAGCTTCACGGATCAATCATGTGATGACGTCTGTGAAACAGGTCTTAGATGAAGCCGCTGATCGATTCAACTTTACCACTCCGTACCAGAATATCAAACGGATGCGGATCAAAAAGACTGATGTCACACCCTTCACCATTGAAGAGGTGGAGATGATCATCAAGTACTGCCGCCAGGATTTTCGAAACTACTTCACAGTGAAGTTTTTCACGGGCATGCGCCCAGGCGAAATTCATGGGCTGAAGTGGAAGTACATCGATTTCGAAAAGCGACTGATCACCATTCGCGAGACCATTGTGGACGACTACGAGGAAACGCCAAAAACGGCCGATTCCAACCGAGATATCCAGATGGCACCACAGGTGTATGACGCCTTCAAAACCCAATGGGAAGTCACTGGCAAAAAGTCGCCCTATGTATTTGCTAACGGCAACGGTGGGCCACTGACCAACCGCAACATGAGTAACCGAGTGTGGTATCCCATGCTGCGATCACTGGGATTAAAACTTCGTACGCCGTACCAAACCCGGCACACCTTCGCCACGTTGATGCTAGCAGCAGGTGAGTCACCTGAGTGGATTGCGTTTCAGATGGGGCATTCATCCACAGAAATGCTGTTTAAGGTGTACTCGCGCTATGTCCCCAATTTGACCCGTCGTGATGGTTCAGCCTTTGAGCGCATGTTGGCTGCCAACTTGGGGCCAAGTGCAGCAATGGCGGTAGTTGAACCTGTCGCCCATTCGCCAACGGCGGTAGCGCCGAAGAAACCCGTGTCAGCGCAATCGAAGAAGGACAAGGCTTCAAAAGTGCTGTCCCCAGTTGTTACACATTTGATCGATGTCAATCCAGCGTCCAAATCTGCCATTCAAAGCCCATGGCTGCAAATGTTTGAAAGCTACCAAAGCAATAACCCACAAGGAGAATAACAATGAAAATCCATAAACTTGTACCCAGTTTTGATAGCCGCAGCACTCAGGCACGAATCTACAAGGCACATGCAAGCCTTGGCTCTCAGATGCATGATGTGGCCATGCCCGAAACCACCTTCGTCGTTCGCAACCAGAGTTTGCGATTCAAAGGGGCATTGGAAGGGTTGAATCAGCTACAGTTTGCCAGGGGTGGGGCCGACATCAGCGTGTCCAAGCGCGGTCTTGTCACCGAGAAAACATATGAAGATGGGGTGACCTACGCCAAGGTGGTCTGGCCTGTGTATTGCGCTTTGCGCAAAAGCTACAAAGGCATGTTGTTTGTCAATTTGGCGCATCGGGGCTTAGATGCGCTCAGCAAATACAGCTGGCTGGATACAGACAAACATGTGTTGGAGTGCTCAATCAAAGTCGGTGATTACTATTGGGTCAGCACAATCAACCCATCTCATGGCGACTTGGATTCCAATCCATTTGACTACGCCCAGGCAATTCTTCCATCTTCGTTGCAGCAAGCTGGTGGTGATGAGGTAATCGACACTGCAAGCCTTTGTGGATTTCTCAGTGAGGTCTTCCGATTCCTTAACCCCGAAGACCGCGCTCTGTATCTGGAAATCATGGGGCAGGGCAAGCGCTTTGACAAATTTCTGAATTATGCAGCGTCCACCCGCAGCCACCACAACAAAGAGCACGGGCTGTTGTTGCACACGGCAGAGACAGTGGCGTATGTCTTGCTTGAGGCTTTGGCCACAACGCCAGAGGAGCGCGCATCTGATAAGCCACCATTCGATTTGAGCCTTACCCTTCTGGCCGCACTCTTACATGATGCAGCCAAAGTCGAGGAGTACCACCGCCTGGCACCAGATGTGTATGTAACGAACCTGAATTGCGAACTGATGGGTCACGAACAAACCGTGTTGAAGTGGATTGCAGTGGCCTGTGCAGCTTCAGGGGCCTATTGTGCAGACCGCGAGCTTCAACTGGAACACTCGATATGCGCCGTAAAAAAGCAGCACTACCAATCAGGGGTAAGAAAACGTAAAACACCTGAAAGCTTTGCGCTTCATCAAGCCGATTGCGCCAGCGCTCGAGCATTCGACAAAAACGAGATCAGCGTCCTACTGACACACCAATTTGTTCAAGGAGACTCTAAATGAGCAGAAGGCGCTTTAGTGATGATTCAGATAAGGGCGGTCGCTTCTTCAGCGATGCGATTAGTTCACGTGGGTTCAGTGATACTGATCAAGATTCAATCAGCAGCGAGTATGGATATTTGGGGGCTGCGAATATTCTTGTCCCTCGCAAACGGAAGGATGAAACATTAAAAAAGCTGCGTGGGTTGGAACGTGATCGGTTTGTAAAGCAACTTACAAGCCCTGATTTTCAGCAGGATCTTTGGGACTTCGTAGCTTCTGAAGAATTTGAGTATCTAAAAAAGAAATGGCGCAAGAATTCAGAGGGCAACGCCTGTAGTGCTTATCCAGACCAAAACGACAATGCAGAAGAGGATCAAGTTCTGAAGGATCTGCACAATGCTGAGGAACTGACAGCTCCAAAGGATTCCGAGACCTTTGTTTCACACGTCAAAGCCTGCATGAGCGACTTGGAGCAACACTGTGTGCGATACGAAGGAATGATTCGATCGTTTACTGCGCAATCAGCGCTGACTTTTGCGGAAGAAATCGGCGAGGACAGCGATCGAATAGCACGGGCATGGCGCACGTTCGTACCCATGACCAGGTTCAACGGGTTTAGAAAAATCCTTAGGCAAAGTACAGCGCTTGAACAAAGACTGAAACGACTTCGTATGCATTATCCAAATTTCTCGGAGGTGGTGGATCATATCATTGAACAGTTACGCGTTTGGCCCTTGAAACATAAGGATGAACAGCGGCTCAAGCCAATTAATCTGAATGGTCCCAAGGGCACTGGTAAAAGTGCTTTTGCCAAGGCGTTGGCTGAGGCACTAGAAACCCGCTATGAGTATGTGAACATTGCCGCCACGTCGATGGCAGGGGTGTTAACAGGCCTAAGTAACAAATGGGGCAACGGCCAGGCAGGCTTGATCTTCTCATCAATGGCCAGAAGTGACACAGCTTCGCCTGTCATCTTGTTGGATGAAATCGAAAAGGCAGAGAGGGGCTCTCAATACCCTGTTGAGGGTGCATTGCTAGCCTTGCTTGAGCCGCAGACATCAAGAGAGTTTCGCGATGAATTTGGCAACCTTCAGTTTGATGCATCTCGGATCATTTATGTGGCCACCAGCAATGACGCAAACCTGATTTCCGATCCGCTGAAATCTCGGTTTGACAGTTTCGAGATTAGCTATCCCAATCGCAGTCAGAGGGAAGTGATTATCTGCAACATGCTGAGGAAGTCATATCTGAATACTAGATTCACTCAAGCGGCGATCAGTTTGATGGCCAGCCAGGATGTTGATCTTCGCAACTTGCAGAGTCTATTGGACAAAGTGGTACGACGTCATGTGAGCAATGTCTTGAATCAAATGGGATCAGTTAGTGGCAATGCGTCAGACGACACAAAGGAGGATCATGCAGCTAAGAATGTCAATGAGGGTGGGTCATCTTCATTGTTAGGTGAGCAGGTCATCGATGAAGCGACTGTACGGCTCTGTTTGCACGACATGGGTCGCAAGGCAAAAGCCCATTTTGGATTTGTGGGGGTGTAGGCCATGACACTTTCAACGGACCGTGACGATGGTATTCGATATGTCGACCACTGGTCGGTGCTTAAGGTTAGCAAAGATCATGTGGTAACTTATCGCCTGTTATCGTCCACCGATGACGACTTCTTTGATCGGTGGCGGTTGAATTCCGGGATTGTGAGCTTCACCCAGGAGCAGGAGGTGGTGGATTTTCATGGGTACTCAGGATCAGTGTACCGTTGCAGTCTTGCGGATCAGGTGCTAAATCCAATCATGGCCAGTATCTTGGCCCAGTGGCAAGACAGGTTTGAGAACCCAAACTATTCAATTAGAGCCATCGGGTTTGATCAGTTTATCAGCGAATGGGAAACCAAAAAATCAAATTGGAATTGAAGGGATGGATACACAAGAAGAGGTCACAGCGATCCCCAAAGCCAATGTTCTAGTCATCGATCTCGAAGCCACCTGTTCAAATGACGAAAGTATCAGAGGCTCGACTATGGAAATCATTTAGATTGGTGCGTGTTGGGTCAACTCCGAAGGGGAAATTCTCGACACGTTTCAAAGTTTCGTACGGCCAGTGGTCAATAGGATTCTTACTCCTTTTTGTACGGAGCTCACCACCATCACGCAGGACAAAGTAGATGGGGCGCCAACGTTTGATCAGGTTTCTCCTTTACTTCAAGAATTTGCAATCAAGTATCTAGAGGAACAATCAATTTGGGCCAGCTGGGGCAATTATGATCGTAGCCAGTTTGAGCACGATTCGGCTCGCCACAGAGTGGAAAACCCCGCGGCTCATCTTCCGCATGCGAACCTAAAAAAGATCTTTGCCAAGAGACGGACGACCAAACGGATGGGAATGATGGGAGCTCTTCAAATCGCTGGGATTGAGCACATAGGTCTGCATCATAGGGCACTGGATGATGCAATCAACATTGCGCAGCTACTCCATGTAATGAGGTGAGAAGCAACGGGTCTTTCTCCAGAAGTGCAGCGTGTTAGTGAGAGATTTGATCTTACACAATACTGAAAGTGAACTGATTCAGACATTTGTTCAGCGCGTCAACGTCTCCCCACAGTCACTTTGCATGAATTAGTGGGCAGACAAATCGGGCCACAAGAGCGAAAACCCCCGCTTGGGCGCCTGAGTGAGCAACCGCATAGTCGTAAATCGTCAACTGGTTCAAAAGAACAAGCCGAATTCCGCAAAAAGACTAATATAATGTGCGACCATTATATTGTTCAATTTTATTTGCTCAGCTCCCGGTTTCTCACGTTCAAGGCCGGTATCTATTGGCAAAACAGGGGTTTTTCGATGCATAAATGTCGGCTTTGCTCAAGAGAGAGCTCGTTTTCATGGAATGTCAGGGATGCAAAAAGTGCTGAAACGCTGACCATGCTGATGTGTGGTACATGTGCGTTGGTTCAACAGGTAGACCTTCCGGCGGACGAAGAGCTGCGAATCTACTATTCACACAACTACCGGGAAGACTATAAGGCCACGCACAAACCAAAGCCCAAGTACGTACATAGGGCAGGATTGGCGGCGGCTGATAGATTGGCTCGCATGAAGAAAGCTGGGCTTGAATCGGGGCGTACTCTGTTGGATATCGGAGCAGGCGGGGGGGAGTTTGTTTACATGGCCCAGCAAGCTGGCTTTCTTTCTCAAGGGGTAGAGCCACATCAGGGGTATTCAGAGTTTGCCCGCGATGAGTATGGAATAAGGATTGACACCTGCCAAATCTCGGACCTGGGCAACCAGAAATTTGAGGTGGTGACTCTCTTTCACGTGCTGGAACATCTCGCCAACCCGCTGCAGGTTATGGCGAAAATCCATGCATTGTTGGAGCATGGTGGGTATCTGGTTGTCGAGGTTCCCAACATCACCCAGAACGATGCCAGTCCGCACAACATTTACTTCAAGGCGCATCTCTTTTACTACAGCGGGCCAAGTTTGATCGCCGCCGCCAGTCAATACTTCGACCCAATTCATGTGGAAGATGTGGGAAATCTCTTCATGGTATTCAAGCGAAAAGACAATGCTGCGGTAGTTTTGTCCATGCCCTCGGATGCAGATGTGCAACAGGTTGCACGGCGCCTTGATGAAAAGGGTTGGGGAGAATATCTGCTGGAAGGTGGGGGGTTGATGAAAGTCTTCAAGCGTATACCAAAGGCTTTGAGAGAGCGAACGGTCAAGGCAATGGAACCGAGGGCGATCTTGGACCAGATACATGCTCAGTGCAAAAACTAAAGTTCAAGCTTGCTTCTGCGGGGCTGGGTCCTTCGTGAGCCGGTCAACGCGGTTTGCAGGGCGTTGAACAACTCCTCTGCTTCATTGAAGAGATCGGTGGCCTTGATCCCCAGCGCGTCACAGATGCTGTAGATAGATTCGACGGACGCGCTGACCTTACCGCGCTCGACCAGACCGATCAGGTTACGGTGCAAGCCAGCCAATTCCGCCAGCTTTTCTTGAGAAAGTGAGTTGGCCTGCCGGAATTTCCTCACAGCCTGTCCAAAGCAATGTACCCGGTCCATCGATGTTCCACTGAAAACCGAAGTGTCGGGTCCATGAATGTATTTATCTACACAATATAGTGGTCAATCATTATCGGAATCCCTGGATTGAGGGGCTAGGGCGCGGGCATTAGGGTGTTGTAGGATTTGCTAGGTGGTCGCTTACAAAAATTCATTACTTTGACTTGATTGGTGTTTTGGGAGGGGTAGTGGCATATGAAAAGCGGAAAACGATCTGTCACCAGTACTACACGTGTACAACTTTGGGATAAGTGGGGGTTTTCCAAAGAGGAGCGGGATCGTTTGCATTCTGTTTTCCAGAACCAAAACATGACTATTAGGGGCTTGGACGAGATTTTTGAGTCAGTGGACCGTCTGCTCATTAGCCTTTCCGCTAAAAACGAAGCAACTGAAAACTGGATGACATCAACTTGTGTAGCTTTTCAGAACAAGACGCCATATCAGATTTTGGACTGTCACGCAGAAAACGGGCTGTTGATGATAGAAGCTTACCTTTTACATCGCTCGTTACCTCGAGCCCGTAGGGGTGAACTGTCTTCAAATACCCCAGCACTTAGAGTTTAACTTTCTGCTCTCGGTTGAAAAATCGTTTCGCAAAACTGCCACGAATTCATTCGAGGTCAGGTAATTCAAAACTGGAGTGTGGCCGGGCCGCATTGTAATGCTGCCCTCAGTCATCAAGATTATTCGTGCTTCAAGCCCGTTTCAAAACCACTCGATCGACAGCCATTCATCCCTAAGCTTATCGTTGAAACTCTCGCTAGTGCCGTTTTGCGATTGCGTTGACCTAGCATCTTTTCCTCGGTATAGCGCTGGCAATGGCTCTGCGCCTGTTTTGGCAGGTGCCTGCAAGCCCGCATGGTCCCACAGCCTTGAAAAGCCTTCCTTATGCAAGTGCAGACCTTCCCGGGCCAGTACTATTCGAATCCGTCTGCATCCAAATCTCGGATATTGACTTGACAAAAACTTCATCACGCCAATCACCGGCAGCTCATGGTTGTATTTTCTCGTTTTATTGGTTTTAAGGCACTTATCTCCCAAGGGCATGATGAAACCTCGATTTGGTTGATCAAGGAGGGTAGACAAATTGGAATGGCAAGATATAGACTCAGTTGATAGCTAAATAGAATCAGATTGCTGTTCTGCACGGGAAATTTCAATGCCGATCGTTTTTGTTCATGGCGTAAACAACCGCGACGGCGAGGCCTACCGCGAGAACGAACAGGCCCGCAGTGGTTTTCTTAAAGAGATCGTAGCACCCGCGCTAGGCATGAAGCCCAACAAGCTGCAGGTTTTAAACCCCTACTGGGGCAAGTACGGCGCTCAGTTCGCGTGGGGGATGGCCGTCCTGCCCAACCCATCGGCCGAGTTTGAAGCCTTTGGCAAGGACGCCGAGACCGAGGCTCGAGGCCGAGTTGCTGGCCTGCTCGCGGAATCTCACACGAGTGGCAATATTGTCGACATGGCAAAGAATGATTTGCTTGCGGCGATCGATCTCCTCTACGCGTCTGCGATGGCTGGCGCCGAGACCGAGGAACAGGCGCGCGACCTGGCGAAGTCGTACGAATTGGCCTTCGCCTATGCCGAGGCGAATCCGCAGCCGGCATGGCTCGAAGACGCCGAGTCCACCAACTTTGCCGACCGGCTGAATCACGTAGCCCGAGCAAGCGACGTTGAGAGCTTCGGCGCGGGCGGCATCCTCGATTCGCTCAAGGAGGGCGTCTCTCGGCTGTTCAATGCGGTGCCCGACGCGACTACGGAGGCTGCCGGTCGGTTGCTGAGGAAAAAGCTCAATACGACCATCACGCGGTTCGCCGGAGACGCATTCGTCTACCTGAGCGACCGCGGTACCGTCGACAGCCCGAGTTTGATGGTAAGCGCGGTTCTCGCAGACCTCAGAAAGGCCAGCTCGATCAGCACCGCCGAAGGTGAGCCGCTGGTCGTGATCGCCCACAGCTTCGGTGGCGAGATCATGTACGACATCCTCACGTACTTCGATCCCAGTATTGCGATTGACTGCTTGATCACCGTCGGATCGCAGGTCGGCCTCTTCGAGGAGATGAAGCTCTACAAGGCCAGCAGCCACACGCTGCCCACTAACCCGCCTGTGGGCCGCGTGGTACGACCTGCGAGCCTGAAGCGTTGGCTCAACGTGTTCGATACCAACGATGTCCTCAGCTATCAGGTGGAGCCCGTGGTCGACGGTGTGTCCGACTTCCACTACGACACTGGATACAGTTCGTTCGGCGCACACGGCGGCTACTTCATGCGCCCCAGCTTCTACAAGCGCTTGGCCTGGCGCCTGACACAAGGCTGATCGCTGCATGACCCTCCTTCTCAACACAGCCGTCACTGGCCAGTCAGGCACGCATGTGCTGGCAATCGGCGTTGGCAAATACCCGCACCTCCTGGACGGAGGCAAGAAGCTGGCCACAGATCCGATTGGCCTTGGCCAGTTGGACTCGCCACCGGTCTCGCTGAAGGCCTTTCTTGACTGGACTCTCGCGCCTTTTGGGAATGGAATTGGCTTCTCGAATCACGCTGCGCCGCTGGCATCGGTGGAAGCTGTGTGTTCGTCTAAGTCCCCGGTCACCATCGACACCCCGACGCTCGGTCAGCTTGAATTGGAGCCAGCGACTCGAGACAACATTCAGCTCGCGTTTGAGGCATGGCTGGATCGGATGAAGTCCCACCCCGACAACATTGGAGTGTTCTATTTCTGTGGTCATGGTGTGATGGTGGCCGACCAGTATCTGCTGGCTGAAGACTTCGGGCGGACCGCGCAGCCATGGGCGCATGCCTTCAACGTTTCTCTGACGATCCGTGCTATTGAACGCGAAGTGTTCGGTGCGGTGTTCTTCTTCATCGACTCGTGCCGGAATGTGCCCCGTGGCTTAGCAGTGACCCTGGGGGCTGTTCCCCAAGCCCTGATCGTCGCCGACCTCGGGAAGAAAGTGTCCTGCAAGCATGTGACGGTGGTGTATGCCACCGGCGAGGGACAATTGGCATTTGCCCCGCTTGGCGGGCAGGTTTCCCGATTCACCTCGGCCCTCCTTTCCGCACTATCCGGCTATTGCGGCATCAAGAGCCCTGGTGAACAGACTTGGAACGTCGATGGCGACAACGTGGCGGCGGCAATCCGCATACTTCTTCAGCACGACGAGACTGGCAAGTACAGGCAAGTCTGCGACCAGTCTATCCAAGGCCCCTTGGTCCCGCTGTTGCGCATCGGTGCGCCTCCGAAGGTCATGGTCCGACTTGACCTCTCACCGAAGGAGCGCCGCTCCCTTTATGAGCTTTACTTGGCCAAGGGCGATAACCGGGTTGCTCAGACGCTAGTCGACCAGGTGTTCAAGGTGGACCTACCACGCGGTGTGTATGAAGTCGGGGCGCTGGATCCTCAGGGGGCACTTCCTCTGATCCGTCACGAGGACGAAGATCTCGTGCCGCCGATGTACATGCTGACCTTGAAGTCCCATCCATGAAACGTCTGCGCGTCGGCCTCTTCTATCGTTCTTCGGATTTGATTGGATCCAACGATCCAGACGCGAACGTGACCCTTCCGGTCAAGGTGCTGGACGCCGACGGCACGGTGCTTGACGAAGAATCAGCAAGTTCCTCGCAACCCGCCGAGATGTATGTACCGGACGATACCGTTACAGTGTACGTGCGCCTCACTTGGCCATCCGGCCGCACGGAAACGAAGCGTGCAGATCTGAGCGACACGAACGACGCCTGGCTCGCCTTCTCGGACGCCGCCATCGCGCGTAACGAGTGGGCCGCCTGGGCTGTGCCCAAGCTGAACCCGCAGACGCCCCTCTCTCGCCCGGAAGCGCCCGCCGATCTCGGCATGGATGAATTCAACAACGTCTGGCTGCGCCTGTGGCGGTTCCAAGGCGGCGTTTGGCAGCGAGAGAAGTTGCACCCCAACGATGAGCGCCGCAGCAACTTGGCGACGCAGATGGATCTGGAACTTGGGAAATCTCCTTGGCTCTTGCAAGTGGGCGGATCCAATGTCACTTGGCGCTTTGTCGCCTTGCCGGGCGGTGGGCGCGCCCGAGTCCTGATCACCCCGCGGGACTCCAAGGATCCGAGAGCCGACAAGCTAAAGGTGGTCGTCACCAGTTTTCGGGAACGTGCAGAAACCCTGCTGGAGTTCCTGTCCCGCGATGACATGCGCTCGGTCAAAGCGCTAACAGAGTCAGCATCGTTCGCAAAGCATCTGCTATCCGAGAAATTCGAAGATCCCGTTGCTGCAGTCGCAGGGGCCTATTATCTGCTGAGATTCAACCGATGGGATTCCGTGCCGCTCCGGTGGTTCGAGAATCTGTCGGCGAATTTTAATTGGATCCCTGACACTGCCATCGTTCACTGCGCGCGGCTGCTGCGGAGTGGAAGCGAAACCCATTCGAAGCGTTTCAGTCCGGATGCACTTTTTAAGCAGGTACTATCCCGTGGCTGGCCTGTCTACGCTGAAGGTATTTCGCTGTTGCAGGAAGCAGCCTCGCTTCTGAAGCCATATTCCAATGCTGAACAGCATTCCTTCATTGGCCAAATCGAGGCGCTTGGGGCCGCCAGAGCTTGGGCAGGGGCTGCAACCAGCTTCTATGGTCGAGTCCCCCATACACCGGAGGCGTTACAGTGGGTTGGAAAGCCAAGGGCACCGCGTCGGCACAAAATCATCCCTCAACTCATCAAATCAAGATCAGTCGACCAAGCCGGTTTAAGCCTCGTTGAGAATATACGAGTTTCCCGTTCCTTCAGCACTGACAGTCAAACTTTGATAGATGGCCTCAGCCAGCCCTATCACGCAGAAGATTTCAGACCCTTCAAGAGGATTGTCAGAGACGATGAGGAGTTCTTGATTGGCAACATTGCACGCCCAAATTCATTTTGAGCGAGGTCGGCAGAAAATTAACTACAGGGATAGTTAGCGTCAGTCTGTCGCAGTGCTACCGGACGGTGTACACAAAAGTTTTCTTTTGACCCCGGGGGGTCACCACTTCTATACCTTGGATTCCTCCTGAAGGAGAATAAATAACTACCCAATCTGGCTGATTTGAATAGGGGTTGGGATAAATTTTTCGAAGGTGTCTTTTTACGAAAAGAAATCTGGAATCTAGTGTTAGTTCGTCGAGGCTAGGTGGGAACGATTTAACTGATCCTGGGCTACTTTGATAGTAGCTTGCAATTGCGTTAATGAAAGCTTGTCCTATGAATTCAAGTTCTCGGTCTTTAGCTTTACGTGCTTCAGTGCTCCATATCACGCCAGTCACAGATAGACCAAATCCGAGTATTGCTAAGGCGAAAAGTAGGGAAAGGTAAGTATAGCCATTTCCGTTTTGGTTGATACTTCTACCAATTGCCATATGGATCTCCTTTCGTGGATGTCCCAGTAGCTCCACTTTTTATGTCATAAATTTCTTTTGAATCGGTGTCGGCTCCTGCTGGTCTGATGAGAATCCAGCTGTCTGTCGTGCGAGTGAAAGGGTCTTCGGGTATAAAGCGTATGTATCTTTTATCGACCAATACAGCGAGCTCCTCTGGGTATTCACCATTGTCACTGTGAAACTTGTCGATGGCATCTCTCAGAACAAACAAGTTCTGTCTTAGTGCAGATTCTTTTGCCCGGTCAACGCTTGAAAAGTATCGGGGTGCTGCAATTGTTAGTAGAGTCGCCAGGATCGCTAGAACAATCAACAGTTCAATCATGGTAAAGCCGGCGACTTTTTTCATCATGGTTCCTACCAACGGGCGTATGGAATTCCGTTCAGTCCAATCTCTTCAGATTTCGAAAAAATATCATAGACATCTTTTCCAGCTCTTGGTGCATCTGGCGGGCTTTCATAGCTGCGTATCCCCCAGGATTCTGATGCAGACAGGTTGTTTGGGGCGAATGGGTCTCTGGGTATCCTACGAAGAAAATATATAGGAGGGCGATTCGGTAGGTTGATAGCAGGAACGCCTATCACCAGATCATCCAATTTTTTCGGATAACCAGATGCATCCGCTTCTTTCTCTATTCGATTCTGTTCAGCGGCTTTTCTGTATTCGTCTAAAGCGGTTCTAACCTGACGCAGAGCGTTTCGGAGCTCCTCCTCTTTAGCGCGTCTTGATGCCAGCTCGGTCAATGGGACTGCGACGGATGCCAAAACTCCCACTATTGCCACCACTACAAGCATCTCAATTAGTGTGAAACCCATGGAACGCTTCAAGGCGACACTCCTGGCATAGGGGGTATGAAGACGTTTGGCATATTGGGCAATGTTGTTTGAGGAATGGGTTGGCTTGGAGTACTCAGCAAATTGCCGTTTGGTGAGTTTGCTCCGGGTGTAGTGATAACTGAGCCTGTCGAAGGGGCCGGTTCGCCTGCGATGGTGTTCTTTGGTGCTTTATTCTGTCCAGTCAAGCTGCGAAGCTGAATTGGGTCTGCGCCTACTGACGTCTGCGTTCCAGAAAAGATTTCACTGCGACCATTTGCTGGAAGGGGAATATTTCTTATGATTCTTGGGGTAATTAACAGCACGATTTCTGTCTTAACACCGTTTTCTGAAGTGCTCGCAAATAGTCGTCCGAGGATCGGGAAGTCGCCTAAGAATGGAACCCGTTGCGCTGAATTCCTTTCATCCTGCTGAATCAAGCCAGCCAGGATTTGAGTTTCGCCATCTTTGACCCGTAGCATTGTTGAAGCGTTGCGAGTTCCCAATCGGTAAGTCTGCAATCCCGAGGTTCTCGTGATTGTTTCCAGAATGTTGGATACCTCAAGACTAATGCCCATGGATACTTGTTGATCTAGCGATATCGCTGGTTCAACATTCAGCTTCAGGCCTACATCCAAGTAATTCACTGACTCACTGGTTCCCACGTTTGGGGTGATTGTGGTTGTAACTACTGGTACTCGTTCACCGATAAGAATATTGGCCTTTGAGCGGTTCTTGATACGGATTCTTGGGTTGGCAAGGAGGCTAGCTTCCCCGTCTAATTGTCGTAATCTAGCGGTGATCAGTGGGTTGTTGACTTGGATTGTCACCAAGCCTTTTGTCGGATTTCTGAATTCGTCATAGCTTAATTCCCCACGCGTTCCCGCTGCCCCTGTGACGGACCCTGATATCTGATCTGGCCAACGGATTCCAAGATCTCGCATTTTATTTGTTGCAATCTCAAGTACTTCCAATTCCAGCATCACCTCCGGTTCAGGAAGATCCTGAGACGCGATGAGCTTCTCTGCCAAGTTGATAGTTTCCCGAGTGTCTTTCATGACGATCAGGTTCAAACGTTCGTCGACAAAGATGTCTTTGGCTTTCAGCATTGATTTAAGCAGGCCGGCCGTTTGTTGTACATTGGAATGACTTAAGTAAAAGTTGCGAATAATGAGTTCTTGGTACTCATCAATTTTGCCAGCGGTGTTCGGGTAAATCAGAATAGTAGAATCATCCAACACTCTGCTATTGAGTTGATTCATAGAAAGAATCACCCTTAAGACATCATTCACAGGTTTGTTTTTGATGCTCATTGATGTACGTGTATCTGTACGCACATCTTTATCAAAGATGAAATTGATGCCTGTTGCATGAACCAATGCATCAAATACGGCACCCAGAGATGCGTCTCTGAAACTAAAGGAAACAGCCTTCTTGAACTGAGTTCCAAGCTCCGTTACCGGATTAGTCGGTTTGGTACCCATGGCTGAATCGAGTTCGTCCTTTAGGGTCTTCAAGCTCTCATTGCTTGGCTGAAGAGCGAGCGCCTGGCGAATGGACGTTTCACTTTCAGCCAGTCGGCCCTCTCGCATGAGTTCGAGCGCCTCAGCTGTTAGGCCGTTAACCTTTGATAAAACATCCAGCTGCTCAATCCCTCGCTGTGCACGCGCGTTGCCAGCATCTAGCGTAAGGACCCGCCTGAAATCTGTTCGAGCTTCATCAAGAGCTCCATCGGCTAACTTGCCCTCTGCGAGGGTTAGCGTCTTGTTGATCAAACGCTCTTTCTGCCGAAAATAGACAGCCCTATACTCGGTGTTGCGAGGGTCTTTGATCATCGCCTCTTCGAGCTTGCTGAGACCGCTGTATGAGTCTCCTGTTTCCAGCAATCTATTTCCCTCCCGATACGCGCGTGAGGCAGCGCATCCAGTCAAGAAAAATGCGATCAATATCAATGACAGGTACTTGCTAGTATTCACTCTAGATCACTCATGTTGAGTTCGTACAAATGGTTGGTAGGTAGATGCTTAATTGATACCTTTGATTCACTGATCAGCTCTACCTTGTAGGCTCCCTGACCCAAAGCAGTACCTTGAGATATCGGTATAGATCGTCCTCCCTCTTGCAAATACAGAAGGTTGCCGCTTTCACCTTTGAATAATCCAAGTACTGAAAATGGCAGAGGTGGAGGAATAACCTCTGCAGTTAGTAAAGGGGGAGGGGGCGGTTTGCTTTTGGTTGTCATTCGCTCAGGTGGCACTTCGGTTTTTGGAATCGGTACGTTGAACAAATCCAGTCCACTTGGCTCCCATTTGGATCTACCTAGAGTTGCCCCCAATGGTAGGGAACTCGTGGAAACCTGATGTCCACTAGCCTCTACTTTCTCGGCACCCTTGTCCGGCCAAACTGATTCAAGTATCTGATGGACGTTCAGGATGACTAGTGTCATGCCGATGCAGCCTAAAAGCATAAGCCTTAGATGAGTTGGCTTGTTGGTTTTGTTCATTCGTAATAAAAATTCATTTCAAGTGAAACACTGGGGCTACTGATCATTGGATCCTGTCGGCGAAACGTCAAACTCTTAACAGTTAGCGCTGGGTTTTCATTCAATGCCTGTGCAACGAATTGAAGCACTTGGGGATAGCTTCCTTGAACTGAATACTGGATGGTTGAATGAGCGAGCTTGGTTTTTGTGGCTGGCTGATAAATCTGATTCCCATCGTTCAGCGTCACGCCTTGCAAACCTGCTGTTTTTTCCAAGAACAGTAGCAAGCCGTTCAGTCTATCTCTCGTAGCAAGTTGAGATCGAATGGCCTGTTCTAGCTCTACGCCATCCAATTTGATCAACTTTAATCTGTTCTCATTTTGTATTCGTTCTTCTAGTTTGGCTGCCAGTTTGACATTGACATCAGCCAGCTCTTTGCTGCTGGTGATCCATATCGTACCGACAGCCAACTCCACCAGAAGAAATAATCCTAGGGTGATCAGACGAGTCCTGGAGTGCTCAAGTGCTGAGAGCCACTGAGCAGTCGTGTTTCCTGTAAAACTACGCTCATTCACTTTCCCATACCCCAGTTGCATGAAACTCCAATCCATTGGGGCTAATAGTTGTACGGCGATAGCGTTGTAATTCAACCTGACCGATAACTGTAGATGATTCCAGTTTCCCGAGATATCGATCTACGGTTTCATGGTCCCTCGCTAGGCCTGATATGGTTACCTTGCGATCACTGAATTTGGGTTCAATTTGAAGTAGTGTGATGTCGTTGCTACCAGCTTGTTCTAATGCGGAAAACAGTGCTGACCAATTCGCTTTTTGTTCTGACCAAAAGTCTAACAATCTACGATCTGTTGTCTGATGAGATTGAGTAAGCGTCGATGGTGCTTCGATGTGTGAATTCGTTAGTTGGGCTCTGGCTTGAATCAGCTGATCCCGCGTGACCAGCATTCCGACAAGCGTCGCACAGCATGTCGCGATCAAAAAGCACAATACGATGCCGTTGCGTTTGTATCTCCGCTGATTTGTCGAAAAATTAACTACTTTAAGACTCATGGCGTTGAATATCCCCGCAAGAAGATTCAATAATTAACATGGCAGCGTTGCTATCCATTTCAGGTTCTAGCTTCTTGTGAATGGAAACTATCTGTGATCTTTCACAAGCATACTCAGCAGGCCAAGACCTTATGGATTTGATAACACCATTAGTCACCACAGCACTTTGAACAATGTACTGATCTCTACTGATTAAAAAGCCGGAATCTTTGCGTTTTAGACTAGTGAACAAATACATGAGCTCTGGGGCCACGTTTTCAAATACTCTAGTTTCGGAGAAATCTACATTGCAAGCACAAATTACAACAGGGGCTTGCGGATTTTGTTGAAATGCCTTCCATATCCATGGGCTGCTCTGGTCGAGACCGAGTGTATTGCCCCAATGTTTTGCGAGTCCATCTAGCTCGAATGCGCTAAGCTTGCGGCTTGCAGAGGGACCAAGAATACATTTTGAGACGCTTGGTGCCAGGCGCAAGGTGGATCGATATGCGGTCCAAGGTTTCGGAATTTTATGCTCTGTCTTGATTGTGTTCATTAAATCGTTGACAGCGCTTGTAGATATCTCCGGTTGCCCTGAAGTTGGAGACAATTGAGGAACGTACCAACCGCGGTGTCGTTCACCGTCAGAGTAAATGCTGAGCCTATTGCTCCGTTGAGAAAGCCACACGACTTACCTCCTCGGCTGAGGTGATGCCTTGATTAAAAAGACAAGTGGCTTTTTGTGCGATAGGAATAAACCCATGGCTTGCCGCGTACAGTTTGATTGACTGTATGGATTCTTTACTAACAATTTTGTCTCGAAGTGTATCGTTCATCACGAGAACCTCTGCAATCGCTCGACGCCCTTTGTAACCAGTTCCCCTACAGTGCGGGCAGCCGACTGCTTTGAAATGACTTGATGCCTCAGACCCTTGATCATGCATGCTTCTGAATTCTTGATCGCTGTTGGTAGCGGTGGATCGGGTTGGTACCTTGCAGTTGTTACACAGCACTCTAATCAAGCGTTGAGCAACGACGCCATTGATCGCAGAAACAAATGTATATGGGTCTAGGCCCATGTGAAGAAATCGCCCCAACACGTCAAAAACGTTATTGGCATGAACTGATGTAAAAACTAGATGTCCAGTTAATGCCGATTGCACAGCCACTTGGGCAGTATCAGGATCTCTAATTTCGCCCACCATTATTTTGTCTGGATCATGGCGCAGTATTGATCTTAGACCCTTAGAGAAGGTCAATCCTTTTCTTTCATTAACTGGGATCTGCAGAACGCCTTCTAATTTGTATTCGACAGGGTCCTCAATTGTGATCACTTTTTCTTCTGGTGATCGAGATTCACTCAGTGCAGCATACAGCGTGGTGGTCTTCCCCGAACCTGTTGGACCAGTGACCAATACCATGCCATATGGGGCGCTGATAAGTTTTCTGAGTTCATTTAGGGTTTTCGCATCAAACCCAAGGGTGTCAAGCTTAAGTTGTTGTGACGAGTCTGCCAATGTGCTTCTGTCCAGCAGTCGAAGTACCGAATCCTCACCATGGATCGAAGGCATTATCGACACTCGTACATCGATTGACCTGCCCAAGCAATTTACTTTAAATCGACCATCCTGAGGGACTCGTCTTTCGCCAATATCAAGCTCCGCCAGAACCTTAACTCGAGAAATCATTTGCTCAGCAATTAGCTTGGATTCGACCTCCAGCACAGTGCAAAGGGCACCGTCTATGCGATATTTGATCGCCAGTCCACTGGTTCCTGTTTCTAGGTGAACGTCCGAAGCGCTTGCTTGAAGGGCATCGAATAGGGTCGAATCCACTAAGCGAACAACTGAATTTTCAGTTTGTGAGATCTCAGCAATCGATAGGTTCAACCCGGTCTGTTGGTTCAAATGCAGTTCCAGATTCTCCTGCGAAGTGGGCAAGGCAGAAAGACTTGCCTCATGATCGTTCAACCAGGAGTCAAAGTGTTCCTGTATTGCGAGAACAGGCCTGAGCATTACTTCACGGGGGATCTGTATGATTGCCCAATCGTAGAGAAGAGGTTTTCGTGGCGCTGACACTACCCAGAAGGCCTCGTTTCCTCCCTCTGGAAACGCAACGGCGCAGCTCCACTGGCGTGTTTGATGCAGTGATATCCTAGAAAAATCAGGTGTGTATCCTTTGAGATCTTCCGCTGTGATCACTTTCCAATCGAAGGGGTTGTTAGGCATCGGATTCATAGTGCTATTGCAGGCTATTGGCCAACTCAAAAATTGGTAGGTACATTAGTACCACCACCATGCCTATGATGATGCCAATCAAGGCCATGAGAAGGGGTTCAAAGATTCTTGAGAAGGCCTCTACAGCTTTGCCTGTATCGGCCTCCAAAAGCAGCGCAGATTTGTTGAACATCTCACCTATCGACCCTGTTCGTTCCCCAACATTAAGCAATCTTGAAGTTACTTCTGTCGTGAGTTTTGCCTGCGTCAGGGCCGCTGTTACCGACTTGCCCTGTGTCAGCATCTCACCTGCAAGGCGCAGTTTTTTTGTGTCTTCGTGACCGGCTAAATCTTCGACCTGGACAAAAGCTGTGTTGACTGGGATTCCGCCTGTAATGAGCAACCCCAGGGCTCGATAAAGACGACTCAAACGATAACCAATCCAAAGTCGATTAACAGTGTGATGTTGTAGAAGGAGCGAAAGGGCTGCATCTTTGAATGCAGGATGCACCGCAATTTTGTATGCTAATCCTAAACCGAATGCGAAAATCACAAAGACGTAGATCCCATTATCCCTGAGATTCCTACCCCACCAGAGCAGCATTTCCGAAAGCCACGGCAAATCTCCTTCTAGTCCTTCGTAAATTCCCGCGAATCGTGGGATAACATAAGTCAGCAGAAACAATAAAACGCCACCCCCGACAACAAGTAGAAGCGATGGATAGAGAGCCGCATTCTTCATCTTTCTTTTGACTACGTCGACTTGGTCAGCATAGTCAATATATCGTTCTAAGGCTTCAGGCAGGTTGGAGGTTTGTTCCGCCGTCTTGATCATTGCGACAAGGAGCTTTGGAAAGGATTCTGGATACAAAGACATCGCATCAGCGAGACTCTTTCCTTCTTCGATGCTAGCTAAAAGTCCTTGCAGGGTCTGCGCGTGTGCGTTTGTCGCTTTACTGAGTAAGGCACTCAAGCTCTCCGGTACTGACAGGCCTGCTCGATGCAACACCATCAGTTCTTGAACCAATGGTATTGGATCAAAAGGGCGTTCAGTGTATGTGAACAAGGCTGGTCGCCAAGATTCCCTGACTGTCACCACAGTGTATCCAAGCCGTTGCCAGATAAGCTCTGCTGCACTAGCTGAGGGTGCGCTTTGTACCTTGGTGTCTATCTGTCCAGACTGGTTAATGCAGGTAACTAAGTAGCGACGCATGTTGAACTCACTTCATTGATTGAGACGTCACCCAGCTAGTGATATCGGCGTTTTCTGCAGAGCCGCCTGGAATCCCATCTTTTCCCAAACTAAACAAGTCGTAATCTCCATGCTGCCCTGGTGATCGATACTCATACGCTTTTCCCCAAGGATCGAGCGGAGGTGGCTTATCCAAGTATGGGCCAAACCACGATGAAAGCTGCTCTGGTTTTTGGTACAGCGCGAGCAGGCCTTCAGATGAAGATGGGTAACGACCCACATCTAAGCGAAAAGCATCAAGGGCCTTGCCAAATGCGACAACCTGGGTTTGTGCTGTCTTGGATTCTGCCTTCCCAAGTTGCCCAAAGTAACGAGGTCCAACGTAGGCGGCCAATAGGCCAAGAATCACCAGCACCACGAGTAATTCAAGCAGAGTAAAGCCTGTAGGGCGAATGCGTGCATCGTGCATGGTGCGTTGGGGGTGTACCCGAAAACATTTGTTGATTGGAATACAAACTACTCTCGATAGTAAACCATATAATTCAGTCAGTCTGCGGTTGATATTGATTGGCTACTGTCGATTTTACGAGTTGATTTTTATGAACCCCAATTTTATGAAAGATCAAAGTTAAAAGAGAGATCGAAGTGCAGCGCATCTATCGATTGTCATGATAGAAATTCTGTAGGTACTTTCTGACTTGTGGTATATGAAAACCAATCCCACAATAGATAAGAAGCTAAGGATTGTTAAGAGTATGTGTGAGATTTGTTACTGAGTTATCTGTCCAGCTAGGCGCCCAAGGTGAGTCGCACTGGTGCAATCGTCTCTAGGTCTATTACGTAACCATGAAAAAAATAAGTCACGCAGTACCTATGATCCTTTTCGGGATGCTGGTTTCTATTGCTCAGCCCTTTGCAATGATGAACACGCCTACCAAGTGGGACGTGGGTGCGACAGGTGAACTTAATTATGACGTGGCTGTGCGAGTTCCACCAGGCGTTGCGGGTGTGCAACCCAGTGTTAAATTGAGTTACAACAGTCAATTCGGTAACGGCATTCTTGGCGTTGGCTGGTCTTTAGACGGCCTCAGCGCAATCACGCGGTGCCCTAGTATTCCTGCGGCAGACGGTGTTCGCGGAGCGATAACCATGAGCTCCAGCGATCGTCTTTGCATGGATGGTCAGCGGTTAATTCTACAAACAGGCACCTATGGTGCCGACGGTGCAACATATGCAACTGAGGTGTATAACGGTGCTCGCATCGTTGGGACTTCATGGACAGGCAGCCTGCAAACCAGGACTTTCAAGGTGTATACAAAGGCTGGCGAGTTGATGGAGTTTGTGCCTTTCAGTACACCTGCTGGCGATATTGCGATTCAGTTCGTACTGAGCCGTGTGACTGACGCCAAAGGCAATTATTGGCAGGCTTACTACCATACAAATACTGCTAAAGGTGAAATTTACCCTAAGGCAATTTGCTACACGGGTAATTCAAATCTAAACCAACTGCCAAAAAACTGCGTTGAATTTGGCTATGGTTCAGAGTCGAATCGCTTCGGACCTGCGGTTGAGCGCACGGATTTAATGACTTCTTTCACCGCGGGCTATTCCATGCGCATAGCCAAGAAGATCAGCGGTGTACGAACCTTACTGAATGCAGCCATCAGCCCCGTTGTATCCGGAGGGGATTCCACTTGGAGCGTTTCTGGCACCACAGTGACAGAGTATCGCCTGTTTTCCAGAGCCAGTACTTTGACTGGGCGTAGTCTGATTACAAAGTTGGTTGAATGTGATGGGGCCAACAAGTGTTTGCCCGAGTTAGGGTTTAATTGGCTGGATTCGACAGAAACCAAAGGGTGGATAGCAACACCAACAATACATCCTCCATTTGCAGCTGATAATTCCAGTCAAGGCAACCTCAAGGCTGTCGTCATGGACATCAATGGCGATGGTTTAACTGACTTTATTTATCACAGGGTATACAGATCAACATCCACGAGTCCGACTGTCTACAAAGGTGCGTACATCAGCAATGGTAGTGGTTGGACAAACGTGCCTGGGTATATTCCTCCATTGCCAGTTGCAATTGACGCTCGAGGTGATGTTGGTGCTAGGTTTGCAGACGTGAATGGTGATGGATTGGTGGATTTTCTCTATCACAGACACGCTGATTCCAACAACATTACCGCATATCTCAATACAGGCTCGGGGTGGGCAGCTACCCCTACCCCAGCACTGGCGCCACCATTTCACGTTGTTACAGATACTTTGTTTGATTTAGGGGCGCGCTTTCTCGATGTCAATGGTGACGGGCGTGTTGACGAAATTTACCATCGTGCTCATGGGGGTGGCGTTCAAGCGGGGGCCTACCTAAGCACTGGAACTGGGTGGACAATGACTGCTGGTTACGCACCCCCTTATCATATCTCCGCAGATGGGTTAGGTGATCTAGGAGTTCGTTTTGTTGACCTGAACGGTGATGGCTTACCCGATTTCGTTTACCACCGAGTTGTCAGTGACGGATCAATTCAAAAAGGGGCATATCTCAACTCCGGTACTGGTTGGGTATTTGACGATCGGTTTACCCCGCCATATCACATTCATGTTGATTCCATTGGTGATGTGGGTGTCCGGTTCGTTGATCTCAATGGCGATGGACTGCAAGACATGATTTACAGCAGATCCTACAGTGGCCTAACTCAGGACGGTGCCTATTTCAACACGGGCACCGGATGGCTGTCTGCCCCAGGTTTTAAACCACCAGTTCACTTTTCTCAAGATGGGTTAGGGGATTTGGGCACCAAATTGGTCGATATTAATGCAGACGGTCTTGTGGACATTCTTTACTCCCGAAAAACATCCGGTGTAGTGACAGCTAAGGCCTACGTTAACACGGGCACAGGATGGAAGGAGATGACGGCCTATAACCTTCCTTACCCTATGTTTATTGACGGTGAAGGGCTTACTGAGACCTACATTACTGACACCGACGGCGATGATAAACCCAATTACAGCCATGCTCATCTTCAAAAAGGCTCAGCCAGTTTCGATTTAGGAGCCTTCAGGCTTGATCTTTCCAGAGATCTGATTGGTTCGGTTACCGTGGATGGTCGCTCTGACATCTCCGGCGCAATGGAAGCCGAATATCTGCACTACAGCGCGCTCAGGATGAAAAATCAGATCCCCGTTGGCAGCCGGGATTATCCAATACTGCCTATCTCGCCCCCTGTGATGATGGTCAGTGCCACCAGATCACACTCGGGCTATGGTACTCAAGCCCCAGTTGCTGCTCAGGCTGACTACGCAATAGCACTTGCGAGTTCAGGGGGTAAAAACACTGTGAACTACACCTACGGTGCTCCGAAAGTGGACATTGTGAGTGGGCGTGGTTTCCTTGGGTTTGAGTGGATGGAAGGCAGACCCGTTGGAGCGGATGGCTACTCCCATGTATATGGTTCTCAAAGCTTCATGCAAAAGTGGCCTTGTCAGGGCATGTCCACGGCCAACAGAACAAAAATTCCTATCGGCGGGTTTACATCGGAGTCCGTTTCAACCTTGGCAGTTAAGGTGTTGGGTCAGAACACAGTGTTGGAATGTGGAGCAAGCGGTTTAAATGGCAAATCGGTGATCCCTTACGCATCGGAAACCGTGGTCAAGCAATGGGAGTTGACGCCCGAGTGGTCACAGGGAGTCGCATTGCCTGGCAAGAAGGTCACAACCAGCGTGGATGTGTACGGGAATCCGTTGCAGATTACCGAGCAGACATTGAACGCAGATGGAACTCAGTCAGGCTACAGCACGACGACGGTCAATACCTATGACGCGGATGCGACCAGAGCGCGTCAAGGTCGACTAATTAAAAGCACTGTGACGCATGTCAAGCCCTAGATCAGACATACAGGGTTGTTGAACATCATTTGTATTTTTTCCTATTGATTGTGTAGTTTGCACTGTGTATTGGGGATTTCTGATGGATTTGCGTTATCAGCGTTTGGCCTTGCTGTGTCTGTCGTTGTCCTTGATCAGTGGTGGTGCGTTAGCTGAGACCATCACGCGGACCAGTGCCTTTGTGTACGACACCGATGGTTTGCTGGTGCGCGAGATCATCGAGCCTGGTAGCTCATCACTGTGCCTGGTTTCTGCGTACACCTTGGATGCGTATGGAAACCGCACTGCGACTGAAACTCGCAATTGCAACGGCAGTGCCATTCCGGGCATAGGCAGCGAAGCGGCAGCCCCTGCAGTTGCCCCCACCACAGCCTCAGTGACTGGCGAGTATGCCCAGTTTGAAAGCCGTACAGTACAGAGCTCGTACGTCGCCACTACCGCTAACCCAGTTGCGGGTCAGTTTCCGTCGAGCAACACCAATACCCTTGGTCACTCAGAAAAACAGGAATTTGACAACCGCTTTGGCACCCTCGTAAAGCAAACAGGGCCCAACAACCTGACTACGACCTGGGCGTATGACACCTTTGGGCGTAAAGTGCGAGAGACTCGTGCTGATGGCACCAAGACCTATTGGGAGTACGTTTTATGTTCTGCAGCGGTGGCTGGGGTCTGCCCAAGTAATGTCCAGGGGGCCGTACCCTATTACTACGTGCGCACCGGAGACCTGAGCTCCAGCGACCAACCGATTGGACCAGTTAAACGCACCTTCTTTGACACCTTTAACCGTTCAATCCGCGCCCAAACACAGATCATCACAGGCACGAACGCTTGGGCTTGGGAAACACAAGACACCGCTTACGACGTGTGGGGTCGAGTTGCTAAAAAGAGTAACACTTACTTGTCCGACACCACAGGCCATACCGCACAACAGACTGTGCAATGGGTGTTCACCAAGTATGACCTTGCTGACCGAGTGCGATGGGATCAGGTTGAAGACCCCGTGGCCTCTAATGCTAACAGCAGCGGAACTTATTACCGATTTGTAACATACGAGGGTCTGAACACCCGGACGACCAATACTAAAGGGGATATCACCTACACTCGCACCAATGTGGTAGGCCAGCTTGAAAGCGTCACCGACCCATATGGCAAGGTTGTGACATACAGCTATGACGCCACCGGCAATCAAATCAGCGTCAACGCCAACGGGGTCGTCTCGACCATGACCTACGATCGTCGCGGCCGAAAGCTGTCCATGACCGAGCCACACCTAGGCACATGGCAGTACCGCTACAACGCCTTGGGAGAGTTAAGGCTACAACAAAACGCCAAAGGTCAGCTGACCACCGTAGCCTACGACAAAGCAGGGCGACAGACCGAGAAAAAAGAACCCGACCTGACCAGCACCTGGGGCTACGACACCCACAACAGCCAATGTGCCTCAGCCCCTGCTACGGCCAAAGGCAAGCTGACACAAGCCACGACTAGCACAGGGTATGACCGTGTTCACTGCTACGATGCACTGGGTCGCGAGGTCAGCCAGCGTGTGGCCATGGACGGCAACGTATTCTGGAGTGGCACCGTCTATGAAAACGGGACAGGCCGCGTGCTCAGGACAGTGTACCCAGGGCGAGTACAGCCCAACCCGGCGCCGACCACGAACGCAGCGCCAAGCTCAGGCTACATCGTCAGAAACGATTACGGTACGTTGGGGGTGATCCGACAAAAAGACCACAGCACAGACGCCTTGCTTTGGGAAGTCAAGAGCATCACCGCCAGTGGACGGGACACCGTATCGCGAATACTGCTGGGCAACGGACTGATCGATACCATCCAATCCGATGGATGGGATCGCACCAATATGAAATCAGTGGGCACCAGCGACAGCGCAGCAGACCGATTGGCAGAAGGGTACAGCTTTGATAGCGAGAACAACCTCACTGCGCGAAGCTGGAACGACTTTGGAAACCCCGGCTCCTCGGCCAGCCCAGTGGCCCGGGCAGAGAACTTCATCTACGACAAACTGAATCGGGTCACCGGGGCGTACGGCACCACCGGCATCCCCAACAAATCAGTGGTCTACGACAGCAACGGCAACATCACCTCCAAAGATGGCCGCACCTATGTTTATGGGACGACCAGCAAGCCGCACCAGATCACCCAAATCACCGGGAGCGTCCACGGCACCAGCAACCCAACGTACACCTATGACGCCAACGGCAATATGCTCACAGGAGGAGGAGCAACAGTCACCTGGATGAGCTTCGACATGGTCGATACCATCACCCAGGGCAGCCAGAGCAGCAAATTCCTGTATGGCCCGGAACACCAACGGGTTAAACAAGTGGCCGCCTACAACGGCCAGAACATCACGACCTGGTACACCGAGAACTTTGAGTTGGAAGTCAACAGCACCGCCAAGACCACCCAAGGCAAGTACTACATTGGCGGGCGCATCCTGTTTCTGGACACGTATGCGGTGGGTGAGCCCCCGTTGTTGGGGGGACTGCTGGGCCAGCCAGGCCCAGTGACCGAAACCAAGGTCACCCGGTTCATGCACCGGGACCATCTGGGCAGCGTGGTGCTGATCACGGGCATAGATGGGCAAGCGGTGGAGCGCTACAGCTACGATGTCTGGGGCAAGCGCCGAAACCTCAACGGCACGGATTACACCGCCAACGGTGGGCACTTGCTGGGAGCGACAGATGAAGGCTATACGGGCCACGAGCATCTGGACCACTTGGGCTTGGTGCACATGAACGGGCGAATTTACGATGCCAGCTTGGGCCGGTTCATGAGTGCTGACCCGTTTGTGGCGCAACCGAACAATCTGCAGAACTACAACCGCTACGCCTATGTGAACAACAACCCGCTGAGCTACACGGACCCAAGCGGATACTTCCTGAAAAAGTTGTTCTCTGGATTCTCAAGGGCAATCTTCAAGGCTTTAGGTCCCAAAGTCAGTTCATTTGTGATTGCCGTTGCGTCAGCAAAATGCGGGCTGCTTGCCCCAGCTTGTGCTGCTGCTGGTGAGTACAACAATGCGAGGGCTCAAGGGGTTTCTTCGAAAGGGGCACTCAAGGCAGGTGCATCAGCTGGAGTCGCCTTGTTAGGCGCCGACTTGATTGCTGGTCAATACAAGGTGCCAGCAGGAACATTGCCGCCACCTGAGGCAGTCTTTGCGCATGCAGCCGTTAGCTGCGTATCCGCAACGATTGGTGGTAATGATTGTGGCAGTGCCGCAATCACGGGGGGATTCACAAAAGTGGTATCGCCGTTCATTGAACTCTATGCAGGTTCAGATTCGATAGGGCAGAGAATTACTGGTGGAATTGCAGCAGCGATAGTAGGGGGAACGGTATCGGAGCTGACCGGCGGTAAGTTCGCCAACGGTGCACGCAGTGCAACCTACATCTACCTCTACAATCAGGTATCTTCATCGCAAGATCAAGATAGAAGGTCATCTCTTTTGGAGAAGGCTAAAGATAGAGCCAAAGCGTTGTTTTCTGAGCTAGGTGTTGGAGCTGGGGTGACGGCTGACGGGATGGTGGGAGTCTTTGGGGCTGGTTTTGATGAAGGTCTTGCGTTGGATGTAAATGGAGAGTCCATTCATACATGCTCACGGTGTTTGTTAGTCGGGTTGGGTTTAGGTGCTTCGGCTGGTGGTATGGGGCAGGTTAGTTCAGCTAGAGCTGAGATAAATGCCACAAATTTTAGTTTTGCATTATTTTCTGAAAATACCTTTCTAGGTGGAAGTAGGCTATCGATTGCAGTGAAAAGGGCTGCCACTTCTATCTCTTTTGATACTCCATATGGAGTAAGCGTTTCTGCTGGTGGGCCACGGCTTGGTAATTTCAAAGGGGCAGGGTTAAGGGTTTGTATGGTACAGACCGGGGATCTGTGTAAATGGTGACTAGGGGTGATTGTGGATAAGATCGGTTCAGTTCTCATTTTTTTTTCATTCTTTGTGATGCTTTTTGAGTGGCATTTGAAAAATCCTTTTTTATATTCCATTTTTATTTTAACAGGGGTTTATGTGATTTTTTCTGCGTTGTTTTCTATGCCGAAAAATATTCTTGCCTTTATGAATGAAGAGAGGTTGATTGATAGTGTTGTAAAAAAGGCCGTACTTAAATTTCAAGTTGTCGCACTTTCGATTGCTGTTTTCATTTATTTTGTTTTAAGGTATCTTGATAGCGATTTGTTTGAGTTCCTCTGGTGGATTATCTTTATTTTGATTTTAACTAGCGGGGTTACTATTGTAGCTCTGAGGTTTTTTAGAAAGTAAATTAAATTTATATTTTTTGATTTTTAATCTGATTTCAATGGTGTTATGTTGGGGTTCGGTTCTTTGGGGGATTTAAATATCTAATTAAAACTTTTTGGAAATGTAGTACTGTTTTTTATTGTTTAATTAAATAAAATAATAATTGTGTTCTACGGCGTACCTTATTAAGTGTTTTTGACTCGACTCATTAAAAGCGCTGTGACGCATGTCAAGCCCTAGATCAGACATACAGGGTTGTTGAACATCATTTGTATTTTTTCCTATTGATTGTGTAGTTTGCACTGTGTATTGGGGATTTCTGATGGATTTGCGTTATCAGCGTTTGGCCTTGCTGTGTCTGTCGTTGTCCTTGATCAGTGGTGGTGCGTTAGCTGAGACCATCACGCGGACCAGTGCCTTTGTGTACGACACCGATGGTTTGCTGGTGCGCGAGATCATCGAGCCTGGTAGCTCATCACTGTGCCTGGTTTCTGCGTACACCTTGGATGCGTATGGAAACCGCACTGCGACTGAAACTCGCAATTGCAACGGCAGTGCCATTCCGGGCATAGGCAGCGAAGCGGCAGCCCCTGCAGTTGCCCCCACCACAGCCTCAGTGACTGGCGAGTATGCCCAGTTTGAAAGCCGTACAGTACAGAGCTCGTACGTCGCCACTACCGCTAACCCAGTTGCGGGTCAGTTTCCGTCGAGCAACACCAATACCCTTGGTCACTCAGAAAAACAGGAATTTGACAACCGCTTTGGCACCCTCGTAAAGCAAACAGGGCCCAACAACCTGACTACGACCTGGGCGTATGACACCTTTGGGCGTAAAGTGCGAGAGACTCGTGCTGATGGCACCAAGACCTATTGGGAGTACGTTTTATGTTCTGCAGCGGTGGCTGGGGTCTGCCCAAGTAATGTCCAGGGGGCCGTACCCTATTACTACGTGCGCACCGGAGACCTGAGCTCCAGCGACCAACCGATTGGACCAGTTAAACGCACCTTCTTTGACACCTTTAACCGTTCAATCCGCGCCCAAACACAGATCATCACAGGCACGAACGCTTGGGCTTGGGAAACACAAGACACCGCTTACGACGTGTGGGGTCGAGTTGCTAAAAAGAGTAACACTTACTTGTCCGACACCACAGGCCATACCGCACAACAGACTGTGCAATGGGTGTTCACCAAGTATGACCTTGCTGACCGAGTGCGATGGGATCAGGTTGAAGACCCCGTGGCCTCTAATGCTAACAGCAGCGGAACTTATTACCGATTTGTAACATACGAGGGTCTGAACACCCGGACGACCAATACTAAAGGGGATATCACCTACACTCGCACCAATGTGGTAGGCCAGCTTGAAAGCGTCACCGACCCATATGGCAAGGTTGTGACATACAGCTATGACGCCACCGGCAATCAAATCAGCGTCAACGCCAACGGGGTCGTCTCGACCATGACCTACGATCGTCGCGGCCGAAAGCTGTCCATGACCGAGCCACACCTAGGCACATGGCAGTACCGCTACAACGCCTTGGGAGAGTTAAGGCTACAACAAAACGCCAAAGGTCAGCTGACCACCGTAGCCTACGACAAAGCAGGGCGACAGACCGAGAAAAAAGAACCCGACCTGACCAGCACCTGGGGCTACGACACCCACAACAGCCAATGTGCCTCAGCCCCTGCTACGGCCAAAGGCAAGCTGACACAAGCCACGACTAGCACAGGGTATGACCGTGTTCACTGCTACGATGCACTGGGTCGCGAGGTCAGCCAGCGTGTGGCCATGGACGGCAACGTATTCTGGAGTGGCACCGTCTATGAAAACGGGACAGGCCGCGTGCTCAGGACAGTGTACCCAGGGCGAGTACAGCCCAACCCGGCGCCGACCACGAACGCAGCGCCAAGCTCAGGCTACATCGTCAGAAACGATTACGGTACGTTGGGGGTGATCCGACAAAAAGACCACAGCACAGACGCCTTGCTTTGGGAAGTCAAGAGCATCACCGCCAGTGGACGGGACACCGTATCGCGAATACTGCTGGGCAACGGACTGATCGATACCATCCAATCCGATGGATGGGATCGCACCAATATGAAATCAGTGGGCACCAGCGACAGCGCAGCAGACCGATTGGCAGAAGGGTACAGCTTTGATAGCGAGAACAACCTCACTGCGCGAAGCTGGAACGACTTTGGAAACCCCGGCTCCTCGGCCAGCCCAGTGGCCCGGGCAGAGAACTTCATCTACGACAAACTGAATCGGGTCACCGGGGCGTACGGCACCACCGGCATCCCCAACAAATCAGTGGTCTACGACAGCAACGGCAACATCACCTCCAAAGATGGCCGCACCTATGTTTATGGGACGACCAGCAAGCCGCACCAGATCACCCAAATCACCGGGAGCGTCCACGGCACCAGCAACCCAACGTACACCTATGACGCCAACGGCAATATGCTCACAGGAGGAGGAGCAACAGTCACCTGGATGAGCTTCGACATGGTCGATACCATCACCCAGGGCAGCCAGAGCAGCAAATTCCTGTATGGCCCGGAACACCAACGGGTTAAACAAGTGGCCGCCTACAACGGCCAGAACATCACGACCTGGTACACCGAGAACTTTGAGTTGGAAGTCAACAGCACCGCCAAGACCACCCAAGGCAAGTACTACATTGGCGGGCGCATCCTGTTTCTGGACACGTATGCGGTGGGTGAGCCCCCGTTGTTGGGGGGACTGCTGGGCCAGCCAGGCCCAGTGACCGAAACCAAGGTCACCCGGTTCATGCACCGGGACCATCTGGGCAGCGTGGTGCTGATCACGGGCATAGATGGGCAAGCGGTGGAGCGCTACAGCTACGATGTCTGGGGCAAGCGCCGAAACCTCAACGGCACGGATTACACCGCCAACGGTGGGCACTTGCTGGGAGCGACAGATGAAGGCTATACGGGCCACGAGCATCTGGACCACTTGGGCTTGGTGCACATGAACGGGCGAATTTACGATGCCAGCTTGGGCCGGTTCATGAGTGCTGACCCGTTTGTGGCGCAACCGAACAATCTGCAGAACTACAACCGCTACGCCTATGTGAACAACAACCCGCTGAGCTACACGGACCCAAGCGGATACTTCCTGAAGAAGCTGTTCAGAAACAAAGTGTTCAGGCTGGCAGCCACTGTTGCGATTGCTTATTACACAGGCAATGTACTTAACGAGTGGTTTGTCAATGCCGGTTGGTTTGCTGCGAACTCGACCGGTCTTGCCATAGCGACGGGGGCAGGGAGTGGGTTTGCCGCAGGATTTGCTGGTTCAGGTGGTAACTTGAAAGCCGGGTTGCACGGTGGATTGACCGGTGCGGCATTTGGCTGGGCGGGTGGAGTAGGGGGACCCACAGGAAGTGAATCGTTCGGTCGCTATCTTGCACACGCGGCTGTAGGATGCGCCTCCTCGTCAACTCTTGACGGTGGAGATTGCAGTCAGGGTGCAGCATCTGCTCTGGCAGGTAAATACATCACGAATCAAACGCAGCATTTGGATGGTGTGAGTGGCTTGATAGCCGCCACTGTTGCGGGTGGTACGGGCTCGGTGCTCAGTGGGGGAAAGTTCGTTAATGGTGCAATGACCGGCGCGTTTGGGTATCTCTTTAATGCCCTCGGTCGTCCGCAGGAGCAAAAGACCAACTACAAGCTTGAGCCGGTCCCCGACACCCCGGAGACCCGTGCTGCCTATGACCGTCTCCAGTCTCTTGCCGATACTGCGGCCGCGAACGTCGATGCCACTTGCGGCTGGCGTTGCAATCTGCCTTGGATTCGAGGCACGCTGATACACAGCGAGTTCGAAGCTCTCGTCACTTCGTTGGGTCCAGCGTCGAGGTTCACGGCCGAGGTCAGCTACAAGGATGGCGTTGTCGTTTCTTATGGCACGGCGGGCTCATCGAGGGCCGATGTGGTCTTTGGGTCGTTGGCGGCTCCTACCGCTGTATATGACTTGAAGACCGGCTGGGCATACATGAGCATCGGGCAGGCCAAAGCCTATGGTGCTAATTTGCCCCCCGGGACGCCTTTCACAATAATTCGACCAAAGGGGCGTTGAGTCCGATGAACAAACGCTTGCTGTCGCGGCTGATGCATGAGCGAGTGAGTGCGCTCCAAAGCTCGGCAGGATATTTCTTCCGTGGCGACTTCGAGTACGTACTAAAGGGCGTGGCCTTCGAGTACGTACCGAGGGGGCTCTACATCTGGGAATTCCGCTTCCCTCTGTTTGATTTCTTCGGTCCCAATCTCTTGTACAGCACTCGATTGTCTGAGCGCGCGGGGTTCATCGGGAAGGGCGAGATGTCGGAGGAGGCCATTGTCGACTTCGTCATGTCCTCTCCGGAGGCACGAAGCGCCTTTGGCTCGGACAAGTCCGAGGAAGTGCCGGAGTTCGTTCACTTCCTCGAGTCCGCGCCAGACCTCTTGAGAAACGCACATGCGAGGCTCATTCACGCCGCAGCGTTGTTGCTGGTTGGCCAGGAGTCGCGGGCTACGAGCATGCTGGATGAACTCGCTCCTGTATTGAACGAGAAAGACGCTGCAAATTGCAATCTGCTGCGGACGAGCCTTCGGCAGGGGCTTGCCGCGGCGCGCACCTTGCTGGACCAAGTCCGGCGAGAAAATCTGCGGACGCTGGGTTTGGCTGTGTGACGAGGGAGCGGCGTCCGACGGCTGTTCGGCGAAGCCGCCGCCTCCGGACGGCGGGCAGCACAGGCTGGCGCCTGTGCTGACGCGAAGGCGCACCCGCCCCAGGCGGGTTGCCGCAGCGCTGCGACTATCGGATGGGTCTCCTTGGATCGTGTCGCTATAGAGGCGACCGACAAATTTGATGTACCGGACTAACCGAGCTCCTGACCTCATTTTGTATAAAGCTTGGATTGACAGTTGATATCACACAAGTACGATTGGAGGAGCTTATAGAGTGGGTTGTGACCCGCGTCGGCTACACTAAATGACTGCATATCTAAGTATGAACCAATACACATGCGAGCTATGAAAACGCACTTGGGCATGGTGCACCGATAGGACTGCTCAGGCTGGGGTGCACCCTCAGTTCGATATAGGACTCTGGCTTTTCTGCTTCAATTCACCACCTATACAGCGAGCGCCTAAAGGCTGATGCGCCAAAGTAATCACTCGACCAATCCCTTGCCGTGGGAGCTCAAAAGCGTCGCCTGCAGTGGCAGTGACCTAATTACCCGCGTGTTCATGGGCAATAGATTGGCCGACACCATACAAGCTGATGCCTGGGACCGCACGAAGATGAAGTCTGTCGGTACCAGCGACACCTCAGCCGACAGGCTTTCAGGGGGCAACACCTTTGACAGTGAAAACAACCGGACCGCCAGAAGCTGGATTGACTTCGCTAACCCCAGCACCACAAGCAAACCAGTCGTTAGGGCCGAAAACTTTACCTATGACAAACTTAACTTAACCGGCTTCTAGCCACCTCAGGTACAACAGGCGTACCCGCCAAAACAGTGGTTTACGACAGCAATGGTGACCTGCCCCGGGAGTTTCCTCCTATTGATAACTTAACTTTCTGGTCTCGCTTGGTAAACCGTTTCGCAATCCTTCCACGAATTCATTCGGGGTCAAGGAGTTCAAACTGGAATGCGGTCGGACTGCGTTGTAATGCTGCCTCCAGTGTTCAATGATCACTCGTGCTTCTAGACTGTTTCGAAACTACTCCATTGACAGGCATTCATCTCTGAATTTTCCGTTGAAGCTTTCGTAGGTGCCGTTTTGCCATGGCTTTCTAGGATCAGTCAGCACATTTTCAAGTTTCTGTTGCACCGCCCATTCCAGGAGCTTGGTAGCCACGAATTTCGGACCGTTATCGCTTCGCAGGTATCTCGGTGCTCCTTGCACACTGATCAGTTCGCTGAGCACATCAATGACTCGTTAGGAACGAATGCTGCCAGCCACATCGATTGCCAAACATTCCAGGGTGTATTCATCCACAACGGTCAAATATTTGATGGTTTGACCATTGGCACACGCGTCATACACAAAATCGTAGCACCAGGACGGTGTTGCGTTGATCGGACATCTTGGGCCGTGGCGTAGCGCTGGTAATCGCTCTACGCCGCTTCTTCTTTGCTGATACCTGCAAACCTGTTTGGCTCCATAGCCTTGAACAACGCTCTTTGCCAATCTGCAAGCCTTCTCTGGCCAAGAACACGCGAATACGCCGTGATCCAAATCTTGGTTATTGCCCTGACAAACGTTTTATCACATCAATCACGCGCAAGTCCCGACCAGGCATCTTGCGTTCCTAATACAGACCCGATCTAGCCATTTGCATCAGCGTACAGGCACATAATAGATTGAGTAGCCCACGACTAATCGCGTAATGGACCTGCTCAAGACGCGCCTGCACGCTCACCACTTTTTTCTGTTGATTTCATTCATTACCTCGATTTCAAGGTCACGATCCACCAGCAGTTCGCTCAGTCCGGCGTTCTCAGCCTCCAGGGTCTTTAGACGTCGAACTTTATCGATTTCCAGATCACCAAATTCCTTGAGCCGCGCATAAATTGTCGGTTCGCTCACGCCGTAGCGTTTGGCAACGTCCACAACCTTGTCTTTATCTGTTTCTCTCAGGATTCGAACAATCCGCTGATCGTTGAATCGGGCTCGTTTCATGTCGTCTCTCACCGCGTTGAGAGACCAATGTAGTTAAGTCACGTTGAATCGAAAAATCGGGGGCAGATCAAAAGAAGGTAGGTTAATAGACCTGAACAGTAGTACATAATTGAACCATCCACGCCATTTGTGTAACTGAATAGGTCTGTACGGGTTCACAGGGTTTGTTTCGCCATGCGCATGGGTTCGTACATCAACACACGCGGCTTCACGTTGTTGGAGCTGTTGGTGGTTCTGGTCATCTCGGCTTACTGGCCGCCTATGTCGGCCCTCGTTACTTTGGGCAGTTGGTCAAGGCCTAGTCCAAGGCCGCCCAGTCTCAATTGGTGGTGTGTAATGCCCCAGCCATTTCCGCACAGTGTTGGCCGCGATCTGCGTACCCACATGGCACACTCGGTATTAGTACCTGAATTTAGTGTACTTTCGCGCATACCCTACTTAAACGCTCAGCACTCGGAATTCCCCCAAATCCTTAAGGTATCAGTCGCACTTGGCTTTGCTCTTTGATCGTAGCCAAGACTTCTCTTGCCAAATTATTGACAAAGTCGAAGTACTCATCGAATGGTAGTATTTCAGAGTCAACCCTGACCGTGTTTATCAAGGAAGTCTGGTTTTGTGCATGAAGTTGGCGGTAGCTGTTCAAACTACCCAGTATTTCAAGCGCAACTTGCTTGACCGCAAACATGTGCTTGATGATATCGAGCCCCAATGGGGAGATTACATCGACATTTAACTTCTTGACCAAGTAATAGATATCGTAAAAGTCTCGTGGTCGAGATTTCTTGGTTTGTCGGCCCACCACTTGACCATACTCATCGGTTTGTTGGCAAATTGCACGTAGCTTCTCGCAAACAATCATTAGCGGTGTATAAACATAAACTGTGTAGTTCTCAACTAATACAGCTTGCTTAGGTGTAGTGTATTCAAATGGGCTGAAATCAATTTCAAAAATTTGTTTGCCTTCCGCGCGAATGGCCTGTCGGCGAAGTTGATCGAAATCCCTTTTCAAGCCTTCAAATTTATCTTGTTCTATTAGCTTGTAACTGAGTGTGTAGCCTCCCCAAAAACTCTTCAAAGGGTCTGGCAACTGTGCTGGCTTTTTAATCAACTCTAAATCAAATACTTGAAGCCCGATTTGCGCGAAGTGGCGAGCTAGCAATTGCTCTAACATTCCCGCAATCGACGCAATTCGACCATCAAAGTAATCTTGTTCCATGGAAAAATCCAGATCCATGGAGTTTCTGGTGCTTAGCTTGTGCACCAAGTGAAGTGCATTGCCGCCTTTCAGGACTAACATGTCCATCAACTCGTCATTGGATACCATGGCGATAAGCGCAACCGTCTTGATGCGATCCAGCAAAGGTTCATGCGCTTTGATTTCGGTGGCTTTGGCTTTTTTCACAGGTATTGATTGGTCCGGGTGTTTAGCAGTCAAAGATAGGCTGGATAGAAGATTCGCCAGTTTTTATCAAATGCGACGTCTTGCATCGCTTTAGTGAGATAGAAATCGAAGTTCTGCGGGAAGATCCTTAATAGGTCCAACTGTTTAGGGCCATATCCGGCTCGTTCCAGATAAAAGCCGATCGCTTGATGATAGGGGTACTGGAACTTATATTGACGAAGCTGAGCACAAAGGCTATTGATTGAGACGCGGTTTCTCGCACGCTCAAACGCATTCAGAACCTCCCAAACCCCGCCACAGTAATTGGGCCGAACAACAGCGTCAATCAGGGTTCTTTCCAGATCTGTTACCTTGATTAGAGGGGGGGGGGCATGCACTCCACCATTCAGTACCAATTGATCAATTCCCCGCATTTGGGTCGCCCTTCCGCTAACCAAGATGATTGCTCGATCATTGATCGTGGCTTGCTTGTGCGTAGTCACCTCAGGTTTTGTAAACGCCTGGTCAATTAGTTCCTGACTCAGGGGGAGACTGCGTTCTGAATTGTAGGTGCGTTCAAAAGTCAGATAGTACGTTGTTGGCGTTTGCTCGGTAAGTGAATGGAAAGACAGGGCTGAATAGTGGCTGAAATAGCATTTCGGTTTTAGCTCCTGCAGAATCTCCTCAAAGGCCACTGTCCCCCAAGTGTGCAGTGTTTCGGGCCGATCAGGGAATTGGAAGGTGTAGGTCTTCAGCGACCCTTTTTGTGTCAAGAAATCGACCAGGTCTGAGACACGCGTATTCTGTGCAAGCCTCCAAAATTCTCGCTTTGCACGCATGAGTGCTGCGATGTCGCGTGTGCGTAACACCTTCGGACCAGTATCCATAGCGCTAAAAATGTCTTTCTTAGCAATGCTTAAGCGGGTGGGTGGTGCCATCAATAAAAATGTCTATGCAGCGTTAACGCTGCATAGACTAACATATGAATTTGTGTTTTTCAAGTCCGAAATGGCTTTCCTGATAATTTTTAAGGGAGGGTGACAAAAGAATTTATTTCTGCTATGCTCAGTGCTATGCATCTTTAAAGATGCATAGCACTAAAAATGAATATAGAAGTTAAGTAGTGGCCTGCTCGGAAATTTCCTACCACTGAGAACTTAACTTTCTGGTCTCGGTTGGGCAATTGTTTTGCAATACTGGCACGAACTCATTTTGGGTCAAGTAGTTGAGACTGGAGTGCGGTCGGACCGTATTTTAATGCGGACTCCAGTCTTCAATGATCACTCGTGCTTCCAGCCGGTTTCGAAGCCACTCCATCGACAGGCATTCATCTCTAAATTCGGCGTTGAAGCTACCGTTGGTGCCTTTTTGCCATGGCTTTCCCGGATCAATTAGCACGCTTTCAAGTTTCTCTTGCTCCGCCCCCATTCCAGAAACTTGGTGGCCAGGAGTTCTTGGCAGCTGTCACTCCTTGAGGTGCTTGGGTGCTCCTCGAACACTGATCAGCTAGCTGAGTACATCAATGACTCGTTTCCAACGAATACTGCCAGCCACATCGATTGCCAGGCATTCATGCGTGCGCTCATCCACAACGGTCAAACAGTTAATGGTTTGGCCATTCGCACAGGCGTCGTACATAAATCATAGCTCCACAGGGTGTTGCGTTGATCAGGCATCTTGGGCCATGGCATAACGCTGGCAATGGCTCTGCGCCGCTTCTTCTTGGCAGGCACCTGCAAGCCTGCCTGGCTCCAAAGCTTTGAATAACGCTCTTTGCTGATCTGCAGACCTTCTCTACCGCAGGAATATTCGATACGTCTTGAGTCAAATCTCTGGTATTGCCCCTATAGGCCGCTTCATCTCAAGGTCTAGATCCACCAGTAACTTGCGCAGTTGAGCGTTCTCAGTTTCAGGCGTTACTAGACGTAGAATTTCATCGATTTCCAGATCCCCTCGCTTCTGGTGCCATGCGTAAATTGTCGGTTCGCTTATGCCACGGCGTTTGGATACTTCCACGACTGTGTCTTTGTCTGTTTCTCTCACAATACGAACAATGGGCTCATTGCTGAATCGTGCTCGTTTAATTTCGTCGCTCACTTGGCTCAGAGACCATTGAAATCAGGTCACGTTAGATCGAGAAACCCAGGGCTGGCGATGGTTGTCCATTCCAGAGGGTCTATAGGCCTTGCATAGCAAAGCAAAATCAATTGCCGCGTAATCTCGGCTTATTCAATTACTACCGTTGGTTATTGAATGGTCTGAGCATTTGCGCAGGGTGGATACCTAAAACTGCGATCCACGATGGATTGCGGCGAGCTGCCACAAGGTGTGCGCAATACAAGGCAGATCAAGGTACTTGCGTCGGCATGAATTTTCTACGTGTTTGAAATAATTTGGGATGCCGATGGAGTGATCGTAGGTTGGATTGACGCTTCAACACTCAAATGCCGAAATGGTTTTTGATACGACAGTCTCCGCTAAACGGTGCTAATTCAAGAGCTGAGTTTTGTCTAACTCACAGATTAGGCTCTCAAAAAAGTCTCAGATATTAAAAAAACCAGTGGACACAAACAATAAATCATTGGTAGTTTACTGCACATGGTGTGTTCAAGAAGAGCCTTGGATCTAAGTTATCAAGGCCTTGTTCAGAGTGATCTTGAAATTTTGTCAAATTTGCAATTGTTGCCTTGAGCCATTATTCATCTTTGATTTCCGATTTTATCTCTTTTGTAAAGAGTGATTCCCAAAGAGTTGTAACGGTTTTAACGTGCTAGCCTGAAGTAATTATTTACACTTACCGGGGGATTTATGCCGAGCAAACATACATTCTTGATTTGCACACGTGATATTGACGAAAATGGGGTGTTTCTTGACGAACCCGGTAATACAACGTATCTTAAAGTCCCTGCTGAAAAAAGGGAGTACAGCAGCCGTGATGCAATATCAAAGGAGCGCTGGACTAGGGCGGTTGTTGCAGCGGCAGACGGTGAAGAAGACGAAATTACTGGGTCGACGGGAGATATCCTATTTTTCGTTCATGGTTACAACAACGATATAAAAACGGTTTTGTGGAGAACCAGAGTCCTGCAGGATTCACTTGCTGCGCAGGGGTGGAATGGGCTTGTAGTAGGTTTTGATTGGCCCAGTGCAAACTCGACATTGAATTATCTTGAAGATCGCTATGATGCATCAAGAGTTTCTCATCGTCTTGTTGAAGAGGGGCTGCAAATCGTTGTTGACGCCCAGTTTCCAGTAGATCCGAAGGTCAGTTCCTGCACAATAAATTTGCATTTGCTGGGACACTCGACCGGGGCATATGTGATTATGGAAGCCTTTGCCAATGCTTCAAAAAAGGGAGAATTGTTTAGAAAGCCGTGGCGTATTGCACAAGTTGCGTTCATTGGAGCTGATGTTTCAAGCGAAGCACTGAATTTCAACTCTGATTGGGCGGCGCCAATGTATGAGCGAATTTTTAGGCTAACCAACTATTCGAATAAATTCGATAAGGTTTTGGGTGTGTCAAATATGAAACGTCTTGGCACTTCGCCTCGTGCCGGGCGCATTGGTCTTCCGTTGGAAATCCCAGCAAAAGCGGTAAATGTAGATTGTTCAGAGTACTTCAAAACGAAGGACCCAGCACAATCAAAATTCACAGGGACATTTAATCATTCGTGGCATATAGGAGATCCAGTGTTTGCTCTTGATTTGGCTTTGACGTTAGAAGGTGACATTGATCGCGAGGCAATTCCGACTCGGCGGCATGATCAAGGTAATCTTCACCTTTTGGCTGGACAAAGTCGTCCAGAATATCAAGTCGGTTGGAATGAAGATCGTTCTGTTACTGATTAATCCAGTTTACATTTATTTGATTTGATTTTTAAAAAAAGTTTAATCGGTTTGGTAGGCATTCTTGGTTTGATTGTTCCCAATTGTTCTTCGAAATTGTTCATTCGGGAAGGGTTGTAACCCCCCGTCTAGGGCTTTGGCGACGTATTCATGAGTGACTTTGATTGTTTTTGAGTAATTCGCTTTAAGATCGTCTCTAGGTTTCTTGCGCGTGACCTCTTTGCTACTGGTGAATGATCAGTACTTGACTGGTAATTGAGTTGTATGAGCAAAGCTGCGTTGTTGGTTTTTAGGTGTGATCAAAAGTCAATCCGTTATCTATGATGCTGAACCGACTCCAAGATCAATAAAGAAGATATTCAAATGAGGCAAAGGAAACGAATGAGCACAAGCCAGGCATGTGGATCAGTGCAACCAAAGTTACCCATAGTGTTGAAAAGGTGCACTTGGATAGGGCTTGTTGTTTCGACAGCCCTCACTTTGCCAGCATATTCAATAATGACCAGTCCTACTAAGTGGGAGGTCAGTCCCGCTGGGGCATTTACCTACGAGATTCCATTTCGCCTACCCCCTGGGGTATCGGATGTTCAACCCAAGCTTAGTTTGAGTTACAACAGCCAATCAGGCAATGGATTGGCAGGTATGGGTTGGAGCTTAAGCGGCTTAAGCGTGATTACCCGTTGCCCGCGCACAATGGCTACTGATGGAGTGCGAGGTGTGGTGAACATGGACAGCAACGACAGGTTGTGCATGGACGGACAAAGGTTGATGCTACAAAGCGGCACCTATGGAGCTGAAGGCGCAATCTACGCCACCGAGATATACAACGGTGCCCGAATCGTTGGCACAACCCTGACAGGCACTAACAACACCCGTACCTTCAAGGTGTACACCAAAGCTGGTGAGTTGATGGAGTACAGTCCATTTAACACCCCAGCGAATAACGTAGCGCTGCAGTTTGTGCTCAGCCGGGTGACTGATGCCAAGGGCAACTTCTGGCAGGTGCACTACCAGATGGACATCGCCCAAGGTGAGGTCTACCCTAAAGCCGTGTGTTACACGGGCAACAGTCGGTTAAATCAGGCACCTAGGACGTGTGTGGAGTTTGGCTACGGTAGTGAGGCCGCGCGGTATGGCGCACCGGTGCAACGCACCGACAAGAGTCTGGCTTACATGGCTGGCTTTGCAATGCGAAGTAACCAACGCTTAAGTGGAGTACGCACCTTGATTAACGCCACGGCTACGGCGAGTGGCAGTACGTGGGCCATCAGTGGCACTGTTGTTACTGACTATAGATTCAATCATGTTGATATTTTTAATCCAAGAAACATGAGTATGTTAGTTGGAGTTCAAGAATGTTCAATGCTTGGTTCTTGCCTACCAAATTTGTCTTTTGTTCATAATTCTGTGGCCGTGGATGCGCTTTGGCTGAATAGAAGAGCGACATCTTGGGGTACATATAATTTATCGCCCGGATTTCCCATCCCTAAACCGGCAGATTTCAACGGGGATGGATTAACTGATTTCTTTAATAATAGCGTCAGTAACCCTTCAGGTGGGTTGGATATTTTCTTGAATAAAGATGGGGATGGGGCTTTTGATATAAAAACAATAAATTATCAGCAGTTTGGAGACGGGGCCCCTTATTCTCCATATAGTGGTCCACCTGCTGATCAGGTAGGTGATTTTAATGGTGATGGTCGTTCTGATCTGATTCGATTTTATTTTCCTGCAAATTGTTCAGAAGGTGATAATTCTGCAGGTTTTGAAGTTTGGCTTTCTAATGGTGATGGTAGTTTTAATGTGCTGCCTAAGAATTATTTTTCTGGGTATTCAGCTAACTGTTCGCCGGTGACTAATATAGAGATTCGTGATTTCGATTCTGATGGTCGTTCTGAGTTGTTTGTAAATGGTCATATTGTTTTTTTTACTGCTGATGGTGCAGTAGCCAGTAACAATGGAGTGCCAATACAAGCCGACTGGGTGTTAAACGAAAGCACGCTCAAGGTCAGAAATTTTTCAGATTTTAATGGGGATGGGAAAACTGACATACTAAAGATTTACAGTAATGAAAGCGCTGTGGTTTCAATATCGAATGATGCAGGTGGGTTTGTGAATTTACCCCCATTTTCGACGGCTAATCAAGGTCTATCAGATTCGAATTATCGTTTTGTTTATGGTGATTTTAATGGGGATGGGAAGACCGACCTAGTTCATTTTGGAGGGGCGACTGCTGTAAAAACCTGGCTGAGTAAGGGTGACGGTGGCTTTGATGTGAAGGAAGCGGCGCCGGGGCAAACTTTCAATGCTTCAACAAATGGCTACAAGTTTCATGTCGGTGATTTCACTGGAGATGGTTTGGTTGACATGGCGCAGTTTCTATCTCCGACCCAGATTCAGTATTGGGTTTCCATGGGAGATGGAACATTTATGGTGAATGAAAAGTTGATATACACCCGGGATGATATTGACTATTCTCTAAACAATTACACCCTTCAAGTAGTGGACTTCAATGGTGATGGTAAAAGTGATTTCTCTCAACACGGATATCCGCCATATTTTTCGATTTTGATAACTAGGCCAATCGACAAGGCGAGTTTAAAGATCAATAAAATCACGATGGGCCCGAATATCACTGCCGTGGAATACGGTTATCTCTCTGGTCATGCGAACTACACCACCAGTGGTTCGCCCTTGGCCGGCGAGGTGTTTGCTCGTGGCGCAGTGCCTGTGGTCACTCAGGTTAAGGTTCCTGACGGTATTAGTAGCACCGGCAGCACGATTACCTATCGTTATGCCAATGGGAAAGTCCAGGCGGGTAGTGGTCGAGGCTTTCTAGGCTTTGACTGGATGGAGAGCCAAATGACGGGCTCAGACGGGGTAATGATGCCTGCGTTGCGAACCACCTATTCACAGCAGTGGCCGTGTTTGGGGATGGCGGTGCAAAGGCAGGTGAAATTGCCCTCAGGTGGGTTACGCGAGCAAAGTGACAGCATCATTCGGGTGCGAACACCGGCCAGCGCCACGTCACAAACCTGTGGCACAGCAGCACTGAACGGTCAGGTTGTGATCCCGTATCTAGCAGACAGTGTCACACGGCAGTGGGAGATGACCTCGACAGCGCAACAAGGGGTGGAGCTGCCGCGCAAGCGCACTCTCACCACAATGGATGGTTATGGCAACGCCACGCAGGTGCAGGAACAAACACTGAACGCCGATGGCACGGCCAGCGGCTACAGCCGTACGACTGCCAACACCTATGACAGCAATGCAGAGCTGGCCAGACAGGGGCGACTCATTCGAAGTACCGTTACCCATGTCAAACCATGAATGTGGTGCCTTCAGAGTAAGCGTGCGGTGAGCAGCAGTCGGTGTGTGTAAAACCGACTGTTCCATGCTCAGTTTGTACAGAAGCTAGCGAACACGAGTATTACGAAGCAAGATGAAATCGAGCCAGGTCCATCCGGCCTCTCATGTTGGTGTGTAACGCAAATCAAGGGAATTGGCGCACATCCATGAGGTCCAGCCTGTGAGCCCAAGCGAACAAAATCAATAAATAAACTACAGCAAAGAAGGTGCGTATGGACATGAGACCACTAATTCGGCCCCTCGGCCTTGCACTTCACTTATTATTTGCAGTAACAGTTGTTCAAGCAGAGACTATTACCCGAACCAGCGCCTTTGTGTATGATGCCGATGGGATGCTGGTCCGAGAAGTGGTTGAACCCACCAATGCCACCTTGTGTGTGGCCACCCAATACACGCTCGATGCCTATGGCAACCGCACGGCCACCCAAACCAGAAACTGCAACGGCTCGGCCATTACCGGCGTGGGCAACGAGGCCGCCGCGCCTCCGGCGCCCCCGGCTACAGCCAGTGTCAGTGGCAACTACACCCAGTTTACCGCGCGCACCCTGAGCACTAGTTACAGCGCCAGTGCTGTGAACCCCGTGGCAGGTCAGTTCCCTACAAGCAACACCAATGCTCTGGGTCACAGCGAAAGCCAGGAGTTTGATCCGCGCTTTGGTACGGTGAGCAAACAGACTGGCCCCAATAGGCTTACCACCGTCTGGACGTATGATGCCTTTGGACGAAAGACTGGTGAGGTGCGTCCCGATGGAAGCAAGACGTACTGGGAATACGTGTTCTGTTCAGCGGCTGCTGTTGACGTCTGCCCCACCAGCATTGAGGGTGTGGCCCCGTACTACTACATTCGCACCGGCAATCTCAACAGCAGTAACTCACAGATCGGCCCAGTCTCAAGAACTTTTTACGACAACCAGAACCGTGCAATTCGCAGCCAAAGCCAAGTGCTTACCGGTCCCGCCTCCTGGACTTGGAGCACGCAAGACACGGTGTATGACGCCTGGGGACGTGTGGCAAAAAAGAGCAATACTTATCTTGCACACAGCACTGGGCACACAGCAACGCAAACCATTCAGTGGGTCTACAGCACCTATGACATTCTGAACCGGGTGGTGCAAGAAGAAACAGAAGATGCTGGTGCCAGTAACATCACAAACAAAGTCAATGATCGTTACGTACGCAAGGTGGCTTACAACGGTTTGAGCACCAGCAGCACTAACACTAAAGGGCAAACCACAAGCAGCATCTACAACGTGCTGGGCCAGTTGATCAGCGTGACTGATGCGCAGAACAACACTATCACCTACACCTATGATGCGCTGGGTAATAAGACCCAGACCAACGCCAGTGGAGTGATCACAACAATTGCATACGATCTTCGTAGCAGAAAGACCGCCATGACGGATCCTCACATGGGCACTTGGCAGTATCGGTACAACGCCCTTGATGAGCTTCGGCTTCAGCAAAATGGCAAAGGTCAACTCACCACGATTGCCTACGATGCGGCAGGGCGCCAAACCGAAAGGCGAGAAGCTGACCTGATCAGCACCTGGAGCTATGACACCCACAACGGTTTGTGCGCCGCTGCGCCCGATACCGCTAGGGGTAAGATGACCCGGGCCACTACCAGCACCGGCTATGACCGGGTGCATTGTTATGACAGCATTGGTCGGGAAGTCAGTGAACGTGTTGCAATGGATGGCAATGTTTTCTGGAGCGGAACGGTGTATGAGACCGGCACTGGTCGAGTGGCTCGCCACATATACCCGGCACGCGTGCAGGCTAACGCAGCGCCCACAACCAATGCAGCGCCCACAGCAGGCTTTATTGTGCGCAACGAATACAGTGAAGTTGGCCTGATTCGCCAACTGAACCACAGTATGAACACGAATCTGTGGGAAATGCACAGCCTTGAGGCCAGTGGTATGGACCAAATTGCCCGAATCACCATGGGCAATGGTTTGATCGAAGTGGCGCAATCGGATGCCTGGGGACGCTTGAAGACCAATGCGGTGGGCACCAGCGCGACGGCCGCCGACCGGCTCTCGGAGGGCTACAGCTTTGACAGCGAGAACAACTTAAGTGCGCGAAGCTGGATGGACTTCGGCGCACCCGGCAGCACAGGTACTCCGGTTGCCCGGGCAGAGAACTTCGGCTACGACAGTTTGAATCGCCTGACCAGCACCACGGGCACCACTGGCGTTCCCGGCAAAACGGTGACTTACAACAAGTACGGCAACATCCTCACCAAGGATGCACGCACGTACACCTATGGCACCACAGCCAAGCCACATCAACTGACCCAGATCACGGGCAGTGTGCACGGTGCAAGCAACCCGAGCTACACGTACGACGCCAATGGCAACATGCTCACAGGAGGTGGCGCCACGATCACCTGGATGAGCTTTAACATGGTCAACGCCATCACGCAAGGCACTCAGACCAGCAGCTTCAGGTATGGGCCCGAACACCAGCGCGTCAAACAAACAGCAGCGTACAACGGACAGAGCATCACCACCTGGTATGTGGAGAGCTTTGAGCTGGAGCAAAACAGCAGCACCAGCACCACGCAGGCGAAGTACTACATTGCAGGCAAAGTGCTGCACATCGAGACAGGCACCAGCGCCACTCCCGCCACGGTACAAACGAAATACCTGCACAAGGATCACTTGGGTAGTGTGGCACTAATCACCAGCCAAACTGGTACGGTGCTGGAGCGCTACAGCTTTGATGCCTGGGGCAAGCGACGAAACCACAACGGGACGGATTACACGGCCAATGGCGGCCACTTGTTGGGCGAGACCGACCGAGGGTTCACAGGGCATGAGCACCTGGATCACCTGGGGCTGGTGCACATGAACGGGCGCATCTATGACGCGAGTCTGGGGCGGTTCATGAGTGCGGATCCGTTTATTGCACAGCCTGTGAATCTGCAGAACTACAACCGCTATGCGTATGTGAACAACAACCCGCTCAGTTACACGGATCCAGACGGCTTCTTTTTTAAATCTCTAAAAAAACTTGCAAAAGTTGTAGCCGTAATCGCTATTGTCGCCACTGTCGGAGCTTGGGCTGCACAAGCAAGCGCAGGTTTATTGGGGTTTGAGGGAGCAGGCGCAGTTGGCGCTGCAGTTTTTGGTCCAAAGGCTACACTTTACTCAGCAGCAGTCGTCAGCGCCTCTGCCGCTTCCGCGGGCAGTTTTTCTGGCGTATTAATAGCTACTGGCAATGTTAAAGAAGCAACAAAGGCCGGTCTTAAAGGCGCTGTAATCGGAGGTTTATCGGGTGGAATCAATTTCGGGATATCCTATTCAAATTGGATGAATCCTAATCATTTGAATTTCGATCATAGGGGATATCCAATTCCGACAATATCTGACCGTGTGATAAATGTAGTTGGGCAATCTATTGCATCAGGTTTCGGAAATTATTCTGCTGAGGGAGGTTTCACCGAGGCATTTAAATCTTCCTTGCTATCTAGTACTTTAAGTGGTTTCTCGGAATGGACAAGATCTGAAATGATTATGCAGTCCTTAGAAAATCCAAACAATGCAAGTGGTAAAAGTCGTGGTGTTTTTGGGGATATGTTTAAACTAGGAGGATCAAGAGCTGGGCCTGACGGATCTTACAATTTAGTTGCTAAGGGACTCACCGGCGGATATCAGGGTAAAGCCGGATTTATTGGGTCTCTTCCTTATGCATCCGGCAGCCTGTCAGATGTAACCGTAGAGTTATATGCAGGTCCTCACGATTGGTTGGGTTCGTTTGGATATGACGGAAGTGGAAATCAAAAATGGCCAGGACACTGGGCGGTCGAGTCTGCCGCAGCGTTTAATATATTGACTGCAACTCCTATAGTTGCTGGGCAAGTTCTCACAACATATGGGAGTGGAATTGAAAGATGAAATCTATGTCTTTTCATGGGTTAAGTTTTTTTTTATTGTTGTTTTTGATGGCATCTTGTGCGATTAATATGGATCATCATCCTGATGCAATGCTTAGAGTTTGGAGGGATAGTCCAGAGGATGCTGAAAGTATGAGGTTGGAGTTAACGAGCAATGGGTTTAAACTAGAAAAAGTTTCAAATCGAATGCAGGTTTTATACAACGATAGAGGTTGTAAGTTTAATCTATTCTTTAATGAAGAAAAAAGACTGACTTCCTATCAGCGTTTAAGTGATAAAGAGGTTTGTGTTTACTCTGTTGGGGTTAAATTAAGTCCGCAATAATGTTTTGGTAAAAAATTTGTAATTATTATTTTTGGATATCAAGATCATATTCGCAGACTAAACAAAGTCTCGCGAATCGTTGCTAGCTGAAGGGGGCAGGAGGGTGAGCTGCCCCGGATTTCTTCGAAGTAATACCCAAACTCTAACCCCTTTTGATCGAAAACAGGTGTGGGCTTGCAAGACCGACTCATTTGACCCATAAGTTTTTCCTGAAAGATATTCATTCGGGGCTCACGTAGTAGCAGTGAGTTCAAGTCGGGTTATCTGGTGACTGGAGTTCATTGTCTGATAACATCTGTTGTATTGCAGGAATATCAACTTGTAAGTTTTTCACCTGAGGTTTCTGGTATTGAACAGAATTTTCAATAACCCTTATTGGATCTATCTCGAGGGTGAGAAGTTCCTTTTTGCTCTCTACACACCGGAAGGCAATTTCAATTACATGATTGAACGCTGGATTCGATGCATGATAGTACGACTCATGTTCATGACTAACGAACGAATGCTGATTAAAATTAATTTCGTGTCGCTCGCCATTTTGATCCATAAATTCAAGTTTGAATGAGGCTCGATTGAAATCCGTCACTATCCCTTTAGCTGCAATTAGTCCTTGTGTAGGTTCATGACTCTGATCATCAAGTATTTTTCTAACTAATACCGTGCAGGGGGCAAGGTCGTTTAAATCTCGTACACCAGAAAATTTCTTTGATTTGATCTTTTCACCGAAGTGAATGTCCAGGAACTCTTTAGTGACATGACTTATTATCGGCTGAACCTCGATTGGTGCCGTGTTCGCAAAAGAGTTAGATTTACATCTATATTTATTCTCAATATCAAGGTAGAAGACGCTGAAATTCATCAATTGCTCGATGAGTAGCCGAACATTTTTCTTTTGGTCCTCATTTGGTCCGATTATTTCTAGGTTCACTACGATATGCTCTGTGTCAGCGACTGGTTGCGAGCTCAGTTCAAGATTTATTGTGTCACCATACTTCTCATGATCTAGCTTCGAGGCAGTGTAGACAAGACTTCTTAGTAGCCTAATTTGATCGCTGTTAAGCGCCTCAGCGACTTTTTGTGTGGTGTGTGCAGAAAGTTCGACGTCTCCTATTGAGAATTTCTGAAGTGTATTTATGCGATATAGATTTATCTTGTTGGAGTTCATGTTGCTTCCTAGATGATCAATGTATTGCAAAAGGAGGTGAGAATTGCGAGTACGCAGGCTTCGGCAAACAGAACTGAATTTGTTAATGTAAATGGGCGTTGATCTGATGCAGATTCTGTGCTTTGTCTTGCCCTTATGCAGACGAATTCTTCCCGCGGACTTCGCCCATCATTCCGCTGAGTGAAAAGATGTCGGATTGGAGCTTCTGTTAATTGCATTCCCTTTGTGATGCATTTCTCATGAAGTAGTGCGGATCGATCGTGAGGTGATGTGAAGAAGCTTAGGTTTGACATCTGAAGCCCTAGGTTGGACACAATTAGCGAAAGCATTGAAAGGTCCTGATCAATTGTTTCAGGCAGACTTACGACCATCTGGGATCGAGTCCACATCCCGAGGAAGTCATGGGTTTGGAATTTGGTAATTGACTTGAATCGGACGATAGTGGGGGAGGGGCGCGATGCAACTTCATCAAGATACTTTAGGTGGATGATTGCGCCATTCGGTCTTTTTGACTTACCTTTTATACCGAGCTGAAGCTCCGCAGGCAAAGAAGCCAAGTAGTCCCGTGTTTTAGATACTTCGATATGACCCGCCAGAAGGTTGAATTGGTCAGACGTAACCTTGCCTCCAGCGATACTAGTCATGACTTGAGCGCAAATCCTGAAAGCGTTTTCTTGAAAAACTCCTGGGTTACCTGATTTTGGAAGAATTGCAAGTTGTGCTTCATCTCCGATCATTGGGGGGAAGAAAACGGTGGCATCACTTATTTTGGTTTGTAGTCCTCGATTTTTTGCATAGTATTCATCAATAAGTTCGAACCCTCGATGGTAGTAGTGTGTGAGGGATGTCTTGGGAGAAGTATGGCCAAGTAAGCGACCAGCAAAATATAAGGTGTAGGAGTCTTGCGGGCCGCCATTCAGTTTATTCAGGCGCAATTCAACTTCAGGGGCCTCAAGACCCAGTGATTGTCGCAGTATCGGCGTAAATAGTTGGTCTGCAAAAAAATGCCTCAAGCTATAAACTTGGCCCCTACCTATATATTTACTTATTGCCTGTTTTAAGGTGACCAAGGCCTCGTTGAAAGATGAGTCAATTACTAATGAACCCGGATCTAAGCTTTGCTTCGCCTCTACGTGTTCAATCAGTGATCGAGTCAGGAAGTCACCACAAACTTCTAAAGGCAGAATTATTCGATTACTTCTTGTCGTTTTCAATCGATGACTCGAGTTGCCTCTGAGATAAATTCGAATTTCTTTCTTATCTTTGATGTGTACTTTGGAGCATTTTATAAGACTTGTCTCGAAAGTACGAATTCCGAAATCGGCAATGAAATTGAGCAAGTGTAGAGCTTGAAGATGTGAGCCATTTAAGAGTTTTCTTGCAACAAGATTTATTTCTTCAGGAGTGTAAACTGTGACTCGTGGTTTAAAAATTTTTTGCAGGTAAGGAACGTAAACTTTTTCTGAAATAAAGGCGAGTGCTCGTGTGTCAAAGTAGGCGTATATGTGACGTGCATATTCTGCTCCTTCGCTATTCTTGCGACCTAGTTTTTCTAGAAACTCTAATATTTCCTCGTTAACTCCGTCAGGGTCGTTAATCGCTATAAAATAGATTACCTCAGTAGATTCAAGAAAATGGCGGATTTTTGAGATGTATTTTGCTTTGGTACTTGTGGCCAGAGGTCGCCCTAAGTGACTTCTAGTGAATAGATCAACCAAGTATTCTTTCAAAGCCAGAGCTGCCGATTCAAGAGGCTTTATATGGCTGACCTTGTATAAAAACTCTTGAGACTGATTCGTCAGTGTTGCTGCCAGTTCTAAAAGTTGATGGATAGTGACATCAAGCTTTTTTCTTGATTGTTGTGATGGAATAATCGGTGTGAAACTTTCAGCAAGATTGAAAATTCTGATGCCTCTTTTGTGGGCAGCAAGGCTAGCTCGGCACATCGAACGATGCGGAATTTCCCCACTTGCTATTTGTGCGATTGGCGTGGGTAGATGATAAATTTGAAATGCTTTCTCAAGTATGATCAATTGTTCAACTATCGACAATGAATCTGCTCCTCCTAAATTAATTTGATTTATTCGATATCTTAAATCATCACTAATTTTCTGGTTTACAGGACTTATTTTTTTACTTCGCCCCCTTCCGTTTTTGAGCCGCTGCAAAATATTCACCGATTGCTGCGATAGCTGGTGACGTCTTGTTGCTGCAAAGTTAGGATCACCTTCTTCAAAGGAGAATTCGATGTATACTTCATCAAATAGGCTAAAGCATTTATATTCTTCTTTGAGAACACTCCGATGAACTTCCCAATCGGTGACTCCATTGTAAATTATTAAGGAAAAAGAGAAGAGAAGATTTAGATCGCTCACCGATTTAAATAATTGATGGTCGCAAATCAAATTTTCTAGTTTCGATTCAATAATTTTTCTCTTGTGGAGTTGTTGCATCCACTTCACATCAATCGGATTTTTCTCTTGAACGCGTTCCCAAGTTTTGTGGTTCAGTAGGTCCGGATCAACGCCATCGATGCATTTGCAAAAATGGGATGCTAAAGCTCTGCATGAATCTTGATACTTCTCTGTTGATTTAATAAGTATGAGCGTTTCGTTGGCTGCCTTAACGCGTTGTTGGTACGGCAGTTTGTTGACATCATCCGCAAGAGATTCGATTTGTGTCCTTAGCCTCCCAAACTTAGATGATCGTTCCCTGCGACGCTTTTCTTCACCAAAAGATTTCGGATGTTGATGTCCCTTAAATCTTCCGTCAGAAGGGAATTCAACCAATGGAAGATGAGCTGTAAGAAGTCTTTTGAGATGCTCTGAGGTACCTGTGCGTATCGCATCAATGTCTTTGTCCCTTACGCGTGCACTACAAGTTCCGTGTAGCGGGAGCCCAAGGTGTTGGTGGCCTAGAAGTAGATCGTTCAGTTCTCTGTCCGAGAGATCCAGGTAGGTGGAACTTAGGTGTCTGGCTAAATTGCTGACTATACCTTTATGATTGAAATATTTGTAGATCCAGTTTTCGCCAATGTGCTCTACGCCCCGTGGACTGATATGAAAAAACAATGGAATTTTTTGTTGTACAGGTGATTCTGAATCACTCAGTGCCTCAATCATCGCCGCAAGCCTTTTGTTTTCTGTACGGTGTGACAATTCTCTGAGAAGGGGGAAATAAACGTCTTTAAGCCAACTGCTGATCTCCCTTACAAGGGGAACCACTCTGGTTGAATTTCGACTATCAAGATCTTTATCTTTTAGAATGAGAAGATGATTGTTAAAATCAAAATTTACGAGTTCGGCGAACGGATCGAGCAACGGCCTTGATGCGGTTGTAATACTTAGATATAGGATAATGAGATCAGTTAATGAATTCCAGAACTCGTATAAATCCTTGCCTTTGATTTTAGATTCGATTGAGTGAAGAATCAAATCGAGGTGTTCTTTTGCTTTCGAAATGTTTGGACAATATACTGAACCTGCAATATTGATTCCTTCGTTCGTATTCTTTCGGTAATAAGCGGTGCTAGCGTCACGCTGTTCATTCGGGCGTATGTATAGTAATTGACCTTCTGTAAGATTTCTTGTTTTACGGTTGTGTATTATTCGTAAACAATGGCAAGGCCAATTAAAATGATCGATTTGCAATGCTTTACTTAGCTTGTTTTGGCAATGCAACAGCCGTTCTATAACCTGAGATGGAGTTTTCTCCCCGCTTTCTTTCGATGAGCTGCTACCATTATGGTCTTTTGGTCGTTCAAGGCCTTCAGTTGGTTGCTTCAGTAGTTCTAGCAACGGTATTTTGAATATGCGATATTTCGACAGAACGTTTACAACCTTTGAAGGTAAGTCTAGGTATTGAACAGTGAGCACATCATTTGGTAAATGATCGCATTCAACGTTGGATTGTGGATCGAATTGAGGCCTGATTCTATGAAGCTTGGTTAACTCAGGATTGAATCGCCATTCTTCCTGAGCGTTGAATGCATTCTCCGTAAGAGCAAGATTCCTGAGTGGTTGACTCGTTTTCATTTGGAGCCAGACTACAGTGGCGAGAATTTCTATGTCTTTCTCTGTTACTTCTAGATCATCTTGAAGAACTTTTCGAATGTTCTCAGGAATATCTGCGTTTGGCTCGAACTTTGAAACGAAATCTTCAACTCTGTCGTTTACATATGGATTAGCTGCACTCCATATGGATTCTTCAATTGAGCGCTGCCAGCTTCTGTTTTCATCGTCAATCGTTTTCGGCCTTTTCAGTACTGTTTGCTGACGTGTTGATTTCTTTTTCCGTTCACTCGGTATGTCTTTTTTATTTGACTCCTGGTCGTTTGATGTTTGTTTTTTATTGCCTGTGGCTGGCATATCCTCTTCGCCTGTCATATCAATCTGTGCTAGGATATACTCCGCATTCACTGAGTTGTCAGTTAAAACCACAGGTTGCTCAACCGAACTAAGGAAAATAATTGGTTGCGCTCTCATTTCATCAAGCTTTTGAGCGAGATATCGAATTCTCTGAGATACCTGAAATTTATCTGATTCTAATTCCAAGTTGCCATGGAATATCTGTTGAATGATTGTTTGTCTGAACTTAAAATAATTATAGTTCCATTTTTGAGTTCTTATTCGTTCTGACAGGAAATCCCATGTTTCGCCATTATTAATGTTGCGAAGAATGTTTATTAACTCAAAGGCTTGTCGAGTAAGCAGGGTTGTCCTGTTGCTGTGCAGGTAGGCCTGATAGTTTCTCTCTATTATCCATAAAATAACCTGTGGATATAAACCTCTGCAATTTGACATCCCTGTATTATTCAATAGTTCTGCGAGGGGTGCAGAGCCTCGGGGTACAGATTCTCGATTCCCAAATTTTAATTTGGTATCTGAGCGCAGGTTTTGGTAAACATTGGAGTTCTTAAAAGCCTCTAGTTGATATAGAGCGTTGGTAAGCTTAGATAGTTTGCTAAAAAATGGGTCGCTTTCACCCCACTTTTCGATCGTAATTCGATAACAGTCGACAGTCAGCCATCCAAGAACGTACCGAAGTTGTCCTTCAACATCAACTGGAAAGTCTAAGGTTGGCCCTTTTGTTAAATTTTGAAGGTGTGAGTTCAGCCAAAAAGGTTCGTTTAGCTGCAGTGAAACTAGAAGGTCGTCCAAAAAGCTCGTTGGAACGCCGACGCTTTTGGAAATTTGTGCCAGATCCCAGGCAAATCCTGGGGCTCTAATGATGAATTCGGGTACCCATTCGCTCGTTTCTGTGTAGATCATGATGGCATTTAAAAGTTGATACCATCATCTATTATTTATAACTGAATCCGATTGGCAAGCAAACGCCACCTCCTTAAAGCAGTGCTCCCCAAGTCGTATTGCGCCGCAGGTAGAAGCCGCGAAAACGGGAAGCGGCTACATTTAGATTAAATCGTTTGTAGTGTGTTATCTGGCTTGTCTGATCGCGGCTCGTGCTTTTCCTACGCTTAATGTATTGTCTTTGTTGTACCTGAGGAGGACTCTTGCACCACAGGTGTAAGTGAGCCGATCCTCTCATTGGGGGGTTGGCGCGAAGCGATTTAAAGTTTTTGTTCTTGTCTTGTTGATGTAAAACGACACTATTGGTGCAACTTCCTTCCTTGACCATATCGCAGAGAGCACCTATTTACGCCACTTGGTAACTAACTGTGTAGTTTTCTACACGTTTGGGTGCACCAAACTTCTAAGCCGAGGGTCGGGGGTTCGAACCCCTCCGGGCAGGCCAAAGAATTTTGACAAGTTTCCCCAGTGGCGGGGTTAGCTCAGTTGGTAGAGCAACGGATTGTGATTCCGTGGGTCGTGGGTTCGAGCCCCATACCTCGCCCCAAAAATACAAGGACTTAGCGCTGTGAAGCGCTAGGTCCTTTTTGTTTGTCAGCCTACTTCAAGGTGTCTCAAAGTTGACATACACGCCGCGTCAGTTCGGCTAGCCTCACGTGTCATCGACTGTTGAACACACTGGAACTGTATGCTCAATCCGCCTTGGTATTTGCTGCTCCGATCCTTCGTGGCTTCAATTCTCGTTGCAACGTTGGTCAGTTGTACGGGTGATGGTTCGGTGGGCACAGTCGGAACCAATGCCGCAACTCGACCAACTGTCGCCGAGGCTGGAACCAACCCGGACGGTTGGATTGGCGCATGGTCTGCTGCACCCTACGGACCCTTTCCAAATGGGCCCATCAGCGGAGTGTCGCCCTACGATTTTTTGTCCAACACCAGTGTTCTGCCCAACAACGAGGCGCAGGAACAGAGCTTCAGGATGATCGTGCACCCGACTATGGGCGGCGATGTGCTTCGGGTCCGCTTTTCAAACCTCAAAGGGGACCGGCCTGTTCGTATTGAACCGGTGACGATTGCAAAAACGCTGGTGGCTGCTTCTGTGCAGTCGGCCAGTGCGAAGCCGCTGACTTTCTCAGGCAGTTCAGCGGCCATTATTCCCGCAGGGCAGGAAATCATCAGTGACCCGGTGGCCTTTTCTTACCGTGCGGGAGAAAGCCTGTCCGTGTCGTTTCATGTTGTCGGCAACAGTGGGCCGATCACTTGGCACGCCGTCTCGTTCGGGTTGAACTACCTGACCCAACCGGGTGCCGGTAACCAGACTGGCGATGACCTTGGGCTGGCCTTCACACAAGTGAATACCGGGTGGTTTTTTCTGTCCGGCGTGGATGTTTATGCACCTGATTACCTGGGGGCGGTTGTGACTGTCGGTGATTCCATCACTGATGGTGCTTACATTGTGCCAACCACCAACACCCGCTGGCCCGATTTTCTGGCCAATCGATTGCAGGCGGCAGGCATCAAGATGTCTGTCTTGAATCAAGGAATCAACAGCAACACCGTGACCGATGCAGCCATTCAGCCGGGGCAATTGTTCAAAGGGCCATCCGCAGAAAGCCGGTTTGATCGGGATGTGTTGGGGCGCTCCAAGGTCAAAACTCTGATTCTCTTCGAGGGCACGAACGACTTGGGGGCTGGCGTGCCCGCACCCGTGATTTATGCTGGATTGAGCCGTATTGTGAAACGTGCCAAGGACGCCGGCCTGTGCGTGTTGCTCGGTACGGTAACGCCTCGTTTGGATGTCGCCTTGGGATGGGACCGTGGGGCGTTCGAGCCGCAGCGGAAGGCGTTGAATGACCTGATTCGTGGCAACACCGAGGCCGATCACATCATCGACTTTGAACGGGCGATGTCGGTGCCATTTGATTCAAGTATTCCAAATGCGGCCTTGTTTTTTCCGGACTTGCTGCACCCTAATTCAGTGGGGTTTGACGTGATGGCTCAACAGGTTCCATTGGACCGGCTGATCCCCGGCGCCGATGGGCACTGTCGAAAGTGATTGCTGAGATGAGAACCCACAGGACTTCTGTTTTCATGGAGCGACCGTTACTGGATCGCAAGCTTAAATCAATGGTCCAACTGCCGCCTGTCATATTGCGGGTTGAGGAGAACTCGAGCTTGTTCAATTTGCCGGACAGAGTCACACGGGGTTTGGACGCGGTGAATGCACCTGCGGTTTTCAGCTCATCTTCAAAGGCACGCTGGATGTACTGAGTGTGGGTGAGGCCATCGGCGACACGCAGGGTTCCGACCGCTCGGCAGCTCGCATCGAAGCTTGGCGGAGCCTTAATGGTGGACAGATACCAGATTTGAATCAGGGTGGGTTACAGTTGCCGCGCTGGCCTAGAGCCCATGTTTCATGGCTGTTTCAGGGCCTTGGATGGCGGATTGCTGTACAGCGTTTCCGCAACAATTCTCAGCGTATGCTCCAGACGCTCATCCGACAGGTTTCCTCCCAATGAAAGGCGCACAGCGTTGGGGGGCGTGCCTTCAAGGCAGAACATGTCCGCGCTGGCAATGGCGATACCGCGATTGAGCAGGCGCCCGCAAAAAGCGGATTGATCCCAAGCCGAGGGCAGGTTCAGCCAAAGGTGAAAGCCCTCCGGATTCGTCTCGACTCTGAAGTCCCCGAGCACGCGCCTGGCCATCAATTGTCGGCGCTGGCTCATTGTTCGGATGCTGTCCAGGCACATCTGTGCGGTGCCATCAAGAATCCACTGCGTGGCCAACGCAGTGCTGACAGGGCTGGCCATGATCTGCGTTGCACGAAGCAGCGATGCAATGCGTTTGGATTCAAACTCGCTCGGGCAGATCAGAAAAGCAATTCGAAGCCCGGCGCTGCATGTCTTTGACAAACCATTGATGTAATAGGTGAGCTCAGGGGCCAGGCTGGCAAACGAAGTAGGGGGCTTGCCCATCAGTTTGCTGTAGGGGTCGTCTTCAATGATTGTCAGATTAAACCGCCGAGCCACTTCCACAATTTCATGTCGGCGGCGCTCAGTGATGGTACGGGTCGTGGGGTTTTGTATGGTCGGGTTCAGGTAAAGCGCCTTGGCTTTGTTGACCCTGCAATGTGCTTCAAGTGCGTCGGGCAGAATGCCCTCGCTGTCGCAGCGGACACCCAAGGCTTTGATGCCCAGCAAACCTGCGATGGCTTTAACGCCCGGGTAGGTGATCGACTCGGCGCACAAGGGGTTGCCCGAGCCGACCAGGGCTGTCATCAGGCTGGCCAGGGTGGGTTGAATGCCCGGGGTGATCAAGATTCTTCGACCCGGTTCGGGTGCGCTGACACCCGCCAGCCATTTTGCCGCCGCTGCTTGATCGTCATCGTTGCCACCAAAGTCTTGATAGCGGGTCAGACGGTGGAAGTTGCCTTGCTCGGTGACGTGCCGGACTCCATGACGCATCCGTGCCAGGAGCTCCGCCTCATTGGGTTCCGGGGCCATGTTCATCGTCATTTCGATGAGCGAAGGTTCAGTCTCCAACTGACTGGAATTCCGTATCCTGACGTAACTCCCAACGCCCGCCTTGGAGGTAATCAGGCCACGGTGCTGGGCTTCCTGATAGGCGCGTGCCACAGTGGTGTAGTCCAGACTTAACCCTTTGGCCAACTCCCGGATCGGTGGAAGCCGGTCGTCCAGTTTAAGAACGCCTTGCCGAATCTCCAGTTCAATCGCATCTGCTATCGCCAGATAGGCGGGTTTGTCGCATTGGGACACAACCCGATTCCAGTCTTCCAACAATGTTGATCGGCTACGCATGGCGGCTACCTTACTGCTTGCTTCATCTCAGGGAACAAAAGCAACTTGTGCGCCCGGTGCATTGCACCTTTGGGGTGCGCGGTGGCGGGCTATCGGGAGGGATGACGGTTCGGGCCAGCCGCTGCGCATGGACTGGAAAGTCCCATGAACCGGGTTTGATTGCACGTTGATTGGATCGCCTCGTCTTGAACTGGTACACGCATTGCACCTTCACCAGAGTGCGCCGGCACAGTGCAAACACACCTTTCCGGTGCCGATTCCTTGTGACTCTGGAGATATGGACATGCCCAAAGTGAATCATCCCGCCCATGTTGATGGCGATTATTTTGTGGACTACGAAGAGAAAGTATTTGAGGACGTGAAAGCGGAACCGGGTCAGAAGGCGCTGGTGACGTTTCACACCGTTGCGTTTGAGGGCTCCATTGGTTTTGTAAACCTGTTGCAAGCCACCCGTTTGAAGCGCAAGGGGTTTGACACTTCTGTGCTGTTGTATGGGCCCGGTGTGACCCTGGGCGTGCAGCGCGGATTCCCCACGCTGGGCAATGAAGCATTTCCGGGGCACCTCAACTTCAACAACCAGATCAAGAAGTTCATGGGTGAAGGTGGCAAGGTGTACGCCTGCCGGTTTGCGTTGCAGGCCCTTTACGGCCACGGGGAGCCTTCATTGATCGAAGGCATTCGCCCCATCAACCCTCTGGATGTCATGGACTTGGTGTTGCTGCACAAGCGCGACAACGCGGTGATCATCGACACCTGGACACTGTAAGTGGCTCGGCGGTGGCCACCACTGGGTGACCCCGCCAATTGGCATTTTTGGGGGTAAAAAACCATGACTCAGCCCAGAACAGTTCGGGCCGCGGCGGTGCAGATTGCACCTGATCTACAGAACCCGGGGCAGACCATACAGCGTGTTTGCCAAGCGATGGAGGAGGCCGCAGCACAGGGCGTGCAGATTATTGTGTTCCCGGAAACTTTTGTACCGTATTACCCCTACTTCTCGTTTGTATCGCCCCCTGTGCAGCAGGGCAAAGAGCATTTGCGTCTCTATGAACACGCAGTGTGCGTTCCGGGTGAGGAGACCGCTGCAGTGTCTGCTCTGGCAGCCCGGTACAACATGGTGGTGGTGCTGGGTGTGAATGAGCGCGATCACGGGACTTTGTACAACGCACAGATTGTGTTTGATGGCACCGGCGAAATACTGTTGAAGCGCAGAAAGATCACACCCACTTACCACGAGCGAATGGTGTGGGGGCAGGGCGACGCCTCTGGCCTGAAGGTGGTGAAATCCGCAGTGGGGCGAATTGGTGCCTTGGCCTGTTGGGAGCATTACAACCCCTTGGCCCGGTATTGCTTGATGGCACAGCACGAGGAAATTCATTGTGCACAGTTTCCAGGCTCATTGGTGGGGCAGATATTCGCTGACCAAATGGAGGTGACCATACGTCATCACGCGCTTGAGTCAGGCTGTTTTGTCATCAACAGCACGGCGTGGCTGACTGAGGAACAGGTGCAAAGCATTTCTCAGGACCCCGCTTTGCAAAATGGATTAAGGGGAGGCTGTTTCACTGCGATTGTCAGCCCGGAGGGCCGACTGTTGGGTGAGCCAATTCGATCGGGCGAGGGGATGGTGATTGCCGACTTGGACATGGCCTTGGTGACCAAGCGCAAGCGAATGATGGACTCCGTGGGGCATTACGCCCGACCGGAGTTGCTGAGTTTGTTGGTGAGGGACGGGGCCTCAACCCCGATGAGAACAATCTCGGAGAGTCATCATGCTGAGTACTGAGCTTCAAACACTGGGTTTAAGGCTGGAGGACCCCTCTGTCGGTGCCCAGAGCCGACGCGGTGGTGCCGGTCCGTCTGATCACAAAGCGGTGGTGATTGACGGTGAAACGGTGATGGTTCCTGTCCACACCCACACAGCCTGGGAGTCCCCATTTGTGGCAGGGCGGCCGGATGCCAACGGGAAAAGTGAACTGCGTAAACATGGCATTCCAATCGCCGTGATCGACTTTCCGCGGCAGCCCAGGTTCTATGGCTTGACAACGGCCGAAGGTGTTCCGTACGAAAAGATTGCAACGCTGCACAGCAGTGATGTGTTGGCCACCACTGTTTTGCAAACCTGTATTCGATATGAAAGCAGGAACAAGACCTGCAAGTTTTGCTCCATTGGCCAGTCATTGGCTGCGGGCAGAACCGTTGAGAGAAAAACGCCCCAGCAACTGGCCGAAGTGGCCAAGGCGGCCGTTGAGCTGGATGGTGTGAAACAGATGGTGATGACCACAGGCACCCCTGCAACACCCGATCGCGGGGCGGCCATCATGGCCGAGAGCGTTCGGGCTGTGAAGGCTGTGGTCGACCTTCCAATTCAGGTTCAGATTGAGCCACCCGACCGGTTTGAATGGTTTGATGTACTCAAACGCAGCGGCGCCGATACCCTCGGTATGCACCTTGAAGTCATTTCCGACGAGGTTCGCAAGTTGATGATGCCGGGCAAGGCAACGGTGCCAGTGAGCTATTACATGGACGCTTTTGACGCCGCTGTTGAGGTGTTTGGCCGTGGCCAGGTCAGCACCTACATGATTGCGGGCTTGGGCGACACACAGTCAGACATCGTTGACATGTGTCGTGTGTTGATTCAGCGGGGCGTGTATCCCTTTGTGGTTCCCTTTGTGCCAATTGCAGGAACACCCATGGAGAGCCACCCGGTACCCACTGCCCAGTTTATGCAAGAGGTGTTGAAACCCGTTGGCGCGATGTTGCGTGAGGCCGACCTGCTGTCCAAGGATATGAAAGCCGGTTGTGGCAAATGTGGTGCATGTTCCACCCTGAAGACTTTTGAAGCGTAAGCCTTGGAGCGAGGTGCTGTGATGTTTATTGCGGAGATGGGCGGCGAAGAGTTTTCGTACAGCGAGTGCCACATCAAATTGGCACAGGACGATTGGTCTTTCAAGCAAGCACTGAGTCTGCGAAACCAGGTGTTTGTGGTGGAGCAGGGTATTTTTCAGACCAGTGACAGCGACGTCTTTGACAGCACTGCACACACCTTGGTGGCCACCATTGGGCTGTTGGGGATTCCGGACGCAGTGATTGGTACGGTGAGAATTCATGAGCAGGCTCGAGGCGTCTGGATGGGCTCGCGCCTTGCGGTGGACCGCGAGTATCGATCGGTGAAGGGCCTTGGCAAGGCCTTGATCAAGATGGCTGTGTGCACCGCTCAGGTTCAGGGTTGCCAGTCGTTCTACGCCAATGTTCAACTCCAGAATGTGGAGCTGTTTGAGAAGCTGGGCTGGAATGCACTCGGTACGGCCAATGTCCATGGTGTCGATCACATGTTCATGCAGGCGGACCTGTCCAGATATCCCCTCGACTTCGACCCTCTTGATGGCGCGGTCCATGTGTTCAGGCGTTCTGGTGAGTTCAGCACCGGTGGGTTGCAGCGATGAGCCCGTTACAGAGCCTTGTGCGGACCGTTCAGCAGAGCAAAGGCGTCGCGCACAAGCAGGACATTGCGATTGGCATGGATGAGTTGGCAAAAGCCGAGCCCTGCCAAGCCACATGTGAGGTGGGCGACGATTGCGCTGCAATCAAATCCCGCGATGGCTCTTACACCCTGTTGGCCATTGAAGGGTTCATGAATGAGTTTGTTCAGGATGACCCTTGGTTTGCGGGGTACTGCGGGGTCATGGTCAATGTCAGTGACATTGCAGCCATGGGGGGAAGGCCAACCGCTGTGGTGGACGCGGTGTGGACTGCCGATTCGCAGCAGTTAAAGCTGATTCTTCAAGGCATGTCGGTGGCTTCTCGCCGTTACCAAGTGCCCATTGTTGGTGGGCATACCAATGCCAGGAATAGCCATGCCCAACTGGCTGTGTCGATCCTGGGCCATGCCGATGTTCTGTTAAGCAGTTTCAAGGCCGAGCCCGACGATGTGTTGATGGCTGTCATCGACCTGCGGGGCAACTACCGTGGTGCGGGGAACAATTGGAATACGAGTACGGAGGCGCCCGCTGAGCGCCTGAGGGCTGACCTTGACTTGATGCCCTGGGTGGCTCAGCAGGGCATTGCCCAGGCCTGCAAGGACATCAGCATGGCTGGGCCCTTGGGCACGGCGTTGATGATGCTGGAATGTTCAGGTTGCGGGGGTGAGTTGTGGCCGGATGCGTTTCCGCGTCCAACCGGAGTGGCCTTGGAACGCTGGATGCAGACATTTCCCAGCTTCGGTTTCATCTTCAGTGTCAAGCCTGCCAACGTGGATTCGATGAAGAGGCTGTTTGCCCAGCAGGAATTGCCGTGTGCCGAGGTGGGGCGTGTCGCCACGGGCACTGAGGTCTGGGTCAGTCAAGCCAATCAGAGAGAACTGCTCTGGGATTTTTCAGCAAGGCCGTTGCTGGCGTGTCAGCAGGTGAACAAGTTGCCGGAACAGAAAGGGGATGTGTATGCCAGTGGTTCGATTTGATGTGATGTGGCCCGACGCGACGGTGATGCGATGCCAATCGCCATCCACCATCATTCGCAGTTTTTTCTCTGACGGAGAGGCCTTGCCCCTGGCGCAGTTCATGGCCAGCGCTGAGCGCGGGCTTAATGCTGCCAGCGAAAGGGTAAGGGAAAAATATGGATTCGCTTGCTCGGCAGCGTCGGATCAATTGGAGATCATTCAGCGCAAAGCGGAGGAATTCAAGCAGTCCTCAGACGCCGTGGTGCAAGTGATCAAAGTCTATTGATGGAGAGTGATGTGAATAGAGAACAAGGCAGTCTGAGAGATCATTATTCAGTCGCGGTCATCGGCGGTGGGCAAGCTGGCCTGTCGATGAGCTATCTGCTGAAAAGCCGGGGCATTGATCATGTGGTGTTGGAGCGCAACCAGATTGGGCACAGTTGGCGAAATCAGCGGTGGGACAGTTTCTGTTTGGTGACGCCCAATTGGCAATGTCAACTGCCTGGCTTTCCGTACTCAGGGCCTGAGCCCTACGGGTTCATGAAAAAGCAGGAGATTGTGGCTTACCTGGAAGCGTATGCGGCATTGTTTCAGCCCCCTGTGCATGAGGGAGTCTCTGTGCGACTGCTTCGCAAGTTAAGCGATGGGCTGTTTGAGATTCAAAGCACACAGGGAACCTTCACCGCCAATCAGGTGGTGGTGGCCGTGGGTGGCTATCACCGACCGAGAGTGCCGCGGGTGTCGGAGAAACTGCCGTCACACATACTTCAGATTCACTCGTCGGAGTATCGGAACCCGGGGCAGTTTCCTCCGGGCAAAGTCTTGGTCATTGGTTCGGGCCAAAGTGGGTGCCAGATTGCTGAAGACCTTCATCTGGCGGGCCGTACGGTGCATCTTTCGGTCGGCAGTGCTCCTCGCGTGGCAAGGCGTTATCGGGGTCGGGATGTGGTGGAATGGCTGGCCGACATGGGGCATTACGACATGCCTGTCGAGTTGCATCCGCAGAAGGAGGAGGTACGCGGCAAGGCCAACCACTATGTCACCGGTCGTGATGGGGGTAGAGACATAGATCTGCGCCTGAGGGCCAAAGAGGGAATGACCCTGCATGGGCGACTGTTGGATTGCACCGAGGGCCTGATGCGGTTCTCTGACGACCTGGGCAAGAACCTCGACAATGCCGACCAAAGCAGTGAAAACATCAAAAACATGATTGATGCCTTCATCGCCGACAAGGCGCTGTCTGCACCCGTTGAGCCCCGCTACACGCCAGTATGGCGACCGGAAGGCGGACCAAGCGCTGTTGACCTGACTGGGGACAACATCGTTGGCATTGTCTGGTCGGTGGGTTTTGAGAGCACTTTTGACTGGATCGACCTGCCCATTTTCAATGGAAAGGGCTACCCAACTCATTATCGCGGGGTCAGTCGAGAGCCCGGTGTGTTTTTCCTGGGCTTGCCCTGGTTACATACATGGGGCTCTGGCCGGTTTTCCGGGGTTGCGCGTGATGCGGCGTATTTGCTTGCGGAAATTGAAAAGCAGCTGGCAAAGGTTCAAGAAGCCGTTGTCTAGCAGCGCGCGGCATTGGGTGGAACGACTGATTGAAGGTGAAGTCGTCAAGAATGGGGGGATATAAATAAATTCTTAAACTTGCATCTGCCCGGGTTCCTCAGGTGTTGTACAAAGAATGCCTTTCAAAGGTGTTGCCAAGGTATCTTTGTTGTAAAAAAACCGAGTAGTGAGGGGAAACATGAAATCATTCATGGAAAGTGGGCAATTCAATTTCAAGAGACAACACATCAGCCTGTTATTGGGGGGTATTCTGGCCGCAGTCAGTCTGACTGCACTGGCGTCCAGCCACCGTGAGGCGCCGTCGATCACGACAGCGCCCAAGGTCGACGGTACTGACTTTTACATGTTCAGGAGCTATGAGGCCAACCGTTCCGACTACATCACATTGATCGCGAACTACCAACCGCTTCAGGATGGATACGGCGGTCCCAACTATTTTTCCATGGATCCGAATGCGCTGTACGAGATCCACATCGACAACAACGGCGATGCGCGTGAAGACATTACTTTTCAGTTTAATTTCCGCAACAATTTGCGCAACCTGACCCAAACCATTGGTGGGCAGGCGGTCAGCATTCCCTTGATTCAGCAAGGCCCAGTCAGCGGCCTGGGCAGTACCAACCTGAATTTGAATGAAACCTACGGCGTGACTGTGGTGCGGGATGGACGTCGCAGCAGCAACCGTTCATCGGTGGTCAAAACCACTGGTGGCAGTGCAACATTGGAAAAGCCCGTGGATTACATTGGCGAGAAGACGCTTGGGAATGCTTCTGCATATCAAAGCTACGCCGATGCACACGTCCACACCGTCACAATTCCCGGCTGTTCATCGTCAACCAACCAGGCACGGGTGTTTGTAGGGCAGCGTCAGGAAGGTTTTGCCGTGAATCTGGGCACGATTTTTGATTTGGTCAACGCACCGTTTGCCGTCATTTCCAACCGAGCCAATGCCAATGCGGCCGCAGCCAATTCCATTCAAGACAAAAATGTGACCAGTATTGCGCTGGAAGTACACAAGGATTGTCTAACCCCTGGTTCAGAAAATGTCATCGGCGGATGGACGACTGCCAGCCTGCGTCAATTGCAAGTGGGTGATGGAGTGCCTGCCCAAGGCCACCAAACTGCCGTGAAGGGCGGTGGGGCCTGGGTTCAGGTGTCCCGTTTGGGTATGCCCTTGGTCAATGAGGTGGTGATTGGTTTGAAAGACAAAGACCGCTTCAATGCCTCCAAACCCACAGGTGATGCCCAGTTCTTGAGTTATGTGTCCAACCCCACCTTGCCTCAGTTGATCAGCCTGGTGCTTACCGGAAACGCGGGTGCTGCGCCCACCAATTTTCCGCGTACAGACCTGCTGAATGTATTTCTGGCCGGGATCCAGGGCGTCAACCGCCCCGCCAATCTGGTGTTGTCGGAAATGTTGCGCTTGAATACCGAAACACCAGTCACTCCGATCGGAAGTCAAAATACCTTGGGCTTGGCTTTTGGTGATGCAGCGGGTTTCCCGAACGGTCGTCGACCGATTGATGACGTGGTTGATATCTCTTTGGTGGCGGTGATGGGGGGCTTGTGTGTTGCCAACGGCAACAACAACGATTTGAAGCTGAATACTGTGCCGGGCACAACGCTGGCCTCAAGTTGCAACCCATCCAGCGTACCGCTGGGAAATACCTCGCTGAGTATTCATGATGCCGTGGATCAATCCAGGGTACCGTTCATGAATCGCTTCCCCTACTTGAGCACGCCTACACCAGGCTCAGGCACACCAGCGCCAACACAAACTACTTTGGTCAACTAAAGGGGGCGATGATGGCTAAAAAAAGTAGGCTAATCATGGCAGCCAGTCTGGTGGCTCTGGGCGTCATTGCAGCCTGTGGCGGCAATGACAATCCCTTGTTCAACTTGGGCACCGCATCCAGCGATGGGGTGGTAAGCCCTGCCGAAGCCACGCGTCTGCTGGGTACCAGCAGTGAAACCGGGGAGCCAGAGAATGTCAGCACTTTGGCTTTGACCACTTCGGACGAGGCTGAGCCCTTTGACCTGCCCGATTAAGGCGGGTCTGTAGGTTGATGGTTGATTAAGATCATGTCGGGGCCTTGGGGCCCTGACATGTTTCTAGCGGTCAATCAGTACTGACACAAACTGACTTGAAAAACTGTCTCCCTTGTCTTCCGTGATTAACGCCCTGAGCAACGCAAGCCCTTGCGGTTTCAGCAATAGTTTGACTTTGCCGTTGGTGTCGGTTTTTGACCAAAGTGTGATGGGTATTTGTGGGTGTTCAAGACCTACTGACACCCCAGCCAAAGGTGATCCATTTTTGAACAAGTAGATGTCATCACCGGAATTGGGTTTGCTCACGAACTGAGCGATGTCCGGTTGGTAAAGCGGACTGTTGATCTGAATCACTTTCAGCTGTGCTGATTTGAAGTAGTTTTCAATGAACTGTTCGTTGCGTTTGGCTTTGTTCACCAGCGCAGGGTCAACTTTGTTTTCGGACAGATGTTGAACACCTTGCTTGGTCGTCAATGTGATCTGTGTGGCTTTCAATTGCGCCAGGCAGTTCTCAGGAGGGGAGGGCAGTGAGAAATGCGCAGAGTCCGATGGGGTGGCGAGTGCTTTAACGCCCAGTGGTTCGAACTGACACTGAATTCTGTCAATGTATTGGCCGACGACTTCAAGTTCTTGAGTGGGGAAGTGATGGCCCGTGGACAACTTCAGGTAGCCCGCCTCGGGCGAGACCCAAGTCAAGTGAGCCATTGCACTGATCGGAATAACCAGCAATACACCTAACGTGGTTGACTTAAACATGCAGCACCTTCAGATCAGCAAATATCGATTCAACAGGCTTTATCCTAATGCGATTCATGGCCTTGGTTTTGTCGCGACCCTCTCCTTGAGTCTTCCGGCGCATTCACACGGGGTTCATTTCGATGCCCAGGAGTTGAATGAGGTGTCCGTCAGTGACGACATTGAAGCCATCCATGCGTTGGGCGGTGTCACCAGTTCACAAGGGGTGTTGGGGCCTCAGCGGCTGGCCGGCCAGTCGTTTGCTCGGTCCTCGGATGTGTTGGAAACTGTGCCGGGCTTGAATGTTACGCAGCACTCGGGCGGGGGCAAGGCCAATCAATACTTTCTTCGGGGTTTCAGCCTCGACCACGGCACCGACCTGTCCATCAAGTTTTTGGGTGCTCCACTGAACCTGCCTGGGCATGCCCACGGCCAGGGCTACACCGACTCCAACATGGTCATTCCTGAACTGTTGTCCAGAGTCGAGTATCGAAAGGGACCGTATTTTGCGCAAGATGGCGATTTCAGTTCAGCAGGTGCCCTGAACCTTGACTATGTGTCTGAAGTGAAAAGAGGGCTGGCTTCATTGACGGTCGGCGAATACGGCTACTTTCGGACCCTGTTGGTTGATTCAGGCCGTTTCAATGACGATCAGACCACCGTTCTGTATGCCTTGGAGTTGAGCCGCAACAATGGGCCTTGGGAGGTGGCTGAGAACAACAGAAAGTCGAATGTCGTCCTGAAGGTGAACCATCGGCTTGGTGGCCAAGATCGCCTTGAAATCCAGTACTCCGGATATGAGTCGCAGTGGGTGGCCACAGACCACATTCCAGAAGAGGCTGTGAAACAGGGCGTGGTTGGCCGTTTTGGCAGTTTGGACCCCTCTGCCGGAGGGATGACCAAACGCCATGCCCTCTCGGCAGGGCTCAATTTCGTTGGTGATCAATCGATCACAGAATTCAACGCGTATGTCGCGGATTATTCCCTGAACCTCTTTAGCGACTTCACTTACGGTTTACGTGACAACACGCCATTTGGTTTGCCCGGCGTGTTGTCTGACCAGTTCAATCAAGCAGACAGCAGGACCACTTTTGGGGGCGGTGTGAATCACACCCTGTTTGAGAATCTGTCCTTCGTGCGGTCACAGTTGGTCGTGGGCGCAGACTACCGCTTAGACTCAGTGGATCGTGTGGACCTGTATGACACGGTGGCGCGGGCACGAGTGGCTACACGCAGCGAAGACAAGTTTCAGCAAAGTAATTGGGGTGTGTTTGTATCCCAGCAGATACAACCTGTGCAATGGATGAAGTTGACAGGCGGAGTTCGATATGACCTGTTCCGTGTTGACTTGAACGGCCAATTCGACGATGACAATGATCTGATGACCCCGAACGTGTCGCGCAGTGGCGTTCGAGACGCTGGTTTGGTGAGCCCCAAACTCAGCGCAAGTTTCAAACCCTTCGGTGAAGCCACCGAGTTGTTTGTTGCGTACGGTCGGGGTTTTCACAGCAACGACCCTCGCGGGTTATTCACATCAAGCCCCGTCAATTATCTTGCGCGTACGCGAGGCGGTGAATTTGGCGTGAAGTTCATCAACCCTGCCAAAACATTCAACGCATCGGCCACAGTATTTCAGCTTGAAAGTGAGTCTGAGTTGGTGTTTGTCGGGGATGCCGGAACGACAGAGCCCAAAGGTGCGAGTCGACGAAATGGGCTAGAGCTGGTGGCTAGTTACCTGGACCGTAAGGGGTTTCAACTGGATGGATTTTTCGCTGTCGTAGACGCAAGGTTTATCGGCGTTCAAGACCAGGGCATTCCGAATGCAATCAGGCAATCGGGTGCCTTATCACTCAGCCAAGCCATTGGAGACTTCAAGCTCGGTTACAAACTGAGGTATTTGGGCAGCGCACCCTTGGTCGAGGATCGCAGCTTGCAATCGGACTCCGTGATCAATTCCGATGCCTTTCTGAATTACCGGGTCAACAAAGATCTCAACGTTACCTTGTCCGTGTTTAACCTGTTCGACCGTGAGAACAGCGATATTCAGTACGCGCAAGATTACGCCATTGCAGGTACGCCAGGTTTTGGACGAACCTTTCATCCAGCGGTGCCGCGCCAAGCCCGCTTGACGGTCAACCTCCAGTTCTGATTAGTCGCTTGCTGAGCTGTCCATGGCACGCACAAGTAGTCGGGCTGTCAAGGTGTGGCAGGTTTGGGCCGATAACCCAGTCGTCGATAACGGCATAACCCAAGGTGACGAATGCAACCACCACGCCGATGGCCTACACTGACTTATGCTTTGGTCAAAGTAGGTGGTTCAAATTGAAGCAGGTGGTGATCTTTGATGGGGTCTGTCATTTGTGCAATGGCTCGGTTCAGTTCATTCTGAAGCATGAATCTGGCCCTGCCTTGATGTTCGCCCCTTTGCAATCAAGTACAGGGGCCCGTTTGTTGCGCGAACTGGGCTTCGACCCTAAAGATGTGACGACTTTTGTGTTGATTGATCGGGATGAGGTGTTCGTCCGTTCTTCAGCGGCCATTCGGCTGGCCACTTACCTTCGTTGGCCTTGGTGCTTGTTGCGTTATTGCGTGGTCGTCCCCCGGCCAATTCGAGATTGGGTGTACAACACCATTGCACGCAACCGCTATCGCTGGTTCGGCCGAAGCACCGCGTGCATGGTGCCCAGCGCCGGGTTGAAACATCGCTTTATTGTGGACTAGGCATTCATGACCGGTGTATGTCAGCCGCTGCAATCACAGTTTCCAGTTTCTCGTCCAGGGCGATGCCCGTGCTGTTGAGCACCCCAGCCAGCATTTCATAGTGGCCAATCAGCATGACCACTTCCAGCAATCGCCGTGTGTCGTAAAAAGTTTCCAGTGCAGCCCATGTCGCACTGCTGATCATTCTGTCGCTGTGGAATTCGTCACAGGCCTGCATCAGGGTCTGGATGCGTGGCTCGAAGGTGGTGGATTGGGCGCCCAGCGGTACGTTGCGCACATCTTCTTCGCTCAGCGACGTTCGCAGGCCAATGTCCACATGCTGGCCCCATTCATAACGGCATCGGCAGTTCCAGCCCACACGCAGGATGATGAGCTCGGTGTCACGCCGGGCAATTTCTCCGTAGGGCATCAGCCGTGCAGCAAAACCCAGCCATGCCCTGAATAGCCGGAAGTTACGCAGCATCATCATGAACAGGTTGGAGGCTTCCAGTTTGCCGATGCGGTTTACCAGCCGAATACCAAAGCGGGCGGGCAGGCTCAATTCATGAGCTTGCAGAGGGGGTACACGAACCTTGCCCGGGTTTCTCCAGCCACCTGGAGGGGCAATTTGTGCATCAACACTGACAGGAACTTGTGGGGTATTGGCCATGGTGTGTGAGGTTCAGAAGTGCGTTGGCCTTACTTTGCCTGACTTTTTGGCGGCTGGGCAACGTGGTAGCATGAAGCTGTTGTATCGCAGTACCGAAGGCGCCTATGCATACCCCCCAGCCCCCTGAAACCTTGACCGTGCTTTATGACGGGGCCTGCCCCTTGTGTCGCCGTGAAATCGCCCACATGCGTCGCTTGGCTGACGGCGAGGCTGAGTCAGGTTTGTGTTTTTTGGATGTGAGTGCGGACACGTCCGCTTGCAGTGAGGCTGAGCGGTCAGCGCTTCTAGCCCGGTTTCATGTGCAGCAGGCTGATGGCACCCGCCTCAGTGGTGCGCAGGCTTTTGTGGCGATGTGGGCCCGCCTGCCCGGTTGGCGATGGCTGGCCAGGCTGGCCCGTTTACCGGGCGTAACGCCGGTACTTGAGTTGGCGTACCGTGGTTTCCTGCGGGTTAGGCCAGCGCTTCAAAAACTGGCTCACCGGATGGATGGCAACCCGCCCTGAAATCGGTTTGTGCCCACGGGCACTGTGAGTGTTTTTCGCATCCCCTCGTTTTCCACACCGATGAGGGCTTCGTCGGTGACGCTCTGGGCATACTTCCAGGTCACAGTCAGCGCCGTTCTGCTCATCTCGAGCAAGGCAAACCCCTTGGTTTTCAGTTCGCTGTATTTGATGTGGGGGTTCAGCACGGGCAGTGCTGCGGACACCAGGTCGGCCACTTCATCCGGAAAACCAGAGGAGGTCACCGAGGGCGTGACCACTTCGACACCAAGGCTGCGCTGTAGCGCTGTGCCGCCAATCACCGACATGGGGTTTTCAAACAGTTCAATGGCCCAACTGGTGTGAATGTCGCCTGTCAGCACCAGCAGGTTGTCGATGCCAATGTCTTTGATCATGTTGAATACGCGGTTGCGCTCGGCCACGTAGCCGTCCCACTGGTCCATGTTCACCGCTGCGATATTGCCCAGCAAACTTTGGTCAAGCACTTTCAGTTGAGGCAACTCCAGCAGGTTGAGTTGGCCAAACATCACTTGTTGTCCCAAGGTGGTCCAAATGCTGTTGGTTTGTTTGGCTGCATACAGGCGGTCGCTGAGCCAGCGGCGTTGTTCAAGCCCAAGCAGGTTGCGGTCGGGGTTGAAGCGGTCAGGGTCCACTGCGGCGATCGACGCTTGTTGGTCGCGCCCGATGATTCGGGTGTCCAGCATGATCAAGCTGCACAAATCACCGATCTGAAAATCGCGGTAAATGACTTCGCGGGGGTCGGGCTCAAACGTGTTTGCGTTCCGGCTGAAACGCTCACGCAGTGGCATCCAGTTGAAGTAGGTGCGGATGGCAATCGTCCGCCGGACAGCATAGTCACCTTCATCGGCTTGGTGGTTTTCCGCGCCGTCCTTGTAGGCGTCGTTGGTAATTTCATGGTCATCCCACACCGCGATCATGGGGTGTGTGGCGTGCAGGGCCTGCAACTCGGGGTCGCGCTTGTATTGTTGGTGGCGCTGCACATAGTCGGTGAGGTTGACCATTTCACGTGGTGGCTGCGGCGTACGCGCTACACCGTTGCGGCTTAGTGTGTCGCCACCCGTGCCGTATTCATACAGGTAGTCGCCCAGATGCACCACGAAGTCCAAGGCTTCCCGGCGCACCATGTCGTACACCGAGAAGAAGCCAGCCGGCAGGTTGGAGCAGCTCATGGTGGCGAAGCGCACCTGTTGCACCTGCCCGTCTGGCAGGGTTTTGGCGCGGCCGATTCGCGAGCGTTGTGAGCCTGCCTTGAAACGATACAGCAGTGTTTGGTTGGCCGGCAGTGGTGTCATTTCGCCCACAGCGAATGGTGTGCCGGCATACAGTGCTTGGTTACCCAAGTCCACTTTCACCGTGAAGTCGCGTGCCTTGACCGCCAGAAATTCGCCCAGTTGTTGAACGTTTCCCTGTTCAAACAGGGCCGCCCAGGTGCTGCTGTCCTCGGGGGCAGCGTTCACGCGCACCACTTCCAGGACGACAGGGATCTGAGTCACAGTGTCGTTGGCCGGGGCCACCGCAGTCCACAGGATGACTTCATGCGCAGTGGGGTCGCCGCTGGCCACGCCCCAGGGGAAGGCAGCGGTGCTGTTGATCAAAGGGTCTGCCACTTCGGCTGGGGTCACGTTGTTTCCCGATGAGGTGCCTGAGGCGATTGTGGTGTTGTCGCTGTTGCACGCCACCAGGGTGGGCAGGGAAAGGCCAGTGATTCCGGCTTTGAGAAAGAAACGGCGGTCCATGGTTCGGTGCGTGGCAGTGCAAACAACCAAAGAACGTATCAGGCCTGTGTTGCAGGCGTTTTACGGGCCGGGTTACGTGGTGGGTGGCTTGGATTGTTGCAGTTTGATGCCTTGTCATTTGGTGGTTTTGTTCGACTACGGCGCGCAGGCCCGCCAGTAGCAGGCAAGCCTGAAGGAAGTCTGCAATCGGGCTTTTCTGGAGAACCAAGGCCATGTTCCACCGTCAATCCCCCCTCAAGCCAGTGGTGCTGTGCGCTGCGCTGTGCCTGCTTCTGTCGGCGTGTATATTTGGCAGCGGGGACAATGGCAGCCAAGCTGTGGATTCACCATCGCCTACATCGCCCAGTGAGGTGGATGGGTTCGCTGTGGATGCCGGTGAAGATGTGGTGGCGGATGAAGGCTCAACCATTCAATTGTCAGTCAGCATCCGCAGAACGGCCGAGCGCAGTGTGCGCAGCATTCAGTGGACACAGGCGGATACCGAGCCCGTGCGTGCAACTTTCCCGGATGGTGCAGAGCAAGCCAGTGTTCGTGTTGAACTGCCCCAAGTGGAGCAAACAACCCGATTGAGCTTCAAGGTCACGGTGGTGAATGACTTGGGCCAGACCTTGCAGGATGGGGTGTCGGTCACCGTCAATAACACCTTGCCCAACCGTTTGCCGGTGGCGCGCCTGACTGCGCCGCAAAGGGTGTCCGCCGCTGATCGCCAAGTGCGGCTGGATGGCTGTGCTTCCACCGACCCTGATGGGCAAGTGACTGCTTACACCTGGCGCCGCTTGGCCCCAGGCTCAACACGTGAGCTTGAGCCCCGCACCTGTGCGATTGACGCGCCATTGGACCCTGCGAATGTAACCCCCACCGACTACACCTTTGAGTTGGTGGTGACCGACAATGCCGGTGCGCGAAGTGCAGCCACCACTGCGGTGGTTCAGCAGGAGGCGACGCCCCGCAATGGCGCCCCGGTGATTCAGTCTGTGTCTGTCGACCCACAACCCACGTACACCGGCGATGTGGTGGTGATGACCGCCACAGCCACTGACCCTGATGGCAACCCCATTCAGTATCTATGGACGCAGGACAGTGGCGATGCCGTGCAACTGAGCGACAAAACCAGTGCGACTGTCCGTTTTGTGGCCCCGGCCCGTGCGCAGCCTTTGAGGTTTCGTGTGCAGGTGCGCGATGCCTCAACCACAGTGGCTGATGCCGACTCGCGATTGGTGGACGTGAGCGTGGGCGATCGCCCCAAATATGCCCCAGTAAGCCCTCAGCAATGCTTGCGTAACCCTGCACTGGAGGGCTGTGGTGCAGCACTGAAGCATTTCATTCCCGCCAACCCCTTGACCCCCGGCCTTGGCCTTACCCCCGTGGTGGACAGCGCAGGGGTTTGCACACCCGACAGCCAGGAGAGTTGGCCGCATTTCTGGGGGGCTTTGCATGAACACACCGCCTATTCCGATGGCACTGCGTTGACGAAACCTGCCGATGTGTATGCCCGAGTGGCCTCGAAAGGGTTTGACTTCGCCATCAGCACAGACCATTCGGACAACCTGGGGTTGCCGATTCCTGTGACTGTGGGTAAAGATCCGCAGTTCTGCCTCACCAGCCCCTTGGCCTGCGCCTTGTCTGACCCAGAAGACTTGGCCTCCAACTTCATGAAATGGGACAGCACAGCCAAGCAGGCCCAAGCCGCCACTCATGCAACGTTCACGGCGATGCGCGGCTTTGAATGGACTTCGGACCGGTTTGGACATGCCAATGTGCTGTTTTCGACGCATTACATCAACCCTAAAACAGGCCCGGGTTACCTGCTCAGCATGGACGCGTTTTGGGCCTGGTTCTTGACCCCTGCAGCGCTGGGCGGTGGCCAGGACGGCGTGATGCTGTTCAACCACCCGGGGCGTGAAGATGCACTTCACAGTGTGCTGACCCAAACCCCGCTGGGCGGGGACCCAGCGTATGTGTTCAACGACCTGGCCTACATTCCGGCAGCCGATTACCGGGTGGTGGGCATTGAGGTGTTTGGCAAAGGCGATGAGTACGACACGGGCGGCAAGAAGGGCAGTTGGCTGGCCTATGGTTTGGACAAGGGTTGGTACTTGGGTGCTGCGGGCAGTGAAGACCACCACGGCACGGAATGGGGCGAAGCCAATTTGCCCAAGACAGTGTTGATTGCACGGACGCGCCAGCAGGCCGACCTGCGTGAGGCTTTGCTGGCCCGCCGTTTCTACGCTGTGGCCCAGAATTTCAACGACCTGAAACTGGACATGATGGTGACGGACTCGCGCCGCGCTTACCCCATGGGTTCACGGATATCAACCCGAGACGCATCGGTGAATTTGCAACTGAAGTTGTCGGGGCGGCCCGGTCGAGATAATCCGATTGACCCTGCCAAAGTGGTGTTTGAAGTCCTCAGTTCCCACGCTGACAACAGCGAGGCTTACCGGGTGTTCAAAAGCGCGCAAGGCCCAGTGGCGCAATTGTCCATTCCGGTGCGCAGCCGGCAGGATTGGTTGTTCGTCCGGGTGCGGGATTCCGCCACCAAAGCCATTTTGGCGGTGAGTTCGCCCGTGTGGGTCAAGCCGGGCAGTGTGCCCTTGCCCGCGTGCAATCCATCGCGTTGAAGGGGGTAAACCATGAAAGCAGCCGCAAGCCTTTGGGCCTGGTGCATGTTGGTCGGGCTGTTTGCTTGCACCACCGATTCACCTGTGTTGCCTGCAACGGTGGCGACAACCGGGGTGTTTCAGGCTGCGCAGGCCTTGCCGCAAGAAAACACCGACACGCCTGAAGAGGGTGTCTCGGAATTCATCATCAATGGTCAGGCCATCAACGAGTCCAGTGGCTTGGCCCGTTCCATTCGGAAGCCCGGCATGTACTGGACTCACAACGACAGCGGAGGCAACACGGCGGTGTATGCCTTGAGCAGTCAAGGCGGGCATGTGGCCACCTTTCACCTGCAGGGTTTGGGCGTCACCAACCTGGATTGGGAAGACATGACCAGCGCTGTGCTGGACGGCCAGCCGGTGCTTCTGGTGGCCGATGTGGGTGACAACAATGCGTTGCGGCCGTTTGTGACGGTGTACCAAATGCCCGAGCCAGAGTTTGAAGTGGCCCGATACGGCATCGTGTCGGATGTGGTCAATGTGACTGCGGTGTACCAGTTGGTGTTTCCGGATGCACGGCCACGGGATGTGGAGTCGATTGCAGTCGATTCGGCCACACGAACTGCTTACCTCATCAGCAAGCGCGAAGCGCAGCCGCGCCTGTTTTCTTTTGAATTGAACGCCAAGCCATTGAACAGCACTGTGCCAGTGCCCGGGGTTCTCAAAGACTTGGGGCCGATCAACATTCCCCGCGCGCCAGCAGGCTTTGAAGGCAACCCGAACAGCTTCAATTGGGTCACCACGATGGACATCAGCGCCGATGGCCGCAGTGTGTACGTGGGCACCTTGATGAACGGTTACGTATATGCGCGGCAGGCCAGTGAGACCATACAGCAAGCCTTGAGCCGAAGCCCGAAAGCCCTTCGACTTCCGGACTATTCACAGATTGAGGCTGGGGCGTTTACTTCGGATGCCCGCGCGGTGGTCATCACCAGCGAGAATGTGCCTGCGCGCATGGCCCGAATACCTGTGCCGCGCCCATAAAACCTCACGGGTGGGTATAGTGGTCGGCTGATGTGCCAAAGCCACCAAGAACCCGATGAGAAAGCGCCCGCTGACCCTTCATGAGTTGACCGACCTGGCCAATACGGACAGGCAGGCCCGAGTGTCCGTAGCAGACTCAGGCCGGCAATATTTTGCCTCGGGCCGATTGCTCAACCTGGCGGTGGGCCCTTGGCTTTTGCTGAGCACCGGCTCATTGCGCGGACTTGCCGCCATGAAAGCCTCAGTGCAATCGAGCCCTGCAGTGACCATTGAATTGCGGCTCGCAGGTCAATCGGCCTCCGAGGAGTCCCAAGGCCTGCGCAGGGCCTTTCGGCTCAAAGCCGGACACATGCTGGTACTGGGCAGCAATCGAGACAATGAGTGGCGTGTGGCCGCACCGCCTCAAGCAGACTTTGACACCGTGTCTTTCGCTTTTCTGCCCGAGATGGAGGCGCATTTGCAGGTGTTTGCGCCAGCGCTGGCCAAGGGCTTGACGCGGTTGCGTCAGCAGGAGCACCAGATTCAAATGCCGATGCCCCCGGACATCGCCTTGTTGGCACAGCGATGCCTGACCTTGAAGGCTGACCGTGAGGACAGCCGTGTGCTTGCATGGGCTTGGGCCTTGGAATTGTTGCAGGCCCTGTCCCGGCTTGCCCCCTTGCGTGATTGGATGGGTGAACAAGCGACCACCAGTGGGCCATCAGACCGTTTGCAGCAGGCCCTTGAATTCATCCGGCAGAACCCCACAATCAGCCTGAAGCCCGGCGATGTGGCGCGCCATTGCCTGATGGCCACCAGCTCGCTGCACCGGCTGTTTGCGGACGGGCATCACAGCACGGTTGCGAATGCCATACGACATCAGGCCTTGTTGCAAGCCCATGCCTTGATTCGGGGCGGGGTACCAGTCAATCAGGTGGCCAAGGCGGTGGGCTATGCCACGCCAGAGGCCTTTGCCCGCGCGTTTCGAGCCCGGTTCGGCGTCAATCCCAGTGCAGTGTTGATACTGAATAACTGATTGTTGATAGGGAAAGACGGTTCTTTGGCTTCCCTTTGGCACGCCGCAGAGATACAGTGAGCGTCTTTCGTAATAGAAATGATTCTCATATGTGTTACAGTAAATTCGCGTTCATACCCGGGCAAGTCAAACCGCTGGTGCTGGCGCTGGCGTTTTTAGGGGCTCAGCCGGTTTTGGCCAAAGACATCCCGGATCAGGAGTCTGCCGACCTTCCGCCGGTGGTTGTATCGGGTGAGCGCGCAGGCCGTGCCCTGAGTGACATTGCCCAAGGGGTCAGTGTGGTGGACGGAGCTGCAGCCGATGTGCTCACTGCCGGGTCCGAGCTGAACCCTGTGATTGCGCGTACCCCCAACGCATTTGTTCAAGGGCCCAGCGAGTTACCCACTTTGCGCGGTGTCCAGGGGGGAGGGCCCGGTGGTTTGAACTCGGCAGCCATCACCGGTTCACTGTCCCGATTGCCTTTGGTGGTTGACGGTGTGACGCGCATTCCCAGTCTGGTCAACAACAGTTTTTCTTCGCTGTGGGACGTCCGGCAGGTCGAGGTACTTCGCGGACCACAGTCGATCAACCGTGGGCGCACTGGCATTGCCGGGGCCATGGTGGTGGACACTTATGAACCCACTCGCCAATTCGAGGCCGCCACTCAGTTGGGTATCCGAATCAATGAGATCAGCGACCCCACGCAGCATTTCAATGCCATGGTGTCCGGGCCGATGGGTGACACGCTGGCCGGCCGCATCACGCTGGAGTCCACGAAGGGGAACGACCCTCGTCAAGTGGTCGGCGGCAATGCCCCGTTTCTGAGTGAGTATGACCAACTGCGATTGCGAGCCAAGCTCAATGGCGGCAGCGCGGCATCAACTGCATGGCAATGGTTGGCTGAGCATGAACAGGGACAGGCACCGCAGACCCGAAACTTTGTGGAGTTGCCCAGCCTCACTGGCCGCCCTTACGATGAACGTGCCGTGCGCAGCAATGCCGCCATTCGCGCCTTTGACACCCGAAGCAGCCTGCTGGCTTTCAAAACATGGACAGCCTTGGGCGACAACACCTTGGAGACGGTCAGCAGTTGGGGCACCAACCGATTCAGCCCCTTGCCGCAGCAGACGTTTATCAGTCGCTTGGGAGGCTTTGAAAGTCAGGTTGCAACGGATGCCCTGATTCGTTTCAATGCAGGGCAGACAGTGAAAGCAGCAGGCACCTGGACTGGGCTGGTGGGTTTGGGTTATGAGGGACGTGATCAGGAGTTCGACGCCACTGGGGCTCCGTTGCTGGCCAGCATCGATGTCAAGTCCAACACCTTCGCTATGTATTCCGACTTTACTTACGCGCTGCGCAATGATTGGCGATTGCAATTGGGTGGGCGCTTGCAGCAGTTCTCGGACACCCGAACCATTGCCACCACGGTCCTGTTTCCTCCGCCTACCGCTCCAGTCAGTGGCCGCACCGAGCGTGACACCGATGAGCTGTTGCTCTTGCCCTCCATTGGTTTGATTCACGACCTGGATGAGGTCAACACCTTGGGGGCAAGCCTCAGGCGCGGATTCACCCCGGGCGGCGTGTCAGTGAACGCTTTCACAGGGCAGGCTTACCAGTATGACCGCGAGACGGTGTGGACCAGCGAATTCACATGGCGCAACCGGGCCAGAAAGAACCTTGATTTGGGCCTCACCGTTTTTTACAACCAGTTCGACAACCCACAGTTCTATGGTGAGGTGGTGCCGGGCAATCGATTGAGCCTGCAAGTATTCAACCAGACTGAGGCCCGCTCCTTCGGCGCCGAGTTGGATGCCAAATGGCAAGCTACACGCGACATTCGGATTGACGCTGCCTTGGGGCTTCTGAACACGGAGATTACCCGGGCTGCCAGCGCCACGCCCAATGCCCAGGGCAAGGGCTTTGGACAAGACCCGTCATGGACAGCCTCAGTGGGGGCTTTGTGGAACTTGCCGGGGCGTTGGTCCGTGGATGGACGCGTGAATCACATTGCGCGGGCCTACAACGATTTCAACAACACTCCGGGTACTGAAGTGGGCGACTACACCATCGTGAATGCGGGGGTCAGCTACCGCATGAAGTCCTCTCAGCTGAGGGTGTTTGTGAACAATGCGCTGGATGAAACCGCGTTCACCCGGTTGGTCAGTGGCGCAGGGGCTGATGTGATTGCACCGCGTGAATTGGGCGTGTCATGGACCGTCTTTTTTGACTGAGGAAAATGATGTCAGCGTCTGTATCAGCAAAGCACCACGCGACGATGCTTGCACCCTGGTTGGCAATGCTGGCAATGTCCAGTTCCTTGATCGGGCAGTTCATCGTCTTCGGCGTGCCCCTATTCATGCGTGAGGCCGGGGCCAGTTCCAAGGACATCGGTCTGGTGTTTTTGGCCGCCATTCCCTTTGTAGCGCGTTTTCTGTGGGCGCCATTGTTGGACCGCCGGGGGCTGGCAAGGCAGGGCCATTACCGTTCCTGGGTGTTGGGTACCCAGTGCCTGATTGTGCCCGTGCTGATTGGCCTGGCTTTGCTGAGCCCCGCGACCGACACTGTTCAGATTGTCGGGTGCCTGATGGCCTTGGCTGTGTTGGTGGGCACACAAGTCATGGCCGTGGATGCCATCACGGTGCAACATGTGTCGACATCAGACACCCCGAGAGTGTTGGCCTGGCAAAAAGCGGGCAGTGCATTGGCTGGCTTCACACTGGGGGGTGTGTTGATCTATGCCTTGGGCCATTTGGGCTGGTTCGCGGTGGTACTCAGCCTGGCTGCCGTGCACAGTGCAGTGTTGCTTGTGTTGTTGGCCAAGGCATCGCTGGACCGTGGGCTTCATGCCAGCCCGACGCCTTCAAGTTGGTCCCTTCAACGCTATGTGTCGGTGTTTCGTCGGCCAGGTGTTGTGCTCGTTTTTGCAGTCACGTTGTTGGTGACCATGGGTGCTGACATTCCCTACGCCATGAAATCCATCCTGCTCAAAGACGCTGGCTTTACCGTGTCACAGTCGGGTTTGGTGGGCATTTGTCTCGGAAACCTGAGCGGTTTGCTGGCGGTGTTGTGTATTCGCCCATTGATCGAGAAGCAGGGTGGCCTGACCATGCTTGTTTGGATTGGGCTTGTGTCTGTCGGCTTGGCGGTGGCGTACTTGCTGCTTGCACCGGTGTGGCCTGTACAGTGGTTGACCGCGGTGTTTGTGGTCTCTGCAGGCGCTTTGGTGTATGGCGCCAGTGTGTGCGAGAGTGCTTTGCTTTATCCGCGTGTCGACAAAGCGAACCCAGCCAGTGAAGTATCTGCATTCAACGCGGGGCAGGGTGTGTTGCTATTGACCATCAACAGCCTGGCCACCCAGCAACTGGATACCTTGGGGTTATCGGGAATTCTGGTGTTGGCCTGTGGGGTCAGTGTGGCCGGTGTGGTTCTGGGCGCTGCACGCCGACAACAGGTGGCGGTATGAAACACATCACCGCAGTGGCCGCATTGCCCGACGCAGCCCGGGCATTCGCTGCGTTGAAAGCGCATTTGCTGGCTGACCACCGCAACCCTGCGATCAACACGGATACCCAGGTGCGTGTGGTGTTGGAAGGCAATGCCCTGGACATGCGGTGTGAAGGGGAACAACTGATGTTTTCCATAGAGGCCCGCAACGACAACATGCTGTACTTCATTCGTGAAGCGGTGGTGGAGCATCTCGCCGAGTTGAACGCTGAACAAGCCGAGGCCTTGTTGTGGTCGGATGGGTCGGCACAGGCCAGCCACCCGCCCAATTTTCAGGTGCTGACCCTGTTGCGCAAGTTTTGGGTTGCACCCGGTCTGTTGCGAATGACGTTGCTCAGCCCTGATGCTGCCCGCCTGTTGCATGACGGCCTGCACGTGAAATTGATGGTGCCCTTGCAGGCTGACGTGGTGGCCCGCTGGCCTGAGGTTGCGCCCAATGGGAAGACGAACTGGCCCAAGGGGGAGTACAGGCTGGTGGTTCGCTATTTCACCTTGAGGGATGTGCGGCCCGACGCTCAGGAAGTGGACATTGATGTGATGGAACACGTCGGCGGCCATGTTTTCGAGTGGGGCCTTCAAGCCCGGGCTGGAGATGAGTTGGGCATCATGGGGCCCGGCGGTGGGCTGCCACCAGAGCCCGGTCGCACGGTCCTTTTTGTGGCAGACCGCACTGCACTGCCCACGGTGGCGCGCATCGCCAATCTTCAAACGGACCTGAACGCACAGGTGTTGGCCTTGGTGCCGGACGGCTGGCCAGTGCTGGAATACTTGGGCACCTCACCTTGGCCTGTGACACCGGTGAACGAACACCTGTCACCTGAAGACCTGCAAGCACTGATTCATGCCGAGGTATCTGCCCGGCAAACGGACCTGTTGTGGTTTGGTGGCGAACATGGCCATTACCGCCTGCTGAAGCAAACCACATGGCCCGTGCACGTGAAGGACACCGAAGTGGTTTGTTTCTGGAAACGGGGCGGCTCTCGGGATGCGGTGGGCCACGACTGATTCACTTGAGCACGCTCCACGTTGGGAATTGGACAGTCTGTGATTGATGGGTTATTATAAATAATAACAACTATCATTCGCAGTAAATCCAATCCGAATTCTGGAGTTTTTCCCATGCAGTTTCCCCAAAAGCCGCTTGTGCTGGCCCTGTCCATTGCATTGTCCCCAGTTTTGCACGCCCAAACCGAACAGTTGCCTGACGTGAAAGTGTCAGCCAGTGCAGACGCCTCTGCCGAAGGCCTTGCGCCAGCCTATGCTGGTGGGCAGGTGGCCAAAGGCAACCGTGTGGGGGTGCTGGGCAACCAGTCCAACATGGACACGCCTTTCACAGTGACCGGCTATACCAGCGAGTTGATTGAAAACCAGCAGGCCGCCAGCGTGGGCGATGTGTTGCTGAACGACCCAGCCGTGCGCGTGGCTCGTGGTTTCGGCAACTTTCAGCAGCTTTACCTGATTCGTGGCTACCCGGTGTATTCCGATGACATGTCGTACAACGGGCTGTATGGCCTGTTGCCCCGCCAGTACTTCGCCGCAGAATTGGTCGAGCGCATTGAGGTACTGCGTGGTGCCAACACCTTTCTGAATGGCGCTGCGCCCGGCGGTAGCGGTTTGGGTGGCGCCATCAACGTGTTGCCCAAAAGGGCCCCCAACACCGATTTGAACCGCCTGACCTTGGGCGTTCAAAACGGTGGGGAAGTGCTTGCAGCGGGCGATTTCGCCCGCCGTTCTGACGATGGCAGCAAAGGCATCCGCGCCAATGTGGTCAAGCGCGATGGCGCAAGCCCCGTGGACGGCGAGAAGCGCAGCCTTGACCTGGCGTCGCTGGGTATGGATTTCCGCAGTGCCGACCTGCGCTTGTCTGCCGACGTGGGCTACCAGAACCACAAGCTCAAGGGCACCCAGCCCAACATCACCTTTGGCGCTGGGGTGCCCGTACTGCCCGCACCCGATGCGAGCCGCTCTGTGGCACAGCCATGGACCTACTCCAACGCCGAAGACGTGTTTGCCACCGTGCGTGCTGAATACGACTTTAACGACACCGCCACAGGCTGGGTGGCGGCGGGTTTCCGTCAGGCGCAGGAAACTACTCGCACGGCCAACCCCACGGTCAATGACACCGCAGGCAACACCAGCGCATTCCGTTTTGACACCGCCCGCGAGGACGATGTGCGCACTGGTGAGGCTGGGGTGCGTTTCAAATTCAAGACCGGTGGTGTGTTGCACAACCTGAGCACCTCGGTCAGCGCGTTTTCTTTGGACATCAAGAGTGCGTTTGCCTTTTACCTGGACCCAATCAACAGCAACCTGTACCGCCCTGTGAACAGCCCTTTGGTGGGCAGCATTCTGTTCCCGGGTGGGGGCAACCTGTCGTCCCCGTTGCCGACGACCAAAACAGAAACCCGCAGCTTGGCCGTGGCCGATACCTTGGGCTTCATGGATGAGCGCTTGCTGCTCACGCTGGGCCTGCGTCATCAGGACATTCGCCAGGAAGCATTCAGTTCGGCCAATGGCGCACAAACCAGTGCCTACAATTCCAGCCGCGTCACGCCCGTCGGCGGCGTGGTGTTCAAGTTGAACCCCACCACCTCGCTGTTTGCCAATTACATCGAAGGTTTGGTGCCGGGCGAAACCGCGCCGACTACGGCTGCGGGCGGTGGTGTGGTCACCAATGGTGGACAGGTGTTCAAGCCTTATGTGACCGAGCAGGTTGAGGCCGGTGTGAAATGGGACCTGGGGCAGGTGGGTGCATCGGCCAGCGTGTTTCAAAGCACACGCCCCGTCTATGGTTTGAATGGCTTGACTTACGGTGAAGTGGGCGAGCAAGAGAACCAGGGCTTGGAACTGTCGGCTTATGGTGTGGTGTTGCAGCGCTTGAAGCTGTTGGGGGGCGCCAGTTTTCTGTCGACTGACCTGAATGGCAAAAAGGGCATTGGTTCTCCGCCAGCCCAATTCAATGTCAATGCTGAATGGGACCTGGAACAGGTGCGCGGCATGGCACTGGAAGGCCGTGTCATTCATACGGCGGGCCAGTATGCAAATGCCGCCAACACTCAAGTGCTGCCCTCGTGGAACCGGCTTGATGTGGGTGTGCGTTATGCCATGCCAGTTGGGCAATCACGCATGCTGACGCTGCGTGCCCGCTTGGACAATGTGGCGGACAAAAGTTACTGGGCATCCGCCGGTGGCTTTCCCGGTGCGGGTTACCTGACAGTGGGCCAGCCACGCACGCTGACCATGTCTGCTACGGTGGATTTCTGACAGGGGTAGCTTGTGGCTGTGGGTTCGATGAAAGCCTGGGTGTGGATACACCGCTGGACCAGCCTCATCTGCACCGTGTTCATGATTGTGTTGAGCCTGACTGGCTTTCCGTTGATCTTCGAACACGAGCTGGATGAATGGCTGGGCGAAACCATTCATGTGCCCGACTTGCCGGGTGTGACGCAGCGGGCCAATCTGGACAATGTGCTGGCCACCGCAGTGTCCCACTACCCCGACAAAGGCGGCATGTTCATGTCGCAAGACCAGGACGATGACCGCGTGTGGTACGTCACCTTGGCCCCTGCACCGGACAGCGAAAGTGGAATCAAGCAAGTGGCTGTGGATGCCCGCAGCGGAGACGCTTTGGGCCAACTGCGCCTGGAAGGCGGCGTGATGAATGTGATTGAGTCCATTCACGTTGACCTGCTGATGGGGCTGCCGGGCATGCTGTTTCTTGGAGGCATGGGCGTTCTGCTGGTGTTGTCTCTGGTGTCGGGCGTGGTGGTGTATGCACCGTTTGCCCGCAAACCCGGTTTCGCGGCGGTGCGCCCTTCGCGGGGCAGCCGTGTGCGGTGGCTGGATGCCCACAATGCCTTGGGCATTGTCACGCTGGTGTGGTTCTTCGTGGTTGGGGGTACCGGGGTTATCAACGCGGTGGCGGATTTGCTGGTGAAGCAATGGCAGCGCACGGCGTTGGCCGAGTTGGTTCAACCCTATGCCGGCCACCCGATCAGCCCCGTGGAGGGCACCTTGAACCGGGCCGTGGAAGCAGCGCGCAAAGCGCAGCCCGACAAGCGGGTGCTGTTCATCGCCTTCCCGGGCACCAGCTTTGCCAGCCCCCATCACTATGGGGTGTACATGCGTGGCACAACCCCGTTGACAGCGCGATTGTCGACGCCTGTGCTGGTGGATGTGCGCAGTGGCGCGGTGGCCGCGGTGATGGAGATGCCGTGGACCCTGAAGCTGTTGCAGATTTCCCGCCCCCTGCATTTCGGTGATTACGGGGGAATGCCTTTGAAATGGATCTGGGCAGTCCTGAACCTGATGAGCCTTGTGGTGTTGTGCACTGGGCTGGTGTTGTGGTTCAAGCGGGGTGCGCGACATGCGCAATGACACGATGCAGGTATGGCTTGGCCCCGTGGTGACTGCGGTGGTCAGCAGCGCCGCCTTGGGGGCCGGTCTGCTGGGCGATGATTGGCAGGATTGGCTGTCGTGGTGCGGGCTTGGTGGCGTTGGCCTGCTGTGCACCTTGGTGCTTTGGCGTTGGCGGCAGGCTCGCCTGTCTGCGGAGCAAAGCGCTACGCCCCACCGTAGCTGAATTCAAGCAGGGTGACTTGATTCCCGACTTCAAATAAATGATAATGATTATCATTAACAAGAGAGGTTGGAAATCACCATGCCCACCCGTGAATCGAATCCGTTCATCTCCGAGGTCTATCTGGGCCAAGCCGCAGAGTCACTTTTTCTGGCCCGCACTGTGTTGCAAGGGGAGCCCGAACCCTGCGGGTCCCGACGCCGCCGTTTGTGGGAACTGGCACCCACTGCGCAGTGCCCCGTGGTCGGCATTTGTTTGCCGATGGCTTGGGTTCGCAAATTTGTCACGCGCCAAATGGGGCCGGGCAGCCCATCAACCGACTATGAATTGCACTGCGCGCTGGTGGTGGCTTGCAAAAGCCGCACGGCCTTGAGCAAGCAGGTTCAAGACGAATTAGACCGCCGCTATGCCGTGGCCCTGCGAACTGTGGCCAGTATCAAGACGCGTGAGGCCTTGGTGCAGCACTGGCGCAGCCATGAGAACCAGTCGGGCTACGCAGGGTTGTTCTGGTCGGTGCTGACGCACCCGCGTTGCGATGCTGACCTTGAGTTTCTGGTGCTGGGCCATGCACACATGCTGCAGCACCAAGCGGGTTGCGAACGCCATGACCGTGAAGAGACCTTAAAAGCCAGCCAGAAAACCCAGGACGAACTTAGCCAGCGGTTGCGTGTGTTGACTGAACGTTACCAAGCGGTGCAAGCCGAGCTGGCCGCAGCACATGCCGCACATCAGAAGGTGGTGGCCAGCCTTCAGGCGGAGTTGGCTGCAGTGCAGCCCGGCCCTTCGGTGCTGCCCAGTGTTGATGCGCAGGCGTGGGTGAATGAACGGCAGGCCATGGCACGCGACATGGAGCGTCTGCAGCGCCGCCTGTCGGCGATGCGCGGTGAATGTGATCAGAAGCTTCATGAGCGCGACCGCATCATTCTGTCTTTGCAGGCGCGTTTGGATGCAGCGTCGGACATGGCGTGCGCGGCTGAATCCCGCATGGTGCCGTGCCCCCTCGAGCTGGCCAACCGCTGCATCTTGTGCGTGGGCGGGCGGCCTTCAGCCGTGCCGCAGTACCGGGCGGTGGTTGAGCAGCAGGGCGGGCGCTTTCTGCATCACGATGGTGGACAGGAAGAGGGGTTGGCTGTGCTGGATGCGCGATTATCCAGTGCCGATGTGGTGATATGCCAGGCAGGCTGCGTCAGCCATGAGGCTTACTTTCGGGTGAAAGACCACTGCAAACGCCGCGGTGTACCCTGTCTGTACCTGAGCAAGTCCAGCACCACAGCACTGGTGCGGGCGCTTCAACAGGTCACCCCGTCGTCACAGTGATTCCACAAACTTGATCAGTGCAGCTCGGTCGGCCTTGCTCAGGCTTCGAAACTGCGACTGACTGGCTTCAGCTTCGCCGCCGTGCCACAGGATGGCTTCTTCAACGCCATTGGCCCGTCCGTCGTGCAACAGCCGTGTGTGTCCATTCACGCTTTTGATCAAACCGATGCCCCACAGCGGTGGGGTTTTCCATTCGCGACCGTTGGCCAGAAAGTCATCGCGGCCATCGGCAAGGCCATCACCCATGTCATGGAGCAACAGGTCGGTGTATGGCCAAATCAACTGGTTCTCCAGTTTGTGGCTGCTCAAGGTGGGGAAGGGCACCGGGCCTGTGGTGTACGAAGGCCGGTGGCAGGCAGCGCACTGGGCTTCATGGAACAGTGCACGGCCACGCACCACCTCGGGGTTCTTCACTGCCCTTGCGGCCGGGGGGGCGAGTGTGGCTTGATAAAACACCACCTCAGCCAGCCCGCGCTCGTCGATTTCAGGTTGCCCCGGTTTGCCGCCGCGTGGTGCGGACAGACAGTCGGCTTGCACCGATGTACATGGCTCTTTTGGAAACAGGCTGGAGGTGATGCCGATGTCCCCGGCAAATGCGCCAGCCGTTTGGTGCATCAGCGTGGCCACATTGGCTTTCCAGCCAAAGCGCCCCAAGCGTTCCTGGCCCGTGTAGGCGTCGTGCACCCGGTTGAGTCGACCACTGATGCCGTCCGTGCGCTTGGCCTGGCTGTTGACGTTGTCCAGCAGAGACGAATCAGGGATTGCCTCCAACAGGCCCACACCAATCAATTGTGGCGCGATGCGCGGGCTGATGCGGGTGTCCGGGTGCATGGGGCCGTAATTGAGTTGGCTGAAGGAATACACCGGGCGCATCAGCGTGAAACGGGTACCGTCCTTGTATTGCCCATGCACCGGTTCGTAGCGGATGGCCACTTGCCCTTCGGGTTTAACTCCGTCCACCGCGGCGTTGTTGAATTGGTCACCGTAGGTGGGTTCGGGCACCACACCCAGAGTCGGGTCGCTGCCGGGTATGGACAGGCGGATCAGCAAGTCCACCGGTTGTTCACTGCTCAGGCGGTTTTTGATGGACGGCGGTTCCCCGCGACCATCAAAGGCATGACAGGCGCCGCATGACCGCGCGATGAAGTGTGGCCCAAGCCCGTCACGTGCGGTGGTGGAAGCGGGTGCTTGAACCCAGTTGCGTTTGAAAAAGGAATTGCCTATGGCAAAGCGTGTGCGCTCTGCATTGTCTAGGTTGGCCGCTGGAAATGAAAATGCATTTTTGCCATCGGCGAATACGGTGGCATCGCCCGCTGTCCGCTCGGCGTCCCCGGCGGACGTGTCCGGCCCCGAGGTTGCCGCTGCACAACAGGCCAGCAGGGCGAGGGCAAGCAGTCGTTTCATGGTTCAGGGTTGCGACAGGTTGAGTTGTTCAATGCCCAAGGCACGGGCTGCATCCACCACCAAGTCGCTTTGGCGGGTCAGGTTGTTGATCAGCCGTTTGATGGACTGGGGCCCGGGGCCTTCGGGGTCACCGATGATCTGTTGGTCAAAGGGCGCTTGTATCGCACTGGCCAAGGCGACGGATTCTTCCATGGTGCTGCGCACCTGAGCTTCAAGCGCAGGGTTGACTGCCGCCAGCAGGGAAGACACTGCGGGCACCGTCACAGCCTGCCCGCTTCGGGTGCGGTAGTGCCCCGTCCACACATTGAGCATGCCCAAGGCGTCGCTGACTGCGTCACGGTGGGTGTTGTCTGAGAAGCAGGACTGTTCGTCTTCTTGATCCTGACTGAACATCGCCACTTCCAACCGTTCACCGGCCAGTTCCCCGCGTGACAGGGCGCCCAGCCCGATCAGGATTTTTCGAAGTGACTCGCGCCCGCCACGCACAAAACTTTGGCGATAGTTGTTGCGCCGTTCAGGCTGCCAGGCTTGGTGCAAGGCGGTCAGGTCAGCCACCAAGAGGGCAGTGACCTCTTTCAGGTAACGCGCCCGGCGTTCCGCATTGTTGCCCTGGCCTTTGATGTAATCCGTGTGTGGTCGGTCCCCGGCACCATCGGCGCGAAGGTCCTGGCCCCACAGCAGAAATTCAATGGCATGCCAGCCGGTGGCCACGTTTTCTTCGCCGCCGCGTTCGTTGCTGCGCACCAGAGCAGCCCGGTTGATGGTGAAGCGTGGGTTGTTGATCAGGCCCGCATTGGGTTTGCCTTGCACGTAGTCCACATACGACTCATCCATCGGCCAAGCATTCATGCGGCCTTCAGGGCCGTTTTCACCGTCGATCGGCCCGCCATAAAAGCGGAATGCTTCAGTTTGTCCGTAGTATTCCCGGGCCTGTTTCCACGCCACTCGGGCGGCCTCCAGCCCCTCGGCGCTGGGGGTTTTCAGAAATTCATTGATGCGGTTTTGCAAGGCCACAGCGGCGTCCAGCGTGTCTTTGTAGCCCAATTGAACCAGGTCGCTGTAGCCATTGAGCACTTGAGGCAAGTCGAGCGGTCGCGTGTCGGCCCAAGTGGGGCTGGTCCATCCCAACAGCAGGCTGAGGGCCAGCCCGTTCAGTGCCCTCACGAGTCGGCCCGACGGTGCGAGTGCCTGTTGTGATAACCGGAAAAAGCCCATGGCGTGTTACTCCTTCAAACCATTTCTCACCTATTATAATGATAATAAGTCTCATTATTGGTGGTTGCTGTGGTGAAAAGTCGGGCAGTGTTGTTTGCGGGTTTGTCGTTGTTGATCGGGTTCAGTGGCCTACCGGCCTTGGCCCAGCAGGGCCCCGCCCCTTACATGGAGCCCAGCCTCCTGTTGGAGTTGAGTCAGCAACGGCAAGGTGTTGCTGGCGATCAGTTGAAGCAGGCCTTGCTGCAATTCACCGAGGTGTTGGGCGAGCGTTGCGAGGCTGCGCCAGACACTGTGTTGGTCCGGTTTCGCAGCGCCTTGTCGGCGTGGGGTGCGTTGAATGCCATGCAGACGGGTTTTGTATTGGATGGTGAGTTGTCCAAGCGACTGGGTTTCCTGCCGGTACGCCCCGCCCAGATTGAACGTGCTGTTGCTGCCGGTACACCACTGGTGAATGTGGGTGTCACAGCCAAGGGTTTTGGTGCGCTGGAGTGGTTGGTGGTCAGGGGTAAGCTGGGCTCTGCGCCAGCAGAGTGCCTGTATGCCCGCCAGGTGCTTGATGAAATGTTGGCACAACTGGACAAGGCCCGCAGCCTTCAAAAGCCCGCGCAGTTTACTCAAGCCGACCTGGACCTGTACGCCAACCAATTGATGGGCAGCGTGCAGACACTGGCCTGGGCTTACCTTGAAAAACCGTTGGAGCAGGCGCGCGATGGCGTGCGCAACCCGGGGGTGTATGGTGCTTCAGGCTCGCAGTGGGTGTGGCTGAAGGCCACGTGGGCGGGGGTCAGCCCTCAAGTGGATGACCTCACCAGTTTTCTGGCCGGGCAGGGCAAGCTACAGATTGCTGATCAATTGGCAGCCCAACGTGACAAAGTGAATCAGGCACTGTTGAGCAGTGCGCCACCCAACGAAGCGGGCCTGCGTTTGCTGGCCAATCACCTTAAGTTGCTGCATCAACAACTGCAGAACATCGTGGTGAACGACTTGAAGGTGTCGATCCGGTTTTCTTCATCCGATGGTGATTGATCATGAACCGCCGCTTGTTCTGCGCATCGCTCGCGGTGTTGGGTTTGCCGCTATGCCCTTTGTGGGCTGGGCAAAGCACTGTGCCGGTGTGGGGCACATGGCGCAACACCATCGATGGCCGTTATATGGCCGGGCTGCTGCAGGTGAACCCAGGCAGCGGTGCCGTATTGGTGGACGAAGGCCACCAGTTGCCTTTGCCGGGCCGTGCCCACGGTTTGGCCAAAGGGTCGGATGGCAGCCTGTGGATAGCCGCCCGCAGGCCCGGTGACTGGCTGATTCGCTGGCAGCCTGCCAGTGGTGCAACCCAGCGTTTGTGGTTTGAACCGGATGTGGCCTTGAATGGCCATGTGTGCTGTGCCCCCCAGCGGCACGCCATCGCGTTGACAGCCACCAACCATGAAACAGGCGAGGGCAGCATCAAGTGGTATGACGAACACACCTTGGACAGCCAACCCGCATGGCCAACCCATGGCATTGAGCCCCATGCCATGTTGCTGTTGCCCAGCTTGCCCGCGGTAAGCACTCGGCCTGTTTTGGTGGTGGCCAATGGGGGCTTGCTGCAAAAGCCGGAAACTGGCCGGGCCAGAGTGCCGGGCAGCGTGGTGGATTCGTCCCTGTGTGCTTTTGATTTGGAGACAGGCAGTTTGCTGCGCCGCTGGGCTTTGCAAGATCGGCACCTCAGCCTTCGTCACCTCGCTTTCAATACGACAACCTGTGAATTGGGCGTGGCGTTGCAGGCGCATTCAGACGACATGGCCGTTAACCACTATTCACCCCTGCTGGCTGTAGTGGCCCAAGGAAAGCTGAGTCTGGTTCAAGGCACTGCCGGTTTTCAGGGCTATGCCGGCGACATCACTGCATGCGCCAGCGGGTTTGCTGTGGCGGCCACTCAGGCCTCGCGCTTGTTGGTGGTGAACGGGGGGCAATTGACTCGGGTTGTGGACGCGCCGCAGGTGTGTGCACTGGCGCAACCTGCCGGGCAACTGCTGGCAGGTGTGCAGCAGGCGGACAGCCTTTCGCTTGAATTGGACAATCACTGGGTGTCGGTTCAGGGTTGAATCAAGGCCATTGGTTTGACACGAAAACAGTTGTACTCTAAAGTGATGACACTTGTCATCAAATAAGGAAATGCCATGTCTGTTCGCCCAGTCACCGACGCTGAACACGCCCCGATTCCCCTGGGGGCGGATGGGCAGGTGCCCACCTTGCCGAATCGGGTGTTCATCACGGGCGCCAACGGTTTTATTGGCCGTGCGCTGATGAACCGCTACCAGTCCCTGGGGGTTCAGGTGTGCGGCATGGACTTGCACGCCGATGAAGCCCGCGAGGTGGTTGCAGGGGACATTGCCACACCGGGTGAATGGATGGCCCACGCCAAGGGCTGTGATTTGTTTATTCACACCGCTGCCGTGGTGTCCTTGTCAGCCGGGTGGGACGATTACCGCCGCATCTCGGTGCGTGGTGTGCGCAATGCGCTGGATGCTGCCGTGGCCGGTGGTGCGCAGCGCTTTGTTCATTTTTCCTCCATCGCAGCCTTGGGCCATGACTACGCAGACGGTGCCAACGAGCAAACGCCGGTGGTGATTGGTGAAGCCTACCGATACGGCGTGGCCAAGGGGGCCAGCGAGCATGTGGTGTTGGCTGCGCATGCCGCAGGGGAAGTGGCGTGTACCATCATTCGCCCGGGCGATGTGTACGGGCCAGGTTCACGCGCATGGGTGCTGGAGCCCTATACGATGGCCAAGAAGCGGCGGCTGATGCTGCCCGCGTGGGGAGAGGGTATTTTCACGCCGGTGTACATCGACGACTTGCTCGATGGCATGGTGCTGGCTGCCGGTCTTGAAGCGGGTTCAGGCCAGGTGTTCATTCTTTGGGGCAACGAGCCCGTGCGCTGCAAAGATTTTTTCGCCAACCACTGGCAGTGGGCTGGCCGCAAAGGCGCTCCCCCATCCATGCCCACAGGGCTTGCGCTGTGGCTGACCGGCATTGTGTGGCGCGTCAACCGCGCATTGGGCATTCAGGATGAGGCAGCACCCGACACCATGTTGATGTTCAGCCGAAAAGGTGGCTACTCGCCGGACAAGGCGCGGCGCTTGTTGGGGTATCAGCCCAGGGTCAAACTCGATGAGGGATTGCGCCGTTCCCACCAGTGGCTAAAAACGATTGGGGTGTGCTAAGGGTCTGACGCCGCGCTTGGAACATGGACGAAGCGAGAGTCTTGGGTTTACACTACTGTACATAGTGTAAATAAAAAGGTCGATTCTGCCCCATGCCCAAGCGCCCACAGCGAGCAGTGCCCACCGATCGAGAACCCAGCGCAGCCCAACAGGCCGCCCTTGAGGCTATGCCCCAAGACCGCCCTGTGTTGATGCAGGTGTTTTGGGCTTGGGCCGAAGGTGCCGCCATTCCACCCGGGTTGACCAGTTGCCTGAACCGGGCCAAACCCGCCGGTTGTGCCGTGTTGACGGTGGCCCGTTGCGACACTCATTTCATTGGGCAAGCTGAGCAGCAGTGGCACACTGTGGTGGTGGTGTCGGCGCGGTCGGCGAAAGCCTTGCTGGCATGGGTGGGCAGTAGCGAGTTCAGCAAAGTCTCTGCCCAAGCCGTGGCGGTGCAGGCCTTGGTGGCTTCACAACCGCGCCAGTTGATGCAACGGGTCATGGGCCTGACGCGTTGGGTGATGTCCAAGTTGCCAGCGCCCTCGGCCAACCGCCCAATTCCGTCTGAAGCCATTTCAGGCGGTGTGAACCCAACACCTGAACAGTTAGAGGCTTTCAAGGCGTGCCCGCAAAACACGCGCATTCACATGTTCAATCTCTTGAAGTTTGCAGCACAGGTGAACAACCCCCTCACTGGAAAGCCCACCACTGGCAAACGCCTGTATGGGGAACGTTATGCGCCCGTGGCGGCGCAATGTATTTTCAGGCTGGGTGGCCGCATTGTGGCCATGGGGCGTTATCGCCTGACCTTGATCGGCGCGCAGGGAGAGCCTCAGCCACACGCTTGGGATGAACTGGTGGTGGCCGAGTACCCCGGCCGTTCCGCCTTTCTGCGCATGCTGTCCAACTCGGTTTACCAGCGGGCGGTGTTGCACCGTGAGGTGGGCCTCCAAAAAACCCAACTCCATGCGTCTACCCCCCTTCAAACCCCCTAATTGAGGGATTCTTCGCCCTCTGACCCGCCCATCGGTTCTTGAGCCAATCGCTACAGTGAGTCAATCAGGCCGCCTTCGTCCGCGGCGCTGCTTTCATTGTCATTTGGTTTTTGAATCGGGGGCAACCCATGAAGAATTCACCGACGGGGCCATGGCCCTTTGTTCACCTGCTGGCTGCGCTTGTGCTGGTGCTGGCTGCACCACTGGGCCGTGCGGCCACCACCACTGGAACCTTGAATGTGTCGGCGGTGGTGTCTGACTACTGCGAGTTGGGCACCAGTTCGGTCAGCCTGAACCTGGGCAGTTACACCCCGGCAGCAGACAGTTCGCAAAGCACGGTGATTCAGGTGCGTTGCACCCTGGGAACCAGCTACAACGTGGGTTTGGGGCTGGGCACCTATGTCAGCGGCAGCACCCGGCGTTTGCGCCATGCCACCGACAACACGGTGTACATGAACTATGAGCTGTACCAAAGTGATGGCACCACCGTGTGGCAGGCCCCGGGCCAAGCCGGTGTGGTGTCGGGAACCGGCACGGGCTTAAGCCAAAACCTGACTGTGGTTGGAAAAATTCCCTCTGCGCAGTGGAGTGTCAAGCAAGGCAACTACAGCGATTCCGTGGTCATCACGGTCACCTTTCCTTAAGCGTTGGGCGGCAACATGCGCACGCAACGTTCGATGGGCCTGGAGCTGGTTTGGGCGCTGGTGTTCGGCCTGATTGGCCCCGGTGCTGCCCATGCATTTGGCATCTCCGTGGCCCCCACAGCCATTTTGCTCAATCCCAAAACAGGGTTTGCCCATCTGGAGTTGAGCAACCAAAGCAACCTCACACGCCGCTTCACGGTTGAGGCGGCTGACCCGCAGCAAACCGCCTGCTACCGGGTGTCGCCCCGGCAAATCAGTCTGCCGCCTGATGGCTCGCAAGTCGTTCGGCTTCAATACACCTGCAAGATGGAGGACATTCAGGAGAACAGCCTGTTGTACTTCACCGAGTTGCCTGCTGACCCTCAGGCGGGTGCCACGCCAGTGCAACTGCAATTCCGTTTGCGGCTAGGGCTGAAGGTGAAAACCCAGCAGTCCACCTTGGGCACGTTGTTCTAACCGTGTTCAACACACACCACCATGCGTGCACGCCCCGCCCGTTTGACCAACAGCCTGCTGATGGGGCTGCTGATGTGCCATGGGGCTGTGCGCGCCTCGCCGCTCAGTGAAGGCGACATCATTCAGATTCGTTATCTGGATGGTGCAGTGAACACGCTGGAGGCAAGGCAAGTCACGCAAGCCCAGGCGGGTGAATGCGGTGTGCTGCCGCACAAGCTGGATGCGGTGGATGGCCGAAGTTGGTGTGGGCAATTCCATGCAGACCGTTTGGAGTTTGAAATCAAGGAGCAGGCCAGGCGAGTCAGCCAAAGCTATGGCAACGCCAGCCTGGAAGGCTTTGACCTGCCCAGCCCCAGAACAGCCGTGTTGAATTACGAGTGGCTGGCTGGTGGCCCCAACGGCCGCTTGAATGCCGACCTCACCGCCAATCAACGCCCAGGGCTGCAATACACCGTCAGCCAGAATGGCAGCATCAGCCAGGCGTACGTCAACCTCTACAGGCTGGATGCCGAGCAGTTCGGTTACAGCAATTCTGTGGCCATTCGTCAATGGCGGGTCGGTCAACTGGTGACTGATTCAGGCCCCTTGGCATCGGCCGTGGGGCAGGGGGTGGAATGGCGCAAGTCATCGCGCTTGGCCCAAAACAATGTGCAGGTGTTCAGTGGCCGCTTGGTGTCGGACACTGAACTGACCGTGCTGGTGAACAACCAGCCCCGCGTTACTTTGCCGGTGCAGGCGGGCGATGTCAGCATCTACAACGTGCCTTTGGTGGAAGGGAACAACCAAGTGGTTGTGATTTACCGAAATGAGAAAGGCGAGTTGGTGCAGGTGAACCGCAATGTGTTCTTCAGCCAAGCCTTGCAGCCCAAAGGGCGCTGGGAAGGCGCAGCCGGTGTTTACCGTGACGCCCGGTTGGACTATTGGGCTGCCCAAGCCCATGCCGAGCGTGGCGTCACTGAGCGGTTGACTGTTCAGGTGGGGGCGCGGGTGAATTTGGGGCAGGCGCAGGTGATGGCCCCGGTGGGTGCCAGCCTGCCCATGAAACAGATCAACCCGGTGGAGTTGGCCATGTCGGCAAGAAGCTTGGTGGGCGGTGGTTTTCTGAGCGCGGGTTTCCAAACCGAGACGGCTTACGGCCCCGGTATTCAGCGGGTGGCTTATGCGCATGGCAGCCAACTGGCCTACCTTGAAAAGGCCTTGGGGCCTGCCAAAGCAGGCGTGTCTTTTGACCCTTCCTGGTTGTTCTCCGGCCACGCGCCCACGGGGCCAGATTCTGCCTACAGTGGCTGGCGTGTGGGCTTCATGAAGGCTTTGGATGGGCCCGAGCAGGAAACCAGCGTTTCGCGCTTTTTTCGCACGGACCTGTATCGTGGTGGTTACCTGAGCCTGTTTTGCAAAGCAGGCCGCGACAGCCAGAGTGTCAGCCTTCAGTTCTGCGGGGTGAACGCCAACATGGCGCTGGATTCTCGAGGCTTCAGCGCATCCAACCCGCTGTTGGGAGGGTTGTCGTATTCCAAGGCCAGCGCAGGCAGCGGCACGGGTGCGCCTGCAGGTCAGGAATCCTTGAATGGCTTTCTTCAAACCCGGGACAGCTTTGCGCTGGTGTCTGGGCCATTGAGTTACGCACGCACGCGGCATGATTTTGAACATGTCACTTTGGGTGGGCAGGTGGACAGCACCGGTCAACTGTTGGGTTCCATGTCGGGTGTGGTTGGGCTGGATTATGGTGACCAGCCGAAGGTGCTGGGTTTCTTGCCCAGAACCTTGTCGCGACCTGCTGAAGTGTTGGTTGCACTGGACGGTTTGAAGCCTGCAACCGAACTGGGTTTCGATGCGGTTCAAACCCGAATCAACGGTGTAGTCAGCCGCAACAACCTGAACCCCGGTGCCCTGATCGGCCAACACAACCAGATTCTGGTGAACCCAGAGTCTGTGGACATGGACAATGAGATGGGGCCCGTGCGCCTGAAGGCATCCCCTGCCTTGGGCGGCATTTACAAGGTGGATGGCCGTGCGCATTAGTCGATTCAGCCTGATGTTGGCCCTGTGCACCGCCTGTTGGTGGGCAACGCCCTCGCAGGCTGTCACGCTGGTTGGGGGCTGTTCCTTCACGCTCACGTCCTACCCCACGGTGTTGTACAGCGTGCCCTTGGCTTCAGCGGCCCAGGCCAGCCGGGTGGTGATTGATTGCAGTGGAGTGTTGACGCTGCTGTCGTCCAAATCCTGGAGCATTCAATACGGCACCGGTGGTTCTGGCAACCAGACTGCCCGCAGCATGGTGCATGCCACAGACACCAGCAGTCGTTTGGGTTACAGCTTGCGCACCAGCAGCAGCCCATCGTCCAGCATGCTTGGCAATGGCAGTGGGGGTACAGTCACACAAAGCGGCACCCTGCAGTGCGTGGTGTCCATATTGTCCAGCTGTGCATCCACCACGCAGGATGCGTTCATTCACATTCCTGCATCGCAGTTTGTCAGGGCGGGCAATTACTCGGATTCGGTGGTGGTCACCGTTACGGTGAATTGATTTGACAAGACAAAGGCGGGCAGACTACGTTAATTGTGAAACCGTTGAATGGATGGCGATCACCATGCAAGTGTTGGACTGGTTTGATTTTGAAGCGGCGTCAAAGTCATTCACTTTTGACCGCAAAACTTATCTGAAGTTTTTGTTCGCCATGGTGCATCAGGGCCGCGGTCTCTGTGACCAAGCGGTCACGGAATTCAACAGCGGCCGCCATCTGGTTGCTGCGCGCCACCTGCACACGTTGATTGGCAGCGCATCCAGCCTGGCATTGCCCCTTATCCACGATGTGGGCCGGGAAGCTGAAGCAGCTTGCGAATCGGCGCAGGCGCAGGCCTTCACCGAGGCGTTGGACCGCCTGAGAAGTCTGTTGAATGAGCTGGAGCTTGCATTGACCCGGATTGCTCCGTCTGCATAAGCCGGTTCAGCAATTTGATGGCATCCGTCTGAAACAGGGGTTTCTCCAGAAAATCAGTCATGCCTGCTTCCAGCCCCCTGCATTGACAACTCTGCAGGGGCTCGGAGGTCAGCGCGATGATGGGCGTGGGCAACAGCCCCGTGTTCTTCTCGATCGCCCTGATCAACCCCGTGGCCGCGAAGCCATCCATGACCGGCATCTGACAATCCATCAACACCATGCGGTATCGCTTCTGAAGAAACTTGTGCACGGCTGAAAGACCGTTCTCGGCCGTGTCCACCTCGCACCCGAAGAAGGCGAGGTGACTGCAGGCCACAGAACGCGCAATTTCATTGTCTTCAACGATCAGCACCGTGATCGGCTCTTCCTGGGTGTTGGGTGGATTGTCTTCGCACATGGTCGTCAGGTCACTCTTTCATGCTGAGTTCTACCGCTTGTTTGCCGTACACCCGTTCCGCCAGTCGCCTGGCTTCCTGAAACTTGGTGCTGGCTTCTCTTCCATTGTGGGCGTCTAGCCTCACGAAGGCCTCGCGGACATGGGCCTTGATGGTTTCCGGGCTCAGGCTCACAATTCGAGCCGCCTCTTTGACGGAATTGCCTTTGGACAGCAAATCGATGATGGCAGCCTGTTTCGAGGTGAGCGGTTTGCGCCCAGGCAATTGGATCAGGCTTTGGCAGGGGCGGCGGTCCCGTTCGGAAATCAGCCCGCAGCTGCCCTGCATCAGGCAGCCGTGCACTTTTTCCAGCACCTGCCTGAAGGTGGTGTTCTTGCACAGGTACACGGCGCCGGCTGCTTCAACCCGTTCAACGATGGCGGGCGAGTTCAGTGCGGTGAAGACGAACCGCCTTGCATGCGCAAACATGCTGTTGACGACATCGAGCACATACTCGGGGGTGACGCCGGGCATCATCAGGTCGGTCAGCACGATGTCGTATTCAAGCCGGTCAATGTTGACCAGGTCGGCGGGGGAGTCGATGTACCGGATCTCTGTCAAATCCAGCATTGATGTGAAGATTTCTTCCGCAATCATTGCGGTCAAGGGATGGTCTTCGATGATGAGAAGCTTGGCCATGGCATTTCCTGTTGTCAGAATATTGGACTTGGTTCGCGAGTGTGTTCAAGCGTGTTGTTCTTCTGGAAAATTCGTGCCAGTTTGTCTGCGGTTAAGGGTTTGGAAAGCACATGATCGAAATCGGTGATGTCGATGTTGGCCAGTTGGGAGTCTGTCAGCGCGGTTACGCCAATGCAGACAGGTTGTGGGTTCAAGTCCATGGTGCGCACATGCACCATGAATTCATTGCCACTCATTTCCGGCATACACAGGTCACAGATGATCATGTCCACTTGCAGGCTGCCGGAATCCAGTGTGCTCAGCGCCATCACAGGGCGCTCAAACACCTCAACTTCGGCACCCAATGCGTTCAGGGTCTCCTTCGTAATCATGAGGTTCAAGGGGTTGTCATCCACATACACAATTTTTTTGCCTTGCAATTCTTCATGCACGCCCAGTAAACCTTGGTTTTCTTGCCCGTGGCTCAGGCTGTCTGCCAGGCATTCTGAGGTGTGCAGCTGAAAATCGACAGCAAACGAGAAACGTGTGCCTTTGTCAGGGGCACTGCGTATGGTCAGGCGGCTGCCCATCAAATCAAGAATGCGATGCACCACATGCAGCCCCAAACCGGTTCCTCCGTAGCGGCGTGCCACACTGCGGTCGCCTTGCACATAGGGCAGGGTGACCTGTTGGATCAGGTCTTTGTCGATGCCCGCACCGGTGTCTTGCACTGCAAAGTGTACGGAGACGCGCGAGCTGCTGACCTTGCCAACAAACACTTGTAGCGAGACCGAGCCATATTCGGGTGTGAACTTGAGAGCATTGGACAGCAGGTTGATCAGAATCTGTTGCAGGCGAAGCGGGTCGCCAAGCACCAGGCCACAATGGCCACCGAGTATGCTCGCTTCCAGATAGATGTGTTTCTGTTCAGCCTTCACCCGGAACATCTCCTTCGTGTCCCGAACAATCTGGTCCAGGTCCATGGGAATGCATTCCAGTTCAAGTGCAGCGAAATCGGCTTTCTTTAAATCCAGCGTGTTGTTCAAGGTCAGCAGGGCTGTTTCAAGTGCCATGGTTTGCATGTTCATCAAGGCCTGTGCACGTTCACCCAGCTCAATTTTCGAAAACTCATCGGCCAGGGCCTGCATCACATACAGAGGGTTGCGAACTTCATGGCTCAAAATGCCGACCAATTCTTCCGCATTGTTTTTTTGCGCATTCACCGTGGACAGGTAAATTCGCTGAAATACAAAGGCCACCACCAGCCAAGCCACCAGGCCAATACTCAGGCTTAATGCCAAAGTGAGTGCAAGCCCTTTCCATGAGAACAGATGCTGGTTGAGGCTTTCCACGCTGGGTTCCACAGTAACCGTGAAGCGCCCATTCTGGTAATTGAATTGATGCATAACCCCCAGAGCCTGGGCCAGCGTGCTGCCTTGTCCATCCGGGGTGTGAGTGCCTTGGTACAACTTGGACAGGCCTTGCCAGTCGGTGTACAGAATCTTCACATCAGTGCCTGATTCCACTCGGTACAGGTCGATGGCTTCAATGAACAACGCTGGGTCGATGTTGACTTTCAAGATGCCCGCCACAGACCCTGCTTGGGTGCCTGTTGTGCCGGGCGCCTGTACGAGGGACAACACAGACAGCACACCCTGCGCAAGCTCTGTTTGGCCCACGGTCAGGTGTGTACGGCTGACAGAGTGGGTGTTGGTGTCCATCAAGCCGTGAACGGTGTAGGGGTCGCCGGTTGATTCATTGTTGCCTTGTGCATTCAGGGCCACCAAGTAATTGGCCAGTTCCTTGGACAAATCCCCGGTCAGCGTGGGCGCTTGGTTTTTTCCCTGTTGAATGGCCAGCAGTTGCCCCGGCACATCATTCCAGAGGTTGTCCAACGTGGATTCCACATAGAAATACTGGTCGTCCGGCAGTGGGTGAATTGCCCTCAAGGTTTGTCCGAGGGCTTCTGTTTTCTTCACCGCTCCATCCATCAACGCTCGGATTCTTGACTCCATCAGTACGGCCATGGAGGTGTGTCGTTGGTCCAGTTCATCCACGGCTTTCAGGTAACGAACTGCACCCAAAATCAAGCACAAGGTGGTGACCAGCAGGCCGATGGTTTTGGCCCATGCGGCTACGGTGAGTGTGGCGTTCGGTCGAAGTGATACTCCACTCAGATACGCTTCGATTCTCCGAAACACGGTTTGAAACACGTTCATCCTCCCCCGCTGCCACTCGCTTATCAATTTAGATTAATGAATCTAAATGTTCCATTACCCATATGTGTAATCCTTACGTAAAAGGCTGTGTTTTACCAGTGGTAGATACCCCTTAGTTTGAAAAATAATTGCCGTAAGTATTTGAAATAAAATGAACAGTATGTAGCAGGGTGTGTTGTGTGAACAAATGTGTTCTTTTCTAGTCTGGGCAAGGGCTTAAAGAAATCTACTGACAAATTTAGATTGTTAAATGAGTTTAAAAATCATCAGGGCTGTCTCCTGAATCATTGACTTTGCTCTGTGTGAGTACCGGCATTCATCGGTTTGTCAATTGCGTCATTCGAATTCAAACCTTCAGATTTACCCCTCTTTTCTTTCGTTTCCTGATCACTGGATTTTTTAATCTAGGTCAAATTGTTAATGAGAAATCGATCTTCTAATTAACAAAAAGACTGACATCCCCGTGCAGGAGAATCCGCAATGCCCTTGGTGAAAAAATCAAACCCCGTTCGCGACAGTGTGTCTCACGATGTTGTGTCTCCCAACATTCAACGCGAGGCAGAAGCGCAGCGGCGCAAGGCGCGCACCTTGGCCAAGAAGCAGCAAGCGGCTGAGCGTATTGCCAGTGCCACCAGCCAATTGTCTAGTGGCATCAATGAAGCGTCATCCGCTTCGGAAGAGTTGAAGCGCGCATCCGACCAGATCGCCGCCAGTGCCGAGGAAGCGTCCGGGGCTGCGCAGCAGTCGCTACAGGCCATTCATGTGCTGTCCGGGAACATTCAAAAACAGCTCGAGAATGCGCAGGACGCGCAAGTTCGTGGCCAGAACCTTCAAACCCTGTCCGGCAAAATCACTGTGGACGTGCTCAATACTGTCACCAGTATTGAAGTTGCTTCACATCGCCAAGCCGCGAGTGTGGACATGGTGGCTGAACTGGAACGCCAGGCCTCCAACATCGGTGAAATTGTGAAAGCGGTGGCCCGCATTGCCGACCAGACGAACCTGTTGGCTTTGAATGCCGCGATTGAAGCAGCCCGTGCCGGCAAACATGGCAAGGGCTTTGCGGTGGTGGCCGATGAGGTAAGAACCCTGGCCGAAACGTCGGAGAAAAGTGCGCGTGACATTCAAAGTCTGGTGACGCAGATTCAGGGCGAGGTGCAGGTGATTGCCAATGGCATCAACCAGTCGGCACAAACCATTTTGGAAGAAGCCGGGCGGGGTAAAGTGGTTGTTGATCAGTTGAAAATCATTCAACAGGACAGCCAATTGATTGTGGACGGGGCTTCAGAAATTCTGGTGGCTGCTGAGCAATCATCGCGTTCGTCCCAGCAGGCTTTGGCCGCAGCAGAGGCCATTGCTGCCGCGGCTGAAGAGCAGAGCAGTGCCACTGAAGAATCAGCCAAGACAGTCAATGAGCAGACCATTGCCCTGTCTCAGGCCGAACAGACTGCGGCTAGCCTTTCGGAAATCGCCGATGACCTGCGCACCAGCAGTGACATTGCCAAGAGTGCTGAGGATGTGGCCTCGGCGGCCGAAGAGCTCAGTTCAGCCGTGCAGGAAATCACGCGGGCATCGGCGCAGATCATGGTGGCCATCGAACAGATTCGCAAAGGGGCACAAAGCCAGGCCGCCGCCAGTGCTGAAAGTGCGGCAGCTTTGGGACAGATTGAAAAAGGCATTGAGCTGTCGGCGAGTCGTGCCAAGTTGGCGCTGGACAAATCGACCGTCATGAAAGATTTGTTGTCCGAGAACAAACGCGGGATAGCGGGCTTGATCAGCGGCATTGAACTGTCCTTGAAAACAACCCGTGAAAGCATCGCCCAAATCAAAGCGCTGGAAATGGTGTCACGCCGCATTGACAAGATTGTGGACAGTATCACCACCGTGTCCATTCAGACCAATATGTTGGCCGTCAATGGTGCTGTGGAAGCGGCGCGCGCAGGGGAGTTTGGCAAAGGGTTCGTGGTGGTGGCCACTGACATCCGGAACCTGGCCCATGACTCCGCAGAAAACGCTGACCGTATCAAGGACATGGTGCGGTCCATTCAGGAGCAGATCGGCACTGTGGCCCGCGACCTTCAGGACATCTCGGCCTCAGCGTCCGGCGAAATCGACAAGACCAAGGCCATCAGCAGCAATCTGGAGTTGATTGAAGGCGACGTTCTGGTGCTGCAGCGTGGCAATCAGGAGGTGTTGACACTGGCCGACCAGATGGTGGCCGCAGTGTCCGAAGTCAAAGTGGGTGTGGATCAAGTGGCTTCTGCCGCATCCGAGGCCGAGAAATCCGCCACGGAATCTGCCGCAGCCGCGCGGCAGCAATCCCAGGGCGCCGATGAATTGTCGGCCGCCATTGAGGAAATTGCATCGCTGGCTGATGAACTGCAGAGCTCTTGATTCCAAACCCACTGTGGAGTGTTGCCATGAATTCCAATGACGACATCGTTGCGGAGCAGGACCCCGTGCAACAGGACGGTCACCAGATCGTGACGTTTTACCTCAATGAACAACGATTTGCTGTACCGATGAGTGCTGTTCAGGAAATTGTGCGCCTGCCCGCCACGGTGAAGGTGCCCTTGTCCAGCAGCCACCTGTGCGGCTTGGCCAACTTGCGTGGCCGGGTGCTGCCCGTGTTCCAATGCCGCACCATGATGGGCATGTTGCCCCGAGAGGCGGATGAGTCCTCGCGGGTGCTGGTACTCAGCCTTCAAAGCCCGGTGGGTATTGTGGTGGACAGGGTGCATGCGGTGATGAGTGTCAACGAATCCGAGCTGGAAGCACTGGACCAGCAGGAGCACATTGAGTACTCCGAGTGGTTGAGCGCAGTGGTTCGCCACCAAGATGGCCTGATTCTCATTCTGGACACTGTGAAGCTGATGCAGGCCCATGCAAGCGCTGCCAACACCGCACAGCATGCCCATGCTGCCAGTGTCAACCTCGGCAGTCAGCATGCAGAGGCCGAGGCTGACGATGTGGACACCGATGAATTGCAGTTGGTGAGCTTTGAGGTTCAGGGCCAGGAATATGCCGCCCCGATCGCCAGGGTGCAGGAGATTCTCCAAGTGCCCACTGTGGTCACCAGTATTCCCAATGCGCCGCAGGGTGTGTTGGGGGTGATGGAACTGAGGTCACGCCTGTTGCCCTTGGTCAGCCTGCGTTCAATTTTCTCTTTACCTGAGCAGGCGCTGGAAGAAAGTCACCGGGTGGTGGTGTTGCAGACTTCACCCCGCCATTCGGTGGGCGTGGTGATGGACCGCGTCAACGAAGTCATTCGTGTGCCCCGTCAAGTGGTGGAAGAGGTGCCCTCCCTGTTTTCAACCGGTGGGCAGGTTCGACACCTCAGTGGCATCTGCCGTCTGGACCAGGGCAAACGGTTGGTGTCGGTGCTGGACGTGGACTCCCTGTTGGGCCACGCCGAAGTGTGCCTCAGCGACAGTGCGGCGAATGTGGCTGACACCAATCAGAGCGACGAAGGAAACCTGGACATGAGTGACGACAGCAACCCCGATGACAACCAGGTGGTGGTGTTTATTCTGGGTGATGAAGAATTTGGGGTGAACATTCACAGCGTGCAGGAAATTGTGCGTGTGCCCGAACGTTTGACCACCATACCCCAAGCCCCCGAATCGCTGGAAGGTATCATCAACCTGCGGGGCACTGTGCTGCCGGTGATTGATCAACGCCGCCGCATGGGCATTGCCAGTGGTGAGCGCACCGACCGCCAACGCATCATGGTGTATCTGGTGGACGGTGTACGCACCGGCTTCATTGTGGATGCCGTAACTGAAGTGTTGCGTCTGGAATCCCGCTTCATTGCGGACACCCCAGCTGACGGTTTGCATTCCGCCGAATTGCTGCCCAAAGTGGCCAACTTGCTGGACAGCAAACGCATGATTCTCTTGATTGATCCTCAAGCCCTGATGAATGGCCCTGAACGCCAGTGGCTGAAATCACAGTCTGGCTTTGCAGGGGTGCAGCCCAGTGTACAGGCCACGGACAGCACTCCGGCCGAATCATTCACACCTGTTGATGATGGTGGTCAGGCGTGGACTGAGCCTGCACGGGAAATGGTGTGAGGTGACCGATGGCGATTGGAGGGTTGGCCCGCAGTGTCGGTCATGGCCATGCACCTGTGCGTGTGCTGGTGGTCGATGACTCCGCATTAATGCGCAAGCTGCTGGTCGAAATGTTGAACAGTGAAGGCGGCTTTGAAGTGCAGACGGCACCCAATGGCTTGGAGGCTTTGAAAAAAGCGGATCAGTTCAACCCGGATGTGATTACGCTGGACATCAACATGCCCGAGATGGACGGCTTGACTGCATTGTCCATGTTGATGGCCAAACGCCCAACGCCTGTGGTCATGGTGTCGTCGTTGACCGAGAAGGGGGCCATGGCCACTTTCGAGGCTTTGGCCTTGGGGGCGGTCGACTTCATCGCAAAACCCAACGGCACCATTTCATTGTCCATCGACAAGGTTCGTGACCAGCTCATCCAGAAAGTCAGGTCTGTCGCGTGCAGCCGACTGGCTTTCAAGCAAACCCGCCCGCCCAAAGTGGTGTGCGCGCCAAACCCCGCACCTGTTAAAAGCGAACCGGTGAATCATGAACCGGTTAGCCGCGGTTTACCGTACCGGGCCCACGGTGTGGTGCTTGTTGGGGTGTCCACTGGCGGTCCGCGGGCACTGGAAGACATTCTGCCTTTGTTACCCGCCAGCTTTCCTTGGCCGGTGGTGGTGGCCCAACACATGCCCGCCACCTTCACGGAAGCCTTTGCGCGGCGCTTGGATGGCCTGTGTGCCCTGAAGGTGTGTGAGGTGAATGCCCCCATGCCCTTGCGTGCTGGTCATGTTTACATCGGTAAAGGCGGCAGTGATGTGGTGATCCGGGAACGCGCTGGCCAGGTCATGGTGTTACCCATCCCCGAGTCCAGCAGTTTTCTGTGGCACCCCAGTGTCGAGGCGCTGTTGTTGAGTGCCAGTAAAACCTTCAAGCCCAACCAGTGCATCGGGGTCATGTTGACAGGCATGGGCTATGACGGAGCACAAGCCATGACGGCGCTGAAACAGCAGGGGGCGAGAACCATTGCTGAAAGCGAGGAAACCGCCACGGTGTTTGGCATGCCCGGTGAATTGGTGAGGCGACAAGGTGCCAGCACCGTATTGCCGGTTCAAAAAATTGCGCAACAAATCATCAACTGGGTTGAAAAAAGGGAGAACTGAACATGGGTTTGATCAAAGCGGCTACCCAGAATCCGCAAACCCCCGTGGCCAATGAACCCGAGGATGTCTGGATGTTGATTCACAGCTTGAGCGACACCGACAGTGAGCTGCGCCGCATGGCCGCGCGCGACCTCGGTGGCGTCGAACTAGCAGTTCCGGCCTTGGCTGAACAACTTGGGCAGGAGCGCCAGCGTGATGTGGCCGAGGCCATGTTGGCCGCGCTGGGCAAGACCGGTTCCGAAGATGCCGTGGCTGCGCTGATTGAACTGTTGCGCAGCAATGACGCATGGTTGCGCAATGAAACCATTGAGGTGCTCAAAGGCATGCCCCAGGCGATTGGTACTCACATGGCCCGTTTGTTGAAGGACCCTGACCCGGACGTGCGCATCTTCGCCGTCAACGTGCTGGAAAGCCTGCGACACCCGCAGGTGGTGCCTTGGCTGGTTCAGGTGATTGAGCAGGATGCGCATGTGAATGTCTGCGCCACTGCGCTGGATTTGCTGGCAGAAACAGGTGATGAGTCATGCCTGTCTGCCTTGGACAGCGTGCAGCAACGGTTCTCCGATGAGCCCTATCTGCAGTTTGTCGCCAAGATAGCCCGTGACCGGATTCTGGAATCGAAGGGCGGGAAGTCATGAGCACACTGAGCAAAGCCGTGATCACTGACGACGACTTCCAGAAATTTCGGGAGTACTTCTACCGAAAGACCGGCATTCATTTCGACGACACCAAGCGCTATTTTGTAGACAAGCGTCTGCAAGAACGCATTGAGCAAACTGATTCTGCCGACTTTCGAGACTACTTCGTCATGTTGCGTTTTCAGGCGCAGGGCGATGAGCTTCAAAAACTCATCAACATCATGACGGTCAACGAAACCTATTTTTTTCGCGAGGAATACCACTTCGCCTGCATGGTCAAGGCCATGCTGCCGGAGTTGGTCAAACGCAAGGCCCCGGGCGAACCCATTCGCATTTGGTCTGTGCCTTGCTCATCCGGGGAAGAGCCCTATTCGATAGCGATTTACCTTCAGGAATACTGGCCTGACATTGCCCAATACGATGTTGAAATTTTTGCCTCAGACATCGACACCACCATACTCGACCAAGCCAGACGAGGGCAGTTCAGCCGCCGATCGGTTCAGAATTTGCCCCCTCCATTGCTGGAGAAGTATTTCACCCCTGCCCAAGGTGGCCAGCACTTCGACCTGAAAGACGACTTGCGTGGGTGTATCGACTTCGCGCGCGTGAATGTGACTGAAGCCTCAGACACACGCCGATTTCGCAAAGTGGACCTGATTTTCTGCAGAAACCTGCTGATCTATTTTGACGACCATTCCCGGCGCCTGGCAGCCGAGGCGTTTTACGACGCCATGTCCCCAGGTGGATTCATCTGCCTCGGGCACTCTGAGTCCATGAGCCGCATCAGCGGGCTGTTCAAGGTGCGCAAATTCACCGATGCCATCGTGTATCAAAAACCCTTGACCGGGGAGAAGGTTCAATCATGAAACGCGTATTGATAGTTGACGACGCCGCCACTGTTCGGATGTATCACAAGGGTGTGCTCAACGCTGCCGGGTATGAGACCGATGAAGCGATCAATGGCCTCGAAGCGCTGGAGAAAGCCTCAGGACAGGCCTTTGACCTGTATGTGGTTGATGTGAACATGCCCAAGATGGATGGCTACAGCTTCATTCGAACGTTGCGTCAATCGCCCCACATTCGACAGGCCCCAGCCATGATGGTCAGCACCGAGGCTGGCGAGCAGGACGAGGTACAGGCGTACAAAGCCGGTGCCAACTTGTACGTGGTCAAGCCCGTGAAGCCTGAGCAATTGGTGCAATGTGCCGAGCTGCTGATGGGCGCGGAGCACTGACATGAATGCCTTACAAAGCCAGTTTGTGCAGGAGGCCCGGGAACTGCTGGAGGGCATTGGCAGCGCCCTGTTGCAGTTTGAACGTAACCCGGCCGACACCGAGAACCTCAATAATCTGTTCAGATTGGTGCACACCCTCAAGGGAAACACTGGCCTGTTTGAGGAACTGCGGCCATTGACCCGAGTGCTTCACGCTGCCGAAGATGCGATGGACGAACTTCGGGAAGGCCGTCGACAATTCACTCTGTCGGATTCTGACCTGTTGTTGGATTGTCTGGATTTGGTATCCGGTGCCTTGGACCATTGGGAACAGGGCCAATACACCGAAGACAGCATTGCCAAACGCAGCGACGCCTTGGCTGCCGGTATTCGTGCCTCGGGCCATGCATTGGCCACACCCGCTGATTCGAATGGCTCAGCCCCCACGCCCCCGAACAACGACTCGACAGGCGAGGCACAGCCCGCTTGGGTGAAGGCCGTATTGATGCAGGTGGGCGAGGTGTTGCAGCCGCTGGTGCTGGCGAAATACACCCCGGAGCCAGAATGCTTCTTCAAGGGGGAAGACCCGGTTCAACTGGCCAGCACGGTGCCGGGGCTTCAGTACTTCAGGATTAAAGCCACCGGTTCACCACATGATGATGTGTATCAGTGTCATCTTGAAATCGTTCTGAGTTCGACTGCGCCATTGCACGAGGTGAAGCGCGTGTTTGAATGTGTGCCCGAGCAATTGGACACGCGGGTACTTGAGCCTGCTGAACAACCTGCACTGGACAGCACACGCCGAATGATGGCGCAGCGAATCTGGACGGCACAGGCCACCATGCTGGCCTTGGGGGGACTTGAGGCAGGTTGGCAGGCCAGGGCACAAGCGGCTGCGCAGTCGGTCAGCGGCCTGGCTTCTTCCTTGGGCCGACCGGCCTGGCACACCCAAGTGCAAGAGGCCCTCAGGCTGAGCATGGCGGAAGATGATTTGCAGCCCATGCTCAATTGCCTTGGTACCTTGCCTGCCGAATTGAATGACGGGCAGGACATACCGTTGGTGAACGGTCCTGCGTTGGCCCTCAACCCAACAACCACAACCGCCGCTACAACCGCAGCAACCACGAATGCGGCTGACTCAAATGCTGCGGAGCCTGATCGCCACAACAACACCATGCTGAAGGTGTCCCGAGAAAAGGTGGACCGCCTGATGGAGTTGATCGGTGAAATGGTGGTGGCGAAAAATGCCTTGCCCTACCTCGCCGACAAGGCGGAACAGCAGTTTGGCGTCAGGGAGTTGGCCCGAGAGTTGAAGGCGCACTACGGGGTGATCAACCGCATTGCTGAGGACATGCAGGACGCGATCATGCAAGTGCGCATGTTGCCGGTGGGCAGTGTGTTTCAGCGCTTTCCCCGGCTGGTTCGTGACCTGTCCAGAAAACTGGGCAAGAAGGTGCGCCTGGATATCAGCGGTGAGGACACTGAGGCCGACAAGAACATGATTGAAGCGCTCAGCGAGCCCTTGATTCATGTGTTGCGCAACAGCCTGGACCATGGTGTAGAACCGCCGGAGGACCGACTGGCGGCAGGCAAGTCGGAGGAAGGGCTGATCAGCATCAGTGCATGGCAGGAAGGTGACCGTGTTCATATCCGCGTGGCAGATGACGGCGCTGGCATTGACCCCCACCGCGTGAAGCTCAAAGCCCTTGAGCGTGGGTTGTTGCCTGCCGAGCGGCTTGAAGCCATGACGGAAGCTGAACTTCAGCAACTGGTGTTCATGCCCGGGTTTTCTACAGCACGCACCGTGTCGGATGTGTCAGGCCGTGGGGTGGGTATGGACGTGGTGCGCAGCGCGATCGCACGGGTCAATGGCCAAATGACCCTTCGGTCCGATTACGGATTGGGCACCGAATTGGTGTTGAGCTTGCCACTGACCATGGCGGTGAGCAATGTGATGATGGTGCGCGCAGACCAACAGATTTTCGGCGTGCCCATGGATGTGGTGGTCGAAACCGTGAGGGTGCCCAAAGCCTCGGTTCACGCCATACAAAGCCAGCGCGCCACGGTGTTGCGCGGCAAGGTGATTCCCCTGTTTGACTTGCATGCATTGCTGGGGCTGGACAGTGAGCCTGTGTTGAATGAAGAAGGCGAACTGGCCGTGTTGGTGGTGCGTGCGGGGGACAGCACCGTGGGCGTGGTGGTGGACGATTTTGAGTCCACGGTGGACATTCTGCTTCGGCCCTTGGAAGGGGTGCTGGCGGACTTGAACCAATACAGCGGTTCAGCCTTGCTGGGTGACGGCACCGTGTTGTTGATTTTGAATTTTGCGGAGGTGCTGGCATGCCAGTCACATTGAATGAAAGTGCATTGCGCATCGAATTGAACGGTGCGTGCAGTGTGGAAGAAGCGGAAACCTTGAAGGAATTGCTGGACCAACACCCGGACTACCCGGTTGACGCCGGCGCCTGCGAATACATGCACACCGCAGTGGTGCAGGTGTTGGTGGTCAATAAGCCCCGCTGGCATGCCTGGCCCAAACCGCCGCACTTGCGCCAAGCCTTGCAGCATATTTTCAGTGGTGAATCTGCCCTTTGAACAGGGGTGGTCACCATGAAGCCCAATCAGTAGTTCATTAAGCAACGGAACAACGATCATGAAATCAATCATGCTGATCGACGACTCAGCCACCATGCTGATGAGTTTGAGACAAACGCTGGAAATGTCCGGCTTCAAGGTAGAGACCGCCTCCGACGGTGCCCAGGCCTTGGACAAGCTCAAAACAATCCCCAAGCCCGACCTCATCATCACCGACATCAACATGCCGAACATGAATGGCATTGAGTTCATTCGCCACGCCCGGCAACTGTTGCGCTTCACACCCATACTCACCTTGACGACTGAATCCCAACAAAGCCGGCGTGAAGAGGCCAAAAAGCTGGGGGCCACAGGTTGGTTGGTCAAACCCGTGGGTGGTCAGGATCTGATCCGCATTATTCGGCAAGTACTGCCCAATGTTTGAACAGGAATGACACCATGGGAACACTGCAATGGTGGTGGACAGTTGGCGTGACGGCAGCTGTGTGCAGCGCTGCGAGTTGGTGGGTGGTTCATCGCATGGGCCGCAGGCAGCAACAGTGGTCCATAGAACAGGCTCGGCAACACCATTTGGGTTGGGGCGAAACCCTCGCGCGCCACGCGGCAGATGTCAAGCGATTCAACGATGTGCTGCGTGGCCATCTGGGCTCAGTCAAACGCGAAAGTGAGGAAAGTGCCCTGCGTATCATGGGGCATCTGGGGCAGGCCCATCAATGGACGATTCAATTGCTGGACAGCACCCAGGCGGCTTTGAAAAGCACCGCGTTGTGGATTGAAAAATCCTCCCAACGCATGGAAGAACAGGCCGTGATGATGCTGCAGCTTGAACGCGTGAATGACAACACAGAGGCCCGTAACGCGCTGGAACGCAGTTGGCTTAAAGACCTGACGACCATGGTGGGCGACTTGCTGCCCATGGTGGGCATGGTGGAGACGATTGCACGCCAAACCAATATGCTGGCCTTGAATGCCAGCATTGAAGCTGCGCGTGCCGGCGATGCGGGGCGTGGGTTTTCTGTGGTGGCTGACAACGTGTTTCACTTGTCAGGCAAAGCCTCGGAGGCGGCCAACACCATTCGCGGTGCCATCAACGCCGTGTCGGCCAACATTCAGCGACAGGCAGGCCAAGCGATGGTGAAATTGGACGAGGACCAAACGCACAGCCAGATGGCCGAGTTTTCCGAGAAGGTGCGTGCCTTGGGGCAACAGTTCTCGGAATTGTTGAACCAAACCCAGGGTGTCAGCAACGACCTTCAAGGCTTGCTGGACCAATTGCGTGGGTCCATTGCCGATGCCTTGGGCGATATGCAGACGCAGGACATTATTCGCCAGCAACTGGAGCATGTGGAATCTGCCCTGGACATGCTGGACAGCCATATTCTTCAATGGGATGAGCAACTGGGCCAAACCCCTGACCGTCCTGATTTGTTGCCCGATCTGGGCCAGAAAATGGATGATCTCTACGCGCGTTATGTGATGCATCAACAGCGCAATGCCCACCTGCTGGCCGTTGGGCAAGCCCCTGATGAAACAGGCCTGCCCCGGGTTGAACTGTTCTGAGTGCTCGGCGGCTCAGTGAGCCGCAGCTTGAGGTTCGGTTTTGTCGCTGGCTTGTTCCTCATGATGCATGGGCAGCCAGACCGTGAAGCTTGAACCCTGGCCCACCGTGCTCTGCACCTCGATGCGCCCACGGTGGCGTTTCACAATGCCGTAACTGAGCGACAGGCCCAAGCCTGTGCCCTTGCCCACTGGTTTGGTGGTGAAGAAGGGGTCGAAAATCCGTTTCTGGTTTTCCGGTGAGATGCCGCACCCATTGTCGCTGACACGCACAAACACCTCGCCGCCTTGTTGGCCGGTTTCCAGGGTGATTTCACCCCGCTCGGTGATGGCATGGGCCGCGTTTATCAGCAGATTCATGAACACTTGGTTCAACTGGGAACCAATGCAACTGATCTCGGGAATGCCACCATACTTCTTCACGATGGTGGCTTTGTACTTCACCTCATTGGTCACAATGTTCAATGTGCTGTCCAGTCCTTTTTCCAGATTGGCCACAATCCATTCGCCGTGGTCCACATGGGAAAAGTCCTTCAAGTCCTGCACAATGCGTTTGACACGGTCGATGCCTTCAATGCATTCAGACAACAGCGCATGGGTGTCGCCTTTCAAAAACGGCAGGTCCAGTTTGCTCGCCAAGGCTGCGGTGTTGCTTCCAGGCTTGGTTTGGCTCAGTTCAGTCAAGCCACTGTCGATCAACTGAAACAGGTCATCCAGATACGCACCCAGTGAGCGGATGTTAGAGGCCACGTAACCGATGGGGTTGTTGATCTCATGCGCCACCCCGGCTGCCAGTGAGCCGATGGACGCCATCTTTTCAGACTGAAGCAACTGGCTGTGGGCTTCTTCCAGTTTGCGAATCAAGCCACCCTGTTCTTCCTTTTCCTTTTTCAAGGCCTGCTCGGAATTGAGCCTTTCTTGAAGCAGCAGGGCAATCATGCTTTGGTCCTGGTCTTTTTCCTCGTACGTCACTTCGACGTCCTTGAGGAAAGACACCATCTTCGGGTCCTGCGTGATTTGCTCCACAGCGGTGGTGCCGAAGAATTGCTGAAGCTGATAGCTCAGGTTGGGGTGCATGGTGCCGCGCTCCTTAAACGTTAAATGTGTGCGTTTACGGATTTAACGGCAGCAGCGCCCGAAATCTGTAGGGTTACTGGTCTATGGCTTGACTGTTGATTGGTGGCCTTGTTGTTTATTGGAGTAGATCGTCAGCGTGTTGCACGGCACAATAACGTTGTCTTGATTTGCTTTGTGCCACGCCATGCCTTCCGCACTTCATTACCTGCGCGCTGCCCGGCAGTGCGAGATGCAGGATTTGTCGAACCTAGCCCGCACCTCCGACCTGATTCGTGTGGCCAGTGAGCTGATTCATCGCCTGCAGCACGAACGTGGGGTGTCCAACATCTATCTGGCCTCGGGCGGGCAGCAGCACGAGAAGGACCGGCAGGCCCGCATCAAAGCCACCAGTGAGGCGCTGGTCAAGTTTCGTGAACAACTCGACCTCTCCGCCGGGCAAGTGCAGTTCAGTGGCGGTGTGCGGCTGTACACCCGCATTGCCATGGCGATCCATGCGCTGGATGGGCTGGTGCGTTTGCGCGACACTGTAGATGCCCTGAAATGCACCCCCCAAGACAACACCGCCAGTTACCAGCAGTTGGTTGAAGCCTTGCTGGCCCTGATTTTTGAGGCGGCCGATGTGGCGGTGGACCCTGACGTGTCTCGTCTGCTGGTGGCTTTGTTCAACCTGATGCAGGGCAAGGAGTTTGCAGGCCGTGAGCGTGCAACCGGTGCTGCGGCGTTTACCGCCGGGCAAGTGACGGAGGAGCAGATTCAGTCCATGGAGTTCCTGATTGAAATGCAGGAACAGTGTTTTCAGCGCTTTGTGGGCTTTGCTGCGGAACTTCACCGGGAATGGACGGCTTTGCAGGCTAGCATGCCCTTGGCCGAACTGGGGCAAATGCGCCAACTGCTTCAAGGCCCATCGAGACACCTGTTGGACCAAGGTCTGTCTGACACCTGGTTCGATTGCTGTTCACGCCGCATGGATGATTTGCACGAGGTGGAGATGCACTTGGCGGGTGTGCTTCAGGCCCTGTGCAAATCAAAAATGAATGCCTTGGAGCATGAAGCGGACGATGAGCCCGACGCTTTGAGCAAGCCCTTGCCCAGTGATGATTTGTCACCTCTCTCTGTATTCAATACCACCGGGGCAAGCGCGCCTTTGCCCAAGGCTGTGGTGGAACAGTTGAATGAACAGGCCAGCCGGGTTCAAAAGCTGACTGAAGAGTTGGCTGCCGTTAAAACCTCTTTGGAAGAGCGCAAACTGATTGAACGGGCCAAGGGCATGTTGATGGCCCACCGCGGCTTGACAGAAGAGGGGGCTTATCGCTGGCTGCGCCGCAGCGCAATGGATCACAACCGCCGCCTTGCCGATGTGGCCAAGTCAGTATTGACCCTGGCAGACCTGCCACCCACGTAACGAAAAATCACCTTGTCTGAAGCATATGCCACGGCTTTTGTAAAAGCCGGTCGGCAGTCTTTTGTCCGTATTCTCTCGATTGATCGATTTTCGGTTTTAAGATTGAATGGAGACTCTAAAAACGACCGCGGTGAATAGTGCATGTTTACTGACAAAGGTGCGTACAGTTTCAATCAGTTTGGCGCTTCTTTTTTTGCGCGTATTCTGTTTGCTGCGGTGTTTACGCTCTCACTGCAGCCCGCTGTAGCCAATACAGGTCTTTCAGAGAATGCCATCGTGGAGTCGCGCATACTGGCCCATTACCACGACTGGTCAGGCACACGCCACAAGCTGGGTGGGCACAGCCACAGTGGTGTCGATTGTTCCTATTTCATTCGAAGCCTGTTTTCCGCGCACTTCAATTTGGAGTTGCCTAGAACGGCGAGTGCACAGCAAGGCGAGGGAACACCGGTGGCTTTGAGTGAACTACAGCCCGGTGATTTGTTGTTTTTTCGGTCTGGGCCCACGCGTCATCATGTGGGTGTCTACTTGAACGATCAGCAGTTCGTGCATGTGTCATCGCAGTTAGGCGTGACATCCAGCAACCTGAACGACCGCTACTGGAAATCGCGTTTTGTCACTGCGCGGCGTGTGAAACTGAAGACGCCTGAAGACCAGGCTGTGTTGGACACAGCGCCGGTCGTTCAGGCCAGTTTTTCATCCTTGGAATAAACCACGGCGGGGCAGTCATTGCCTCCGCCATGGCCCCATTTCATCGCTTTTCAGCGGTGTTCATGGGCTTGCTGCGCTCCCAGCTGGGAATTACCGTGCCGTCGCCAGCTGATGCACCGCTTTGGCTGCTCAGTGAGTAGCCACGGTTATCCCGGTTCTCAGTGGTTTGCTTTTTAGCAGGTTCTTGCATGCTGGTTCGGGGAATGTAAGTTCCGTCGCCATGTTCGTTGCTGGCCAGGGCCAGGCCAGGAGCGGACAGTGCCAAAGCGGACAACAGGGCAAGGCGTGTAGACAGTGATTTCATGGTGACCTCCAAACAGTCGTTGATTCAAGTTGGACCTGCAAACCGCCGATCCATGAACCCAGTGTAGTGACCGGTACCTGTCAGTCATCTTCCCCAAACATTACAAAATCGTAATCTCTCCCCACCCTTGCCTTGTCTATACTTGGCACACCGATTCCCTGTTGAGGTGCTGGTGTGAAGTTGCTGTTGGTTGAAGATGACCTGAGGTTGGCGGATTACCTCAAGAAAGGCCTGGAAGAGGAGGGGTTCGTGGTTGACCTCGCCCGAAATGGCATTGATGGCTTGCATTTGGCCACCCAAGGCCACCATGAGGTCATTATTCTGGACGGCATGTTGCCCGACATCGACGGGCTGGCCGTACTTGCAGCCTTGCGGCAATCGAAAACCACCCCGGTGATGATGTTGACCGCCCGAGGCATGACCGAAGACAAGGTCAATGGGTTCCGAAGCGGTGCCGATGATTACCTCGTCAAGCCCTTTGCATTTGCCGAGTTGGTGGCCCGTTTGCATGCTTTGGGCCGCCGTCGGGCAGGCGCAGCCAATGAGCCTGCGCAGACCTCCCTGTCGCTGCTGGACCTGGAGCTGGACGCCGTTCGTCGCACTGCGCGCCGTGATGGCCGAGAATTGCGCCTGACCGCCAAGGAGTTTGCCCTGCTGTGGCTGTTGCTTCGCCGCAAGGGCGAGGTGGTGGGGCGCACCGAAATTGCCGAGTCGGTGTGGGACATGAATTTCGACAGTGACACCAATGTGATTGATGTGGCGGTGCGCAGGTTGCGGGCAAAAATGGATGACCCCTTTGAGGTTCAACTGCTGCACACCGTGAGGGGGGTGGGTTACGTGCTGGATGTCCGCGCGCAGGCTGCGGGGGCGGCATGAGGTCGCTGTCGCGCACCACCATTGGCTTGATCTGCTCGGTCAGTATATTGGGCGTGATCACCACGGGTTTGGTTGCCGGGGTGTCCATCGCATCCTGGCAAAAAGACCGCCAACAGGACAGTGCGGACCGGGCATATGAGGCCGTGGACCGGCTTTTGGGCACGCCGGTGTTTCAATACTCCTTGAACGATGTCCGTAAGCGGCTGGACGAACTGGTGGAAATTCACGGGGTAACTGAGGTGCAAATTTTCAGTGCTTCCGGTGAGATGGTCTACGGTCCGGAACTGTTCTTCAACGGTGGTGGCCACCCTCGAACCTTCCTGTATGAGTTTCCGCAGGAGACTGGTCTGCTCAAAGCCCGAACGGTGATGGTGGCCGTCGACACTGAAGAGGACCATCATTTGCTGGAATTCATGACAGGGGTGTTTGCACTGGCGGTGCTGGTGTGGTCGGTGCTGTCACTGTTCATCAGCATGCGCTTGATGCAGGTGGTGCTTAGGCCGATTGATCGTTTGACGAACCGCATTCACCACTTGGGCGACCGTTCCATTGATGTGGTCATCGACCATCAACAAACGCCTGTGGAATTGCACCCGTTCATCGATGGCTTCAATGCTCTTTTTGCACGCCTGCGAGAGAACCGGGAGCGTTTGAGATCGTTCAACAGCAATGTGGCCCATGAGTTGAATACACCCTTGTCCAGTTTGAAAGTGAGCCATGAATTGCTGACCCGAAAGGACAAGCTGGTGGGCGAGGAGTTGCAGACCGTGGTGCTTGAGCATCTGGACGAAATTGAGCGCATGAGCCGCATTGTCAAAAGCATGCTGTTTTTAGCCAATGCTGAACGTGGGCGATTTTCTGGCAGCCGGAGCTGGGTCGACCTGCTGACCGTGGTGCAGTCGGTGGTGGACTATCTGGACCCCTTGTTGAACGAAAAACAGTTGAAAGTAGTCATCCACGGGCGCAAAAGGGCCAGTGTTGAGGTGGAGTTGATCAAGCGGGCCATGTCGAACCTGTTGGGCAATGCCATTCGACACGCCCGGGAACACAGCAGCATTGTGGTTGACCTTGGTCCACGCGAAGGCAATCTGTTGTGGATCACTGTGACCAACGAGGGGGCTGACATTCCGCCGCAGAGCCTCCCTTATCTGTTCGATGCATTCTTCCGCGCGGAAAATGCACGCAGCAGCCGGGGCGAAAACCATGGCTTGGGCTTGGCCATTGTGGCTGCAATAGCCCGTATTCACGGGGGTACTACCCTGGCGCGAAGCCAGGGCGGGCACACCACCATCGGGTTTTCTGTGGTGGTGGATTAAGTTTTCAAGCTTTTTTGCGCAGCAAACCGTCGTCAATCACCTGTTGAAGATGATCAACGAATGTGGCCTCCACCGGCCTGTACTGCAGCCCCAGGTTTTGGCGGCTGCGGGTGTTGTCAATGCGCAATGGCAAGCCCACATTTCGGCTGATGAACTTGCGGGTAACTGGCCCCAGCAAGGGGCCAACCAGCCACACCGCTGCTTTGGGTTGTTCCATCAAGGGGAAAGGAAACTTCCAGCCAAAGTTTTTGCGCAAAATTTTGCTGATCTGCAGCATCGTCAGTTCAGCTGCGCTCACGATATAACGGCCCTCAGCCTCAGGTTTGAATGCAGCCAGAATATGGGCTTGGGCCACATCCCGCACGTCCACCACACCGTACACCAGCTTGGGCACGCCCATGAAGTAGCGGCCTTTGGCCATTTGCACCATGGTGTCAATGCTGGCCGACTGGCTGTGGGGCGTCAGCGCTGGGCCATACACCATACTGGGGTTGATCGTTACCAAGTCCCATCGCTTCTGGGTGCGGTTAATGCGCCAGGCTTCTTGCTCGGCTGCCACCTTGGAATATTGATAGGGGTTGTGCTTCACACTGCTGGTGTTGTTCCAGAGTGTTTCATTCACCACTCGGAACGGGGCTTTGCGTGCATCGGCGTTGTCACCAATCACCGCTGCGATGCTGCTGGTCAATACCACACGTTTCACTGAGGCGGTGCGGTTCACCGATTCCAGCACGTGGCGGGTACCCTCAACAGCGGGGCGAACCAACGCTTCATTCGCATCCGTGTAGCCTTCCATGATGAAGGGCGAGGCCGTGTGCATCACCACTTCGCAGCCCTGCATGGCTTCATCAAAACTGCCTTCATCCAGCAAGTCGGCTTTGAACAGTTTCAAGGTGCCGGGTGTGCCTTCCGCAATCTTGTGCAGGTGGGCCACATTGCGCGCCTTGGAAGGGTCCCGAACCGTGCCGTGAACAGTGTAGCCCTTCTCCAGCAGGTACTTGATGATCCACCCTGCGATGTAGCCTGAAGCGCCGGTTACCAGTACTGGCGGGTTTGTGGTGTCTTTTTTAGCCATGTGTTGTGTGTTGTTGTGTTGAGCTTTAACGCTTGATTGTGCAGGACAGTGCGCCACACCGGCAAGGCCAGTGTGAAGCGGAATGTTGTTTTGCTGGCTTGAAAGTCGCCTGCTTTACGGTCATGATCGACACGGACTTTTGCCTGTTTACGTTCAAGACTATTTTTCTGCTGAATCATGAACCCAGCCATTCTGTATCACCCTGAAGCCTACACCACCACCGGCCCCAAACTCATGGGGCGCAATGCGGCGGGGGAATCCTTCCTGAAAGCATTGCTGTCTTACTCCAGTTATTCCGAGCTGTGGGTTCAGGTGTTTCAGAACAAGTATGTGGCCCCGTTTGCGGAATTGGCCCGCAGCATGGGCCGTCAAGAACCGGTGTATGGCGTCACCAATGCAAACTTGGGGCAACTGGCCAAAGCCGGTTTGTTGTTCACACCGGGGCCCGGGCTTAACGAGCATGCTTTTCACCGCACCGTGTTTGGCGATGCGGCCTGGAGCCTGTGTGGCATCACGCACACCACCAGCAGTTTGCGGGTCATGGATGCCCTGGCCCAGTTTCCTGTGGCACCGATTCAGGCTTGGGACGCCTTGATTTGTACCAGCAAGGCAGTGCAGGACAATGTACGCCGGGTGGTCGAGGCGCAATTGAACTTGTTGCATCACCGTTTCGACATTAAGAAATACACCTTGCCCCAGTTTCCCGTGATTCCCTTGGGCGTGCATGCCAACGATTTTAAGTTGACCCCGGAGGACCGTGCTGAAAGCCGTCGAAGTTTGGGTGTGTCCGAGGACACCACTGTGGTCACCTTCACAGGCCGCCTGTCGTTCAATGCCAAGGCACACCCTTTGGCGATGTATCAGGCCCTTGAAATTGCTGCCCAGAAAACCGGTAAACCAGTGGTGTTGATTGAATGCAGTTGGTTTGCCAATGAGCACATTCAACGTGCGTTTGAAGCCGCCTCAGCCTTGGCCTGTCCTTCTGTGCGGGTATTGCGGCTGGATGGTCGGGACCCGGTTCAGCGCAAGCATGGTTGGGCGGGTGCGGATGTGTTCTGTAGTTTGTCCGACAACATTCAGGAGGCTTTTGGGCTGACCCCGATTGAAGCCATGGCGGCTGGCCTGCCCTTGGTGGTCAGCGATTGGGATGGATACAAAGACACGGTGCGTGATGGCATCGACGGTTTCCGCGTACCAACCTGGATGCCTGCCCCGGGTACTGCGTTGGACTTGGCTTGGCGGCATGCGCACGAGATTGACAGCTACGACATGTACTGTGGCCACACCTGCAGCCTTGTGGCGGTTGATGTGCCTGCCACAGCCAACGCCTTCATCAAGTTGATTGAAGACCCGGCCCTGCGCAGGCGCATGGGGGAATCGGCCCGCCAACGCGCGCTGGAGGTGTATGACTGGTCGAAAATCATTCCGCAGTACATGAACCTGTGGGGCAAGCTCAACGACATCCGTCTGACTCAGGGTGGGCAGGCCAAGCGATTGGCCAACCCTTGGCCTGCGCGTATGGACCCGTTCACCGCGTTTGCCAGTTACCCCACCGGCAGTATTTCGGCGGAGACAGTGCTTGGTTTGGTGGATGAGTCAAGCGCAGCCGCTTTGAGCCGGGCCAATGCCTTGCTGGGCCTGGCCATGGTGAATTTCGCCAAAGTGGTGTTGCCCAGCGCTGCCCAAGTGGAGTGGGTGCTGAAGGCGTTTGAGCACGGTCCAAAATCGGTGGGCCAGGCTTTGCTGGGTTTGCCGGAAGCAGAGCGTGTTGCCGTGCTTCGCCAGTTGCATTGGTTTGTGAAAATGAACCTGTTGAAACTGTACTGAGTGTACATGCCGGTTTTGCGATGATTGTTGGAGTGTGTCTTTGCAGAAGAGATTGCCTTAACAAAGGTTGCGAGGCTGGTCAAACCCTGCGGATTCCCGTGAAGCCAAGCCTGGCCTAGGTGGCTAGGGTTTTCACCTAATGATTGGTGCATGGCACAAAACAATGCCTATACAAAGAATGACTATGCTTCAGCTTTGGTGAAACATTGTGAAATCCGCGCCAGTCAACGATTTAAGAATAATTTAAGACGAAATTGATCGTATGAAAGTGGTGAAAAAAATCACTTTTTCATCGTTTGCGGCTTGTTTGTTGTAGGTAAATTTGATAGTAATTAGAGTTAGCTCTCCAAGTGTCATTCGGAGAGGGTATTTTTCGTGGAATGGCCCCTGATCGTGGGGTGCCTTTCGACAGCAGTTAATGAGTTAGTTAGTCATACACCTAGAGGGTTACACACATGGCGATTCGTCCGCAAGACACAAGCAAGACCACCAAATCCACCGACAAAGCGCTGCAAAGCAAGCGCATCGAAACGACAGCGGCCAATATTCCGGCCGACCCCCTGACCGACAAGGTCAACAAAGCGGTGGCCGACGCGGCCAAGAAAGCCAAAGCGGCTGAGGTGTCTTCCTCATACGACGTGCCTGCGGACAGTGTTGCGCATCAAATTGCGGCTGAAGAAGCCCTGCAGCAAGTTGCTGCCTCTGAAGAGACGCTTGAGCTTGCACAGAATTCCAGTGGCGGTGGTGCCGCTGCTGCCACTACCACCACGGATGCCGCCGCCAGCGGTGGTGTTTTGAGTGGCACTAGCGCCAGCCAGGCGGGTGCTGGGTTCTTCTCGACGACGGCCGGTGTGGTCACCGGCGTTGCAGTGGGTGTGGGCGTTGCAGTCGCAGCCAGCGGTGGCAGCGATGATGCACCCATCCCCAACCAAAGCATCACCGGCACGGCTGGCAACGACACCCTGACCGGTGGCTTGGGCAGCGACACCATCAACGCATTGGCGGGTGCCGACTCCATCACTGGTGGCGGCGGTGCCGACAGCATCATTGCAGGTGCTGGCAACGACACCATCGTGGGCTTCGATGGCCCCGACACCGTGGATGGCGGTGCTGACACCGACACCCTGGTGTTGACCGCGACATCGACAGATCTGAACTCTGCCACTGACGCGCAACTGGTGAATGTGGAAGCCATTAGCCTGAGCACTGCAACTGCCGCGGTTTCCCTGAACCTGAGCAAGCAAACCGAGGCGGCTGGTTTTGTTGTGACTGGCTCCGCATTTGCCGACACGATTGTGGGCACCGTTGGTACCGACAGCATCACGGGTGGTTCCGGTGCTGACAGCATCAGCGCTGGCAGCGGTGCGGACACTATTGTGGGTGATCAGTCTGACGTTCTGCTGGACGGCGGCGCTGGAACTGATACCTTACAGGTGGGTGCCAACTTTACCAACCTCAGTGACGCACAGATCAACGCCATTGAGGTGGTTAGCCTCACAGCAACTGGTTTGAGCCTGGACCTGGGCAAGCAAACCGAAGGCTTCACGATCAACGGCTTCGCTGCTGGCGCATCGACGATTGTCGGCGGCTCCGGTGCTGACAGCATCACCGGTGGTTCCGGTGGCGATAGCATCACTGGTGGCTCTGGTGCGGACACTTTGCTGGGTGGCGCGGGCAATGACACTATCGCGGGTGCTCAAGACGACGCGTTGATTGACGGTGGTACTGGCACCAATACTCTGCAAATCGGTGCGAATTTTGCTGCTGCTTCAGACAATCAAATTCAGAACTTCCAGAACGTTGCACTGACTGCGACAGGGTTGACTGTCGGCCTTGGCAACCAGACTGAAGCTTTGAACATTACAGGTTTTGCAGCAGGCGCATCCACCATCACAGGTGGTTCGGGCAGCGACACCATCACTGGTGGTTCCGGCAACGACGTGCTGACTGGCGGTTCTGGTGCAGACACCATCAATGCCGGTGCAGGTGTTGACACAGTCAACATCAATGCCAACGGTGTTGGCCCTATTGATGCAGACCGTATCAACTTGGGTGGCGACAAAGGCGACAACATCGTCTTCTCCAATGTGGACAAAGCCAACGAAATCCTTGTCGGTTTCGTCAGTGCCAACGTCGGCAATGGTTCTTCCACTGGTGTGGTAGCCATCAATCAGACGATTAGCGCTGCAGATGCCAACAATGGGCTGGATTTGGATTCCGGCGTTTACGCCGGGATCAACAACACGAATGTGTCCCTCACTGGTGCATCATTCCACGTGGTTGGACTTGATAAAGACGGTGTGGCAGTCGCGGGACAAGACCGCGGTGTATTTGGTGCTGTACATCTTTTGTCCGGCGGCGACGATACATTCACGGCTGGAAATACTAACGAGTACGTCAACGCTGGTTCTGGTAACGACAGCGTGACAGGCGGCTCTGGCAATGACTTCCTGGTCGGCGGCGCGGGCAATGACTCGTTGACTGGCGGCGCTGGTTCCGACACCTTCATCGGTGGTGGTGGTGCTGACAGCATTCTGGGTGGTTCGGGTGATGATGTCGTAATCGCATCAGTGACCAATGCAGCAGGCACCTTGGTTGGCTTTGACAATGGCGACACCGCCAACCTGGGTACTGAATTGGGTGACGAGGTTGTTGTAACCAACGCGCCAGTCAATCATCAGGTTTTGGTGTCCTTCATCAGCGGTGAAGTGGGTAACGGTTCTGCCAACAGCAGCGTGAATACTTCGCAGTTGGCAGTAAACCTGCAATTACGTGATGTGACTGACCCGCTGAACCCAGTGGATGTGGGTGGCGTAGCGCGCATTGACGATGAAGGCGTAACCTTGACCGGCGCCAAGTTCAATGTGGTTGGATTGGATAAAACCACCGGCCTGTTGGACCCCGCTCAAGACCGCGGTGTGTTTGACGTGGTAGCCCTTGGTACACAAGGTGGTGACGCAATCAACCCCGGTATCCCCGGCGGCACGGAGAATTACTACATCAACGCAGGTCAGGGTAACGATACCATCACTGGTGGAGACTTGAATGACTTCATCGTCGGAGGTGCTGGTGAAGACTCCATCACTTCCGGCAAGGGTAATGACACCATCATTGGTGACAACGATGACGTGCTGCTCGATGGTGGTAAGGACTTTGACACCTTGCGTTTGGCGGGTAACTTCACTAACGCGTCTGACGCCCAAGTGGTCGAGATTGAGCAGGTCTCCCTGACCGCCACAGGCTTGACTTTGGATCTTGGCCTGCAGACTGAAGACCTGACCATCAACGGATTTGCCGCTGGCGCTTCCACGATCATTGGTGGATCTGGTAATGACTCCATCACTGGAGGTAGTGGTAACGACAGCATCACCGGCGGTTCTGGTGCGGATACTATCAATGCCGGCGCGGGAGTTGACACAATCAACGTAGATGCGAATGGTGTTGGTCCAATCGATGAAGACCGTATCAACCTGGGCGGCAACGCGGGCGACACAGTCAACTTCTCCAACCTGGCTGGTGGACAAGAGCTACTGGTCGGTTTCGTGAGTGCCAACGTCGGCAACGGTTCCAGCACCGGGGTTGTGGTCATCAACCAGGCGGCCAGCGCGGCCAATTCCAACAATGGCGCAGACTTGGATGCTGGTGTTTACACCGGGATCAACAACACCAACGTCAGCCTGACTGGTGGAACATTCCACGTCGTCGGAGTGGATGCAAACGGAGTGGCCCAGGCCGGCCAAGACCGTGGCGTCTTCAGCGCAGTGCATTTGTTGTCTGGTGGTGACGACACCTTCACCACAGGTGATACCAACGAGTATGTCAATGCAGGTTCTGGCAACGACAGCATCACCGGTGGCAGCGGCAACGACTTCCTGGTGGGTGGAGCCGGTGCAGACACCCTCAGCGGCGGCGCTGGCAATGACACCTTCATCGGTGGCGGCGGTGCTGACAGCATCACCGGTGGTACCGGTGTAGACCGGGCTATCCTTGACGTCAGCGCCAGCACCATCGATGCGGACCGCATTGATTTGGGTGGCAATGCTGGTGACACAGTCGCGTTCACCAATTTGGCGGGCGGTCGCGAGCTGTTGGTCGGTTTCGTGAGTGCAAATGTCGGCGACGGCTCATCCAGTGGCGTGGTTGTTATCAACCAACTCACTAGCGGTGCCAATGCCAATAACGGTGTGGATCTTGATGCCGGTGTTTATGCGGGCATCAACAACACCAACATCAGCTTGACGGGCTCGACCTTCCACGTGGTTGGTCTGGACAAGGACGGCCTTGCAGTTGCCGGCCAGGACCGCGGGGTGTTTGGTGCCGTTCACCTGCTGTCCAGTGGTGACGATACCTTCACAGCGGCTAACACCAACGAGTATGTGAACGCTGGTTCTGGCAATGACAGTGTCACTGGTGGCAACGGCAACGACTTCCTCGTGGGTGGTGCTGGCAATGACACACTGACTGGTGGGTCTGGTTCCGACACCATTTTGGCTGGCGCCGGTGACGACACTGTCGTCATCGATCTGTCCAAGGATGGTGCGGACACCATCACCTTGGGTGCAGGTCAGGACACCGTGAGTGCGACGGCTTCCGGCTCTGGCAGCGACCAGATCCGGGTCACTCTGGACCTGGACAATGCCGCCAACGGAACCGACAACACGGTCAACATTCAAGCGGAAGATGGCAAGGATGGATTGGTTGGATCAGTGAGCACTTTTGAGGACGAAACAGTCACGATTGTTGCGACAGGTGGCGACAAGCTGGATGTACGCAGCACTGCTGGCGGTGCGGTGGGTGTATTCGACACCTTCGTAATCGGTAGCGGCCTTGCCGACACCCTCACGGGCTCAACAGGCGATGACCTCTTCTATTCTGGTGCCGGAGACGACATCTTGAGTGGCGGAAGCGGCAATGACTTGTTCAACGGTGGTGCCGGTAACGACACCTACACCGGCGGTGCAGGCAACGACACATTCATTGTGTCCGCCGGTACAGACACGGTCACCGATTTGGACAAGTCCGACATTATTTCGATTGGCTTTGGTACAACGCTGAATGCAACAACGACTTCTCAGTTCGTTGCAACCAGCGCGTCCAGCAACTCCGGTACAGCGACCATCACCCTGCAAGGTGCGGCCTCTGTGGTGGACCTGTCGGCTGCGTCCGGCTCCAGGGGCTACACCTTGGTCAGTGAGACTGGTGCCGTCACCATGGTGGGTTCCCGCCGTGCTGACACAATCACCGGTGGTTCTGGCAGTGATTTAATCGATGGTGGCTCAGGCAATGACTCCATCACCGGCGGTTTGGGTGATGACGAGATCAATGGCGGAGCGGGTAACGACTTCATCATCGGCGGTCAAGGCGATGACACCATCGACGGCGGCAAGGGTACTGACACCATCATCGTGGACAGTGGCAGTGACACGGTCAACGGTCTGGAGTCTAGCGACATCCTGACCGTGGTGTCTGGCGCGTCGGCGACCATTCGTCTCGATGATTCTGCTCCCATGACCGCATTCGTGGCCAACTCGGACACCACCAACGACGGTACAGCGGCTATCGAGATCAGCAATGGCTCGAATGTCGTCTCGGTTGATCTTAGCCAGGCGGGTGGTTCAAGAGGCTTTGAGGTTTCCGCCGGTGGACTGACTACAGCGATCACGATCACTGGTTCTGCCCAGAGCGATTCGATCAATGGAGGGTCTGGTGCCGATGTATTGAATGGCGGTGAAGGCAATGACTCGCTGGATGGTGGTGATGGTGTGGATACCTACACCGGTGGAGATGGTGCAGACCAGTTCCAGTTCTTCTTGGCCGCAACTGATCTGGACACAGGCGCTGGTGTTGCCACAGTCACCGATGTAGTGCTGGACTTCAACAGCGTTCAGGGTGATCGCGTGCAGGGCCTCTACGGTGCCGCAACTGCCACCAATTACCAGGAAGCAGCGGCGTCCGTTGCTGATCTCGCCACGTTGCTTGCTGCAGCCGATACCGCACTGAACGGCACAGTCAGGTATTACCTGGGCGAAGTGACTGGTGGACCAAGCTATCTGGTGACCGATCAGGACGGCACAGGGGTGACCCAAGTGATCCAACTGGACAACGTGACCTTGGCCACATTCCAGCAAAGCGACATCGTCGCCTAATACCTTAACCCCGATCAAACACCCGTTTGATCGAATTGAATCAACCCCCGGTGCCCACAAGGTGCCGGGGGTTTTTTCTTGCATAATGAACCCAACAACTCATTTAAAAACAACAACACACAGGGCAAAAAGCAATGGACTGGATGCGCGGCTACTTGGCCGATGGTGGCTACACGTACGGGTTTTATGCGGAAACAACGCCAGCACGGATGCGCTTGGCTGGGCTGCTCCATGGGCAGGTGTTGCCCAAGCGGCAATTCAGGTATCTGGATGCAGGTTGCGGGCAGGGCGTGAACCTGATCATGGCTGCGGCATGCCACCCTGACAGTGAGTTTGTAGGCATTGATTTCATGCCTGAACACATTGCCCACGGGCGCAGGTTGGCCGCAGCAGCAGGATTGAAGAATGTCACCTTCATCGAAGGTGATTTCATTGAATTGTCGAAGAACACGGCTGCACTGGGTGAATTTGATTACGCCGTGTGCCATGGCATTAGCACCTGGATTGGCCCGGACGTCAAAGCAGGTTTGTTCAAGCTGATTGGCCAGGTGCTTAAACCGGGTGGCGTGTTCTACAACTCGTACAACACCTTGCCGGGTTGGGGCACCATGTCGGCGTTTCAGAAAATGGTGTTGATGAACAACAAAACCATGCCCGCCCGCAAGGCCATTGAGGCCACGCTGGCGCAGTTTGAGGCGCTTGAACAAGCCAAATCGCGCGTGTTTTCCACGCTGCCGACCTTGTCACAGCGTTTGAAAAACCTGCGCGGGAAAGACCCGAGTTACTTGGTTCAGGAATACAACAACGCGTACTGGAACCCAGTGTACGTGACTGACATGATCAGCGACATGGCTGCGGTGAAGTTGCAGTGGCTGGGCACAGCAACGCTGACCGAAATTCCCGAGGCCACTTTGCCCGAAGGTTTGCGCACTGCCATGCAAGCCGCACCCACTGTGGCCATGCGTGAACAACTGCGTGATATTGGGTTGGATCAATCCTTCCGGCGTGACTTGTACATCAAAGGGCAGGTGGCCCATTGGCGGGACGAGTTGGCCTCAGCTCGGCGTGAGTTGCGGGTGGCTGTCAATGAATTGGCCAAGCTGCCGGAGGGCGAGGCGGATTTTGTGTTTCAGGGGGGGGCGGTCAGTCCGCAAGGTAACCGCACCTATTACCTGTCCATTCTGGATCATGTGCGTGCTGCACCGTCTGGGCTGTCTTTGGGGGAATTGCAGGCGCATTATCCGAAGCTGTCCATGGACACGCTGCTCATGTCGCTGTCCATGTTGATCCATTCCGGGTTCCTGTACTACTGCCCGGTGGAGGATCAAGCGGTGACTTCAAGAACGCTGACACAAGCCATGGTGTCGGCTGTGCTCAAGGGCGCGCCCTACAAGGCTGTGCTGATGCCCAGAAACACCACGGTGATGGGCTTGAATGACACGGACTGGGCTTTGCTGGACGCTTGTCTGCGGGAACTGCCTCAGCCCAAATGGGCGGACCATCTGCTGGCCTGTTTGAAGGCCAGAGGTGTTTCCCTGGCCAAGAAGGGCGTGGCCGTTACCGACCCTGCTGAGGTGGACACCATGGTCAAGCGCTTGGTGACCGAATTTGCGGAGGGCAAACTGCGCCAGCTCAAGGCCTTTGGCGCAGTGTAGAACCGTCAGCCTTGGCCGTTGTCGCCTTTGGCGGCAATGGACACCGGCTGAGAGGCGCTGGGCCCAAAGGGTAGGGGGGTGTTGGTCAGTTTGCTCCACACCGCATCGCGTGGGCCGTCGATGACCACCTTGCCTTGAGTCACCACCATGATGCGATCCACCAGCGCCAGCGGTGCGGTTTTGTGGGTCACAATCACCAGCGTTTGCTGCGGCGTCAGGTAGTCTTTCAGGCGTTTAAGCAACTCATTTTCGCCTTGCGAGTCCAGCGATGCCGTGGGCTCATCCAGCAGCAACACCGAGGGCTTTTGCAACAGCACACGGGCCAGCGCCACCATCTGTTTTTGTCCGCCTGACAAACCACGCCCACCTTCTGAAATCAGCAGGTTAATGCCGCGCGGGTGTGTGGTGACCAAGGTGCTCAATCCCACCACTGCGCACACAGCCAACAGGTCGTCGTCCGATGGGGGTTTGATGCCAATGCACAGGTTTTCTTTCAGGGTGCCGTTGAACAGGCGTACATCCTGTGGCAGGTAGCCAATGTGGCTGCGGGCCAGGTCGGGGTTCAGCAATTGCAGGTCCACACCCGAGGCAAACACGCGGCCTTCGCTGGGTTTGTACAGGCCGGTGAGAATTTTCAGCAAGCTGGTTTTGCCCGACCCACTGGGGCCAAGAATGGCCACCCGCTCGCCTGCTGCAATGCTCAGGCTGGGCACTTCAACGCCAATCACACGGTCTTGTCCGTAAATGAGTCGAATGTTTTCAAGGCGGAAGCTGGGGCTGAAGTTGTCAAGTTTGACTTCCGGCAGGCCGGGTTCCGGGCCCACATTGGGGCGGCTCATCATGTCATTCAGGGCAGACAGGGCTTGCTTGGCCTGGTGCCAATTGATGGCTACCGAGGTGAGCTGGCTAAATGGTGAAACCACGCGGTTGATCAGCATGGCACTGGCAATCAGCGCACCCATCGTCATGTGGCCGGCTTGCACGGAATAAGCCCCAGCCACAATCAAGGCCGCGTAGCAAAGCTGGTTGATGGTGTTGGACAGGGTGGAGGCCAAGGAACTGAGCTCGCGCATTTTGAGGGCGTTCTCGCTGACTGAGGCGCTCAGGGCGTACCAGCGTTGGCTGAACCAGCCCTCACCGCCCGTGGCTTTGATGGATTCTGCGCCATCCACACTTTCAATCAGCATGCCGCTGCGCATATTGCCTTCGACGGCGCTGTCGTGGGCCAAGCGGTCCATGGGGCGCTGGCACAGGTAGCCAGCCAGTATCGCCACAGGCAGAGCGGCCAGGGGAATGAATGCGATAGGCCCACCCAGCATGAAAATCACGCCGATGAACAGGAAGGCGAAGGGCGCATCCGACATGGCGTACAGCGTGGTGGATGAAAAGAAGTTCTTCACAGAATCAAAGTCGCGAATCTGCGCGGCAAAGGTGCCTACCGTGTTGGGCCGTGCATCCATGCGGATGGACAGGGCTTTGTTGAAGAAGGCCTGCCCCAGTTCCAGTTCCATGCCCTTGGTGGTCATGCTCAGGACATTGGACCGAATGGTACGCAACACCGCTTCAATGCCAAAGGCCAGCACCGCACCAACAAACAGCACCCACAGGGTGTCATGCGCATTGTTGGGAATCACCCTGTCGTACACCTGCATGGAAAACAGGGAAGAGGCCAGGGCTGTCATGTTCACCACCACCGAGGCGATGGCCACCTCGCGCAGGCGGGGCATGCGGTCTTTCAGGGCTTGCCAGAAGAGGCGCCGGGCTGGGCCATCGGCCTTGCTGCGCAAGTCGTCCGGGTTGTCGTAACGCAGGGCGGAAGAGTCGTGTTTGTTGTTCATCATCATGCAGTGTGTGTAAGCCGTGCTGGTTCAGCGTTCGCCCAGCGATTCGTTCAAGGTCTTCACCATGGGTTTGATGAGGTACTTCAACACGGTGTTGTTGCCGGTTTTTACTTCGACAGTGGCGGTCATGCCCGGAATCAGGTCCAGTTGTTCATTGGGCCGGTTTTTGAAGGTGCGGCCATCGGTGCGCACATGCACGCGGTAGTACGTCTGTTGTTCAGCGTTGCGGTTGCCTTCTTCGGTCAGTGTGTCGGCTGAGATGTAAACCACCTCGCCGTCCAGCGTGCCGTAGATGGTGTAATCGTAGGCGTCGATTTTCACTTTGGCGGGCAGGCCGCGTTTGATGAAGGCAATCTCGGAGGGTTTGATTTTCGCTTCAACAATCAGTTCATTGTCCGCAGGCACAATGGTCAGCAGTTCATCACCGGCGCGCAGCACGGCACCCCGGGTGGTGAAGCGCACATTCTTGACCACGCCGCCCACGGGGGCGGTCAGCACGGTGTAGTCCAGCGAGGCCCGGCGTTGTGCCGAGGTTTGCTCAATGGCGGCCAGGTCTTCTTCAGCCTTGGCCAGTTCGGCCTGGGAGTCCTGAAAGTATTTGTTCTTGCGGTTGGTGATCTGCGCTTGAATTTCGGAAATCTGGCGTTCCAGACGAATCACTTCAGTCAAGCTGACGTCGCCGGTGGACAACAGGCTTTTGTTGAGGTCCAGTTCCTTGGTCGCCAAGGCCAGGGTGCGGTTCAGCGCACCCACTTCCTGGTTCACTGCGGTTTGGCGGCGCTGGAACAGCAAGCGCTGGGCCTGCACAATGTCAGGGTAGTCTTTCAACAAAGGGGGGAAAGCACCCAGCGGCAGGTTGAGCACCTCGGCTTTCAGGCGAACGACGGTCGCACTCAGGGCTGCGCGTTTTGCTTCGGCCTCTTTGAAGGCGGCTTCCACTTTGGAGGTGTCAAGCTTGGCCAGAATCTGATTGGGCTTGACCACATCGCCTTCCCGCACATTCAGTTCTTCAACCACGCCACCATCTGGTGCTTGAATGGTCTGCGTTTTGCTGCTGGCGATGATTTGCCCGCTGCCACGGGTCACCTGGTCAATTTCGGCGAAGGCGGCCCAAGTCACCAGAATCACCATGGCCCCCATGATCCACCACATCACGCGGCTTTTGCGTTCAATCACGCGGTCGTAGTGGTGGTCCGGGCGGTACTCGTACAGGCGGTTGCTGATGGGCTGAACTTCATTGCCTTGTGCAGGCCGGTGCGCTGGCAGTCCGGCCTTGTTGGGGTCGTTGGTGGTCATGGAATCTCAAAAACAGGGTGGGGCTTCAACGGCTTTGTACAAACTCGTCACTGGACTGCTGGGCCAGTACGGCAAAAAATGCTTCGACGGAGTCGGACTCAGACTGTACGGCCTGATCCGCCGACTCTTTCAGCGTTGAAAATATGGCTTCGTCGGTGGATTGAACCGGCGCTGGGTTGGATACGGTTTTTTCAATCACCACGGGTTGCGCAGCGGGGGCTTCGGGTACCACGGCTGCATCGCCGGGCGCACCGTCCACTTCCGAGGTTTTACGCTTGGGCTTAGCCTTGGGTTTTTCTTCCTGAACCGGCGCAGGAGGGGGTTCAACCGGTGTTTTTTCCAGTGGCTCTACAGTTTCAAACAAACGGGACTTTGTGGGCAGGTCGCCCACAAAAGGCACGCCGCCGATGGTGTCTGCACGGCCTGTGACCAAGCTCAGGCGGCGGATGGCCGATTGGTGAGAATAATAGGAATCGACATAGCCATATTCCGTTTGGGCCGATTCACGCTGGGCGTTCAGCACATCCAGCCAAGACCGCTTGCCCACCTGAAACTGGCGGTAGAAGCTGAGAATCAAGTCCCGGTTGGCTTGGCGCATCAATTCAAGCGTGCTCAGTTGTGAACCGGAGGTCTGCATGTCGTTGTAGAGCACGGTGACTTTGTCGCCCAGTTCCAGCAAGGCTGCATCCACGTCAGACTGGGCTGCAACCGCCCGCTGTTCGGCGGATTTGGCGCGGCTGAAGGCCGACAGGCCAGCGCCCGGCTGGTATTGAATGGCTGCAATTACGCGGGAATCACGAAACTGGGTGCCGTAGTTTTGTTCAATCTGCTCGCCGCGAATCACCACTTGTGGCATGGCCGCACCGTAGGCAGATTTTGCCTCCAATTGCTGGGCTTTGGCTTCATCGCGCAGTTTGCGGGTGGTGGGCGAGTAGGCAATGGCTTCGTCCTGCAGTTGGGGCAGGCTGGCCTCGAGGCTGTTCAGGCGGATGGCGTCTTGCGGCATCACATCGGCTTGGTTGATCAACTTGCGCAGGGCTGATTGGGCTTTGCGCAGGTTGGCCTGTGCAATCAGTTCTTCGTTTTGGGCACTGCTCAGGCGCGCGCCTGCCAAAGTCAGGTCGCTGGTGCTGGCCACGCCACCTTCAGCCCGGCGTTTCAGCATGGAGGCCAGCGACTGGTGGGCGGCCAGGTTGTCTTGCGCCACGCGCAGCCGGTCACGGGCTTTCAGGGTTTCAAAGTAGGCGGACACTGCCTTGTCCTGAAGGTCCAGCGCCACCTCGTTCACTGCATTGCGGTTTTGGTCCACGCGCTTTTCCGACGCGTCAATCGCATTGCTGATACGGCCAAAGGCATACACAGGCTGGGTGATGCTGATGGTGGAAATCTTGCCACCTGAGCTGGACGAGCCTGCGTCGACACCCAGCGTCGGGAAGGCCTGATATTGGGCACCCTCAAAGTCGGTGGCGGCGGCGTCGTAACGGCCACGGGCAGCCTGAATGCTGGGGTGGCTGCGCACCACGAGGTTGAGCGCGTCCGTCAGTGTCAGCCCTTTGCTGGCTGTGGCCGAGGCAGTGGCCGGTGAGTTGGCGTTGGATGTCTGGGCTTGAAGCGGCGCATGCCCCCATGCAAGCAGCAGTGACAGGGCCAGGGTGGTCTTCAAGGCAGGCTTCATGGGTGATTGCATCCGGGTTAACTCTTTGTGGTCAGTATAAGTGAATTACCGACACTGTGTGCCCGGTTGCACAGCCTGTAAGCAAGTCTTCACAAGGAACGGCTTTTGCTTTGTTAAGCGTCAAATGCCTCTGGGTTCACCATTCTGGTGAATCGGGCATCCCGACCGGATCTTTCGGACAGCCATGAGTGCCCCCCAACGCATTTTCAAGGTGCGCCGCCGATACAACAAATGGGTGGCGGACCAAACCCTGGAAGACTTTGCTTTGCGGTACACCGCCCGGCAGGGGCGGCACATGTCCATCGCCACAGTGGGCACCACAGCCTTGGGGGCTGCGTCCTTTCTGGCTTTGGAAAGTTTGGCGGCTGGTATCACGCTGAACTACGGCTTTTTGAATGCGGTGGCCGCCATGTTGGTGGTGTGTCTGCTGTTCTTCATCACGGGTTTGCCCATCAGCTATTACTCGGCCCGCCATGGTTTGGACATTGACCTGCTGACCCGTGGTGCCGGTTTTGGCTACATGGGCAGCACCATCACCTCGCTGATTTATGCCTCCTTTACCTTCATCTTTTTTGCCATTGAGGCGGCTATTCTGGCCTCGGCGCTGGAATTGATTTTCGGCATTCCCTTGGCCTTGGGCTACCTGTTTGCTTCCATTGCAGTCATCCCTGTCGTGACACATGGCATTACCGCCATCAGCAAGTTCCAGGTGGCTTCACACAAGGTGTGGCTGGTGCTTCAGGTATTGGCGCTGGGGGCAGTCATTGCCCAAGAGTTTCACAGCGTGAGCGATTGGGCCAGTTACACCCCGCCAGAACTTGGGGACCAAGGCGGCTTCAGTTGGCCGCTGTTCGGGGCGGCGGCCTCTGTGTTGTTCGCTTTGGTGGCCCAAATCGGCGAGCAGGTGGATTACCTGCGTTTCATGCCCGAGCGCACTGCCCAAAACAAAAGGCAGTGGTGGTTCTGGTTGATCGTGGCTGGGCCTGGCTGGGTCTTCACGGGCTTGATCAAGATGCTGCTGGGCTCCTTTCTGGCGTTTCTGGCGGTGCGTGCTGGCCTGGGCCTGCATGAAGCCGCTGACCCGGCACACCTTTACCAGCGGGCCTTTCTTTACTTGGTGAATGACCCCGATGCCGCATTGATTTTAGCCGGTGTCATGGTGGTGACCTGCCAAATGAAAATCAATTTGACCAATGCCTATGCGGGGTCGATTGCCTGGTCGAATTTTTTCTCCCGGGTCACCCACAGCCACCCGGGGCGTGTGGTGTGGTTGGTGTTCAACGTGGGCATCGCCTTGCTGCTCATGGAATTGGGCATCTATGAAGCGCTGGAATCGGTGTTGGGCATTTTTGCCATTGTGGCCGTGAGTTGGTTGGGCACTTTGGCCGCTGACCTGTCAGTGAACAAGCCGCTGGGCTTAAGCCCACCCGGTATCGAATTCAAACGGGCGCACCTGTATGACATCAACCCCGTGGGGGTTGGGGCCATGTTGGTGGCCAGCACCGTGGGTTTTCTCACTTACCTGGGCGTGTTTGGGCAAGGGGTGAGTGGCTTGAGCCATTTCTTTGCCTTGGGAACCTGCTACGTGGCAGCGCCAGGCTTGGCGGTATTGACCCGTGGGCGCTATTACATCGCGCGGCAATCAATTGAACTGATTCCGGTGGTGGCTGAGCCCGCAGGCACGTACTTGGGGCAGCGTTTGCGTTGTGTCATTTGCGAGAATCAATTCGAGCGCGAAGACATGAGCCACTGCACCGCCTATGCCGCGCCCATTTGTTCATTGTGCTGCTCGCTGGATGCCCGCTGCCTGGACAGTTGCAAACCCAAGGCCCGGCTGTCCAGCCAGATCATCGATTTTCTGTCTTTGTTTCTAAGCCCCCGCTGGGTGCGGCGCGTGAATTCACGGCTTGGCCGATTCATCGCCATGTGGGGCTTGTTGGCCTTGCTCAATGCGGTGGTGCTCTCATTGGTCCACCAACACCTGAAGCCTGGTGACCCAAGTCAACAGGATGTACTCGGTCAAGCCGTGTTCATGATGTACTTCATTCTTTTGATTGTCTCCGGCGTGGTGTCCTGGCTGTTCATCCTGGCCCATGAAAGCCGGCTGGTCGCGCAGTTGGAGTCGAACCGACAAACTAAAAAACTGATGTTCGAGATTGAGGCCCACAAGGAAACCGACCGCGCCTTGCAGGACGCCAAGGACTTGGCTGAACGCGCCAGTGATGCAAAAAGCCGCTACCTCAGCGGCATGAGTCACGAGCTTCGCACCCCTTTGCAGTCCATTCTTGGGTACGCCCACTTGCTGGCTGAGTCGCCCGAGCTGGGTGCACGGCAGAAGGAAGGGCTGCGGATTATTCAGCGCAGCGGCCAGTACCTGACGGATTTGATTGAGGGCCTGCTGGATGTGTCCAAAATTGAAGCGGGTCGGTTGGTGTTGAACCGCGATTTGGTGTGTCTGCCTGAGCTGATCGGGCAATTGCGCAACATATTTGCGATGCAGGCTCAGACTAAGGGCATCGGGTTTCACTGCCAGGTGGAAGGCCACCTGCCGGATTGGGTGCGTATTGATGAAAAGCGTTTGCGGCAGGTATTGATCAACTTGTTGTCCAATGCGGTCAAGTACACGCCCGCCGGCCAGGTCAGTTTGACCGTGCGCTACCGCAGCCAAGTTGCCGAGTTCGTGATTCAAGACACGGGTGTGGGCATCGCCAAGCAGGACCAGGAACGCATCTTCCAGCCTTTTGAGCGGGTCCGCAGCGAAGAGACGATGAACTTGCCGGGCACCGGGCTAGGCTTGACGATTGTGCGCTTGTTGACTGACATCATGGGGGGTGACCTCCAGATGCACAGCGCGCCCGGACAAGGCAGTCGCTTTGTTTTCAGCGTGATGTTGCCTTCGGTGTTGGTCACACCGCCGGTGCCGGAACGGGCGGGCCGAATCACCGGGTATGAAGGGCGCAGGCGCCGCATTCTGGTGGTCGATGATGACGCCCAGTTGCGCGGCTGGATGCACGACCTGCTCGAGCCTTTGGGGTTTGAATTGGCCGAGGCCCAGCACGGTGTGGAGGCACTGGCCTTGCTGGGGCAGCAGGATCAGGTTCAGGACCTTCCTGATTTGGCCCTGGTGGATGTGGCCATGCCTGTGATGGACGGCTTGACCTTGGCCAGTCGCCTTCAGACGCAGTACCCCGATGTGTTGGTGGTGATGTTGTCTGCCGAGGTACAACCGCCCGAATCCAATGCAGGTACCCGTGCGCCTTACAAAGAGTACTTGATCAAACCGGTGGACACCCAGCGCCTTCTGGATGTGATGGCACTGCACTTGGGCCTGACCTGGACCATGGCTTCATCGCCGTCCGTGGCCAGCCCGGCGCTGGGCGAGGCAAAGGCTTTGCCACGCACCGGGTTGATGGTTGACCCCGAAAGCCGAGCCACGCTGTTGGCCGCTTTGCGCAACAGTGTGGAATTGGGCCATGCCAAAGGTGTGATGGACGGACTGAACCAAGCGCTGGCCAGCCAGGTGTTCAGCGTGATGGAACACACTGAACTTGCGGCGCTGGCCAAACGTTTTCAATACGCTCGCATGCTGGACATGCTGGATGCGATGGAGTTGCAATGATCCGATCTCACGCTCGACGTGACGTGGTGCTGGTGGTGGATGACTCCCCCGACACCTTGACCTTGATCAACGACACGCTGGAAGCCGCAGGCATGGATGTGCTGGTGGCGCTGGAGGGCAAGCAGGCATTGACCATCACCCGCCGGATTCGGCCTGACATCATTCTCATGGATGCGGTGATGCCCAACATGGACGGGTTTGAAACCACCCGGACCCTGAAGCGGGAACCCGGTGTCGAGGACATTCCCGTGATTTTCATGACCGGCCTTGAGGGCGCTGAGGACATTGTGCGCGGGCTTGAAGCCGGTGGGGTGGATTATCTGGTCAAACCCGTGGAGCCTCGCGAATTGCTGGCGCGAATCAAGGTTCATCTGGCCAATGCCCGCGTGCGGCGTACTGCACAGACAGCACTGGATGGCGCCGGGCAACACTTGATGACCGTGAACCCCTTGGGACGAGTGACTTGGGCCACACCTCAATGCCATGAATTGCTGGGGCGCTTGAGTTTGGATGAAGGCCATGTGATGGAATCCTTTGAAGGCTGCTTGCGAACCTGGTTGTCGCAAGACCCTGATTTCAGTGCCCAGTTGCACATAGGCCATTTGGGCCTGCCCCTGAGTGTCCGACTGTTGGGGCATGAGCCGGGTGGCCTGTCCCTGTTGCGTTTGTTTGACGAGCAGAAACTGGACAGTGCAGAAGTGTTGAAGGACGAACTCAAACTGACGGAACGCGAATCCGAAGTGTTGTACTGGATTGCCCAAGGCAAAACCAACCGTGAGGTTGCGGAAATTCTGGGCATGAGCCCACGCACGGTGAACAAACACCTTGAACAGATTTTTCCGAAACTCGGCGTTGAAAACCGCACCGCAGCGGCCGCCATAGCGCTACGTATTCTGGAGCGCCGTCAATGACAAAGCCCCGCGTGAAGCGGGGCTTTGGGCGCTGAACAAATCGCCGGACAAGCGTGGGTCAGTAGATGTACTGCATGCTCAAAATTACGCTGTTTTGGTCCTTCAAACCGGTTCGCTCAAGGTTTGAGTAAGTCAGCCCAAGTCGTGCATTGAAACCATCAATCACGTAGTGAGAACCGATGTCGGACTGTTTGGTGACCAACACCGCCACACCTGGGTCAGCTTCGAACTTTTGGTAGCGTACAAAGGGTTGAATTTTGCCGATCCCGACTTTTTCGGGGAACAGGAAAGCAGCGCCAAGCAGGTAAGCATCGCCAGCCACAATGCCGGTGGCTGCTTTGGTCACATCCACATTGGCTGCAGCCTGGCTGAAGGCATAGCTGTAGGTGGCGCCTTCCAGCGTCAGCACACCCGCCTTCAGCCGCTTTTCCATTAATACGTCTGCAGACATGGCGGTGTAATCGTCTTTGATCAGGTTGGTACCCACGCCATTCTTCTGGGTTTGGTAGGACACAGCCACGGTCAAAATGTCGGCAGCGCCATAGTAGGTGCTGGCGGTGAGGTAGGCGGGTGCGGGTTCAACATCCCAGAAGTGATAAGCCACGCGGGTGGCATACAGCAAACTGTCAGACTGGTTGGAGGTGGTGGCAGCCAGGCCCGCGGGCAGGTTGGATGCCTTGTTGCGGCCATCGAATGCGCCGACCGCGTAGTTCAGGTGACCGTCCATGGCGCGTCCAAAAAAAGTGGCACCGTCGTCACGCCCTGCAAATTTCGCAGGGAAGTTGGACACCAAGCCTGGGTAGGTGGCCGTGTTCAGGTAGTACGGGCCATCCATGTTGGCGCGGTCGCCGGGTGACAGGTGACGGCCCACCCACAGGTTGTAGTAAGGGCTGGGCTCAAACTGGCCATAAGCGTCCAGCACCTTGATGGTGTCAGTGCTGTCGCGGTCAAAGTTCAAGGTGCCTTTCAGGGTTTTGCTCAGTTGGCCCGAGAAAAACAGCCGGGTGCTGTCAATGTTGAAGTCCTTGGAGCGGCTTGTTCCGTTGGGGGCGCCATCCTCGGTGCTGGTGAAGCTGGCGCGCAGGCCCAGGCCCACGGTGATGGATTTGTCTTCGCCGAATGACACAGTGGCCCCGGCGTGACTGGTCAACGGTGCGCCCAGCAACAAACCGGAGACCAGCAGGCTGGCCAACGGGGAGCGGTGCTTCTTGGGAAACATGGCGTGCTTCATGAAAGTCCTCTGTGGGTTGGTTAATCCACCTCGATGGTAGGAGCCTACCGCCACTGCGCCCATACGTTCCCAAGCGTATTGGACCTACGTCACACCGCGTATTTCAAGTATTTGACGCCTACGTCTACGTCATTTGACGCAGGTGGCTCAGTCATTCCGCCCATGGTTCACCCGCGCACTCTTGCCAACAATGGAGTGGTTGTTTTTCGTTTTCCACGTTCAAGGGGTTTACCAATGAAATTCAAGAAAGTTGCTTTGAGCCTGGCCTTCTCGGCCAGCGCTGCAATGACCACCGCTGGGGCTTGGGCCGCCGACACCATCAAGGTGGGCGTGTTGCACTCTCTGTCCGGCACCATGGCCATCTCCGAAACTACCCTGAAAGACACCGTGTTGATGATGGTGGATGAGCAGAACAAGAAGGGTGGCCTGCTGGGTAAGAAGCTGGAAGCTGTGGTGGTGGACCCTGCGTCCAACTGGCCCCTGTTTGCCGAGAAAACCCGCGAACTGCTGACCAAAAACAAAGTGGATGTTATTTTCGGTTGCTGGACTTCAGTGTCCCGCAAATCCGTGTTGCCCGTGATTGAAGAGCTCAATGGCCTGTTGTTCTACCCTGTGCAGTACGAAGGGGAAGAGTCATCCAAGAACGTGTTCTACACCGGTGCGGCGCCCAACCAGCAGGCCATTCCTGCGGTGGACTACCTGATGAAACAAGGTGTGAAGCGCTGGGTGCTGGCCGGTACTGACTATGTGTACCCCCGCACCACCAACAAGATTCTTGAGGCGTACCTGAAGGCCAAAGGTGTGGGCCCTGCCGACATCATGGTGAACTACACCCCGTTTGGTCACTCCGACTGGCAGTCGATTGTGGCGGACATCAAAAAATTCGGCAGCACCGGCAAGAAAACTGCCGTGGTGTCCACCATCAACGGTGACGCCAACGTGCCTTTCTACAAAGAGCTGGGTAACCAAGGCATCACTGCGAAAAACATCCCGGTGGTGGCTTTCTCTGTCGGTGAAGAAGAGCTGTCCGGTATCGACACCAAACCGCTGGTTGGTCACCTGGCCGCATGGAACTACTTCCAGAGTGTGAGCACACCTGAGAACAAGGCGTTCATCAAACAATGGCAGGCATTCACCAAGAACCCCAAGCGCGTGACCAATGACCCCATGGAAGCCACTTACATTGGTTTCAAGATGTGGACACAGGCTGTTGAAAAAGCCAAGACCACCGAAGTGGACAAAGTGGGCGCAGCCATGATTGGCCAGAAGGTCAAGAACCTGACAGGCGGCACTGCGGTGATGGGCAAGAACCACCACTTGAGCAAGCCCGTACTGATTGGTGAAATTCAGGCCAACGGTCAGTTTGAAGTGGTGTCCGAGTCCAAGGTCATTGAAGGGGACGCATGGTCCGACTTCCTGCCCGGCTCCAAAGACATCATTGCCGACTGGACAGCGCCCATCAACTGCGGCAACTACAACACTGTCACGAAGAAGTGCTCTGGCCAAAAGTATTGATGGCTTGATGCAATGCACCGGGGGCTGCTGGGCAGCCCCCTGATTCACCTCAGATTCAGGACGCTTATTGTGAAACCCGTCGCCACGGCCCGCAGCTACCCCACCGCACGGGCACGCCTCACCTTCCTGATGCTGTCATGCCTCACCGTGCTGCTGTTGTGGCATTGGTCGGCTGCACAGGCACAAACACCCTCCGAACAGACCACGCTGCCAAGTACACCAGCAGGCTCGCCCTTAGTGGCTTTGAGCCGAGCGGAGCTGGCTGACACACCCGATATCCTGTCCGCGCTTGAGAAAAGCGCAGACCCCTTGGCCCTGCCTGTGTTTGAGGCGCTGAACAACGGGGTGCTGTACGCCGACCCTCAAGCGGGCCTGCTGTACGTTCAGGGCGACACCGCCTACACGCCAATAGCACAAGGGCAGAACATTGCCCTGGATGCGGCGGACCACTTGAACAAAGTTCGGGTGAACAACGCCATTCGTTCCTTTCTTGAAGGCGCCATGGCCCGGGTACAAATTCGCGCCAGCGATTCCACGGTGCGGCTTAAGGCGGTGGTGTCCTTGCTGGAGAACCTGACCCCCGAAACTGTTGAGGCCATTCAAGCGGTGCGCCTGAATGAAAAGTCGCCCAAGGTTCAGGTGGTGATGGACACTGCAATTGCCATGGGGCGCGCACAGTACTCGGACAACCCGCTGCTGCGTGTCGAAGCCGTTCGCAAGCTGGGCTCGGCGCAGTACCCAGCCGTTCGCAACCTGCTGAACAACATGCTGGCCAATGAAACCGAACCCAAGCTGCGCGAGGCGCTGTTTCATTCCCTGGAACAAATGGCGTTTCGCGCCAAGCTGTACAGCCTGCTTGACCAACTGCTGTTTGGCTTAAGCCTGGGGTCGGTGCTTTTGTTGGCCGCCATTGGCCTGGCCATCACCTTCGGCGTGATGGGCGTGATCAACATGGCCCACGGCGAGATGATGATGCTGGGGGCATACACCACCTACGTGGTGCAATTGTGGATGCCCAATTCGATTGATCTTTCACTGTGGTTGGCCATTCCGCTGGCCTTTGTGGTGGCCGGTGCGGTGGGTGTACTAATTGAGCGTTTGGTGATTCGCCACCTGCATGGCCGCCCCTTGGAAACTTTGCTGGCCACCTTTGGCATCAGCCTGATTCTGCAACAGGCGGTGCGCACCATTTTCTCCCCCTTGAACAGGCAGGTGTCACAACCCGCGTGGATGAGTGGCTCGGTTGAAATCAACCCGGAGCTGTCCATCACCCTGAACCGCCTTTACATCTTTTTATTCGCCTTGTTGGTGTATTTCGTGTTGCAACTCATTCTGAAGAAAACCAACCTCGGCCTGAATGTTCGGGCTGTGTCGCAAAACCGGAACATGGCCAAGTCCATGGGCATACGCACCGCCCGGGTCGATGCGATGACCTTTGGGCTCGGGTCGGGCATTGCCGGTATCGCCGGCGTGGCCTTGAGCCAACTGACCAACGTCGGGCCTAACCTGGGCCAAAGCTACATCATCGATTCATTCATGGTGGTGGTGTTTGGTGGAGTGGGCAACCTGTTGGGTACCTTGGTTGCCGCGTTCTCGCTGGGAGTGGCCAACAAGTTCCTTGAGCCCGTCACTGGTGCGGTGCTGGCCAGCATACTGGTGTTGGTGTTCCTGATTCTTTTCATTCAGAAACGGCCCAAAGGCCTGTTTCCCCAGAAGGGGAGGGCTGCTGAATGAGCGCCATGACCTCCGCTTTGCGTCAACTGGTGGCGGGTCGAAACGCCACCACCAGTGGGGTTGTCGCAGCCTTGCTGATTGTCACGGTGCTGGCGTCCTTGTCCAATCTGCTGGTGCCCGAAGGCTCGGTGCTGCACGTCAGTACTTACACCATCACCCTGCTGGGCAAGTACCTGTGCTACGCCATGCTGGCCATGGCGGTGGATGTGGTGTGGGGTTATTGCGGCATTCTCAGCCTAGGCCATGGCGCGTTTTTCGCGCTCGGCGGCTACGGCATGGGCATGTACCTCATGCGCCAGATCGGTGAGCGTGGTGTGTATGGCAATGCGCTGCTGCCCGACTTCATGGTGTTTCTGGACTGGAAGGAATTGCCTTGGTACTGGTGGGGCATGGACCACTTTGCGTTTGCCATGCTGATGGCCCTGCTGGTGCCCGGCCTGCTGGCCTTTGTGTTCGGCTGGCTGGCATTCAGGTCGAGGGTCACAGGGGTGTACCTGTCCATCATGACGCAGGCCTTGACTTATGCACTGTTGCTCGCATTTTTTCGCAACGAAATGGGGTTTGGTGGCAACAACGGCCTGACCGACTTCAAAGAGTTGCTGGGTTTTGACTTGAAAGCGGACACCACTCGTGTGGCCTTGTTTGCCATTACTGCGCTGTTCCTGGTGCTGGTGTTCCTGTGCAGCCAGGCCATCATGAAAAGCCGTTACGGCAAAGTGGTGATGGCCATTCGTGATGGCGAGGCCAGGGTCCGCTTTCTTGGTTACCGGACAGACCATTACAAGCTTTGGCTGTTCGTTTACTCTGCCCTGATCGCCGCGTTGGCGGGTGCCCTCTATGTTCCGCAGGTCGGCATCATCAATCCCGGTGAGTTCTCTCCGCTCAACTCGATTGAAGTGGTGATTTGGGTGGCGGTGGGCGGGCGCGGCACCCTGTATGGGGCCGTCGCCGGCGCCTTGCTGGTCAATTACGCCAAAACGCGGTTCACCGCACTGATGCCCGAGGCTTGGCTGTTCGCCTTGGGTGCCCTGTTTGTGCTGGTCACCCTGTACCTGCCCAAAGGCTTGGTCGGTTTGCTGGGGCAGATTCGCGCCGCCCGGCAGGCCCGTGCATCGCAGGAGGCTTCCGCATGAAAAAAATCAACCTTAACCCACTGACGCTGTCACCGAAAACACCCATCCCCGATGTGTCCCATGAATTGATTCTCTACGTGGAAGGGCTCAGTGTCAGCTTCGATGGTTTCAAGGCCATCAACGATTTGAACCTGTACATCAAACAAGGCGAACTGCGCTGCTTGATCGGGGCCAATGGCGCGGGCAAAACCACACTGATGGACATCATCACCGGCAAAACCAAGCCTGATGTGGGCAACGTGTATTTTGGCCAGAACATCAACCTGCTGGAGCGGACCGAACCTGAAATCGCCCAGTTGGGCATTGGCCGAAAATTCCAGAAGCCCACCGTGTTTGAAGCACACACCGTGCTGGACAACCTGGAAATGAGCCTGAAGGCCAACAAGGGCATCTGGCATGGCCTGTTTGCACGGCTGACTTCCGAGCAACGCGACCGCATGGCCCATGTGCTTGCGCAGATTGGCTTGACCCAACAGGCCGACATGCTGGCGGGGGCGTTGTCCCATGGCCAAAAACAATGGCTGGAAATTGGCATGTTGCTGGTGTCCGATCCTCAATTGTTGTTGATCGATGAACCTGTCGCCGGCATGACCGCCCAGGAAACCGAGCACACCGCAGCGCTGCTGAACAGCCTGGCGGGCGAGCGCACCGTGATTGTGGTGGAGCACGACATGGAGTTTGTACGCAGCATTGCGCGCACCGTCACGGTGCTTCATCAAGGCACGGTCCTTGCTGAAGGAACCATGGACCAGATTCAAAAGAACAAGGACGTGATTGAGGTGTACTTGGGAGAACCGGCATGATTCGGGTCAGTCAACTCAGCCAGAAGTATGGCGGCACCCAGATTCTGTGGGACTTGGACCTCAGCATCGAGCCCGGCAGTTGCACCTGCATCATGGGGCGCAATGGCGTGGGTAAAACCACCTTGCTCAAATGCCTGATGGGTTTGCTGCCCGTTCATTCGGGCCGCATTGAACTGAACGGACAAGCCATTGAAGGCACCGCTGCCGAGCAGCGCCCCTATCAAGGCATCGGATACGTGCCCCAAGGTCGGGAAATTTTTCCGCTGTTGACGGTGGAAGAAAACCTGCGTTTGGGCCTGCCCGTGCGCAAGGACAAAACCCGCAGCATTCCCGACCGAATTTTTGAATTGTTTCCCGTGCTGGGCGACATGCTGCACAGGCGCGGCGGGGACTTGTCCGGCGGGCAACAGCAGCAGTTGGCCATCGGCCGTGCCTTGGTGATGGACCCCAAAGTGCTGATACTCGATGAGCCCAATGAGGGCATTCAACCCAACATCGTGAAACAGATTGGTGACGTGATTCTCAAGCTGAACGAGGAAGAGGGCATGACGGTGATTCTGGTTGAACAGAAACTCGGCTTTGCACGGCGAGTGGGCAAGGAATTCCGTTTGATGGAAAAGGGCCGGGTGGTGGCCAGTGGCCTGATGCCCGACCTGACGGATGCATTGATTGCCAAACACCTGGCGGTGTAAACACAGTTTCCCGACACATGAACGCACCACGGGACTTTCCCCTGCACACCCCCACCAGTTGGCCAGCCAGCCTGGACATTCAGGTGGACCGCAGCCCCCGTGGCAGCAGGCTGGCCCATTGGGCCCACACTGGGCCACTTTACCTTCAGAAGGCCTTTCATCCCGAAGGGCCAGACTGTGCCCACCTGTACTTGTTGCATCCGCCCGGTGGCCTGGTCAGTGGAGACCGCCTGCGCGTGAATGTGCAGGTGGACACCCAAGCCCATGCCTTGCTCACCACCCCGGGGGCGGGGCGTGTTTACAGGGCCCGGCCGGACCGAAGCCTTCAAGTGCAGGACAACCGCCTTGAGGTGGGGCCCGAGGCCACGCTGGAATGGTTGCCCCTGGAAACCATTGTGTATCCGGACGCCCACGCAGGCCTGAACACCTCGGTGAATCTGCAGGCCGGTTCACGCATCATGTTGTGGGACATTTTGTCTTTGGGCCTGCCGGCCAATGGCCGAGTGTTTGACCAAGGCGAGTTTCTGCAAACCCTCGATGTGCACCACCTTGGTGAATTGGCTTTTCGTGAGCGCCTGCGGATTGATGCCTCAACCCGCCATGTGCTTGAAAAGAAGTGTGGTTTTCAGGGCATGCCTGTGTCAGCCCTGATGCTGGCAGGGCCCTTTGAGCAGGGCATCCCCGCAGAAGTGGTGGAACACCTTCGCGGCCTGTGCGCAGCCGCTGCACCCACTGAGCGCGCAGCATTCACTGAACTGGGGCAATTCGCCAGTTTGCGGGTGCTGGGCACCTGCACCAACCGGGCAAGAAAATTGCTCACACAAGGATGGAAGGCATTGCGCCCTGTGTTGACTGGCAAGCCCCCCTGCGAACCCCGCATCTGGCGAACCTGATTTCAAGGGCCTTTGGCTTCACCAGCAAGTGACGAGAGAACCATGGACTTATTGCCCAGAGAGAAAGACAAACTGCTGATCTTCACCGCGGCCCTGCTGGCTGAACGCCGGTTGGCCCGTGGGCTGAAACTCAATTACCCCGAGGCTGTGGCCTACCTGTCCATGGGCATCATGGAAGGGGCCCGGGACGGAAAAACCGTGGCTGAACTGATGAGCCATGGCCGTACCCTGCTGGGGGTGGATGATGTGATGCCCGGTGTACCCGAGCTGATTGCCGAGGTGCAGGTGGAGGCCACCTTTCCCGATGGGACCAAACTCGTCACTGTTCATCATCCCATTGTTTGAGGAGCAGGCCATGATCCCCGGAGAAGTGAAAGTGCAGCAAGGGTACATTGAACTCAATGCAGGCTTGGAAACGCGCACCGTGCGTGTTGAAAACGTGGGCGATCGACCGATTCAGGTGGGCTCGCATTACCACTTTTACGAGGTCAATCCATCGCTGCGGTTTGACCGGGCATTGGCACGCGGTTTTCGTTTGAACATTCCTTCCGGCACCGCGGTGCGTTTCGAACCGGGGCAGGGTCGCGAAGTTGAACTGGTGCCCTATCGCGGAAGCCGCACGGTCTATGGTTTTCGCGGACAGGTGATGGGCCCGTTGCATGAGCCTGACAATCCTTTGAATCTTCCCTTGCCGGTACACGGCTGACCCAGGTGCCCCGCACATGACCCAGATAGACCGCAGCAGCTATGCCCAGATGTTTGGCCCCACGACCGGGGACCGCATTCGACTGGCCGACACCGACTTGTGGATTGAGGTGGAGAAAGACTTCACAGTCTACGGCGATGAAGTGAAGTTCGGTGGTGGCAAGGTGATACGGGATGGCATGGGCCAAAGCCAGGCCAGTTGCGCAGAAGCGCTGGACCTGGTGATCACCAATGCGGTGGTGCTGGACCACTGGGGCATTGTGAAAGGCGATGTGGGTGTCAAAGACGGCCGCATCGTGGGTGTGGGTAAAGCAGGCAACCCGGACATTCAGTCCGAGGTGACCTTGGTGATTGGCCCGGGCACGGAAGTGATTGCGGGCGAGGGCAGTATTTTGACTGCGGGTGGTATTGACGCGCACATTCACTTCATCTGCCCGCAGCAAATTGATGAAGCCTTGATGAGCGGCGTCACCACCATGATTGGCGGCGGCACCGGGCCAGCCACCGGCACCAACGCCACCACCTGCACCTCGGGGCCGTGGTACCTGATGCGCATGATGCAGGCCACCGATGGCCTGCCCATGAATTTCGGTTTTCTGGGCAAGGGCAATGCAAGCCAGCCCCAAGCCTTGGTGGAGCAGATTCGCGCAGGCGCATTTGGCTTGAAACTGCATGAGGACTGGGGAACCACCCCTGCGTCCATTGATTGCTGCCTGTCGGTGGCCGACGAATACGACATTCAGGTGGCCATACACACCGACACCTTGAATGAAAGCGGTTTTGTCGATGACACCATTGCTGCGTTCAAAGGCCGTGTCATCCACACCTACCACACCGAGGGTGCAGGGGGTGGGCACGCGCCCGACATCATCAAGGCCTGTTCGCAGCCCAATGTATTGCCCTCGTCCACCAACCCCACGCGGCCCTACACCGTGAACACCGTTGATGAGCACCTGGACATGTTGATGGTGTGCCACCACCTTGACACCAACATTCCCGAAGATGTGGCGTTTGCGGATTCGCGCATCCGCAAGGAAACCATTGCAGCCGAGGACATATTTCATGACCGAGGTGCCTTCTCAATGATCTCCTCGGATTCCCAGGCCATGGGCCGGGTGGGCGAGGTGATTACCCGCACCTGGCAAACTGCACACAAAATGAAAACCCAGTTTGGCTTGCTCAAGGAAGACGAGGCCCTGGGTGCCGACAATTTCCGCGCACGCCGCTACATCGCCAAGTACACCATCAACCCGGCCATTGCGCATGGCGTGTCCGAGCAAGTCGGGTCGATTGAACCCGGCAAACTGGCCGACCTGGTGTTGTGGAAGCCTGCATTCTTCGGCGTGAAGCCTTCCATGATCATCAAGGGCGGCATGATTGCGGCGGCCCCCATGGGCGACCCTAACGCCTCTATTCCCACACCGCAACCCGTGCACTTCAGGCCCATGTTTGGCGCCTTGGGCACAGCGGCGGCGCATTGTTCGATCACCTTCACCTCGCAAGCCGCGCTGGATGACGGGCTAGCCGAACGGCTCAAGCTGGTTCGGCCTTTGGTGGCCTGCAAGAACACCCGAAACATCAGCAAGCACGACATGGTGCACAACAACTGGCTGCCCAATGTGACCGTTGACCCACAAACCTATGAGGTGCGGGCCGATGGTGAATTGTTGACTTGCGAGCCTGCACGCGTGTTGCCGATGGCCCAACTGTATTCCCTGTTTTGAAGGATGACCATGCTCGACATTTACCATCGCCTGGGCACCCATTGCCATGAACCCGTGACCGCCGTGGTCACCTTGACCCACGAGCAGCGCGAACGGGGCCGCATGCGGCTGTTCAGCCAGACTGGCGAAGAGGTTCGACTGTTTCTGGACCGTGGCCGCCCTTTGGAGGTTGGCGAGTACCTGAAATCCGAATGCGGACGTGTTGTGAAAGTGGAGGGCGCCATTGAGGATGTGGTGCAGGCCACCTGCGCCGACTGGACGGTGTTTTCCAAAGCCTGTTACCACCTCGGCAACCGCCACGTGAAAGTGGAAGTGGGTGAGCGCTGGCTGCGCATCAAGCCGGACCATGTGCTGGAAGACATGCTGAGCCAGTTGGGGCTGCAACTGAGGCCGATGCAAACGGTGTTTGTGCCTGAAAGCGGAGCCTATGCGCGGGGTGGCCACGCCCATACGCATGACCATCACCATGAGCATTGAGGGCGTACAAGTCAGCCCACTGAACCTGGTGAAGTTGATGCACCTGTGCAGTGTAAGCCTGCCAGTGGGTGCGTACTCCTTCTCTCAGGGGCTGGAATACGCCATTGAGGAAGGCTGGTTGACCGATGCGGTGCAGATACGCGAGTGGATTGAAACGCAACTGCAATTGGGCTTGGTGCATGTTGAGTTGCCAGTGTTGAGCCTGGCCATGGCTGCGGTGCAAGCCAATGATGTTGAAGCCCTGCGACGGGCCAACCGCTTGCTGCTGGCCTGCCGGGAGTCGCGTGAACTTCGCCTGGCCGATTGCGCCATGGGCGAGGCGCTGGCCCGCATGATGCCTACCTTGGGCCTGAGCAGCCTGCTGGTTCGGCGCGATGAACCCACGTTCATTGCGCTGTTTGGCCAGGCTTGTGCCCAATGGGGCATGACGGCCAGTACCGCATGCCTGGGCTACGCCTGGAGCTGGCTGGAAGGGCAGGCGTCGGCAGCCACCAAGCTGTTGCCCATGGGGCAAACCCAGTCACAGCAAATGATTGCGGCCCTGCAACCCCTGTTGCCAGGCGCTGTGGACAAGGCGCTTCAGGTGGAGGCTGGCGACATCGGTTGCTGCCTGCCGGGCATGGCCCTGTCCAGCGCCTTGCATGAAACCCAATATTCACGATTGTTCCGCTCGTGACTGATCAAACCCAGGAGGACTCATGACCAACAAACCCAAACAAACCCTGAGAGTGGGCATCGGTGGCCCGGTGGGCTCCGGCAAAACCGCACTGGTGAAGTCCCTGTGTTATGCCATGCGTGACCATTACGACATCGCCGTAGTCACCAATGACATCTACACCAAAGAAGACGCCAATTTTCTGACCCGCCACAATGCCCTGAGCGCAGACCGAATCATTGGTGTTGAAACCGGCGGGTGCCCACACACGGCCATTCGAGAAGATGCCTCCATGAACCTGGCCGCCGTGGACGAACTGATTGAGCGATTTGGTGCGCTGGATGTAGTGTTCGTTGAAAGTGGTGGCGACAACCTCAGCGCCACCTTCAGCCCCGAACTAAGCGATTTGACCTTGTATGTGATCGACGTGTCCGCAGGCGACAAAATTCCCCGCAAAGGCGGCCCCGGTATCACGAAATCGGATTTGCTGGTGATCAACAAGATTGACCTGGCCCCCATGGTGGGCGCGTCTCTGGACGTGATGGACCAAGACGCCCGCCGCATGCGCGGAGAAAAGCCCTTCATTTTCTCCAACCTGAAGGTGGCCAAGGGCCTGGACGACATCATCGCTTTCATTGTGAAAGAGGGCATGCTGCCCCAGAAAGTGATGCCCCCCGCAGAAGCGGTCATCTGAATACAGGACATATCGATATGTTTAAACACATCAACACAAAATCCGTTCAATCCACGGGGGTGGCGCTTGGCCTGTCGAGTGTGGCCAGCCTGGCGCTGGCGCACGATGGCCACCTGCATAGCCTGGCCGATACTGCGTCCACCGGTATGGCCCTGTTGTCTGGCTTGATTCACCCCGTTACCGGCCCGGACCATCTTCTCATGCTGTTGTGTGCAGGCCTGTCGCTGAAAGCGGGTGCAGCTTTCAGGCAAGGGGGCATGTATGTTCTGGCCATGTTGCTCGGTGCCTTGGTGGCCTCGGCAGGGTGGGTTGTCCCCGGCCTCGAATGGGTGCTGGCAGCCACTGTGTTGGCCGGTGGCCTGTTGTTGCTGATACATCCACAGTCAATTCGGGGCCACGCCAGTGGGCTGCTGGCTGTGGGGTTGTCAGTCGCTTTGGCGTGTCATGGTGCAGCCCACGGGCTTGAAGCGCCCGCCGTGGGTTTTAATGCGTTCATGGCCGGTATGCTGCTGGCCAGTGGCGGATTGCTGGCGGTGGGGGTCAAAGCCCGCGAATGGCTTCAACGTTCGGCCATGCCCCATTGGAATCACTGGGTGTCGGCGGCAGTGTCCGCGTCAGGGTTGTTGATGCTGGTGACCCGGTAAGCAGACAGGAACTCCGGGGGCTGTCGTTTTGGGCGCCCGGTGTTCATGTCGATACACACCCACTGGGTGCTGCCTGTTGCAATGGTGGCCAAGTCGCTGGCCCGCACAAAGTGGTACTGCCGCAGCATGTCGGTTTTGCCTTCGTTGCGGCTGATCCACGTGGCCACCCACAGCGTGTCCCCGGCAAAACTGGGCCTTTTGTAATGAATGTCGTGGTGCCGTGCCACGCAGCCGCTGCCCAAGGCGACAAAGTCATCAAAAGTCAGCCCCAAGTGCTTGGAATGCAGCGCTGCCACGGCTTGCATCCACACCAAGTACACCGTGTTGTTGGTGTGGCCAAATTCATCCATGTGTTCCGGGCCCACAGTCAAGCTGGCCACAAAGGGCGAAGGGCAGGGCCACAGGTCGGGGCGGTGTTCGGCATCCGCTTGGCGCGTCAGCAAGTCGGCTTTGAAAATCAGTGTGGACATCGGTGGTGAAATCAGACCTGGTACAGGCTTGCCAGTGTAGCCGGGTTACCCCGCGAACGGGGCCGCAAGGCTATACTGCCAGCACGTGACTGATCAACCCAGCCTTGCCTTCCGTGAAACTGACCGAGCGCCTGCAGCACCTGTACCAAGCCCTTGAGCTGGCCATGGCCAGCCAAACCAGCCTAGTGCCGCCCAGCAGCGCGTGTTTGATGGTGTCCTACACCCATGGGGACACGCGGGCCACCGTGCTGCATGAACATGCCCCTACGCTGAAAGCCGCCTGGGAAGCACTGCTGGGCCGGTTATTGCAGCGGCCCGATTTTGCACTGACGCCCACCCTGCTGCTGCGCCTGGACGTGGCTGCCGATGTCCGCATGACCCACTGGGGGGCCTTGAAGGCCCATTTGGGCACTATCAAACGGAATTATTTTCGTGAAGGCATCGCCTTGGACGCCCAATGCCGTCATGTGTTCATGGACATGGAGTTGGCGGGCAATGCCATGCTGTACGGCAGCAACGAGAGCGAGTTTGCCCAATTGCATGAAGGCAATTTCAACCGCTATGGCCGCCTCAAGTACGGTGCCGATTTCACCCTGGATGCGCGGGACGCCCAACCCGTCTGGCTGTTCAAAACCGTGGGTGTGGTGCTGGAACCCGGTGCATCAAAGGCCTTGCCTTTGCAGTTGGTCGGCCCACGCACGGGGAGCCGCGTGTCGGAACCCCTGGATGCTCAGTCTTGCGAGGCCTTCATCCGGCGGTCCAGCGAGTTTCTGGCTGAGCAGGTGTATGCCCCCGGTAATTCAGAAGGGGTGGCTGCTGGCCGCTTTGTTTACGGCCTCTTTCCCTGTTTCGACCGCCGTGTGCCCAGCTACAACGCTTTGCGGCATGCCAGTTCCACCTACGCCATGATTGAGGCCTGGGAGGTGACGCAAAGCGACTCCCTGAAAGAATCCATCGACGCCGCGCTGCATTACCTCACCACCGAGTTGATCAAGGTGTGCGACCTGCCCCGTGGGCCCCAAGCGGCTTTCTTGGTGGACACCGGTAATGAGATCAAACTGGGCGGCAATGCCGTGTGTATCCTGGCCCTGTGCAAGTACACCGAGCTGACCCGTGACGAACAGTACTTGCCGCTGATGCACCAGTTGGCCATGGGCATCGGCGCCATGTTGAACACCGAAACCGGGCGATTCGTGCATGTGCTGAACTATCCCGACCTGTCGGTGAAAGAGCCTTTCCGCATCATTTATTACGATGGCGAGGCCGCCTTTGCCCTGATGCGCCTGTTCAGGCTGACGCGGGTCATGTTGTATCTGCAGATTGTGGAGAAGGCGTTTGAGTATTTCATCGCCGCAGGCCATGACAACATTCACGACCATTGGCTCAGCTACTGCGTCAATGAACTGACCCGCTACCGGCCGCAACGCCGTTACTTTGAGTTTGGAATCCGCAACGTGGCGGGCCACCTGGACTTTGTGCTGGAACGCATCACCACCTTTCCAACCTTGCTTGAATTGATGATGGCGGCTGAGCAGATGCTGCAACGCCTGGCCGCCAACCCCGAGCTTGAAGACTTATTGGCCCAGGTGGATGTGGACAAGTTTTACCGCGCCATGCACCACCGCGCCAACTACCTGCTGACCGGCTATTTTTGGCCTGAGTGGGCGATGTTCTACGCCTGCCCGCACAAAGTGGACGGCAGCTTTTTCATACGCCATCACGCTTACCGGGTGCGTATTGACGATGTGGAGCACTACCTCTCAGGCTTGGTGGCTTATCGCAAATTTCTGCTTCAGCGCAAACCGGTCGTGGTGCCCGAACGCCTGCGCTACAAGCCAGCATTGGGCAGGGTGCGACAACCGCACCTGCAACCGTGGGCAGACACCGCGGTGTGTTTTCTCAACCTGAACCTGGATTTTGAAATGGCGGGTTTGGAATACGCCAGCCTGCAACGCGCTGCGCTGTTTGACCGGCACCTGAACAAGCCGGTGACCGTGCTGACCACCGCCTACAACCCGCATGCCAGTGCTGCGGTGCTGGCTTTGCGCGAGCAGGGGCGGCTTAGCGACCGAACCACCGTGGTCAATTTGTTTGACAGCGTGCAGGAGATTCCCGATGGCCTGCACACACTTGGCCTGACTGCCCGACTGGTGATTCCTGAAGGGGGTACCCAGCAGGCCGTGGCCAACAGCATAGACTTCAAGGTGCACGATGCGCAGGGCCGCTTGCTGATGTATGCGGTGCATCATGGACGCACGGGCCGACTGTCGCATGTGAACCATTTTCTGGCGGGGCGCAAAGTACGCCGCGACCGCTATGACCACCGGGGTTTTCTGAGCCAGACCCAGCACCTTGACGCTAACACCGGGGCTGTGCGCCTGGAGCAATGGTTCCGGCCCGATGGTTCTGTGGCCCTTGAGCACGAGCGTTTGGCGGGTGACCGTGGCGATGTTCTCACGCAGTGGCGCATGAAAGACCGTCATCACGCCGTGGTGGCCACCTTTGATCAAGAGGCTGACTTGCGCCAGTGGTGGCTTGAACAACTGATGATGTCTGGGCAGCGCAAGCATCACCTCCTCATGGTGGACAAAAACAAGCCGTGGTTTGAAGTGGCCTTGGAGGCCCGCACCCAGTGCGAGTCCAAAGGTTTGCAAATCGCCGTGGTGCCATGCCTTCATGCGGTGCACACTCAAAGCCTGGGCCAACCGATGAGTGCGCCGCTGCTGACCGATTACCGCGCAGTGTTGAAGGGGGCTGACCAGCTTGATGGCTTGGTGACGGCCACCCAAAGCCAGGCCGCGGACTGGAAAGCACGCAGCCCAAGCAGCCCCGTGTGTGCTGTGCCGCACCCCTACGATGCCAAGGGCACACCAGTGCCTTGGTCGGAGCGCAGCCGCTTCAAGGCCGTGGTGTTGGCCCGTCTCAACCCCGAAAAGCGAATCCACTTGGCCATCGACGCCTTCGCACTCGTGGCTGCACAGTGTCCACAAGCCAGCCTGCACATTCATGGGCGGGGTGCCTTGGACGGTGAGATTGGCCGCGCCTTGCATCAGCGCATCGAACAGCTTGGCCTGAACGGGCGGGTTCATTTGTCCGGCTGGGCCGAGCACCCCGCGGAGGTGTTTGAGCATGCTGGCTTAAGCCTGTTGACCAGTGAACGCGAAGGGTTTGCCTTGGTGGCCTTGGAGAGCCAGGCCCATGGTTGCCCGGTCATTGCCTTTGATGTGCCCTATGGCCCGCGCGACTTGATCCTTCAAGCACAGACCGGCGTGCTGTGCCCCAGCGGCGATGTGCAGGCCATGGCGCGTGCCATGGCTGCGGTGTGGGCTGATGAAGCGGCCCACAAAGCGCTGTCCAACAATGCCCGCTTGCACGCCGCCCAGTTCCGAAGTGGGGCAGTGGCCCGCAAGTGGGCGCAAGCCTTGGCGCAATGGGGCTTTCAGGGTGTTACCTTGGGGAATTGAGTCATGCAGATTCGAATAAAAAGCACCATGATGGCCTGTGCGGCCGTGTTGCTCACCCTGTGCGGCCACGCATTGGCCCAGTCGGACGCCCCGGAATGGCCCGCCTTGCCCACTTGCCAACAAGGGGTGGCCAATGGCAAGGAATGGTACAACCGGGTGTTGATTGCAGGCCCGTTTCGGCTGTTCTATGCCACTGAAGGTGAGCACGCACCGCCCGATCTGACCGATACCGATGGCAATGGTCACCCCGACCGTGTGGACGACATTGCCACACAACTGCGTGCAGCTTATTGGTTTTACACCGAGCGTTTGGGCTTGGTCTCGCCATTGAACCAGCCCCGGTATGCGAACAGCGGCGCCATTGAAATCAGGCTGCTGCGCTTGAAGTCGGGCTTGGGTTTGGCGTTTGACGAGCCCACTGGCCCCAACCCCTGGCCTGCCGGTCAAGCCGTGGGCAACAGCAAGGAAAACACTGGCGCTGCTCGCGTCTGCACCTTGAAAATCAATATGCAGTCGTCGATTCAGGCCTCGCGCGCTTCAGTGCCCGCGCATGAGTTGTTTCACCTGTTTCAGTACGGCTATTCCCCATTCAAAACCCGGTGGTACCTCGAAGGCATGGCCAGTTGGGCCGAGTCTGCTTTGGCACCGCAGCGGCCAACCATCGACACCGGCGCACCCATGGCGTGTGTGGATGCGGTGCGTTTGAGCTACCGGGCAGACCGGTTTTTTCAGCAATTGTCCGTGGGGCCCGCCGCGGGTGGCCTGGCTTTGGAACCCCCGGCGCGTGGTGATTCGGCGTGGGCAGGCAAGAAATATCTGGATGGTGCCCCAGTCTTCAAACCCGGCTTTTTGGTGAACACGGCGGCACCCCGCAAGTGGTTGACCGTGGCGGGTGAATTCGGTGAACTGAGTTCGAAGCGAGCAGGGCAGGACCCACGCCGATGGCCCGAAGACCTGCAACGCAGCACGGTGTTTGACGACGAATTGTGCCGCCTGTTTGTCGAGTCTGTGGGGCGGCCTTGACAGTCATCGGCCTGCGCTGCACCGGCTGGAACCCACAGGTGCAAGGCTTGTACCAGCAATTGCAGCCGTGCGCTGACCGCGTGGTGGTGTTGCCCGATGCCCGAACCGCAGGCCCTTGCCCGACAGGCTTGAATGTTGAGGACTGGGCGCCCGTGTTGCCTGCTTTGTTGCCAATACAGGCTGACCGCTTGCCCGCCAATTACGGATGGCGCTGCGGGGACTTGGCTTTCTATACCTTGCAGCGGCACCTTGAGCAGTTGGGTGTTCAGCCCTCGTTTTTCTGGCTGGTTGAGCCTGACGTCGCTTTCCTGATGGACCCGTTGGCGTTCTTCGCTCCATTTCAGAATTCAGACACTGATTTTCTGGCGCAGGGCATTCGGCCTTCTGACGAATCGTCCATGTGGCATGCCTCCATGTTGCCCTACGGACCGGTGATGCGGTGCCAGTTTCCCTTGGTTCGCTTGTCCCGCAGGGCTTTGGCACTGTGCCTGCTGCGTCGCAGGCAACAATTGGCCGACAGTGTTGAACCAGACAGGGATTGCCCGAACGATGAAGCCTTGGTGTGCAGCACGGTGTTCAATGCGGGCATGAGTGTGTCCACGCTGGAACAAACCCACCCGGGCTGTTTTCGGTACTTTTCCACCACGGCGGCTTACCCAGACACTCCGACATTTCGCCAGCATGCGCGTGGGCAGGTGGTCCACAGTTTGCGTGACTGGCCCGACTTCGAAAAGAAGCACTTTCTGTGGAAGGCCAAATACGTGGAACCCACCCAGTGGCCTGCGTATTTTTCACGCCGCCTCAAGGCGTGCCAACCCTGGTTAAGCCCTGCGGAATATGACCAACTTCATGCCCTGTTGCTTGCTCGGGGTTACTTGCCCAATACGGCTTAGGCTTCACGGTTTGGAATTCACGACTTGGGGTTTGCCCGCATTTGGATGGGTTTGGCCCTGTGATGTCCGATTTTCGTTACCCCGCCTGCATCTAAATTTGGCCCTCGGTGGTAAAGTTCTACAGAGCCGAAAAGGCCATACAACAACGAGGAACGACCGGCTGCAGAGTGACGCATTGAATGCGCAGGCAGACCAGGCCGACCCGAACCACGGTCTTCAAACAAAGATCGACCATCGCTTCAAGGTTATGCAGTGCCGCCCATGCGTTCAGCCAAGCTGACATGGGCGCAGCCGTTGTTCGTTCAACGGAAACAATAACCATAAAGAGGAGATGCGATGTCGATGTTCAAACTCAAAACCCTGTCGGGCTGTGTCTTGGTGGCCCTTTTGGTGTCTGCCTGTAATTCCGGCGATTCTTCAAGCCCTGCGGCCTCTGGCGGCAGTAACGTGGCCCCCAATGGCGTCATTGAGACAGTGACCGGCACTGGTGCCTCTTGTGCCGATGCAAGCACCTTGGGCTGCTTCACGTCCCCGTTTGAAGAACCGATGGTCTACCGCCGTGATGCGGCCAACGACGCCAACCCCGATGCACAGGGTGTGCCCAGCGCCGACAAATGCCTGTACGACCCCGTCACCGAGCGCCTGCGCTGCAAACCTGCAGCAGGCACCATTTCGCTGCTGCCCAATGGCGACTTCCTCTACTTCAATGCCCTGGAAGGCACAGAAGATTTCGAAACAGGCATTTTGACCGACTTCGGCACCAAAGCCATCAACGACCAGACTCGGGTGATGCGCATTCCGCAGGGCTCCAATGCAGCCACAGCGTGGACGCGCCCACGGGATGTTGGGTCCGGTGCCAACCCCAATGGCTACCCAATCACCGAGCTTATTCCCGGCTTGACCAACAAGAACACCAACGGCGCGGATGGGGCATTGTTCTGTGCCGACGTGGCCATGCTGGGTGACGGGCGCATCATGGCCGTGGGCGGCACCGCCTACTACAACGAGCCGGGCATTGACGCCTTGCCCGTGGGCCTGATTGAACTGGAAGGCCTGAAAACCAGCCGTGCCTACAACCCGAACAACAACAGTTGGGCCCAACTGGCCGACATGAACTTTGGCCGCTGGTACCCCTCGGTGGTGACCTTGGCCGACAACCGCCTGTTTGTGGCCAGTGGCGTGACCAAGCTGCTCAAACCCGTCTATCCGCAGGCCCCTGAGCAGTCGGGCCGCAACGTGGTGGTGACAGAGACTTTCACGCCGCCAGCCTTGGGCTCTACCGACAAAGGTGTTTGGAAAGCCAACGGCCCTGCCGCACAACGCACCTTGCCTTTGTACCCGCGCCTGCATCTGTTGCCCAACGGCCATGTGTACTACAACGCGGGTGGGCAATCCTTCAACCCATTTGGGCAAAGTATCGACCAACCCCTGTGGAACATTGCAGCCACCTACAACCCGGGCACGGACTCCTGGTCTGACCTGGCGTATGCGGGCCTGCCCTTCAGCTTCAGTGATGCTGGGCTTGAGTCTTTCACCAAGCTGTTCAACTACACGGCGCCCAGTGAAATTGCAAAATCACTGCAAGGCTTGCTGTCGCCCAATGTGTTGATGAAGTCCCCGGCAGCCTTGCAGGCTGCAGCCACCAAGCTGAACGCGTCCAACCCCACGGCTGTGGTGCAGAAAGTGTTGGGTAGCGGCATGCGTGGGTCGACTTTTTCCATCATGATGCCCCTGCGCCCTGATGCAGACGGCAAGTACCGCGATGCATCCTTCCTCACCGCCGGCGGTGTGTTGGCCTTGGTGGCAGCGGGTTCGCCCGGCTCCTATGTGGCGGTCAGTTCTTCACGCATCGACACCGTGAAAACCCAACCTGCGGCCACCGCCAAAGAAGGCAAAGTGGTGGATTACAACAGCGAAATCACAGGCTCATTGAATGAGCCCCGCTGGTACGGCACTGGCGTGTTGCTGCCCGATGATTCCGTGATGGTGTTTTCCGGTGCAGACCGTGATGGCGTGGTTGCCCCCGGTGTGGAAATGGCCCGCCGCACCGCAGAGCGTTTCGACCCGGTCACCAAAACCTGGACCCGAATGGCCACAGCCAATAAGCCCCGCACATACCACAACACCGCATTGCTGATGCCTGATGGCCGGGTGCTGGTGGGCGGTCACGCCCCCATTTCCACCCTGTACTTCAAGAACGTCAATTTGGCGGCCTTGGGCCTGGGGCCCAACGATGGTCGGGACCCGTCGTTTGAAATCTATTCTCCACCCTACATGAGCAGTGCAGGGCGCCCAGTGCTGGCCAGCCTGGGTGGTGGCGAGAGCGTGGCGGATGTCCCCGGTTTCAGTCAGATTCCCTTGTTCCGCCCCGGCCAAACCATGAGTGTGAACATGGCGTCCATGGGCGGTGGAACCTTGGATTCCATCACTTTGGTGCGGCACACAGTGATGACCCATTTGATCGACGCTGACCAGCGGACCGTGGTGATTCCCGCGCAGGCTGTGAATGTGGGCGATGGTTCCCTGAACTTCCGCATTCCCGACCAAATGGCCATCCTGCCCGACGGGGCTTACATGGTCTTTGTGCGTGTGAAAGACGCCCAAGGCAAACTGCTGCCGTCAGCCTCGCGCAGCTTCATGCTGAGGAAATCGTGATTGTTCGACTCACATCGGCGCTGGCTGTGGCGCTGTGTTGGCTGCCCACAGCCGTGTTCGGTCATGCCGAGCACGGCCATGGGCAAGCCGAGCCCATGGTGGACCCGAAGTTTCGCCTGCCAGCGGGCGTTCAATTGAGTGTGGCCAAGAGCAATGTGCATCAGTTTGTGGTGTCCACCGACGGCCAACGCACGGTGGAAGTGATTGATGCCAGTGGCCGCCCTTATCTGAAAATTCAAGGGGGCAAAGTGCTGGGCGATGCCAACAACCCAGCGCTGTACCGCATGGTTCAGCCAGGTGGTGGCCGTGTGCCGGAGCACCTCAAGGACGGTCGAAGTTACCGCGCACTGCACGCCAAGTGGACCGAACTTGCCCAGCAGACCGGTTATGGGTGGTACGACGCGCGCCTGGTGGATGAATCAGCCAAGCCATTTCAGCTGACACTGCGTGTGGATGGCCGCCCCATGCGCGTGCCTGTGAAGTGGGGGCACCCCAATGCCTTCAAAGGCTATTGGGAGCCCCAATTTGTGCAGGTGCCCAACTCGGCCGACTTTGAAGCCCTGCTGCCTGGGCTGACCAGCGGCACACTCAGCTTGAGGGCGACAGCCAGCCGCAAGCAGGACGTGGAGGTGTTGGACAACCAAGGCAAACCCGTGATTCGCCTGACGGACCATGGGGTGTTTGTGAACAGCCAGCATGCTTGGGCCAGCCAGTTGGGGCTTTACTATGAAACTTCGGCGGCAGCGGGGTGGGTGAAGGTGTCCGAAGGCAGCATGGTGACTTACCAGGACCCACGATTGAAAGCCCCCGAGGGCAGCCAAGGTCGGCAGCGTTTTACCTGGTCGGTGCCTGTGCGCCTCAGCCAAGCGGGCAAGCCCCCACAGTCGTATCAAATCAACGGTGTTTCCGACTGGAAACCCGCCTCTTGAGCGTCGGGGCCGATGTTGGATCGGCCCCACTCTTCACTTGAAAATCTGTGATTTTTGTCACAGCTGCATCTAAATTTTTCAGAATTTAGCACCCCAACTCTAAGGGTTTTACCTATCATGGGTGATTACTGCGGAGTGGTTCTATCGTTGCCCTCCGGATTGGTCGGCTTTGGCGTTGATGCACCGCCACCGCACCCTCACCCCCATTTTTGATCAGGCAGACAAGCAATGAGCACAATTCAACTGAAATCCGGAGAACTCACCGTCACACGCGATGGACAGGCCATGAAGCTGTCCGTGGGCGATGCAGTGCTGTTCAATGACGAGGTCGTCAACACGGGTTCATCCGATGCAGTGGTCGAAATTCCTGCCTTGGTTGGCGGCCAAACCCCGGCAGTGTTGACCCTGCAGCCTGAAGCCAGTGCGCGCATTGTGCAGAAGGTGGACGTGGCCACCGGCATTGAACAGGCCGAAGTGGTGCCCACTTGCCAGAGCGGTGTCAGCATTGAAAACGAAGACGATGAATTGGCCTCAGGCATTTTGAATGCTGGCGATGGCTGTGGCTATGTGGGCTTGGTGGGTGCAGGCTTGCTGGCCGCCGGTGTGTCCCCCTTGGCTGCCGCGGCTGTTGCTGCTGGCGTGTTTGTGGCGGTTGACGACAACAACGATTCAGGCGGTGGCACAGGCGGCGGTTCATCCGGTGGTGGCAGTGGCGGCGGCGTGCCCCCCACAGGCCCGGCGGACAGCGCCGGTGGCTTGGCGGGCACTGTTGATGGTCTGAGCGAGTCAGTGTCGCAGACCCCCCTGGCCCCTGTGACTACAGTGTTGGAGCCTGTGGCCGATGCCCTGACCCAAGCCGGTGGCGCATTGAATGACGTGGCCGCCAACGACCCCACGGGCGTGGTCGGTGTGATTGCCGAAGTAGTCGGTGTAAGCACCCCCGGTGGTGGCTCGGCCGACCAAGGCTTGGTGGGTGGTGTCAATTCCGTCGCCAGTGCAGTGGCCAATGGCACTGAAGGCACGCCCTTGGCCCCGGTGGGCGAGGCGCTGGCCCCTCTGGTGGGTTCCAGCAATGGCAGCACCTCGGGCCTTGCGTCCGGTTTGGGGGCCATCGGTACTGTTTTGAACAACGACAGCAGCCCCTTGGCCCCTGTTACCTCTGGTTTACTGGGCCCTGTGGTGGGTGGTGAGGGCACCGGTGCCCAAGGCCTGCCCGGCACATTGAATGCGGTGGCTGATGGCGCGAATGCCTTGACCGCAACGGGCCCCTTGGCCCCCTTGGCCCCTGTGACTGATGCCTTGGACCAGGGCCTGAACGCGTTGGCTGGCGGCCTGTTGACCGCAGGCAACACACTGGACGAAAACAGCAGCGCCGACCCAACGGGCACGCTGGACACCGTGGCGGAATTGCTGGGTGCCCCAGTCGAACCCAAAGGCCCTGCAGCCCCCGGTGCCACCAACACTTCCTCTGGTGCAGCAGGCACCGTGGCCGATGTGGGCACCGCCCTGGCCGACACGCCGCTGGAGCCATTGACGGCAGCCACCACGCCTTTGGCCAATGGTTTGCTGACCGCTGGCAATGCAATTGGTGGTTTCAGCGACCAAGACCCCACCGGCGTAACCTCGGTGCTGGCGGGTGTGTTGGGCAGTACCGGCACACAGGGCTCTTCTGAAAGTGGATTGGCCGGTGGTGTAAATGCCCTGTCGGATGGACTGGAAGCTGGCGCGCACGACACCCCACTGGGCGAACTCATCACCCCGGTGACAGAAACTCTGGGTGCCGACAACGGCGCCATGAACGGTGTGGCCCAAGGTCTTGCCGCTGTGGGTTCGGTACTGAGCAACGACAGCAGCCCCTTGGCCCCCCTGACTTCGGGCGTGTTAGGCCCTGTGGTGGGCGGTGACAACACCGGTGCCCAAGGCCTGCCGGAAACCCTGCATCAAGTGGCTTCGGGCTTGAACGACCTGACCGCCACTGGCCCCTTGAACCCCTTGACCCCAGCCACTGATGCGCTGGCGCAGGGCGTGAATGCATTGGCCGATGGCCTGGCCACAGCCGGTGCCACACTGGACGAGAACAAAGCCGCAGACCCCACCGGCACGGTGGACTTGTTGGCCGAATTGCTGGGTGCACCGGTTGAGCCCAAAGGTGCTACAGCACCGGCCGCCACCACCGGCACCACAGGTTTGGCCGGCACACTGGCCGATGTGGGCCATGCGCTGGAAGCCACGCCACTGGCCCCTGCCACCGCCTTGACTGGCCCCCTGGCCGATGGCGCTTTGACTGCAGGCAACGCACTGGCTGGTTTTTCTGAACAAGACCCGACGGGCCTGGCCGCCCTGCTGGGCAAAACACTGGGCAGCAATGCCGCCGCCAGCAGCACAGACGATGGTTTGGTGGGCGGATTGAACGCCTTGGCCACCGGCCTGGACAAAGGGGCCGAAGGTTCACCCTTGGCTGACGTGGTGGACCCCCTGTCACGCACGGTGGGCAGCGATGAAGGACAAACCTCGGGTGTGGCCTTGGCCTTGTCCGAGATTGGTGGTGTGCTGGTTGGCGATTCCAGCCCACTGGCACCGCTCACCTCAGGGCTGTTGGGCCCTGTGGTCGGCACCCATGGCAACGAGCACGGTGGTGTGGTTCAAACCCTTGAAGGTGTGGCTGATGGCGCGAATGCCTTGACAGCCACTGGCCCATTGGCCCCCTTGGCCCCCGTCACTGACGGTGTGGCGATGGTGCTCGACACCGCGGCGGGTGGTTTGGGTACTGCGGCCGATGCACTGGCCGGTAACGCCGGGGCAGACCCCTCAGGCACCCTGCAACTGATCAGCGACCTGCTGGGCGGGCAAGCCACCGGCGGTGGTGCCCCAAGCCCCACCCCCAATGCCGACGGCTTGGCCGGTGCCTTGCTGGATGTGGGCACTGCGTTGAACAAAACACCCCTGTCGCCTTTGGCTGCAGTCACCGACGCCCTGGGCAGTGGCCTTCTGGCCGCGGGTAGCGCCTTGGGCGATGTGGCTGCACAAGACCCCACCGGGCTGGCCACGCTGCTGACCCATGTGCTGGGCACCACCGACACCCAGGTCAGCACCGATTCCGGCGTGGTGGGTGTGTTGAATGCCATCGCAGCCGGGCTGGATGCGGGCACCACAGGTTCCCCGCTGGAAGGCCTGATCGACCCCGTGTCTGAGTTGGTGGGTTCTCAAGAAGGCGCCACCAACGGTGTGGCCGCGGGCGTGGCTGCCTTGGGCACAACCCTGGCGCTGGACGACTCCCCATTGGCCCCTTTGACCAGCGGTATTCTGTCGCCAGTGGTGGGCCAATCCGCGGGTGTTGAAAGCGGCTTGCCTTCAACTTTGCACCAAGTGGCCTTGGGATTGGGCGACCTCACCACCGACAGCGTGCTGGCCCCCCTGGCCCCCGTGACCGACGCCTTGGCCACCGTGCTGGACACTGTGGGCGGTGGTTTGGCGCAGGGTGGGGCGGCCATCACCGACTTCTCCGCGCAGGACCCATCCGGCGTGGCCCACCTGTTGGGCGACTTGCTGGGCGGTGGCAGTGGTGTGGGCATTGCTTCCACCTCAGTGGACTTTTCGGCATTCGAGCTGCCCCGTCTGCCCGCCAACCTGCCGTTCTAAGCGGTATTCAGTGCCGGTGAAATTTTTTTCATCGGCACTGCCTCCAATGGCATAGCCCCCGTGTACTGGGTAGGACAGCCTGTTTTACGGCTGCACTAAACCCTGTATTTTCTGGAGCTTTGCAATGACCTCTCGCATTCTGTCCGGTGCCGCTGTTCTGGTGGCCGTATCTACCCTGTCCGCCTGTGGCCTGTTGTCCACTCAACCTGCGTTTGATCAATCCAGCTTGCCCGAGGCCGTGAAAGTGCCCGCTGGCAATGCGGTTGCCCTGGAAACTGTGGGTGTGGGCGAAATCACCTATGAATGCCGTGACAAGAAAGACGCCGCTGGCCAGACCGAGTGGGTGTTTGTAGGCCCCAAAGCCGTGTTGAACGACCGCAAAGGCAAAATGGTCGGCAGCTACTACGGCCCCCCCGCCACTTGGGAATCGGCTGACGGTTCCAAGTTCACTGGCACACAAGTGGCTGTTTCCCCAGCCGCCGCTGGCAACATTCCCCTGCAACTGGTCAAGGCCAACCCCGCCACCGGCAATGGTGCGTTCAACGGCGTGACTTACGTTCAGCGTGTGGCCACTGTGGGCGGCGTAGCCCCCAAAGCCGAATGCAGCCCAGCCACCAAAGGCCAGAAACAAGTGGTGCAGTACCAGGCTGACTACATTCTGTACAAAGCGAGCAGCTACTGATCGACTCAGGCCAACCCCGGTGACCTGTGAGGTGTACCCGGGTTGGCCCATGGCCGGTGGCAAAGCTGTATAGTGATCGTATTCATGAATTCTTGCTGCGCCCCCGGCCTGGTCCTTCACCCCATGTCTGCTCTGCCCACGCCTGCTTCAAACTCTGGCGAATTCCCTTATGACGATGAAATCCTGCGTTGTGCGCAAGGCGACCATCGGGCCCTTGAGCGCCTGTACCAGCAGGAATCGTCGAGGTTGATGGGCGTGGCTTTCCGTATCCTGAACGACCGGTCTCAAGCTGAAGACGTGCTTCACGACACGTTTGTGAATGCATGGAACAAGGCCCACACCTTTGACCCCCGGCGTGGCCTTGGGCGGGCCTGGCTGTACAGCATTACCCGGCACCTGGCCCTGAACCTGATCCGTGACAACCACGGGCAGGCCACCTTGGACGAAGACACACTGACTGCGATGGACACCGAGGCGGCCATGGACCGTTGGGCCGACATGCAGGACCATTTTCAATGGCGCAGCATGGAAGGCCGGTTGACCCACTGTTTGGGGCACCTGGAAACGGTGCGCCGCAACTGCCTGTTGCACGCCTATGTGGATGGTTTGTCGCACAGCCAGATTGCCCAAAAACTGGATGCCCCTGTGGGCTCGGTGAAAGCATGGATCAAGCGTGGCTTGGTGGCCCTGCGGGAGTGCATGGCATGAGCAAGCCCTGGGACACCATGACCGACGATGAATTGAACAGCCTGGCCGGTGAATACGTGCTGGGCACCCTGAGTGGCGACAAGCGTGCGGAGCTTCAAAGCCGCTTGGACCGCGACCCTGCCCTGTTGGCAGCAGTGCAGTATTGGGAAAACCGGTTGACGGGTTTAAACGCGTTGACGCAACCCGTTGAGCCACCTGCCCATGTGTGGGCCCGCATTGCTGCGTCCACGGCGGCTACTGCCGCCACTGCAGCCGCCACCGCAGCCCCCACCGCAAGGGCCATTGTTCGCCCCGGCTTGCTGGCCAGCCTGTGGAACAACCTGAATGTGTGGCGTGGCTTGGGCCTCGGTGGTGCCGCAGCGGCTGCCGCCTTGTCGGTGGTGCTGATGGTGCAAGGCCCGCACAGCGGGCCATCAGTGAAGTATGTGGTGGTGCTGGTGGCCCCACAGGCCAATACACCGGGCTGGGTGGTGCACGCCCGGGATTCCCGTTATGTGGAGCTGATTCCCTTGGGGATGCAGGAAGTGCCCGAGGACAAGGCCCTTCAGTTCTGGACCAAGGCTGACGGCTGGGCTGGGCCTGTGTCGCTGGGTTTGGTCAAACCCGGCCAGCCTTTGCGCGTGCCGGTGGACAGTCTGCCGCCACTGACCCAAAACCAGTTGTTTGAGCTAACCCTTGAGCCTTACAACGGCTCGCCCATTGGCAAACCAACCGGGCCGGTGCAGTTCATCGGCCGTTCGGTGAAGGTTGACTTGTAAGACTCGCGGCTTCTGGTTAACCCACAACGCAGGCATTCAATCTCAAGCCCTCGACTAAATTTGAGAGCCCCAAATCTGCTCGGATGTAAGTAACCCTTTCGGGGGAGTGGCATCCGCGGAGCAGAATCAGTCTGCAAATGGCATACATTGGCGTTTTTTGGCGTGTTTGTTTTTGCTGGTATCTGGCATAACTTATCGATACCAGTTCGCTTTGCTTGATATTGACTTTTGATTCTTTTCAATAAAAACAAAGGGATAATGGTTTAATGGGTTTGTTTTCTTGATCTGGCACTAAACTTGCGCATACAGTCATAGTGTTAGCTCTTCAGGATGACTGCCATGACTCTTGACCCCGCTGTGTTGGCCCGTGCGCAATTCGGCGCCAACATCACATTCCATATCTTGTTTCCCACCATCACCATCGCCTTGGCGTGGATTCTGTTGTTCTTCAAGGTGCAATCCAACCGAACCGGTGAGTCACACTGGATGCAGGCCTATGGCTTTTGGGTCAAAGTGTTCGCGCTGACTTTTGCCTTGGGTGTGGTGTCTGGGGTCACCATGAGTTTTCAGTTTGGCACCAACTGGCCCGGCTTCATGGAAACGGTGGGCAACGTGGCGGGCCCCATGCTGGCCTACGAAGTGCTGACCGCCTTCTTTCTGGAGGCCACCTTTCTCGCGGTGATGCTGTTTGGCCAAAAGCGGGTCAGCAACCGCATGCACACCGTGGCCACTTTGTTGGTTGCGGCGGGCACCACCTTCTCAGCCTTCTGGATTCTGGCCTTGAATTCCTGGATGCAAACCCCCGCGGGTTTTGAAATGGTGAATGGCAAAGCCATGGTGCTTGACTGGTTTGAAGTCATCTTTAACCCATCCTTCCCTTACCGTTTGGCCCACATGTTGCTGGCCTGCGGATTGACCGGTGCTTTCTTGGTGGCAGGCGTCTCCGCCTGGCAATGGCGCAAGGGGCAGCGCACACCTGCAGTGGCTGCTGCTTTGCGCACGGGGGCAACGCTGGCTGCCGTGCTGATCCCCATCCAGATCATGGCCGGTGACATGCATGGCCTGAATACCTTTGAACATCAACCCCAGAAAGTCGCCGCGATGGAAGGTGTGTGGAACACCGAGAAAGGTGCGCCTCTGTTGTTGTTCGCCATTCCTGATGAGAAGACGCGCAGCAATCACTTTGAAGTGCCGGTGCCCAATGTGGCGTCCTTGATTTTGACGCACGACCCTGAAGGTGAGATTCGTGGCTTGAATGAATTTGTTGGGGAGCATCCACCCGTGCTTCCCGTGTTCTGGGGTTTTCGCGTGATGGTGGGCGTTGGTTTGCTGATGCTGGCTGTGAGCTGGCTGGCGGTGTGGCGCTTGTGGCGTAAGCCCACTCTTCAGGCGGCGTTGTCACCCTTGACCTTGCGGTTGTTGGTGGCCATGACGTTCTCGGGCTGGGTGGCCACGGTGGCCGGTTGGTACGTCACTGAAATGGGGCGTCAACCTTATCTGGTCAGTGGTGTGTTGAGAACCGCCGATGCCATTTCAAGTGTGCCGCCCACCATGGTGCTGTCCACCTTGGTGGCTTACATCCTCATTTATCTGGGCTTGATTGCCGCGTATGTGAGCACGGTGTTTTATCTGGCGGGCAAGCAAGGTGTATCCAAGCCCGCCGCCGCCCTGAGTGAAAAAGGAGCCCATCATGCACATGCCTGAGCCCATGACTTTTGAAACCTTGTTGCCCGTCATTTTCATGTTCCTCATGGGCATTGCCATGCTGGCCTATGTGATTCTGGACGGCTACGACTTGGGTGTCGGTACCCTGATGGGGCTGGCCGATGACTCCGAGAAAGACACCATGATTGCGTCCATCGGGCCATTCTGGGATGCGAATGAAACCTGGTTGGTTTTGGGGGTGGGGCTGTTGCTGGTGGCATTCCCCATGGCCCATGGCTTGATTCTCAGCAAGCTGTATTTGCCAGTCACCCTCATGCTGTTCTCATTGATTCTGCGCGGTGTGGCTTTCGATTTCCGTGTGAAAGTGCCTGCTGAACGCAAGCACCTGTGGAACAAATTGTTTGTGCTCGGTTCTGTAGGCGCTGCGCTGTGCCAAGGGTACATGCTGGGGGCTTATCTCACCGGTTTTAAGTTCACGGTGATGGGCGGTGTGTTTGAGTTTCTGACCGCGCTGTGTTTGTTGGCCGGTTATGTACTCATGGGTTCTGGCTGGTTGTTGATGAAAGCCGAAGGGGCGCTGCAATTGAAAGCCGTGACTTGGGCACGCGGCAGCTTGTGGGGTGCGGGTGTCGGGATTGCCGCCATTTCCGCAGTCACCCCCTTCATCAGCGAGCGCATTTTTCAAAAATGGTTTGCAATTGAAAATTTCTTTCTGTTGTTACCCATTCCCTTGGCCACGCTCGGTTTGTTCTTCATTGCGGACCGCACCCTGCGCCGCTTGCCCAGCCGCTTAGGCCAAGGCAACGAGTATGGCGTGTGGGTGCCGTTCGCCTGCACAGTGGGCATTTTCTTTCTGTCCTTTTATGGCCTGGCGTACAGCCTGTTCCCCTACCTGGTGCTGGATCAGGTTGATGTGTGGCAAGCCGCCAGCCACCCAGATTCACTCAAGGTGATTCTGTGGGGCGCACTCATCGTGTTGCCCGCCATTCTGGCCTACACGGTGTATGCCTACCGTGTGTTTTGGGGCAAGGCGACCAGTTTGAGTTACGAGTAAAAAATACAATTGGAGAGGTGAGATGAACAAGGTTTTGGAACAGAACATCACAGTGTCAGGGCAATTGAGTCAAGACGATGTACGCACACTGGCCGCCCAAGGCGTGAAGGCCATTGTCAACAACCGGCCTGACTTTGAGGAGCCCGGCCAACCCACCAACGCGCAATTGGAGGCTGTGGCCCATGGCTTGGGTGTGCAGTGGGTGTTTCTGCCGTTGGTGGCCGGCCAAAAACCTGACCTGACGCTGGCCAAAGCCTATCGCGATGCAATGCGGGCCCAACAGGGGCCTGTGCATGTGTTTTGCCGCACCGGGCGCCGTTCGGAAATGATTCATCAGGCTGCATCGGGCTTGATGCAAGAGTCGAGTCAGGGGCGTGCGTTTGATGTGCTCGTGGTGGGTGCTGGCACGGCTGGTATCTCGGTCATCACCAGTTTGCTCAATCGGGATTCAAGCCTGCGCATCGCCGTCATTGACCCTGCAAAAACGCACGATTACCAAGCAGCGTGGACTTTGGTGGGTGGCGGAGAATATGACTCTGCGGCCACGCGCAAACCCATGGAAGCGGTGATTCCCAAAGGGGTGGTGTGGATCAACCAGCCAGTCGACACCTTCCAGCCCGAACAGAACCGTGTGACCCTGGCCGATGGTACCGAAGTGGCTTACCAGCAGTTGGTGGTTTGCCCCGGGCTGAAGCTGAACTGGGCGGCCATTGAAGGCCTGACGGACACCCTGGGCAGCAATGGGGTGACCTCGAATTACCGGTATGATCTGGCGCCCTACACTTGGGAACTGGTGCAGAAAACCCGGCGAGGCCGTGCCATCTTTACACAGCCTGCCATGCCCATCAAATGCGCCGGTGCTCCTCAAAAGGCCATGTACCTGAGCTGCAGCGAATGGGAGCAGCGGGGTGTACTCAAGGATGTTGAGGTTGAGATGTACAACGCAGGCGCTGTGGTGTTTGGTGTGCCCACCTTTGTGCCCCCTTTGATGGAATACATCAAAAGGTATGGTGCCCAAGTGAATTTTGCGCACAACCTGGTGAAGATTGATGGCCCCGGCAAAGTGGCCACCTTTGAAGTGGTAGGGACTGATGGCAGCAAGACTCTGGTTGAGCGTGAGTTCGACATGATTCATGTGGTGCCGCCCCAAGTGGCCCCTGACTTTGTGGCCCAAAGCCCACTGGCGAATGCCGCAGGTTGGGTCGATGTGAATCAACATTCCATGCAGCACGTGCGGTATCCCAATGTGTTTGCGCTGGGCGATGCCGGGTCCATGCCCAATGCAAAGACCACAGCCGCCATTCGCAAACAGGCGCCGATTGTGGCTGCCAATGTGTTGCGGGTGCGTCAAGGGCAGCCCGTGATGAATGCTTATGACGGTTACGGGGCCTGCCCGCTGACCGTGGAAAAGGGCAAGGTGGTGTTGGCTGAATTTGCCTATGGTGGCGCGTTGGCCCCCACGTTCCCTCTGAACCCCGCTGTGCCACGTCGGTTCAACTGGGTTCTGAAAAAATACGTGTTCCCGGCCCTCTACTGGTTTGGTGCCTTGAAAGGGCGCGAGTGGTTGACGGCCTGCGGCAAAGTGAAGGTGTGAGGACCTGGCGCCATGAACCCTAAATCCTGGTTGGGTTGCCTGCACTGGTTGCCCGGGTATGACAAAGCCACCTTGGCGTCTGATGCTGTGGCGGCGCTGGTGGTGACCATCATGCTGATTCCGCAGAGCCTGGCTTATGCGCTGCTGGCGGGTTTGCCCCCGCAAGTTGGCCTGTACGCCAGCATGGCTCCGTTGCTGGCTTATGCGGTGTTTGGCAGCAGCCGAACCATGGCGGTGGGCCCGGTGGCCGTGGCCTCGCTGATGTCGGCTGCCGCTGCCGGGCAATTCGCGCAAGGCGATGTGGCCCTGTTTTATCAGGCCTCGGTGGCCATGGCCTTGCTGGGTGGTGTGGTGTTGTTCACCTTGGGGGCATTCAAGGCAGGTTTCGTGGCGAACTTGCTCAGTCACCCTGTGGTGGGTGGGTTCGTCACGGCCTCGGCATTGCTGATTGCGGTGGGTCAGTTTGGTGCCCTCATTGGGGTGTCGGCCAAAGGTGAAACCTTTGTTCACACCGTGATGGCGTTGATCAAACATTTTCCGTTGTTCAATGCATGGACTGCCGCCATCGGCTTGAGCAGCCTGTTGTGGTTGTGGCTGGTGCGCAAACGTGGCAAGCAAGTGCTGGCTGGTCTGGGTTTGAGCGGCCTACCTTTGGAATTGTTGTTGCGCGGTGCGCCTGTATTGGCCTTAGTGGTCAGCATTGTTGTGGTCAGTGTGTGGGCACCGGAAGGTGTGCGCACCGTTGGGGTGATCCCTACGGATTTGCCGGGGTTGATGTTGCCTGCATTGAGTCAGGACCAGTGGCTTTCCCTCGTGGTACCCGGCAGCTTGATTGCCTTGGTGGGCTTTGTGGAGACCGTGTCGGTGGGGCATGCCTTGGCGGCCCGTCGCAAACAGCGGATTGATCCGAATCAGGAGTTACTCGGTTTGGGCGCTGCCAATGTGGCCTCGGGCCTGTTTGGCGGGTACAGCGTGACGGGTGGTTTTTCCCGTTCGGTGGTGAATTTCGATGCAGGTGCGCAAACGCCCATGGCGGGTGTGTTCACAGCCGGTGGTATTTTGCTGGCCACCCTGTTCCTGACCCCTTGGTTGGCTAACCTGCCGCAGGCCACCTTGGCAGCCACCATTGTGATTGCGGTGGTGGCCTTGATTGACACCGACTTGCCTCGTATGCTTTGGCGCTATTCCCGCAAAGACTTTGCAGCCTACGCAGTCACCGTGGCCTTGGTGCTGGTGGCCGGCGTGGAAGCAGGCATCATGGCCGGTGTGGGTTTTTCTGTGTTGGCTTTGTTGGTCTCGATTGGAAAGCCCCATTGGGCCGTGGTGGGGCAGGTGCCGGGCACCGAGCATTACCGCAATGTCAAACGCCATGCAGTGACGACAGTCGACGGCGTACTGTCCGTGCGTATCGATGAAAGCCTGTATTTTCCCAACGCGCAGTGGCTGGAAGATTTGCTTTTGCGGCTTGCGGCGGACCTGGGCACCACACGCGCCTTAATCCTGCAGTGCAGCGCCATCAATCACATTGATGCCAGTGCGCTGGAAAGCCTGGAGAAGGTGGATGAGAACCTGCAGGCCATGGGCGTGCGTTTCTACCTGTCCGAAGTAAAAGGCCCTGTCACCGACAAACTCAAGAACACCCATTGGTATTCCTCGATTCAAGCGAGGATTGCCTTGACCCACACCGATGCCATGAGCATGGCAGTATGCGAGATGAAGGAGTAACACCATGGACTTTGCCCCCATCAATTTTCAGGTCGATCTGACTCAGGTTCCCAAGGTTCAACATTTTTTTGATGAACAAAGCAACACCTTCAGCTACGTGGTGCAAGACCCTCACAGCCAGTCGTGCGCCATCATCGACTCGGTGCTTGACATAGACTACGCTGCCGGCCGATTGAATTACGCTGGTGCCGATGCCATCGTGAATTATGTGAAGGCCAACGACCTGAAGGTCGAATGGATCATCGAAACCCATGTGCATGCAGACCACCTGTCCGCCGCCCCTTACCTGAAAAGCAAGTTGGGTGGCCTGATCGGCATTGGCGAGCGAATTGATGTGGTGCAGAACACGTTTGGCAAAGTGTTCAATGAAGGCACTGATTTTCAGCGGGATGGTTCGCAGTTTGACCGCTTGTTTGCCGATGGGGACTCCTATCAAATCGGCACTTTGGTGGCCCATGCACTGCACACCCCAGGCCACACACCCGCCTGTATGGTGCATGTCATCGGTAATTCCGCATTTGTCGGTGACACCATTTTCATGCCAGATTCCGGTTCCGCACGCGCAGATTTCCCCGGTGGTGACGCACGCACGCTGTTCAGGTCGATCCACCGGGTGCTCAGTCTCCCCGAGGAAGTTGTGCTTTACATGTGCCATGACTACGGCCCCAATGGCCGCGAATTGAAGCACGTAAGCACCGTGGGCGAGCAGCGCCGCCTGAACATTCATGTGGCTGATGCCATTTCCGAAGACGACTACGTCAAGATGCGTGAGGCACGGGATGCCACTTTGGCCATGCCCAAACTCATTATTCCGTCGATTCAGGTCAACATGAAGGCCGGGGACTTGCCTGCGCCTGACAGCAATGGCACACGCTATTTGAAAGTACCGATTAACGGACTGTGATGCGATGGCGGCATCGCGGTACAGATGGACCTTGGGAGTGACAAAAGCTGCCTAACATGGCATTTTTGTCACTCCAAGGATTCGAAAGACGAAGCACCCAATGAGTAGCCTTCAGGTCAATAACCTCATTTCCTACCTGGAACACGACCCTGACCCAGCCATCGTCATGGATGTGGACTACACCATCCTCGGTGCCAACCGGGCCTATCGCCAGCACTATGGGTACGATGGTATGGTTGGACCAGTCGGTCGAAAGTGCTTTCAAATTTCACATCGTTACGACAAGCCCTGTGACCAGTCCGGAGAGCAGTGCCCCATGAGCATGGCCCGTCAAACGGGTGGGGTGGCACGCCTGCTGCACATCCACTACACCCCCAAGGGTCAGGAACATGTGGACGTGGAGCTGCGCCCCATTCTTGATGAGGCTGGCGAAATCGTGGCCTATGTGGAGCGTATTCGCACCCTGCGCACAGCATCGGTGGGGCCGACGGGCCAGGGCTTGGTGGGCTCTTCGAGGGCATTCAATCAGGCCTTGTCCGATCTTTCCCGCGTGGCACCCACCGATTTACCCGTGTTGTTACAAGGCGAAAGCGGAACGGGCAAGGAGTTGTTTGCCCGTGCGGTGCACGACGCCAGCGAACGAAAACTCAACCCCTTTGTGGTGGTGGATTGCACGGGGCTGTCCGACACCTTGTTTGAAAGTGAGCTGTTTGGTTACGAGAAAGGCGCCTTTACCGGGGCAACACAGGCCAAGGCCGGTTTGATTGAAACCGCCAATGGAGGCACTGTATTTTTCGACGAGATTGGTGATGTGCCCTTGACGATGCAAGTCAAGCTTCTGAGATTGCTGGAATCGGGCACCTTCCGACGCGTGGGCGGCTTGGACACCAAAACCGCCGATTTCAGGTTGGTGGCGGCTACCCACAAGCCTTTGCAGCGCATGGTGGACGAGGGTACCTTCCGAGCCGATTTGTTCTACCGCATCTGTGTGTTTCCCATCGAGCTGCCCTCGCTTCGGCAACGGGTTGAGGACATTCCGCGTTTGGTGCATTCCCTGTTGCGCCGTGGGGCAGGGCCTTTGGGAACCCAATACGTGGTGAGCGAAGCCGCCATGCTGGCGTTACAGCGCTATGACTGGCCGGGCAATGTACGCCAGTTGAAGAACGTGCTGGACAGGGCCCGCGTGTTTGCAGACGATGGCCGCATCGACCTGGACCAACTGCCCAATGAGGTGTTGCGTGGCGCCACTGCTGTGCAGCTTTTTCAGCCCAAGCCGGATCTACCGCTAATTCCACCAACCCCGGTGGGTAAGGCCAAAGGCATCAGGGCTCGCCGTTTGGACGGTGCCACCCTCAAGGCCATGGAAGCTGAATTCATGGGCTCGCGCAAAGAACTGGCCGCCCAGTTGGGCATCAGCGAACGCACCCTGTATCGAAAACTGAATGAGGACTCAGCGCAGTAGCGCAGTCAACTTTCGTTGAGATTCAGCACAGCACTGGCCAATGTTTTGCCGTTTATCAGCAGCTCTACCCGGTGGGTACCCGGGTGGTGTTTGCGCGTGGACAACTCGGCAAATGCGTGTGTCTTGTCGATCATCACCGTGTCCCCCCCGGCCAGTGTCAACGTTCGTAGCTTGAACACTTTGGCGTTGGTGCGGCCATTCTTCTTCACGTAGTGCACGGCATAGTCCACCACCAGCGTTTGTGGGTGCTCTGCTGAAGAGGCAATAGTCATGTGCAGTGTGGTGCTGTCTCCAATCTTCAATTGGTTGATTGAAGCGTGCAAGGTTGCGCTGATACCCTCCGTGGCTTGCGCACCCACCAAGGCCAAGGCGCGCGGGTGTCCGGCCTTGATGAGTGTGCGAAGGGCATGCTTGGCCACCCAGCGGGGGTGGGCCTCTTGCAGTGGCCAGCTTTCCAGGGTGTCCAACAACCATTCCGGGTGGATGCGGGACAAGTCATTCAAGGTGTTGGCCACGGATTTGCGCACATAGGCGCTGGAATCATTGCGCAGGGCATTGAGCACAGGCAGGATTCGTTCGGGCGGGTGGGCCAGTTGGTCCAGCCGTTTGCCCCATGGCAAGCGGGGCCGCAAGGCCTCACTGGCCAGTCGTCGGGTGTGCGGGTCGCTGTGGTGGGTCCACTTCAGGCACTGCGCAATCACCGCGTCGGTGTGTTGTTCCACCCAAGGGCGGATGGCAAATTCAGAGGTGCCAAAACGCGTCAGCCTGCGCAGGGCGTCCAGAACCTCGTCCTTGCCCCATTGGCCAGCCAGGCTTGCACAGGCTGACATCGCCATGCCACAAAATGCATTGGGCACTGTTGGTCCAATTGCCTCAAGGTCATCCACCAAGGTGTGGTAGGGCCCAGGGTGGCACTGGGCCAGAGCATGGGCAGCTGTATGGACCCGTCGCATGATGGATTCCTGCGCCAATTGGCTGTTACAAAGCTGCAGGAATTGATTAAGGTTGAATTGTCGCTGTTGCTCAAGCATGGCTTGGCCCAATTGACGAACCGTCGCGTCATCCAACAGGTTTTTCAGGGCAGGGTAGGTGTGGGTGCTCATGGGGCGGCGAACGATCTGGGTTTTGCGACAGCGCAGTGCGCAAGCATAGCCCGTTTTACCCTAGGTGCGACCTTGTGTCGCATCGACACGCGCCGGGGTGCGCTGCACAATGAAGTCATGAACTTCAATGAATTGCAGGTGTTGTGATGAAAAAAACAATCGCTGGTTTGATGATGTGCGTGTTGGGTGCGCTGCACTTCAGCGCCCAAGCCTGCCCTGACCACGATGCGCCCAAGGCTGACCTGAAAACGTCGGCGCCTTCCACACCCGTACCGCCTAAATCCTGAGCTTCACTCTCTCAGGTTTTTCATGGGAGCGACGATCCCCGCTCCCTTTTTTGCATTGCGCAGCGGGTTTTAATGGGTGCGGCGTCCGCCTGCATGGTTTTGCAAGGCGGATTGGTATTCCAGCATCTCAGGGCGGGTGATGACATACCCCGATTTGTTCTTCAGCACCAAGCCTTCTGCCTGAAGTTTGGACAATTCACGCGCCACCACTTCCCGCTGTGTGTTGGCCCGCATCGCAATTTCCTGATGTGTGGGCAGGTTGTCCACGTACAGGCCGTCTTCGCTGGCGCGTGCCAGCTCCAGCAACACTTTCTGAATGCGCTGATTGGCCTTCAAGGTCACCAACTCAGCCATCCGGGTGTTCATTTCACGCAGATAGCCGGTCAACTGTTGCATTTGGCGCAGGGAAATATTCGGGTTGTGGGTGAGCAAGGTCAGGAAGTTTTTCTGGGAAATGAAACCCACCACGCAATTGCTCAGGGCGGTGACATTGGCTGAGCGGGGCAGGTTGTCGATGGCAGCCCAGTCGCCAAACAGCTCGCCTTGGTGGATGTCCCGAATCATGACCTGTTTGCCTTGCGCGCCAGTGCGCGTCACCCGTGCGGAGCCGCTGCACATGGCCAGCACGTGGTTGCTGGAGTCATTTTCGCAAATGATGCTCTGGCCTTCGGCAAAGGTGCGTGTCTCAAAGTAGTGGCTCAAGCCTTGAATTGAGCGTTCATCAAGGTCTTTGAGGATCAGAATCGATTGGAGGTGCTGAATCAGGGGGCTGCTGTTCATGGTAGTCCTCGCATGGATATGAATCTGGCTTGGCTCCAGATTCTTTAATTTGTGCCGAGTCTACCAATGTCAATTTCCCGAACATTGCAGAACATTGCAATTTACTGGGGCTGTTCGGTATCGCGTCCTAAAAGCGACAATTTTTCTGGGTTGGGGATGAGATAGCTGCTTTTTTGTTTGACCAATAAGCCCAGCCCTTGCAGTTTGGACAGCTCCCGGGCCACCACCTCCCGCTGTGTGCTGGCGCGCATGGCGATTTCATGGTGAGAAGGGGCGTCTTGAAGCAAAAGCCCGTCCGGGCTTGGGTTGGCCAGTTCCAGCAATACCCGGTGAATCCGCTGATTGGCCTTCAAGGTGATCAGGTCGGACATGCGCACATTCATGTGGCGAAGGTGGCCAGTCAGTTGCTGCATCTGGCGCAGGGCCACTTGCGGGTTGTGATTCAGCAGCGTCAAAAAGTGCTGTTGGCTGATGAAACCAACGCAGCAGTCGGTGAGCGCTTGAACATTGGCTGACCTTGGCAGGTTGTCGATGGCAGCCCAGTCGCCGAACAATTCGCCCTGAAGAATGTCGCGGATTAGAATCTGCTTGCTCTGGCTGCCGGTATAAGTGACTCGGGCCATGCCATTGCACATGGCCAGCACATGATGGCTGTCGTCATTCTCGGTGAGAATGAATTCACCAGCCACGTACGTTTTTGTTTCAAAAAAGTGAGAGATGCCCTGTATGGAGCGCTCGTCAAGATCGCGCAGGATCAGTATTGACCTGAGATGCTGCGTCAGTAGGCTGTTGGGCATTCTTGGGGTTGTCCGGTTGTCCTCAGGTAGCCGCATGACCGCCATTAATCACCGGCTACTATTTAACTATAGCGTTTTCTGCGCTTTCTTGGTGACTGCGCCCGCATTTGCGCAACAAACCGTGTTTCCGGATGCGTTTGCCCACGAGCCCCCACGGGTTCGGGCCGCGCTGGAAACGGCCTACATCACTGCGGATGCTGGCGAGCGATTGGGCGGCCCGAACATCGCGTACCTGGAGTATTGCGAGGCGGCGCGCATGGGCAGTGCCGAAGGGCATTACCGGGCAGGTTTGGTGGCCATGGGGTTGAATCAGGACGCTGCCAACAGGGCTCTGTTCCATTGGCGGGCTGCTGAAGAACTGGGGCATGCCGGTGCCAGCCTGGCCTTGGCGCAGTTGGTGATGCAACTGAAGGGCCAGCCCACGGACATGCGGGTTCTCAGAGACCCGCCCGATTGCCTTGTCAGCCCACCTGACCTCATTGCCTTGAAGGCCTTGGCGCTGGCCCCGGCGGTGGCGCCCGGCCTGGATTTCGAGGTGTATGCCCGCCGTCTGCCGGTGGACAGGCGAACGGTGCTGGACATTGTGCAGAAGCTGGCGGCCAAGTCGGCAGTCAGCCCGGCGTTCATCATGGCGATCGCGGCTGCTGAGTCCAACTTCAATTCCCGCGCTTTGTCCCCGAAAAATGCCATGGGTGTGATGCAGTTGATTCCGGCCACGGCCCAACGCTTTGGTGTACGCGACCCCTACGACCCCCACGACAACATTCGGGGAGGCATTCGCTATCTGGAGTGGTTGCATGCCCGTTTCAAGGGGGATTTGAAGCTGGTGGCGGCCGCCTATAACGCCGGTGAAGGGGCGGTTGAACGGCACCGTGGAGTGCCCCCTTACAACGAGACCCAGCTCTATGTTCAGAAGGTATTGCGTTTCACAGGCCATGGAAGCGGTGCACAAAAGTGATTTATTGCACTGTCGCGGCCAATGAACGGACCCACTTTGGTTCGATTTAACATTATTTAAAAAATACTCCCAGCGGCTTAATCAGTTGGGGGGATACACTAAAGCGTATTTGTCTATCCACCCAACTTGTCTGTCCAACGAGAGTATGCGTCGAACCACCATCGCCCTGTTGATTTCTGGCCTGATTTCCAGCGCCACCTTGCTGGCTGTAGCCCCTGTGCACGCCCAGTCAGTTAACCAGAACTCCAAGATAGAAGTACGCAACACCAGTGATACCCTTCGCCTGTCCATGGATTTGGACGCGGGTACGCTCGGAACCGTTAACCTCGCCCAAGGCAAGAAGGGGAGTGCGCTGAGTGTGGAGCTTAAAGGGGTGAACTCCTCCGAGGCCCGCCGCATTGCCGGCAGCCTGGCTGAATCCCGAGACATTGATTCCTACGACGTGGTGCCCGGTTTGGATGGGCGCAGCGTTTTGGTGGTGCGCTTCAAGCAGTTCATGCGGATTCTGGACGAAACCGTGGTGGCGTATGAAGAGTCCAAATCCCGCTGGGAAATTGTGCTGGAAGGCGTGCCCGGTGACGCGGAGGTGACCCCTCTGGTGCAAGTTGCGCCCTTGCTGGGCTCGCTGGACTTCGGTGCAACTGACAACCGCTTGGACCTGATTTTCAACGGTAACCTGGCCCTGCAGACTGATGTGTCTCTGTCCGCCGACTCCACCGAGTTGGTGGTTGAGTTGCCCGGTGTGGCTGAAGCGGCGGTTAAAACGGCGGTTCAGGAAGTGCTGGCCTTGCCCCCTTTGGTGGACAAGATTGCCGTGGATGCGACCAAGGCAGGGGCCCGCATCACCTACAAAATGAACCGGCCTGTGGACATTGTTGACACCTCGGGCGCCGCATTCGGTCAAAGTGGTGTGGTGGTGTTGTCTGTGGTGCCCGACGCCAAACCCCGTGCGAACTCCGGCTCCAAGCTGGTTGGCATCAAAACCGTGGACACGCCCAGCGGCGTGGCGCTGGACCTTCAAGGGGTGACCGACCAAGAACAAACAACCTTTTTCCTGGACAACCCGCCCCGCTTGGTGGTGGACCTGCTGGGCTGGAAGCCCGAGCAAGTGCGTGTGGCTGCCCAGAAGTTCAAGTCCTCCCACGATGTGGTGAAGGACGTGGTGGCCACTGACACGCGCCTGGGTTCTGCCCGACTGGTGTTTGCCTTGACCACGCCTTTGAGCTTGTCCAGCACCAACCAGACCACCGATTCCCAAGGTTTGCTGGGTGGCTTGCAGTTGTCTCTGGCGCCGCTGGACATTCGTTCATTCAGCATGGCGCGTGTGGGTGTTGATTTCGGCTTGCGCCGCGACCTGCAAAACCTTCGCAGCCCTGAAATTGTCGTCAAACCCGTTCAATTGCCCGGCAATTACGCCAAGGCGATTGTTCAAGCCCGTGTGGGCAATACCTTCCGCTTGATGGACCTGGCCCAGAAAGCCAAGTCCAGCGACCCGAAATACCAAGCCGCCCTGGCCGATTACCAAGTGGCTGTGGAGCAGACCAAGCAGGCCCAGGCCGGTTACCTGCCCGTGGTGAATTTGGATGCGCAGGCTGCCCGAACCAATCAGGACCTGAAGAAGTCGCCCAACCCCACGTTTGCGCAGGTGAACAACCGCTTCACCGGCAACAATTACAACCTCACGATCACCCAGCCGATTGTTCGCGTCCAGAACCTCGTGCGTATCCAGCAGGCGGATTTGGGGCTGGAGCAGGCGCAGTTGGTGCTTGCCGCGGCTGAGCAGGACCTGCTGTTGCGCGTGGCCGGTGCTTACCTGAATTTGCTGGCCGCTGTGGACGGTGTGGATTTGGCCAAGGCAGAAAAGCTGGCCGTGGGCAAACAATTGGAGTTGGCGCGTTCCCGCTTCCAGGCTGGCTTGGGTACTCAAGCCCAACTGTACGACACCGAGGCCCGCTATTCACTGACGGTGGCCCGCGAGATTGACGCGGTGAACCGTCACGATGACGCCAAGTCCGCCCTGCGTGAAATTGTGGGTGAGGACATTGCGGGTGTGAAGGGCTTCAAGCGCGACTTCCTGGCCGTGCCACCACGCCCCGCAAAAGTGGACAACTGGGTGAGCGCTGCGCTGGAACAGAACCTGTCCTTGCGCGCGCGTTCCATGGCCACACTGGTGGCTGCGAAGGAAATCAAACGCCAACAGGCCGGGCACCTGCCCACGCTGGACGCATTTGCCACACAGGGCCGTCAGAACTCGACCGGCACCCTGTTTGGTGGCGCGCAGGACATTGTCTCCCGCGAGTTTGGTGCCCGTTTGAATGTGCCGATTTTTGCCGGCGGCAACACCAGCTCTCTGGTGCGTGAAGCCATGGCCCGTCGCGACCGTGTCCTGCAGGAGCAGGAAGAGGAAATGCGCAAAACAGAACGCACCGCCCGGGCTTCCTTCCTTGGGGTTCAAGGCAGCGTGGCCTCTTTGGATGCTTTGCGCAAAAACGTGATTGCCCAGGAAAGTGCCTTGCAAACGAAGCTGGAAGGCTTCCGCGTGGGTGTGCAATCAGTAGTGACTGTGGTGGATGCCTACCGCCTGTTCTTCTCGGCCCGCCGCGATTACCTGCAAGCCCGCTACGACTACCTGATTAACCGCCTGCGCTTGAAGCAGTCGGTCGGCAGTTTGGCCGAGAACGATCTGGAGTTGTTGGCTTCCTTGCTTGAGTGAGCCCGGAACGACGCAGCACACGCAACACCGCATTTGAATTGAATTAGATCAAAAGGTTGCCCTCTCCATTCAGGGCGACTGCAACAGGAGTAAATACCATGGCCAAGTCACACAAACCCGCCCAAGCCCGCACCATGAATGCGGCCCAACGCTTGCGGCATTATTTGCGTGTGCCTTCACTGAAACGCTCTGATGCAAGCCGTCCACCCCGTCGCCCCGGTGTGGTGGTTGAGCAGATGGAGCCGCGTTTCCTGTTGTCGTCTGAAGGTTTTGTGCCGCCACCCAGCATCGACCCAGGTGCGGAGTTGGTGCTGCACCAACCGTTCTCGTTCACGGATGATTCTGTGGCCAAGCAGTTGAAAACCCAGGCTGAATGGAAAACCTGGGACGATCTGAATGCGCAATCCACTGCGGAACAGGCGGTCAAAACGCCGGACGAAATCATTTTTGTAGACAGCCGCGTTGACAACTTCGAGTCATTGGTCGGCCAAGCGCTGCTGCAGAAAGACAACCTCAAGCCCGGCGAGCGCAACAAGGTTGAAGTGGTGTTGCTCGATTCCAGCCGTGATGGTGTGGAACAGATCAGCAGCTGGCTGTCCCATTACAACAATGTTCAGACTGTGCACGTGATTTCCCACGGCGCTGAAGGCAAGCTGTACCTGGGCAGCGGGCAGTTGACTGCTGAATCACTGGAGTCTTATGAAGGCCAGTTGATGCAGTGGAAAACATCCATGGCCGAAGGCGGCGATGTCATGCTGTACGGCTGTGATGTGGCTGCGGGTGAATTTGGCAAGCGTTTTGTCAGCCAACTGGCTGAAGTGACAGGCCTGGATTTCGCGGCCTCTGACAACGCCACCGCGGGTGCTGCACAGGGTGGGGACTGGCGCCTGGAATACATGACCGGTTCCTTGGCGGGTGACTCTCTGTTCGGCTTTGGCCCTCAATTTGCAAGCCGTTTGAGTGCTTACACCTTCGACAGCAATTCCGCGTTTGATGGCTCGGAAACCAATGTGGCTGATGGCGACATTCTGGACTTCTCCGGCGTGGCTGATGGCCTGAATTTCAGCGTGGTCAACGGCAAAATCAGTGTAACCAAAAAGTCCGGCGGCGATGCACTGGTGTTCAACGTGGCAGCCAATGGCCGCGTTGATTTGCTGGGTGGCTTGGGTGCGGACACGTTCCTTATTTCCGCGCTGGACCTGGTGAGCAAAGTGGACGGCGGCGCGGATGTGGACACTGTGAAGTTCACTGGCTTGGCCCCCGTGACTGTGGGCAAGAACATGAGCGGTTTGGTCACGGCCTATGAAACCGCCAACGGCCCGAATGCGATCATCAATGCAGAATCCTTGTCTGGCAGTATCTCCATTGCCCAAACCCTGGGCGCAGCAGCAAAAGCCGAACTCTCCGGCGCCATCCAGAAGTCCTCTCAAGCCCTCGGCGAATTCGCCAAATCCGAAGTTCTCTCCAGAAAGCTCCCACTGATCAACAAGTCACTGTCTGACTTGGTGGGCGATGCCTTTTTTGACAAGCAACTGAACACAGCCACCAACAAAGTGGCCCAATTGTTGACCATCGAGTTGCAGTCCGGTGTGGATCTCCTTGATGCCAGTGTTGGCGACCTTGCCGGCATTGAACAGCGCGTGAGCAACCTGCTCAATGGTGACGCTGAAACCCCCATGTTTGATGTCAAGGTGGCCTTGAAGGGCGACCTGACCGGCCTGAGCGTGGACGTGGGCTTTGTCCAGTCCGCCACGATCAATGGCTTGATGCCCGCATTGTCCGATGAACTGGTTAATGCGTTGGCCAGCGCAGGCTTTGCGCTGAATGTAGCCACCCTGCTGAACACTGCATTGCAGGTTCGCGGTGGCTTTAATGTGCAACTGACTGGTTTTGGTGCGGGTTTGACCCCCAAAGCCTCGGTGGCTCTGAATCCTCTGGATGTGTTGGTGAATGTTCAAGCCACCGGCTTGACCGCTGGCGTGGGCTTGAGCAGTGCCGTGTTTGGCTCTGCAACCACAGTGAATGTGAACAATGGCACCTTGGAGCTGAACGCCCGTGCTGTGTTGAACTATGACGGCCAGACCGACGAGCAGGGCCGCTTGCTGATTGGCAGTTTGAACGACCTGACTGGACTGGCTTCGCAGTTGCAGACTGAAGCGTCCGGCAGTCTGAGTGTCGTATTGCCTTTGAACGCCCAATTGGGCGGCTTCAACCTGAGTGCAGACTTTGGCACCCCCACTTTGTTGCTCAATGCCGATGAGTTGTTCTTCAAGGACACCGATGGCAGCTTGAAACTGACTTCGCCAGCCGTGTCGCTGGATGTAAAAATCAGTGAGCGTCTGAAAGAGCAAGTGCTGGGCCTGTTGGACAATTTGCAGGATTTGGGTTCGCAACTGCCCTTTGATGCGCTGAACCAGGAGATTCCTGGCTTGGGTCAAAGCCTGAACGAGCTGATCTCCAATCAGAAGAATGCCGTGGACGGCGTGGGTGGCGTATTCAATCTGAAAGACGCCGCCACCACTTACTTCGCTGGCTTCTCGTTTGGCAACCCCTCGCTGCCCAATCTGCCTGACTTCCCGTCCATTCGTGGCCTGTTGGATGCACTGAATGCAGCCATTGCGAAGCTGACCTCGGTCAAGTTCTCGCTCGATAAAATTGATTGGTCTGGCAAAAACCTGCGTGGTTTCGACTTTGCGAAGTACCTGCGCGACCTGAACCTGGATTTGTCGTCCCTGCGTGGGCTGAACTTTTCGGGTGCCGACCTGCGTGGTGCCAGCTTCAAAGGCTTGGACCTGACCGGTATCGACTTCTCTGGCGCCCGATTTGACCTGAACACGGATTTCACAGGCGCCATTCTGCGCCATGTGAATTTCTTCGCGGCTGACCTGCGCGGTGTGAACTTCAGTGGCCTTGACCTGCGTTTTGCCGACTTCACCGGTGCCTTGATTGACGGCGTCAAGTTCGTTGGTGCTTCGCTGTTGGACGTGGATTTCTCGGGCGTACGTTTTGGCGTCAACCTGCCCGACCTGCGCTTCTCTCTGATTAACTTTGACCTGCCTTCGATTTTTGGCAACAGCACAGGTGCAGTCCGTCTTAAGGCTGGGCTTGACCTGTCCGCAGGGTTGACCAATGGTGGTATCAAGTACAGCCTGAAAGGCTTTGACCTTTCCGGCATCAACTTCACCGGCATGAAGCTGGACGGCCTGGATTTCAGCCTGACCAACCTGCGCAATGCGATCTTCAAGGGTGCAAGTTTCATTGGTTCCCTGTTTACCGACGCATTCGCCTGGAATGTGACTTGGGACAGCGGCAGCAAACCAGCAGGCGTCAAAGACCAAAGCAGTGCGTCTAACGCCTTCATCAATTTCAACTTCTCGGGCCTGGACCTGAGTGGTTTGAACCTGTCTGGTTTTGACCTGACCGGTGCCAAGTTTGTAGGCAGTATCCTGCGCGGTGCACAACTGAACTGGTCGACGCTGACCGCGTTCACCAACTTCTCGTTCGCGGACTTCCGGGGCTTTGACCTGAGCAATTTGCCGTCCATTAATCTGGATGGATTCACCAAAACCCTCAAAGGCCTGTTCCGTGGCGCAGATTTCTCTGGTCTGGATTTCGCAGGTGTCCGTTTCGACGTCGGCTCGCTGGATTTCACAGCCGCCAAATTCATCAATGCGCTGAACCTCAAAGGCTTGTTCTTTGATTTGGGCGATGGCGTACGTCGACTCTTCAAAGGCGTTGATTTCTCGGGTGTTGACCTCAGTAATGTTGGCAACCTGAACTTCCGCTTCGGTGATTTTGTCGGCTCGATTTTCCGTGGTGCCAACTTGTCCGGCTTGACGCTGGATGGTGTGAACTTCTCCTTCGGCGACTTCTTCAACGCCAACTTCACCGGCACCTCACTGTTCGACGTGAACTTCTCGGGTGCAGACCTGAGCAAGTTGCTGGGCCAGTTGCCCACGAAAATCAAGGGCGCCATCATCAGCGCTCTGTCCAAGTTGGCTTCCGGCTTTGATGTTCAAGCTTTCGACCGATCAATTGCCGATGATTTGCTGGACAACGGCCCCAAAGGCCCTCCCTTCGCCTTCGCTGGCGGTGTGATGTTCAATGGCCAGTCAATTCAACTGAAATTGAACCTGCAAGCCAACCAGCAGTTTGGAATTTCTAAAGAGTTCAAGCTCAGTTCGAGTGCCTTGGGGTTGGAGAACAACTCTGTTGTGCCGCAAATTGACCTCAGTGCAGTGGCCTCTGGTTTGGCCGCTTTCGCATTCGATATCACGTTTGGCCTGGACCTGATGACCAAGCCCACCACGCTGGTGGGCGTGTCAGTGCCGTTGCCTGACCTCAGCACCCTTGATCCGTTCATCCAGATCAACCGTTTTGATTTGGCTGCGCAGCTTGAATTGACTGACTTGTTCGGTGAACTCAGCGTTGCAGGCTTTGCAGGCGTGGCCTTGATGGATTCCCGCGCGCAAGTGCGTGCCGGTGCGCGTCTGGAATTGAACCGCAGCAAAGACCCGAACGGCGATGGCCGTTTGTCCCTCTCCGAGCTTAAAGCACTCAAAGTGACCAGCCCGGATGCCCCTTACAGCGGGTTGATTGCGGTCACCCCATCAGTGACGCTGGATGCCGACCTGGCCTTCGCCACCACCTTGCAGGTGGGCGGTCAGAATATCGGTGAGTATTTGGGCACACCAGTGGTTAAGGTTCAGAGTGATTCGCTCTTCGAACTTGATCAAGACGGCAAGGTCCGTTTTGTAGCCCCCGATGTGGCCATTGATGTTGAACTGAATGCCACGCAACGTGATGGTTTGATTGATGTATTGACCAAGTTGAAGGAAACCGGCGAGGGTGCCCTCAACAGCGAATTCCTTACCACAGAGTTGCCGCTGATTGGCAAGAGCCTGAATGCGATGTTTGCATCGGGTCAAAGCCAGGAAACAGTGCTCTCCCGCGTGTTTAACCTGGTGGATGCTGCCAAGGCTTACTTCGACACCACGCAGTTGGGCGTCGCCAGCCCAACCTTGAACCAGGCGACCATTGATGGCCAACCCAAGGCCCGGTTGTCCACCCTGTTGGAGGCCTTGAACACTGCTCTGCGTCAGAAGGTATCCATCCAGTTCAACCCGGCTGTGTCTGACCTCAGCGGCAAGAATCTGGCCTTTGTGGACTTCTCCGGCCTGAACCTGCGTGGCTTTGACTTCACCGGTGCAGACCTGACTGGCGCCAATTTCGCGGGTGCCGACCTGACCGGCGCAAGCTTCAAGAATGCCATTCTGATTGGTGCAAGTTTTGCAGACCGTCAGGCCGCTGACAGCAACGGCTACAAAGCAGTTCGCCGCGCCGTGGGCGTGGCCGGTGGTGCAGACTTGGGGCATGTTGATTTCAGTGGTGCTGTGCTGTCCGGTGTGAACCTGTCCGGTTTGAACCTGCGTAATGCCAATTTCGCCGGTGCGTTCCTGCAATCCTCAGATTTGCGCAATTCGTCCTTGATTGGTGCTGAGTTTGATGATGCACGCACCGATGCTTCCACCAAGTTCAACGGCTCGATTGTGATTGGTCTGCCCACCGGGCTGACTTCCGCGCAAGCCTTGACTGCCGTGAATCTGGGCGTGAGCGGTGTCTCTTTGGCGGCGTATGACCTCACTGGGTTTGACTTCAGTGGTTTGTCTTTGGTGGGCGTGAACCTGTCCAATGCGGTATTGACTCAGGCCAATCTGCGTGGTGCCGACCTGGCGTCTGCCAACCTCACCGGGGCTGTGCTGAAGAGTGCTTTTGCAGTGCATGCGAAGTTTGCTGGTTCGACAGTTACTTCCTCAACAGACATTGCCGGTTTGGTCATCGACAGCTCGGATACCGCTCCTGCTGGCGCAACCGGTGCAGCCGTCAAGCTGGGGACGGGAGTGTCCTTGGCTGGCCGGGACCTGAGCGGCTTTGACCTGACTGGTTTGGACTTCACCGGGGTGGACCTGAGTGGAACTAACTTGTCTGGCACGGTGCTCAGTGGGGTCAAGCTCGCAGGTGCGACACTGTCAGACACCACCGATTTCACCGGTGCCAGTTTCAAGGGCATCAGCGAACTGACTGTTTCTGGCCTGACCGCGCCTGCCTTGAGCTTGCCGGTCGACATGAAAGGCATCTTCACCCGCGCCAACTTCAGTGGTTTGAATCTGCAAGGTCTGGTGTTCGATGGTGTGCGTCTGGATGGCGCCAACTTCAATGGCGCCGTGTTGTCGAACACCAAGCTGGAGCGAGTCGATCTGCGCTCGGCAGACCTCCGTGGTGTGACTCGTGCCAATGGAACGACAACGAGTGTTGCCGGTTCCTTCTTCGATGACGAAACCCGCTTTGCTGCCAGTGGTCTGGGGCAAATTCTGAAGCAGCAGATGTTGCCTCGGGTGCTTGACGATGCGATGGACCTGAACATCGATGGGCCCACGTTTGAGTTTTCCGGTGGCCTGGATGTCAGCGGCAGTGAAATGACACTGGCCCTGAACTTCAAGGTGAATTTGTTCAAGGAGTTGGGTTTTGACTTTAATTTGGGCAGTGCGGACTTGCCGGCGTCGGTTCGTTCGCTGCTGCCCAACATTGGGGTGTCTGGCAGCGTAGGCGGGTACCTGTTTGCGGCGGCCGATGTGGACCTTGGTCTGGTGCTGGGCACGCGTCAGGTCGGTGGTGGATTCTCCATTCCCAACAGCGCGCGTGCGTACTTTGACGTGAACCGCCTGGAGGCGGGCACCAAACTGGTGTTGAACAACCTGAACGCCAACGTGTCGGTGTTTGGTCTGCTCGATGCCCAAGTGGTTGATGGCACAGCGACACTGGAAGCGGGGCTGCGCGTGGGCGTGGACGACCCAGACAACGCCGATGGCCTGGACCGCATTTACCTGGATGAGATTCCCCAAGCGGGCGTCAGCTCCCTGGTGAGCCTGGACACCTCGGGCTCGTTTGCCTCACGCTTTACCATCAACGCCCAAGGTGCGGGCATCAACCTCAATGACTTTGGTCAACCCGTGGTTGCACTGGATGCGCCCGTGTTGTTCGTGCGTGATGCAGCCACCGGCAAATTCACGGTCAACAAACCCGATGCCAGCCTGGACATCCGCCTGACCAAGAACCTGCGCGACAGCCTGATTGGCACCTTCGATGCCATGGGCAACGTGGTCGAGAAGGGCCTGCTGGGCTCCATTGACGAGACCGTCAATGACGACATTTTGGGCACCGGCTTTTTGAACCAGAAGATTCCTGGCCTGAACAAATCAGTGAACGAACTGGTGGGCTTTGACAGCGACGACAGCGACGATGTGGACATCAAAGTGTTCGCGCTGAAGTCCATCGCCAAGGAATTCTTTGATCGCTACACCTTTGCCAGCCTGGAGACCTCACCAACCCTGAAGGCCTTTGCCGACTTTGTACAGGTCGAGCTGGCCAAACGGTTCCCACTGCCCCTGAATGCCTCGGAAACCGACTTCAGCGGACGGGACCTGCGCGGCTACGACTTTGCCAAGATGGGCAATGACATCCGCAACTTCAAGTTCGTCGATGCCAACCTGGCAGGGGCCAACTTCAGCGGCGTAGACCTGACGGGCGTGGACTTTAGCGGAGCCAACCTGGATGGCGCCATTTTTGATGAGCACAGCATACTGCGCGGAGCCGACTTCACAGGCGCCTCGATGGTGGGCGTCAAATTCAAAGGTGTGGGCGCCAACAGCACAGGCGAAGTGTTCCTGCGCGGCACGCACTTTAACGACATCAACACGGGAGATGTCTTCCGTGAAGGCATCAAGTTCACACGGGCCAACCTCAGTGGTGCAGACCTGTCGGGCCTGGACCTGAGCGGGATTGACCTGACTGGCGCGAACCTGAGCAATGCCAACCTGAGCGGAGCCAACCTGCGCGGAGCACTGCTGGTGGGCGCCAACCTGAAGGGCGCCAACCTGATGGGCGCTTTTGCGCTGGATGCCAACTTCTCGGCAGCCCGCGCCAACGCGTTGACCACGTTCGACCATATGTTGACCAACTACAGCCTGAAGGCGACATTTGGCAACCTGGCCGAGAACATCATCAACCTGGCCGTGCCCAAAGGCATCACCATTCCAACGATCGACCTGGGTGCGATCAACTTCAACTTTGACTGGTCCGGTTGGGACCTCTCGGGCATCGACTTCAGCGTCCTGAAGAAACTGAAGTTTGGCATCAACATCAACCTCAGTGGCATCAACCTGAGCGGGCTGGACCTGCGCGGCTGGGACTTCAGCGGCATCACGCTGCCCAACATCAACTTCAAGAACATCTTTGCCTTTGGCACCAAGTTCGCAGTAACGCTGTCGGGCGGTTTGGACGCGGACAAGTTCCCCCCCGGCTATGATGGCGACACTGTGTACCGTTTGCCTGCAGACGGTGGCAAGACAGGCGGTTACAGCTTTGACGGATTTGATTTCCGGGGCTGGAGCTTCCGGGGTCTGAACTTCAACATTCCAGGCTTCAAACTGGACTTTGGCAACGCGAAGCTGGACTTTGCGGTGCTGATCAATGTGAACTTTGGCGACATCAACTTTGACTTTGATGCCAGCCTGAATGGCTCGTTCTGGAAGAACCTGAAGTTCAACACGCCGGACATCAAGCTGCCCAACTTCCTTCGCAACATCCGCTTCGAAGGCTTTGACTTTGGCACCTTGTTCGGTGCACCGACCTTTACGCCACACTTTGGCCCATGGGACGGTTTTGGTCCAACCAGCGCACCGGACCTGAGCGGCTCGAACTTCGAGTTCTCGTTCAACCTGGACAAATTCCTGATCAGCCTGCACCTGAAGTTCAAGGCCCTGAAGGCCTCGTTCCCCAACATCAAGCTGCCCGAGATCGACTTCAGCGGTGTCAGCTTCAAGGGCGTGGACCTGAGCGGTCTGTTGAACATCAACCTGCCCGACTTTAACTTCAAGAACCTGTTCAAGGGCTTTAAGCTGCCGCGCATCGACTTCACGGGCACCATCATGCCCGTGTTCCTCGATCCGATGCTGCCAGCCAATGACCCGAACAACGGCTTTAGCTTTGACTTCTCGGGCATCGACCTGAGTTTTGCGAAGTTCAAGTTCCCCAATGTCTCGTTGCCCAAGTTCAACTTCAGCGGCGCAACGCTGACAGGCATTGACCTGAGCTTCCTGCTGAACCTGTTCCGTGGCGGCTCGCTGGGCAGTGGTGCGACGCTGGACCTGTCGGGCTTGCCCGCACTGGACATCCAGACCAAGGGCGAGTTGGCCAGTTTTGAGATTGACCCTGTGGTGCTGGACGATGTGTTCGGCAAGGTCACAGGCCCAGCCTTCGCTTTCATTCCCAAGTTCGACCTGGGCTCGCCCGAGGTCATCCTCGGATTCCAACTCATCACCAACCTGGACACCGGATTCGATTCGGATTTCAGTTTCACCACCGATGACCTGGGCATCCCCACCGGACTGGCTGAAGTGTCAGCCAGTGGTCATGCGCTGGGCCGCTTTGTCCTGCTCTCCGACATTGAAGCAGGCATCATTGTGGGCACCCGTCAGGGCGATCTGCCCGTGGTCGGCTCCGTTCCCCTGCCCACCAGCGGTGACCTGTACTTCAAGGTCAACCGTTTTGACACAGGCGCTTCGCTGGATGTGACCAACCTGCAAGCCAATGTGGGCTTGCTGGGTGTGGCCAACGTGGGCCTGAAGGACAGCGAGTTCTCCGGCAAAGTGGCTGCCCGTGTGGCGGTCAGCGACCCGAACAATGTGGATGGCAAGAACCGCGTTACCCTCAAGGACCTGCAAGGCCTGCGTGCCCAAGGTCAACCCCTGAGCTCGATTTTCACGATCACACCCGCCGGAACGTTAGATGGCCGTTTCGTATTCGATGTGGGCGTGGGCGAGCTGGGTAACCTCACCGACATTCTGGGCAACCCCGTGTTGGAGATCACCTCCACGATTGAGGGCAAGACCCTGAAGCTGGACTACGCACTGGACATTCAGTTGAATGCCGACCAGCGTGACCTGCTGTTGGATGTCCTGGATGCCTTGAAGTCTGCAGGCGATGGTGCCACTGATTTCCTGGACACCACAATTCCGCTGGTCAACAAGAAGCTGGGTGATTTGTTTGCCTCTGGCCAGAGCCAGGACAATCTGCTCAAGCGCCTGTTCAACCTGAGCGATGCCGCCCGTGCTTACTTCAACAACACCGACCTGAACCTGACCAGCACCAATGGCCTGCCACCAGCCACGCTGCTGGGCCTGGTCGATGCCTTGAACGAGGCGCTGACCAAGAAGGTCACCATTGACTTTGATCCGGTCAACACCAACCTGCGCGGCCAGAACCTGTCCTTCGTGGACTTCTCCGGACTGAACCTGCGCGGCTTTGACTTCACCGGTGCAGACCTGACTGGTGCCAACTTCGCCGGTGCAGACCTGACTGGTGCCATCTTCAAGAATGCCATCCTGGTGGGCGCCACTTTTGCAACGCGCGGTGACGCCAACGCCCAAAGTGGGCCTTATCAAGGCTACAAGTCCGTCGACCGTTCGGCAGGCAAGGCTGGTGCTGCCCGCCTGCGTGGAGTGGACTTCACCGGTGCCATCCTGACTGGTGCCAACCTGTCTGGTCTGGATCTGCGTGGTGCTGATTTCAGCAACGCCTCCATGGGCAGTGTGGACCTGCGCAAAGCATCCCTGATCGACGCCACCTTCACCAGTGTGGAGAGCTCGACCAAGCTCAACGGGGCTTTGTACAATGGTTTTGCCACTGGCGTGGGCAACGGCCTGCTGGCCATGCTCAATGTGGCGGACAGTAGCACAGACCTGACCGGTTACGACATGACCGGCTTTGACCTGTCTGGCCTGACACTGGCCAGCGGTGTGAAGCTGAACAACGCACTGCTCAATGGCGCGAACCTGCGCGGCACCACCTTCACTGGTGTGAACCTGACCGGTGCCAACCTGACCAATGCATTTGCTGTCAATGCCACTTTCACTGGCGCCACAGTCACATTGGCCACCCAAATCACCGGTCTGGTTTTGGACAAAGGCCAAACTGCGCCGTCCGGTGCAAATGGCAGCGCCATCATCATTGACACAGGTGCGTCACTGGCCAACCGCAACTTGAGCGGTTTGGACCTGACTGGCCTGAATTTCACCGGTGTGAACCTCAGTGGCGCCAACCTGTCCGGCACCATCCTGAAGGATGCCAAGCTGGCCGACGCAATGCTCACTGACACCACCGATTTCACCGGTGCCGATTTCCGTGGCATCGCCACCGTTGCCGGTGGCAGCGCCAGCGATCCAGCAATCAGCTTGCCTGATGAAGTTAAAGGGATTTTCACGCGCGCCAATTTCAGCGGTGTGAACCTGCAAGGCCTGCTGTTTGACGGCGTCAAGCTCAACGGTGCAGACCTGAGCAATGCCATCCTGACCAACGCCAAGTTTGAGCGTGTTGATTTCCGTGCCACCGATCTGCGCGGTGTAACCCGCGCCAATGGCAGCACCACCAGTGTGGCTGGTGCGATTGTCAATGAAGAAACCCTGGTGTCCGCCAGCGGTTTGGGCCAGATCCTGTTGCCGGTGATGAAACAGGTCGAGATCACTGACCCCACCGAGTTGGGCGTCAATGGCCCAACCTTCGAGTTCGATGGCGGTCTGGAGATCACCGATGGTGAGATCAAGCTGGCCCTGAACTTCAAGGTGAATTTGTTCAAGGAGTTGGGTTTTGACTTTAATTTGGGCAGTGCGGACTTGCCGGCGTCGGTTCGTTCGCTGCTGCCCAACATTGGGGTGTCTGGCAGCGTAGGCGGGTACCTGTTTGCGGCGGCCGATGTGGACCTTGGTCTGGTGCTGGGCACGCGTCAGGTCGGTGGTGGATTCTCCATTCCCAACAGCGCGCGTGCGTACTTTGACGTGAACCGCCTGGAGGCGGGCACCAAACTGGTGTTGAACAACCTGAACGCCAACGTGTCGGTGTTTGGTCTGCTCGATGCCCAAGTGGTTGATGGCACAGCGACACTGGAAGCGGGGCTGCGCGTGGGCGTGGACGACCCAGACAACGCCGATGGCCTGGACCGCATTTACCTGGATGAGATTCCCCAAGCGGGCGTCAGCTCCCTGGTGAGCCTGGACACCTCGGGCTCGTTTGCCTCACGCTTTACCATCAACGCCCAAGGTGCGGGCATCAACCTCAATGACTTTGGTCAACCCGTGGTTGCACTGGATGCGCCCGTGTTGTTCGTGCGTGATGCAGCCACCGGCAAATTCACGGTCAACAAACCCGATGCCAGCCTGGACATCCGCCTGACCAAGAACCTGCGCGACAGCCTGATTGGCACCTTCGATGCCATGGGCAACGTGGTCGAGAAGGGCCTGCTGGGCTCCATTGACGAGACCGTCAATGACGACATTTTGGGCACCGGCTTTTTGAACCAGAAGATTCCTGGCCTGAACAAATCAGTGAACGAACTGGTGGGCTTTGACAGCGACGACAGCGACGATGTGGACATCAAAGTGTTCGCGCTGAAGTCCATCGCCAAGGAATTCTTTGATCGCTACACCTTTGCCAGCCTGGAGACCTCACCAACCCTGAAGGCCTTTGCCGACTTTGTACAGGTCGAGCTGGCCAAACGGTTCCCACTGCCCCTGAATGCCTCGGAAACCGACTTCAGCGGACGGGACCTGCGCGGCTACGACTTTGCCAAGATGGGCAATGACATCCGCAACTTCAAGTTCGTCGATGCCAACCTGGCAGGGGCCAACTTCAGCGGCGTAGACCTGACGGGCGTGGACTTTAGCGGAGCCAACCTGGATGGCGCCATTTTTGATGAGCACAGCATACTGCGCGGAGCCGACTTCACAGGCGCCTCGATGGTGGGCGTCAAATTCAAAGGTGTGGGCGCCAACAGCACAGGCGAAGTGTTCCTGCGCGGCACGCACTTTAACGACATCAACACGGGAGATGTCTTCCGTGAAGGCATCAAGTTCACACGGGCCAACCTCAGTGGTGCAGACCTGTCGGGCCTGGACCTGAGCGGGATTGACCTGACTGGCGCGAACCTGAGCAATGCCAACCTGAGCGGAGCCAACCTGCGCGGAGCACTGCTGGTGGGCGCCAACCTGAAGGGCGCCAACCTGATGGGCGCTTTTGCGCTGGATGCCAACTTCTCGGCAGCCCGCGCCAACGCGTTGACCACGTTCGACCATATGTTGACCAACTACAGCCTGAAGGCGACATTTGGCAACCTGGCCGAGAACATCATCAACCTGGCCGTGCCCAAAGGCATCACCATTCCAACGATCGACCTGGGTGCGATCAACTTCAACTTTGACTGGTCCGGTTGGGACCTCTCGGGCATCGACTTCAGCGTCCTGAAGAAACTGAAGTTTGGCATCAACATCAACCTCAGTGGCATCAACCTGAGCGGGCTGGACCTGCGCGGCTGGGACTTCAGCGGCATCACGCTGCCCAACATCAACTTCAAGAACATCTTTGCCTTTGGCACCAAGTTCGCAGTAACGCTGTCGGGCGGTTTGGACGCGGACAAGTTCCCCCCCGGCTATGATGGCGACACTGTGTACCGTTTGCCTGCAGACGGTGGCAAGACAGGCGGTTACAGCTTTGACGGATTTGATTTCCGGGGCTGGAGCTTCCGGGGTCTGAACTTCAACATTCCAGGCTTCAAACTGGACTTTGGCAACGCGAAGCTGGACTTTGCGGTGCTGATCAATGTGAACTTTGGCGACATCAACTTTGACTTTGATGCCAGCCTGAATGGCTCGTTCTGGAAGAACCTGAAGTTCAACACGCCGGACATCAAGCTGCCCAACTTCCTTCGCAACATCCGCTTCGAAGGCTTTGACTTTGGCACCTTGTTCGGTGCACCGACCTTTACGCCACACTTTGGCCCATGGGACGGTTTTGGTCCAACCAGCGCACCGGACCTGAGCGGCTCGAACTTCGAGTTCTCGTTCAACCTGGACAAATTCCTGATCAGCCTGCACCTGAAGTTCAAGGCCCTGAAGGCCTCGTTCCCCAACATCAAGCTGCCCGAGATCGACTTCAGCGGTGTCAGCTTCAAGGGCGTGGACCTGAGCGGTCTGTTGAACATCAACCTGCCCGACTTTAACTTCAAGAACCTGTTCAAGGGCTTTAAGCTGCCGCGCATCGACTTCACGGGCACCATCATGCCCGTGTTCCTCGATCCGATGCTGCCAGCCAATGACCCGAACAACGGCTTTAGCTTTGACTTCTCGGGCATCGACCTGAGTTTTGCGAAGTTCAAGTTCCCCAATGTCTCGTTGCCCAAGTTCAACTTCAGCGGCGCAACGCTGACAGGCATTGACCTGAGCTTCCTGCTGAACCTGTTCCGTGGCGGCTCGCTGGGCAGTGGTGCGACGCTGGACCTGTCGGGCTTGCCCGCACTGGACATCCAGACCAAGGGCGAGTTGGCCAGTTTTGAGATTGACCCTGTGGTGCTGGACGATGTGTTCGGCAAGGTCACAGGCCCAGCCTTCGCTTTCATTCCCAAGTTCGACCTGGGCTCGCCCGAGGTCATCCTCGGATTCCAACTCATCACCAACCTGGACACCGGATTCGATTCGGATTTCAACCTCGATTCTGCAACGCTCGGTCTGGGTGATGTGGCCTCTGTGGCCGCCAGCGGTCACGCCTTGGGTCGATTTGTATTGTTGTCCGACATTGAAGTCGGTGTTGCAATCGGCACACGGTCAGGCAATGTGCCGGTCGTGGGCACATTGCCGCTGCCAACTGGCGCAGACTTGTTCTTCCGTTTGAACCGCTTGGACACTGGGGCCTCACTTGAGGTGACGGGTCTGAATGTGACTGCCGCCTTGGGTGGCAGCAGTGGTATCACTGCGCAATTGATTGATTCCGAAGTCTCCGGAAAAATCGCAGCCAGCGTCAAAGCAACCGACCCAGACAACACCGACAACAAAGGGCGCATTACCCTGAAAGACATTCAGGGATTGTCCGGTCAGGGCAAAACACTGGGTTCGATCTTCACCGTGACCCCTGCGGGCACCTTTGATGCCCGTTTGACCTTCGACGGCAGCGTCGGCGGCTTGAATCTGGGGCAACTGGGTAACCCAATCCTCAACATCACGTCTGAGATCGTCAACAACAAGCTTGAACTGAGCTATTTCTTTGACATCAGCATTGACGGGGTTGATGCCAAGCGCAATCTGACCAGTTTGTTTGACTCGGTTGGCGACATTACCAACGGTCTGGATGATTCGTCACTGCTGAGCACAGCGTTGCCTTTGGTGAACAAGTCCCTGGGTCAATTGATGCAGTCCAAAGATGGCCGCAGCTTGGGTGATGTATTGTCTTTCCAGCGCGTTCTGGCTGATGGTTCCAAACAGGACGTGTTGGAAGCCTATTACGCGAAAGAGGGAATTCACACCCTGTCTGGCCTGATTGCCGAACTGCGCGACTACATCGGTGCCAAAGGTGATTACGCCGATTTGCAATCCCTATTCCCGGCACAAAGCGGTGAAACAGAGGTTGGGCCATTCACGATTGGTGGTGGCTTTGACTTCAACACATCCGAAGCAGTCGCCATTGGCGTGGCTGGGGATGTCGATACCTTCAAATTGAGCTTCGGTGGTCAAACCACCGCAAACATTGTTCGTGGTGCAAACGATGCTGCAACCGCTGCCAATATTCAGGCAGCGCTGGAGGCCCTCAGCGCCATCACCTTGACTGGATCTTCCTCAGCCGTCACAACCCTGATGGGCAATGTGATGGTGAAAACAGTTGGCCCTAACCTGTTTGTGGCCACCTTCGCCAACGCCCTGGCACAGAAGGACATCAACGAACTGATGACCTCTCCGACGGCAGGTGTGTTGACCCGCGTTCAAACCCAGGGTGAAACCAAAGAGATTCGTCTTGACCTCAAACTGAATTTGGAACAGTTGTTCAATACGGCGCTCGATTTGTCCGTCGGTATCGACAACCCCGAGTTGAAGTTCAAAGGCGGTGCAGACCTGGAGTTCCAGGGCAATGTGCTGTTCGATTTCTCGTTTGGTCTGGGCTTCAAGAACCTGAGCGATTTGGCCACAGCCAATTCGCCGTTCTTCCAACTGCGCGATGCACAGGCAAGTGTGTCCGCAAATGCCAAGAACGTGAATGCTGGTATTTCTTTGGGCATTCTTGATGCCAACATCGATCGCGGTACCTTGGATTTCGCAGCGAAAGCCAGCCTGGGCTTTGATCTGGATGGAGAGGAGGGCACTGGCTTTGCCAGTGGAATGCGTGCAAGCCTGAAGAACATTCAGGATGCAACACTCAGCTTCAGCGATATGTTTAACGTGGCGGCAGACTTGTACGCCACGGCGGATCTGCCTATCAAGGCCCAATTGTTTGGTGGTGACCTCACCAAGTTGACTGGTGGAAACAACCCCAAGCTGGTAATCGAATACGGTACAGAAGATTTGCCAGTAGCGTTTGAAGACCTGAGCAACACCACACCAGTGGTGCGCAAGGAGAACTTCAGCAACCTGACCAGCCTGACCAATCTGAGCCCTGCCCAGATTATTCAAATGCTGGCCAACATTGGTAACTTCCTTGCGGAGTTCCGGAATTCTGAAGCGTTTGACATTCAGGTGCCTTTCACAAACACCGATCTTGGCGACATCTTTGATTTCGCCAATGGTTACACCCAGGCGCTGAACAATGCCTTGCAAGGCGTAATTTCCAACTCCATCGTCGGTGACGATGTGGTAAGCCCCCGCTTGAGTGACGATGTTGCGTTCACCTTGATGATCAAGCGCAAAGGCGATGCACAGGCAACGCCTTACACCATCAAGCTACTGAAGGCTGACACAGCTGCATTCACACACATCAACGAGCTTGCAGAGTATGTGAATGCCAAAGTGGCCGAGGTTGCACAGGGAGCACTCACCGTTCAAACGGGCGTGATTACGGGGCAGACTGAGACCACGGTGACCGATGTTGACCGTCAGACCAGTGAACAAAGCGAGGCCGCGAAAGGCGCTGTGGCCACTGTCACCACGGTTCAGGAGGGCGGTGAAGCAATTCCGGCCATCTTGCTTGTCGAGTTGGGTATTGGTGCAGGTACTGTCACCCTGAAGATGGGTTCAAAAACACAAACTGTCACATTGAGTGACAGCGACAGTGATTTGGATGTGGCCAACAAGTTGCAGGCAGGTTTTGCAACCTTGGCCGGAGTCGATGCGGCGTCGATCAAAGTGAGCTTCAGCACACGTGCTGAAGGTTACCGCATCGAGTTTGGTGGCGCGCTAGCCGGCCGTCCATACATTGCTCAAGAAACCTTGAATGACGTGATCAGCGTTAAGGGCAAGGTTGTTACTTTGCAAATTGGTAATGGTTCTGGCGTAGTCAAGCTGACCCAGAATAACCCGGCCTTGACGCAGACCTTCACCATTGGTGAAACGGAGTCCGCAGCCAGCATTTTGAACAAATTGCGCACGGCCGTGGGTGCCATGTATTCGGTTGACCCCAATACCTTGACGGTGTCAGGCAACCGCGTGGACGGCTTCAAGGTTACCTTCCCAAGCCTGTTGTTCCTCAATGGCCTGAAGGGCAGCCTGATGCTTCAGGGGTCGAATGTCGTTGAACTCTCATTCAACAAAACGACCACGGCGAACTTCGACATTGCCGAGGTGCTGAACCACGAAGCCGGAATTTCTGAGCAGAAGGTCATCTCTTTTGCAGGCATTTCCGGCGGGACCTTCGAGCTGGAGATTTTCGGCAAACGTTCTGGTCCAATCGTCTATCTGGCGGACCCCACAGTGCAGGTGCAGCTGATCCAGAAAGCCATGGATGGCTTGATCGGTGCAGGCAATGTGGTGGTGTCCTTCCCAAGTCGTGACCCCTTCGATTCATCGCTGCGTAACACAGGTACCGCACCGCGCTTCCTGCTCGATTTCTCCCAGGGCCGCTACACGCAGACCAACGTACCTGACATGCGCTTCTATCCGGGTGCGCTGAAGTTCAGTAACTTTGCGCCTGCAGGCCGTGAAGCCGGTATGAAAATTACTGAGTTCCTGTCTGGCAAGAACGCCACGGGCGAGATTCAAGCCATTACTGTGGGTGTTGGGGCCAATCCGTCCAGCACCACTTTCAGGCTTTCGCTCAGTCATGGTGGCAAGACCTACACCACCGCTGTAATCAGTGCTGACATCAGTGCAGGCAAGGTTCGTGAAGCCTTGCTGAACGCCGTTGACTCCAACAATGTGAAGTTGTCCGATGGCATCGCTGGTGTTGATCTGAAGGTCACTTCACCAAAGACCGGTGTGTGGCGGGTGAGCTTCGAGGGTGCTCTGCGAGGTCAGGAAATCGCTGATCTTGTATTCGCTCAGGCCCCGGTTAACACCGTTGCCAGTACCGTTGGGTTCCGGACCGTACAGACAGCAGAAGTCCGTTCGGAAGTACAAACATTGCAACTGAACGCCAGCAGTGGGGAATTCAGAATTCAGCTGGGTGAAGCAGGCGAGCTTTCGCAAGCCGTCTCTGCCAACATCACAGCCGCTGAGTTGCAGTTGTTGCTTGAAAAGTTGCCCGAAGTTGGAAAGGGCAATGTCACGGTCACCAGTAAAGCTCAAGGCGATGGCGACTCACTGACCTTTGAAATCCGCTTCAAGGACTCTTTGGCCGGCCGCAATCTGGGTCAACTGATTGTGACCCCTGTTCAGGTGATTGGGAAAGCCGTATTCAACCCAAGCACGGTCAGTGGAGACTCAACGGCAGTATCCCTGTCTTTTGCTGATGACCTTGACACCGTCATCAAGGTTGATATCACCGGTAAGACGCCCGCACAAATTGCAGGTGAGCTGAAGTCCGCATTGCTCGGCCTTAAAGGGGTTGACGAGGTCAACGTCACGGTTCGTGAGAACGGCGACTTTGAGATCCTCTTCCTGGGCAAACTGGCTGGGCAGGCCACAGCGGCGCTGTCGGTGACTCGCGAAGTCAAAGGGGTCGACCAGGTCGTCCGTAAAGACCCAACCATCACCACCAAAACAGTCGCTGCCAGCCTGATTCGTGTCAGCGCATTTGAAACACGTCAGATTGGTAATCTGACTCACGGCAAGCTGCAGTTTGTTCCGATCAATCCAGACCAGTTTGAAGAATTCTCGATTCTTCCTGCTGCATTCGCAGTGATCGTTACAGAGGTCGAAGGTGGGGTTGGGGGCTCCAATGAAGTCCAGCGCCTCATGTTGAGTAACGCGGGTGGAGCATCGGGCGGAAAAACCTCCAGCTTCCAGTTGCAGTTTGCGACCAAAGACGCAAACGGCCTTGACGTACAGAGCATGTTGACCGTCCTCTTGGCGCCTGATGCAACTGCGGCTCAGATCCAAGCGGCAATCAACGCTCGTTTGGGCGCAAATGCAGTCACCGTGACCGAGGTCGAAGAAATTGCCGGTGATCCATTGCCGTACGGTATCCGGATGTTGAACATCGAGTTCACAGGCGACAGTGTCAAAGGGATGGACCTGTCGGAAGGTGGAGCATTCTTCACAGCGTCAACAGACGGCAGTACTTCACTGACCTCCAGCACCGCACTTCGTGCTTCGACCCCCATCACGGTCGTCGCCTATGCTTTGCAGGAAGGCGCTTCGAAGACAACGACGTCTATCGCAAAAAATGAAGTACAACGCGTTGTCCTGGACGATGTTGCAGGCGGCTTCTTCGGCAGCAATATTGTCATCGACGGGGTGACCTACGCCACTCAGCAAGGCGTGAAGTTGAACATGACCGGGGCTGAGCTTGATGCAGCTTTGGCGAAAGCGGGGGTAACCGTCGCTGCTGGTGCCAGCGACACCGACAAGTATTCGGCGTTGCTCAGCAAGGTCATTACCCGAACCTTTGCCAACGCGGACAAACCATTGATTGGCGCTTCTGCGGACGTACGAGTTGTGGAAATGTCGGAAAACACGCTGGTGTTCGACATTGAATACCGGGGAACGGTCGGTGCTCGTAATCTGCAGACCATCACTGTATTTGCTGATTTCCTGAAGGGCATAGATGACCCTGTCAGTTACGGCAACGGGGCACAGATACTGGGCTTTAGCCCAGTCGGAAAGAATGCCACGGTCGAGAAAGGGCCGCGCTTCAACACCTTGGCCGACATTGCCCCGATTCTTCAGGACATGGTGGCGCAGCTTCTGCCCAATGGCGAAGTGTTCAGTATCAGCCCTCGGTTCGACGCTGAAGCCATGGACTTCATGTTTGACCTGAAGCTGACTCCGCGGCTTCCAACGATTGATGTGCCACTGAATCTGGACTTCGATCTTGACCCATTGGCGTCTTTGACAACCAGCGGAAACCTGACCATCGATGCAGGCATCAGCCTGTTGGCAACTATTGGCATTGACTTCAATCGCCCCGAGAACTTCAACGTCAGCATGGGCGTGAAGAAGGTCAATACCGCCACAGGCGATGTAGCTGTTCCTGCGACTTCTTCTTTCGCGTCAGCGGGGACGCCTACACGCACATTCCGGTTTGTTCTGGATGGCGAAACATTCAATGTTATTTTGCCTGCTAACGCAGCGGCCACTACTCAGACCAGCACTGAACTGGTGACGAGTATCAACAATGCATTGAAGGCTCAGACACTCCGAGTGGGTTCTAAGCTGGCCACTTCTGGCTATGCCAAGCTTGGCGATGCCCTCAGCGTTAAGCTGAACGCCGACAACAAGCTGTCTTTTGAATTGATTGCACAGCAGGTGCTGGAGTTCACTGTTTCTGCCACTGATGCAGGTGCGAAGGCGGTCTTCGGTTCAAGTCCAGTGACTGGCGAGCCGACCATCAGTCAGGTGTTCTTGCCTGCCAGCGTGACGTTTACAGATCCTCAAGTCTTCCAGCTCGCAGTTGATGGTGCTGAAGATGCCTTGGGCACAAGCTCGTCACGCAAAGACGATGTCATCACGATCACTATTGCAGCGGGAACCTACACACAGGATCAACTGATTGCTGCGTTCAATACCGCATTTGCTGCAATCACTGGTGACGACCTTGGGCCACTGAATGGCGTGGACGGTGTCAACAGCCTGGCCGATGTATTCAAGGCCAGGGCTGCGATTGCCGATGGAAGCAACCGCGTAATACAGTTCATGACCATGAAGGAGAAGATCAGCACACTTCGCTTCCTGGGCTCAGAGACCACAGACCTCGCCAAAGTGCTTGGTATGCAGTTTGGTGTGCAACTCGAAGCATCTTCGGTGGGTGTGTTCCTGCAGGATGCCTCGCTGGGCGGCAATTTTGACGCCCGCGTGGACAACTTTACCGGCGAAGCCTCACTCAGCATCATCAACCTCAAGCTGAACCATCTGACAGCAGCATTCAGTGCTGGTGTTCTGCTGCAGCTTAAGGGTGGGCCCGATGGCGATGCAGGCGACCGTGTTTATGTCGGAGAATTGATTCAAGCCGCGACAAATCGTTTCAGCGATTTGGGTGTACGAGGTGATGTCACGGCCGCCAAAGGTGGGCGGGTACTTCTCGATGCTGCAGTCAAAAATGCATCGACTGAGATGTTGGGCTCCCTGAGTGCTGATGTCGGCTTCACCATCAAGTTGACCCCTGATGCGCCCGCCGGCCAGACGGCCAAGCCCATTGAATTGGTGGTCACCCTGTTGGCCAAGGATACCGAGGGCTTTACTACCCTTGATCAATTGGTTACCTATGCCAACACCCGAATTGCGTCCGCAATTACCACTTACAACTTGAAGCATCCAACGGCAACTCTGCCTACCAGCTTCAGTTTCGGTGGTGGTGCAACCAAGTTCATCAGCAAGGCCAGCAACACCGATCCGATGGGTAACGTGGTCAATGTGTTGGCGTTCAATGCGCCAACTACGCATGCCTTGGAAGTGGTGGGACGACGGTTGATTTCTGAGTACGTCACCGACTTTATCTTCACCGACTCCAGTTACAACCTGGATTCAACACCGACAGCAACACTACTGATTGACGGTGTCAGCATTGATGCCGGTGGTATCACGTTGTTGCCAGCCGATGTGGTCCCACAGATTGACATTTCTGTTCCAGTCATTGATGTCTGGAAGGGTGCGGTTTCACTGGCGGACGCAGTCAAGGTCAATGTGCTGGGTGCAGATTACCTGACCAACTTCAAGAACCTGTCGTTTGCACAGATTGTTGAAGGCTTGCGACTGGTGTCGAACATGCTTGGCAAGTTGAGCACCTTCAGCTTCCTGAATCAGAAGATTCCAATCATTGACAAGAGCGTCAATGACATCTTCAACGTTGCGGCAGACCTGGCCAAAGCCATCGACAAGCTTGGCTCCAACCCTGCCCAAGGTGTTGCGGAGCTGCGTCGTGTGCTGTCCGAAAGTTTCGGAATTCCGGTTTATGACCCAGCCCGTCCCAATGTGTTCGGTCTTGACATTGGCTATGACAATGTCAGCAACGCGCTTCGCATTGACATCCCGTTCCAGTATCAGTTGTTCAACCAGCAGTTCCCGATCAACATCGACCTGCAAACTTTGGGCGACCTGATAGGCGGTGATGCTTTTGCAGACGTGTTGGGTACCGTGAGCAACCTGATTGACCTGCAGGCCTCGGCCCAGGTCACTGTGGTACCCACAGCCAGCATCAATCTGTCGCTGGGCTTTGACTTGTCTTCTGGTGAGTTCTTTGTCTATGACTTCTTCAACAATAACACGCCGACTGACTTCACTGATGACAAGGGCACTTTCGCTCGTCTGACAGCGCTGATCAACGGCGAGTCACTGAACTTTGCTGCACGCCTTGGTCCTGTAACTCTGGGCATTCGCGATGGTTCGGCTGACATCAATATTGAAGCGGGCTTGTTCCTGAAAGATGACCCCAATGGCGCGATTGGACAGGGCGATGGCAAGCATTATTTCAATGCGGCCATGTCGGTACAAACCCTTCAAACGGGTACTGCACAGGGACTGATCTTCAACAGCACAGCGCTGGCTTCCACGCAGGTTGCAATTTCGGGGTCTGCCACTCAAGCAGCTCCCTTGAATGTTGTACCCAAGATGGACAGCAGCTTCCAATTGCGGTTCCAGGTCGGTGGGGTCACTTATTCCACAGCGCCGATTTTGAACAGTTTTGATGCCGCTGGCGTCAAGGCTGCCATTGAGTCATCCTTGCTGTTTGGGCCAGCAGCGCTGCGTGGTGCTGTTTCTGTGACCTTGAACGACCCCAAGGACACGACCAAGGGCTTCAAAGTGGTTCTGAGCGGTGCCGGGTTCGACGGGAAAACCATCACTGCTGCTGCTCATGGATTGAATGCACAAAACCCTGTGGGTGCAATCAACACGGTTCAATGGCTCAAGTTGGTGTCCGGCAGCGCCGGAACCTTCAAGCTGTCCGTAGAGTATGGTGACAGCACTTACACCACAGGCGATATTGCCTACAACGCAACGCCTGCCGTGGTTAAAGCCGCGCTGGAAGCGGCCTTCCGTTCACCAACGGGTTCCAACAAGCCATTGCCTGGTGCCGTGGTCAATGTGACCTATCACGCGAGCGGCAAGCCTGCGGAGGGCTGGGACATTGAGTTTGCTGGCACCGAATTCACCGGCAAGCCGGTGGATCGTCTTGATGCAGATGAGTCCAAGATCACCTTCAAAGGTCAGATCAGTGTGGTGCCTCTCACCATGGGTGGCGTGGCCGGTGCGGTTGCTGTCAGCCGCGTCACCATGATCTCTGGCACTGGTGGCACCTTCGATTTGTCATTCAAGTACGGCACGGTGACCAAAACCGTCAGCGACATTGACTACGACGTGACTGCCGATGAGCTTGAACAGATGCTCAACGCGGCTGTGTCGCCAACCTACAAAGGCATCTCCGTTGAAGTGGATCGTGATTCCGGCGGGTTCAAGATCACTTTTGGCGGCAGCACCTTCAAGAACAAGGCAGTCGAAGTGTCGGTTAACACCGATGATCTGACGGCCACAGCGTTCGGTGCAGTATTCCGTGACCTGGATGTTGCCTTTGATGGCAGCGCCAAGGTGACGTTGCCAACATTTGTGCAGTTGCCCTCCGAAATTTTCGACCTTGGCACCACCTTGGGTCTGATCCCCAGTGGCACAGACAACCCGATTGCAGTTGGCGACATTCAGCTGGGTATTGGCAGCCTCAAAACGTTCTTTACCCGCATTTTTGATGGCGAGTCCATTCGCTCACAGAACGTCACTGGTCAATTCCCCACCATTTTTGCAGCCAATGTCGATGTGTATTACAAGCTGCCGGGTGTAGGCCAGTACCTTGAGATCTTCCGTCTGAAGAACCCGCTGTTCCAGTTGCTGCGCGATCCGAGCGTTCTGTTCGATGGCATCAACTTTGCACTGGACAGCATCAAGAGTGGTATCGAAACACTGACCAAGATTCCTCTGCCGCTGATTGGTGACCAGTTGGCCAAGGGCGCGGACTTCATCTCCCTGTTCCAGGAGAAGGTGCTTGGCGCCATCCAGCGTATTCTGGACGAACAACTCGACCAGTACGGCGGTTTGGACAATGCACTTCGTGAGCTGCTTTTCCGCATTTTCACCGAAGACAGTAACAAGGACGGCATCATCAACCCTGCCAAGGACTTGATCGATTACCTGTCCAACAAGAACAATGCCGGATACGCATTTGACAATCCGTTGTTGAACTTCCTGAAGGACTACAACTTCGATGGCTTGGTGACTTCAGACGACATCGTGCTGGAGTACATTGCGATGGGTAACGCGACCCGAAGCAAAGGCATTGAAGACGGCACACGTCTGGGCTACGTTTTGGCTGGTGAAACCAGCATGGAGCGTAACAACAAGAAGGGTGGCGACATCATTGATGTGGTCGATGGTGTCACTGCGCTGGATGACGCAGGTGCATTGCAGTTGCGGATGCATTTGGGCCAAAGCCTGCTGTCCCGCGATGTCGATATTTCCTTTGACATCGGATTCCCTGGCCTGAGCCTTGAAGTGGACGGTGGGTTGCAGCTCGACCTCGGCTGGGACTTCTTCTTCGGCTTCGGTCTGAGTATTGATGATGGTTTGTACCTCATTAGCAAGATGACTGACCACGCCGGGCTTGGCGACATTGACTACTTCGATGCGGCTTATCTGGAAAGCCTTGGGCTTTTGGACACGGTCAGCGCTGGCTCGACAACACTGAAACACGAGGCCTACCTGGAAAGCATCGGCTTCATCAACCCACAGGGTGAGGTGGAGTATCGGCAGGATCAGGTACGCAATGAACTGATCGAGAACGTCCTGGATCTTCCTGACACTGGGGCGAACGCTGCGGTTAAGGAAATTGCCATCAATTTCGACGCATACCTGCAAGGGCGTGATCGCAATGGCGACGGTGTGGTTGACCCTGCTCAGTTGAAGGCCAATATTTTCTTCTTGACTGGAACAATTGTGGACGACTGGAGTAACTCCATCCGTCTGCCTGATCAGAGCATCGTCAATTCACCCGATTTGTTTGACCGGGGAATCGGCTCGCGGACGTACTTCCGGGGCAGCTTCACAATCGATATCCGGGACAGGAACGACGATGGACGTCTGACCTTCGGCGAGATGAACTCCGGTAAGTTCCTGGACAACTTCAAGTCTGAATTGAACGCCAAGGCCCAAGCCAACTTCAACCTGGATTTGTCCGTTCAAGGACAACGGTCTCTGCCCAGGTTGCTGGCCGACTTCCACCTGACATATTCGCTCAAAGCGATTGATGTCAGCGCTTTGGCCGCGAACAGTGCTGAGGCGAAGTATCGCAAGCTGTTTGGCCCATCGCCAACCATCTGGATTTCTGACCTCGCCTTGGACATGGGAAGCTTCTTCAGTGACTTCCTGAATCCGATTGTTAAAGAGATCAGACCGTTCACCGACGAGATCAAGAAGATCACGGACATTTTGGACAAGGAAATTCCGGGGACCTCTTTGTTCAATGGTGGCCGTAACCTGACGATTCTCAGTTTGGCGGAGCTGTTTGGCCAAGGCGGTACCAAGCAGATTCAGTTCTTGAAGCAGTTCAAGAGCCTGATTGACATCATCAGTGCCATTCCGAAAGACGCAGGCAACCTGGTCATTCCGATTGGTGCGGTGTTTACCCTCAGTGGCAATGTCAATTCCAGCTCCGGCAAGAAAGGTTCATCCTTGTCCGGCAGTGTCATGGACATTAACAGTGCCTTGAACTCGCCAGTCACGCCCAAGGCATTGACTGCCGGTGGAACTAGCACCCCGCAGGCCCCATCGGCCAGCGCGAAGAGCGGGGTGTTGGGCTTCTTGGCCAAGTTGAATGACCCTAACAGTGCACTCCGAGTGCCTTTCTTGGCAGACTTCTCGAAGATTCTGGACCTGATCACAGGCAAAACCGTCGACTTGGTCACGTTCACGCCCAAGCCCTTGGTGTATCAAACCGAAATTGAGCTCGCGACCGTGTTGTATTCTGCACCCACAGTAAGTGCAGGTATCCGTGGTCACCTGGGTGTTGAGATCAATCTTGGCTTTGGCTTCGATACCTTTGGTATCAACAAGTACTTCCAAACCAAGAACGTCGCACACATCTTCGATGGTTTCTACATCAGTGACAATTTTGTCAATGGCAAAGACATGCCGGACATTATTTTCACGGCAGGTCTGGAGGTGTTTGCCGAACTGAATGCCTACATTGCCAGTGTGAGTTTGGCTGCGGGTATTGATTTCAAGGGTACTCTGGATTGGAATGACAACAATGGCAAGGGCGCGAACGACAATAAGTTCCGTGTCTCGGAAATCGCCGATGTGTTGTTGTGCGATCCGAAAGACATCTTTGAAGTCGGTTTGAAAATCGAATTTCAGGGTAACTTGAAGGTCAAGGTGGGTTTTGCCACGGTTTACAAGAAGCAGCTTTTCCGCGAGAAACTGTTCGAATTCAAGCACACCCCAGCACCTTGCTTCCCGATCCTGACCGCGGACGACGATGGTGATGGTACGTTCTCTCTGCACATGGGCAGTGGGTTGACGGACATGGCCTTGTTGACCGACATCGGTGCGTCCCAGTACGCGGACGATTTCGCATCGGCCAAGGCAGAAAACCGGATTCACAAGAACCCGTCAGATGTTGATGAAACCTATGTCATCAAACAGACTGGAACTGATGAGATCGAGATCACGGCCACCATTGATGGAACGGATTACACCCGGACATTCTCTGGTGTGAAGCGTATCGTCGGTGTGACCGGTTCGGGCAAGAACAAGATTGATGTCTCAGGCTTGACGACTATTGAAGCGATTCTGGTCGATACAGGGTCTGGTTCCAACGAATTGATCGGTGGCTCGGCCAGTGACGTGCTGGTGTCCAGTTCCAATGGCTCGACCAAGATCACAGGCAACGGCGGTACAGACCTGCTGGTGGCCCGTGGCGGCACAAGCACGCTGACCGGCAATGCAGGTTCCGACACCTATCGATTCCTGGGCAATTTCGGCACAGTCACAGTTGATGATGTGACAACCACTGATCCAAACGCCTTGGACTTCTCCAAGCAGACATCCGCGGTTGTGTTTGACACCTTGAACATGAAGGCTACACAGGGTGGCAACTCAGCGACCTGGACCCGAACCACCTCGGTGGGTTGGATCGCTGGGGGCACAGGTGCAGACACGCTGGACATGTCGTTTGAAAGCAAACCCTTGCATGTGGCTGTTAAAGATGAAGGCTCTGCGGCCTTCAAGGCCAAACTCAGCTCGGCCGCTCAAGGCCTGATTCGTGACACTGACGATGCAGCCTTGAACGACGGTGTTGTCAGCAATGCCACAACAGGCATGAATGGCGGTACCACCTTCGGTGACACCTCATTCCTCTTCACGGGGATTGAGAGCGTGATTGGAGGTACCAGCAGCGACGTGTTTGCGTTTGACCACGCACACGCCTTGGTTGGAACGGTCTATGGTGCTGCAACACGCGTGGGTGGTGCCAACGTCGGCTTGAACACTGCGGCCGAGCGGCCCTCTGCCCGCAATACGTTGGACCTGTCCTCGTATAACACCGGTGTGACGATTGACGAAAGCACCGCCACGTCCAACAGCCGTTTCACCCAGTCCGCACAGTCCGTCAAGGTGGGTGGTTTCCACAACATCTTTGGCGGCGCCGGCAATGACACCTTGGTCGGCAATTCGACCAACAACATCATTCTTGGTAGCGGAGGCGACGACAGCCTCAAGGGTATGGCTGGGAGCGATTTGCTGTCTGCTGATTCTCTCAAGTTTGTCAATACTTCCGGCAGTGAAGTTGAACTCAGCAAGTCTGGCGCCAAGTTGGCTTGGCAACAGTTGCCAAACCGCGAATGGACCTGGTTCGGTCAGATTGTCGAAAACGTCGACAAGTCGACTGGGCCACAAACCCTGGAAGGCGGAGAGGGTGACGACGTGCTGTTCGGCTCGACCGGTGCAGACACGCTACGCTCCGATGCGGGCAATGAGTTGATGGTGGGTGATTTCGCGCAGGTCAAGTTTGCAGCGGACGGTGCGGTTGATACCGTGACCTCCAAGCAAAGCGTGAAGGGCGGCGCCGACACCATTGTCGGCCTTGATGGCAACCACATTGTGGTGGGCGGCAATGCTGCGGACAACATCACCGTTGGCAATGGCGACAACCTTGTGTTGGGTGACTCTGGCGTCATCAAGTTGCGCGCTTCGACCCGTTTGGCCATCGAAGTCACCAACTTCGATGAATTGACAGCCTCACCAGCGGGTGGCAACGACACCATCACCTTGGGCACGGGTAGCAACATTGTTCTGGGGGGGCACGGCGCTGACACCATCACCGTCTCCGATGCCCTGGGCAAGCGCAACATCGTGTTGGGTGACCACGGCAAGCTGCTCTTCGCCAAGTCTGAGAAGAACTCGCATCTGCTCGCAACCATTGAAACCACGAAGAGTGGGGTGGATGAAAGCGCCACCGCAAGCGACGACACCATCAACTTGGCCAGTGGCAATGCCATCGTGATGGGTGGTGCTGGCAAGGACAACATCACCATTTCGGCTGCGGCATCGAATGAGGCTACCAACCGTCTGGTGGTGGGTGGCCATGCCAAGCTGGAGTTCGATGCGCTGGGTAGCCTGATCAAATTGCGGACTACTGATTCTACTGTGACTCAGGACAGCGATGACCGTGTAACCATTGGTGCAGCACGCAATGCAGCCAGTGGCTCGTTCGGTAGCAACATTGTTGTCACTGGCATGGGCAATGACACCATCCTGATTGGTGGTGGATCAGACCTGCTCGACGCAATCTCCGGTCGTGGTATCAGCCGCGACATCGTGATTGCTGACAACGGTGAAATTGAGCGTACAGCCTCCACAGCAACCACGGCCAACCAGTTGTTGATGATCCAATCCATCCTGAACAGCCTGGGCGGTAATGATGTGGTTGCAACAGGCAGTGGTGACAAGGTCATCATCGGTGGTTATGGCAAAGACGCCATTGCTGCCCATGACGGCAATAACCAAGTTTTGTCTGACAGTGGGGCGTTGACCTATGACGCTACTGGCAACGGCATTCTGCGTGAGGTGACTTCCAACACCTTCACTCAGGCTGAGGCAACCGCCATGGCGAATGTGGACCAGAATGACTACGTTCACCTGGGCAGTGGCAACTCGGTGGTGATCGGTGGCGCAGGCGCCGATGTGATCACCATCACAGCAGCCACTTCGGGCAGCAGTGTTTACCGTTACGTGATTGGGGGTCGAGGAACCGTGGTGTTCGATGCCGTGGGTACGATGACACTGGTTCGTTCCATTGACACTGCAGCCACAGAGGACGCCAATGGCAGCAATGGCATCAATGATGTCATCACCATCGGCGCAGGCCGTGACGCAGCCAGCGGCGACTTCGGAACCAACGTCGTCATCGGCGGCATGGGCAAAGACCGGATCTTCGTCGGTGGCGCAAGCTTCGAAGAAGAAACCCGGGTATTGACCGCAGGCACGGGCATCAGCACCGATATCCTGATTGGCGACAATGGCGAAGTGGTTCGCAGCGAGTCTGTGGTCGACGGCTCGACCGTGACCAAGACACCACAGCTCCTTTTGGTTCGCTCCATCCTGAACGACCTCGGTGGTGACGACCTGATTGGCAGCGGCAGTGGCGACAAGACGGTGATTGGCGGTATGGGTTCAGACATTCTGTCGGCCCGTGACGGTGATCACTTTGTACTGGGTGACAGTGGTTCACTGCAGTACGACACCGCTGCAGAAAACGGCGTGTTGCGTACCTTGTTGTCCGAGAGCCTGGTGTTCGGTGGTGACGACAACATTACCCTGCATGATGGCTTCAAGATGGTGGTTGGTGGCTTCGGCGCGGACACCGTGCGTGTCAACGCCACCCGTGATGCACGCTCCACACACGCTGATCAACGTGGACGCTTTGCCCGATACCTCATGGGCGATGCTGTCACCGTGGCATTTGACGTGGTGGGCGGTGTGCAAACTGTCATGTCCACTGATGTCATCTCGGCCACAGCAGGCAGCGACACCATCACCGTGGGTGTGATCGACAGCAAAGCAGACCTCGGCCGCAACATCATTGTGGGTGGTCTGGGTGCGGATGCCATCACGGTTCAGCCCGGTGCTTACAGCATCGACACAGTCGTTGGTGACAATGTCCAGATCGAGCAGAAAGCCCAGAGCTATGGCATTCAATCCATCACGACACTCACTGATGAGAAGGGCGATGCCGACACCATTAACCTTGGACGCGGTATTAAAACAGTGGTTGGTGGCTTCGGTGCCGATGTGGTGAATTTGGCCACTGTTGCTGGCACTGATGGAAAAATCAACCGCAGTACCGTGGTGGGCGATTCCGGTACCTTGATTTATGAGCCCGGTAACCCCGAAGGTGTGGGCGGTCCTGAAACAGCGGACAGCCTGCGTTCCATCGTCAGCAAGTCACTGAACTTCGGTGATTCGGACACGGTCTCCATCGTTGATGGTGATGTGGTGTTCATCGGTGGCGCTGGTCGGGACAAGCTGACTGTTGATTCTTCCCGCACCGCTTTCCGCTTGGCCGTGGGTGACAGCGCCAGCATGCAGTTCATCGGTGCTGGCCTGGCCAGCGATGTGACTCTGGCGCAGACACTGGACAACACAGCCTCAACCGGCGATGCGGACACCATCACGATTGGCAACGGCAATCTGGTCAGTGGCATGAGCACCTTGGGCAACGTGATTGCCATCGGTGGCATGGGTGCTGACAAGATTGAGGTGAACGCGCCTCGTTCCTCTGCCGTGTTGGTCGGTGACAACGCCAGCCTGGTTCGCAATGCCCTGTTGGGTCAGGTGACTCGTCTCGAATCCATTGCTCTGGAGCAGGGTGCCGGTGACACATTGACTGTTCAGGATGGTGATCACATCATCGTGGGCGGCTTTGGTTCTGACACCGTCAACGCAGGCAAGGGCAATCTGGTTGCGGCCGGTGACTCCATCCAGTTCAGCGCGACTGCCAATTCAGGGTCTACCCTGTTTGGCACACCAACGCTGGTGGCCTCGATTGGCCTGCCCAATGGCGCAGCAGACACCATCGCCGTCGGTGCTGGTATCTCCAACGTTGATGGCATCAAGCTGATTCTGGGCGGCGCTGGCGCTGACACCATCTCCGTCCTGGCCATGGCCGGGTATGAGCGTGTGATCGCAGGCGACAACGCTGAAATCAATCTGGATGCAGCGGGCCGTGTTCTGGGTGTTCAAAGCTTGGACACCGGTGTGACTACAGCAGGTGCCGACAAGGTGACTCTGGCTGTCGGCGCACGCGGACAGAATGCCCAAGTGGCGCTGGATTTCAACGTGCTCGCAGGTGGACTGGGTTCAGACACCCTGACCATCAACGCCACCTCCGATTCTCTGGATGTGGTGTCTGGTGACAACCTTGAAATGCGCCGTGCACTGAATACTGCCACCGGCGAATACCAGTTGACCTTGGTGAATGCCTTGAACGGCCAACTGGGTGGTGACGACACCATTGCAGTGGGCAGCGGTAACAAGGTGGTGATTGGTGGTGCAGGTGCAGACAGTATCGATGTTCGCACTGACACCCGCAGCAACCAGCAGACGGTTGTTTTGGGTGATGCGGGTGCGGTGTTCTACGACCAGTCCCTGACAGGCCGCTTGAGCCGCATTCTCAGCACTGTGGAAAACCAGGGCGGTAACGACAACATTGTGGTGGCTGGCGGCAACGCCTACGTCATCGCCGGTCGTGGCAACGACCGTGTGACGACCACGGCATCGGGCGCTGAGCGTGTGTTCATTGGGGATGACGGTCAAATTGACTTTGTGTCCCGTGACAACCGCCAGGATCTGGCCCGCATCCAGACCACGAGCGACCAGGTCAACCAGACTGAGCAAACCGACAGCGACACGTTCAACCTGCTGTTCAACGGCGGCAAGAACTATGTCTTGGGTGGGGAAGGGCGTGACAGCGCGCTGACCCGGGCCAATGTCAACACGGCCGACCTGATGTTCCCTTATGGCGAACAGGATGTCTTGTTGTCCGGCTCTGGTTCTATCCGCCGCGATGTCGAGGGCTCTTCCTTCAAGGACGTCATCAGCCTGGTTGCTTTGGGCGATTACGATGAGTTCCTGGATGAAGTCAAGGACGGCAACACTGGTGGTGGCAACCAAGGTGGTGGCGACGCGCTGGTGGGCACTGCTGTCGGTGAAGGCTTTGTCATCGATGGCAGCCTGACGACTGCAACAGGCCGCCTTGCGCTGCCTGCAGCCGACGGAGGTGCTGCGGTCTTTATCCCAGTGGATAACCAAGCCACCAACTTCGGTGTGTTCTCGCTGCGCGAAGACGGCAACTGGACTTACACACTCGACGCAATCAAGGGCGGCGCATTGAAAGGTGGTGAAGAACGCATGGAGCAGTTCATCGTTCAGACTGCCGATGGTTCGTCCACAGTGGTGTCGGTCAAGGTGTTCGGTGCCCAGTCCGAGGCCACTTTGGGTGGTAACTTTGCGGGCGGAATCACCGAAGACCAGTTGTCCAGCGTGACTGGCCAGTTGACCATTTCCGATCTGGATCGGGACGAGTCTGTCTTCCAACCAGTCGATTCCACGGGCTTGTATGGTCGATTCACCCTGAGTGCGAATGGTCAGTGGACCTACACCGTCAATATGTCGGATGTGGCAATCCAGTCACTGCCGCAAGGCCAGACCCTGACCGAGCAGTTCGAGGCAGTGTCTCTGGACGGCCTGACCCGCATGCCTGTGGTGTTGACCATCACGGGTTCCAATGATGTCGCCACAATCACCGGCGTTGTACTGAGCACTGCGAACTATGCCCCAGCCTCGACGCTGTCAGGCGCATTCAATGTGACCGACGTGGATACGGGTGAAGCCTTGTTCAAAGCACAGGACACGACAACCTCCTTGGGCCGCTTCGTTTTGGGCACTGATGGTACGTGGACCTTTGCTGTGGCTGACACCACAGACCTGGCTGATCTGGAAGTGGGCCAATTCCGCGAGGTTCAATTCACGATTGAATCCTTCGATGGCTCGGCAACCGACACCTTGACAGTCCGCATCAACGGCACCAAGGTAGTGGTCGATCCAGGCACCGGCGGCGGCAACAACGGCGGCGGTAACAACGGTGGCGGCAACAACGGTGGCGGCAACAACGGCGGCGGCAACAACGGCGGCGGCAACAACGGCGGCGGTAACAACGGTGGTGGAAGTACAGGTGGTGGTTCTACCGGTACAGGCGTCTTCGAGGGCTTGACCCCCGCGCAGATTGCCCAGTTGGCCAACCTGACCATCGGCCTGATGATCACCGGTATGGGCAGCACTTCGACAAGCAGCACAGGCAGCACTGGTGCAAGCGGCTCATCGTCGTCCAACAACGGTGGTTCCTCCAGCACCTCAAGCAGTGATGCTGCGGTCATCGGTACTTCCTCGGGTGACACGGGTTCTGTCAACGCCCTGGGTGGCAACACCGACGGGCAAGAGCCTGCAAGCGACCCGGCCACCGTCAACTCCCTGAACCCCACAGGCCCAACAAGCCTGGGTGTTCAGACTGGCGCGTCCAATGTGACGTCACAGACCGACCCAGCAGCGACCCTGCAAGGTCAGTCGTTCGGTCGGGAAAGCGCCGATGTGTATGACGAGTTGCCTGCACCAGCCTCTGGCGAAGCCGGAGCGCCTGCACAGCAGGGGGCACAAGCGCCTGCTGCCGAGCAAGCTGCTCAGGCCAGCGAAGGTGAGGGCAGTCTGGCCGATGAGATTGCGACAGGGCTGGCTGCGGCCTCCGCCTTGATCGGCTCAACGTCAGGACGCATTAACTGGAAACGTCGCAAGTGAGGATTGACTGAGGGTGTAAACAGGGGTGGAGCATTGAATTGTGTGAACTCTTTCACTGCAAGACAGTGAAAGAATGTCAACCAATGTTAAATGCTCCACCGAGACCCACCCATTCTTTTTACAGAGGGCTTGAAAAAAGACACACTCTATCGGGTTACACCTAAATTAGTTAATTCCTGTGAGGAGTGTCTTTTCCATGACTGAAGCAAATAAAGCTGTTGAGCCAACCACGCCCCGTATTGATTGGGACGACAGCAAGATGTCCACCACCTATGCCAACGTTTGTAACGTCCTGGGTACACGCGAAGAAATCATGTTGCTGTTCGGGGCCAATCAGGCATGGCAGTCTGATTCCAAAGAAGTGAAAGTATTCCTGTCCAACCGCATCGTGTTGAACCCCTATGCAGCCAAGCGTTTGCACGCATTGCTGGAACTGGGCCTGAAGGAATACGAAGCCCGTTACGGAGAGCTCAAGCTCTGATTCTGACTGATCATGGCTGAACAGCTCGGGTTTTATCCGCCCAAGCCGGACCCCGCTATTCGGGGGCCCATCGGCTCTGCCATCGCTGATCCAATCCTGTTGGCCCAGCGGTGGCTTTCTGCGCTTCTAAGTCAGCACCAGTATTCCAACCTGGTGTGTGCCTTGGTGGTTGTGGGCGCTGCCGATGAAGGCCCATTTGAGCCCGCCGCCTACTGGCCCAACGAAAAGTCGGCCACGGCGGAGCACATCCGCAACGCGGCTGAACGCGCCATGACCACCCGCTTGCAAATCACCTTGCCCACATCAAGTGGCTTTGTGTGGGCGCAACCGCTGGTTTTGGATGGTGCGCTGTATGGCGTGTTTGTGGTGGAAATGGCCCAGAAGCAGTTTCCCATTGCCCTGCGTGAACAGTTCACGATAGGCGAGGGGTGGCTGTATTTGCCGTGGTTGCATGGGCGCACCCATGCCAGTCAAAACAATGTCAAACGCCTGGAATTGGTGATGGAACAGGTGATGGCCATCGAAGATGAGCCGTCTGCTGATGACGCCTATCAGGCCATGGTGACGAATGCAGCCAACCGCTTGGACAGCGACCGGGTTTCACTGGGCTTCGTCAAAGGCGATCGCGTCAAGCTGCAAGCCCTCTCGGCCACCTCGGATTTTCAGAAACGCATCGACCTTGTTCTGCTGCTGGAATCGGCCATGAACGAGGCCCTTGAGCAGGGCAAGCCCACAGAATTCAACCCGGCTAATCCCCCGGAGCCAGTGCTTGCGGCCACCATGCAGGCCCACCAGCAGTTGTGCAGGGATTACGGCAGTGTCCATGTGGTCGCGGTGCCGTTCACACGCTCGGCCAAAGAGGCGGGCGTTGTCCTGTTTGAATGGGCACAGGCCCCCACACCAGACACTGTGGCCATGGCCCAAGCCCTGGTGCCCGTGGTCGGGCCGATTGTGCTGTCTCGCCGACATGCTGAACGGCCGTTCCGTCAGCGTTTCACGGACTGGTGCCGTGAAGAAAAAAACCGGCTGCTGGGTGCCCAACACGGCACTCGAAAGCTGGTGTACTCCTGTGCATTGATCGTTGTGGCCTTCTGCGTGTTGGCCACCGGCGATTTCCGCGTGTCGTCCAATGCCCTGCTGGAGGGCAGTGTGCGCAGGCAGATTGCTGCGCCTTATGATGGCTTCGTGGCTTCAGCCGCTTACCGTGCCGGGCAGACGGTCAAAAAAGGCGAGGTGTTGGCCACCCTCGACGACAAAGAATTGATGCTGGAGGCTCAGCGTTGGCTCAGCCAACAGGACCAGTATGCCAAGCAGGCTCAGGATGCCCAAGCGCAGTCTGATTTGCCTCAGATCCAGATTGTGATGGCCCAGGTCGAACAGGCCAAGGCCCAGCGTCAGTTGTCTGAATCCCAGTTGGAGCGCACCAAAATTGTCGCCCCATTTGATGGCCTGCTGACTTTGGGCGACTTGTCCCAAAGCCTTGGAGGCGCCATTAAAAAAGGGCAGGTGCTGTTTGAGTTGGCACCTCTGGATGGCTATCGGGTCGTTCTGGATGTGGACGAGGCGGACATTGCGTGGCTGAAAGTCGGGCAACGTGGCAACCTGGTGGTCACCGCCATACCGGACGAAAAATTCCCTTTTGAAGTCAAGCTGATTACACCGGTGGCCAAGGTCATGGACGGCCTGAATTACTTCCGTGTCGAAGGCACTTTGCTGGCCTCGGAGGCCAGTTTGCGGCCCGGGATGGAAGGCGTGGCGAAAGTGGAAATTGACGAGCGTCGTTTGGTGTGGATTTGGACCCACCGTGCTGGCGTGTGGCTGCGTCTGAAGCTCTGGTCTTGGTTCGGGATTTGACACCATGACTGGCTCCCTGTTTTCCAGTTCATGGTATCGGGTTAAGGGTTTGAGGCCGCAGTTGCGCGGCCAGGCCCGAATTGCCCGCCATGTGTACCGCACTGAAGTGTGGTACGTGGTTCAGGACACAGCCTCAGGGAAAATGCTTCGTATTGATGAAGTGGCGCACAAGTCCCTGGCCATGCTGGATGGCCGAAAAACCGTCGAAGACATTTGGCTGGCCTTGCAGGATGAGTTGGGTGACCGGGCACCGACGCAGGATGAATTGATCGGCCTGTTTACCCAGTTGCACCAGACGAACCTGCTGCTCGGTGGCAATGTGCCCGATCTGGATGAGCTCAAGGAGCGTCGCAAGAAAAACCGCACGGCAAAAATCAAGCAGTACATCGGTAACCCGATGGCGCTCAAGCTCCCCCTGATTGATCCAGACCGATTTCTCACGCATGTCGTTGCCGCTTTTCCCAGAGGCAGTGCGCCCTGGGTTCTGGCCATCTGGGCCATGGGCATTGCAGCAGGGGTCTTTCAGGCGGCCATGAATTGGGATGCACTGACTTCCGACATCACGGCCAGAGTGTTCAATGCTGACAACATGATTCTGTTGTGGTTCGCATTCCCGGTCCTCAAGGCCATCCACGAACTGGGTCATGGCTTGGCCATCAAGGCCTATGGCGGTTCATGCCGTGAAATGGGCTTGATGTTTCTGCTGTTCATCCCCGTGCCCTACGTGGATGCCAGCAGTTCCATGATGTTCAAGAACAAGCGCCATCGCATTGTCGTCAGCCTGGCGGGCATGATGATTGAGATGTTTGTGGCGTCACTGGCCCTGTGGGTGTGGGCCTCTGTCAGTGGTGGGCCTGTCAAAGCCCTGTTGAATGAAGTGGTTGTCCTCGCCAGTATCACCACCTTGTTTTTCAACGGCAACCCACTGTTGAGGTTCGACGCTTATTATGCTTTGGCCGACTGGCTGGAAATTCCCAACCTGGGACAAAAAGCGAACAAGTACATCGGCCACCTGCTGCAGAAGTACGTGTTTCGTGTGGGCGATGAATTGCAGGCCATGCTGCTGACTCCACGAGAGTCTGGCTGGCTGGTTTTTTATGCCATAGGTTCATTCATTTACCGCATGGTGGTGGCATTCGGGATTATTTTTGCCGTTGCCCAGATGTACTTTTTTGTGGGTGTCTTGCTGGCCCTGTGGTCGGTTTGGTCCATGTTGTTGTCCCCACTGCACAAGGTACTCAAAGAGTTGTTCGTCGGCCCTTCGCTGCGCAGCGTTCGCAAACGCGCAGTGATTCTGACCGGGGCGTTCCTGGCGACTGTTGGCATGTTTGTCACACTGGTTCCTGCGCCGTCGTGGAGCATGGCCGAGGGCATCATCTGGATGCCGGACAACGCCAGAGTCACCAACAGTTACGCCTGTTTCGGCAACTCTGTGTTGGTCAAACCCGGGGAGCAGGTGCAGTTGGGGCAACCCATTCTGCGTTGTGACGACCCAGAACTGCTGACCCAGTTGGAGCGTGCCCGCGCCCGTCAAGATGAATTGACTGCACGAGTCACCTTCGCCGCTGCGAATGACCGGGTGCAGGTGGGTGTAGCCCAGGCGGAACTGAACTACGTGCTCAAGGAAGTGGCCGAACTTGAACGCAGGCTTGATTCCATGGTGATCCGCAGCCCCAACATCGGGGTGTTTTACATGGATGCCCCGGGCGACTTTGCGGGCAAGTATTTCGACCGTGGCTCGCAGCTTGGTGATGTGGTCGACCCCAAAGCCTTGAGTTTGATCACCGTTGTGCCCCAAAGCAGTGTGGCCTTGGTGCGTGAGCGCACTGAAAGCATCGAAATTCGCACCTCGGACAATCCGATGAGCTTGGTGCATGCCAAGCTGGTGCGAGAGGTACCCTCGGCCACCAAACAGTTGCCTAGCCTGGCATTGGCGTTGCAGGGGGGTGGACAGATTGGATTGGACCCGGAGTCAGACGCCAGCACAGGGCCCAAAGCCCTGAACCCGCTGTTTCAGTTTGAGGTTCGCTTTCAGGACAACACCATGCCGAACACACTGGGCAACCGGGTGTTTGTGCGTTTCGTCCACCACAGCGAACCTTTGGCCATGCAGTGGTACCGTTCACTCCGCCAACTCTTCCTGAAAAGGTTTGCCGTATGAGCAATTACGCGCTGACCGTCGGGGGGCGTCCCTATCCGCAACGCCAGAATTGGACTGAGGCCGGTTGGCTGGACCGCCAGTTCGAAAAGCTGCGTACTTTCATGCTGAGCAAGTGGTGGTCCCGCGAGGCCCACATGGCGCGTTTCGTGCGTAAGGTTCATGCAAGCTACGATGAGCTTGAGCGTTTGAGCCAGGACGAGTTGGCTCAGCGGCTGCAGGCAGTCAAGCGTGACCTTCGCCGTTTCGGGCCGGTGGACGATGTCGCTGCCCGCGCATTCGCGCTAATCCGTTGGCATTCCAAACAAAACTTGGGGCTGGCGCATTTTGACAGCCAGATCTGCGGGGCCTATGCGCTCATTCGCGGCACCATCGCGGAAATGGACACGGGTGAGGGCAAGACACTCACCGCCACCCTGGGCGTCAGCACGCTGGCCATGGCGGGCAACTCGGTGCATGTCATCACGGTGAACGATTACCTGGCCACGCGTGACCTTGAAAAAATGAAGCCGCTCTATCACAGCCTGGGTTTAAGCACTGGGCTGATTGTCGAGAAGCAGAGCCCTGATGAAAAACGGGTGCAGTACCGTGCGGACATTGTGTACTGCACCAGCAAAATTCTCACTTTCGATTACCTGCGGGACCGCATCGACCTTGGGCCGCGCATGAAGCCCATGGGCATGTCCCTGCGCGCATTCCTGGGCACCAGTGAGCCCACCATGTTGCCCGGGCTTCAGTACGCCATCATCGACGAGGTGGACAGCGTGCTGATTGATGAGGCCAGAACCCCACTGATCATCTCGCGCGAAACACGCAACAACGTGTTGGAACAGTATTACCGACAGGCCATGCAATTGGCCCGTTCGCTGAAAGCGGGTGAAGACTACGAACTGATCGAACTGGGCAAGGCGGCAAGGCTCAATGACACCGGCAAAGGCCGGATTGAGGCATTCGCTGAAGAACACGGGGGCCTCTGGCGGGGCAAGTTGCGCCGTGAGGAAATCATCACCCGCGCCTTGAATGCCATTCACGGTTTCCAGCGGGATATTGATTACCTGGTGCGCGATGACAAGATCATGATCATCGACGAAAACACCGGGCGTGTCATGCCCGACCGTTCTTGGGAGCTGGGCCTGCAACAGTTGATGGAAATCAAGGAAGGTGTGCCCATCAGCCCCGAGAAGGAAACCATGGGCAAGATCAGCTTTCAGTTGTTCTTTCGCCGCTATCTGAATTTTTCCGGCATGACCGGCACCTGCAAAGAAGTCGCTTTGGAGATGGGCGAGGTCTATGGCCTGCCTGTGGTGCGTATTCAGCCACGTTTGAAAAACAAGCGGGTTTATTTGCCCAGCCGAATGTTTGTGACTGCCGAGGACCGTTGGCTGGCCGTGGTGGCCAGCGTCAAAAGCCGACTGGCGGCCGATCAGGCTGTGTTGGTCGGCACCCGCTCGGTGAAGGCCTCAGAAACCTTGTCCGAGCATTTTGACCGTGCCGGTGTAGATCACCAGGTACTGAATGCCAAGAACGACCAAGAGGAAGCCGAACTGGTGTCCCGCGCCGGGTTCCCGGGCAAGGTCACCATCGCCACCAACATGGCTGGGCGGGGCACCGACATTCATCTGGATGATGCAGTGCGCAAGGCAGGCGGCTTGCATGTGATTCTCACCGAGCGCCATGACAACCGCCGTGTGGATCGCCAGCTGATTGGCCGTTGCGCGCGACAGGGCGACCCCGGCACCTGTGAGGAAATGCTGTCCCTGGACGATGAGTTGTTCCAAGGGCGTGCACCGTGGGTGGTCAACACTCTGAAACGAATGTTGACATCCAATTCGCAGTCGCGTTTGTACAACAACATAGCACTGCGTGTTTGTCGGTTTTATCAATGGTCTGTGGAGCGTCAGCACCGAAGAATTCGGGGCGGCATGCTCAGCAGCGATTTTCAGGCCCGGCGTTCTTTGTCATTTTCGGGCCAGCTTGAATGAGTGTTACATGCGCTTTATGAACGTTAAATTATGTCAAGCCGCGGTGCCTGTCGGCATGGGCCTCGCCTTGGTGCTTTCCGCTGGGTCAGTGTGGGCGCAGAGTTCGTCCTCCCGCATGGTCAGCTCATGCTTTTTGTTGCCTTCACATGAAGTCATTGTTGGAACACCCCTGGACGGTGTTTTGGAAAGCGTCAACGCCGACCGTGGCGAGTTGGTGAAGGCCGGGCAGGTGATTGCCAAGCTGAACACAGGGCTGGAGACCGCCCAATTGCAAACGCAAGAGGCCAAGGCCGAGTTTGGTGACCGCAAAGCGCGGCGCAACGAAGACCTTTACAAAAAGCGGGTCATCTCCGACCATGAACTGGACGAGGTGAAGACAGAGGCCAATCTCTCCAAACTGGAGCTGGAAGAAAGAAAGCAACTCTTGAAGTTGCGCACCATCACCAGCCCCATCAATGGCGTGATCGTAGACCGCTACCGCGCACGTGGCGATTTGGTCAAACAGGAAAAGATTTTCAAGATTGCGTCCATCGACCCCTTGCATGCGGAATTGGTCGTCAACTCGAAACTGTTTGGCGAATTCAAGCAAGGACAAACAAGGGAAGTTTTTCTCCCGATGTTGAACAAGAAAGTCACCGGCAAAGTGACCAACCTGGATCGTGTGATTGATCCAGCCAGTGGCACTTTCCGGGTTCGCCTGACGGTACCCAATCCAGGCAGCCAGATTCCGTCGGGCTTGCAGTGCGAAGCCAGCTTTAATTGACCTTATAAGAACCTAACCGGACCGATTCCAATGAAACAGCGATCCAATAACAAACGCAACCAGACCGTGGTGGCTGCAAGCCTGCTGCTGATGGTCAACGCGACAATGGTCACCCCGCTGAATGCCAACCCGGCACCTGATGATGCCAACCCGGACAATTCGCAATCCACAACGCGTGAACAGGTTCAGTTGCCTTCGCGTTTCAAAGAGAAGACCACCATTCGCGCCAACCAGCAACGCACTCAGACGAACCTGTCTGCGCTGCGGTTGTCGGTCAAGGGTTTTGCGTTTGAGAACAGCCCGCTGGTGGATTCCGATGAAATCAACCAGATTCTGTCGCCTTGGCGCGAGCGGGACTTGACCTTCGCTGAGTTCGAACTGGCCGTGCACCAAGTGGCCGATTACCTGCGCAACAACGGGCACCCCAATGCATCGGTCCAAGTGTCACGCGCTGCGTTCTCGAACGGCCAGGTCGTTGTTGCCGTCAATGGTTTGTCCACGGGTGAGTCCATTCAACCCACGGTGGCCATCAATGAATTCGACATCAAGGGTTTGACCGTGGCCACGGCTGATCAGGTTCGTCCCATTCTTGAACCCTATGCCAACAAAAACCTGACTGTGGCCGAGCTGCAAGGTGTGGCTGAGGAAGTTGCCGTGTTCCTGCGTGGCTTGGGTTACCCGCTGGCACAGGCGTATTTGCCCCCACAAAAAATTGATGGCGGCAAGGTTCAGATTCAAGTGCTGGAAGGCATTGTGGACGGCCAAAAAGGCACCGATGGTTTGATTGTGGAGACTGCTGGCGAGCGCGTTCAGCCCACCATCATCGAAACCATCCTGAGCAAAGCGGTCATTCCCGGCCAACCCATCAAGAACGATGACCTGGACCGCGCTGTCCGCTTGGCCGGTGACCTGGCGGGTGTCCGCTCCCTGACCACCACGCTGGGCCCCGGTGAACAACCCGGCAGCACCTTTGTGACGGCCAAGGTCGACGAAGAAAACCTGTTCACCGGCAGTGTGTCGGTGGACAACTATGGCAACAAGTATTCCGGTGAAGAGCGTGTCAACGCCACGCTGAACCTCAACAGCCCCTTCGGTTACGGCGAGCTGTTCACATTGAACCTGACTGAAACGGACCGTTCCCGTAGCGCGAAAATTGCAGGCGTCACCCCAGTTGGTTCATCGGGGCTGAAGGTTGGTGCGTCCTATGCGGACCTGGATGTGAGCGTCGGTGGTGCTTTTACCCCGTTGAACATTGCCAGCAACTCCTCAGTGGCTTCGGTGTTTGGCAGTTATCCCTTGATTCGCTCGGCCACCAACAACGTGCAGGCCACAGTGGTGGTGGATGACAAAGACGTGTTCAACCAGTTGCTGGGTACACCCACTTCAGACCGCAAGGTTGAGCTCACCACGCTGGGCTTGAACGGCAATTTCACCGAGACTTCCGGCGCGCAGAACTCGTGGAGCGTGTCTTACGGCTTTGGTGACGTCACACTGAAATCCAACACCGTGCTGGCCGATGATTTGGCCACACGTGGTCCTTTCGAGAAGATCAATGCTGCGTTTGGCCGCTTGACCCCCTTGAGCAAAGACCGCACCTGGAACCTGTACACCGCAGTGTCCGGGCAAACCGCCAACAAAAACCTGGATGTGGTTGAGCAGTTCCAGTTGGGTGGCCCCAACGGCGTACGCGCTTACCCCACCGGGGAGGCCATTGGTGAAGAGGGCGCCTTGCTGAACGTTGAGTTGCGCAAGTTGGTCAACCGCACCAGCTTTGGTGACCTGAACGTTTACGCCTTTTACGACTACGGGCATATCAGCCAGCGTCGACAGTTTGGCCGCAGCTATGGGCTTGAAGGGGCTGGTGTGGGTGTCAGCTTGGTCAAATCGAAGTTTGGTTCGGTCAACATCGCCTTCGCCAAGAAAATTGGCAACAACCCCAACCCCAACCCGCTGGGGCAGGACGCCGATGGTGAGGCCAAGAGCGCACGTGTGCTGATCTACGCGAACATCGTGTTCTAAAGACAGGCCACCCTCGACATTACCGGACTATTGACCATGAAAACTACAGCACATACACCACGGATCCTGGGTCTCCTGATCGCCTCCCTGTTTGCAGGCAACCAGTCGCAGGCCAACCCACTGGCGGCCAATGCCTTGCCTACAGGCGGTACGGTGACTTCCGGTATTGGGAGTATTTCGTCGATCGGCAACACGATGAGCATCACTCAGGGCTCGCAAAACCTGTTCACGCAATTCGACACGTTCAACATTGGTGCATCGGCTGCAGTGAAGTTCCTGCAGCCCAGCACCAGTGCAATTGCAGTGGGTCGTGTTGTGGGTGCGGACCCTTCCCAGATTTTTGGTCAGTTGTCCGCCAACGGTCAACTCTTCCTGCTCAACCCCAACGGCATCGTGTTTGGCCGCACGGCACAGGTGAACGTGGGCGGCTTGGTGGCTTCGTCGCTGAAATTGAGTGATCAGGACATCCTCTCCGGCAAATTCGCCTTGAACCAAGGTTCAGGTGCAGGCGCTGTGCGCAACTTCGGTGAGATCATCGCCCGCGAGGGCGGACTGGTTGCGCTGGTGGCTCCTCAGGTGGAGAACCAGGGCACCATTCGCGCCGATGGCGGCCAGATTGCCTTGGCAGCAGGCGACAAGGTGCGCCTGGAACTGGGGCAGGGTGGGTTGATCAGTGTGAATGTGGACGGCGGCGTTGCACAGGCGCAGATTGACAACAGCGGTTCGCTGTTGGCCGATGGCGGAAAAATCTGGATGACGGCCCGTCAGGCGGGTGATCTCGCATCCAACTCTGGCATTAACCAGAGTGGTGTTGTGCGGGCCAATACCATGGCTGAACGCAACGGCGAAATCTGGATTGACGGCGGCCCCCAAGGCAAGCTGGTGCTGGATGGCCAAACTCTGGCCATGGGCACTGGCGCTGGCGACAAAGGCGGTCGTATCTCCGCCACGGCTGGCGATGTCACCGTCAAAGGCCAGGTGAATGCGTCGGGTGGTAAAGGGCAGGGTTACATTGAAATTGGCGGTGGTTTCCAAGGCAAGAATGCCAAACTGAACAACGCCAATACCACTACACTGGCCAGCACTGCGCGTGTAAACGCCAGCGCCACCGCAGACGGTGAGGGTGGTACAGCGGTGGTTTGGTCCGAGCAGCGAAGCAATGTGGCTGGTGCCATCGAAGCCAAAGGTGCTGGGGCTGGAAAGGGCGGTCTGGTTGAAACCTCCTCCCGCGGTCTGCTGAATTCGTCAGCCATCGTTGATGTGAGCGCGGCCAGCGGTAAGCATGGCGAGTGGCTGCTCGACCCAACCACCATCACCATTGCAGCCGGTGCACCTGCTGCGACCAATGCGACTGACGGTGTCAACACGGTAGACGCAACCACCATTTCAAACGCCCTGAACACCGGTGCGAATGTCACGGTCATGGGCACAGTCGGCATCAACATCGAGGCTGATATCTCTAAAACAGCCGGTGCGGAATCATCGCTGACTTTCACAGCGCCGGGGAACATCAATCTCGGTACAGTCTCCCAGTCCCGCCAGATTTCCGCCACTGACGCACCCAACAGCGGTGTCACCAGTTCCTTGAATGTCACTTTCAATGGCGGCACTGGTGGCAACGTCACGCTGTTCGGCAGCATCAGCACCAACGGCGGTGACGTGGTCTTTGACAAAGCAGTCAACCTGGCTTTTGCTCGCCCCATTTCCACCTCGGTGGCACAACCCAACAACGGTGTTCCAGCGTCCAACCCGTCAGGTAATATCACTTTCAATGAAGCGGTGCGCCTGATCGGTTCCGACCCTGTCACGCTGGATACCCAATCGGTGCGGGACGGTGGTGGCAACGCCATTTCCGTGGGTGGCAACATTTTGTTCAACAAACTGGTCGATTCGCTGGGCACCGGCGGCGTGCCTTTGGCGTTGACCTTGAACACCACCGGTTTGTCCAACGGCACCGTGAACCAGTCTGGCGCGGTGACCTTCAAGGGCGATATCGGAACTGGTACAACCCCACTTCGCAGCTTGACCATCAACGGCCCAAGCACTGTCGCCTTGGGCGACACAGTGGCTGGCTTGGCGGGTACCCAATCGGTATTCCTTAAAAATGATGGCGGTGCTGTGCTCACCTTCAGCGCCCCGGGCACCATTCGGCCGGCCCTGGTGTTGAATGCCACCAACACCGTCATTAACGTCGGTGGTTTCGGCGCATCCGGCATTTCGAATTACCTGCAAAGCACCTTTGACATTGTTAAAGGCACCGCCACTGCGGTGAACAACACCGCATCCAATTTGACCATCAATTCCGAACGGTCCATTCGCGTGTTGGATCGCGATATTCTGGGTTCGCTGGACGGCACGTCCGCACCCGTGAACAAGCAGATCAATGTGGCTTTGAACAGCAACTCGCTGGATCAGTTCTCGGGCGGTATTGCGTTGGAAGGGCAGCGCGGCGTGAACGTTCAAACCTTCGGTGGAAACATCACCTTGGGCGGTGCATCCACCCCCACGGGCCGCGCCTGGGGCGTGTCGGGTGAGCAGAATACTGACGGTATCCTCTTGCAGAACACGGTGCTGGAAAGTTCCGTAAGCACTGGGCCGACCATCACCGGCGGCGGCAACATCACCTTGCGTGGCGCTTCCCCGTTGGACGATGGTTCCGGCGGTACGGCGGTTCGCCTGTTTGGCACTTCTGTCCTCAATTCCGGGACTCAAAACATTCTGGTGGATGGTCAAGTGACTTCCACCTCCGGCGGCGCCCCCAAGGATGCCGTTCTGATTGGCAGCGGTGGCACTGCGGCAGTCAACCTGTTGGCGGCCGGCAGCGGTAACATCACCATCGTCGGCGATGCATCGGGTGTGACTAACGTGGCCCAAGCAGGTGCCAGCTACAACGGTGTCGAACTAAGCCGCGGCGCAAATGTGCGCACTGTGGACGGCGACATTGTCATCAAAGGCCTGGGTGGCGGTGGCAACAACGTCAACGTGGGTGAAAACGTGGGTGTTCGTATGAAGGATTCAGACACCCAAGTGACCTCCAAGACCGGTGACATCACCTTGATTGGGCAGACCGGCGGCAAAACCTCCAGCTACGCCATCACCACCAGTGGTGACGATATTGCGATCGGTCAGCGGCGTGATCAAACCTTGGCGCGTGCCGCCACTGGCGATACCTTCACCGGCAACGTCAACCTGGTTGGCGATACCATGAAGTTCATCAACAACTCCACCAACCGGCTGCGTGTAACCACGCAACGCAATGGCGTTGATTTGAACACCGGGCAGGTCAACATCCGTTCCCTGCATGATGTCGACATTCAAATTGGTGGCACCGAGCCCACACCTCCGTCGTCCGACAATGTGGCGATGCCCGACAAGCCTTTGTACCTGGCCAGTGAGATTTTCTCGGGCACGAATGCGGTGTTCATTCCCGGTGCCGGTGAAATCAACATCGGTCAATTTGGTGACGTGAATGGCCCTGTTGCTCGTGGTGAAACCAGCAAAACCATTGCCGTGAACGGTGCAACCACGGTTCGTGACCCCTTGAACCTGTTGGCCCGCGGTGGTATGGCCACTGGCGGTGGCAATGTAGCCATCAACAGCAACCTGACCGTGCGTGGCATTGGTACATCGCCTGGCGCAGACCGCACGCTGAACATTGAAACCGCTGCTGGTGTGGTTCAAACCACCGGGGCATCCATCAATGCCACCAACCTGCGTGTGGATTCAGGCAATGATGTCTTGCTGCTTGGCCCCAACCAATTGGGCACCGTGGCCGCGCGAACCAATGGCAACGTGTCCATCAACAATGCGCAAGCGTTGACTGTGGGTTCGGTAGGGCGCAACTTCCAAGGCGACTCGGTAGCCGCCTCAACCTTGAATGGTGTTGACACCCAAAAGGCCAACACAGCCAGCAATGCAAACGCCGTTGTGCCCAACCGTTTCCTGTCGGTGTCAACCAACGGCAGTAATGCCGACTTGACCATCACCCAGAAACTGAACAACCCGCAAGGGCTGGTCAACTTGTCGGCTTTGGGTGAAACCCTGGCCACAGGTCAGCGTGGCAACGCCATCAATCAGTCGGGCGTGGGCACCATCAGTGCGGCTGACTTGATTGTTCGGGCTCAGGACAATTCCGACCTGACGTTGACGGGCAATGAGTTCACCAAACTCGCAGTGGACATGAGCACAGGGCAGGGCGATCTGTCTTTAGTGCGCGCAGCCACTACCAATGCCGACATCACCATCGACAGCTTGACCATTCCGGCTGCCGCCAGTGGCGCTACGGCTGGCACCACAGTCAACGGTTTGGTCAGCGACCGCACCGTGGCCGAGGCTGGTCATGTTTACATCCAGAATTTGAACGGCGGCCTGACACAAACTGCCACGGCACCCATTCAAGTGGGTGGCCTGGCCGCCGAGGTAACGGGCAACGTTGCGCTGACGGCCAGTTCAAGCAACCAGATCAACAAATTGGCTGCGCTGACCACCGACGGTTCTGTGGCGGTGAATAACCAAACCGCCATGCGCGTTGATGCAGTCAACACCCAAAACAATGCCAGCACCCCAGTGGGTTTGAAAAACGTGACCGGTGTGCGTGCGCAGGGTACAGCCCGTGACGTCACCTTGAATGTCACAGGTGCAAACGCCAGTCTGACTGTTGCAGATGTCGACAACAACCCTGACATCAACATCAACAATGCGCTCTCGGCCACCGGCAATGTAAGCCTGTCCACCACCACTGGTGTGTTGGATGTGCAAGGTGCAGTGCTGGCGTCCGATGGCGCCGGTGCAGGTGCTACACCCACCGCAACGTTGAGCACAACGGGTGGCAACATCACCGTGTCCAAGGCAGTGACATCCGACGGCAACCTGGCCGCCACCGTGAGCACTGGTGCGGGCGATATCAGCACCACCACCGCGGGCACGCTGACTTCAACAGAGGGTGATGTGGCCCTGTCCACCGTCAGCGGCAATATTGCTCTGGCAGCGGATGTGACAGCGAATGGCAATGTTTCGGCGACTGTATCCGCCGCATCGGGTGGTATTTCGACAGCATCAACGGCTGATCTTTTGTCCAACAATGGCAACATTAACCTGAGTGCACACACCGGCAACATTGCATTGGGCGCTACCGTTCAGGCCAATGGCAACATCAGTGCAGCAGTCACCACTGGGGCTGGCGACATCACCACCACCAGCGCGGCAACACTGACCAGCAGCACCGGGAATATCAGCCTGTCGACAGCCGCAGGCAACATTGCGCTGGCGGCTGCTGTATTGGCCAACAAAAATGTGGATGTGGCCATCAACGGTGGAACTGGTGCGTTTTCCAGCACCGCTGCAGCCACCATCACCGCCACAGGCGGAGCGGTGTCAATCAAAACCACCAATGGCAACATCGCCGTCAGTGGTAATGTCACATCCGGTGAAGGCGACATTGTGGCCAACGCCACCACGGGTGGAAACATCACCATCGCCTCCAAACTGACGGCTGACAACGCCGCTGACAACGCGGACATTGCCTTGAACACGGCCAATGGCACTTTGACCCTCGGGGTCACCACACCCGCAGGCAACGAGGGTGATCTCACCGCATCGGGTCAAGGTGACGTTCGTCTGCGGGCCACCAGCATCGCGCAAAACACAGGGTCTGTCATCACGTCCAACGGCTTGTCTGCCCGCGCAACGGGTACAGCGGCCAACAGCAACATTTCATTGCGTGGCGACAACAGCTTCCTGAACCTTGCGGCGGCCACTGCCAATGGCACAGTGCATGTGAAGAACACCAACGCAGGTGGAACCAACATCGCTGAAGTGGTTGGACAAAGCGCCAACGTAGACACCTTGAGCGGCATCAATGCCACGGGGCAGGTGACCCTGGTGAGTGCAGCCCAAGTGACCCAGAATGCAGACGCCACCGGTAAGCTGACCAACCCCGGTGGTTTGTATGTTGATGCAGCCTCTGGCAACGTGACCCTGAACAACGTGCTGAACGAACTCAGCACAGTGGCGGTCAAGGCCAACGCAGCCAACCAGAATGTGGCGCTGAACAGCACCAAAGCCATCCAGTTGGCCAACCTCACCCGAACCAACCTGGATGCGTCCACCACGGCGCAGGCTGGTATTTCGACGGCAGCAGCGACAGGGCAGGTGTCCATCAACAGCGGCACCAGCACCTCTGCAGGTGGGTTGACCCAGCAAACTGGGGCGACACTAACCGCCAATGTGGCTGCGTTGCAGACCACTGGCGGTAACATTACCCTCACCGAAAACAACGTCATCAACACTCTGGCTGCTTCAACGTCAGACAGTTTGACTTTGGTCAACAACCAGAACCTGTCCATCGGCAGTGCAACCAACCAAGCCAATGGGCAGACCATCAATGGTGTGGCTGTCGGCGTAAGCTCCGTGCCCACGACTGACAAACAACTGGCTTTGCAGGTTGTTGGTGATCTGACCCAGAACAACTCGGTCACCGCAGCCCTAGCTGCCATTGTGGCTACAGGCAACGTTGTGTTGAGCAACTCTGGCAATGATGTGGGTCAGTTTGCAGCCAAGGCCTCGAATGTGACGCTGACCGACTCCTCGGGTGTACGCTTTGCAACATTGACGACCGTACTGCCCACCCCCAACACCACGGTCAGTGGTGTGGACACCCAACAATTCCTGCTCAACAGCACGGGCAATGTCACCCAGCAGTCCACAGCGAATGTGAAAACCACATCGGCGCAACTGGTCACTCAAGGCGGCAATGTCACTTTGACCAACCGGCAGAACCAGTTCGCTGCATTGGCGGGTTCAATTCAGGGCAAAGGCGACATTTATTCGGCGGTGGACACCAGCGTACAGACCGTGAGTATCTCCACAGGCTTGAGCGCGACGTCGGACCTTCAGGTGCGTACCGCCGGCAACCTCACCTTGCAAGCTGGCACAACTGTGTCGGCCAACAACGCTCAATTGGTGTTGGCTGCAGACAAAGCCTTTACCAACCTGGCCGGTGCCAATGTGATCAACCCGGCCACAGGCCGCTGGCTGATTTACGACAGCAACTTGACCCTGCAAGACCGTCTCGGTGGTTTGCAACCCAACTTCCGCCGCTTCGCCACGCGGTATGACCAATACACGCCCAGCCAGGTGTTGGAGGCCGGTAACGGTTACATCACCGACGCCGTGGTGGTGAACCCCAACGACGCCATCCGTCAGAACGGCGGTGTGGGTTCAGGCATGGCCACCGGCGGCAGCCAAACGCCCACCACCAGCATGACCGATGTGCAGAATATCGGTGCGGTGCCTGTGGTGTATGCCGCCTACGGGGATACGCCCTTGCCGCAGTTTCCCATCAGCAAGGCAGCCTTCATCGATGGTTCACAAACCAGCGTACGTTTCGATGCGCCAGTGTTGGTTCAGGTGGCTTACCGCATGCCATTCAGCATTGACCTGAATGCCCTCGTTGGCAAACAGCAGGTGAAAGGCGTGACCATGGTGGACGGTTCTGCACCGCCCAACTGGATCAAGTACGACGCTGAGCAGGGAGTGATTCTGGGCCGTGTGCCCACCAAGCAAAATGAGCCCTTCACTTTGGTGGTGAAAACCCAATTGGCCGATGGTCAATTGGCTGACCTGAACGTGTTCATCAGCCCAAGCGCCAAGGAAGAGGACGACCGGTAAAGCATGAGCAAGGTGTTGGCCCCTTATTCACCCGCTGAAGAGCGGGCCAATGCCTGGTCACATGGCTTGGCGGCTGCTGCCTCGGTGGCTGCCAGTGTGTGGTTGCTGAACAAGGCATGGGCTGTGCTGACCACTGGCCAGTTGTTCGGTCTGTGGGTGTATTGCGCCAGCCTCATTGGGCTGTTTTTGGCCTCAACGCTGTACCACAGCGTCAGCAACCCCAAGCGCAAGGACTTGTTCAAACGCTTGGACCACTGCGCCATTTACCTGCTGATTGCGGGCACCTACACGCCCATGTTGATGCTCATCTTGCACAGCCTTTCGGCCACCATTCTGTTGTGGGTGGTGTGGGGCCTGGCAGCGGCGGGCATTGCCTTCAAGACCTTCTTCATCAACCGCTTCAAGCGTATTTCGTTGATCACCTATTTGCTGATGGGCTGGTCGTCCATCGTGCTGATCAAGGACTTGTGGGAGGCCATGGACCGCAGCGGGTTTTGGCTGTTGCTGGCCGGCGGCTTGTGTTTCACGGTGGGGGCCGGGTTTTACGCGGCCAAAAAAGTGAAGTTCACCCACGCCATCTGGCATGTGTTTGTGGCTGCTGGTGCAGCCTGTCATGCGGCGGTAATCGGTTTGTACGTGATTCCCGCCGCCTGATTCAATCGACTCACACGTCAACTCAGCGGCTGAGCACCACCCGGAAGCGCGGGCTGCCATTGCGCAGGCGGTCAATCGCCTCATTGATCTGGTCAAACTTGAAGTGTTCCACCACGGGTGCCAAGTCATGGTGAGCGGCAAAGTCCAGCATTTGGGCAATCACGGTGGGGCTACCCACGGGCGAGCCTGACACACTGCGCTGCCCGCCAATCAGGGAAAACGCGCCAATGTCCAAGGGCTCCAGGGTTGCGCCCACAAAGTGCAAGCGCCCTTTGGGGGCCAAGGTGCTGATGTAGGCATTCCAGTTCAGCTTCACATTCACGGTGGACAGCAACAGGTCAAAGCGCCCAGCCGCATTTTTAAGGGCTTTGGCGTCTTTGCTGTTCAGGGTGTGGTGTGCACCCAGTTCCAGCGCCTCTTTTTCCTTGTCGGGTGATGAGGTGAACGCGGTGACCTCACAGCCCCAGGCATTGAGAAACTGCAACGCCATGTGGCCCAAGCCACCGATGCCGATGACGCCAACCCGGTCAGTGGGTTTCACATTGAACTGCACCAAGGGGTTGAACACGGTAATGCCGCCGCAAAACAGCGGGCCTGCCTTGGCAGGGTCTACCCCTTCGGGCAGCTTCACCACAGCGGCCGCCTGCGCCCGCACCTGTTCAGCAAAACCCCCGTGGTGGCCTGCAATGGTGGCCTGTGCGCTGCCGCACAGGTTGTGGTCGCCACCCATGCAACTGCGGCAAGTCATGCAGTAAGCGGCATGCCAGCCCAGGCCCACCACATCACCAATGGCCAGGTGGCTCACATGGCTGCCCACGGCTCGAATTCGTCCAATCACTTCATGGCCGGGCACCAGCGGGTATTGGGTAAAGCCCCATTCATTGTCGATCATGCTCAGGTCACTGTGGCAAATGCCGCAATGGTCCACATCAATCTCGACATCAAAGGCACCCAAGGGGCCCGGGTCATATTCAAATGGTTTCAGGGGGCCCTTGGGCTCGAATGCGGCGTAGGCTTTGATCATCAACAGCTCCGGCAAAATGGTGGACACAACACTCAGTGTTGTACCACAGCGGCCGGGCTCAGGCTGGGGTTTGCATGCGTTGCGCCACGCCTTCGAGCAACATCACATTCACATCCACCAAATCATCGATGCAGTGGGTGTAGCCACTGATGTACCAAGTCATCACCGTTTGGTTGATTGCACCCACAATGCCCATCACCAGCAACTCATCTTTCACGGTGTTGGTTCTCACGGCCGGATAAAGGTTGCGGATCATCAACAACAGCATTTCTCCAAACTCATGCGTGGTGCTTTGGTACACCTGGTTCACCCGGTCGCTCACCCCGAGTGTTTCAAACCACACGGTGCGGCACACATGGGGGTTTTGGGTCAGCTTGAACAGCGCGGTCAGGGCAGGGCGGGCCACCACTTCAATGGACGCGCCTTCAGTGGGGTTGCCAATCGCCTGCAACACCTCAATGACAATGCGCTGGGTTTCACGTTCGTACACACCGATCAGCACATCTTCCACGGATTCGAATGATTCGTAGAAATAGCGGTCCGTCAGCTTGGCTTCCCGGCACAGCGCGCGCACTGAGGTGCCCTTGTAACCCACGGTGCCGAACAATTGGAGGCCTGCATCTAAAAACTGCTCTTGGCGCTTCTGGACTCGGTCTTCGGCAGATTCGCCCCCATAAACCCGGTAGGCTGTGGCATTGGCCATGGTGTTCTCCTGTTTTTGGTATTTGACTACACCTTACATCAGATGTAAAGTGACAACAGATGTAGTCAGATTGACAGGTTCCGGTCTGGCTTGATAACAACCACCCGACAGGACACAGGGGAGCACTCATGAATACACATCACGTCGTCATCATCGGCAGCGGCTTTGGCGGCCAATGCGCAGCCATCAATCTGATCAAGCGCGGCATTGATGACTTTCTGATTCTGGAACGCCGGGACTTCATGGGGGGCACCTGGTGCCAGAACAGCTACCCCGGCGCGGCGGTGGATGTGCAGTCGCCCCTGTATTCCATCTCCCACGAGCCCTACGATTGGTCTCAGATGTTTGCTGAACAGGCAGAACTTCAGCAATACACCAACCACGTGATCAACAAATACGGCCTGCGCGCCAAAACCCAGACCAATTGCAATGTGGTGTCTGTGAACTGGGATGAAGCCCAGAGCCTGTGGATGATTGAAACCGCACAACAGGGCACCATTGCGGCCCGCATTCTGATCAACGCTTCCGGCCCTTTGAGCACCCCGGTGATCCCCAATTTTCCGGGGCGCGACACTTTCAAAGGCACCACCTTTCACACCAACAACTGGGACCACAGCATTGACCTGAGCGGCAAGCGAGTGGCCATCATCGGCAGCGGCGCCAGTGCAGCGCAGGTGATTCCTGCGATTGCACCGAAAGTAGGGCACCTGCATGTGTTCCAGCGCAGCCCGCACTGGGTATTGCCCCGCCCGGACAAAACCTTCAACCGGTTTGAGCGCGCACTGCTGCGCATCAAGCCCATTTACAAAGCATTGCGCGCCGGCATTTACTGGGCGCTGGAAAGCCGCGTGGTGGGCTTCAAGTATTCCAAAGCCATGCTGTATTTTGTGGCCCAGCGCAGTGCGCTCAAGCACATTGAACGGCAGATTCCCGACCCGGAACTGCGCCGCAAAGTCACCCCCGATTTCACCATCGGCTGCAAGCGCATCATTTTGAGCAACACCCTGTACCCCGCGTATTGCCGCCCCAACGTCACCCTGCATGACAAGAACGACGGCATTGGCAGCATCAATGAAACCGGGATTCAAACCCGCAGCGGCGAGCAGGTTGACCTGGACCTCATCGTGTATTCCACCGGCTATGACGCCACTGACGGCGTGATTTCCTACCCCGTGAAAGGGCAGGGCGGCAAGGCCTTGGCTGACGTGTGGAAAGAGTTTCCGCGGGCCTACCTGGGCACCACTGTGCCCAGCTTCCCCAACCTGTTCATTGTGACCGGCCCCAACACCGGGATTGGCCACACCTCCGCGATTTTCGTGATTGAGGCGCAGATGAACTACATCATGAAAAGCATTGAGGCCCTGCGCAAGTCCGGCAAAAAAGCCATTGCCGTCAAGCCGGAAGCGGAAGCCGATTACACCCAGATGATCCACAGCGAGATGAACAAAACCGTGTGGAAGACCGGTGGCTGCAACAGCTGGTACCAAAGCAAAAGCGGCCATGTCATTGCCATGTTCCCCGGTTTCAGTTTCACCTACCGAATGATGGCCAAGCGATTCAAACCCCAGCATCACACATTCAGTTAAGCAGCATGAGCAAAACAACCCGATTAGTTCTTGTCCTTGCCCTGGCTTTGGTCAGTGGCCTGGCCCTCTGGAATGCCAACACCTACCCGCGCATCGGCCAGGTGGCTATGGCGGTGGGCGGGCAACTGGAAGCCCGAATTCATGGTTTGACAGAAAAAACCGTGCAGGTCGGCGATGTGCCCTACCGGGTGTACGAGGGCGGTAACCCCGCCAACCCCACCTTGGTGCTGTTGCATGGCTACAGTGCGGACAAGGATGTGTGGCCTCGTTTTGCCAGCACACTGGTGGACCGTTACCACGTCATCATTCCGGACCTGTTGGGCCACGGGGAAACCGGTTATCGGGATGACTGGCAGTACAGCGTGCCTTCGCAAAGCCAGCATGTGCTGGCCTTGATGGAGGCCATGCATGTCATGAACTTTCATGTGATTGGCAACTCCATGGGCGGTTTCATTGCCGCCTATCTGGGCTTGACTGCACCTGACCAAGTGCTCAGCGTAGTCGCCATTGACCCAGCCGGTGTGGTGTCCCCCACGCCCAGCAAAATGGAGCGCATGCTGGCCAAGGGCCGCAACCCTTTTGAAGTGCATAACGCCGATGAGTTTGTGGAGTTCTACGGCATGACCATGGCCAAGCCGCCCTACCTGCCCCGGTTTGTGTTGGACGGCATGGCCCAGACGTATCAGGAACGCCGACCCGAGTTGGCCCGAATCGTTCAGGATTTCCGCGGCAAGGACATGCTGGACAAACGCCTGCGCGAGATCAAAGTGCCTTTCCTCTTGATCTGGGGCTCAAAGGATGAGCTTCTGGATGTCAGCTCGGTGCAGGTGTGGCAAAAAGGCGTACCGGGTATTCAGGTTCACCTGTTCCCCGAACTGGGCCACATGCCCATGGTTGAAGCCCCGGCCGAGACCGCAACCGTGGTGAAATCCTTCCTGACTCAGATCTGACCCGCCCGTTCCGCCGCAGCCTGGTGCGCTTGCACCACGGCCTGCGCGAACAGCGCTGGCTCGCCTTCAAACAAACGGGCGGCATAGCCACTCTCGACAATGTGCTGACGCAGGGCCGCCCGTTCACTGGCTGAGTCAATCAACTGCACGGCCTTGGCTACGTAGTCGTCTTCGCTGGTGGCCACCCACTGGCTGCCCAGCCCCAATTGCTCAAAGAGCGCCCCATCGAAACAGGAATGCACTTCGCGCCCAGTGCGGCACACGCCCGGCACGCCTTGGCCCACGCAATCGACAATGGTGTTCACGTTGCCGAAGGGGTAGGGGTTGATGAACAGGTCCAGTTGCGCAATGCAGTCGAGGTAGGTCGAAAACTCCATCATGGGGTGCACCACCGCCTCGGGCAGCATGCGCACAATGTCCTCTCGCACATGCAACCAGGCCACACCTTGCGCAAAGGCCGGTATGAATTCCAACTCCACATCACTTTGGCAGGTGTCCAGAATACGGCGACACATGGCCAGAAACGGCGCATTGATTTTCATGACCGCACCGATCACGCCAACCTTCACGCTGTTGCGCCGCCTCGGGCGTTTAGGGTAGGGCTGTGGCCACACAGCGGGTGGTCTGAACGGAATGGCCTGGCGAGACACCGGCAACACGGTTTCACTGTAACAGGCCACGTCGCCGATACATTCTGCTTCCACAATCACTTGGTCCATGACTGGCGAACCGGAGGTGGCCGGGTGGCCGGTGCCCATGATCTGCAGCGGGGCCAAGCGCAACGTGCTGGCAAACAGCGTGTACTGGAACATGCCGATACTGGGGTAATAGAGCACCTGCGGCTTGGCCTGTTTGGCCAAGGTTTGAAGTGCCGCCAGCGTGTCAAACAGTGGGGTGTTGTAGCTCAGGCTGGTGAATTCATCGAACATGGCCCGGGTGCTTGCATCGGTCACCTCTTCAAAGCCAAAACCGATCAGGTGGTAGTGGCTGCGCAGGGCCTCCAGGGCCAGCGAGTGGGTGCGGTAAATTGAATGCTTGCTGTGAAACCATTCCACGGGCACCAGCATGGTTGGCAGCGTTCCCGGTGCAGGGGCCACAATGGGTGTGGCAAGGTCCGCATACCCCGTGGTGGGGTTCAGCAAGGTACGCCTGATCAGCCGGGCAATGCTGCCGCGTATGGTGTGTTTTTGGTCGAAGGTGGCATAACTGCAATGCATGGCCACGTCATGCAACAGGGCCAGCGGCAAACCATTGAGGTTGGCCAGCGCGTCGATTTTGGCGGGCAACCAGTTCAGCAACACATTGCGTTTGGCCTCGGCGTTTGCACTACTGGCCACCCTGGGGCTGAGCAGAGACAACAACAGGTTGATGCACACCGTGGGGTTCAAGGCCCACAGCCCTTCACAATTCAGGCTGAGGTCGCTTTCAAGGCTGTACAGCAGGCAAGCTTCCTTGAGTTTGGGGCTGTGGATGTCCAGGGCTTGGTGCAGTTCGCCCGTGCTGGCGCCCAAGAGGCGAATGAGCGAATCGGCATGACGCTGGCGGCCACTGGCAAAGGTACTGCAGATCCATCGGTGCCGTTGCATCAGCTTTCTGAACTGAAGGTCATCCAGCGCAAAGTCGGGCCGAAGTACCAGCGTGGTCATGGCCTGGCGCAACCGGTCTGCCAACACCTCTTCCACCTCGGCAGGGCGTTGTTGCCTGGGCAGAACCAGCCCGTCGCAAGGCAGTTTCGACAGGCTGCCGCCGTGCTGGTCCATCAGGCCCAAAATGTCCATCAGTACATCCAGGGCGGTGCTCACAGGCCCGTTAAAGGCCAGGCGTTCGAACTCGTTGAGGGTGGTTTGCACGGTGTTGAACAGGTGTCGCGGTGGGGCTGTTAGTATACCGACACGACCGTTATATCACCCATCGTGTATCGCCCCATGCGCGCCTTATTCTCCCCTCGTTCACGCTCCTCTTTGCCCTTGGCCGCCGCACTGGCGTTGTTGGCCACGTCAGCCCTGGCGCAACAAACGGAGCCCCAGCAGACCGACCCGGTGCCGCCGCCCCCAGCGGTGGGCGACAATGCGCAAAACCCCCCGCCCGAGGCCAAAGCCACGGCAGTGCCTCAAGTGGACCTGTTGGCTGCCTTGCAGTCGGCCCTGCGCACGCATCCCAGTGTTCAAAGTGCCCGTCAGAAACTGACCGCCTCGAATTACGAACTGGACGCCGCTGAATACCGGCTTTACCCCACACCCGCCATCGACTTGGGTGCCATCAGCGGAAGTTCCCGATCCAATGGCAACCAGACCAGCATCAGCGTCACCCAACCCCTGTACGCCTTTGGCCGATACACCTCGGCCATTGATGCGGCAGAAAGCCGCGTGTCGGCAGCCACTGTGGCCATTGATGAAGCCCAACTGGACTTGATGGACCAAACCGTGACCGCGTACTACGAGGTGGTCAAGGCTGAAGCCCGGCTGGCAGTGCAAAACCGCTTTGTGGATCAACACCGCGACCTGCGCGACACGGTGGAACGCCGCCTGAAGGCCGAAGTGGGCAGTGAAAGCGACTTGGTGTTGGCTCAGACCCGCCTGTCCCAAGCCCAGAACGACCGCAGCCTGATCGAAGCACAGGTCAAAAAGGCCCGAAACACCCTGATGAACCTGACCAGCTTGAATGCTGCCCAGGTGGTGCCGCCAGCCCAACTCGATGCGCCTTTCCGCTCGGAAGAGGCTTTTCAGTCCAAGGCGCTGGCCTATTCCCCCAACCTGAAGCGCTTGCGGGCTGAGTCCATTGCCCTGAAACAGGACGCAGCCGTGGCGTGGGCCAACACGAAGCCCCAACTGGTGCTGCGTGCCGAACGGGTTGAGTCCAATGTGCCCACGCCGTACGCAGACAACCGCTTGATCACCGCCTTGCAATACCAGCCGGGTGCGGGTTTCTCGGCTGGCAGTGTGGCCCAGGCTGCGGAAGCCAAAGCCGTTGCGGCTGAGTTGGACATCCGCTCCGCCCAACTTAAGTTGACCGAGCGCGTGTCCACCGTGTACAGCGATTTGACTGCCAACCTGACGCAAGCCAGAAATTTGGAGCGTGTACTGCGCTTGAACAATGATTTTTTCCAAAGCATGCTGCGCCAGTTCCAGTTGGGCAAACGGTCCTGGCTGGACGTGCTTAATGCCCTGCGTGACTCCAACCAGTCCGAGCTGGGTTATGCCACGGCGGCTGCCGATGCGCAGCTCAACTCGCGCCGTGCATTGTTGCTCAGTGGCCAGTTGGAAGCTGTCGTGGACGCGGGCAAGGGCGCTGCACAATGAGCACCACACCCGCCAGGGCCTTGGCACTGGATATTTTTATTTCAGCGGTGCGTCGGCGTTCCCGGCAATTTGTGGAATCGGCGGTGGCCTCTTCGCTGATCAACATCCTCACCTTGGTCACCTCGCTGTTTGCCATGCAGGTGTATGACCGTGTCATTCCCAACAGCGCTTTCGACACTTTGAAGGTGCTGTTTGTTGGGGTGCTGATTGCGGTGGCCCTGGAAGCAACCTTGAAAATTGCCCGAGTGAAGTTGCTCGACATCACCGGCAAAGCAATTGAGCTGGAGTTGTCGCAGACCTTCTTCAACAAGGCCATGAGTATCCGAATGGATGCCCGCCCCAACACCATCGGCACCTTTGCCTCGCAGATCCGGGAATTCGAATCGGTCAAATCCTTCCTGACCTCAACTACCTTGTTTGTCATTGCTGACGCGCCTTTCGCCGTGCTGTTTCTGGTGATGATTTTCGCCATTGGTGGCTGGCTGGGGGTTGTGGCTTTGGTGGCGCTGCCCTTGACCATGCTGGTCGGCTTTGTGGTGCAGCGGCCATTGGCCAAGCTGACGCACTTGCACATGCGCGAATCCAGCATCAAAAACGGCATGCTGATTGAATCGATTGACGGCGCGGAATCCATCAAAGCCGCAGGCGGGGAAGGGTGGTTCAGTGCGCGGTGGTTCAAGCTCAGTGCCCTGCTGGGCGACACCGGTTTGCAGACCCGTGCCCTGGCCAACCTGTCGGGCACCTTGGCCGCATCCATTCAGCAGATTTGTTACGCCAGCACCGTGGTGGTGGGCGTGTTTCTGGTGGACCAAGGCACCATCACCGTGGGTGCCTTGATTGCTTCAACCATTCTCGTGAGCCGGGTGCTGACGCCCGTGTCGCAACTGGCTGGCATGGCGGTCAGTTGGAACTCGGCCAAGTCGGCGCTGGAGTCGCTCAACGACCTGGTCAACCGGCCCAGCGCGGGGCCCGATGAACACACCACGCCCGTGCGTATGGAAAAGTTCAGCCCCAGCTTGCGTGCCGAGGCGGTGCGCCTGGCCTATGGGGATGACAAAGTGCTGGCCATCGAGCTGGACAAACTCAGCATTGCCCCGGGTGAACGTGTGGCCATTGTTGGGGCCAGTGGCTCGGGAAAAACGTCTTTGCTCAAAGTGTTGTCCGGCCTGTACAAACCCACCGAGGGGCGGGTGTTTTACAGCGATGTGGACATGGCGTTTCTGGAACCCACCACACTGCGCCGCCAGATTGGTTATTTGCCTCAGGACACCCGTTTGTTCAACGGCACTTTGAGGGATAACCTGGTGCTGGGTTTGCAGGAGCCCACCGACGACCATGTGATGGACGTCTGCAAGATCACGGGCGTGGACAAACTCATTGCCCGCCATCCGCGGGGCATCAGCTTGCCCATTCACGAGGGTGGGCGCGGCCTTTCCGGCGGGCAGCGGCAAATGGTGGCGCTGTCACGCCTGTTGATCCAGCAACCTGCAGTGCTGTTGCTGGATGAACCGACCGCCTCGCTGGATCATCAGCACGAGATGAGTCTGATCCGTTCCTTGAAGCAATTCATTCGGCCTGATCAAACCCTGGTTGTCGTCACTCACAAGCTGCCAATTCTTGAATTGGTGACCCGTGTGATTGTGGTGGACCAGAACAAAGTGGTGATGGACGGGCCGATCGACAGCGTACTCAAGCGTGGCAAACAAGGTGGCGAGATGAAACCGTTGGCCCAGATTCCCGGTGCCCAGGACAGCAAGCATGGATAAGACACCGGGCACCGAATTGACGGTCACCAAGAAGGCGGGTGAACTGCAGCGCCTGAATGTAAAAACCGAAGTGGTGTTGAACAATGCCACGGGCATGTACGACGTGCTTGAGGCCGACCAAGAGGCCGCCCCAGTGCGCAGCCCTGTGATCTGGGTCGTGTTGGTGACCTTGGTGATTGCCTTGGGTTGGGCGGCTTGGGCGGAGTTGGACCAAGTCACGCGTGGTACGGGCGCCATCATCGCCAGCCAGAAAACCCAGATTGTTCAGGCCCCCGACGGCGGCGTGATTGAAGAGCTGTTGGTGCGCGAGGGTGATGTGGTCAAACCCAACCAGTTGCTGGCCACGCTGGACACAGCCAAGGCTGGTGCAGCGGTGGCCGAGGTGGTGGCCAAGCAAGGCAGCCTTCAGGCCAGCATTGTGCGCCTGCGTGCCGAGGTGCTGGAAACACCCATGACCTTTCCGGATTCGCTCAAGAAATACCCGGACATTATTGCGGCACAAACCCGCCTCTACCAGAAACGCCGACAAGCCCTGAATGAGGAAGTGTCGGCTTTGGTGAAGTCCCTCAAGCTGATAGAGGAAGAGTTGGTACTCAATGAAAAAGCATTGGCCACCGGTGATGTCAGCAAGACGGAAGTGATTCGCCTGAGACGGCAAGCCAATGATTTGCAGTCCCAGATCACCAACCGCCGCAACAAGTATTTTCAGGATGCCCAAGCCGAATTGGCCAAGGCTGAGGACGAGTTGGCCACAGTCTCCCAAACCGTCAACCAGCGCCAGGCCAGCCTGGACTACACCCGCTTGACTGCCCCTGTGGGCGGTGCCGTGCGCAATGTGCGCTTCACCACCAAGGGTGCCGTGTTGCGCCCCGGTGATGAATTACTGACGATTGTACCCACCGCCGATGCCTTGATTGTCGAGGCGAAAATCAAGCCATCGGACATTGCCTTCATCCGCAAAGGCATGACAGCCAACATCAAGGTGGATGCCTACGATTACTCAATCTACGGCACGCTGGAGGGAGTGGTCACCTACATCAGCCCGGACACCTTGACGGATGATCAGGGCACACGCCAAGCCACGGGTGAGCCCACCACGTATTACCGCATTCACGTGGAAACCCGGGACCGTTCCTTCAAGAAAAGGGCCGATGAACAACTGGACCTGATTCCCGGCATGACCACCACGGTGGAGGTCAAAACCGGCAAAAGTTCGGTGTTGCGTTATCTGTTCAAACCCGTGGTGAAGACCCTGGACCAAGCCCTGGTCGAGCGTTGAAGCGGCTTACTCAAGTGGCGGTTTGCTGCATCAACAGGGCGAAATCGTGGGTGCCTTGAATGGCCACGGTGTAGGCCACGCCGTCAAAACTCAACACTGTCGGGGTGCTGCTCTGCTGCGCAGCTTGTGTGGCCGCAGTCACCCCGGTCAGCGTCCATGTGTCGGTCAAACCGGTGGTTTGGTCGGTGTGGCTTACCACCACTTGAACCAACTCATCGTCAGTGGGCCCCGGGTCCGACACAGTCACCTGATAGCTGGCCAGCGCGCCTTCAAAACCCACTCGGGACAAACCTTGGCTCACCTCAACGGTTTCCGTTTGGGCCACATTCACGTCGTTGACCAAATCAATGCTGTCGCTCACCAGCAGGGTGGCCACCGAGGCGGCCGTCACTGTTGCTGTGGGCGTGGTTGTTGTTGTGGTGGTGGTTGTGGTACTGCTGTTCGATTCGCCCCCGCTGGAAATGCCCACCAAGCCGAGGCCAACAACGGGCGGTAGCCAAGACATCACCCCCGAGGGCACCGCACTGTCTTTGCCTGCAGGAAACAGGCCCTTCGCGTCCAGAGGGTCGTTGATATCGCCCGTCTCAAAGCCACGGCCACCGTCTGGTGTCCGGTTGCCTGTGAATTGGGCCACATTGATCGCATCGTTTTGTGCACCCAATTGCGCCTGTTCATCGGGAACGTCAGCCAGTTGCAGCGACAAAAGGTCGGTGTGAACGTCGCCAGGAATCTGGGTTTCAAGCCTTGGTTGTTGTTGCTGCGTTTTTGAACCAAGCTGCTTGAGCCACAGGTTCTTGAGGGGTTTGCCGGTTTTCAGTGACACGGTCGTCTCCGCGAATACAGGGTTTACGCGTCACTGTAGATCAAAAATTCCAGTGGCTTGGCTCGGTCATTCGTGATTCGGGTTTTGAATCATCAAACTGAACTAAAAAAGCCGGAAAGACGCTGCACCCAAGGCCACCAACACTGCACCGCCCATGCGTGTGGCCCGGTCTTTTTCTTTCAGCAGCGTACCGCCCAACAGCGCTGCAAACACCACTGAGCTTTCCCGAAGCGAGGCCACCGCTGGCACAGGTGCCACAGTCATGGCCCACAACACCACACCGTACGAGGTCATCGACAGCACCGAGGCCGCCACGCCACCCCGCCAGCGTTGTGCCATGTAGGCCCAGGTTGATTGGCCCCTGCGCCACAGGGCGACGCCAAGTATCAGAAATGCATCCAGAAAAAACAGCCAGGCAGTGTAAGACGCGGCACTGCCCGACGCTTTCACCCCCTGTGCATCCACCAGCGTGTAAGTGGCAATCAACACCGCATTGCCTGCGGCCCATTTCAACGAGGCCAACGGGGTGCCTGTGCGCCAAATACTCAGTGCTGCGGGCAACACCACGCCGCTGACCACCAGCACCACACCCACCATCACACCCGTGGACAGTTCGCGGCCCAAGGCCACTGACACCAGCGTCACCATGGCCGGGGCCAAGCCTCGCATCACCGGGTAAGCCAATGACAGATCACTGGCTTGGTAGGCTTTCACCAAGGCCAAAAAATAGGCCACATGCAGCAGCACCGAACAGCCCAGCCAAGGCCATGCCGCAGGGTTGGGCGCGGGCAGGAAGGGCAGCAGTGGCAAGGCCAGGGCACTGGCCACACAGGCGAAGGTGGTAGAGTCCAGCAGCTTGTCCTGCCCGGCTTTGATGAGGTAATTCCAGGCAGCGTGCATCAGGGCCGAGCCCAGGACCAAGGTGATGACCAACGCATCCATGACAGGCAAAGGGCTTGATTCAGCCCGTGACAACAAGGCCCCACAGTATGCACTGCCATGGGTTCGCTGAATTGGGGATGCGCGAAAACTGCCTGTGTCGTGAGACAGATTGACGCCCGTGTCTCATTCCTCTATGCTCAATCCACACTTCAACAGGGCGGCCTCGAGAAGCAGCCCACGACATGGCAGGAGACACCATGCAACACAGCACAGCAACTGATCTGGACATTCTCGTCATTGGTGCCGGCCTGACCGGCGTCGGCCTTGGCCATTACCTGAAAACCCAGTGCCCTGAAAAAACCTTCGCCATTCTTGAATCACGCCACGCAATTGGCGGCACCTGGGATTTGTTCCGCTACCCGGGCATCCGCTCCGATTCGGACCTGCACACCTTCGGCTACGAGTTCAAGCCATGGACCCATGAAAAGTCCATCGCCGATGCACACCTCATTCTCGATTACATCCGCGAAACAGCCCGTGAAAACCAGCTTGAGCCGCACATCCGCTTTGGCCACAAGGTCAGCTCCGCCAACTGGAATTCTCAAGCCCAGCATTGGGAGCTGACGGTCAATCTGGACGACGGTTCCAGCAAAACCCTGACAGCGCGTTGGGTGTTCTCGGCGGCCGGCTACTACCGGTATGACCAGGGCTACACCCCTGAATTGCCCGGTCTGGGCGACTTCAAGGGGCAGGTGGTTCATCCGCAGCACTGGCCCGAGAACCTTGATTACATCGGCAAAAAAGTGGTGGTGATTGGCAGTGGCGCCACAGCCGTCACGCTGATCCCCGCCATGGCGGACCGCACCGCCCACATCACCATGCTTCAGCGCACGCCCAGCTACATCATGAGCCTGCCTGCCAAAGACCCCTTGGCCAAGCTGTTCCGCAAATACCTGCCAGAGGAGATGGCGTACCGCTGGACCCGTCGCAAGAACATCATCCTGCAACGCCTGTTCTGGTTGTATTGCCAGAAGTTTCCCGACTCGGCCCGCAGCTACATCCGCAAACACATTGCCAAGCGCCTGCCCGCCGATTTCGACATGGACCGCCATTTCAACCCACCCTACAACCCCTGGGAACAGCGGCTGTGTGCGGTGCCCAATGGTGACTTGTTCAAGGCCATCCGGCATGGCAAGGCCAGCATCGTGACGGATCACATCGAGTCTTTCGATGCCAACGGCATTCGTTTGAAATCTGGTGAGCGTCTGGATGCCGACATTGTGGTCACCGCCACCGGCTTGAATATCCAACTGATGGGCGGCATCACCGCCACCCTGGACCATCAACCCGTCAACATGGCGGACTTGGTGGCCTACAAAGGCATGATGATGAGCAATGTGCCCAACTTCGTGTTTGCCATTGGTTACACCAATTCCTCATGGACCTTGAAAATCGGTTTGCTGTGCGAGCATTTCTGCCGCCTGCTCAAACACATGGACCAAAAAGGCATGGCGGTGTGTACACCGAGGCTGCCCAAAGAAGGCATGCCCACCCGACCCATCCTCGACTTTGGCGCAGGCTATGTGCAGCGTGCATTGGCCGGTATGCCCAAGCAAGGGGTTCGTGGCCCTTGGGTCATGAACATGAATTACTTTCACGATGAACGTGTGCTGCGCAATGGCCCTGTGGCCGATGAAGGGCTGCAGTTTGAGCCCGCCCGCCCAAGCCGGGCCGACAGCACTTCCAACCAGAAGGTGGCCGCATGAGCCAGGTTTTTGCACTACACCCCACCAGCTCGACTGAGGTGGTCAACGCTTCTCGGGACGAATACGCGCCCTTGTCCACCGGCATGACACTCTGCTACCGCAGCCATGGCAACGCCAGCGCGCCTGCGGTCATCCTGATTGCCGGGTTGGGCCTGCAACTGCATTACTGGCCGCAGACGCTGCTGGAGGGCTTGGTGGAACAGGGTTTCCGGGTGATCACGCTGGACAACCGCGATGTGGGGCATTCCAGCCGGCACGACTCGCCGCCTGTGACCCTGAAAGACCTGATTTTCAACCGGGGCAACCCCGCTGGCTACACCGTGACCGACATGGCACACGACGTGGCCGCCTTGATGGACCACCTGGGCATTGAATCGGCCCATGTGGCGGGCATGTCCATGGGTGGCATGATCACGCAGGAGCTGGCTGCCCACCACCCCAACCGTGTGTTGACCATGACGTCGATTTTTTCCACCACCGGCTCGCGCAGGGTGGGGCAGCCTTCCCTTAAGGGCAAGCTGACCGTGATTCGCAAACGCTCGCGCGAAAAAGCCGAGGCCATTCGCAACTACATTGACACGTCCCATTTCATTGCAGGTGGGCGCTTTCACATCGACGACACTGTGTTGGCGGACTACGCCGACAAAGCCTGGGAGCGTGGCGGTGGCCGCAAATCAGTGTTGGGTGTGTCCCGGCAGATTGGTGCCATTCTCAACAGTGGTGACCGCACAGCCCACCTGGGCCGCATCAATGCTCCTGCCTTGGTGATTCATGGCGACCGCGACCCCTTGGTCAATGTCAGCGGTGGGTATGCCACAGCCGATGCCATTCGGGGCGCCCGGCTGGTGCTGATTCCTGGCATGGGTCATTTGATCACCGACGATGTGTCACCGCTGTTGCTGGACCTGCTCACCGGCCATTTCCGCAGGGCTGCCTGATGCCCATGACCATTCGGCCCATGCCCGTGCATGGCAAAACATCCACCCGGGCTCAAGGTGCGAGCCCGGAAGATGTATTCAATGTCGCCCGTGGCATGTACATGTGCGGCGAAAAGCTGGACATGACGGAATTGTCACGCCGGGTGGGCATCGCCAGAGCGACGTTGTACCGCTGGATTGGTGACCGTGACCGCCTGATTGTGGACATACTCTGGCACAGCATGGACACGCTGTTTGCCTTCCTCGCACACACGGCGCCCACCACAGGGCCAGCCCTGGGGCAGCGGCGAATTCAACACCTGATGAATGGTGTGCTGGAAGCCATTGTTGGATCGGTGGCCTACCGGGCCTTTCTGGACCACGAAGGCAAAGAGGGGCTCAATCTGATTACTTCACCGCAGGGCCTGCATGGCCGCGTGGTTGAACGGCTGATAGACCTCGCCCAGACCGAAGTGGACGCAGGCAATTACACACCACCCGCTGACCTAACCATTCTGATCGAGTCTGCAGTCAGCCTGGTTGAACACTTCCTGTACGCGCACTTTGTCGTGGAAGGTTTCAAGCCCAAACTTGAGCATGCGAAGGTGGCCGTGGGGCTGTTGTTGAGGGAATCTGTGTAAGGCGCTTTGGCTTGTTCGATGCCATGGCCTTCATTCGTCGATGTCATTGAACAGGTCGCCTACCTGAACGCCCAAGGCTTTGGCCAGTCGTTCAATGTTGTCCAGCGAGACATTGCGGTTTTCTGCTTCCACATGGGCCACGTAGGATCTGTGTAAACCGGCCTCGAGGGCCAGTTTTTCTTGCGACACTCCCCAGGCTTTGCGCAAACGGCGAACGTTGCTGGCGAGTAGATGGCGGGCGTGACTCACGGTGTCCTGAAAATTCATGTAATGTCATAATCATGGTTTAGCACCTGAATGTAGTCACCCGTTTTTGAGTCACATTAGGGGTAATCACCAATCAATTCACCCAATAAAAATCGCATTCATCAACTGTGGCACACTGGGGGCTTCGCCAACCCCTGAGTGTTGTCATGAGCCAAGTGCCACGCGGCTTGCGCCGGATTGTTTGCCTGACCGAGGAAACCACGGAATGGTTGTATACGCTTGGGCAGCAGGACCGAATTGTGGGTGTGTCCGGGTACACCGTCAGGCCGCCAGAGGCCCGTCATGAGAAACCTCGGGTCAGCGCTTTCCTGTCCGCAAAAATTGACCGGATTCTCGAACTCAAGCCCGACTGCGTGTTTGGGTTCTCCGATCTTCAGGCCGACATTGCGTCCGCACTGATCCGTCAGGGTGTTCAGGTGTTCGTATTCAATCAGCGGTCCATCGCCGAGATCATGGACATGTTGTGGCAGGTGGCGGTATTGGTTGATGCGCGTCAACGCGGGGAAGCGCTGTTGGCGCAGTATCAAACAACCATGGACCACATCGCCGAGTCAGTCACCGCGTGGCCGCTTAAACCCCGGGTGTATTTCGAAGAGTGGGATGAGCCCTGTATCAGCGCCATTCAGTGGGTGTCTGAATTGTTGGAGCTGGCGGGCGGAGTGAACTGCTTTGACGAGTTGGCCAGGGAAAGCCTGGGCAAGAACCGCATCATCGCTGACCCAAGTGAGGTGGTGAAACGCAACCCGCAGGTGATTTTCGGGTCGTGGTGTGGCAAGAAGTTCCGTGCTGAAACCGTGGTCCAGCGGCCGGGTTGGGGCAGTATTGACGCGGTGCGTGACCGCGAATTGCATGAGATCAAGTCACCGGTGATTCTTCAGCCAGGCCCGGCAGCCCTCACCGAGGGGCTGGTGCAGATGCATCAGCACCTGGCACGTTGGGTGGATACCCATCAACACGACTAAAGGCCTCAGGCCACCCGGCGGTGGTTGCCAACAACCGAAGTTTGGCCCACAGCAGGGCGTGCAGTGGGTTGGGGTTTATTCCGTATCGCCATCTGCAACGACACCACGTTCGACTTTCCCGGCACTGGCCCCCGCACCTGGCGAATCAATTTGCCGACGCGACTCATCGAGGTATACAGCAACTCGCCCCACACCACCGAGAAACCCAGCGCAAAGCCGGCGCTGACCAGCAGTGCTGTGGCTGAAATGTCCTGCCCCAGCACTTTGCTGAGCATGTAAACACCACCGAGTTGAACAGCCAAGGTGCTCACGGTCAGCAAAGCGAGCAAACACTCTCCAATGATCAGGCTGAACTGGCGTGTGGACATGGCAAACCCCTTGATGATGCATGGTCAATATTGAACATGCGCCATGGTAAGTGAGCTTGATCCATCCGCTCAATTGGATGAATTTGCGGTTTTGTGAGTATTCGCGCCCGGAAAATTTAGAGCAACGATTCTATTTGTGGAGGCCACACAGCGGCTTGCTTCACAGTTCCGCATAGCGCCGCATAGCATTGTGATACAGGCCGGTGAGGCGAACCACTTCATCGTCGCCGGGCCCCAGTCGAGTGGACAGGCTTTGGATGCTTTGGTCCAAGTCGAACAACCATTGCCGTATGCCATCGTCACGAATCATGCTTTGTAACCAGAAGAAGGCACAGATGCGTTCACCCTGCTCAACAGGCCGCACGGCGTGAAGGCTTGTGGCCGAATACAGCACCATGTCACCTGCAGCCAACTTCACCTCTTGTGCGCCAAACTGGCCTTCAATCACCAGTTCGCCACCGTCATAGCTGGCTGGGTCCATCAAAAACAGGGTGGCGGACAGGTCGGTGCGAATGACTTGTGAGGTGCCCTTGATCGGCCTGATGGCATTGTCCACATGCACCCCGAAATGTTCGCCACCCGCGTAGCGGTTGAACAAGGGGGGGTAGATTGCTTTGGGCAAGGCAGCGGACAGAAACAACGGGTGCTTGCCCAAGGCGTGCAAGACCTGATTGCCCAGTTGCTGTGCAAGCGGGCTTAACTCCGGCAGTTGGCGATTGTGCTTGACCATGGCCGATTGTGACCCCGCCGTGGACCGGCCATCGGCCCAGTCGGCCTCCAGCAGGTGTGTGCGAAACTGCTCAACCTCGTGGGCACTGAGCACTTGGGGAATCACAATCAGCATGGTTCAAACGTCATCGTTGAATGGTGATGGCCTTGATCAGAAATCTTTGATCAGGGTCAGCGTCGCCGAACGGCCTTCTCCGACATACGTGAAAGGCGCGTTCGACCGGTACAGTGCAGTGTAATACTCTTCATCCAGCAGGTTTTGAATGTTCAAACGAACCCGCAGGTCTTTGGAGAAGCGGTACTCGGTCAGGAAGTCCAGCACCACGCTGGAATCAATGCCCCGTGCACTGGCTGTGCCGTTGGGTGTACCCCCATAAAGCTGGCCTTTGTAGGTCACCGTACCGCCAATCGACCAATTGTCATCCAGCCGGTAGCGGGTTTGAACGTTCGCACTTTTCTGGGCCACGTTGGGGAAGGGCTTGCCCACTTCAGCGGGCGTGTCCGATGCCAAGACCTCGGTGTCCAGAATGGCCAGGCCAGCGTTCACGTCCCAACCATACTGAATTTGACCGCTCGCACCCAGCTCAAAACCACGCACCTGCAGCTTGCCGATTTGGGTAAAGCCGCCGCCGCCGATCGCAGACAACACGTTCGATTTGGTGATGTCGAACACCGCTGCACTCAGCAGCAGGCGTTTGTTCAGGAACTGCCATTTGGTGCCCAGTTCAAAACTTTCATTGTGCTCTGGCTTCAAGCCGGCACCGGTGCCGCACAAACCGCCGTAGTCGCAACTGGTGGCATCCAATTGTTCGCCACTGGCATTGGATGAGGTGCTGTAACTGGCGTACACATTCCCGTTGAGCCACGGCGAGTAGGTGGCGCCTACGTGGCCGTTGAGGAATCCGTCCTTGTAACCACCGCGCGAATTGCCTTGGTAGTCATTCGGGCCAGAGTAATAGTAGTAATCGAAGGTGTCGTAACGCAGGCCACTGAACACCTCCCATTCGCTGTTCAGTTTCACCGTGTCCAGCGCGTACACCGACAGGGTGGACACATCCACTTCAGCCACGTTGGTGCCGGTGCCCAGCGTGCCACCCTGTTGCAGCCACGCGTTGTTGTTGGGGGCCTGCGGGTTGCCCGCGTTCGGGCTGCGCAGTGTGTCCGCGTAAGGAATGTTCAGCGCATTTTCTTTGGAGAACTCTGCGCCCACCACCACGTGGTGGCGGAATTTGCCCCAATCGAATTCCTTGATCCAGTTGGTCTGGTTGCCGAAGTAAGTGTTGTCCTGGTTTCGGTTCTGCGAGGTTGCACGGGCAAACACGCCGGGCGTGGCTACACCGATGGGCGTGCCAGCCGCTGGGGCAGGCGTGGCGCCCAAGCCGGGAATGGTGATCACGTATTGGTTGGTGGTGACACCATAGCGGGTGCGGTTCTCGATCTTGGAGCCATCGCCCAGGTTCCAGTCCACACCGAAGGTGAAGATGTCCGCTGCATTCTTCAGAAAGTCGCGGCCATTTTGGCCATAGTAATTGCGGCCCGGTACGGGTTTGCCGGTGATTGAATCCCAAGGCACGCCACCGTCGGGCATTTTGTCCAAGCGGTAGTAGTAGTAATCCGCAGTCAGTTTGATGTCTGAATTCAAGCGGTGGGCAATGGCAAAGGCCACGCCTTGTTTGCTCTCGTCCGCTTCGCCCCGACCGGGTATGTTTCGGTCGCTGGTCATGGCATTGAGCCTGATCTGCGTGTCATCGCTCAGCACGCGGTTCAAGTCCACCGCTGCGCGGCGTTTGTTGTCTGTGCCGACCGACAGTTCAACGGAGGAGAAGTCCAGCTCCGCTGGCTTTTTGGTGACGTTGTTGATGGCACCACCGGTGGTCCCGCGCCCTGCGAAGCTGCTGCTGGGCCCTTTGGACACTTCAATCTGCTCGACCGAGAAAATGTCGCGGCTGGTCACGCCAGGGTCACGCAGGCCGTCGATGAACACATCGCCACGGGCTTCAAAACCGCGAATGATGAAGCGATCGCCGAAAGCGTTGCCGCCTTCTCCCGTGCTGATGGTGATGCCGGGCTGAACACGGATCACGTCGGCCAGGTCAGACGCGCCGGAATCTCGGATGGCTTCCTTGGTGATGACCGAGATGCTTTTGGGGGTTTCGGCCACGGGGCGAGCGAATTTGCTGGAATCCAGCCGCTCAGCCTTGTAAGGGGAATCGGGGTTGCCATTGGGGTTGGCGCCCGCGATGGCTTTGTCTTGAACAATGACAGGTTCAAGTTGGTTTTGGGCCACTTCCTGCGCTGTTGATACTGCAGGCAGGCCAGCAAGGCTGAGTGCCACTGCGCTGGCGGTGGCCGTTCTTAGGGTTTTGGGTTGTTTGATGTGGGGCATGACGCGGGGTGGGTGACAAAGAAAGGACGCATCTTGCCATATGAAAGCAATAAAGTAAATGCAAACAATTCTCATTAATATAAGTGTTCACTAAGTTACCACGCAGAAGTTCCGCACGCCGTCAAAATTCCCCCAAGCCTGTGGCTCGGGGGAGGGGAGTCATTGGGTGTCTTCGGACCAGAGGGCACCAGCCCTCATGGCCATCGAGGTGGCTGACGGGGGGCCGTAGGTGCCACTGGTGTATTGCACGGGCTCAACGCCACGGTCACGCAATTCGGCGAAAATGCGGTCAATGAATTCCCATTGGGTTTGCACTTCATCACGCCGCAGGAACAGGCTAAGTCGGCCCCGAAGAATGTCTGTGATCAGACGTTCATAGGCATCCCGTACAGGAATTCGCCAAGTGTTGAAAAAGTCCAGGTCCAGGGACACAGGTTTGAGTCGTTCCCGCTCCCCCGGGGTTTTGGCCAGCAACTTCAACTCCAGTTTGTCATTGGGCTGTAGTTGGATGATCAATTGGTTGCCGCTCCACTGGCCACCCACGGGCTCAAACAAGGGTTTGGGCACTTCACGGAACTGGATGAGGATTTCCGCAAAACGCCGTGGCATGCGTTTGCCCGTGCGCAACAGGAAGGGAACCCCTGCCCAGCGCCAAGTTTGCACTTCGGTGCGCAACGCCACATAGGTGTCTGTACGCGAATCGGGTTTGACCCCCTTTTCTTCACGATAGCCTTGCACCGCTTGGCCACGCATGTGGCCGGGGCCGTATTGGCCGATCACAATTTCCGGCTCATTGATGGCGCGTGGCACTTTCAGAGAACGCAGCACCTTCAGCTTTTCATCGCGTAAATTGTTGGCCTCCAGCGACAGCGGGGGCTCCATGGCCACAATGGCCAGCAGTTGCAGCATGTGGCTTTGAACCATGTCACGCAGGGCACCGGTCTGCTCGTAAAACCCGGCGCGGTCTTCAACGCCCAGGTCTTCTGCCACGGTGATTTGAACGCTGGCCACATGTTCACGTGTCAACAAGGGCTCGAAAATCCGGTTGCCCAAACGCAGCGCCAGCAGGTTCTGTACGGCTTGTTTGCCGAGGTAGTGGTCGATGCGGTAAATCTGGTCTTCGTTGAATTTACTGGCGACTGCGGCTTCGATCGCCGCAGATTCAGCCGCATTGGCCCCGAGTGGCTTTTCCAGCACCAATCGCAAGTGGTTGGCATCACGCACTGAGGGCAAGCAGGCAATCAGCGCTTCAAAACGTGAGGAGGGCAGGGCGGCGTAGTGCACCACTGGCTTGGGCCCGTCGGCCACCGCCGCTTGCAGGCGAGCGCAGGAGTCGCTTTGCCCAAGGGTGATGGCGCACGTGTGCAGGTAGGGCAACAAGGCCGGCAGTTGCGCGCAAACGGACTCTTGCCCATTGCGCCTGAGAAATTCGTCCACTTGGGCCAGCGCATCTTCGGGGCTCAAGGATTCCCGCTGCGCGAAGATCAGTTTGGATTGAGGGTTGAAGTAGCCCCCGGTGGCCAAGTGGGCCAGGGCCGGGATGATTTTCCGCTTCGCCAAGTCCCCGCCCGCACCATGCAGCACAAAGGTGAAGGCACCCACCGGGTTGGGTAGCCCCTCGGCTTGCCCGGTGGTGGTGTTGTTTGAATTCATTCAGTTCTCCAGGGCTGAGCCCGCGCACAAGGTGAGTGCGCTGGCGCTCAAGCCAGGAGCAAGGTTACTGCGCAGCGGCGGCGAATACAATCACCACCGCTGGGTGCAGCTTGGTTCAGGACAAGAGGATGCAGGCTCAGTATGCCGAGCCGCTTTGGTCGACCCGCCGCCCAGGGGCGCCTAGGGCCAACTGAATACGCAAGTCCTCAGGCAGCGGGCGTTTTTCGAAGCTGTGGGCATCCACCAGCACATAGGTGATGTCAGTGACCGCCACCGGGCGGCCGCTCTCATGCGTGAACACCACCTGCAAGCTAAAACTGGTGTTGCCCAAGTGCTGGCATTGCACGCGCGCATGCAGCACTTCATCAAAGCGTGCAGGCCCCTGCCACTGCGTCAACAGTCGCACCACCTGTGTTTCGTACCCAGTGCTGCGCATGGCCTCGTAGCCACCCAGCAGCACTCGCCAAAACTCGGTCACCGCCAAGTCGGTGTAGTCGCCATAACGGGCGTTGAACACCACGCCTTGGGCATCGCACTCCGGGTAACGCACCCGGAATCTGAACTCAAATGCATCAGTCACGCGGCCCCCGGGTCAGCTTTCATTTTTGTCGGCGCATTCGCCCAGCGAGGCGTCCAGCCTGCAACGAATGCGCTTGAGCAGCTTGGTCATCTCGGGGTCATAGAAGCCTTCTTTGGTCATCTGAATACGCGCTTCACGCATCAGGACGTCGTACTTGGCGCGGTCTGCTGTTGGAATGTCCAGCCAGGCGTTGGCAGGCACGGCTTTCTCTGCCTGGTCAACCATGGCAATGGCGCGGTCGAACTGTTTGCTCATCCATTCCCGGCTTTTCTGGCCGAAACCTTCGGGAAACTTGTCTTTGCGGATGATGATGTTGGCAGTCAGTTGCACCAGGGGGAATCGATAAATGCCACCTTTGGTGCCGATGCCTTTGTACAGTTCCAGCGGTTGATACGCAATGGCTGGCGCGGCAATGATATCCACTTGGCCGTTGTTGAATTTGCTGCCAAAGTTGATCACTTCGCTGGCCACAGGCTGCGCGCCCAACTGCTGCACCATCTTGGCTTGCGATTTGTCGTAGTCCAGCACGGCAATTTTTTTGCCTGCAGCTTTTTCAACCGAGTTGATGTTGCGGTCATTCACCATCACATAGGCCGCACCAATGGGCAGAATACCCACCACTTCGAACTGCCCTTGGGTCATTTTGTCGGCCATTTTCGGGCTGGTGGTCAAATCGATGATGGTGCGCATGTGCTTGTAGGACGGCACCGCGCCAATTGAATCGATGCTGCCGACAAACTGGTTGAATTGCCTGCCCCGCAAGGCGGAGATGGCCACCACATCGCATTTGCCGGTTTTGAAGTCTTCAGCCGCCAAGCGTTCATCCACATACGCCGTCAACTCCAGCGTGGCACCCCAGGTTTTTGCGGCGATGGCGTAATCGCGCGCCTGGTTGAAGGCTGGGCCGTTTCGGCCAGCGATGTCGAAAATGCACATTTGGGTGGCAGCAGCAGAGGCTTGGGTGCAGGCCAATGCAGCCAGCGCCCCCAGAAGGATGCGGGTGGTGCGAGTTGTCATGATGGGGTCTCCGGCGGGGCTGTGTTTGGGCCAGCGTGTTGCCCCGCGTGTTGTTGTTTTGGTGCAGGCCCTTGCCAAAGCAGTATGAAGGATGCCCACAGCAAGTGCAACACGGCCAAGGCTGCGCAGATTGCATCCGTGTGACGGGTCATATTCCTGTAATCGGCCTGTGATAACCTCAATTCATGACGACAAAGGGTACACATTCATGAAAATCGCTGTTGCTGGCACAGGCTACGTGGGCCTGTCAGTGGCCACCTTGCTGGCGCAACACCATGAGGTGGTCGCCTTGGACATTGATGCACGCAGGGTGTCGCTGCTCAACGCCGGGCAAAGCCCGATTGAGGACACGGACATCAGTGAATTTCTGTCGTCTGGCCGTCTGAATTTCAGGGCCACCCTGAATGCGGAAGAGGCCTACTCCGAAGCCCGTTTTGTGGTGATCGCCACCCCCACTAATTACGACGAAGTGACGGGCACCTTCGACACCAGCAGCATTGAACTGGTGGCCCAGCAGGTGATGGCGGTGAATCCGGATGCTGTGATTGTGATCAAAAGTACAGTGCCTGTGGGTTACACCCGTGGCCTGCGCCGCCGGCTCATGACCCACAACCTGTTTTTCTCGCCGGAATTTTTGCGTGAAGGGCGCGCGTTGTATGACAACCTGAACCCCAGCCGCATTGTGGTGGGCGAGCGGTCCGAACGCGCCAAGGAGTTCGCTGCCCTGTTGTGCGAGGGTGCGCGGCAAACCGACATTCCCGTGTTGTACACCGGTTCAACCGAAGCCGAAGCCATCAAGTTGTTTGCCAACACGTATCTGGCCATGCGCGTGGCCTATTTCAATGAACTTGACAGCTACGCCCTCAGCCATGGGCTGGACAGCCGCCAGATCATTGAAGGCGTTTGCCTGGACCCCCGCATTGGCAACCACTACAACAACCCCAGTTTTGGCTACGGCGGTTATTGCCTGCCCAAAGACACCCAGCAAATGCTGGCCAACTACCGCGATGTGCCACAAAACCTGATTCAGGCAATTGTGCAGGCCAACGCCACCCGCAAAGACTTCATCGCCTACGACATTCTCGAAAGGCAACCTGACACGGTGGGCATCTATCGCCTGGTGATGAAAGCGGGCAGTGACAACTTCCGGGACAGCAGCGTGCAAGGCATCATGAAGCGCCTGAAAGCCAAGGGTGTGGAGGTCTTGGTGTATGAACCTGTGCTGAAAGATTCCCAGTTTTTCCGCAGCGAAGTGGTTCGGGATTTGTCGGAATTCAAGCAGCGCTGCCAAGTGATTGTGGCCAACCGGCATCACGATGATTTGGCCGATGTGGCCGACAAGGTTTACACGCGGGACCTCTTCACGCGGGATTAAGGCCTGCACCCCCTCACAATCCCTGTGTTCTCTGGCATGCTGTGGGCGTTTTTCAAGCAGCCCACCCCATTGCATCCGAGTTCCCCATGAGCGCAGCCAAGCCCAAATCCTATTTCGCACGCCTGTTCGAGCAGTGGGCGGGCCACCGGCTGGCCCCGGTTCTGCTGGGTGTCATCAGCTTCATTGAGGCCTCATTTTTTCCGATTCCCCCCTACGCCATGCTCATTCCCATGTGCATCGCCAAACCGGCCAAGGCTGTGTGGTTTGCTTGGGTGGGTACGCTGTCGTCCACAGCGGGTGGGGTGTTGGGTTATGCAATCGGGTATTTTGCGGCTGACTGGGCCCGCGAGCTGTTCACCAGCCTGGGCTATGCCCAAGCCTTCACGCTGACAGAAGCCTTCTTCAAAACATGGGGTGGATTGTCCATACTCATGAGCGCCATCAGCCCCTTGCCCTACAAGGTGATGACCATCACCTCAGGAATTTTCGGCATGAACCTCCCTGTGTTTATTCTCACGTCGGTTCTGGCTCGGGGTCTTCGATTCTTTGTGGCGGCACTGTCTGCTGCGAAGGTGACTCAAGTGGTTCAGAAGCGTCTGGCGACATCACCGGATACACCTGCTCCCTGATTGTCAGCTCAGGTCTGGCTGCCTCGGGTTGTGCGGCTGACTCGGTTTGTTCGGATAGCGCCGCTGGTTCGCTGGGCACCGTTGTTTGAGGTTGCGCTTCGTTGTCCACCTGCTCAAGCATGGGCAACGGTGCTTCTGCCGGCTCCACTTCAGGCATGCCGGGCAGGGCGTCTGGTGTTGGGGCCTCTTGAGGGCAAGCCTCCTCTACGCCGATTGAAAAACGCGCACGGGTCAGCCCTTCAATTTCGTGAATGGCTGCGCATGGGTCCATGTCCCGGCTTTTCAGGTACGCAATCGCCGCCATGTTCGCTCGGGTTTCTGCCACGGTCAGGTAGTCCAGAAACTCTTGTTCCCGTCCATACTTGCCCAGCAGGGTCATGAACCGAAGGTCATTGTCTTCGTCCCCCCGGTTCAGCTTGATCTGTTTGAGAATGTCGTGCCCGGTTTTTGGGTCATCGAATTGCAAATGGGTTAACTCATGCACGAACACGTACCTGAGCGCCGCCTCGGAAAGGCCATGCGCAAACTGGTCGTCCAGCACCACATGCGTGGTTTTCTGCGCGTAGGCAAACATGCGGGTTTTCTCCAGTGTCAGCCGGGCTTCCGGCTGGTTCAGGTCAGTGCGTGTCATCTCGAAGGTGGCGAGAATGTCGGGCAACTCCTGAACCGCTTCGATGCTCGGTGTGGCGCAACCCACCACAAGTGCCAGGCAGACGCCCGCCAAAAGGCAAGACAAGGCAGGCACGGCGGGTTGGCGAACAGACATGTGAATTCAAATGATGCAATGACCTCACATTGTAATGTGTGTCCATTAGAGTGCGCACGCACATAGGCGTCAACCCGCTGTCAGGGCTGCGCGTTGAACATTCCATCGGCAGCAACCACATTGAGGTTGAACCATGAAACACAAATCCGTCCAGGCTCTGCGTGATCAGATTCTGGCCCTGACCACGGTGTGGTCCGAACCCGAATTGCCCCTGGCACCGAAAGCGAAAGTGGCCCGACAGGACCGCCGCTCCGAGCGTTGGCACGAGCTGTGTCATGCCCGTGCCATGCCTGACCGCAAGGCCTGGCTGAATGAGTGCCGGGTCGAACCCGGTGACCAATCCGACTCACTGTTGCCCAGGGCCTTGTGGACCACAGGCTGTTCGGTGCGCCGCGCTGCCGCCAGCGTCAATCGCCCCGAGGATCGAAAAACCTAGGGCGTTCAGCCTGCACCTGAGGCCTTGCCCGCACCCAGTTCTTCCAGTATCGGGCAATCCGGCCTTTGGTCGCCATGACAACATCCCTGCAAGCGAGTCAGTTGCGCTCGAATGGATTGCAGCTTGGCAATGTCCTCATCCAGTTCTGCAATGTATTGAGTGGCCAAGGCCTTCACATCGGCACTACGCCGGGACTGGTTTTGCCACAGGTTCAGCAGGGTTCGTATCCGTTCAATTGAAAACCCAAGGTCACGGGACCTGCGAATGAATCGAAGCGTTTGAACGTCGTTGTCGCCATACACCCGGTAGCCCGAGTCGGTTCGTTGCGCTTGCCTCAGCAGGCCTATGCTTTCGTAGTGCCGAATCATTTTGGTGGACACGCCACTGGCTTTGGAGGCTTCTCCGATATTCATTGTTCAGGCTCCTTTGTTGGGGCAGCCGGTGCCCATCGCGTTAATCGCAGTGAGTTACTGACCACACTGACCGAACTGAGCGCCATCGCCGCACCAGCCACCATGGGGTTCAAGAACCCCAAGGCGGCCATCGGGATGGCCACCACGTTGTAGGCAAAGGCCCAAAACAGGTTTTGGTGAAGAATACGGCGGGTGGCTTTGGACAGCATCAATGCATCCACCACAGCGGTCGGGCTGCTGCGCAACAGCGTGATTCCTGCCGCTTGGCGCGCCACCTCGGTGCCTTGCCCCATGGCGATGCCAACGTCGGCGGCAGCCAGGGCTGGGGCATCGTTCACGCCATCACCCACCATAACAACAGGCCCATGCTGCGCCCGCAGTTGTTTCAACACGGTCAGTTTGTCGTCGGGCAACAGGTGCGCATGCACTTCTTGCACCCCCGTGCGCGTGCCCACTTGCTGGGCCGGTGTGGCGCTGTCGCCGCTCAGCAACGCAGTGCGCAACCCCATGCCATGCAGGGCTTGAACCGCCGCCGCACTGTCGGGTTTGAGGGCATCGCCAAAAGCCAGAAGGCCAAGGCAGCGGCCATCAAGCAGCACACCAGACACACTGAGCCCCTGGGCCTCAAAGGCTTTCGCTTGCGCCAGTTGTTCCTTGGTGAGTGTGGTAAGGCTCGATAGCCATTGCAGTGAACCCAGGTGGGCGGTGGTACCTGACACAAGCCCGATCACGCCGCGCCCGGGGTGTTCTGACAATTCCGTGGCGGCGGTGGAATCCACCAAGCCCTCTTCGCAATAGCGGCGCACTGCCCCGGCCAGTGGGTGGCTGCTGTGCAATTGAAGTGACAGAGCCACTGTCAGCAGGCGATTGCGTGCGTCTGCGTTGTCGGGCTGCGCAGCCATCGCGATCAGGCTGGGTTCCCCTTGCGTCAGGGTGCCAGTTTTGTCGAAGGCCACCACCTTGGCCATGCTGGCTGCTTCCAGCGCCGGGGCGTCTTTCACCAAAATGCCGTGGCGCGCAGCCGCGCCTGTCCCTGCCATGATGGCAGTGGGCGTGGCCAGCCCCAAGGCACATGGGCAGGCAATCACCAACACGCTCACTGCGTGGACCAGGGCGGATTCCCACTGCCCGGTCAGCAGGCCCCAGCCCAGCAAGGTCAATGCCGCCAGGGCCAGCACTGCCGGCACAAACACGGCGCTGACACGGTCCACCATGCGTTGGGTGGGGGTTTTGTTGATTTGGGCCTGTTGAACCAGTTCGATCATGCGAGACAACTGGCTGCTGCGGCCCACCTGCGTGGCTTGAACAATCAACGCCCCTTGGCGGTTTACGCTGCCGCCAATCACCCGGTCGCCCACGTTTTTGTTGACAGGCAGGCTTTCGCCCGTCAACAGGCTTTCATCGACCGCGCTGTGGCCTTCCACCACCTGTCCGTCAACAGGCACCGACTCGCCTGGGGCCACCACCACCTCATCGCCTGTCCTTACCCAATGCAAGGGCACCTGCGCTTCTTGTCCTTTGCGCCGAATGCGGGCAGTGGCGGGCCGCAACTGCTCCAAGGCCCGCAAGGCGGCCATGGTGCCTAGTTTGGCGCGGGCTTCCAGCCATTTGCCCAACATCACCAAGGTGATGACCACCGCAGCCGACTCAAAGTACAGGTGCTGATTCATGGCCCCATGGCCCCAGTGTTGAATCATGAGGGCCACCGACAGGCCATAGGCGGCCCCGGTGCCCAACACCACCAGGCTGTCCATGTTGGCCGTGCGCGATTTCAAGGCGTGCCACGCGGATTTGAAGAATGGGGCACCCAGCCAGAACTGCACAGGCGTGGCCAGCGCCCATTGCAGCCATGCAGGCAGGCCCCAGTCGTACCCCACCAGCATGCCCAGCATGGGCAACACCAAAGGCAGGGTCAAGGCGATGGCCCAGCCCAATGGCCGCACGTCGGGTGCGGTGTGTTCCATGGTCAAGGTGTTGGACTCTTGCACCAGTTCAGCGGGGTAGCCAGCCTGTTTGAGCAAGTGAATCAGGGCCTCAGCCGTCGATAGGGATGCCCGCACATGGGCACTTTCAGTCACCAGGTTCACTTGCGCCGAGGAGACACCTTCGGCAGCCGTCAGCGTTTTCTCGACCCGGCTGGCGCAGGATGCGCAGCGCATGCCGCTGATGCGCAGGTCAAAGTGGGTGGGGGGTAAGGTGGTCATGGCAAGTGTCCTGAGAGCGTTGACACTAGTGTCAACCTTGCCATGATGTCAAGGTCAAGCCTTATTCGGTGTCCAGCCCGGTGGCTTGATCAGGCAGAGCAAACGCTGCTTCAAGCCTGAAGTACGCCGAATCTTCTGGGCCAGGTGTACCCAACCCATCACCGCCTGTTTGAACGGGTTGGTGGTCAACACTGGCGTCAAAGTACCGTAGACCGGCGCCACGCCGGGGGTGTAGTCCCGATAGGTGCCGAACCAGCGGTCAAACACGATGAACATGCCGCCGTAATTGCAATCGTGGTACTCCTCGTTTTTCGCGTGATGCAGGCGGTGGTGCTGCGGGCAGTTGAAGACCCGTTCAAACCAGCCATGCACTTCGAACAACTCGGTGTGTATCCAATACTGGTACAGCAGATTCACCGCATGGGCAAAGGCCAGCACCAGTGGGTGAAAGCCCAGCCACACCAAAGGCAGCCAGAACACGAATGCGTACAAGGGGCCGGTGACTGACTGGCGCAGGGCAGTGCTCAGGTTGTAGGTTTCACTGGTGTGGTGGTTGGAATGTTCGGCCCAGAACAAGGCGCAGCGGTGCGCAGTGCGGTGGTACCAGTAATACACGAAGTCGTCAGCCACAATCAGCAGGGGAACAAACCACCATGCCGACACATCCAGATCGAATACCCGCCGCGCGTACAACCAGTCCATGAGGGGCAAAGTCCACAACAGTGCAACGCCAGTCACCACCAGCATGATGGCGCCCATGGAGATGGAGCACACGGAGTCTTTCCATTGATAACCTTGCACCACCTTAATGGGGCCTGAAATATTGGGCATTCGGCCGTTGAGTTTACGCAGCGTGGCCAATTCAATGGCAATCAGCGCAAAAAAGTAGGGAATACCCACCGCGTAAAGCAGGTGGGTTGCAGTTTGATAACTGTCCAGCGTCAGTGGAAGGCTGTTCATGGTCTGTCTCCGGCAAGGGTAGGCCGGGACAGGGCGCCTCAAGGCTGGCTTAAAAAGCGGTCAATGAGGTGGGCCGTTACAGGGTTTTCTGCTGCATTGTGTCCCGGTGTCAGATTCTTTTCGATCTGCTCAGCGATCACTTTACCCAATTCCACGCCCCACTGGTCAAATGGGTTGATGTTTTGCAGGGCGGCCAGCGCACAGGTGCGGTGTTCCCACAAGGCCAGAAGCTGTCCCAAGGTGTTGGGGGTCAGTGCGTCCAGCAACATGAATTGCACGGGGCGCCCGCCCGGGCAGGACCGAAAATTCACGGCAGGGTCAGCCAACTCGCTGCTGCTGTTCAGGCGGCCACTGGCAAACGCCTCAGCCTGAGCCAGCGCGTTGGACAACAGAAGGCGGTGGGAGTGCAAGTCGCTGTGCGAGGGCTTGATCACACCGAGAATTTCCACGGCACAGGCATTTCTGCCCTGGTGCAGCATCTGGAAAAAAGCGTGCTGGCTGTTGGTGCCCACGTCGCCCCACAAGGTCGGGCATGCGCTGTCTGCCAGCGCTTGGCCAGCAAGGTCAACCCCTTTGCCCAGGGATTCCATCCACAGCTGTTGAAGGTAAGGTACCAACAAGCCCAGCCGGGAGTCGTAGGGGCTGAGCATGAGGGCGTCCACCCCGTGTTGCAGGTTGCCGTAGTCGGCCAGTGCCATCAGGGTGGGCAGGTTGCTGCTGGCCGGGGCTGTCAGCCAATGCCGGTCCATCAACGCGGCACCGTTCAACAAGGCGTTGAATGCGCTGTTGCCGTGGGCCAGACGAATGGACAGTGACACCGGGCCCCACAGGGAAAACCGCCCGCCCACGGTTTCACTGAACTCGAATATTCGTTCCCGCGAAATACCGAATTGCTCCGCTTTGGCGGGTTTGCAGGTTGCGGCCATCAGGGCTGCGGCTTTGTATTGGGGGCCAGCGTTGTCCAGCCAGCGCATGATGTGCCCGGCGTTGTGCAGGGTCTCCCGCGTCGAGAAGGACTTGCTCGCAATCAACACCAGCGTACGGGTTGGGTCCAGCGCGGCCAAAGCTGACTGTACTTCATGGTAGTCGATGTTGGCGACGAACCTGCAGCGCAGGCCCTGTTGAGTCTCGGCCAGCTTCAGGTGGGTGAACACCTGGTCGATCAAGCGTGGGCCCAAGTCTGAACCGCCGATTCCCAGGTGCAGTACATGGGTGTAGGGCTCGCCCTCTGGGTTGCGGTAGAGGCCATTGCGCACCGCATCCACAAAGTTTTCCATGCGGTCTTGCTGCGTTTGGGCCAGTTCAAGTTCATCACGGCCGTTGGCTTGCAAGGCAATCCACTCCGGATAAAGCGCGCGGTTGCCCGCAGCCCTCAAACTCCAATGGCCCGCTGCACGGCCTTCGGACGGGTTCACCTGTTGGCCGGAAAACAAGGCCTTTGCGAAGGCTTCAACCCGTTGCTCGATGCGGCCTGAAAGTTGGCCCTTGGGCAAAGCCTGCCCATGCGGGCTGCGGTCCAGGTTGATGTGCACCGCATCATGGCTGAATGAAAGGCCCGCTTGGCCTTGATGGCTCGACATAATGAAATCCGCAGGGATGATCAATGTTGCATTGTGATTTGCAAATTTGCCGCAATGCACTGTTGCTTATAGTGTAGCCATTTTACGGACATACGGCAGGTTATCCATGCGCTAGCATGTGCTGCGCCCTCGTGCTGGAGGCGCTTCTAGGGCGGTTTTCCGTTAACATGGCCGCTTGGGCCACCAGTTGCAGGGCTCGCTTAACCCCATTCCAACAACAACGACAGGAGACAACATGAGCAACAAAGTGTGGGAGTCCATCACACGTACCCCAGGTGTTTTGACCATCAAGGTGTTGATGGTTGGTTTTTTGATTGCCGGCTTGGTGACCTACATCAATGGCGAAGAGTCCGCCGGGCCCTATTTGTTGGCCGCTGCTGCTTTGCTGGTCGCAGAGATTGTGTTGATTCTGATTCAGGTGGTTCGTAAATCCACCGAAAAACTGCCTCCCAAATAATCAAGCCCATGTCCAAAACCCGCCCTGATCCCCAAACCCTGGCCCAGCAACTCCTTGAAGCTGAAGTGGCTTTTTGGCTTGCCAACCTCAAAGGCAAAAAGCTGGAGAAGCTGGTGCGTGATGAGTTGCAAATTGTGGTTGAACGCCTGGACGAGGTCACGCTTGACCAAGCCGTGGCCCGCGAGAAGGTGAAAGCAACCGCGCGCCGCTACGCCGTGGACATGGAAATTGGCGGGGCCATTCCCGAATTGTTTGGCGAGATTGCCCGGGTCATTTTTGAATTCAGGGCCAGCACCAGCACTACTTTGGGCGAGGTGGTGCCGGACCAGGTGGCCACCGAATTTATCGAGAAGATTTTTGAACCGGACGGCATGCTTGCCCACGTGCTGGACAACCTGCGCAACAGCGACGCCTTTCAGCAGTTTCTGGGCGATGTGGTATTCACCGTACTGAAGGGCTATTTGCTGGAGCAGAACAACCTGATGAAATGGAACACCGTGGCCACAGGCACGCGGAAGGTTCGTCAATGGTTGAGCAGCAAGGCCCCCGAGTTGTCGGACACCCTTGAGGAACGGGCGCGTCAGTGGCTGGATTCCGGTGTGGCCAGCTCGCTGGCGATGGTCAATGAAGCGCTCGATCACGACCATTACCGCGAAACCGCGCTCAACAGCGCCTTGGCGTTCTGGGATGTGGCACGGCAATGGCCCTTGTCGCAGTACCGAAATTACCTCAGCGAACAGGACTTGCAGGAGTTCATGGTTATGGGGTACGAGTTCTGGTTGTCATTCCGTGACACCGATTACCTCAAGGCCTGTATCGACCTCGGTGTGGATTTCTTCTTCGACAAATACGGCCCCGTGTCCCTGCGTGAGTTGTTGGATGACCTCGGCGTCAGCGACGACATGATCATCGATGAGATTGAGCAGTACGCCCCTGACTTGGCTGGCCTGCTGACCCGTCTGGGCCTGACTGAAGCATTCCTGCGCAGGCACTTGGGGCGTTTTTACGCCAGCAAACCTGTGCTGACGATACTCTCAGCCTGAACCCGTCGTTCTTGCCCGCGTTCAGCGGGCGCAGGGCTGTCCGCCGCCACTGACGGTGAACGCATTGCTCACGGCCTCAAAGGGCGTGGCTGAGTTGCCAGTCACGGCCACCCCCCTGTGGCGGATTCGGTATTGGCCAGCCGGCGTGGTTTTTGGCACCGCCCATTCCACCAAGGCAGTGGACCTTAAGCCTGGCAAGGGCAGGGGGGTGTTGTACAGGGTGGCCTCGGGCGCCTGCCAGCGAACAATCAGTTCGGGCATGCGGTCATGGGTGTGTGCCACCCACTGCCCGGCGGTATTCAATTGCTCTACTTCGGCCAAGGCCAGTCCGCGTTCTGCCCGCAGGGTCATGTTTCGTGGGTGAGCGCTCAGAAACTGCGCGCTGGCGGTTTGCCCAGCCTGCACACTGCCTGCGGGTTGCGTCAGCACATCGCCAAACTGGCCGCCTCCTGCCAAGTCCAGGGGAATGTAAGGTGGGCGAGGAATCGGGTTGCTGGTCACTGTGCGTGGCGGGCCAGACGGGGGCGCTGACAGGCTGGCCAGTGATTTCGCCAACCGCCGGCTTTCCTGTTGAACGGCCGCCAGAGTCCATGGGCCAAACTGGGTCGAAGCCCCTTCGTACTGTTGGATGGAATACTCTTCGCGCGTGGTCAGGTAGTTCACATAGTCGTTGCTCAGCCCGCTGATGATGACTTGGTCCACACCCTGTGGGGCCAGCACCTCCAAAACGGTGTCGCGAATGCGGCGGCCCGCCATGGTGGTCACCTCCCAGGGCAGGCCCAGAATGGCCATGTTGCCGATGGTGAACAACTGGAAAGGCACCACATTGTTACTGAAGTTCAGGGGCGGGCCCAGCACAAACAGCACCGGTTTTTCAGCCTGACAACTCAGGTTGGTGCCCGCAGGCACCGGGTCAAAGGGCAGGTCGTTGAGGTTACACAGTACGGCTGAGGCCAGCACCTCGGGTGGAATCTTTCCGGCCTGTAGCGCGGCCAGGTCACGTTGTAATCGGCCAGGGTCTAGCCTGTTGGTGCATTTGGCCCCTTCCACGGTTGGCCCGGGCCCATCTTCGGCACCTGCACCAAATGAAACCCCCATGGCCGCCGTACAGGTTTTTTTCACCGCAGTGTCCAGTGCAGAAGGGTGCTTCAGGCTGGCCAGCACGGTGGGGTCGGTCACTGTCACCTCATCCATCTTCACGTGGAACTGGGCAAAATTCACGCCGCCGCGCAGGGGCGTGGTGGCATCCCGGTACAGGGTCAGCGCCTTGGCCAGTTGCTTGGAGCCATTGATGGCCACGGATTCAAGCTCATTCAGTGAGCCCCCGCGTTCTGCAAACGGCTTTTCCAGAAAGAATATGTTTGGGCTGCTGTCGCCTTCATCGGTTTGTGCAAACGCCGCCACGAATGTGTCTTCACCACTTTTGCCGCTGTAGTTGGTGCCCATGATGCGTTCGAACATCAGGCTGGCCCACCCTTTGTTGTCCGAGGACACCAAAGGATTGGTGTTGCCCGTGGTGGTGGGGTGTACGCCAAACCAGTTGATCTGGCCCACCGCTTTGCCATTGGCACGTTCAAGGCGCAACAGGCTCATCAGTTTGTTGACGTTCTGCTCCTGGCCTTTGGTGGTCAGGTATTGCTTGCGTTCTGCTTCCGTGTTCTGTGCATAGGCCACTGCCGACCGGTTGATGTTGGCATTCAGCAGTTCCCCTGCGTTGGCCAGAATGCGGCCAGGTTCCGGGTTGGCCACCAAGTTGGCGTGCGCTTTTGAGATGGCCAACACAATGCCCTCAACGATGTAGTTGTACACCTGCTCATCGTGCCCCAGCCGAAAGGCATTGAAAGCGGTGAAGTGGGCATAGCCCCCGGGCCCGGCGTGGGTGTGGGTGGCGTTAAGCATGATGTTTTGTTCGTTGTAGAACTTGGACAGCACCGGGTCGGCGGCCACCTTGTTCAACACGCCTTGCCGCACGGCGTGGAAGATCATACCCAGGTCGTTGCTGACATACACCACCCGCTTGCCGTTGCAGGGCGAACCGATGATGAAGGCCCGGGAATACTGGCGGGTGTGAAGCCCGCTGGAGGTGTGGGTCGGGGACTCATAGCCCATCATCACCGAACCGGCTGCCGGGCCGGTGATGTCCACCAGCGCGGTACCCAATTCAAAAGCGGTGCTGTTGGCGCAAGCCCCGCTGTTCAGGCCCGAAGCAGCGGGGCTGCTGTTGAAACGGGGCGCCAGTGTTTGGCTCGCGCTGTCCCGCCCCTCACCAATCTGAATCAAGGGGTCGTTCAGCGCGCATTGCGAGGCGTTGCTGTCGGTGAATTCAGTGGCGGTGGTGCGGCCATCGCCAGCCGTCAAGGCGGTGGTGCTGCCCGAGTTACAGGCGCTCAGGGCGACGGCGAACAGCATTACACACGCGGTGCGCAGGGTGGGGTGGTTGGGCATGGTGTCCTAGGCGCGGGGGTTCGTTGTTGTTGGGGCTCCTTCTGTATTACGCAGGGTTTGCACCGTTCGGATTCAGCAGCCCCGCAAACTGCGGTGCAGGGATTCTTTTTGGTCCGGCTTTTGATACATTGTGTGCAGGGCTGAGTTTGGCTGACCGTCAAAGCAGTCCTGCTGTGTTGGAGACGCACCGCTGAACTGTCAACGTATTGATTATTCTAAGGACACACCATGAAAAAACTCGCGATCATCGTGGCCCTCGCCTTTGGGCTGGCAGGCTGTTCTTCCGGGCCCGGCGATGCCGATGTGCAAACTGCTTTGCAAACCAAGTTGCGTGACCAGGTTCAGGAACAGATGAATGTGATGAACGCCCTGGGCGGTAAGTCAGCCACCGAGGCTGCACAGGCCCTGCTGGGGATGCCCAAGCCAGAGGACATCGAGATTCAGAACATGGATGTGGACGAAGCAACCAAGCAGGACAATGGCGACTATGTGGTGAAAGCCACCTTCAAAACCAAGGTTGGTGACAAAGTTGAGCCATCTGCGGCCCGCCTGACCCTGACCAAATTGAACAACGAGTGGAAAGTGGTTGCCATTGAAAAGTTGTAATCACCCTTGCATAAGGCTGTAGGGCTTTGTGCATCGAACCCAAAACAAAAGGGGCCCCGGTTGAGGCCCCTTTTGTTTTGCCAAACCCCTTGGGGCTTGGCGCACTTACCGTTGACCGGTTTGTGCAGTTACTTGCTCAGACGGCGTGACTGGGACACTGCGTAGGCACCGGGGCGGGCCAGCAGCACTGGGTCATCCGACGCTTCAATGCCCTTGGGCAACACCAGCGGGTTGAAGTTGATGCTGTTGCACACTTCGGCGGGTTCCACCGAGGTCACTTCCAGGTTACCCGCCACCACGGTTTTGCGTTCCGCAGGCCACAGCACTGTGGGGTTGTTGGTGGGGTCGCCTTTTTCAGCCAACTGGAACTTCAGGGTGAAGTTCACGGGAATTTGGCCCACACGGCCTTTCAACTCGTCGGCAAGGAACACTGTTGGGCGGTCAGCCGCAGTGGCCGCAGGCATCAGCTCTTCGCCACCCACGGGTTCATACACCCAGCGAACGAAATTGCTCTGGCCTTTCTTGTTGGTCACTTTGAATGCGTTAACACCCCAGTAATTCACCGCGCCATAGCTGGTGGGCACACCGCGGCCTTTCAGGAATTCAGGTTGGGCTTTCTGGTCAGGGTTGGCCGCAGTGGCGGCTGCCACTTTTGCGGGGTCTGCCTTGCCGGTGGCGGGGTCAATTTTGCGGGCGTCCAGGAAGGCTTGCATGCTCTCGGGGGTGGCCGCTGTGAACACAGGCGTGGAAATGTTGGCTTGCAGCCATTGCTCACCGCCGGGCAGGTCCAATTGAACAGCCAAGCCACGCACGCTGCTGACGTTTTCAGGCGCATTGGGGTTACCACCACCGACCGAGAAGCGCAGAATGGCGGGCACAGGCTTGCCACTGAAGGCGCTGGCTGAGCTGAGGGCAGCACCCTCTTTGGCGCCGGTGAATACGCCTTTGGCACAGACGCCCTTGGCGCCAGAACGGCGGAAACCGTCACGCTTGCCAAAAACACCTTCAAAAGCGTCTACCAGAGTTACTGCATTTACATCAGCCGCCTTGGGCGTGCCTTGGGCGTGCGCAGGTTGCGCAGCGATAGCGGCCACAGTGGCCAGTGTTGCCAAACCAATAGTCTTATTCATGAATAAACGTCCTCCCGTTACTGCGTGAAAATGGCCCCCTTCGCGCAAGGCCATAGCGATCCTAAAGGAACTTAGGTAATTCAGTCTATCGGTAAAGACGTGAAGCTGTGATGAAGTCTGCCCATGGGCCCATGACTTTCAGTCATAGTGGCCGCACTGGTTTCGGTCTGCTTGCTTGTTTGGGCGGGTTCAGCCCTTCAGCCCAGGTGCTCACGCAGCAGCCGAAGGTGTTCCTTGGCCTTGTCCAGGCTCTGGCTGCTTTCGTCCAGCAACAGGTGAATGTCGTGTTTCAAGGCGGGGTAATCCAACGCTTGGGCCAGCGCCTCGGTGTCTGGTTGTGCTTTGGCTTGGGCCAGTTCCTGTCGACAGGCTTCCAGCAGGGTCAGCAGGTCGTCCACATGGGCCCGCAGGTTGGCCATGTTGGCACTGGCAAAGCCCACCGGGTTACCCAACTGCTGAACCACCCGCTTGGCCAAAGAGTCCACCAAGGCCTGGTGTTCATGGTCGGCACGCGTGGCGCCGCTGGCCGTGCCTGGGGTGTCGGTGGAAAAATGCATGGTCGGTCTCTGCCTGTTGATAAGGCTTTAACGGCGACCTCGCCAGAAACTTGAGCGTGCTTTGCCCATAAAAAAAGCCCTCTGAAGAGGGCTTTTTGCGTGGGTTGGTGTGCCGTTAATTCGCGGGCAACATGTGGCGAATCACGCCCTTGGCCACATCAGTGTTCATGTAGCGGGGCACGGCGTAGGTGAAGCGTGCCTCGCCAATCGCAGCCTTTGCAATTTCGGGAATGTCCTCAGCCTTCAGGGCGGCCAGGGTTCGGGGAATGCCGAATTTGTCGTTCATGTCCCGAATGCGCTGCACAAAGGCTTGGGCCACATGCAGGTCGTCGCCGTTGGCTGGGCCAATGCCACAGTGGCGGGCCAGTTCGGCCAGGCGTGGTGCGCAGTTGGGCAGGGAATAATCCAGCACATAGGGCATCACAATCGCGTTCGCCAGCCCGTGTGGGGTGTGGTACAGCGCACCAAACTTGTGGGCGATGGCGTGCACATAACCCACACCCGCCTGCGTGAAGGCAATGCCAGCCAGGTGCGAGGCACGGGCCATTTTCTGGCGGGCTACGACATCACTGCCGTTGGTCACCGCCGTGTCCAGGTACTTCATGATCAGTTGGGTGGCTTCAATGCCCCGAACATCGGTCTTGTGCATCGCGTTGCGGGAAATGAACGCTTCCACGGCGTGGGTCAGTGCGTCCATGCCGGTGGCGGCGGTGATGTGGGGGGGCAGGCCGGTCATCAAGGCACCGTCCAGCGCGCAGGCGGTGGGCATCAGGCGCAGGTCCATCGCGGCCAGTTTTCGTTTGTTGGCAGTGTCAGTCACCACAGCCGCAATCGTACATTCCGAGCCAGTGCCAGCCGTAGTGGGCACCGCGTACAGAGGCAACATGCCTTTCCAGACGCGCAGCAGGCCGGTCATTTTAATGATGGGCTTTTTGTTTTTGGCCAGTGCACCAATCATTTTGGCGGCGTCGATGGGCGAGCCACCACCGATGGCCAGAATGGCTTCGCAGTTGTTCTGGCGCAATACCCCGTAACCGGCTTCAATCTGGGCGACTGTGGGGTTGGGTTCCACGCCGTCATACACCGCGTACGCCACGCCCAGTTTGTCCAGTTCAGCTTTCATGCGGTCAATCAGGCCCAGCTTCACCAGCACCGCGTCGGTGACAATCAGCACCCTTTTGTGGCCTTGCTGGGCCATGTGGCGCACCAGTTCGAGGGAAGAATCGGCCCCTTCAAACACTTTGGGCCATTTGAACGGCATCAAGAAAGTGACGACCTTGAAAATGGCCATGTAAATGCGCAAAAACAGCACTTCAAGTGCGTGCAGCATGTCTGTCTCCAGTCAGTGTGGTTGTAATGGTTTTATTCGATTGTACAAACAGGCGCAGGCCTAAACCAGCCTTCGCGGGTGGAATGTCCTAAAACCTGTGGAGGCGATCCTCCACAAAACCCAGATCATGTAACCCGTTGGTAACTTTAGAGCGCCCCCCCCATTGCCACAGCGAAAAATCTGCAACAATCAGTCCCCGTTAGCCTGGGCAAACCGCCCACGGCCTGTTTCCAAGTGCAGGTTACACAGCATGGCCAATTCACTCAGTCTTCGCCGCATCAGCACCATGTCCAGCAATGGCTGGGACCGTTTGTTCAAAACCAGCTCGATGGTTCGGGCCGGGTTGCAGCCTTACGACATCATTCACGATGCGGGCCTCTACTCAGTACGCCATTACCCGGCACTGACAGAGGACACCATTCAAGTGGGCGACGACACGGTTCAGGTGGCCAAACAACGCCACGCCATTCCCTTGGTGTTGATTGCGCCGCTGGCTGTGAACATGTATGTGTACGACCTGCTGCCCGAGCGCAGCTTTGTGCGTTACCTGCTGGCCCAGGGCTTTGATGTGTATCTGATTGATTGGGGCAAACCCACGCGCAAACACGCCGGGTTGAACCTGGAAGACTACATTGCCCGGTTTGTGCCCGAATGCCTGGAAGCGGTGCGCAATCACAGTGGTTCCAAAGCCTTGCATTTGCAGGGTTGGAGCATGGGTGGCGGCATGGCCCTGGCCTACACCGCCCTGAAGAAAGACGCCGACATTGCCAGCATCGTCACTTACGGCACGCCCATTGACGGCCACGCCAACGGTGCCATTGGCAAGCAGTACCAGAAGCTGGGCCACCTGCTGAAAACCGCACGCCTGAATTTCCGCAAAGTGCCTGCCAAATTGCTGTACACCCCCGGCTGGGCCAATGTGATTGGCTTCAAATTGCTGGACCCTGTTGGCAGCCTGAAAGGCTACTGGAACCTGTTCACCCAGTTGGACAACCGCGAGTACGTGACCCAGCACGCCAACCAGGCCGCGTTCATTGACAACCTGGAAGCCTACCCCGGTGGGGCCATCCGTGACTGGTTTTGCAGCATTTGGCTTGAAAACGAAACAGCCCGAGGCCAATTCAAAGTGGGCAAGCAGGTGGCACATTTCAGCGACATTCACTGCCCCGTGCTGGCCGTGGCCGGCAAGTCCGACAACCTGGCCAACGTACCCTGCTGCAAGGGTATTTTGAAGGTGCTTAAGCCAGAAACCACCGAGTTTTTCATCGGCCCGGGTGGCCATATTGCTATCATGAGCGGCAAAGACGCGCCCAACACCATTTGGGCCAAAACAGCGGGCTGGCTCAAAGCGCGCGGCTGACCATTCAGCCCCCAAGGGCCGCCTGAATTACAGGGGGCACCTTGCCAAAACACTGGTTATTCACGCTTGGGCTGGCCATTTGGCCGGCCCTTGCCTTACCCAACGGCTTTGAAGACTTCGAAGATGCCCGCTTGATCGACCATGTGGCAGGCTCTGTGGCCCGCGGCTATGCCCGCATGCACGGTTTCAAAGTCGAATTCAAAATGCTGCCCGAAAGCCAGCAACAGGCGTCTGCCTTGCTGGTGCAATACCACCCGGCCACGAGAACATGCACCTACCTGATCAACACGCGGGATGAGTCCTGGCACAGCTTTGAAAACTATCTGAAATTCTTCGAAGGCCTGCCCAAGAAGCTGGTGTACGAGGCATTTTTTGCCCATGAAACCGGGCACTGTGTGCAGCTCAAAGAGCAGATCGATTTTGGCCCCGAACGGCGCAACATGCACCAGGAACTGTTTGCTGATGTTTTTGCGCTTTCCCATGTTGAGCGTTATTACCCACCATACCGCCAACCGTTTCTGCGCGCGCTCATCAACATGCGCAAAGTCGAGCGGGGCACCAGCTACGCGTTCTCGGCGCAGCTTCAACGTTTGGCCTACAGCCCAGAACTGCTGACCGCCCTGAAAGTCAAAGACCCGCAAGAACGGGCATTTGCCATTGCCCATGCAGTTGACCGGCTTTAGCGCGGCTATTGCACGGCACACCGTCTGCGCCGTTCAAATTTTGTTATCGTAATTATGTTTTGGTTTGAGCAGTTCCACAACACAAAGGAGTAGTTGAGATGGACGACATGAAGTTTGGTTTGGTGAGTCTGGATGCACAGGGCGTGCCCTCAGGTGAGGTTCAAAAGGCCCCCACATTCAGCCGCCGCGGGTTTTTGCTGACCTCGATCGCCGGTGGTTTCGCCTTGGCGTCCGAGCCAGTGTTTGCCCAAGCCATCAAGACGGACGACAAGGGTTTGGTGGCTGGTCAGGTCAAGGTGCCAGTGAAAGACGGCCAGATTCCCGCCTATCGCGCACATCCTGCCAAAGGCAGCAACTTCCCCGTGGTGCTGGTCATTCAGGAAATTTTTGGCGTGCATGAGTACATTCAGGACATCTGCCGCCGACTGGCCAAAGCAGGCTATTACGCCATTGCCCCAGCCTTGTTCAGCCGGGAAGCCGATGTGTCCAACATGAGTCTGGAAGCGATTCTCAAAGACGTGGTGCCCGTGGTGCCTGATGCGCAGGTGTTCAGCGACATCGATGCCACCGTGGCATTCGCCAAAAGCACCGGCAAGGCCAACACTGGCCGCTTGGGCATTGTAGGTTACTGCTGGGGTGGCCGTACGGTGTGGCTGTATGCCAACCACAACCCCAAGGTGAAAGCCGGTGTGGCCTACTACGGCCTGCTGGCTGGCCTGAAGGGCGCCAACAAACCCGCTGACCCTGTGGATGTGGGCGCCAGCCTGAAGGTGCCCGTGCTGGGCCTGTACGCGGGTGAAGACTCCTTCGTGCCTGACGAGGTGGTTGACAAAATGAGGGCCGAGCTGGGCAAAGGCAGCAGTGGGTCGGAAATTGTGGTGTTCCCGGGTGTAAACCATGGGTTCCACGCTGATTACCGCCCAACCTACGACCGCCGTGCTGCCACCTACGCGTGGAAGCTGACCATGGACTGGTTCCGTGAACGGGGTGTTTAACCGTTGACCCCAATGGCCCGGCGGCTTGCCGGGCCAATTCAAGAGGCCGATTGCGTGAACCCGCAGCAGACTAACCCCTCCCACGACCCTTTGTCGCTGGACAATCAACTCTGTTTTGCCCTGTATTCCACCTCGTTGGCTTTGACCCAGTTCTACAAGCCGCTGCTGGAGCCACTGGGCCTGACTTACCCCCAGTACCTGATCATGATGGTTTTGTGGCGGGAAGACGGCATTAGTCTGATTGACATTGCCCGCCAGTTGGGCCAAAAGCCCGGGGCACTGGCTCCTGTTCTTAAGCGCATGGCCGATCAGGGTTTGCTCACCAAAGCCCGTAGCGCCAACGATGAGCGCCTGCTGGACATCCACCTGACCGCCCAAGGCCGCCAATTGCGCGAACAGGCTTTGACCGTCAGCCGCTGCATGTTCGAGCAGTGCGGGCTTGAGCCCCAGCAAATCATGCGCCTGAAAGGCGAGTTGGACGCGTTGCGTCAACGATTCCTCGCCTAAACCCGTTGTGAATTTCTAAAGCTATGACTCAGATTGATTAATTCAATAGTGCGATAACGATTATTGCGATAATATTCTTCTCAAGCCAAGACGGCCAGTCAATCATCAACACAGACAGAGGTGAATCATGCAAGTTGTTTACTCCACACAAGCCACATCCACCGGCGGCCGCGAAGGCAAATCCGCCACACCCGACGGGCGCTTGTCCGTTACCCTGAGCACGCCCAAGGAATTGGGCGGTGCAGGCGGCCCCGGCACCAACCCGGAGCAATTGTTTGCAGCAGGTTATTCCGCCTGTTTCATCGGCGCCCTGAAGTTTGTGGCAGGCCAGGAGAAAGTGAAGCTGCCCAGCGAGCCTGAAATCACGGGTATCGTCGGCATCGGTGCCAACCCCAAAGGCGTGGGTTTTGCCATCACCGCCGAACTGCAGATCAAGCTGGAAGGCCTGGACAAGGAAGTGGCCAAGGCGCTGGTTGAAAAGGCCCACCAAGTGTGCCCATACTCTAACGCCACACGCAACAACGTGGACGTGACGCTCACTCTGGTGTAATTTGCCGGCAGTGTCCGCCAAACGCCCAAGCGGCCACCCTCTGGGTGGCCGTTGTCGTTTCCAACCTGCATGATGAGTTACCTCGCCCTTTTTTTATCCGCCTTTGTGGCGGCCACGCTGGCCCCGATGGGGTCCGAAGCAGTGCTGTTTGCGCTGGTCCGTGCAGGCGAACCTGTGGTTTGGCTGGTTTTGGTGGCCAGCGTGGGCAATACCCTGGGTTCGGTGGTCAATTACGGGCTGGGGCGGGGGCTGTTGCGTCACCCGCGGGTTGAGCGCTGTTTACGCATCAAGCCCGAACAACTGTCGCGCATTGAACATTGGTTCGCCCGCTTTGGGCCCGTGGTGTTGGTGCTGGCGTGGTTGCCAGTGGTGGGCGACCCATTGACCTTGGTGGCCGGGGCCGCACGCGTGCGTTTCACAGTCTTTCTGTTTTGGGTGGCTTTGGGGAAAACCGCGCGTTATGCCGTGGTGGTGGGGTTGGCCCAGGGCAGTCAGGTGTTGTTCTGAACACTGCCCCAAGCTTGGCCCTTTTACTTGGGCTCGGTAATGAAGCCCAGTTTCTGAATGCCAGCGCGTTGCGCACTGGCCATCACCTGAACCACCTTTTCATACTCCACTTTGCGGTCGCCTTGAATCCGCAATTCGGGCTGTTTGCTTCGTGAAGCGGCCTCATCCAGCCGGGTACTCAGTGTTTCAGCGGTTACCGGGTCATCATTCCACATCAGTTGACCGTCCACCTTCACAGTCAGCGTCACCACATCCGGTTTGACTTCGGTTGGCTGTTGGCTGGCTTGAGGCAGGTCTACTTTCACGGAGTGGGTGATGACCGGTACGGTGATGATGAAGATGATCAACAGCACCAACATCACGTCCACCAGCGGAGTCATGTTGATTTCGCTGATTTCGTCATCGTCGTGGGCATTCATGGACATGAGAGAACCCCCGATCAGTTACCGCCGCGCTGCATCGACACGGCGCGCACGGCTGAATCTTTCTTCAATGGAGAGCCAGTCAGGAAATAAGCATGCAGTTGGCGTGAGAACCGGTTCAGCTTGCCCAGCACGCTTTTGTTGCTGCGCGTCAAGGCGTTGTAGCCCAACACGGCCGGAATAGCCACGGCCAAGCCAAAGGCCGTCATGATCAGCGCTTCACCCACAGGGCCAGCCACTTTGTCGATACTCGCCTGGCCGCTAACACCGATACCCACCAGCGCGTGATAAATGCCCCACACGGTGCCAAACAAACCCACAAACGGGGCGGTGGAACCCACCGAGGCCAGCACAGACAAGCCGCTTTGCAATTTTTCGGCAGCATCGTCGCGTGCGCCGCGCAGTGCCTCGCTCAGCCAGTCCGCCAGGTTCATCTGGCCGTGCAGGTCGTCTTTGGCGGTGGCGTGGTGGTTGACGGCGGCCTGGCCTTCAATGGCCATGTGGTGAAACGGGCTGCCGCCATCGGTGCCCAGCACTTTCAGGCCTTCGGCGAAGCTGTGGGTGTGCCAGAACTGATCGGCTTGGGCTGCATCACGCTTGAGCTGAATCAGTCTCAGGCTTTTCAGAATGATCACAGTCCACGATGCCACAGACATCACCAGCAGCAACAAGGCCACAGACCGGGTGACCCAATCGCCTTGTGCCCACATTGCGGCCATGCCGTAAGGGTTTTGCTCAACCATGGTAATCAACGCTCCACATCAATTTTGATTCAGTACAAAAGACACCGGCTGCACATACCAGAATGCAATCGGTTGGCCCCCGCGTTTGGCGGGTACATATTTCCATTTGCGAACCGCAGCCATGGCGGATTCATCCAGCCTCGTAAAGCCGCTGCTGGTTTTCAGTTTCAGTTCGCCCACTGAGCCATCGGGCAGGATGTACACGTCCAGCATGACCCGGCCTTGTTCGCCCAAGCGGCGAGACATGGGCGGGTAGGCCGGTGGCGGGTTGTTCAGGTGCGAAGCATCCGTGCGAGGCGGCGTCACCGGCAAAGGCTCAGCCACCGGGGCTGTGGCCTGAACCGGCGCGGCCGGTGGCGGTGCGGCTGGCGCTGCAACAGGGGCCGGGGCCGGTGCTGGAATTGGACTAGGCGCAGGGGCCACTGGCACCGGAGCGGGCTGCGGCGTGGCCTTCACGGGTTCGGTTTTGGGTTGCGGTTTGGGCTGGGGTTTAACCACGGGCTTGACCACCGGTTCGGGCTTGGCCACTGGCTTGGGTTCAGGCGCGATCAGCACGCCGATCACGCTGGGCGGTGTGGTGGCCGGCTCGGTGATGTCGATGCTGTTGACAACCCAAACGAGGCCGACCACGTGCGCAAGAATGACAGCCGAGGTCACAACGGCTTTGTGCAGGGTGTGTTCGGCATTGAGCAGGGGTACGGCGGTCATTGCTTTGGAATCTCTGGCCTGGTCAGGCGTTTGCGTGTGCAGTGGCGGCAAAGGGTTAACTGTTGATTGTACAGCCGCCATCAGCGTGCAGGGGTGCGGCGAGTTGTCGCGCCTGCGGGCTTTGAAGTTGAAGGTGTTTTGTCAGGCTGTGCGGTCATGTCGTTCAAATCAGAATAAAGGTCTTCAGGCGGAACGACCCGGTGAGGCGTTTGAGGAGCCAACACTGTTGCGAAGTGGGGAGGTGCCCCACGCAGGTCGTTTGAGGCCCGCCTGAAGAAGTAAACGAAAATCATTATCAATAAAGATGAATCAAAAATCAAGTAATTTTTCCGGATAGGGCAACTCAGGTTGTTCCCAGCGTTCGGGCTGTTTACACTGAAGTCTTATAACCATTTCTGCTTCAGGGGTTTCAGTCACATGAAAGGTTCTGCACTCGTGATTGCGGCGCTCAACGCCCAACTCAAAAACGAATTGACCGCCATCAACCAGTACTTCCTGCATTCCCGCATTTTTGGGAACTGGGGCCTCCAGGTCTTGCGCAAGAAGGAATATGAGGAATCCATCGGTGAAATGAAGCACGCCGACAAGTTGATTGAGCGTATTCTGATGCTGGACGGTCTGCCTAACCTTCAGGACTTGGGCAAGCTGATGATCGGCGAGCACACCCGCGAGATTCTTGAAAGCGACCTGAAAATGGAAAGTGCAGCCCAGGTCACCATCAAAGACGGCATCATCACCGCAGAATCCGAAAAGGATTTCGTGTCCCGTGACTTGCTCAAGGAAATTCTGGAAGACACCGAGGAGCACATCGACTGGCTGGAAACCCAGCTTGGCTTGATTGACCGTCTCGGCATTCAGAACTACGAACAATCCATGCTGGGCGAGTAAGCGCCAAGCGGGAGGTCTGCTGCGCATGAGGCAGGGTTTGGACGCCACACTCTAGAAGGTGAGTGAAAATCACTTGCATAAACGAATGGGAATTATTATCATTAATTCAACCATTCGGACGGAGTGTGTCCATGATCATCTGTATTTGTGCCAACGTAAGCGACCGCGCCATTGCCCAAGCAGTGCGCGAGGGTGCCGCCAGCGTTGAAGACATCACCATGCGCACCGGCGCTTGCTCGGGCTGCGGCCAATGCCGTGGCCATTGTAAGGCCGAGTTGGCTGCTCAAGACGCTGTGCGCATGGCCAGCCAGTCCAGCGCTTCAGTGCCTTCCTCAGTGCCCGCTTGATGGGGAGCGCCCATCGGGGCGCTGTCACAAAAACATCACCAATTTGTCATCAAAACCAGCCCTGTCAGCCTGTATATTTCGAAGCCACGCATCTTCGAAGTAACACTCATCATGGCTTTCAAGCACGAACTCGAACAGCTCAAAGACATCGAACACAAACTGGAAGAGTTGGCCAAATCCAAAGACCTGAAAGACAAACGGCCTTTGGAAGTCAAGGAAATCAAAGGCCTGCGTTTGTTGGTGTCATCGATGATCCGCCGCCTACAGTCTCACGCCTGAACTTTCACACGTCTGGCCGCCAGCAGCGCCAAGGCATTCATCCCCAGCGCGATAAAGGCGCACACCCAGTAATTGCCCAATGTGCCGTCAGCCTGGCTGACTACCACATGTCCGCCCAGCAAGGAGGCCAAGGCCATTGCGCTGGACTGAACCGCAGAATTCAAGGTCATGTAGGCCCCCCGAACCGCCGGATTGGCCGCGCTGGATGCCAGCGCCATGCCGGGAATCATTCGCCCACTGACCAGCACAAAAAATGCGGTACAGATGACCATCAAAGCCCACACGGGCAACCCCGCCGATACGGTAATGCCCATCAGGGGCAACACCGAGAGCAGGGTAATACGCCGCAGCGTCACCAACTTTCCAGCCTGGTCGGCCATGCGGCCAATCCAGGGCGCACTCACTAGGGTGGCCAGCCCGCCCAGCAGGTACATCAGGGGAACCTGTTGCGTGGTCATGCCTGCATTGTTGGTCATGTACAGCGTGATGTAGGGAATCACCGAGAAACCGGCAAACAAGAGGCAAAACGTCATGCTGTAGGCGGTGAGGTGATTGCGTACTTTCACAACCTGCATCAACCCGGCCCACACCGACGGGCGCTCCCCGGCTTGCTTCAGGTGGGTATTCATGACGGGCAACAGCCGCTGGCCCAACACCACCAACACTGCGCTGGCGCCCGCGATCACCACGAAGGGCACATGCCAGTTCCACTGGTCTGCAATCAACAGGCCCAAGGGAACGCCCATCACCGTCGAGGCCGAGAACGCCGTCATCAGGATGCCCATGGCTTTACCGCGTCGTTCAAAAGGCACCAGGTCAGCCACCATGGTGTGCACCAAGCCCGATTGAATGCCCCCGAAAATGCCAGCCAGGGTGCGGGCCACCAACAGCGCTTCATAGGACTGCGCCAAGCCACAGGCCAGTGTAGACAGGCCAAACAGGCCATACAGCGCCAGAAACAGTGACTTGCGTTCAAAGCGGTCAATGAACAGGGCGGCCAATAAGCCGGATGCGCCTGCTGCAAGGGTGTAAGCCGACACCAGAAGCCCGAATTGACTGACGCTGAGGTTGAAGCTGCGCGTGAGATGCGGCCCCAGCGGCATCATGATCATGAAGTCGAGTATGTGGGTGAACTGGATGGCCGCCAGGGTTAGCAGCAGCGAACGCTCTGCCTTGGCAGAAAGTGGAGTAGCTTGATTCATGAGGACTGCGCAGGCTCGCCCGGTTCAGTGCCGGGCCAATTGATCAGGGTCAGCCAGTGTGCACTCAATGCCCCAGCGCCCGCAACACCATCAAACCCCCTGTGACGGAAAAGAGCGAAATGAAGGTGCTCATGGCGATGATGTTGGCCGCCAGACGGGCATCGCTGCCCGCACCCATGGCCATTGAAAAGCTGCCTGCAGCGGTAGGGCTGGCCAGGAACATCCACAGCAACAACAAGTCTCTGCCTTCGAAACCGAACAACCAGGCCAGCGTGCAGCCGCCAACGGGCAACAGCCCGATTTTGATGAGGCTGGCCTGCAGCGCTGCCCGACCAGACTCTTTCACGGCCAGCACTGACAGAGTGGCCCCGACGCAGATCAAGGCCAGGGGCAGGGTGAGGTTGGCCAGGTACTCGGCTGATTTGGTGATCCACACCGGCAGTGTGAGCCCGTACCAACTGGCGGCGATGCCCAACAGCACCGAGAGTACCAAGGGGTTGGTGCCCAAGTCTTTAAGCACCTGCCTGATGTTGAAGGTGAGGGTTGGGCTGTAGAACGAGAGCACCAGCACCGCCAAGATGTTGAATATCAGGATGGTGAAGCCTGCAAGCACGCCACCCACGGATGAACCGTAATCCCCGAAGTAGCTGGCCGCCAGCGCAAAACTGAGTACGCCACAATTGCCCCGGAAGCTGCCCTGAACGAACACCCCCCGTGACACCGGGGGCAGGGTGCGCACTGCCCAGGCCCAACTGCCTGCAAAACCCAGCAGCGTGGCTGCGGCAAACATCAGGATGAGTGAGGGATGCAGCGAATGCTGAATGTCGGCGCGCCACAGTGACAGAAAGAACAGCACCGGCATGGTGACGCGAAAAGTCAGGTTGGAGGCGGTTTGGATGAAGGGGTCATCAATCAGCTTCCAGCGGCGCAGGGCCATGCCCACAGCAACCATGGCAAAGACCGGGGCGGTGACCGCCAGGATTGGGGACATCACATTCATGGGACAACTGGGCGGCTTGTTGGTTGAATCAGGTGTGTCTCAACGGTATTTGTCGGGGCCGGCAGTGTCAATTGTGGGAACCCCCGTGGTTGTACCTCGCAAGGGTGATATTTCCTTGTGCAGAAGGGATGTTCAACGACTCTGGCTTTTTTCTTGGGAATCCCTTTGTTCAAGCGCCTTTCGGCCGGGTGACAACAAGCCACTTGTGGAAAGACACAGTGAGGCGCGGTGTTACGCGCTGTCTAAGCTGCCCCTTCGCTGTACGGTCCAAAAAAATCCAACAAGGAGCAATGCATGAAGCGCAATACTATCCTGTGCACCGCCATCACCGGCGCCGCCGTGGCCCTGTCGTTCGCTGTCGGGGCTGTCCAAGCCCAGCAGCCCATCGTCATCAAGTTTTCCCACGTGGTGGCGCAAGACACTCCCAAAGGCTTGGCCGCCGAGTTCTTCGCCAAAAAGGCGGCAGAACTGACCAAGGGCAAAGTCAAAGTCGAGGTGTACGCCAACTCCACCCTGTACAAAGACAAGGAGGAAATGGAAGCCCTGCAAGTGGGCGCAGTCCAGATGCTGGCCCCCTCATTGGCCAAGTTTGGCCCCTTGGGCGTGAAAGAATTCGAAGTGTTCGACTTGCCTTACATCTTTGACAATTATGCAGAGCTGCATGCGGTCACCACCGGCAAGGTAGGGCAGAACCTGATGGCCAAACTTGAGCCGCGTGGCATCAAAGGCCTGGCCTTTTGGGACAACGGTTTCAAAGCGTTTTCCGCCAACACCCCCATCAAAACCCCCGATGACTTGAAAGGCAAGAAAATGCGGATTCAGTCTTCCAAAGTGTTGGAAGAAGAAATGCGCGCCTTGAATGCCTTGCCCCAATCCATGGCATTCTCCGAGGTGTATCAGGCCCTGCAAACGGGCGTAGTGGATGGCACTGAGAACCCCATCTCCAACTTTTACACCCAGAAAATGCACGAGGTTCAAAAGCACCTGAGCCTGACCAACCACGGCTACCTGGGCTATGCAGTGATCGTGAACAAGAAGTTCTGGGACGGCCTGCCTGCGGATGTGCGTGGCCAATTGGAAGAGGCGATGAAGCAGTCCACCAAGTACGCCAACGACATTGCCAAGCAAAAAAATGACGAAGACTTGAAGTCGGTTCAGGCCTCTGGCAAGACCGTCATCTACAACCCCACAGACGCCGAAAAGCTGGCTTTCAAAAAGGCCTTGGTGTCCGTACACAAAAAGATGGAATCCCGGATTGGTGCTGACATCATCAACGAAGTGTATTCCGTCACCAAGTTCGACCCCACCAAACTGTAATCAACCCGAGAAACGGAGCTCGCAATGCTTTCCAAGGTCATCGACCATTTGGAAGAAGCCTTGATCACGTTTCTGATGGCCGCCGCCACGTTAATTATTTTCGTGTCGGTGGTCCATCGCTACCTGTCGGGTTATTCCATTCCAGGGCTGCAGGATTTCCTGCTGTCCGTCAACCTGAGCTGGGCTCAGGAGCTTTGCATCATCATGTTCGTTTGGATGGCCAAGTTCGGCGCGGCCTATGGCGTGCGCACGGGCATCCACGTGGGTGTTGATGTGCTGATCAACAAGCTTAACCCCGCCAACCGTGCGCGTTGTGTGGTGTTCGGTCTGCTGTCTGGCGCCGTGTTCACCGGCACCATCGGTACGCTGGGTGCCCTCTTCGTGTGGGACAACGGCGCTCACTATTTCTTCTTCAAGCTGTTTGGCATTGTGCAGGAAGGCATTTACGAAGGGCCGACAACGCCCGACCTGGAGCTGCCAACCTGGATGGTGTACAGCGCCATTCCTTTGGGCTCCTACCTCATGTGCGCCCGGTTCCTGCAAGTGGCTGTTCAGTTCATCCGCACTGGTGAATTGCCGCACCATGACCACGGACATGTGGATGGCCTTGATGAAGACGAGAACGAGGTGAAACCCGCATGAACGCCGCTGTTATTTTTACATTGCTGCTGGTGCTCATGCTCACCGGCATGCCCATCTCCATTTCTTTGGGCCTGACTGTACTCACATTCCTGTTCACCATGACCGAAGTGCCACTGGAAGCAGTGGCTCTGAAGCTGTTCACCGGGATTGAGAAGTTCGAGATTATGGCCATCCCGTTCTTTATTCTGGCGGGTAACTTCCTCACGCATGGTGGGGTGGCGCGACGGATGATCCGCTTTGCAACCGCAATGGTGGGTCATTTGCACGGTGGTCTGGGCTTGGGTGGCGTGTTGGCCTGTGCTTTGTTTGCTGCCGTGTCGGGCTCTTCGCCGGCCACGGTGGTGGCCATCGGCTCCATCCTGTTGCCAGCCATGGTCAAAGCCGGCTTTCCACCGCGCTTTGGTGCGGGGGTCATTACCACCTCGGGTGCGTTGGGTATTTTGATCCCGCCGTCCATCGTGATGGTGATGTACTCGGTGGCCACCAACACCTCCGTGGGCGCTTTGTTCATGGCTGGCGTGGTGCCCGGGCTGTGTTTGGCCTTCCTGTTGGGCCTGACCACCTGGTATCGTGCCTGGAAAGGCAACTACCCACGCCAGCCGAAAGCCACGCTGCGGGAACGTTTCGTGGCCTTCCGCGAGGCATTCTGGGGGCTGATGCTGATTGTGGTGGTCATGGGCGGTATTTACAGCGGCCTGTTCACCCCGACCGAAGCCGCGGCCATGAGTGCGGTGTATGCCTTCTTCATCGCAGTCTTTGTCTACAAGGACCTGACCCTCAAGCAGATCCCCAAGATTCTGATGAGTTCGGCCAACATGTCAGCCATGTTGTTGTACATCATCACCAACGCTGTGCTGTTCAGTTTTGTGATGACCAACGAGAACATTCCTCAAGCGTTGGCGGATGTGATCGTGGGCAGCGGCCTGGGTGTGATCGGCTTCCTGCTGGCGGTCAACATCATTCTGTTGGTGGCCGGTAACTTCATGGAACCGTCATCGATTGTTCTGATTTTTGCGCCCATCATGTTCCCGATTGCCATGCAATTGGGCATCGACCCGGTGCATTTTGGGATTTTGATGGTGGTGAACATGGAAGTGGGGATGTGCCATCCACCGGTTGGGCTGAACCTGTATGTGGCCTCGGGCATTACCAAAATGGGCATCACTGAATTGACCATTGCGGTATGGCCCTGGTTGCTCACCATGCTGGGCTTCCTCGTGGTGGTCACGTATTGGCCAGCACTGTCCCTGGCTTTGCCACGGTACCTGGGTATGATCTAAACCGACCCGGCGAGGGCTAAAGAAGCCACGGTGCAGTCATGCATCGTGGCTTTTTTTTTTGGATGAATGGATTCGATACTGGTTTGCAAAGAGGTTCATGGCTCAGCCGGCAGAGTTTGTCTTCAACCCCCAGCGAATCCATTCCAAACGAATCCAGTGCTCTTGGAGCTGCCGCGGATTCGCACCCCGCACGCATCAGCGGATACAACGGGAAGGCCCTGCCGAGTGGGGCTGTTTGAGCGCGGCTTTGCCGGGCGAGTTGCCCCCGAGGTGGCCAGACCGAGTGGTCCGCGCGTGCAGGGCGTGCGTAGCGGCAGGCCCATGGGCAATGGATCCAGACAACCGATCACAGGCGTGTGCAGCCGCTGGCCCATGTGCGGTGGATTCCGATCTTACTTCGAATTCAGATGCTTCAAGGCGTAGGAATACCCCAGCCAGCCCATCCCGCAAATCACTCCCTCCGCAATGTCGGACAGGTAAGAGTGGTGACGGAACGGTTCACGTCTGTGGATGTTCGACAAGTGCACTTCCACAAAAGGAATGGCCACAGCGGCCAAAGCGTCCCGCAGGGCAATGCTGGTGTGGGTGTAACCGCCGGGGTTGATCACAATACCCGCCACATCGTCTACTTTGGCTTTGTGTACGCGGTCAATCAAATGCCCTTCGTGGTTACTTTGGAAAGTCAGCAGCTCAAACCCTTCAAGGCTCGCCTGTTGCTGCAGGGCTTTTTCAATGTCCAGCAAGGTCATGTGGCCATACACACCGGGTTCGCGGGTACCCAGCAGGTTCAGGTTTGGGCCATTGATCAGCAGCAGTTTCTTCAACGTTGTTCTCCGTAACTGGGGGGTGTTACATGCACTTCCCAAAGTTTAGATGGTTTCCTTCATTCTAGGGCAAGGACGCTTTCGGCTACACTGCCGGTTGTTAATGCGCAACCATGTCCCGGACAGGGGGCAGCAAGCAATTCCAACAATAAACTGGGGACTAAGAATGAGTACACAGATCGACGCAGTCATCAATCTGGTGGCGGTTACCCTGCGGGGCGCCCGTGGCGTGATGGTGAGGGGGCGTGCCCGCAAGGCACCGGAAAAACTGCTGAAGCTTTACGACATCGAGGTCAGCCCCTATTGCCGTTTGGTGCGCGAGGCCCTGTGTGAAATGGACCTGGACGTGATGATTTTGCCTTGCCCGGCTGGTGGAACCCGTTTCCGCCCTGAGGCCAAGGCCATCAAGCCGGGAACACGCTTTCCCTTGCTGGTGGATGACAATACAGGCGTCATCATCAATGAGTCTGCTGACATCATCGATTACCTGGCCAAAACCTACGAGGGGAAGGTTCGCGCCCAACGTGGCTTGGGCCGTCAACTGGCGGTGGCCACTTCCATGGCTGCCAGCGTGACTGCCTATCGCCCCGGTGGGTTCAAAGGCATGAAGGCCAAGCCGTCCACCTTGCCGGAGCAACCCCTCACTTTGTACTCATTTGAAGGAAGCCCGTTCAGCAAGCCTGTGCGTGAGCGCCTGTGCGAACTGGAGTTGCCTTACGTGCTCAAGAACACGCCCAAGGGCCGTATGTCGGACATGGGGCCTCCCGTGTTCCGCGACAAAATCTTCAAAGGCCCCTTGGCCACCACCCGCAACCGCGCTTGGCTGGCTGAACAAACCGGCAAGGTGCAGGTGCCTTATCTGGTCGACCCGAACACAGGCGTGGCCATGTACGAGTCTGCTGACATCATTCGGTATCTCGACCGTACCTACGGCGTTTAAGGCCGCATGACCTGTGGCTCCTGCTCAAAAGGGCAGGGGCCTTGGCGCTAGCCTAGCGGTTGAATTCATTAATGCCCACTTAAGTTTTGCCAGTCAAGATGCGCCCGGTTAAACACATTTTCCGGAGCGAATCATGAGCATTGCCCAACATACCCCCCGCCTGTTGCCACTGATGCTGGCCATTGCCCTGTCGGCCTGTGGCGGCGGCGGTGGTGGTGCGTCCATCGGCGGTACTGGCGTTAGCCAAGCGTCTGCCAGCGGCACGGTGCAGGGGTTTGGTTCGGTGTTGGTCAATGGCTGCCGGTGGTCCACCTTGGGTGCTTCGGTGCACGACGACCTGGGGCGCACCCTCAGCGCATCCGACCTGAGCCTGGGCATGCAGGTTCAGATCGACGGCAGCAGCGATGCAGCAGGTGCGGATTGTTCTGCCACCGACATTGAGGTGACGCGCGAATACGCCGGCTCTGTCAGTGCTGTCACCGGCAGTACATTCACGGTGTTGTCCCATGTGTTCACAGCTGACGCAACCACGGTATTCAAGGGTTTTTCAGGCGCCACCTTGGCCAGCATGGCAGTGGGCGACGCCGTCGAGGTGTATGGGCTGAAAAAGGCTGACGGCAGCATATTGGCCAGCTTGGTGGAGAAGAAGGCCAATACCTCGGCCTTGAGCGCAGGCCTTGAAGCCAGGGGTGTGGTCAGCAACTTGGATACCACCAACAAAACGTTCAAGATTGATGCCTTGACTGTGAATTACACGGGGGTATCGTCAGTGCCTGCCGCATTGGCCAACGGCATTGTCGTGAAAGCAACTGGCACGGGCATGACGGGCAACACCTTGAATGCCACTGCCCTGTACACCCGCACACGTACCCAAAGCTATGCCAATGGCAAGGTGGAGATCAAAGGTTACGTGCAGGATGACGCTGCTGATTCCAATGCCAACACCTTCACTGTCAATGGCGTGGTTGTGGATGTCAGCCAAGCCAGTTTCAAGGGCCTGACCGGTATGTCGGTCGGCGCATTCGTGGAGGTGAATGGTCAGTTGAGCGGTGGTGTGTTGATGGCCTCGCAGGTCGAAACCGAACAGGAGCGCTCGCGTGTAAAAGGGGGCAGTTACGAGTTTTACGGTGTGGCCTCCGACGGTCAACTGGCAGCGGGTGTGTTGAGCTTTACTTTGCAAGGGCAAACAGTGCGTTACAGCACGGCCAGCGATGTGTGCGGTATCGCTGTCAGTGGCGCTACGCCTTACGTGGAAGTTAAAGGCAGCTTAAGCAACGGTGTAATTACAGCCAGCAAGCTGGAATGCCCTTCGGCTCAATCGAGTACAACATCCAGCGGGAACTATTCGGGCAATCGATTTGAAACCAGCGGTGCGGTACAAAGCCTGGACACGGCGGCGATGACTTTCAAGCTTGGCGGTTTGAACGTGAAGTATCAAAATGCCCAATTTGAAAAAGGCAATTCAACCCAGTTGGCCAATGGCAAGCGGCTGGAAGTGAAGGGCAAGATGGATGCCAATCAGCAGTTCATGCTGGCGGACAAAATTGAGTTTGATGACGACAGAAAGTAATGCTGAATTTCAGAATGTCTGACTTGCACAAGCGGATTGTGCTCATTGCCGGATTCATGACTTTGTTCATGAATCTGGCTTTTTTCCGTGCCTTGAACCGGGTCTACCCTTGGGCGGACTTTCCAGTTTTCTTCGTGGCGGTGGGGCTGTTTTTCACGGCGCTGCATGTGTTGCTGATCGCTCTGTTGGCGCATGGCCGATTTGCGCGCTGGTGGGTCGCCTTGGTGGCTTTGGCGACACCCGCATCAGCCTATTTCATGGACAGTTACGGCACTGTGATTGATTCCACCATGTTGGACAACATGGTGCAAACCAACGTGGCCGAAGCGGGCGATTTGATGAGCCCGGCCATGGCGCTTTATGCCTTGGCGGCCTTGGTGATGGTGGGTTTTGCCTTGCGGGCTTTGCCCTCAAGCACGCCATGGAAGCCGCATCTGAAGTCATTGGGTGTGACGTTCTTGGCCTCGCTGTTGGTGATTGTGGGCAGTGTTGCGCCGGTGTCCAGCCAATTCGCCAGTTTCCTGCGCGAGCACAAGGCGGTGCGCTATTACGCCAACCCCGGGTATCCGATCACTTCCGTGGTCAAGTTTCTGGGCAACAGTTTTGAACAGGCCACCGCAGGCCCCCTGATCGACATTGACCCAGGCGCCAAGATTGATGAGCCCCCTTCACACAAGGAGTTGGTGATTGTGGTGGTTGGGGAAACCGCAAGGGCAGACCATTTTTCCTTGAACGGCTATGGTCGACAAACCAACCCGGAGTTGGCCAAGCGGGGCGTGGTGAGCTTCTCGAATGTGTCCTCCTGTGGAACATCCACAGCGGTGTCTGTGCCTTGCATGTTTTCAGGCCTGGGCATGGACGAGTTCACGGTGAAAGACGGGCTGAAGCACACCAATCTGCTGGACATGCTGAGCAGCGCGGGTGTGCAGGTGCTGTGGCGCGACAACAATTCCGACTCCAAAGGCGTGGCCTTGCGTGTGGACTATGAGGATTTCAAAACCCCGGACAAGAACCCGGTGTGTGATGAGGAATGCCGTGACGAAGGCATGCTGGTGGGGTTGGAGAAGTACATTGACAGGTACAAGGACAACGATGTGCTGATTGTGCTGCACCAAATGGGTAACCATGGCCCTGCCTACTACAAGCGCTACCCCAAGGCTTTTGAGAAATTCACGCCGGTGTGCATGACCAATGAGTTGTCCAAATGCTCCACGCAGGAAATTGTGAATGCCTATGACAATGCCATTTTGTACACCGACCATTTTCTGGGCAAGGTGATTGACCTGCTGAAGCGTTACGACACCACCCGCGAGGCTGCCATGCTGTACGTGAGTGACCATGGCGAAAGCCTGGGTGAGTATGGCGTGTACTTGCATGGTGCGCCTCGGGCATTTGCCCCAAAAGCCCAGATTCATGTACCGGCTGTTGTGTGGACTGGGCCACTGTTTGAGTATCAGCGTTCAGACCTGATGAAATACAAAGACGAAGCCCTCAGTCACGACCAATTGTTTTGTGCTGTAGCGGTGGCCTTTGAAGTGTCGTCACCGCTGTGCACCCGGACTTATCAGTCGACTGCGGCGGGGCGTTAATCGGGGTTCAGTGGTCGTTGTCCATCTGCAGCAGCAGGTGGGCATCGATCATCATCAGGACTGCGTGGGTCTCCAGCGCATTCACAGCCTCAGCCTGTTGTTGGCGGGCCTGCATCAAGGCTTGGCGGGTCAGGTTGAGTTCCGTGTGGGTCACTTCCCCCAAGCGGTAAGCTTTGAGCAGCCGCTGGTATTGGTCTTCCTGTTGGGCAAGCTGTTGCTGTGCCTGTTGGGCCTTGTCCAGTTTCGCCGTGTATTGCGTCACTGTCAGCGCGGCCTGTTGGTTCACCAAGCGCCGGGTCTGGGTTAATTCAATTTGCAACTGTGTGCTTCGTGCGCTGGCCACAGCCGTTTTGGCCTCACGCACCGTGCCGCCCAGCGGAATGGAGACATGCAGCCCGGCAATGCGTTCGGCGTTGTTTTGTTCAGTGGCCAAGGTAAGGCCCAATGTAGGGTCTGCGCGTTGGTCCATGCGTTGGCGCGTTGCGTCCATGGACGCTATCTGAGCGCGTTGCTCCAGCAACCTTAGGCCGTGGTGTTCGGTGACCAGCCGGTTGCGCAGCATTGTCATGTCAGGCTCGCCAAGCGTCGCCCATGGGCTGTGGGTGGCCAGGCCCGGTCCGCAGCCCGAGTCCGCATAGGCGGACAATGCAGGGTATTGGGTATTCAAGGCCAGTTGGGCTGCTTGAAGGTCCATGAGGGCCTGTCGCCGTTGCTGGGCGATGAGCTTGAGTTCAATCTGGCTTTGAATCAAGGCCACTTCGGCGATGTCTCCCAAGCGGAAGCGCCGGGTTTGTTGCTCCACAAAGGCCGTTTGTTCAGCTTCATTGCGGGTGTGCACATTCAACACGGCGTACCTGAGTCGGCATTGGCCCACCGCATCGGCGAGGTTACGGCTGGCTTCGTGCCAACTGTCCTCAAGCAAGGTGTCCGCCAGCGCTGTTTGCTGGCCTGCAATTTGTTGATCGAGGTTGGCTTTGCCGGGCCAACGCAGGGCCCGGGACAAACCCAGTTCATAATCCTGCCGGCTCACACCTTCATCGCGAAACCTGCGGTTGCGCATGGCGCTGCTGACAATCCACTCATGGTCCCCGGCCTTCCGAATACGCGCTTCTGCGCGCTGAATGGCGGACTCCTGAATGCCCTGTTGGTGGATCAGACTGTCCTCGATACTTTGGCGGCCCAAGTCGGGTTGGGGCAAGGTTTGCGCGGCCATGGCATTCAAGGCATTCAGGCTTGCAGGCAGCTCGGTGTCGGCGTGTGCCCGTGGCCCTTGAATAAACAGGCAGGCCAGGCTGAAGGCGAGCAGCGCGGGTTTGAATGCAGGGCGCGTGGTGTGAATAGTCATGATCGGTATTCGGGGGGTGTGCCAAAGCGTTGGAACAGGCTGGGCATGAGGACCAGGGTGAGTGCCGTGGCGGACAGCAGCCCGCCAATCACCACAATGGCCAGTGGTTTCTGGATTTCCGAGCCCGGCCCGGTGGCAAACAACAGGGGCAGCAGCCCCAATGCCGCGATGCTGGCGGTCATCAACACGGGGCGCAAACGGCGCACAGCGCCTTGATGCACAACCTCGCTCAGGCTGACGCCTGTGGCCAGCAAGCGATTGAATTCGGTGAGCAGCACAAGCCCGTTCAGCACCGCAATGCCCATGAGGGCGATGAAGCCCACGGTGGCGGGCACCGACAGGTATTGGCCGGTGATGAACAGGGCAAACACGCCACCCACCATGGCAAAGGGCACATTGCACAGCACCAGCACCGCTTGGCGAACATTGCCCAAAGTGAAATAGAGCATCAACAGAATCAGCCCCAAAGCCACCGGGGTGACCAGCCCCAGCCGTTTTGCAGCCCGTTGCTGGTTTTCAAATTGGCCACCCCAACTGACCCTGTAGCCCGCAGGCAAGGGCAGTTCGCTGGCCAATTTGGCCTTGGCTTCGTTCACAAAACCCACCAAGTCGCGCCCGCGCACATTGCTGCGCACCACACTCATGCGCGATGCGTTTTCGCGGTCGATTCGCACCGGGCCAGTGGCTTCGGTAACGCTGGCCAACGCACCCAAAGGCACCAACTCCCCATGGGCATTGGGCAGGCGCAAGGCGGCGAGGTCGTCCGGGCTTAAGCCAGCGGAGCGAATCACGATGGGCACACGTTGGTTGTTCTGGATGGCTTCGCCCACTTTACCGCCGTCAATCAATTGCCGAAGTGCACCCTGCACCCGGCTGGCATCGAAGCCTGCGTGCCCCAAAGCCACCGGGTTCAGGTTCAGTTGCAGGTACTCCACGCCATCGGCTTGATTGGTGATGACATCTTCGGCGCCCGGAATGGTTTCGAGAATTTTGACGGTTTTTTCACTCAGGCTGTTCAGGGTGTGCAGGTCGGGGCCGTAGAACTTGATGGCGAGGTCGCCCCTGACACCGGACAGCATTTCACTGGTCCGCATTTCGATGGGCTGTGTGAATGTGAGGTTCAGGCCGGGCACATCGGCCACTGCGGCGCGTATGGCGTCGATCAGTTCTTCTTTGGAGGAGAAGCGCCATTCACCGCGCGGCGCCAGCTCCATGAACGTGTCGGTTTCGTTCAGGCCCATGGGGTCCAGCCCAAGTTCATCTGAGCCGACACGGGCAACGATGCGTTTCACCTCGGGTACTTGTTCGCGAATGGCCTTTTGCAGCATCAAGTCAATGCGTACAGATTCGTTCAAGGCGATCGACGGAATTTTTTCCACCTGCATGATGATGTCGCCTTCATCCAGCGTGGGAATGAAGCTTTTGCCGATGCCGGTGAGGGCCAGCGCTGCCAGTGCCAGCGAAGCCAAAGCGGCAGCCACCAAGCGGCGCGGGTAGGCCAGCGCGCGGGTCAGCAAGCGGCTGTAGGTGTGTTCCAGCCACAGCACGACGCGGGGCGTGCCATGGTGGCCCTGCTTCAACGCCAGTGTGGCCAGCACTGGAATAACGGTCAACGACAACAGCAGCGAGCCGCCCAGGGCAAACACAATGGTCAGCGCAACGGGGGCGAACAGTTTGCCCTCCAGGCCCTGCAGGGTGAGCAATGGCAGGAACACGGTCATGATGATGGCCATGCCAGCGGTGATGGGCACAGCCACCTCGGACGTGGCGTGCCGCACGGTGTCCAGAAATGACGGGGCTTGGCCTGACGGGCTGCTGGCGGCGCCACTGCCTTGGGCTTCAATGTTTTCAACCACCACCACGGCTGCGTCCACCAGCATGCCAATGGCAATGGCCAGCCCACCCAGCGACATCAGGTTGGCTGACAATCCGAATGCCCGCATCAGCAGAAAAGTGCTCAAGGCGGACAGGGGAAGAATGACGGCCACCACCAACGCTGCGCGCACATTGCCCAGGAAAATCACCAACAAGGCCAGCACCAGCACAATGGCTTCCATGAGGGCTTTGTTGACGGTGCCAACAGCCCGTTCCACCAAAGCACCACGGTTGTAAAAGGGCACGATGGTCACGCCCTCGGGCATGGTTTTCTGGATTTCGTCCAGCCGCTCGGCCACATGTGCCACCAGTTGGCGGGCATTGGCCCCACGCAAACCCAGCACCAAGCCTTCGACGGTTTCCTGTTCGCCGTTTTCGCTGACTGCGCCGTACCGGGTCAGCCCATCGACTTGCACGGTGGCCACATCGGACACCCGCACAATGGCCGAGCCGTGTCGGCCCACCACCAGTGCGGCCAATTGCTCGGGGCTTTGCACACGGGATTCGCTGCGCACCAACAAGGCATCTGGCCCGCGTTGCACTCGGCCTGCACCATCATTCTGGTTGTTCGACTCGATGGCCTGCGCCAAGTGTTCCAGGGTCAGCCCCCGCGCACCCAGTGCGTTCAAGTCGGGTTGAACCACGAAGCTGCGCACAAAGCCTCCCAGCGAGTTCACATCGGCCACGCCTTCGATGTTGCGCAGTTGGGGGCGAATCACACGGTCCAGCAAATAACGCCGCTCGCTCAAACTTTGCGGCCCATCGACCGTGAACATGAACATTTCACTCAGCGGCGTGGTGATGGGTGCCAACCCGCCTTGAATGTCTTTGGGCAGATTGTCGGTCACACCGCTGAGTCGTTCTGTGACTTGCTGGCGTGCCCAGTAGATGTCGGTGCCTTCGGCAAAGTCAATCGTGATGTCTGCAATGGCGTATTTGGATTGTGAGCGCAGCATCACTTGATGCGGAATACCCAGCATTTCCTGCTCGACAAGGCTGGTGACGCGGGACTCAACCTCGGTGGGGGTCAGCCCCGGCGCCTTCAGAATGATTTTGACCTGTGTGCTGGACACATCAGGAAATGCATCAATGGGAAGGCCCTGAAAAGCCCACACGCCTGCAAGCGTCAAACCCAGTGTGAATACGGCCACCAGCAAACGCTGGGACAAAGCCAGTCCAATCCAGTGTGTCATGTGCGCCAGCCCTTTACTCAGCGCCCAGCCCGCGCCAAGCCCCTTTGATGAAGGCCAAGCCGCGTGTAGCCACCAGTTGTTCGCCCAAGTTCAAGCGGTTGTCTTTGGGGGCAATGCTGGCCAACTCGGTTGTTTGGCTGAACACCTGAACTTCCACCGGCTCGAAACCGTCGGGCCGTTGCACGAACACCCAGCGTTTGCCGCCGGTGCTGAGCACCGCAGATGCGGGCACTTGGAGGCCCTTTTGGGTGGATTTGGCATTGACTGTGGCCTGAACCACCTGGTTCAAGGGCAGGCAGTTGGAGGATTTGTCATTCAAGGTGACACGGATATCGACGGCCTGGGTTTCAGCATTCAGGCCCTGGCCCACCCCTTGAACGGTGCCTTGGCTTTTACAACCGGGCACTTCCACGGTGTCGCCGATGTGCACCCGCGCCGCTTGTTGGGCTGAGGCATTCAGCCAAAGCTCGGCATTGCCTTGGCCTTGAACTTGAAAGAGCAGTTGGCCCGCCATCACACGTTGCCCGGCTGTGGCATTCAAGCTGTTCACCTGGCCAGCGGCTGGGGCCGACAATTCCGCCCATGGCTTAACCACGCCCTGCTTTTCAAGGCTTTGGATGGCCCCGGCGGACAGGCCCATGCCCAGCAGGGTTTGTCGGGCCGATTGAAGCCCCAATTGCGCCACCTGGTCGCGGGCCTGGGTTTCCAGCACGCGTTTTTGTGGAATCAGGCCGTCGGCCAGAAGGGCTTGATCGCGCTGCAGGTTTTGGCGTTCCAAGCGGGCATTGGCCGCCTGACTCAACAATTGCTGCTGCGCATTGATGAGCGCAGCGCTGTTGACACGCACCACGGCGTCACCTTTCTTGATTTGGGACAGATTGGGTTTGATCACCTGAACGACCGTCAGGTCTTCCGTTGCGTTGACGGCTACCACGCTGCCGCTGGCACTGCGAACCACACCGGACACGCTGACCGCTTGCACACCGCTGTCGCTGCTTTGTACGGGGCTTGTGAGCACCCCCGCAGCCTGAATCTGCTTGCTGCTCATGACAATGGTTTCGGCGTGGCTTGGGTTTGCCGCGCAAACCGCTGCGATGGCCAAAGCCCTCATCAATGTTCGCAAGGGGCGAACGGGAAATACAGTCACAGTGTCTCCGCCTGGGGTGAATTGTTGTGTGAAGAATACGAAATGAAAATTAAGGTGCTCTTAAGACAAGGATTCTAAAGTAGCCCATTCGCATTTGACGAACTCTTTCTGATCAGGTTGGGCAATGAGGATTTTGCTGGTTGAGGATGACAATTTGCTGGGGCGTGCCGTGAAGCGCGGCTTGGAGGCTGAAGGCATGACCGTGGATTGGGTGACCGAAGGCGGCCAAACCTTGACTGCCATTCAGACTCACCATTACGCCGTGATGTTGCTGGACTTGGGTTTGCCCGACATGGACGGTCATGAGTTGCTCAAGCGTGTGCGGGCCAAGGGCCTGAATCTGCCCGTGTTGATCATCACGGCAAGGGGCGACCTGTCGGACCGCTTGGCCAACCTGGATGCGGGCGCGGATGACTTCATCATCAAGCCATTCGATTTGCATGAACTGGCAGCACGCGTAAGGGTGTGCACCCGCCGCGCGCTGGGCCGCAGTGAAAACACACTCAGCCATGGTGCGCTGGTGCTGTTTCCGGAGCGCCAGTCGGTTACTTTGCATGGCGAACGCATACAACTGACCAACCGCGAATTCAAAATTCTTCAGGCCCTGATGCAGTCGTCCACCGAGGTGGTGTCCAAAGACCGTCTTGAGCAAGCCACCTATGGTTGGGGCGAAGAGGTGGGCAGTAATTCACTGGAAGTGCACATTCACCACTTGCGCAAAAAACTGGGGCGATTCGCCATCGAGACCGTGCATGGCCTGGGTTACCGCATGGGTGTGTTGTGAGGGCGTGGTCACTGCGGCGGCGTTTGACTGCATTGGTGTGTGGGCTGGTGGCCCTGCTGTGGGTGTGCAGCGCACTGTTCATTTACGAGGCTGCCCGCAAAGAAAGCCAGGAACTGTTTGATGCGTCGATTGCAGAGACGGCGGCGCTGTTGCTGTATTTCTCGGAGCATGAACTGGAGGAAATGGGGCCAACCACAGTGATGTCGGATGACCAGCCCATGGTGTCGGGTCGTATCTCTTACCTGTCGTTCCAGTTGTTCGAAAGTTCTGGAAAGTTGCGTTACCGCAGTGCCTCCGCATCAGAACAACCCATGTCTCCACTGGGTACCAAGGGGTTCTCCTGGCAGAACCTGCCTGAAGGGCCGGTGCGTGTTTACAACCTTCGTGACGCAGATGGCCGTTATGAAATCATCGTGGGCGAGCCCATGGTGCACCGCGCAGAAATTACTACGGACTTTGTGCACAATTTGCTGGCCTTTTCTGCGCTGCTCTTGCCCTTGGCCTTCGTGGCATTGAGGGTGATTGTGTTTCGCGCTTTTGACCCGGTGAATGCCGCAGTCAGGCAACTGAACCGCATTGACAGCCAGCAGTTGACCGAATTGAATGCGCCGGGCTTGCCGATGGAAATTCAGCCCTTGGTCGATGAACTGAATGAGGCGCTGGCCCGCATTCGGTCGGGGGTGGAGCGGGAACGCCGTTTCACCGCCGATGCCGCCCACGAGTTAAGAACACCTCTGGCAGGGCTGAAGGCGAATGTTCAGTTGATGCAGCGATACGCCACCTTTCACGATGACAGCGGCCCAGAGGTGTTGGCGGACATGTTGACTGCAGTCAACCGGTGCGCGCACTTGATTGCACAATTGCTCAACCTGTCCCGAAGTGAGTCCGCTCAACTGGCCCAGTTGCCGATGCAGCCTGTGAATCTTTCAACCTTGTTGCAAGGGTTGGTGCATGAGGCCGAAGAGTTGGGTCGAACCCGTTCCATCTCGGTGGGGCTGGCTGCTGAGGGCGCCCCAGCTGCTGGGTTTGAAGTGATGGGCCAGAAAGACCAGTTGTGGATCCTGTTTCGCAACCTGATTCACAATGCTGTGCACTATAACCACGAAGGCGGGCGGGTGACGTGTCGCGTTCAGTCAGTGGGGGACTTTCAGGTTCGGGTGTCGGTGATCGACAATGGACCGGGGGTTCCCGAGGCCCTGAAGGCCCGGGTGTTCGAACGCTTCTTCCGCGGGGCGGGGCAAACGCTTTCGGGGTCGGGCTTGGGGCTGTCCATCTGCGCTCAAATTGCAGCGCTGCATGGCGGCAAGGTTGAATTGTCGGATGGCCCAGAGGGGCAGGGTAGCTGTTTCAGTGTGGTACTGACACGCGCCAACACCACACCTCAAAACTAGGCCTTAATGCTTGCGAACCACCACGCTACCGATGGAATAGCCGGCACCAAATGAGCAGATGACGCCCACATCGCCTGCTTTCAAGTCTTTGTTGTGACGGTGGAAGGCAATGATGGAACCTGCGGATGCGGTGTTGGCAAACTCATCAAGAATGATGGGTGCCACATCGGCCGAAAATTCTTTACTGCCCAGCAGTTTTTTGGCGATCAACTGGTTCATGCTCAGGTTGGCTTGGTGCAGCCAGTAGCGGCGCACGTCATTGGCCGAGTTCAGGCCCAGGCTTTCAAGGTGTGTGCTCATGTGCGCTGCGGCCATGGGGCAAACTTCCTTGAACACCTTGCGGCCTTCCTGCATAAACAGCTTGTCGCGGCCTTCGGGGGCTGCATCTTCGGAGCGGTTCATGAAGCCAAAGTTGTTTCGAATGTTGTTGGAGAATACCGTGGCCAGCTTGGTGCCGAGCACTTCCCAACTGCCGGGCTTGGCCTTGTCCATGCGTTCAACCAGTACAGCAGTGCAGACGTCACCAAAAATGAAGTGACAGTCACGGTCAAGCCAGGCCTGATGGGCTGAGGTAATTTCCGGGTTGATCACCAGCACTGAGCGGGCTGTTCCGCTGCGAATCGCGTTCACGGCTTGCTCAATGCCAAAGGTGGCTGACGAGCAGGCAACGTTCATGTCAAACCCAAAACCCTCAATACCCAAAGCCGACTGAATTTCAACTGCCATGGCTGGGTAGGCGCGCTGCATATTGGACGCAGAGCAAATGACGCCATCTACATCGGCGGGGGTTTTGCCTGCATCAGCCAGTGCTTTGCGTGCAGCATCCACCGCAATTTCCGCCATCAGCGACAGGCTGTCATTGGGGCGTTCTTGAAGGTAGGGGTGAAGGCGCTTGGGGTTCAGGATGCCTTCTTTCTCGATCACATACCGTTGCTTGATGCCGGATGCGCTTTCGATGAAGGCTGCGTTGGAATGGGGCAGTGGCTCGCGTTGACCGCTGGCAATCGCCGCTTCGTGTTCTGCGTTGTACAGGTCAGCGTACGCGTTGTAAGACTCCACCAGCTCTTCATTGGTGATGATGTGGGGTGGAATGTAGAGACCGCTGCCGGTGATGGCCACTGTGTGCATGTTCAAGCCCTTGCTTTGTCATTCGGTATTGTGCTGACAATGATAAGGGCAAAGTGAATGGCAGGGGTTGGTTTTCCGGTCATTTTCGGCCAGGCTGACAGGCAATCAGCCTGTCAGTGGCGCTGAGGGGGCATCAGTGTGTGCATCAGTGCGGCCAATCAAACGCCGATGGCGGTTTGTTTGTGCTGCTGTGCAAGTTTGCGCGCCTGATGAACCACAACCATGGTGATTTGACCGACCACCAAGCAGGCCGCCGCCAGCAAGTTGGGGCCTTCCAGGTTGGTGGCATGCAGGTATTGCACGCCGGCATTGACGGTAAAGCCTGCACCCAAAACGCCCATGGTGAGAACGCCGGGAGTGCGAACGATGGTGTCGATGAACTTGTTCATGATCTGATCCCTTTTGATGGTGCGGTGTGTTGTTCAGGCCCGCCGCTTCTTGCCTCGCACACTGTGTTTGCTGTGTGTGAATTCATTGTGTACAACTGTGCACTTAAGTGCAACTGTTTTTTGTATGATTGGGCTAGTGTAGTTATTCTAGATCTATTAAGTTATTGATATAAAACAATTAAATTATTTGGTGGTTTTGTGTACAAAGCGAACAAACAATAAAAAAGCGCCCGAAGGCGCTTTGTTTGCAACGGTGAAGGCAAGGCCAAGGGCCAAGCCAGCACTCAAGCCGAGAAATAAGCTTCCAGACGGTTGGCATAACCCATTTCTTCCGCTTTGGCCTTGGCTTTGGCGCGGTAGGTTTTGTTCACCTTGTCCGTCAGTTTGGCCATGCGCTGCTGGGCTTTGGTGTCCATCTCAGCGGTGATCAGGCCCACTTCCACCAACAGCTGGTCGTCACTGAAGGCGGCTGCGATCAGTTCAACCAAGCGTTCGTCATTCAGCAGGGCAGCCATTTTGCCAATGCGGTCTTTGCGTTGTGCGTAAAACGAAATGTGCAGGTTGGCGGCCGGGTCTTTGATCACTTCCATGATCTCAATGGCTTTTTGCTCCGGAATGTAATCCGTAAAGCCACCCAACACATGGTAGTCGCCGTATTCCACCAGCTTGGCGGTGACGCGCTTCAGTTGCTCCACCGGCAGGCCGGCCAGCATGTCCACCGCCTTTTCCGGAATTTGTTCACGCGCCACTTCCGCCATGAATTCTTCATCAAACAGCTTGCACAGGCTGATGGCCTTGTTCATGGGGGTGAAATAGGACATGTTGGCTGTAATGGTGGGGCCAAACACTTTGGTGCAGAGGGTGGCTGAAATGGCGTCAGGCGCCAGTTTGCCCGCATTGGCAATTTTCTCGAACACCGGGCCGAACTTGTTCAGCAGGGAGTTCTGAAAGCTGATGCGCACTTTCTGAAGGGCAAGGCCATCCAGCGCATCAAGGTAAGCCAAGTCTTCAGGCTTTTTGTGCAGGGCCTGGGCCAGTCGTCGAAGTTCAGTGTTGCGATCCATGATTAAAGCCCCAGAATTTTTTTGACTGCGCCGCGCAGCAGGAATGGAATGTGGCTGAGGGCGTCATCCATGCTTTTTTTCAGCACAGCGTCGTGTTGCTTGTGGGCTTGGTTCAGGTCGGCTGCGAGTTTTTTTTGATCGGCTGCGCTGAGCGCGTCCAGTTCGGGAATGGCTTGGCCCAAGGCTTGCGCCAGGGCGGGGTCCTGTTTGGGCATGTGTGTCTCCGTGCCATGGATTGTTGTTGTGACTTGTCGTTGCAGTGTAACGTTGAATTGCTGTTGGGCCGCCAAGGGAATTTCGAGTCTGTGCACCAATTTGCAGGGTGGATACCCGGGTTCTGGTGTAGAGTTTGCCGGTCTATGAACCAGCGCCCAGAGCACGGCCGTGAACGATTCAAACCAACAAGCCCAACCTTGCCCACCCGTCTACATCACCAAGTGGCCCGCTGAATCGGCCACGCTCGACCTGCGCGGACTGACAGCCCACACCTTGAGTTGGGGCCCAAGCCATGCGCCTTTGGTGGTGATGGTGCACGGCTGGATGGACATCGCAGCCAGTTTTCAGTTTGTCGTCGATGAATTGCTTGACCTCACGGGTGGGGCTTACCGCATCGTGTCCATGGATTGGCGTGGCTTTGGTTTGACCGACTGGCCGGTGGGCAGCGGCAGCCCCGGGGTGCGCTCCTACTGGTTTGCCGACTACCTGGCCGACTTGGACGCCTTGCTGGACACCCTGAGCCCTGAGCAACCCGTGCACCTGGTGGGGCACAGCATGGGCGGAAACCTGGCGCTGATGTATTCCGGCATACGGCCAGACCGCATTCGCAGTGTGGTGAATCTGGAAGGGTTTGGCATGAACGATGCCGAGCCCGACAAAGCGCCTGGCCGTTATGCCAAATGGCTCGACGAGTTGAAAACCCCCCATCGGCTGAAGCCCTACGCGGACTTGGCTGCCGTGGCCAAGCGCCTTCAAACCACCAATTTTCGGCTGCCCAATGACAAAGCGGCTTATTTGGCCCAACATTGGGCACGCAAGGACGAGGACGGTTTTCGCTTGCTTGGCGACCCTGCCCACAAGATCATGAACCCGATCGGCTACAGGCTGGCTGAAGCCCAGGCCATCTGGCGGGCCATCAAGGCGCCAGTGTTGCATGTGGAGGCTGCGCAAACTGAAGCCGGGCTTTGGTTGAGCAAGCCCGGGCAGCCTGTGGATTTCGATGAATTCAGAACCCGTTTTCACTGTATCGCCAACTGGCGTTTTCAAATGGTTGAGCAGGCCGGGCATATGCTGCATCATGACCAGCCGGCCCAAGTGGCCAGTTTGATTGCCGGCCACCTGGCGGCGGCCGCCTGACGGTGAGGTGGGGTCAGGCAAAAAAAGCAAAAAAAAACCGGCTTTTGTTGAAAGCCGGTTTAACCTTTCTCACAAGAGGAGAAGAGGAGACATGAGGTTGAGCACTGAACCAGCGCTCAATGTCGACATTGTCACTCTCACACTGCATTGCAGCAAGTTGTTTTGTAGGTAATTCCTACTAGAGCCCAGTTGAACTTTTACACCGTGGTGTCATACACGCATGCCCCAAGTCACAATTCAAACCAGCGGTAATTTGCGCCGCCTCGATCCAGATTGGTTGATGTTGCAAGTCAACCGGACCTTGCTGAACTCGGGCTTGTTCGTGGAAGCTGACTTAAAAATACGGGTGTTGCGTTGCGATGAGTTTCGCATAGGGGCTGACCAGTTCGACCCGGCGTTTCATGGCTTTGTGGCCGTCACCGTGGCGGTGCTCAGCGGGCGGGACTTCACGGTACGCGAACGTTTGGGCCAGATGGTGCAGCGCACGGTTGAGCGGTGTGTGCAGGAATGTGCCCAGTCCATGCAGGTTCAGGTCACCACCGAGGTGGTGGAGATTCAGCCTGAGATGTATTTCAAAACAGTGTTGGGTGGTTCGTCCCCTGCATAAAAAAACCGCTGGGCCCAAGTGCTGGGCGCCAGCGGTTTCAGTAGCCGCTATGGCTGTGTATCACACCAGGCTGTCGGCCCAGATGTTTTGAGCCCAACTCCAGGCGTAATGGCCTTCCAGCTCGGTTGGCCCGGTGGACACACCGCCTGACCCTTCCACGGTGAGGTAAGTTTTCTTCTCATCGTTGTAGAGGTGCACGCTGGCCACGTGAATCACTTCTGTGCTGTTGATGTAGCTGTAGCAGGTGTTGTTCAGCAGGGGTTGGGGGTTGGGTTCCCAACCACTGAGCTGAGACACGATGGCTGCCGCAGCCACTTTGCCGTGGTTGTTTGCCATGTGACCGCTTTTGGGCATCAACGGGGCAACCTGAATGGAATCGCCAATCACGAACACATTGGGCGCAACCTTGGACTCAAAGGTTTGGTAATTGATGTCTGCCCAGCGGCCGTTCAGGTTGGCGATGCCGGAATCCACGGCCAGTTTGCCCGCACGCATGTCCGGCAGAATGTTCAGGACATCGCCTTTGACCGGTTCGTCGAATTCAAACTTGACGGTTTTGGTGGCGCCATCGACAGCCACTACTTTCTGGTTGGGGCGGTATTCGAGGATGCCTTTGTACTGGCTTTCCCACACGCCTTTGAACAGTTTGCCCTTGGAGATGACGTCCGCATTGGCGTCCAGCACCAACACTTTGGACTTGGGCTTGTGCTGCTTGAAGTAGTTGGCCACCAGGCTGGCACGCTCGTAAGGCCCTGGGGGGCAACGGTAGGGGGCCAGCGGAATGCTCAGCACATAGGTGCCGCCGTCTTGAATGGCTTCCAGTTGTTTGCGAAGCAACAGGGTTTCCGGGCCTGCTTTCCAGGCTTGAACCGTCGCTTGACTGGCGTTGGCTGCCGCCAGGCCTTCAATTTTGTCGTGCATGAGGTCGATACCCGGTGACAGCACCAGCTTGTCGTAGGGCAGGGACTTGCCGGATTTCAACTTCACCGTGCGCTTGGCCACGTCGATGGACTCAACATAGTCCTTCACCACTTTCACGCCATGGTTTTTGGCCAAACCGGTGTAGGGGGTGGTGATTTCTTCGATTTTGCGAACGCCACCCACCACCAGGTTGGACATGGGGCAGGAAATGAAGCTGGCGTTGGGCTCAACCAAGGTGACCTCAACACGGCCTTTGGACAACAAGCGGATGTATTTGGCGGCTGTGGCACCACCGTACCCACCACCCACAATCACCACCTTGCCTTTGGCTGAGCCGGCGATGGCGGACAGGGGCATCGCGCCCATCAGGGACGCAATGGCGCTGCCCTGCAGAAATTCACGTCTTTGCATGGTGCGCTCCCCTCAGTCTTTTTTGCCAAGGTAATTGGCAATCAGGTCAATCTGTTCGTCGGTGTAGCCTTTGGCCAGTTGATGCATGACCGTGGCGGGGCGCTCGCCGGTCTTGAACCAGCGCATATTGGTCTTGATGTAGTCAACCGACAGGTTGGACAGGCCGCTGACGGCTGAACCGTTGACATTTTTGCCCTCGGTGCCGTGGCAGCCAGCGCAGGTGGCCGACAGTTGGGCGGCTTTCAGTTGGTCAGGACCGTTTTTATGGTCGTTGGCCAAGACGGATTGGGTGCACAGCAGCCCGAGGGCCATGCAGGCGCCAACGGACAGGCGCTTGGCGCTTGCCTTGTAAAACATAGGAAATCTCCCTTCTCTCATTGCGATGGTCTGGTCTGGTGCCAGATGAGCCCTGAATATGAGTGATCTCTCACATGGTGTCAATTGTCGTCTAGCTGACATTTAGGCACATCCGAACCCTGACCAGACTGGTACGACAGTATAGGCGAGCAGTATGGCCAGACAAACCAACAAAACTGAATAACAAAATACGGTAATGCAGAGGTTGAACATGCTGAATAGGAATGCGCTGAAGGTCGGCTCGCTGGCCCTGATGATGGCCCTTTTGCACGGGTGTCTGTCGTCCGGAGGAGACTCCGCGTCTGGCTCGGTCACCGACAGTGGTGGGGGCGGGGTAGTCACCCCAGCCGAATCCAATGGCCGGGTTTTTCTGATCAAGCCCGGGCCCAACGCCACCAAAGAGATGACCAGCGCCATGGTTCAGCTCAAGCCCAAAGACGTTTTGCGCTTTGATTGCGGCTTTTTCGACCTGAAAGACGGTATTTCAATCACTGCCACGGAGGACGTGACCATCGAGGGTTGCGGCATTAACGAGACTTTCCTCTCGTTCCGGGACAGTGTGGCCCAAGAGGGCTTTTTGGCCTCCAACGTGATGGGTGTGACGGTGAAAGACCTCACCGTGGGCGATTCGCCCGGTGACGCGTTCAAAATGAAGGGGGTGAACCACGGCAAATTGATCCGTGTCCGCGCCATTTGGAGTAGTGGCCGCAAAACGCCTCAGGAAGTACCGATTACCGCAGCCAACTTCAAACAGGCCGTGAAGGTGAAGTGTACCGACCCAGCGCGCCACAACCCGAGCAACCCCAACCCTCTGGAGCGTGACCACACCTCCCCAGACTACACCGTGTCCACGGCCTCGGGCCGCTATGGCATTTACCCGGTGCAGTCCCGCAATATTTTGGTGGAAGAGTCAGAGTCGATTGGTGCGTCCGACGCCGGCATTTATGTGGGCCAGACCAACATTGCGAAAATCCGCAAAAGCCGTGCGGCTTTCAACGTGTTCGGCTTCGAGATTGAAAACGTGCAGGACGGCGAGTATTCCGAGAACGTGGCCGAGTGCAACTCCGGCGGCTTCTTGGTATACGACCTGGACAACCTGACTCAGTATGGTTCCCGTTCGCGCGTGTACAAGAACATTGCCCGCAACAACAATACCTACAACTTTGCGGTGCCCGGTTCGATTGTGGCCAACGTGCCCCGGGGTTCTGGCCTGATTACCCTGGCCTACGACAAAATCGACATTTATGACAACGTGTTCGAGAACAACGGCACCGCAGGGATCATCCTGACCAGCTACGACATGCTGGGTGACCCGGGCGACCGCCGCATGGACGTGTATTCCGAAGCCGTCAATATTTTCAACAACACCTTCACCAACAACGGGAATGACTTGCCACAGCCCGATTTCGCCACCATCCTGGCCACCCAGGGTGCGCAGATCAGCAGTGCGTTCCCCATGATTGTGGGCTTGAAGAGCGCAGCTGGCGGTGGTGGTTACAGGGGTGCCCACGTGGTGTGGGATGGTTACCAGGACAAGCAGAACAAGAACTGCAAGCTGCCGCTGGACAAAAACGGCAAGCCTGTGGCGGTGGATGCCGATGGCAAACCCGTGCAGGGCAACAGCAACCCCAACCCGGACTGCCGTTACAACGCCTACAAATTTGACGCTGCGGGCAAGCGCAAGGTGCCAGCCTGGTGGTTCAGTTGTATCAACCCCAACAACAAGTTCGGCACGGACAGCCAGGCCTTTGCCAATTTCCACGGCACCCGTGGGCTTGACGCCTTGGTCAACCTGAACACCAATGACCCGACCAAGAACCTGTCTGTGGAATACATCAGCTCGATTGCTTCGGGCATTCCTTTGTTCCCGTCAAGTTTTGACCTCAAACCGCATGACTGTGCAACCGCCTATGGGGCTGACCTGCCACGCCTGCCGGACTTTGAATTTGAACCCTTCAAACCCAGTGGCCAGTTTGCGGCAGAACCTTCTGCTGAGGCTGTGAAGGCGCTGTGTGAGGTGCCCTTGAAAGCGGGTGTGGTGAACGAGGCTGCGTATGCGGTGAATTGCCCTGACTTGGCGCAATACAACCTGTTTGACAATGCGCAGGACCCGACCAGCAAGCCGAACGGGCAGGGTATGCCGTACGTGTTGAACAGCAAGCTGTTCACCGATTACTCCATCAAGCACCGGGTTATTTTCATTCCGAATGGCAAGAGCGCGCGTTTCCTGGCCGATGAAAGCCGCCGCGTTACCTCGACCATTGAATTCCCGGTAGGCACCATCATCGCCAAAACCTTCACCTTTGTGGACCAGCCCGCCAAACGGGAAACGCCCATGGAGACCCGTTTGTTGATTAAACGCCAGCGTACCGATGGACAGGTGTATTGGGAGTCGCTGGAGTACATGTGGCAAGACACCGGTGATGGCAAGCGCAAAGCCAGCTTGAACCAGGCCGGCGGCTTGGGCACTGCGTCTTGGGACTATGTGGATGTGGACTCTGGCCGCAGGCTCAAGGGTTCGACCAACGCTTACCTGTTCCCCAACAACAGCCAATGCGTGATCTGCCACGCCAACAACGACAAGGAGCCGGGTTCTTCACCCATCGGGCCCAAGCCACGCAACATGAACCGGGCGTACTTGAACGAGTCGCCCTTGGCGACCGGCCAGGCACAGCACCCAGTGACGGGCAAGAACCAGTTGAAGTTCATGTGCGATACCGGTTTGATGACCGGTTGCCCAAGCAGCTTCAATCTGGATGACCGGCAAGTGGCCAAAAACGTGAATCACATTCCCAAGTTTGACAAGCCGGGCGATTCAGGGTTTGCAGCCAACTCCAAGGCGGACATTGAAAGCCGGGCCAGGGCTTACCTTGAAGTGAACTGTGCCCACTGCCACAACGAGAATGGGCAGGCGTCCAACACGGGCTTCTATGTCGATGTGTTCCGCGCGGTGGACAGCACCTTCGGTATCTGCAAAAAGCCCACAGCCAGTGGCTCGGAAGGCCGTGGAAACCGCCTGTATGACATCCACCCCGGTGTGGCCAATGACTCCATCGTGCCTTATCGCATCGGGCCTGAGGCTACGACCTTGGCCGCCAAAATGCCACCGATTGGCCGCAGTGTGGTGCAGGAAGAGGCGGTGGCCTTGATCACCCAGTGGATCAACACCGTGGTGGACAGTTCCTACAAAAATGCGGACGCCTGTCAGGCTGCGCAGCAATCCAGCGGAGGGTTGCCCATTGTAGGCAAGTTGCCCCTGTTACCATAAGCGGGGGTGAAGAAGCGTTAGAAGTCTCCCCTTGCGGGAACCTCATCGCTTCTTCACGGTCAACTCGGTTTGGGCTTGTGCCCAGGCCATGAACGTGCAGAAGACGATGACGACACACCGCAAGGCTCTTTTTGTTCTGTTGACGGCATTCGCCGGTTCAGCATTGGCCCATTCGGGCGCCAAACACAAACACCAACACAACCACGATGCCCATGTGCATGGCGTTGCTCAGCTTGACGTGCTGGGGCAGGGCAACCGCGTGTCCGTCAGCCTTGAGTCGCCGTTGTTCAACCTGTTGGGTTTTGAACGCACGCCCAAAACTCAGGCTGAGAAGCTGTTGGCCAAACGGGCGGTAAGCAACCTGAGAAGTGACAACAATGTGCAGTTCAACCCGCAGGCGGGCTGCAAGATGGTAGACGCTGTCTTGAATTCGGCTGAACTCAACCCAAGCCAGGGCGACGAACCCAGTGATGACGGACATGCCGAATTCTGGATGCGTTGGGAGTTTGAATGCGACAACCCCAAGGCACTGGAGGCCCTGGAAGTCAAACTGTTCAAACAGTTCCCCAGGTTCACCGAACTGCGTGCTCAGTTGGTGCTGGACGGCCGCCAGGCGGGTGCCCGCTTGACCCCATCCAACCCAATTTTCAAGCTGCGCTGAGCGCATTGTCCCAATGACAGGCCCTGCCGTACTTGAGGTTCAAGACCTTCGGTTTGCCTACTCGGCCAATCCACGGGGCTGGTGTATCCAAAGCTTGCGCTTAAACCCCGGGGAAACGCTGTTCCTCCACGGCGAGAGTGGCAGTGGCAAAAGCACCGTGCTGAACCTGCTGGCTGGGGTATTGCGGCCAGATTCAGGGCAGATCGCTGTGTGTGGCCATGCCCTTGAGGGGTTGAGCGGAAGGGCTTGTGACCAATTGCGGGTCAATCACATGGGGTTTGTGTTCCAGCAGTTCAATTTGCTGGGTTACCTGACTGTACGGGCCAATGTGGAATTGCCCTGCCGGTTTTCCAATCAACGCCGTTTGGCCGCCGAGCAAGCCCATGGCAGTGTAGAACAAGCCACTTTGGCCCTGCTGGGCCGTTTGGGCATGGCGGAATACGCGGGCAGGCTGGCATCACGATTGTCGGTAGGTCAACAACAACGGGTGGCCTTGGCCCGAGCCTTGATTGGTTCACCCGCACTGATTTTGGCCGACGAGCCCACCAGTGCACTGGATGAAGGACACCAAAGCCGTTTCATGGACCTGCTGTTGCAGCAGGCCCGCCAGCAGGGCACAGCGGTGGTGTTTGTCAGCCACGACCAGCGTTTGAGGCAGGCCTTTGACCGGGCTCAAGCCATGAGCCTGTGGCAGGCCGGGGGTGCCGCATGAGGCTGATTGCCCAATTGGCGTGGCGCAGCGCTTGGTCGCGCCGTGGCAGCCTAGCCTTGCTGGTGTTGAGCATTGCCACCAGCACCGTGTTGTTTCTGGGGCTGGACCTGATCCGCCAAAGTACCCGCAGCAGTTTTGCCAATGCAGTGTCGGGCACCGACTTGATAGTAGGGGCCCAAAACAGTGGTGTGTCCTTGTTGCTATACAGCGTGTTCAGGCTGGGCGAGGCAGCGCCCAACATGCCGGTCGAGGTGATCACCGAACTGCGCAAAGACCCTCGGGTGGCCTCGGTTATTCCGATTGCCTTGGGCGATTCCTTCCAGGGGTTTCCGGTGGTGGGCACTGAAGCAGTTTATTTTGAGGCTTTTCGGTTTGGTCAGGGGCAAGGGCTGAGTTTCGCCAAAGGCCAGGCGTTTTCAGATTACAAGCCCGGTATGCCCGCCGGCGCCCTGTTTGATGCGGTAGTAGGTTCTGAAGTGGCCCGGCGTTTGAACCTCGGCTTGGGCGATTCATTGGCCTTGACCCACGGCGTGAGCCTGGAAGGGCTCAGCCATGCCGACAAGCCTTTTCAGGTCGCAGGCGTACTGGCCCCCACTGGCACCCCTGTAGACCGAAGTGTGCACATCAGCCTGCAAGGCATGGACGCCATTCATTTGGATTGGGCAGCGGGTGTGCCCGTGAAAGGGGCTGCCATACCCGCAGAGCTGTCGACTCGTTTTGACGTGCAGCCCAAATCAGTGACAGCCGCCTTGGTGTCGTTGAAAAGCCGGGCCCTGGTATTTCGGGTTCAGCGCAGCCTTGAGAACCACCCTGATTTTTCATTGACAGCACTGCTGCCGGGTGTAGCCCTGTCCACCCTGTGGGACACGGTGGGCCAAATGGAGCGGCTGTTGGCGGGGGTTTCTGCCCTGGTGGCGATGGTCAGTGTGCTGGGGTTGACCAGCGTGATGCTGGTGACCTTGGGGCAGCGCCGCCGTGAACTCGCCGTGTTGCGCTCAGTGGGTGCCGGGCCTGGCCTGATTGTGGCGCTGTTGCAGATGGAGGTGGCTTTGGTGATGCTGACCGGCTTGGGGGGTGGGATACTGCTCACGCTGGGCTTGACCACCGCAACAGCTCCTTGGGTGCAAGGTTGGGCGGGCGTACAGTGGGTGGGCTTTGCCCAGTTGCACCTGGCGTGGTGGATGCTGGCTGGCTTTTTGGCCACAGGGCTTCTCTTGGGTTTGCTGCCCGCGTGGCTGGCTTATCGACGACAATTACAAGATGGTTTGAGCCCCGGTGCGGGCGGAGTGTGAGGGATGAACAACAAAGAAATGATCAAACAGATTGTGATCGGCGTTTTGCTGATGGCCCTGGGGTACGGTGTCACCACCTGGATGATCGGCGGCTTTTCCAGCAAAACCAGCAGCGCCAGCCCGGAGCTGGACAAAGCGCTGGCAGCCCTGTCCAGGGGCGATGTACCCAACACCGACCCCAACTACCAAGTGGGTCAGCAAGTGGGCGAGGGTAATACCGGGGCAATAAACCCGCCCCCCAGCATCGACGCTGCGTTCAAGAGTGTGGAATGGGATGCGCTGATTCCCGAGAAATGGGACCCAATGTCTGCGTTTCGGGGCATGAACTTCGCTGACCTCAAGGATAACGACCCCAAAGCCCAAGAGGCCTTGAACGCCATGCGCAAAGCGTGGAATGAAGCCCCCATCAACCCGACCATGAATGGTCGCAAAGTGAGTATTCCTGGGTTTGCCATTCCTGTGGAGCAAAGCGACAAAGGCGTGTCCGAGTTTCTTCTGGTGCCTTATTTCGGGGCTTGTATTCACACGCCGCCTCCGCCAGCCAATCAAATCATCCATGTGAAACTGGCCAAGCCTGAACCGGCCATTGGGTCCATGCAGCCTTACTGGGTGTGGGGCGAGCTGCGCACCCAGCGGGTGAGCAATGAGCTGGGCGACGCAGCCTATCAAATCGTCGCGCAAGGCCTGCTGCCTTACGGCAACTAAGGCCAATCGCGCACCCTGTCACGGGGCTTACACAAATTAGGGAAAACCTTCGGAAAATAGTGGTTGACGAACGCACTGCAACATCACTACCTTTACATCGCTCAATGATACATTGATGTAACCAAACAAACGTTTGACCAAATTCAGGTCGGCAGTGAGGAGTTGTAGATGGGCAGTTCGATGAATCAGTCACAGTGGTCTGGCGTGCAGCATCATCTGGAACGTGCGTTCTTGGAAGATGTCGGCCCCAAGTACCTGCTCAATGCCCGGCCACCGCATGGCCTGAAAATCCGTCAATGGCGGCCCAAGTCCACAGTCCACCTCATCAATCACCTGCACAGCGGGGTGTCCGGCCTGAAGCGCCGCAGCGCCCGTGTGGGCGACCACAAGCTGGTGTGGCTGGAAGGCGGTGTGGGCCATGGTGCTCCGGTCGTGTTGTTGCACGGCTTTGCCTCCAACAAGGAAAACTGGCTGTCACTGGTTCCCTTTTTGGTAAAAACCCACCGCTTGTTTATTCTGGATTTGCCCGGTTGGGGTGAAAGCGAATTCAACGCCAATCTGTCTTATAGCCTGGATGAGCAGGTCAGCCGGGTGGCGCAATGGATTGCAATGCACGTGGGGCAACCGGCCCATGTGGTGGGCAACTCTGTCGGCGGCTTGATCACCGCCCTAATGGCTGGCCGCCACCCAGACCTCTTTTTGTCCGCTTGCCTGATGAACCCGGCCGGGGGCAAAGGTGTGGGCCACACCCGGTTTGAACTGGGCCTGACCCGTGGACGCAACCCCATGATTGTGGAAAGCCTGGCCGGTGCCCATGGCTTGATGCGTTTGGCCATTCACAACCGGGCCATTGCCCTGGCCTTGGCGCCCATCATGGCCCGCGATCTGATTCACCGTCGCCACGTGAACCGTCACCTGTTTCACCAAATGCTGATCAACCCACCCAGCACAGAATTGCCTGGCATGGCGGCCAATACCAAGCCAACGCTGATCATGTGGGGCAAGGAAGACGGGCTGGTGCATTTCACGGGTGCCTTCACTTACCAGACCATCGTGCCCCATGCCCAACTGGTGCTGTTTGACGATGTGGGCCACCTTCCCATGGTTGAGGTCCCCCTCAAAACCGCACGGGCCTTGAACGTGTTTTGGGCTCAGGCCATGGATACAGCCAAGGCTGGTGCGGCCTGAAGTTGTCGTCTTACCCCCTGTATTGATTAACAAATACAGGGGGAATTTGCCCTTCTATTCCCCCAATTCCTAAGCGGTTAATTGACCGACACTGATTCAAACGCCCGATACGGGCCCTTGAACCAGTGGAGCGTCAACCGTGAATCACCGGAATTCTTCTTCTGACAAGCTGACAAGCCAATGGTGGTTTGTTGGCTTGCACTCGCCTTTGGTTTGGCTGTGGAGCTGGACTGTCAATGCTTTCGAATCAGGTTGGTATGAGGCCTTGGAGTCTTCAGCCTGCAACACTGAGCGGCCAGGGTGCCCAGTGTTGAAGTTGGCCCAACAGTGTAAGGAGGGCATTGCAGAGCGCGATCAATCAACGGAGGCCTTGGCCCATGAACGGACCCGTTGAACATCGGCCCCAATGGCCTCTTCAAGTGTTGACGGGGGGGCTCGCGGCAGGGGCTGCGGCTTCGGTCATGATCAACCAGAGCGACTGGATCACTGCGGTGGGTGTGACCGTGAGTGGACTGGCCGCTTTCGGCCTGGGCTTCTTGCTTCGTAAACGCCCCGAACCAGCCAAGGCCGAGCTGACACTGTCTGGTGCTGTACATGATGGTTTTGATGCGGACAGTGTGAGCGGTCTGCCCGTCCAGTTTCAAAGCATGTCCCGTGACTGGTTGCCAACTCTGAACGTTCAACTCACCACTGCAAACCGGCAGATGGAAGACGGCATCGTCTGTTTGACCGAAGCTTTTGGCGGCTTGCATCAGCAGCTCAATGGCATTGTGAGTCAAGCGTCAGAAGCGGTGAATGTACTTGGTGGAACGACCCATCACGAAGGTGGATTGGCGGTCAGCGTGTCGCGCGAGCTGGACAACATGCTCACGCAGATTCGTTCCTCCATGCAGGACAAACTCAGCCTCATGAACGAGGTGAGGGGCTTCATCAACTCAACCGATGAACTGGCCCGCATGGCTGAATCGGTGGAAAAGCTGGCTGCGAAAACCAACCTTCTGGCTTTGAATGCGGCCATTGAAGCGGCCCGCGCCGGCGAGAACGGACGGGGCTTTTCCATTGTGGCCGACGAGGTGCGCAAGCTGTCGATGTTGTCTGCAGACACGGGTGTGCGTATTCGCGAACGAGTGCAAGCCATCTCGCAGGCCGCCAAGAATGCCAGTGATGGTGCCGGGCGTATCCAAGCGAGTGATGAAAGCCTCTTGGGGAATGCTGAGCACACTGTGGAACGTGTAGTGCAGCAGTTCGATTTGGCCGCCAAGCCCTTAAAAAAGGTCAGCGAAGACATTGTGGCCAGCACTCGCAGGGTGTCAGGCAGCCTGAATGATGCCGTGGTGCATTTCCAGTTTCAGGACCGAGTCTCACAGATTCTGGGCCATGTACAAACCAGCCTTGGCGTGCTCAAAACCCAACTGGAGCAAGGCCCCCAATTCCTGAATGCCTCGGTTCTGCTTGAGGAACTTCGAAGAAATTACACCATGGCGGAAGAACGGATCAACCATGGGCAAGCCGAGTCTGAGGGCAGTGCCAAAGCCAGCGACGATTTGACCTTTTTTTGAACACCGTAGTGGGTGAAGCGAGAGAACAATGAGCAAAACTGTATTGATCGTGGATGACTCCACCTCCTTGCGCCAAGTGGTTGCCATGACCCTGAAAAGCCAGGGCTTTGATGTGCTGGAAGGCTGTGATGGCAAAGACGCGTTGACCAAACTCGACGGTCGAAAAATCAGCCTGATTGTCAGCGACCTGAATATGCCCAACATGGACGGTCTGACCTTTGTGCGTGAGGTGAAAAAACTGGCCAACTACAAGTTTGTGCCCATCATCATGCTGACCACAGAGACAGATGACAAACTCAAACAGGAAGGGCAGGCCGCTGGCCTGAAAGCCTGGATGGTTAAGCCTTTCAAACCTGAACAGATGTTGGCTGCGGTCAACAAACTGGTGGCTTGAGCCACAGCGAACGCAGGAGAACCCAATGACGGATTTCCTCTCTCCCGATGCCTTGCAGAATGAGCAGGCTGGTGCGGAACAACCCCACCGCTTGCTGCTTGAGGGCTTGACCATTGCTCAGTGTGCACACCTGCACGAACAAATCCGCAATGTGATTGTGTTGGGCAGTGAAGTGGTATTGGACCTGACCCAATGTGAAGACGTGGACACAGCAGGGCTTCAGCTGTTGCTGGCTATCCAGAACGACCCTGAGGTGTCCCTGAAGGTGCATTGGACTGGATGGAGTGCAACCCTGGCCGCCAAGGCGGAACGTCTTGGGATGACTTCGTGGCTCAATGCAGGCCGACTGCTGGAGGAAACCCACCATGACCTTTGAGTTGGATCTGGCGTCTGCCCGTGGTGTCTTTTTCACTGAAGCACGGCAATTGTTGTCTGAAGTCGAAAGCTATGTACTTGAGCTTGAGCAAAATCCGACTGATCACGATGTTTTGAATGCGGCCTTCCGTGCAGCGCACACCATCAAGGGCAGTGCAGGTGTGTTCGGCTTGCAGGTGATCACGCATTTTGTACACACTTTGGAAACAGTGCTGGACCGTGTGCGCAATGGTGAAATTGTCTTCGATGCCACCATGAGTACCCTGGTGCTGGAGTGTCGGGACCATATTGCTGAACTGGTAGACTCAATTGAGGCAGGCGCAGACCCCGAGCGGGTTGACGATTCCCTGGCTGGCCCTGAGCAGGCATTGACCCGCAGGCTGCAGGCCTACTTGCCGGACGAGCACGGAGTGACCACAGCTTCACAGCCTGCCAGTGCCCCGTCTGTGAGTGTTGCTCAGCATACTCCTCAACGTTGGCGCTTGGAATTGAGCCTTGGCCGAACCACCCTCATGGACGGGTTTGACCCATTGCCCATCCTGAACTACCTGTCAGCTTACTGCGTGCTTGAGCGGGTTGAGCCATTGCTGGAGCAACTGCCTCCATTCTCGGACATGGACCCCGAGGCCTGCTATTTGGGTCTGCGGATTGAGTTGACCTCGGAAAAAACAAGAGAAGAGATTCTCGATGCCTTCGAGTTCATGTCCGAAGACAGCCGTGTGGACCTTAAGCCCGTGCAACAGCACACCGACGAAAAGTCTGACATCGCGCCCCTGGGCAATGCCCTTGCGGAAACATCGTCGCCTGCACTAGTTCCAGCTGCGGGTCCAGTGCCCTCAACCCAGGCCAACAAGGCCCGAACAGGCAACCGTATTCCAGCCAGCAGCCCCTTCATTCGAGTCCCGTCCGACAAGTTGGATGCGCTGATCAATCTGGTGGGCGAACTGGTGATTGCCAACGCTGGCACGGTTGAACAGGCCAAGCAATTACACAACAGCTCCATGTTGGAGGCCACCAGTGCGGTGGCCAGCCTCATTGAGGAAATACGCGATGGGGCCTTGGGCCTGCGCATGGTGCAGATTGGTGAAACCTTCCAGCGCTTCCAGCGTGTGGTGCGCGACACCTCCATGGAGCTGGGCAAGCAAATTCAGCTTGAAATCACCGGCGAAGACACCGAGTTGGACAAGTCGGTGGTCGAGAAAATTGGCGACCCGTTAATGCATTTGGTCCGCAATGCCTTGGACCACGGCCTTGAAACCCCGGAAGTTCGTCAGGCTGCAGGCAAGTCGCCCACAGGCAAACTGGGTTTGCATGCCTACCACGACAGTGGTCACATTGTGATTGAGGTGTCGGACGATGGCCGTGGCTTGGTGCGCGAGAAAATTGTTCGCAAAGCCATTGAAAAGGGCATCATCACCAGCGAGCAAACTCTCAGCGACGCGGAAGTGAACATGCTCATTTTCGCGCCGGGTTTCTCCACTGCGGACAAGGTCACAGACATTTCAGGCCGCGGTGTGGGCATGGACGTGGTGAAGAAAAACATCGAGGCCTTGCGCGGCTCTGTGCAAGTACGCTCCAAGCCCGGCCAAGGCTGTGTGTTCGAGATTCGCCTGCCCCTGACCTTGGCCATCATCGATGGTTTCATGATCGGTGTTGGCGGTGCGGTGTATGTGATTCCGCTGTCGTTTGTCCGCGAGTGCCTTGAACTTCCTCCGGGTGCCTTGGGCGATGACGACCGCATGGACATTCATTACGACCTTCGGGGTGAGTTTCTTCCCTGTGTTCGTTTGCGCAAAGTGTTTCAGTGCAACAGCCCGAGGCCGCGCCGTGAAAACATCATTGTGGTCAGCTTTGGCGGTATCAAGGCGGGGATTGTGGCCGACCAATTGCTCGGTGAATCACAAACCGTGATCAAGCCCTTGGGCAACCTGTTCGAGGTGAACCGGGCCATCAGCGGAGCCACAATTCGCGGCAATGGTGATGTGGCCTTGATCATCGACATTCCCAAGCTGATTACCGAGGTCAGCTCAATTACCACCCAGCTTCAAGCTGAGCGAAACAACCCCAACTCATCCTGTCTTTCATCTGCTGGCCCTGCGAAGGGCGTGGTGCCAGCCTGACCCTATACGTTAAAGGAAAACTACAACATGGGTGCATTCGATTTTCTGAAAAGCGGTCAACTCACCACGCTGGCTGATCAACTGGACACCATTTTGTCCACCTTGCGAACCGGTCAGGAAGGCCAGGTTCAACCTCTGCCCGTGCAGTCGTTGAGCGGTGATGTGCTGGCTGTGGTGAACAAAATCAACGAGATGATCGCCAGCGTGAATGAACGCAGTCGTCAGGTTGAAGACCATGTCACCAAAAGCCTTCACCAGCTCTGGAAGAAAGACACCCTTAAAGGGGCCAGTGATGCGCTGTCTGCCCCGCTGCGGGATGCATTCCGAAAACTGGAGGCTGAAAATACTTTTGCCCAGCGGCAAGTGCAGGCCTTGGACAGTGTGGCCACCAATGTGATGATTGCCGACGCAGACTACAACATTGTGTATGTCAACAATTCACTGGCCAAAATGCTGGTGGAAGCAGAAACCGACATCAAGAAAGATTTGCCTCAGTTCGATGCCCGAAAAATTCTGGGCGCCAACATTGATGTGTTCCACAAAGTGCCCAGTCATCAGCGTGGCATGTTGGCCCGCCTGCGCGATGCTTACAGCACCAACCTGGCCATCGGCTCTCGCCACTTCAACCTCTTGGTCACCCCCGTGTTTGATGCCTCTGGCATCCGAGTGGGCACAGTGGTGGAGTGGAAAGACCGCACCGCCGAAGTTCAACTTGAGCAGCGCGAACGTGAGCGCGCTGCCATGGAACGCCAAGCGGCACTGGAAAACCTGTCCATCCGCATTGCGCTGGACTCGGTGACTACCAACGTAATGATTGCCAACAACGATGGCGTGATCACTTACCTGAACAACTCTTTGAATTCGATGTTGACGCGCAATGAAGAGATGATTCGCAAGAATCTGCCCAACTTCAATGTGCGCAAACTGATCGGCGCCAACATCGACGTATTCCACAAGAATCCGTCCCACCAGCGCAACCTGTTGGCCGGTTTGACTTCCTCGTTCCGTACGGCCATCAAGGTCGGTGAGCTCAGCTTCCGGCTGATTGCCTCCCCTGTGGTGAATGAAGAAGGCGAACGCCTAGGCACTGTGGTGGAATGGAGCGACCGTACTGCTGAAGTGGCCATTGAAAATGAAATCTCCGGCATTGTGGGTAAAGCCTCGGAAGGCGATTTCTCCGAACGCATCCGCGAAGACGACAAGGACGGCTTTTTGAAGGCGCTCGCCTTGAATGTCAACAACCTGCTGGGTACTACTGCAGTGGGCCTTGAGGATGTAGGCCGTGTACTGAAGTTGTTGGCCCGTGGGGACATGACCCAGAAAATCACTGCCAACTACAAAGGCTTGTTTGGTGAAGTGAAAGACGACGTCAACATGACCATTGACCGCCTTCGTGATGTGATTGAAGAGGTGCGCGGCAATGCCGATTCGCTGACCAACGCCGCCCGTGAGATTTCAAAAACCTCACAAAGCCTGTCGCAGGGCGCCAGCAGCCAGGCTGCAGGGGTTGAAGAGGTCAGCGCCAGCATTGAGCAGATGGCCGGTTCCATCAAACAGAACAGCGACAACAGCCGAGTGACTGACCAAATTGCCACCAAGGCCGCTGACGAGGCCAAGGAAGGCGGGCGTGCAGTGACTGAGACCGTCAATGCCATGAAGGCGATTGCGGACAAGATCGGTATCGTCGATGACATCGCTTACCAAACCAACCTGTTGGCGCTGAACGCGGCCATTGAAGCGGCCCGAGCCGGTGAACATGGCAAAGGGTTTGCTGTGGTGGCTGCCGAAGTGCGAAAACTCGCTGAACGCAGCCAGGTGGCCGCCCAGGAAATTGGTGACTTGGCCGGCAGCAGTGTGAAACAGGCAGAGCGGGCAGGGGACTTGCTCGAGGAAATGGTTCCAGCCATCAACCGTACCTCGGACCTTGTGCAGGAAATTACCGCAGCCAGCAATGAGCAAACCAACGGCGTCGCCCAGATCAACCAAGCCATGATGAGCCTGAACCAACAGACCCAGCAAAATGCCGCCGCGTCTGAAGAATTGGCGGCCACAGCCGAGGAAATGAGCAACCAGGCGGGTATGTTGATCAAGGCAATGAGTTTCTTTGACACCGGCACCGTGTTGACTTCAGCCAGGGGCCATGTCAACCGGGCACCGACCGGTGTTAGGGCTGCCACTGGCCGCACCGATGGTTTCGATCAGTTTGATGAATTTTGAAGGCGGAGGCTTTTATGCAGAATGTACAGGCTCAACTTGAACAGGCCTTGATGACTGACAGTGCCAGTCATCAGTACTTGACTTTTCAGGTCAAGGATCAGCGGCTGGCAGTAGAGATTCTTCGGATCAAGGAAATCATTGAATTTGGCCGAATCACCGTAGTACCGATGATGCAGCAATGCATCAGTGGTGTGATCAACCTCAGGGGGTCAGTGGTGCCTGTCGTGGACCTCAGTGCCCGATTCAATCAGGGTGTGACTCAGGCCAATCGCCGCACGTGTATCGTCATCCTTGAAAGCCAGCTTAACGAGGAGACGCAAGTGGTTGGCTTCATGGTGGATGCAGTCAATGCCGTGGTGGATATTCCTGAGGATTCAGTGGCCCCGCCACCGCAGTTCGGGGCTGGCATTCGCACCGATTTCCTGCGCGGAATCGGCAAAGTTGATGATGAATTCGTGCTGGTGTTGCATGTAGAACGCCTGCTGGATTTCGACATCCCCAGCGAGCTGGAGGAAGCTGCTGCTGTCTAGGTGATTGTTGAAGTAGGACCCCGCCAAAAGGTGAATCTGTGCTGGACAGATTCACCTTTTTTTATTGGTGAGCCTCAAGGCTTGTGGTGGAGGTATTCGACAAAATGTAAAAGGGTTTTTTTGCCTCATTTCAAGCATTGGACTAGCCCTAAAGGGTGACAAGCTAGTGGCATGGTTTTTCAGCCGATTACTGTCGCGGAGCTTGCACATGAAACTGTTTAAATTTCAATCGGATCAGCAGTTTGTACGACTGGGTCATGCAGTCGATTCACTGTTGAGCGGTGAGGGGGGCAACCTGGATGAACTTATCCAAGGCATGCCTGAGATGGTTCGCCCGATGTTGGCGAAAATTCAGGATCGCCTGCGCGCTGAAGAAGCCGCCGCCCAAATCGAGCGGCAGCGCTTCAAAACATTGATTGAGCAACTCGGTAAGGATGATGCCCAATGGCGCACCGATTGCCCTGAAGCCTTGTTGGCCCCTGTCGAAAGTCTGGCTGAAAAAATCAAGGTGTTGAGAACGCGCGATGCAGCCTTGAACCTGGTGGACAGCAAAATCATGATTGCTGACAACAACCGGGTATTGAACTATTGCAACCAGTCGGCGAACCGCCTGTTGGAAGAATCCAAGTCCGAACTCACCAAACGCCTGGGCAACTTCCGATTGGAAGAAATGATGGGCGGCTCGATTGACCGATAACACAAAAACCCCCAGCAAACCGCCGACATTTTGCGCCAGATGACTGGCCCGAAAGAGGTGACTCTGCGGTTCGGCGACAAGGATTTCCGCCTGCGCGTTCAGCAATTGGCGGACCCCAGTGGTCAGCGCCTTGGCATGATGGCCGAGTGGGTTGATATCACCGAAGAGCGCACCGCCACCCAGGAAATCACTGATCTCGTTGAGAGCATCCGACAAGGGGTTCTGACCCGGCGTATTGATCTGGAAGGCAAATCGGGCCTGTTGCAGTTGTTGGGTGGTCAGATCAACGCCGCGCTTGACGCAGTGATCAGCCCTTTGCGTGTGGCCGCCAATTACGTGGAAAGAATTTCCAGAGGTGACATTCCTCAGCCAATCACCGATGACTACAGCGGCGACTTCAATGACATCAAGAACAACCTGAACGCCCTGATCAGCAATCTGAACGTGTTTGTGGCCTCACAGATTGAGATGAAGGAGCGTCATGATGCAGGTGACATTGACCACATCATCAATGTTCAACAGTTCCAAGGCGTCTATGGGCACATGGCCAATATGGTCAATGAACTGGTTCAAAGCCACATCAAGGTGAAAATGCATGTGGTGGATGTGGTGTCCCAATTTGCCCTGGGTAATTTCGACATTGACATTGACCGATTGCCCGGCAAGAAGGCCCAGATTACCGCCGCCATCGACAAGGTGAAAGCCAGTTTGCAATCCATCGCCGTGGAGGTCATGAAGCTTTCAGAGGCCGCAGCCCGGGGCGAGCTGAGCTACCGCGCCGATACAAGTCAGTTCTCCTTCATGTTCAAGAAGATGATTGAAGGGGTCAACCAGACGATCGACTCTATCGTCGGCCCACTGAACGTGGCAGCGAACTACGTAGACCGTATTTCCAAGGGTGACATTCCCGAAAAGATCACGGACAACTACAACGGCGACTTCAACACCATCAAGAACAACTTGAACCGTGCGATTGACGCGGTGAACAAGATGATTGCGGATGCGAACATGTTGAGCAAAGCTGCGGTGGATGGACTGTTGTCCACCCGTGCAGACGCCAGCCAGCACGAAGGCGACTTCCGCAAGATTGTGCAGGGCGTTAACGAAACCCTGGACGCGGTGATCAACCCGCT
>NZ_JBKBHM010000003.1:0-471799 GCF_046297615.1 Limnobacter sp. | reverse complement strand
GAACTCATGCTGTTCGCCTTCGCTACCGACGACCGATCGCTCGAAGTGTTTGCTTCGGAAGCGGAGGCCGTGGCTTCGTGCGAGGGCGCCGACGTCGCGTCAAGTGGTTATCTGTTCTTCGCCGGGGACGGTTCGCCACTCGAACCGGTCTTCTCGGAGCCGGCTGTCATTGGCTCGTTTGTCGTCACGCATGACCGCTATTCGCTACGTGCCTGCTCTGGCGCGCATCTCCGCGACGTGCTGCCTCGCGTGAGTGTGGTCGAGGGTCCCACTGGCCTCCAGTCCGTCGCCGAGGTGGCAAGAGTTCTAACCAGTCATTCCAGCGGACCGCCTACGGCGTCCGCTGAACTCCAGCGTTAGCCACTATGGAAACATTAGCTGACTATTTTTGCCCAAAGCAAGGTGCGGCATTCGCGAAGGCCATTCCAAACCTACGCGCAAGAATTGGTGCAACACCGTTTAGCCCTATGGGCTCAAATTATGGTGTCAGCGGCAATACATTCCGTGCATATACGGGGTGGGACGAAAGGCCAAGCACGGTCTATCGGCAGTGGGCAGAAAAAGTTTGCAACAAACTCGATATCAAGCTACTTGAGCGTCAACTAGAAACGAATGAAGGTTTTCTTGCTTGGCATTCTTCGCTGGCCAGGTCGCTTCAGAGCACTTGGCAGCATAAACAGGGAGGGCCGCTTTCGTTTGCCCATCAATACAAACTAATAGATCTTTTTGTTAAGTGGCTTAGCTCTCACGACCTATCTTCGTCAAAGTTGTTAGAGCATCTTGTTGTTCGGGCAAACTGCGCACTCGACAGTCAAACACTCCGTAAGCTAAATGAATGCCTTTCTATGGCTCTTCCCGTAACAAAACCATCCATGGGAGATATTCATTCTGCATACACTTATGCGTTCTGTCAGAACTTGATCGAACAGTTCTCGGTTAGTTTTGGCGGGTCTCGTTTGCTTTTTGACTATTACGCTTGGCGCAAAGGCGGAAGCAGTGGCTAACCCTTCGGTCAAGAGGGACGCTCCGCCGGCAAGCCGGCTTCGCGCCCCTGAGCTTGCACGTTAGGTAACACCCATGGATGAACCAGCGTTCTCTATTCGCTCCAACTCGTCGAACCGAGTGGTTGTTTTTAGTGGTTTCAATAGAGATCACGAAACTCTCCGTATCGACATAAACGGACATGGGATATCTGTAGGCTCAACCGTCTCGGTTTACACGGACGCGTTCGGGCTTGACCGATACTTTAAAGAGCTTGCGGGTATCAGTCGCCCTTGGAGTGGGGCTAGAAACTGGGGAACCATTGAAAATGACTTCTCCATTTCAGCGACCTCGACTTCGTTGGGGGAGGTGACATTCCGTATTTCTCTGTGCGCTCTGCAAGGGGCGCCTGAAGAATGGCGTGTCGAGGTTGGGCTTACCGCCGATTTCGGCCAACTTCCTAAGTTTGCTGCTGTGTCTGGAACTTTCTTCAATGAAAGTGTCACCTAAGTTTTCGGTCAAGCGGGACTGCGGAGCCGGTATGGCTTCTTCGGCCAGTCTCTGTCGAGCCCCAGCCCCTTACCTCCAACGTTAGAACTCATGCTGTTCGCCTTCGCTACCGACGACCGATCGCTCGAAGTGTTTGCTTCGGAAGCGGAGTCTTCGCCATCGCCCGAATGGAAGACAAATGGCTGCTATATGCACCATCGACAGGCAAGTTCTCGCTAGCGTATGGCGAAAGTCCCGCAACTATGTCAATTCTCGGCTTTTCAAGCAGCGATGCACTCGCTGAATGGCTAGGCTAAGTAAAAATGCCCCAAAAACCAATATGTGGCCTAACATTATGGTCAAGCGGACGCCAACAAAGCCAATGACTTTGCTATTTTCATGGGCTTTGTTGGGGCCCTCCACTCGCTGGGCTCCTTCCGGCGCCGCTTACCTTGGGCGTTAGGAGTTTTGAGCAATCAGTTGGTCTTTTCATTAACGGAGAAAAAATGAAACAACAAGTCGCACGCTTTTCGCCACACCAGAATGGAAAAGTATTTGGTGTACTAATGGCTGTTACTTCATTGGTTTTTGTTGTTCCAATGTTTTTTATTTTCGCTGCGATGGGGCCACAACAAGAGGCTCCTTCTGCCTTTATGTTTCTTCTCATGCCGGTGCTTTATCTGGTCATGGGGTATATGTCAGTTGCCATTGGTTGTGCGATATACAACTTTGCTTTCAAGTTTATTGGCGGCATCGAGTTCGAGACCAATGGCCAAGACTCCTAACCTTTCGGTCAAGCGGACCGCCCAACGGCTGCGCCGTTGGGTACCCTACACTTCAAACAGCACCTTGGCACTTCCTGTCCCTCGCGGCATCAGCATTTGCTCTCAGTAGTCTCATCTCGTTGTATTCGTTCCCGATCGGATATGGGGAGCGAGCTCAGTGAAAATGTGTTCTAACCCATCCATCAAGCGGGACGCGTTAAAACGCGCCCCTTATGTCAAACGTTGGGCGTCATGATGTTTTCCCTCCGATCCGCAACACTTGCTTTGGCGCTGTTGTGCCTTCCGCTTTGTGCGCTTGCGTCCGAAACACCGATTTGCGGGATCGCTCTCGGGCAACGATTTGAAAATGTGCGCGGCGCACTGAACGTGAGTAGCGTCGGCTTTGAGATGTTCAAGAGCCTTGAGGCTCCGAACCGCACAGTGCGCGCTGAGCGCTTCGAGGGGCATTTCATTGCACCGTGTTCGGAGGCTGCCGCTCAAAATGTTCCCGAGCCAACTGTCGTGGTGGCGGTAAATGTGCGCGGCCCGCGAAACATTCTCGCAATCGCCTTCCGTCCGCGAGCGACCTGCGCCGAGGCAATATCGGCGCTCACGAAGGAATACGGTTCCGTCACTTCAACGTCGAGGGAGTTCACCGAGTGGCGTGTTCCATCATTGAAACGCCAAATCATGGTCTCAAACCAAGACGGGCAATGCTGGGTTCACTATCTTCCCTTCGCGCCCAAGGGTATGCGGCCATGACGCCCAACCACTCAGTCAACCGGGCCTGCCGCATGAAGCCGCGGCAGGCTGGTTACTTCGAACGTTAGCCACTATGAAGCTCGCCAATCGCATCGTCCTTGTGTTGTTACTGTCCGTAGCCCTAGTTGGGTGCAAACTAGACTTGCCTTCCCCTACGTCTGGCTCGGTTCATCGTTTTGAAAAAGGAGCGCCCGTTTCTTCGTGGCAGCTCACCGAAAGACAGCTATTTGCTTTGTCATCTTGGTTTAAGGAACATCAGTCTGGGTGGTCAAGAAGCTATGTAACTTATGTGCCAAAAATTGATGTCCGGGTTGTACATGGCGGCGGTAAACAATCTTCAATCAACATTTGGTCGCAGAAAGTTATCGTAGTAACGGGCGAAGATCAGCTTGTGCAAGATTTTGAGCTGTCTGATATTCAAAGCCTTCTTTCCGCTGTGGGGCTGTAAGTGGCTAACCCTTCGGTCAACCGGACGTCCAACAAGCCGCGCTTGTTGGGTTTCCTCCGCTGGCGCTCCGGCGCCGCTTACCTCCAACGTTAGGCGAATACGATGGCGCGCGTCGATTGCTCAGGAGTTACCTTCGGCTCTTATCTGGACGAGAAGCACATGTTTGAGTGGGGCTCTGAGATTCGTGGCTTCGTGGAGTGGGATCGCGATACGCTTGTTCTCCGATCTGTACGCATTTCAGATGAAGCTCTTCGAGATTTAATAGCTTTACTTTGGCGCTATAAGGTCCCAATGAAACAATTAGCTCAGTTTGAAAGCCCTAGAAACGTCACTTGGTTTCGGTCACCGAAAACGTATTGGCACAAGAAGGTGTTCGGTTGAGTAGGCCGCCTATGGGGGTTCTACCCTTGTCGGTGGGGTCAAGGTAACGCGGGCTATTGTTAAGTGGTAACCGCCTATGAAGATTTGGATTAAAAACCTATAAGAGGGAACCCTATGATGTATTCATTGGCTAAGTATCTTGTGATTTTTTCTGTCAGCTTTGTAATGTTAGGTTGCACCGGTATGGTCCGTTCTGTCGACAAGGGCGAGATTCAGTCCGTCCGCAAAGTGGTGGTTGTATCGCAGTTGGGAAACACCTTCATCGGATCTCTCACCGCCACTACCGTATTTGGTAACAGCAGTAACAAAGTGGATGTGAGTGATTGGCAGGTTGACCAGAAGACTGCTGCCAGTGCGGCTGATGCGATCAATGCAGGTGGAAAGATGACTGCAGCGGCGCTGGTATCGAATGCCAAGCTGCCGCAGTTATTGCAGGCGGCTGCAGCCCAAAACGCGGATACATTACTTCTAGTGGAGCTTGCTGGCTACAGCAACGAGCCTCACTTTCGGCCTGGTTATGGATTTCACCGAAGGCAGGTTTTCAACTTTGACAAGGCCTGTGTTTACAGTCTATTTGTGACCAAGGCTTACAACGTGAAGTCTGGTAAAGAGATGGGAATTGCTTGGAGTTTCCCGGGGTGGGAAAGCATACCGTGTGAGTCTGCTAACAACCTGGTTTGGAAGGACAGTTTCGCGAAGTACTCAACGGAAGAAAAGGAACTGATTCGAAAAGCTGTTATTGCGAGCACCACCACCAATGTGCGTACTTCGCTGAAAGGCTTGGGGCTGTTGCCTTGATTCTTTCTTGAGGGCGAGGTTAGCCCACCCTGACTGTAAGCAGTACGTCACGAGACAGGTTTTCGCTGACGCTTCAAACCCACCCTTGCAGGCGCTTTGAATCCTATGAGCCAACTTCAAGCCCCCGATTTCGAAGCGTTATTCTTCGATACATTTTCAACCCAACCGCACGGTGTTGAGTATCGTATTCGTTGCGACTCCAACTTTCCCCACGACTTGTACTTCCTGCATAGTCTCCTGCGTGATGCCCGCTTTCAATTCAAGTCGGTCACGCATAGGGACGAGACTCTTGAAGTGAAGTTGTCCCGAGCCCGGTGGGAACTTCGAGACGAAGTTGCCCAGTGCAATCTGATTGAAATTCCGTCATTCCTTAAATTCACCCACGTCAGGAAGGTCACTCTTCGCACCAGAAACGTAACTACCACCGCGCCTTTCTCAGGTAATCTTTACGCCGATGAAGACATGCTGACTCCCAACTCCCTTTGTGAAATCGACAACCTCTACGTTGGCGAATCATACTTAAATGGTGTTGAAGAGCATGTGGAGTTAGTGCTTCGCGGCTGCCCAGGGGATTGGGAGATGCGCGTGTATCTGGATCGTGAAAACTTTGGGGTTAGTGTGAAAGATGTTATCCAGCGCTAACCCACTGTTTGAGGCAAGGTATGGTAACCGTTCCGCCCATTCCAGACGCTGAAGAAGTCCTGTCCGCACTTGGTGAGTGGCCATCGTTTCACGATGCCGAGGTGATTCACTTTTCCCTTTCTCGGGGTGCCAAGCCTCAGGACAATAAGTCCGAAGCCCAGCTCGAAATTCAGGTGCGTCAGTATCAGACCAGAAACGCGGGTACCGCTGAGTTCGGGCTTGTACTCATCAAGAATGTGCTCATTCGCTTTGCCTTCACGGATGTGCAGCAACTTGAGGTTGAAGACTTTAACCACCAAAACGTTATCGACTCCCTGGAGTTCATCCGCGAGTCGGAGGCAACTGATTCAAGAATCCGGGTGGAGCTCACGTCAATCTATGGTTTCGGTGCCACTTGGTTTTGTAGTGACGCACGAGTGGTCGGTGTTACAAACCTGCTGACAAAGTAGCTGGTCGTGGGGTTTTGTCTCAGATCAGGGTCCTTTTCCTCCACCCCTCGTATATGAGAGCATACGAAAGGCCAGCTCCCCTCAACGGTTGTATTCAAGCCATTTGATCGTGAGCGTAAGATGCCTTTGCTGTTGTCGTTTGTGTTGATAGGATTCTTTATCTGGCTGGCCGAGAATATCAGCACATTTTTTGGTATCTGGAAGTATCCGAATCAGATGGACGCATGGTCGTTGGTCCATCTTGGCAAATGGAGTTCTTGGGCGTTGCTGGTGGTGATGACTTTCACAATCGTGGCTAATCTTAAACACATCAAGGGGAAGGTTCATGTGCCTGTGGATTGAAACCTTAGGTATGCAGTGAAAACGCTCTGGCCGATCGCCCTCGCGCTTCAATTGCTCGTGGCCCTCGTGCCGTGCGCGTTCGCGCAACCTGTGGGCGGCGCAGACGTGACATTCCCGGTAAGCGATATTCGGTCCGGTGAGGTGCAACTTCGCGGCAAGTTGTGGTCCAGCCCATCGGCAACTGCGGCGGTTATCCTGTTGCACGGGTCCGCCGGGTGGAGCGATTCTCGCGAGGGCCACTACGCCCGCGCCTTCTCAGAAGCCGGGTTCACCGTATTGGCTGTTGATTCGTTTGGCCCCCGGGGCATTGCTACAACCACTGAGGACCAGTCCCAAGTGTCCTCCTTGCAAATGGCCCGAGACGGTTTCGCAGCCAGCCGCTACCTTCGCGAGCGTGGTTTCCCCATGACTCGCCAGGCCATCATGGGCTTCTCCAAGGGCGGGGCCGCGGCTCTCTTTGCTGCAGACCGCACTTTCCTGCCTCAAGAGCCCGAGCGGTTCGCTGCCGCGTTGGCCTTTTACCCGGCCTGTGTTACCCGTCCACGGGTTCCAAAGCCAGCCAGCCCTGTGTTGATGGCCTTGGGGGAGCGGGACGACTACGCCGGGGTAAAACCCTGTCAGGAGATTGCCTCAGCATTCGGCGCGGCTGGTGGCGCGATCACCGTGAACATTTACCCGGGCGCCACGCACACCTTTGATGGTGACCCTGCACACAGCGGCGTGCAGCAGCTCCGCGTCGTGGAGAACTTCATGGACTGCCGGCTTTACGTGGAAGAGGACGGCAGCATGACTCTGGGTGAATCGCGCTTCCCTGCGGGCGACCCCAAGGTGATGGCCGCCATGCGTTCTGCTTGCATGCGCCATGGCGCTACTATTTGGACCAATACCCGGCAAAAGATGCAGGCCACGAAGGATGCGCTGCGGTTCATGGAAGCAGAGTTTGATCGAAAGCCGCCTTAGCGGCTATCCACAAGGGAAGCTCACATGAATGCGAACACACTCCGAAAAATGGCAGAGTCAACCCTCCAAGATGACCTACCGTTTTCTGCATCTTTCAATGCTCCCGACCTTAAGGCCGCAAATCTGGACAGTCAGCGGAGCGGGCAGAGGTTCATTTGGGGTGCCATGGTGATCAGCATGTAGAGTGGTTTACGGGGACAAACAAGGGTGATGCTTACCATGAGCTACAAATTCAATATATCCATGCTTCGTATTCCAGCACTAATCCTTCTGGCCGTGTTGTTCGCAAACACGGCATATGCTGAACAACACGCGGTCGAGCTGATACATCAGCTACAGCCAGACCGAGACGTTGTCGTGAAAAAGAATACCGACGCGCTGATCACCATTCAGGTTCTGGAGGATCGCGGAGTAATCGCCAATTCCTATGGACGGTTGTCGCTGGCGCCTGTCACTATGAATGTTCGAGAGACCGAATCCATACGCTACATCACCGGCAAACGATTAAAAGACCGCAGCTTTTCTACCCAGGTGCATTATCTGGAGAAGATTTCCATATTCCGTGGGCCAGATGGGATCCCTCGCATCGTGCCAGATAACCCCCCATTACAAGGGGTCAAGGTTTCAGCTGTGATTGAGGGTGATGGTAGACCTCGCCACAATTCTGTGAAAATACTTGGTGCGGAATCTTCGCTGTCCAAGAAGATTAGGCTTGTCATACAAAATGTCCTTGAGCAAGTAGCCTCCATACCCAGGGTTGTTCTAAGACCAAACGAAGATGTAGTTCAAGACATGCCGCTGCAGGTACCTATTCCCGGTCTTGGTGTTTTTGATATGACAATGAAGGTGTCTAATCGGTTGCAAGGTGTAAAGGATGGTATTGCAAATGTTCGGCAGGTTTATACCATGGGAGTTGCCACCGAACCGCGCGGCTGGAGCTGTTCAGGAGAGGGTTCCGGCAACGGCTCGATCTTGTATGACACGCGATCAAACACTATTCTTTCGGCAGAGTCGATTACCGTCATGCGTATGCGGCTGGAAGGTTCAGATGGCGTCATTGAAATGAGGTTAAGCGGAAAGCAAACCGAAAGCACACATACATTCGCCGAACCCCCCAATTAAGCCCTGTTCACTGGCCTTCGCTGTCCGTATCAAGGCGCGTGTGGCACAGTAGGGGCTGTTCCACTTTCTGGGAATATCATCATGATCAACCGTAAAGCCCTTTTGTTGATCGCCTCCCATGTGGCGGTTGCGGCCGCCGGGTTTGCCGCAGGCATATACGCCTTGCCGATTTTGATTGCACCGGCCGCACCCACAGCCGAAGAAGTCAACGCCGTGGCGCAGCAAAGCCAGTTCACCGGGCAGTTCAAGCGCAACCTGAAAGACAGCGATTCGCTGCACTGGGGGGAGGGTATCGTGTCGCTCTCGGCCACCGCAATTTCGTTCACCGGCAAGCTTGCACCCGGGCCAGACTACAAGCTCTACCTCTCGCCCGAGTTCGTTGAAACTGAGGTGGATTTCAACCGCCTGAAAAGCAGCATGCTTCGGGTGGGCGACGTTAAAACCTTCGATAACTTCGTGGTGGCCTTGCCTGACAATGTGGAGCTTGCCCGGTACACCACGGTGATTGTGTGGTGCGAAACCTTTGGGCAATTCATCACCGCTGCCCAGTACAGGTGAAGGTGCGGGGGTTACTCTTCTGGTTCACCCGTGCTGACCCTGACCCACCCTCCAGTTTCTACCCGCCCGGCGGCCTTGGCTACACTTCATGCGCTGTTCACACAACATGGAGTCAAGCAATGCCCGCAGACCTGTTTTTGAAGCTTGGTGGTGTCACCGGCGAATCCATCGACGCTACGCACGCTGGTGAAATGGAGTTGCTCAGCGCACGCTGGGGCATGCACATTCCGGTCACGGTGACAGGGGGGGTTCTGGCCCCCGCAGGCAAGGCTGAAATCAAGGGGCTGCGGGTTGAAAAACGCGTGGACAGGGCTTCCCCCGCTTTGCATGCCCAAACTTGCGCGGGCCAGCATTACGACACCATGGTGTTGACCAAGCGGAAGTCCGGCTTGTTGCCGCTGGAGTACTTGCGCATCACCTTCAAGGATGTCATCGTCAGCGACATCGATATTTCCCTGGGCGGTGGTGGCGATGTTGACCTCGAAGTAATCACCTTCGCATTCAGCGAATACAAGGAAGAGTACAAGCCCCAGAACGACGACGGCACTGGCGGTGCTTGCGTGGCGGCTGGGTACAACTGCGTGAAGCGGCAGAAGTTTTAAGGGGCTCAGTGGGACGGTAGGCGGTACTTGCGCTTGGGCTTGTGGGTTGAAAGGTACTGCTCATAAGCCTCCACATGCTGATTGAACAGGTGAAGGTTGAGCATTCGAATTGGGGCGGGTAGGTGGTACTTCACGTAGTCGTGGCGCCATTTGACCAGGTCATCTTGTCCCGCAACATAGAATGGCCCGCGCTTCCACCGATAGGCCAGTTGAATCATACGCAGACATTCCCCGCATGCCAGACCCTCAATGTATCCAAGAATCATGGTGATCAGACCACTGATAGCAATCAGCTTGACTTGGTCGATCAGGTGTTGGTGAGTTGCGTGGAAGGACAAGTACCACCCCAAGTACAGTAGACCAAATACAGTCAGGGGCCAATAAAGGGAATGGATGATTGGAAAGTTGCGAATGCGTCCATAAGTTAGTTGAGTCGGGTCAACTTGAAAAAGTGTCCAGTTAATCGGTTTTCCAGAATTCAATTGGCTTTCGCTTGAACGACGACAAGCGATGAAATAGCTGACCACGGTTGTGGTGATTACCACAACGCCGGCGAATACTGCGCTGAGATTCTCAAACCAGTTAGCAAGAGGTATGGTTCTACTCATCTCTGTAAGAGGCCCCCACCATTGGATACCAAAGACGAATGGATAAAGGCTCACCAGCAAGACTAGGGTTTTGATGAATGTCGCTTGCGGCGAGCGCCGCGAATGGAACATCCATAGATAGCTCAAGGTTATCGAGGTTATGAAGCAGGCCAAAATTAAACCGATGAAAACAAGCCAGCTTGCGAAGTCCGAGATGAAGACAGGGACAAGACCGAGAATCTGAAAAAAGACTATTCCAAACACTGCTGAAAAAAAGCAATGATTCGGTGGGGCTGGACTGATGAGTTCTTGTGTGGTCATGCTTGTTTGAATGGCACTTGTCGTTGATCTTATTTGAATAAGGCGTTTGCCTTCTGCTCAACAAGGCTTCCGATCCCTTGGGTGTCGTAGGTCCAACAAACCGCGATCCCGATGGCAAGTGAGAGAAGTACTACGGGTGCTCCTGCAATTGTGGTACCGGTCAAGACCGCTACTGTGACTGCGCTAGCCCCAGCGCCGAGTAAGTTCCCTGTCTGGTTCTTCACACTATCCACCGCAAATTGCCTGAAGTTAAACCGCTGGTCCAAGCGCGCATGGTGGTTGTAATTGTTGACGATGTCATTAATCAAGGTGGGCCCAAACGCCAACGCGCCCCCCACTTTGGCTGAGCTCAGCCAAGGCGAGCCCGTCAGGCGGCGCAACTGCCACAAGTCATCCGAGGCTTGTCGGCTCAGGCTCAAGACCTTGTTGGTGTTGAATGCATCAGCGCCCAGCGATTTCACATGCATGTTCTTGCTGACAGCCTCAAATTGCGCTTTTTCCATCAAGGTAATCACCTTGGCGTTTGGCTGCCGAATGCGCAGCAGGGCGTCGGCGTGTTTGCCCAACTGGTTCACGCCTTTGTAGCCGACCACTTTTAGCTCTACCCCGTTGCCCAGTTTCACCAAGCGCGATTGGCCACTGGCCAACACTTTAAGTAGCTCCGCTTTCATCTGTGCGGTGAAGCGCGCTTTCACCGTAGCCTCAATCACGTTGGCGATATTGCCCAGCAGGTTACCCGGGCCAAACAGTTGGTTCAGCAGTGCACTGGTGAGTGCACCCGTTTCGGCAGCCTTCACCAGCACATTGGCTTGCGCAGGTTCCAGTTGTGAGGTCATCAGCAACAGGCCCGCAATCGGGTCTTGGCTCAGCACCTGAGGCACCATGCACAGGCTGACCCGCGTATCAGGCTCAAAGTGGCCCAGAAAGTCCATTTCCTGATGCAGGTAAAGCGGTGTTGTGCCGTCGTGGCTGTTCAGCGCACGGGTGTACGCCAACTGCAGGGCTTGTGCCTTGCGTTGCAGGTGGTCTTCGTTGAAGGTTCGGGCTTGGTTGTTCATGGCTGCGCCAGCGGGTCAACAGGGCTGGTGGCAGTATGCGGGAACGCGCCCGAGGGGTAGAAGCAATGGCTTGTGTGACCAGCGCGGGTGAAAGGTGAGGGGGCAGCGCTTGGCGCTACCCAGGCCTCACAAGGACTCTACATGCCCCTTGAAGCGGTTCAGAATCGCCTGCCAGCCCTCTTGCTGTTGCTCCAGGGTATGGGTTTGTTCAGGGTCGAATGACACGCTGACTGCAATGCCGTCCGGGGTGCCATTGAATTCAACTTGGGCGCTGCGGTCGCCGAAGGCGTATTCAATCAGTGTGTTGGGCACAATCTTCGTGTAAGTGCCTTCAAAGTCGAATCCGAAACTGCCGTCTTTGGCTTCCATGCGCGAACAGAAGGCGCCGCCCGGGCGAAGGTCCACGGTGGCGCGGGTGGTGTGCCAGTCATCCGATGCAGCGTTCCACTGCACAATGTGTTCGGGGGTGGTGTAGGCCGCCCAAACAACATCGATTGGGGCTTTCACGGTAACGCGGACGGTGATGCTCATATTTGCTCCTGGCGGCATATTGGATATGTCTGGTCGGTCATTTTTGATCCATGAACTCTTCGAAGTGATCGGTAACTCAAGGGAGTCTTCGTCCAGATAACCCACATCATGCCAATGCCCCGACCTTCTTTGCAAATTCACGTCCCGCTCGGGGGACTATTCCGCACAACAGGGGGCAGGGATGTTATCGCTGAGCCCCCGTTAGGGCCTGAAAGTCAAGTGGCTCAGGCCGTTGGAGGCTTGCTGGAGATACCCGACTCCCAACGATTGTTAGCGGGCCTGTCCGCTCTATTCGGTGGGGCTTCGCAATACGCGATAACGGGCAGTACGGCCATTGGCCTGCATCGAATCCATTGTGGTTTGCAGCCCCATCGCAGTCCTGCCGACCTTGATTTGGTGGTGTCGGCGGAAGGTTGGGCCAATCTGCAGGAAGTCGATGAGGCGACTGCCTCTACCTTGGGGTTTCACGCGATTGGCACCCAACGTTCAGGCATGACTTATCGGTCGTCTGTAGAAGCCGCCAAAACGATCGCCATCGATTTGATCGTCGCTGGGAAATCGCCAGCCGGCGGGGGCCTGGAGAACGCAGACTCCAATCACGAGGGGTTAAACCTGGTGGGTACTGATGTGCTGTTGAACAATCTGGCGCTCCGAAAATTAGCCTCTTCACCGCAATCTCAAAAGATTGAACTGGACACTGCGGCGCTGCTGGAGGTTTCTCAACATCAGCAGCGCGGTGGTTCGAGTTCTGGGGGCAGTTGATTCTTCGGGACATCCCCGTTACCCGCCGGTCACATAGATGTCCACTCTGTGTACACTGTTGGCATCCCAACAACAAAACACAGGGCTGACATGAGCATCAAGACAGACATCAGCAATGGCCTGATGACCATCACCATTGATCGTCCCGACCGCAAAAATTCCTTCACCAATGCCATGTACACGGCCTTGGCTGATGCGTTTGCCGAAGCCACCCACAACCGCGCGGTGAAAGTGGTGCTGGTGAAGGGCCACGACAGTTGTTTCTCCGCAGGCAACGACCTGGGCGACTTCGTGAACAACCCACCCCGTAACCTGGATGCCCCGGTGTTTTGTTTCCTGCGCACCATCGCCGCTTGCCCCAAGCCCATCGTGGCCCAGGTGCAGGGTGTGGCGGTGGGCATAGGCACCACTTTGCTGCTGCACTGTGACTTGGTGTACGCGGCTGACAATGCCCGCTTCTCGGTGCCTTTCGTGAAGTTGGGCCTGTGCCCCGAAGCGGCCAGCAGTGTGCTGCTGCCGCAATTGGCGGGTTACCAGAAGGCGGCTGAGCTGTTGTTGATCGGGGATCTGATTTCCGCAGCGAAAGCCAGCGAGTGTGGCTTTGTCACAGATGTATTGCCCGCTGATCAACTGGATGCCCATGTGCACAGCCAGATCGCCAAAATGATGGCGCTGCCCGCGGTCAGCCTGACCACCACCAAGCGCCTGATGAAGGGCCACCAAAAAGCCTTGCTGTCCGAGAAAATGGCCGAGGAAGGCGAGATGTTCATGGCCATGCTGTTGCAGCCCCCAGCCAAGGAAGCGTTTGCCGCCTTCGCTGAAAAACGCACCCCCGATTTCCGCCAGTTTGAAACCCGTTGAACAATGTCTGAAGCCATTTCACTGAACCACATTCTTTCCAACCGCCGCCTGAGCGGGGACACTGTTCATTTCACGGTGACGCCGGACTGGCAGCAGGGCCGCACCATGTTTGGCGGCTTCATCAGCGCTTTGGCGGTGGTCGCCATGCGCGATTCCCTTGGCCTGGACATTCCTTTGCGGGCCTTGCAAACCAATTTTGTGGGCCCCATTGCAGCCGGGCAGGTGCGTTTTGTCACCCGTCTGCTGCGGCAGGGCAAAAATGTCAGCCAGGTGCACTGCGAGGTGTGGAGCGGTGACGACCTGGCCGGCTTGGTGGTGGGCGTATTTGGTGCCGCCCGTCAAACCCAGTTGCCGCTGCGCACCCCCGAGCGCAAGCCCTTGCCCAAAACCGTTGAAGAATGTGTGGAGTTGCCGTTCATTCCCAACATCACACCCGCGTTCATCCAGCATGTGCAGATGCGCTGGGCCAGCGGCAGCATGCCCTACACCGGCCAGAATTTCTGGCACAGCGGCATTCACATCCGTGCCCGCGACACAGGCGTCAGCCCCGAGGTATTAATCGTGATGCTCAGCGATGGCCCACCCACTCCCTGCCTGAACCAGTTCAAAACCCCGGTGATGGGCAGCTCGGTGTCGTGGTCGCTGGAATTGCCGCCAATTCCGCAGGAACCGCTGGACGAAGGCTGGTTCCAGATCGACATGGAAACCCACGCCGCAGCCGATGGCTACGTCAGCCAGAGTGCAACCCTGTGGACCCCATCAGGCCAACTCGCCTCATTGGGTACCCAAGTGGTGGCCGTTTACGGGTAAATTGGTTCCCGGTATTGCAGTCACCGGGAGTCAACAATGAAGCAGTGCGTCGCGGGCCTTGTGGCCTTGGGTTTGTCCTTCACATCAGCAGTGGCCGCGCAGGCCCAGACAGCCAACCCAACTCAAGTTCAAGTCAGTGTGGTGGCCGAGGGCTTGGAACACCCTTGGTCCCTGGCCTTTCTGCCGGATGGCGGCATGCTGGTCACCGAGCGGCCGGGGCGCCTTCGCCGCATCACCCCGGAAGGCCGATTGATGCCCCAGCAGGTCAGTGGCCTACCTGCCATCTATGTGGGCGGGCAGGGTGGGCTGTTTGACGTCTCCCCATTTCCCGATTTTCAAAGCACGGGGCAAGTGTTACTCAGTTACGCCTGTGGCACGCGGCAGGCCAACCACACCTGCTTGAGCCGTGCTGTGTTGAAGGCGGGCAGCCTGACTGAGGTGCGTGAGGTATTCCGTACCCAGCCAGCCAAAAGTGGTGGCGCGCATTTTGGGGGGCGCATTGCCTGGCTGCCCGATGGCACGGTGGCATTAAGCCTGGGCGATGGGTACAGCTACCGCAACCAAGCGCAGGATTTGTCCACCCATTTCGGGAAGATTGTCCGCATCAAACCCGATGGCACAGTGCCAGCCGACAACCCTTTCCGCCAAACCCCCGGTGCGTTGCCGGAAATTTACAGCTATGGCCACCGCAATGTTCAGGGTTTGGCCTACGACCCAGCCACCCAAACCCTGTGGGCGCATGAGCATGGCCCACGAGGTGGGGATGAACTGAACCGCATCAAGCCCGGCGCCAATTATGGTTGGCCTTTGGCCACCTTCGGGGTGGATTACAGCGGTGAGGTCATTAGCCCAAACACCAGTATTCCCGGTGCTCTGCCCCCGGTGTTGCAATGGACCCCGTCCATTGCTCCCTCAGGCCTGGCGGTGGTTAACAGCCCCTTGTTTCCGACCTGGAAGGGGCAGTTGCTGGTGGGCGCCTTGGCCCATCGACAGGCTCAACGCGTGAGCCTGAACAGCAGCCCCCGTGTTGAAGAGGTGCTTTTTAAGGGCCTGAATGAACGTATACGGGATGTGCGCCAAGGCCCCGATGGCGCGATTTACTTGCTGACCGATAACCCCGAGGGGCGTTTGCTCAGGGCAGCCCCTTTGAGTAAACCTTGAGGGGCTGTTTTGGCGTGCCCAAAAAGAAAGCTGTACCCACTGCCGTAACTGCCGGGGCTCGTGGCGCTAGCGTAGGTGTGGCAGCCCAGGCAACTTGTGTTGGGCGTTTGTAAAAATGTTTCCAACACTGGGTTCATCAGTGTGTTGGTGTTGGGGCTACCGTTGGGTAGCGGTGTGGTCATGCCCGGTTTGTTGATGGCCTGCCCAGAGTTGGGCCACTGCACATTGAGCAACTGATAAAACTGCCATGGGGCATTTGGGGTCTGTGACTGCATCTGCTGCACCATCGCGGCGTTGACGGCCTGAGCCTCAGGGCTTGCGCCAAACACCTGCATCACTTGTGTGGGCACGCCAGTCGCCGTTTTGCTGTTCACCGTGCAATTGCTGGAGCAGTTCGCGTTGTAGAAGGAATATGGGCCCTTGCCCGGTGCACTTTGCAAGGGGGCGTTGTCCACTTGCTGGAATGTGGCCCAGAACCCTTGTTCGAAGGTGTTGTTGTCTGGCATCACCATGACGTGCAAACCCACAAGTCCCACCGTCACTGGCGTGTTTGACCCCGGCACCATGGCCTGGGCCGTGTGAAAGCGTAGCGGCTTGGCACTGGCCTCTTGCGCGCTCAGCACCTTCCATGCGGCTTTCACTTCAACGGCATTGGTGGGCAGTTCAATGCCCACCTTTTGCGCAAATTGGTTCTGGGTTTGTGCCTGGTAAAGTTGGTTGTTGACGATGTAGTTGAACTCGGTCTGATTCAACAGCATTTCGTAGTACACCACTTGACCATTCTGGTCGTAAAGGGCCCCGCCGCCCGCTTGCTGGGTTTCCGACAAGGGGATGACCTCCCCAGTGTTCAGCAATCGAAATTGCTTGCTGGTGTTGTTCAGTGTTCTCACCAAAGGGCCTGCCATTTTGGTCCGTGTGCGCCCCAGTGGGGCATTGCCCCAAGGGGCAGGCGTCGCGCCGTTGGGCGGAAACACCGTGTCGTGTGGGCGGAAGGTTTCCCACACGGTGGCTGCATTGGCCCCGTAAGTGGCCTGTGGGTCGGGTTGTCCCGGTTGCGTCCCGCTGGCGGGCCAGGTCAGGTACACAAAGGTTTGCCACATGAAGCAGTTCACCGCAGCGTCGCTCTGTGGGAATGAGGCACTGGGCAGCACGGGTTTGAGTACTGGAGTCGGTACAAAGGGGCTCCCGCAGGGGTAGCCCCCCGCCTGCGCTGGGGTGTGGGCCAGCACAGCGCAAGCGGCCAGAAGGCCGAGTCGTCCAAACCGCTTCATCATGCCCGGCCCCGCAACTGCGCTGGTTTTTTCACGGGGGTGCTGACCTTGGGCGGTGCGCACACGGTCAGCAGGCCGATGGCCGCTTGGGTGGTCGACGGCATGCCGGGCACGCTGGCCAGCACCGTGCGGTCGCCAAAAGCAGCATTGGCATCGACTTGAATGTTCACCACGTACACGCCCATGCCAGCCACGGTGGTTGTACCAATCACCTGAATACTCACGCCACCTTCGAGCACCTTGAATACCGCATCGCGCGGGGTCTCGCTGGTGTTGAGCAACAAGGCCACATTGCTTCGGGTTTGTCCCGGGTAAACCGGCAGCGCGAGAATGGGAATCGACAAGTCCAGTTCATTCATTTGCTGCTCAAGGTTGCGGTAGGCGATGAAGGTGGGCAGGTCCTGCAACGCCGATACTGAGGGGCTGGGGTTGTTGTTGGCCACAGTGCAGGTCACTGGTGTTTGGGTCACGCCGCTGTTACCAAAGACCGTGGCCATCAAGGCCATGTTGAAGGTGTTGGCAATTTGGGAGGCGTAGGCAATTGGCGCACCATTGATGCGGATGTCGCTGACGGTGTAGTTCAGGTGAGGCGGCACTGCAAACGTGGCGTGCAGAATGCGGTCGATGTCGCCGGGCACTGCAGGGTTGGCCAACTGGCCGCGCACCACCGTCCAGAACTGGCTGGCAGGCGTGCCATCGGGGGTCACATAGCCGCTGAAGTCTGGCGTTTGCATGTACAGGCCGGGTGGGTTGGTCAGCGTGGCTTGCACTTGGGTCAGCCCTTGGGTGTAGTTCACGAACTGGTTGACCGACTGTCCGATGGTGGGGTCGCTGTGGCGTCCAATTTTGCCGTAACGTGCACAGCACACCAGTGCGGCCGCAGAGGTCACGGGTTGGCCGTTTTGGGTGCGTGGCATTGTGGCGGCTGCAGCCAGGTCGAATTCAGCGCCCAGGGTGTTGGGTGAGCTGGTCAGGTGCACCGCGCCGCCCGAAGTGCTCAGGCTTTTGGTGCCGGTGTTCCACTTGTTCAAGGGGTTGTAGGCAGGCTGGCCCGTTACAGGGTCACTGACACCGGGTAAACAAAGGTCGCTCAGTTGGACATTCGGGCTGACCAGTTGCTGGTACAGCGTCAGTACTTTCCCCGGGTCCACTTGCCACAGTGTGAACCAGTACTCCGGGTTTTCGCAGGTGAACATGACGCTGGTAATCTGACCCGCCGCGTTCCGGGTCACGCTCCATTCGCAGTACTCGTCCTGCCAGCCCCTTGGGCCTGTGGGCGGGTAGGGGATGGCCGCAATGGTTTGCCCGGAACACAGGTCCTTGGTGACTTGTTGGGGTACGCCGTTGTCCGCCCAGGCAAACCAGTCTGCTGAATTGTTCGGAAACAGCGCTGAAAGCCGGCCCGGGAAGGCGCTCCATGGAATGCCTGCACTGACCGCGCTTGAGGGTGTGTCTTGTACCAAGGGGTTGTAAAAGGCTGGGCGTGGGCCGTAGTTCACCAGGTCCCACACATCGCCAATCAATGCGGCATTCACCCATCGGTTCACGTTCCCGCTCCAAGCGGCATTCATGGCTTGTTGCAACGGGGGGTTATCGCTGAAATCCTGAACCCAGGCGGGTGGGGCGTATTGTTCCAGAATGGCCATGATTGCGGTCCTTGAATGTGGATTGGGGCTGTTTGGAATCTGGTCACTCGATGTGATGATTCCCATTTCATTCAAGCACGCGCACTTTGCGCCGGTCTGTGGCCAGCGAAGTGGTTCAGCAGGCCCAAGTTTGTTCTGTTGCTGTGGCGTTACAGAACCAATCTTTACCGGGAAAATGCTTGCTGATTTAACCGTCTATTGGGGTTTCTACGGTGTTTCCGCTATGGAAAACCACAATTGGCACCCTGACATGCATTCCAGATACTACGGCGATCCGTACTCGTGGGCCTTGCGCCCAAAGTGCGTCAAGGAAGACCAAAAGAAGTCCGATTCCCAATTAGGAGGTTGATGTGAATAAGTTCGTTCGTTCAGTACTGGCGGTGGCCCTGATCGGTGTGGCAGGCTTTGCCCAAGCCGAAGACAAGTATCCTTCCAAGCCCATCACCATGGTGATTCCGTTTGCAGCGGGTGGCCCCACTGACACGGTTGGCCGTTTGTTGGCGCAATCCATGTCCAAAGACTTGGGCCAGCAAGTCATCGTTGAAAACTTGGGTGGTGCCGGTGGTACCTTGGGCGCGGCCAAAGTGGCCCGTTCACCCGCGGATGGCTACACCATTTTCCTGCACCACATTGGTCAGTCCACAGCCCCTTCGCTGTATCGCAAGCTGTCCTACAACGCCTCCAGCGACTTCGAAACCATCGGCCTGGTGACCGATGTACCCATGACTATCGTGGCTCGCGGCAACTTCCCTGCCAACAACATGGCTGAATTGCTGGCTTACATCAAAGCCAACAAGGACAAAGTCACTTACGCCAACGCGGGCATTGGTTCTGCCTCACACCTGTGCGGCATGTTGTTCCAGCAGGCTGTGGCCACAGACCTGACCACCGTGCCCTACAAAGGCACCGGCCCTGCCATGAACGACCTGCTGGGCGGTCAAGTCGACTTCATGTGCGACCAGACCACCAACACCACCAGCCAGATCAAGGGCGGCAAAATCAAGGCTTTCGCAGTGACCACCAAAACTCCCGTGGCCTCCCTGCCTAACCTGCCCACCTTGGACAAGTCTGGTTTGCCCGGTTTTGAAGTGGCCGTGTGGCACGGCTTGTATGCCCCCAAAGGCACACCCAAGCCCATCGTGGACAAGCTGAGCAAGTCCTTGCAATTGTCCTTGAAAGACCCGACCGTGATCGCCCGTTTCGCTGAACTGGGCACCGAGCCCGTGTCTCAGGACCGCGCGACCCCCGCCGCGCTGCGCAAGCATCTGGATGCTGAAATCGCCCGCTGGAAACCTGTAATCGACAAAGCCGCACAGTACGCGGACTAAGTCTGAAATTGGAAAGGCCCGTGGTCTGGGCCTTTCCTCCCCAAGCAAAAAAGAGAGAACAACAATGCCGAAAGATTTACGAGACTTTTGGTCGGGCTTGCTGTACCTGATCGTAGGCGCCGCAGGGTACGCCTTGGCCCAAGACTATGAAATGGGCACCGCCATTAAAATGGGGCCCGGTTACTTCCCGATCGTGCTGAGCGGTTTGCTGATGTTGATCGGCGTGCTGGCGATTGGCCGGTCCTTCATCAAAGAGGGCGAGCCACTGGATGGCCTGGCCGTCAAAAAAATTCTGTACGTCACAGCGTCTGTTGTGGCGTTTGCATTGCTGGTGGAAGGCGCTGGCCTGTTCATCGCCGTGCTTGCGCTGTTTGTGATTTCGGCGGCAGCCAGCCGGTTTTTTGACTGGAAGTTTTCCTTGATCGTGGGTGCTGGTGCAGGCGTGTTCTGCTGCCTGGTGTTTGTCAAGGGCTTGGGAATTCCCCTGCCCATCATCGGCTCCTGGTTCGGGGTGTAATCATGGAATTACTTGCAAATCTTTCAATCGGGCTGGACGCAGCGTTCACTGTTGCCAACCTGATGTACTGCCTGATTGGCGTGTTCCTCGGTACCGCCATCGGTGTGCTTCCGGGCCTTGGCCCCACGGCCACCATTGCCATGTTGCTGCCGGTGACGTTCACCCTGCCGCCCGTGTCATCGCTGATCATGCTTTCTGGCATTTACTACGGCGCCCAGTACGGCGGCTCCACCACAGCCATTTTGGTGAACCTGCCCGGTGAGGCTTCGTCCGTGGTCACTGCGCTGGACGGCTATCAAATGGCCCGTCAAGGCAAAGCAGGGCGTGCGCTGGCCACCGCGGCCATCGGTTCGTTCGTGGCCGGAACTTTCGCCACCGTACTGTTGGCCCTGTTTGCGCCGCCCTTGGCTGAAATTGCTTTGCAGTTTGGCCCGGCTGAATACTTTTCCCTGATGATTCTGGGTTTGGTGGCATCCGTGGTGTTGGCCAGTGGGTCGCTGCTGCAAGCCTTCGGCATGATTGTGCTGGGGCTGTTGCTGGGCATGGCTGGTACTGACGTGAACTCCGGCATTGACCGCTACACCTTCGACTCGCCTTACCTGGCGGAGGGCATCAGCTTCGTGATTCTGGCCATGGGTATGTTTGGCCTGGGTGAGATCATCAAGAACCTGGAAGAAGAGCACACCCGGTCCTCATTCATTTCCAAGGTGGAAGGTTTGATGCCTACGCGTGAAGACCTCAAGCGTATCGTGGCCCCGGTGTTTCGCGGCACCATTCTCGGCTCAGTGCTGGGTATTCTGCCCGGTGGTGGCGCGATGTTGGCCTCGTTTGCGGCCTACTCGATCGAGAAGAAGGTCTCCAAACACCCCGAGCAGTTTGGTAAAGGCGCCATTGAAGGCGTGGCCGGACCAGAGTCCGCCAACAACGCAGGTGCGCAAACCTCCTTCATTCCACTGCTGACGTTGGGTATTCCATCCAACCCTGTGATGGCCTTGATGGTGGGCGCCATGATCATTCAGGGCATTACCCCCGGGCCAGCCGTGATGACCGAGCAGCCCGCTCTGTTCTGGGGCATCATCGTGTCCATGTGGATTGGTAACCTGTTCCTGGTCGTTCTGAACCTGCCGCTGATCGGTATTTGGGTCAAGATGATTTCAGTGCCGTACCACTACCTGTACCCGATGATTCTGGTGTTCTGCTGTATCGGTGTATTCAGCTTGGGCAACAAGTTGTTCGATGTGTACCTGATGGCTGGTTTCGGTGTGCTGGGTTATGTGTTTGCCAAGCTCAAGTGCGAGCCTGCGCCCCTGTTGCTGGGCTTCATTCTCGGCCCGATGATGGAAGAGTACCTGCGCCGTGCGCTGTTGCTGTCCCGTGGCGACTTCGGGGTTCTGGTCACTCGCCCCATCAGCGCTTCCATGCTGGCTTTGTCAGCCCTGGCCCTGTTCGTGGTGCTCAGTCCATCCATCCGCAAGAAGCGTGAAGAGGCTTTCCAGGAAGATTAATCGGCAACGATTAAGCCTGTATTGTCTTGAAATGTGTTGTATTATCGGGGCGATGAAGACTGACTTCGTCGCCCCGATTCATGAGTAGCCTCCAAGATCATCTTGACCCGCAAGCCGCCAGTGTGGACGGCAGCCGCCTCGACCCCAACCAAGTCGTGCCCCTGTATCACCAGATCTACCTGATCCTGCGTGAGCAAATCATCGAAGGCCACTACAACAGCAAGCCCCTGCCCGGGGAATTGGTGCTGGCCGAGCAGTTCAATGTGTCCCGTGTCACCATGCGGCGGGCCCTGCAGGATTTGGTCAAGGAAGGCCTTGTGGCCCGTGGCCGGGGCAAGGGCACTTTCGTCAAGCCCCAGCCTGCGCAACGCACCTCGTCCTTGGGGCAAAGCCAATTGCTCAGTGCATCGGCCATGCGTTTGCAGGCCAGTGGTGATTCGTCCGACCTTCAACTCATCACCTCCAAGCGAATTCTGCCCCCGGCGGACATTGCCACGGCCCTGCACCTGCCCAGCGATGCCATTGTTGAAAAACTCATTCGTATTCGTGAGCTGAATGGCCAGCCCGTGGCCCACCTCACCAGTTATATTCCTCAAGACTTGTCCGGCCGCATTTGCCGCCGCCGATTGCGTGAATTTCCAATTTTGGTGTTGTTGGAAGAAGCCGGGGTCAAAGTGGCCAAAGCCCGGCAGTCCATCTCTGCCCGCTTGGCTGATGCGTCAGTGGCTTATGCCCTCGGTGTGCCTGTGGGAGCACCCTTGCTGGCCATTTCCCGGGTGGCTTATGACGAAGACGGACGCCCCGTGCAAGTGCTCAAAGGCCTGTACCGGCCCGACCGTTACGACTACCGCATTGAGCTGTCACGCAAGCAGGCCAAGGGCCAAAGCAGCTGGCAGCATGTGAACGAAGTGGAATTCGCCTTTGAATTGCACCAGCAGGACCTCAGCCATTTCTAAGGCCTGTGCCGGGCGCCGTTAAAGTGGGTCCACCGGGCGCGGGTTGCGGTCCTCGTCCACGGCCACGTAGGTGATGAAGGCCTCGGTCACCTTGGCCACATCGTCAGGTCGAAGGCGGCGCTGGGCAAACACCTCCACATGCACGCGCATCGAGGTTCGCCCCACTTTGTCCACTACAGCGTAGAAGCTGCACAAGTCGCCTACAAACACCGGTTCCTTGAACATGAACTCGTTCACCGCCACGGTGACGACCCGCCCCTTGGCATGCGCCACTGCAGGCACGGAACCGGCCAGGTCCACCTGCGCCATGATCCAGCCACCAAACACGTCGCCCGCTGCATTGGAATCCTTGGGCATGGGAATGACCCGGATGGTTGGTTCACGGTCAACGGGCAGCAGCAATTGGTCGGGGGTGCTCATGGTAGGTTCTGAAGGTGTTGGTTGTGTTCGACCGTCAGTTTACCTGTGCAAGACCAGGCTCAGTGGCGGGGCCCACCTGTTTTGTCGTCCAGGGCTTTCAGGGCCATGTGGTCGATCCATTGCGGCATGAAGGGTTTGAGCATCAGCCCCAGCTTGCCTTTCCCGGTCATCACACATTCCCGCTTGCGGGCTTCCATGGCGGCCAGAATTTCCTGCACACATTCTTCAACCGACATGGCACCTGCCTCTTTCAGGCCCGACACACCAGCGCGTGTGCCGTCTGCATTCAGCCCGTTACGGCGGATTTCCGTGTCCACAACCCCTGGGAAAATGCCGCACACATCCACACCTGTGTCCAGCAATTCAATGCGCAGGGCTTCCATGAAACCGCTCATCGCAAATTTGCTGGTGCAATAAGTGGTGCGCGCGGGCACACCGGTTTTACCGGCCAGGCTGGACACGCCAACAATGAGGCCATCCCTGACCTTCAAATGGGGCAGGGCTTTGTGGGTAATCCAGATCATGCTCATCACATTGATGCGGAACAGGCGCTCGAAAGTGGACAGGTCGGTGATGTCCTCAAACCATGCGTGCATGGACACGCCCGCGTTGTTCACCACAATGTCGATAGCGCCGAACATTTTCACGGTTTCTTCGACCAGGCTCTCGCATTGAGCCTGATCGCTCACATCGCAGGTGACCGCATGGGCCCGTCCGCCATTGGCGTTGATGAAGGCGGCCAACTCTTTCAGCTTGTCGGTTTGCCGTGCGGCCAGCACCAGTTGGTTGCCCGGCCCCAAGGCTTTGGCCAATGCCGCACCAATGCCTTCGGATGCGCCGGTGATGATGATGACTTTGTTGTTCATCCAGGTCATGTTGGTCCCCTCTGTGGTGATGTGTCCGCCGACCCGGTGGTAGCATGCAGACACCCTGTTGTTATTGATTGAAGTATCGCATGCGACGCCACGCTTCTGCAGACCCACAAACCTTGCAACCTTCAAAACAGGGCGATTGGTCCACCATCGCCCAGTTGCTTCCTTACATGTGGGCCTACAAATGGCGGGTGGTGTTTGCCCTGCTGTGCCTGGCTGGGGCCAAGGCAGCCAACGTGGGTGTTCCGCTGGTGCTGAAGCACTTGATTGATGGTTTAACACCCTTGTTGCAAAACAAGGCGGCGCTGGCTGCCGCTGCCATGCCTGTGGCTTTGCTGCTTGCTTATGGCCTGTTGCGACTGTCGACCACCCTGTTCACCGAATTGCGCGAATTGCTGTTTGCCCGGGTGACTCAAAACGCGGTGAGGGCAATTGCGCTGGCCGTGTTTCAACACCTGCACGCGCTTAGTCTGAAATTCCACCTGAACCGGCAGACCGGGGGTGTCACACGCGACATTGAACGCGGCTCGCGGGCCATTTCCAGTTTGGTGAGTTACACGCTTTACAGCATTCTCCCCACGCTCATCGAAATCACCTTGGTGATCGCTTATCTGGCTGTGAACTACGACCCCTGGTTCAGTGCAATCACCGCAGTCGCCCTTGTGTTGTATGTGTTCTTTACGGTGCGCATCACCGAGTGGCGCATGCAGTTTCGCCGGGACATGAACGACCTCGATTCCCGCGCCAATGTGCGAGCGGTCGATTCCCTCATCAACTACGAAACCGTGAAGTACTTCGGCAACGAAACCTTCGAGGCCGAGCGCTACAACAAGAGCATGGTGGCCTGGCAGGAAGCGGCCATCCGCTCGCAAAAATCACTGACGCTGCTGAACACCGGGCAAAGCGCGATCATCGCGCTGGCGGTGACTGCCGTATTGTGGCGGGCCACTCTGGGTGTGCTCGACGGCAGCATGACCTTGGGCGACCTGGTGCTGGTCAATGCCTTCATGATCCAGTTGTACATTCCCCTGAATTTTTTGGGGGTGATTTACCGGGAAATCAAACAGGCGCTGGCTGACATTGAGCGCATGTTCAAGCTGCTTGACGAGCATCAAGAGGTGAAAGACCAACCGGGTGCACCTGACTTGCAGGTGCGCGGGGCGGCGATCGAATTTGAGGGTGTGAGCTTTGGTTATGACCAGCGCCGCACCGTCATCAATGGCATCAGCTTTCAGGTGCCCGCCGGGCAAACTGTGGCCGTGGTGGGCCACAGTGGTGCGGGCAAGTCCACCTTGTCTCGACTGCTGTACCGGTTTTATGACGTGGGGCAGGGGGCCATTCGGATTGACGGGCAGGACATCCGCGCAGTCACGCAGGCGTCATTGCGCAGGCAGATCGGCGTGGTGCCGCAGGACACCGTGCTGTTCAATGAAACCATCGCCTACAACATCGCCTACGGCCGCCCCGATGCGTCACAGGCCGACATTGAGCAGGCTGCCCGTGCAGCCCATGTGCACGACTTTGTGATGAGCCTGCCCGACGGTTACGAGACCAAAGTGGGCGAGCGTGGGCTGAAGTTGTCAGGTGGCGAAAAGCAGCGTGTGGCCATTGCCCGAACCATACTGAAGAACCCGGCCATTCTGGTGTTCGATGAAGCCACGTCGGCGCTGGACACCCAAACAGAGCGCATCATCCAGGCCGAATTGCGGGAACTCTCACGCAACCGAACCACACTCATCATTGCGCACCGCTTGTCCACCGTGGTGCACGCAGATCTCATCCTCGTATTGCATCAAGGGACGCTGGTCGAGAGTGGTAGCCACAAGGAATTGCTTGACAGACAAGGTGTCTACGCGGGATTGTGGTCGAGTCAACAGCACCAGCGCCCCGAGCACACCGACCATGGAAACCAAGTGGCTTGAAGACTTCATCACCTTGGCGCAAACCAAGAATTTCTCCAAGGCCGCCAACCTGCGCTGCGTTACCCAACCGGCTTTCTCGCGTCGTATCCAGGCCCTGGAAGGCTGGTTAGGCTGCGAACTGATCGACCGCGGTGCTTACCCCACGCGGCTCAGTGCCCAGGGCGAGGTGTTTTACGAGCAGGCCATTGCCATGCTCGATCAGATCCGCCAAGCCCGCAGCGTGGTTCGGGGTGGTGCCCAACAGTCCAACCGCAAACTGGTGCGCATGGTGGTGCCCCACACGCTGGCCTGCACCCGGGTGCCACACTGGATTCAGCATTTGCAGTCCAGCCTGAGCGGGCAGGTGCGCGACCTCAGTTTTCAGCTCACCGCCAGCAATGTTCACGATGCTGTTTTGCATTTCACTGACGGGGCCTGCGATTTCCTGGCCTGCTACCACCACAGCCGCGAACCCATTGAACTCGACCCCTCCCGTTATGAATACAAAGTGCTGGGTGTTGAGCCGTTTTTGCCCTACGCCTTGCATGATGCCCAAGGGCGGCCCCAATTCAGCCTGGACCCTTTGGCCCCCCTGCCGGTGCCCGTGCTGAGCTATTCCAAGCACGCCTACCTGTCGAAAATGGTGGATGTGGCCCTTCAGGCCGGGCCTGTGTTTTTGCAGCAAGCGGTGTTTGAGACGGACATGTCGGAAAGCCTGAAAGCCATGTGTGAGGCCGGTTTGGGCGTGGCTTGGCTGCCGCGCAGCGTGGTGAAGGATGCGCCGGGCCTGTGCGAGATTCCCGGCCCTTACCGAACCGATATGGAAATCCGCCTGTACCGCCGCCTGCAACGGGCCAAAGAGGCCTCGGGGCCCACTGCGGTCGACCATTTGGACCTCGCCTGGCATGTCTGGCCCGATTAGGGGTTAACCCCAGTAAGAAATGATGTTTGCATAGTTATGCAAAAGGCGCATGATCTAATACACAATCAGAATTGGTAACTTCCGTTCTGCACGTTTAGCATGGCCCCGTCTTGATTTTCAGTGAGGACAAGGTGGCAAAATCAGCAGCAGATTGGCGAATTGAAAAGGACCTCTTGGGCGAGAAGAAAATTCCCGCCGAGGCTTACTGGGGTGTGCACACCAGCCGTGCCCTGGACAACTATCAGATCACCGGCTTTGCGCTCAGCAATGCACCGGAACTGATCAATGCCTTGGCCGCAGTCAAGTGGGCCTGCGCCAAAGCCAACGCTGACCTGGATGTATTGCCACGGCCTTTGGCCGACGCCATAGTCAAGGCCTGTCAAGAAGTGCGGGCCGGCAAGTTGCACGATCAATTCGTGGTCGATGTGATTCAAGGCGGCGCTGGCACCTCCACGAACATGAATGCCAACGAAGTGATTGCCAACCGCGCCATTGAAATTCTGGGCGGCACCAAAGGCGATTACAAACTGGTTCATCCAATCGAACATGTCAACGCATCCCAAAGCACCAACGACGTGTACCCGACTGCCGTCAAGATTGGCTTGATCAACGCAATTGCGGGCCTTCAGGCGGCCTTGGAAGAGTTGAAGGAAGCGTTTGGCGAGAAGGCATTTGAGTTTCGGAAGATTCTGAAAATTGGCCGCACCCAGTTGCAAGACGCCGTGCCCATGACGCTCGGGCAGGAGTTCTCTGCTTTCTCCATCATGATTGGCGAAGACATTGCGCGGCTGAGGGAGGCCCGGGGGCTGATTCATGAAATCAACCTGGGCGCCACAGCCATCGGTACTGGCATCAACACGGACCCTGAATACGCAGCCCGGGCGCGGCATTACCTGGAAGAGATCACGCAACTGGGCTTGATCACTGCCGAAAACCTCGTGGAAGCCACGCAGGACACCGGCTCATTCGTTCAGTTGTCGGGTGTGCTCAAGCGGGTGGCTGTGAAGCTGTCCAAAACCTGCAACGACTTGCGACTGTTGTCTTCAGGCCCGCAGGCCGGTCTGGCAGAAATCAATTTGCCGCCGCGTGCTGCTGGTTCGTCCATCATGCCGGGCAAAGTCAACCCTGTCATTCCCGAGGTGGTCAATCAGGTGGCCTTTGAAGTGATCGGCAATGACATCACCGTGACCATGGCGTCCGAGGCCGGGCAGCTTCAGCTCAATGCGTTTGAACCCATCATCGCATGGAGCCTGTTTAAGAGTATTTATCACTTGACGGCCGCATGCCGCACCTTGACCAAGAATTGCGTATTAGGGATTTCCGCAAATGAGTCGCTTTTGCGGGCTCGCGTGGAGGAATCAGCCTGTCTGGCCACATCCCTCAACCCCTATATCGGCTATGATCAAGCTTCTGAGATTGCAAAAACTGCATTGAAAACAGGTCGGAAAGTACGCGATCTGGTTCTGGAAAAGGGCTTGCTGTCAGAGCAGCAGTTGAACGAAATACTCAGACCCGAAGTGCTGACCCAGCCTCGGAGAATAAAACTATGAGTCCACAACCGCGCGCCTGTGCCCCACGGGGTGTGCGGCTTTCGATTCGGGGGTGTGCACCCATCGCGGGTGTTGAACTTTCACAACTAGGAGCAACAATGAAAAAGACTTTCTTTGCAGCCGCCATGGCCGTGATTTCTGCGACCGCAATGTCGCCTGCAGTGGCCCAGGACACTGGCACGCTCAAGAAGATCACCGACACCAAAACACTGGTGATCGGCTATCGTGAGTCCTCTGTGCCTTTCTCCTATCTGGACAACAACCAGAAGCCCATCGGTTACTCCATGGACCTGTGTCTGAAAGTGGTTGACGCAGTGAAGGCCAAGCTCAAGCTGCCCGACCTGAAGGTTGACCTGCAACCCGTTACCTCCGCCAACCGCATTCCCCTGCTGCAAAACGGCACCGTGGACATGGAGTGTGGCTCCACCACCAACTCCGTGAAGCGCCAGGAGCAAGTGTCTTTCGGCAACACCACCTTCGTGACCAACGTGAAGGTGATCGTCAAGAAAAACAGTGGCATCAAGTCGCTGGCTGATCTGGACGGACAGCCCATCGCCACCACCTCAGGCACCACCTCTGTTCAGCTGATCAAGCAGCACGAGAAAGGCGCCAACATCAACTTCAAGGAAATCTACGGCAAGGACCACGCCGAGAGCTTCCTGCTGGTGGCCAACGACCGTGCCAAGGCCTTCGTGATGGACGACATTCTGATTGCTGGTTTGGTGGCCCAAAGTGCCAACCCATCCGAATACACCTTCTTGCCCGAAGTGTTGCGTACCGAGCCTTACGGCATCATGATCCGCAAGGACGACGCTGCATTCAAGGCTGTGGTTGACCAAACCCTGAACGGGCTGATGAAGTCTGGCGAGATCAACAAGCTGTACACCAAGTGGTTCCAGACAAACATTCCTCCCAAGAATGTGAACCTGAACTTCCCGATGTCCGCTGAATTGAAAGCTGCCATCGCTAACCCCAACGACAAAGGCGTCGAATAAGTCGCCTGTAAACGAACTGGCCGGCCCGCGTTGTTCCTGACGCTGCGCCGGCCTTTTCTTATAGTCTGACACCGAGGCTGACTCGGGAGAGTGTGCACATGAACATACATTTGAATTGGCTCTTGTTTTTTGAGCCGATCGTTGAGGGTGACGACCTGGTCTGGTGGGAGATGCTGTTCTCTGGCCTGCTGTGGACCATGGCGACTTCGGCGATCGCCGGCGTGATCGCGTTTGCGGTTGGTTCCGTGATGGGGGTGTTGCGTACCACCTCCAACGCCACATTGGCCTTTATCGGCAATGCCTATGTGGAGCTGTTTAGGAACATCCCGCTCATCGTGCAGTTTTTCATCTGGTACTTTGTGGTGCCGGAATTTGTCCCACCCCTGAAGGCATGGTCCATTGAACAGGATCCTACCGTGGTTCAGTTCCTGTCCGCCATTGTTTGCCTCGGTCTGTTTTCGGCGGCTCGGGTGGCCGAGCAGGTGAAGTCCGGAATTCAGTCCTTGTCCCGTGGCCAGCGCTTCGCCGGCTATGCCTTGGGCCTGACTGAGCCACAGACTTACCGGTATGTGCTGTTGCCTATGGCGTACCGCATTATTGTTCCCCCCATGACTTCTGAGGCCATGAACCTGATCAAGAACTCATCCGTGGCGTTGACCATTGGTTTGACTGAGTTGACATTCAGGACGCGTGAAATGGGTGAAGTCACATTCGCCTTTTTTGAGGCCTACATTGCTGCCACCGTGCTGTACGTGATTGTGGCCATGACGGTCAACCGTGTCATGGCTTTGGTCGAAAAACGCACGGCAGTGCCTGGCTACATTGCAGGGGGCAAGTGACATGGTCAATCTAGATTTCAGTGTAATCGGGCAATCTCTGCCCTACCTGATGGGCGGCTTGGCCTACACCGTGCAATTGACGGTGGTGGCCTGTCTGGGCGGTATTTTCTTCGGAACGCTGCTGGCTTTGGCCCGTTTGTCCAGCATCAAGCCGCTGAGCCTGTTTGCGGCTGGGTATGTGAACCTGATGCGTTCCATCCCGTTGATTCTGGTCATCTTCTGGTTCTACTTTCTGGTGCCCATTGTGATTCAGTCCATCACTGGGGCTGAGCGCCCACCGCAGATTGGTGCGGACCGTTCGGCGTACATCACCTTCATCATGTTTGAAGCAGCGTATTTCTGCGAAATCATGCGTGCGGGGATCCAGAGTATTCCCAAAGGGCAGGTGGGTGCGGCCTACGCTCTGGGCTTGAACTACGGGCAGAGCATGCGCTTGGTGGTGTTGCCCCAGGCCTTCCGCAACATGCTGCCTGTGTTGTTGACCCAGACCATCATTCTGTTCCAGGACACCTCGCTGGTGTATGTGCTGTCGGTGACCGACTTCTTGGGCGCAGCGTCCAAGGTGGCCCAGCGTGACAGCCGTCTGGTTGAGATGTACACCTTCGTGGCCCTTGTTTACCTGGCCATCTGCTTTAGCTTGTCCATGCTGGTCAAGGTGCTGCAGAAGAAAATTCAGATTATTCGATAGCAGGAGAGCGCTGTGATTGAAATTAGCAAAGTCAACAAGTGGTACGGCAGTTTTCAGGTGCTCACCGACTGTTCAACAAACGTCAAGAAAGGTGAAGTGGTGGTGGTGTGTGGTCCGTCCGGTTCGGGCAAATCCACACTGATCAAATGCGTGAACATGCTGGAGCCATTCCAGCAGGGCACCATCACGGTCGACGGCGTGTCTGTGGGTGACAAGGGCACTGACCTGCCCAAGTTGCGTTCGCGTGTGGGCATGGTGTTCCAGCACTTTGAGCTGTTTCCCCACCTGAGCATCACCGAGAACCTGACCTTGGCCCAAATCAAGGTGCTGGGCCGGTCCAAAGAAGAGGCCATGACCAAAGGACTGGGCCTTCTGGACCGTGTGGGTTTGAAAGCCCATGCCCACAAGTTTCCGGGCCAGTTGTCCGGTGGTCAGCAGCAGCGTGTGGCCATTGCCCGCGCTTTGTCGATGGACCCCATCTGCATGCTGTTTGACGAGCCCACGTCTGCCTTGGACCCCGAGATGATCAACGAGGTGTTGGACGTGATGGTTGAGTTGGCCCAGGAAGGCATGACCATGATGTGTGTGACCCACGAAATGGGGTTTGCACGCAAAGTGGCTGACCGTGTGATCTTCATGGACAAAGGCCACATTGTTGAGGACTGTACGAAGGACGATTTCTTCGGTACACCCCGTTCTGAGCGTGCTCAGTTGTTCCTGTCCAAGATTCTCAACCACTGATTCAGTGCTTGGGTTTTGCTCTCAAGAACGCCTCGGTTCGCCGGGGCGTTTTTGTTGGGTAAGAGGGGGTATGACCGTGTCGGCCCGTAGCCAACACCGACAGCACAGTCCGAACGGCACCCGAACACAAAAGTTGCCCCGCGCTTTCGAACCGGGCCGATAACTCGCGCCTTTGGCGCTCAAACATCTCGTCCCGTACGTTCGAATGCTGTGCGGGTCAAGCCGATCGGGAGCCTTGAATGTTCGGATCTGTGCTTGTCAGTATTGGCTGCAAGCACATCAGCAGTCTCTTGAATCCCAGCTCTTCCGTATTGCCTCTCGTGCCTTGGCGTATTTCACAAAGCTGTTGAAGCAGCCGATGGTGATGTGCACAAAACCCTGCCAGCCGTCCAGAAAGCCACCCCGCACCCCATAAAACTTGATGAATCTCAGCAACGGAGACAACACGAGTTTTGCGGTGGAGGGCCACTTGCCGCGGGCAGCCAAGGCCTGTGCTTGAAGGCTGGTGTAGCGGTTTTGCTTGGTCAGGTAGCTTTCCAGTGAATCGGCGGAGCGGTGTTCAAGGTCGCCTGGAATGCGTTGGAAGTGAAGCCCTGGGTTGCACTCCACCTTCTCATGAACAGTGTCGTTGCTCCAGCGTGCACGTTGGCGGTGAAAAAGGCGTTTGCTGTAGTCCGGGTAGCCTTCACCATGACGCAGGGGGCGGCCCAGAAACCAGTTACAGCGCGGCATTTCGAACCCGGCCAATGTTGTGGGCAGATTGGCGGGACCTGCGTTGAACAGACTCAACAGTTGAGCCTGAAGGGCAGGGGTGACCCGCTCGTCGGCATCCAGACAAAGCACCCAGTCGTGTTTGGCCTGTTCAACCGCATGTTGCTTTTGGGGCCCAAAGCCCATCCAGGGTTGTTGAAACACTCGGGCGCCATAACGCGCGGCCAATTCGGGCGTGCCATCGGTGCTGCCGGAGTCGACCACCACAATGTCGTCGCAGGCTTGCACGCTGCGCAGGGCCTCTTCAAGCTGATGGGCCGCATTCAGGGTGATGAAGACTGCCGACACCGGTAGCTTGGCGGTGGGGCTGAGGGTGGCAGTGGCAGGCGTTGAATTCAAAATTGTGGGTCCTTCGGCCTGAGGGCCTGACCGGCCGTTGGCCTTCTGCTTACAATGGGGGCGTTCAATCACCAACACCGTGACGCATGGGATGAAGCGTATCTTACTGGTTAAGACCACCTCCATGGGCGATGTCATTCATGCCCTGCCTGTTTTGCATGACCTGACCGAACACTTTCCCGGTGTGCAGGTGGACTGGATGGTAGAGGCGCCTTTCGCGGATTTGGTGCGTGCCAACGCCCGTGTTTCTCAGGTGATCGAGGTCAATCTGAGGGTGTGGCGCAAGCTGGGTTTGGGCGAGGTGATCCGTCAATGGAAGTTGTTGAAAGCCAAGTTGGCTGGTCAGCCTTACGATGCGGTCATTGATTTGCAAGGCTTGTTCAAAAGTGCCGTGTTGGCCTGTGCAGCCCCAGGGCCGCGCATGGGTGCCGGGTTTGGGCATGTGCGGGAAAAGTTGGCTGCCCTGTTTTATCGCAAGCGGGCTGGGTGGGATGACAATGCCCACGCCGTCGAGCGTTTGCGGCAATTGGTGGCTGGGTTGATGGGGTATCGCCTGTCTGGCCCACCCGTGTTTTATGACCGGGTGCCCGGTAAACGGGTGCCTGCCATTGCCCATGGTGCCACCTTGTGGTTTTTGCATGCCACGGCCCGCGATGAAAAAAAATGGTCGGTCACCGCCTGGCGCGAGTTGGCGCACCGGTTCAGCGACTTGGGGTACCGAATTGAATTGCCTTGGGGCTCTGAGGCCGAGCGGCTTCAGGCCCAGACAATAGCCCAGGGCATCGATCACGTTGAAGTGTTGCCCAAGTTGAGCCTGGCCCAGGTGGATGAGCGCTTAAACAACGTGTCTTTGGTGATTGGTGTGGACACGGGTTTGATGCATTTGGCCGCCGCGCATTACTTGCCGATGGTGGCTTTGTTTTTTGCCACGCCAGCTTGGCGCTTTGCTCCCCGCTTCAACCCGCATGCCATCAGCTTGGGTGATGTGGGCCATGTGCCTGCCGCTGGTGAGGTGTTCGAGGCTGCAAGCCGTTTGATACGAGGCAACAAACTGTGAAACCTTCCCCCGTGCCGTTGTCCGTTGGCAGTCGTTTGGCCCTTGCCCTGTACACGGCGGTGTTGGCATTGTTTCAGCCATTGCTGGCGCTGTACCTGTTGCGCAGGGCCGTGGCGCAGCCTGCCTATCGGCAGGCCTGGGCACAGCGTTTTCTGGCGCAGGTGCCAGCCCGTGAGGCCCACGACAGCGCGCCAGTGATTTGGGTGCATGCGGTGTCGGTGGGTGAGGCCCACGCCATTTCCCCGGTGGTGATGCATTGGGCCAAGGTGTACCCCGAGCACCGTTGGTTCATTTCCTGCACCACGCCCACCGGGCGAGAAACCTGTCAGGCGCTTTACGGGCAGTTGCCCGGGGTGTCCTTGTTTTACATGCCCTACGATTTGCCCTGGTTGGTGTGCCGTGCCTTGAAACGCATCAGGCCGACCGCGCTGTGGTTGGTTGAAACCGAGTTGTGGCCCAATCTGTTGTTGAAGGCCACAGGGCGGGGCGTTCACACTGCTTTGCTGAATGCACGGGTGTCGCCCACCACGGGCAAGCGGCTCAAGCAACTGGGCGTGGTCAGCCGCCCTGTCATTCAATCCCTGAGCACCGTGGTGTGCCAAACCGCAGCCGATGCGCAGGTGTTTGAAGAGATGGGTCGCCCCGTGGATGGGGTGTGTGGAAACCTGAAGTTCGATGTGGCTTTGCGGCCTGAGGTGGCGGCCTTGGGCCGGCGCTGGAAAGAGGAGTCTGGTGCTGCGCCCGTGTTGTTGTTGGCCAGCAGCCGGGAAGACGAGGAGCCCCTTTTTCTGGAGGCCTTGCTGCGCACCCAATTCTTCAAGCGGATGCCGCAGGCCTCGGTGTGGATTGTGCCCCGACACCCGCAACGCACCGACGCTGTCTTTCAGTGGATGCAGGATTACGCGCCCCGGCTTGGCGTGGCTACGCCGGTGCGTCGCAGCCAGTGGGGCTCAGGCGATGAGCCTGGCCGCAGCAGTGGGTCGATCTTGGGTGGTAAAGCAGCCGAAGCGCGCCTTGGGCAGCCACGCTTGATTCTGGGTGACAGCATGGGCGAGATGCCTGCGTACTACACCTTGGCTGACTTGGCTTTGCTGGGTGGGTCGTGGTTGCCCCTGGGGGGGCAGAATTTGATTGAGGCCTGTGCCTATGGCTGCCCGATCTGGGTTGGCCCGCACACCTTTAACTTTGAAAAGGCTGCGCAAGATGCCTTGTCGGCAGGTGCGGCCCGCCGGTTTGAGTCTTTGCAGGCGGCTTGTGAGGCGTTTTTGGACAAAAGCACCAATCTGGAGGCCGCCCGAAAGTCGGCTTTCGCCTATGCACGACAGCACCGGGGTGCCACCTTGACCACGGTCAATGCCTTGATTGCGCGCATGAAAGCGCCGCAGTGACCGGGGTTCAGGGGTTGCCGGGTGTGGGCAGCAGCAGCTGGTTGATACGCTCCACGCTGGCTTCGGTCAAGGTGCCCACTGCCGCCTGAAGTTCAAGCATGCTGTTGAGGGTCGAATACTTGGCTTTGGCCAGGTCGCGTTGGGTGGCGTTCAGTTGTTGTTGTGCATTGAGCACGTCGATGTTGATGCGCACACCCACTTCGTAACCCGTTTTGTTCGATTTCAAGGCCAGTTCGCTGGACTTCACCGCAGTTTCCAAAGCGCTGACCTGAGACAAACCACTGCGCACGGCCAGAAACGCCGATTGTGTGCCTTGGCTGGCGCCGCGCTGGGCTTGCTCCAGTTGTTGGCTGGACTTGTCCAGCAAAGCGGCTTGTTGGCGCACCTTGCTTTGGGTGGCCCCACCGCTGTACAGGGGCACATTCAGTGCGAGGGTGAGGCTGCGGTTGTCCACACCAATTTGCAAGGGTTGCCCGCTGCGGGTGTCGAAGAACTGCTGTTCGGTGTCAACCACCTGCGCATTCAAATCGAGTGTGGGCAAGTGCCCCATGCGTGATTTGCTGACTTCACGTTTGGTGATTTGTTGGCCAATGCGCGCCTGCTGGATATCGAGGTTGCTTTGCAGGGCCATGTCGGCCCAAGCCTGCGGTGTTTCCGGTTCAACGCCTTTCAAGCGTGATTCGGGGGCCAAGCCAGCCAATGGGCCCGCGGGCTCGCCAACCAGTGTATTCAAGGCCAGTTGGCGTGTTTCAATCAGGTTGCGGGTGGCCAGTTCTTGCGCCAGGATGAGGTCGAAACGGGCCTGGGCCTCTTGTTGGTCCACCACGGTGGCAGCCCCTACCTCGAAATTCCGTCGGGCAAAAGCCAATTGTTCGGCCGTGGCGGCTTTTTGCGCCAGCAGGGTTTGCAGGTCGTCTTGCGCCGCCAGTACATCAAAGTAGGCTTTGGACACGCGCAGGATGAGGTCTTGCTCGGCCTTGCGCAGCGCAAGGCCTGCCAGTGCGGTGCTGAGTTTGCCTTGTTGGTAGGTCTCCCAGGCTTGGGGCCTGAAAAGGGCTTGGTTCAGCGACAACACATAGGTTTTTGGATTGTTGCTGGACTTGACCGACAGGCCACCCAAGGTGTTTTTCACATCCTCTTGTTTGGCTTGGGCGCTGGCATTGACGTTGGGCAGCAAACCGGCCAAGGCCTGGTTTTCCTGCTCGAGGTCGGCCTTGTTCTGCGCCTTGGCGGCCAGGTATTGGGCATCCCGGATTTTGGCCAGTTGCACCAGCCCCAGCAGGTCGCGAACCTGCGCATGCACGGCCGGTGCCACCAAGCCCAAGGCCAGTGCGCACGCGGCCAGCAACAGCGTGGGGCGTGGGCGTTGGCCTGTCCGGGGCCGACCGTACTGCGCGGCGGTCATCAGAACACGAAGGAGGGGGCTTTGGGCGCGTTCGCCAGCGTTTTGGCGTCGGTTTCCAGCAGGGCCTTGGTGTGGGTGTCGCCTTGGGCGGATTTGGTCACCAGCACCAGTTGCAGCACAGGGGCGGTGCCCACGATGCCGAGCAGGCGGCCACCGGGTTTGAGTGCGTCCAGCAGCACGTCGGGCAGCACGGGGCTGGCACCGGACATGACGATGGCATCAAACTGGCCCAGTGTGGGTGCCAAGGCGAAGCCGCAGCCGTCCACCACTTTGACTCGGGTGATGCTGTTGGCCTTGAGGGTGTTGCGGGCCAGTTCGGCGATGGCCGGGTTGGCTTCAACGGTGGTGACGTGGGCACACAGTTGTGCCATCAGGGCAGCCATGTAGCCGGTGCCTGCGCCAATTTCCAGAACCTTGTCCTGAGGGGTCAGGGCCAGGTCCTGAAGCATGCGGGCTTCCATTTTGGGGCTGAGCATGAATTCGCCCGTGTCTTTGTCGCCGGTGCGGATGGGCAGGTCACAGTCGGTGAAGGCCAGTTTCTGCAGGCTTGGGCAGACAAAACGTTCACGCTTGACCACGTTCAGGAGGTCCAGCACTTGCTGATTCAGCACGTTCCAGGGGCGGATCTGTTGCTCAATCATATTGAACCGGGCTTTGTCGAAATCCATGGCTTTTCTCAAAAAAATGAATCGGTTAACCCCGTATTTTATCAAAGCCCACTTGCTTTGCGGGTTTTCCTCTGCAATCGCCTTGTTTTGGCCTGTTCGAGCAAGGCAACCAGCACGGGCACTACCAGCAGCGTGAGCAGGGTGGAGGTGATTACACCGCCAATGACCGCATGGGCCATGGGTGAGCGCTGTTCGCTGCCTTCCCCCTGGGCCAGGGCCAGTGGCAACATGCCGAAGACCATGGCCAGCGTGGTCATCAGGATGGGGCGCAGGCGGGTTTCTGCGGCGGCCAGCAGGGCTTGGTGCACCGGCTCGCCGCGTTTCATGGCCTGGTTGGCAAAATCCACCAACAAAATGGCGTTTTTGGTCACCAGCCCCATCAGCATGACAAAGCCAATGATGGAGAAGATGTTCAAGGTGCTGCCGGTGACCAGAAGCGCCAGGATGACGCCGATCAGCGACAGCGGCAGGGACATCATGATGACCAAGGGCTGAAGGAAGGAGCCGAACTGCGAGGCCAAGATCAGATAGATGAATACGATGGCCAGCACAAGGGCTTGAAGCGCGAAGCCGAGGGTGTCTTTGATGTCTTTGGTGGACCCGCCGTAGGTGATGCGGTAACCGGGCGGCAAATCGAGCTGGGCAATTTTCGCCTGCAATGCGCCTGACACGGTGCCCGCGGCGGCCCGGTCGACGTTGGCGGACAGCAACACTTCACGGGTCAAGTATTTGCGGTTGATTTGGGCTGCGGCGTAGCCGGGCTCCAAGGCGGCCACGTCCCGCAGCCGTGTGCCTTGCATCAAGGGTAGTTGGCCCAGTTGTTCGACATTTTGCCGACCGCTTTCCGGCAGTTGAACCACCACGTCGTAGTTTTCTTCGTTGGGGGCTTTCCAGGTGCCGACGGTTTTGCCGCTCATCAGCGGTTCAATGGCCGCGTTGATGGCGTTGGCCGTCAGCCCCAGGTCGGCCAGTTTGGCCCGGTCCACATTCACCCGCACCGTGGGTTTGGTGGGTTTGAGGCTGGATTCCAGGTCGACAAGCCGTGGGTCTTCCTGCATCAAGCGGGTGATTTGACCGGCCAGTTTGTCCAGTACCGCCATCTCTGGCCCCAGTATGCTGACCTGGATGGGTTTGCCGGAGCTGACCGAGGCTGGTGCGCCGACTTGCGTGACGCGAACGCCGGCCACCACGGCCAATTCCTGCCGAAGCCGCGCGGAGAACTGGGGAACGGTGAACGCGCGGGCCTTGCGAGGCACCAGTTTGACGTAAACCGTGGCGTAGTTTTTCCCGGTGGCAAACCCGGTGTTGATGGTGGTGTAGGCCAGCACCACTTCGGGGTGGGCGCGAATCAGCGATTCCACCTGAAGGGCTTTGCGTTCAGTCAGCTCCAGCGGTGAGCCTTCGGGCGTCTGGAAGGTGATGGTGAGTTCGCTGTTGTCGGCTTGGGGCGTGAATTCGACCCCCACGAAACGCAACAGCGCGAACGAGGCAAAAAAGCTGAGTAAAGCCACAGCAATGACAGTTTTTGGGCGTTTCAAGCCCCAACGCAGCAGGCGCACATAGCGGGCTTCCAGGGCCGCCATCAGGCGTTGAAAGCCGGTCAGCACACGCCCCAGTGGCCCGCCAAAAGATTGGCCGTGGGCTTGCGGGTCGTACCAGACGGCGCTGAGCATCGGGTCCAGCGTGAAGCTGACGAACATCGACAACAGCACGGCGCAGGCCACGGTGATGCCGAACTGGTGGAAGAACTGGCCGATGATGCCGCCCATGAAGCCCACGGGCAGGAACACGGCGACGATGGAGAACGTGGTGGCCAACACCGCCAGCCCGATTTCCCGCGTGCCTTCCAGCGCGGCGGCGTGGTGGTCTTTGCCCATCTGCAGGTGACGGACGATGTTCTCCCGCACCACGATGGCGTCGTCAATCAACAGGCCCACGCAGATGGACATGGCCAGCAGGGTGAGCAGGTTGATGGTGAAGCCCATGGCATACAGCACGCTGAAGGTGCCGATAAGGGAAATGGGCAGGGTCAGCCCGGTGATGACGGTGCTGCGCCAAGACCCCAAAAACAGAAACACGATGACCACCGTCAGCAAGGCCCCTTCCATCAGGGTGTTGCGCACGTCGGTCAACGAGTTGCGGATGGGTTTGGATTGGTCGCGGGCCAGACTGAGTTTGACTTGCCCGTCCAGTTCGCGTTCGAGTGCGGTCAGCGTCTCTTTCAGGTCGTCGATGACGTCCACGGAATTGGCATCCTGCGCTTTCAGGATGTCGACCGACACCACCGGCTTGCCATTCACCAAGGCCAGTGACTCCTGCGATTTTTCTCCGTCGCGCAAGGTGGCCAGTTCGCCCAAGGTGATTTGTCGGCCGCCTGTTTGGCGAATCACCAAGCGTCGGAAGTCTTCCAACGTGTTCAGCCGTGCGTCCAGCTCAATCACCGATTCAGTGACCGGGGTTTTCAAACGGCCCAGCGGCAGTGTCTGGTTGTCGCGGGCCAGCGCAGCAATCACTTCCTGCGCGCTCACGCCATGCCGGTCCAGCGCATCGGGGTTCAGTTCGACGCGCAGTTGCCGCGTTGTGCCGCCGACCAAGTTGGCCGCCCCCACGCCGCGTACATTCTCAATGCGTTTTCGGATGGTCAATTCAGCCAGCAGGGTAATCTCGCGCAGGCTGGTGGTGGGTTGTGCGGGTTCAATCAGCACCGAGGCAATCGGCAGGTCGTCCGGGTTGAAGCGGGTGATGACGGGCTCGCTGATCTCGTCGCGCAGGGCTGAGCGCACCAGTGCCACTTTTTCACGCACATCCTGCGCAGCCACTGAGGCGTCGGTCAGCAGGTCGAATTCAGCAATCACCACCGCGGTGCCTTCGTACGAGCGTGAGGACAGGGTTTTCAGCCCGGCCAAGGTGTTGATGGCGTTTTCCAGCGGGCGGGTTAGTTCGGACTCGACAATTTCCGGTGCTGCCCCTGGGTATTTGGCGGTGACCACCACCACCGGGAAATTCAAGGTTGGAAACTGGTCAATCGGCAAACGGAAATAGGCGAACAGGCCAACCACCAGCAGGGCCGCCATCATCATGGTGGCCATCACCGGGTTGTGGATCGAGATGCGTGTGAACCACATGATGACTTACGGGGCCGTGGCCGGGCTTGGTGCCACCACGGTGACCGGTGTTCCTGGGTCCAGGGGGCCCAAATTCACGCCGATGATTCGGTCACCGGCATTCAGGCCCTTCGTGATTTCCACCAAGGCCACGCCTGTGGCTGGGTCGGTGGTTTCCTGGCCCACGCCCACCAGCTGCGCTTCAATCTTGTTGTCGCGCAGGCGATAAACCATGGGTGCGCCCTGGCTTTCCCGCAGGGCGGTTTTGGGCACGAGCAAGCCATCTCGGCTGCTGCCCAATTCCAGCGTTGCGGTGGCAAACTGTCCCGAACGCAGCAGGCGGTCGGGGTTGGCTACACTCAAGTACACCGGCACAGAACGCCCGCCTTGAACACTGCCCGGGCTGATTCGCACGAGTGTAGCCTGACGCGGGGCTTGTCCGTTGCCGGGGTCGATCATGGCTTGCTGGCCGGTTTTCAGGCGGGGAATGTCCTGCGCGTTCACCTCGGCTTTCAGCTCCATGGCGGACAGGTTCAGCAGGTCGAACAGCGCGGTGTCGGGGGACACTTTGCTGCCAGCCAGCACGGCAACCGGGCCAACGGTGCCACTGAAGGGGGCCCGAACTTCAGTGTCGGCCAGTGCTTGGCGCGCCAAATCCAATTGCGCACGGGCCACATTCACTTGGGCCAGGGCAGCATCGTGGCTGGCTTGGGCATTGCTCAGGGCGGTTTCGGAGACAAAGCCTTGTTGGGCCAGCCGGGCGTTGTTGTCCAGTTGGGTTTTCGATTGGCGGGCCTGGGCTTCCTGCGCCAGCAGGGCGGCTTGGCGTTCTTGAACCCGCAGCCGGGCTTCGGTGGCATCAATACGAATCACCACCGCACCCTTGTTCACGACATTGCCTTCCAGTGCAAGCACTTCGGTGATGTTGCCGCTGGCCTTGGAACGCACTGTGCTGCGCTCGGCGGCCTGCAGCAGCCCGGTCAGGCGCAGTTGCTGATTCACCGGGCCCGCCTTCAGTTCAAACAGGTCCGCCGGGCTCAGTTGCAAGGCCTGTTTTGCCGGCGTTTGCTCAGCGACGCGGGGGGACGGGGAGGGTGAACACGCTGGCAGACTCGCTGTCAGCGCCAGGCAAAGCAGCAGCGCCAGTTTGGGCCGATGGGGGCCGGTTTGATGACCGGTTCTTGGGGCAGGTAAGACCATTTAAAACCATCTGGATGTGGGCTTCGATGTAACGCAGCGGGTCCGTGTCCAAGTTGCAGCAGGGGTCCATGGTGCGTTTCCACAGGCTTAAGGTCACCAGCGGAGCACACAAGACCTTGGCTGCGTACTCGGTGTCGATGTCCGAAAACTCGCCGCGTCGAATGCCCCTTTGTAACAGACTTTCCAGAAAATTCCACCAAGGTGTAATGACTTTCTGATGAAAAAACTGGCCCAGCTCAGGGAAGGCGTGGGCTTCGAACATCACGATTTTCGTCAGTGCCGAAAGCTCGGTTGACCCATAGCGGGCCCACCACAGGTGGATGGCTTCCCGAATCTGGGTGGTCGACGATTCCGATTCGTCCACTTGTTCAGCCGCCTCGGTCACGATGGGCGACACATGCTCCAGCACCACGGCTTTGAGCAGCTCTTCCTTGTTGGGGTAATACAGGTAAACCGTGCCTTTGCTGACCCCCGCGTTTTTGGCCACGTCTTCAAGCCGGGCGCCGGAGAACCCCTTTTCACTGAACACGGCCAGTGCGGATTCAAGCAATTCCTGGGGGCGGGCATCCTTTCGGCGTGTCCATCGGGGTGTGTGGTTGGCCAACACGTGCTTCATGTGAGGTCTGTCCAGTGGTGACGGGTGGTTGTCCTTGTTTTTGTTCAATATAGTGGCTCATTCTTGTCCCAGTCAACGCTTGAGCGTGATTAATGCACCCCCGGGCGCTGTAGAATACGCGGTTTATGACCCTTTTCGAACGTTCGGAGATTCACCATGTCCATGGCCGATCGCGATGGCTTCATTTGGCTGGATGGCGCACTTGTGCCCTGGCGCGAAGCGCAGATTCACGTTTTGACCCACAGTCTGCACTACGGCCTGTCCGTGTTTGAAGGTGAGCGCGCCTACAAAACTGAGCAAGGCCCCGCCATTTTTCGCTTGAAAGAGCACACAGACCGTCTGTTCAACTCGGCCCACATTTACCGCATGGCAATGCCGTACACTCGCGAGCAGATCATGCAGGCCTGTTGTGACGTGGTCAGCGCCAACAAGCTGGACTCCTGCTATATCCGCCCCATCGCGTTTTACGGCTCGGAAAAAATGGGCGTGTCACCGAAAGGTGCCGCCACGCACGTGGCCATTGCAGCTTGGCCCTGGGGTGCGTACCTTGGCGAAGAAGGCCTGCAGAAGGGCATTCGCGTGAAAACATCCTCCTACGTTCGCCACCATGTGAACGTGACCATGGCCCGCGCCAAGTTTGCAGCCACCTACGCCAACTCAATTCTGGCCAACATGGAAGCCACTCAGGACGGCTACGACGAAGCCTTGTTGCTGGATGTGGACGGCTTTGTGGCTGAAGGCGCCGGTGAGAACCTGTTTATCGTCAAGGACGGTTGCATTTACGAACCAGAAATTGCGTCCGCCTTGGTGGGCATTACCCGCTCCACCATCATTGCCCTGGCCAAAGACATGGGCTTGGAGGTTGTGTCCAAACGCCTGACCCGCGATGACATCTACATCGCCGATGAAGCCTTCTTCACGGGCACTGCCGCTGAAGTGACGCCTGTGCGTGAATTGGACAACCGGACCATTGGTGCAGGCACCCGTGGCCCCATCACCGAAGAACTGCAAAAGCGCTATTTCGACGTGGTTTACGGCCGAAACAGCAAATACGAACACTGGTTGACCCGCGTGTAATCATGATCACCGACAAACAAGTTCATCACGAAACCGTCGAGCTGGACGGCGATCAGCTTCCAGCGTTTTGCCCCAATCCAAAAATGCCGGTGTGGAACCACCACCCCAAGGTGTTTCTGGATGTGACCAAAACAGGAAAAGCAGCGTGCCCCTACTGTGGCACGGTGTACAGCCTCAAGCCCGGCGCCAAGGTTCACGCCCATTGAGGTGCAACCTGCAGGTCAGGGGCTGACATGCGGCTTCTGATCGTAGCCCCCAACTGGATTGGCGACGCGGTGATGAGCCTGTCGCTGATTCAGGCGCTTCATGCCGATGAAGCCCTGCGGCAGGCCGACGGCCAGCCCTGCGAAATTCATGTGCTGGCGCCATCGGTCACTGCGCCTGTTTACCAGTTTAGCCACGCTGTGCACACGGTTCAGGCCGAGCCTTTCGCCCATGGACAGTTGCAGTGGGGCTTGCGAAAGCAGGTGGGGCGCGCCTTGGCCGCCCGTGGATACGACACGGCCATTGTGTTGCCCAACTCCTTGAAATCCGCGTTGGTGCCTTGGTTTGCCCGCATTGCCCGCCGCGTGGGCTATGACGGGGAACTCCGCAGCCTGGTGCTGAACCAGGCCTTGCCCAAGCCTCGCAAGAACAACAAGCCTCCGATGATTGAGTGGTATGGCCGCCTGGGTGGCTACAGCCCCGGCCAACTGGCTTGGCCGCGCCTGCAGGTCAGCCCGGGAACCACACAGGCCGTGTGTGGCGACTTTGTGCTCAAGCCCGGGTTTCTGGCCGTGGCGCCGGGTGCCGAGTATGGCCCGGCCAAACGCTGGCCCACCGCGCATTTTGCCGCTGTGGTTCAAACCTTTCTGAGCAGCAACCCGACGCAGGCCGCCGCGTTGTTGGGCGGCCCCAAGGATGTGGCGGTGTGCGAGGACATTGCTTCTCAACTGGAACCCGCGTTGCGCAGCCGCGTGCGCGTGCTGGCCGGGAAAACCAGTTTGCCCCAAGCCATCGCCTTGATGGCGGGTGCCTCGCAACTGCTCACCAACGATTCCGGCTTGATGCATGTGGCTGCGGCCCTGAATGTGCCGGTGCATGCCGTGTTTGGTTCCAGCAGCCCGGAGCACACCCCACCGTTGAATGAGCAGGCTCGGGTCTACAGCCTTAAACTGGCATGCAGCCCCTGTTTTCAGCGCGAATGCCCACTTGGGCACATGGACTGTTTGAACACGCTGAAACCGGAATTGGTGTCCATTCACCTGCGCAACCCAGACGGCGGCGTATGATCCCATCACAGGCCTGAAGCTTGGCCAACAGCCATCAACCCCAGTTATTGCAGTACAACCATGCGCGACTACATCCTGACCATCTCCTGCCCCGACACCACGGGCATTGTGTACAACGTCAGCAAGTTCCTGTTTGACCAGCAATGCAACATTCTGGACTCGGCCCAGTTTGGGGACGAATCCACCAACCTGTTTTTCCTGCGTGTGCATTTTGCGTTGCCCGATAACAGCACGCTGAATCAAGACGAATTGACCGCCATGTTCGGCCCCGTGGCCAGTGCTTTCCGCATGAACTTCAGTTTTGCAGACGCAAAAATCAAACCCCGTGTGCTGCTGATGGTGTCCAAGTTTGGCCATTGCCTGAACGACCTCTTGTTCCGCTGGAAGAGCGGCAACTTGCCTTGCGAAATTCCTGCCATCGTGTCGAACCATCAGGATTTCGCGCTGTTGGCCGCCTCTTACGGTGTGCCGTTTTATTACCTGCCCGTCAACGCGGACAGCAAAGCCCAGCAGGAAACGCAGATTCGCCAGATCATTGGGCAAGAGCGCATTGATCTGGTGGTGCTGGCCCGCTACATGCAGGTGCTGACCCCCCAGTTGTGTGGCGACCTCAAGGGGCGCATCATCAACATCCACCACAGTTTTCTGCCCAGTTTCAAAGGCGCCAAGCCGTATCAGCAGGCTTTTGACCGCGGCGTGAAGCTGATTGGTGCCACCGCCCATTACGTGACGTCCGACCTTGACGAAGGCCCCATCATTGAGCAGGACGTGGCCCGTGTGGACCACTCATTGACACCCGATGAACTGGCCGCGCGCGGGCGCGACACCGAGTGTCAGGTGCTGGCCCGCGCCGTGAAGTGGCATTGTGAGCACAGGGTGGTGTTGAACGGTCATAAAACCGTGGTTTTCCAGTAACCTTGCAGGACGACAACGGAGCCCGAACATGAGTCGAAGCAAAGTGATTCATTCCTCGCCCCAGGACATTGAACAGGCCTTCTACGAAGCCCTGGAGGCTGCCGACCTGGATGCCCTGATGGACCTGTGGGCCGATGACGAGCACATTGTGTGCATACACCCGGGTGGCCCCAGGGTTGAGGGCTACCACGATGTGCGCGATTCCTGGCGCGAAATTCTCTCGGCGGGTTCGCTGCAGATTCGGGTGTTGCCCGTGCACCGGGTGGAGGGTGTGATGGTGGCGGTTCACAACATTGTTGAGCAGGTCACCATGAGCTCCAGCCGGGGCGAGGGTGGCGTGGTTCAGGTCAACGCCACCAATGTGTTTCACAAGGGCCCCAGCGGCTGGAAGCTGGTGATGCACCACGCCAGCCCGGCACAGGATTCCGACGAAACCGCCGACGACGACAGCGCCGATTTCGAACCTGCGCCAACCCTGCACTGAGCATAGTCATGGATGACTTGGTCGAAAAGGCCTTGGCGCGCTGGCCCAATGTGCCCGCCATTGCTGGCTGGCTAAAGCTGGGCGCCCAAGGCGATTGGCTGTTGACTGGCCCGGTGCCGCAGGGCTTGTCCATCACCAACGAACGTATCCTCAACTTTATTGCCCGCAATTACGCCATCGACCCGGATGGCCGCTGCTATTTCCAGAATGGCCCCCAGAAAGTCTATGTGGCTTTGGAAGCCACCCCCTGGATTTACCGCGTGTACCCCTTGGGCGATGGCAGCCTGATGCTGGCCACGCACACGGGCCTGTTGGCCTGGCCCAGCGGCATGGTGCTGGACGAGCAAGGGCGCCTGTACATTCAAACCACCTTGGGCATTGGGCTGGTGCACGGCAGTGACACGCCATGCCTTGCGGAAGGTTTGCAGCCCAACGGCGAAGGCTACACGCACAGGGCCCAGTGGTGCGTGCCGGAAGGCGACCCCGATGCACTGGTGCGGGTTCGAGTGCGCTTGCGTAAACCTGACACCCTGTCACCCCGTTGTACAGCCCTGGACTTGCCCGTTGTGGAGCAGTCGTTTCTGGCGCTGAAAACCGCCTCGGGTTTTGAAAGCGATCCACACCTCTGAATGGAGTTGCCTGTCCCATGAAGACATACCCTCGCCAGCGGGGCATGACCGCCACCGGCTTCATTGCGCTGATGCTGTTTGTGGCTTTGTTGTATGTGCTGTTCAACCAGTCCAGCTTCGACCTCTTTTTCCGAGACAGCGGCACCCCTGCTGAAACACGGGTGGTGCAGCCACGTGGTGATTTGTCGTCCAGCGAGCAAAGCGTGGTGTCCTTGTTTGACAACGCCAAGGGCTCAGTGGCCTATATCTTCACGGAAAGCGTGCGAGGGCAACTGATGTTCAGACGGGTGTCCGAAGGCACTGGGTCAGGCTTTGTGTGGGACAACCAAGGCCATGTGGTCACCAACGCCCACGTGGTGCAGGGGGCCAACAAAATTCGTGTGCAACTGGACGATTCCGAGCCTTTGCCTGCCCGATTGGTGGGGGTTGCCCCCGGGTACGACCTGGCCGTGGTCAAACTGGTGAACACGCCCAAAACACTGAATCCCATTCCGCTGGGCACCTCGGGCGACCTGAAAGTGGGTCAGTCGGTGTTTGCGATTGGCAACCCCTTTGGCCTGTCCAAAACGCTGACATCTGGCATTGTCAGCGCACTGGGCCGCACTTTGCCGACCGACAATGGCCGTGAAATTCCCGATGTGATTCAAACCGATGCCGCCATCAACCCCGGCAATTCAGGTGGGCCTTTGCTGGACTCGGCAGGGCGACTGATCGGGGTGAACACGGCCATTCTGTCGCAAAGTGGTTCATCGGCCGGTGTCGGCTTTGCCATTCCGGTGGACTTGGTGAACCGCATTGTTCCCCAGTTGATTGAAAAAGGCAGCCTTCCCAGGCCCGGCATCGGCATTTCCGTGGCGGATGATTCTCTGGCACGTCGCTTGGGCATCAAGGGCGTGGCCATCATGGATGTGGCCCCCAACTCACCGGCTTCGCAAGCGGGCCTGATGCCGTTTGACCTTCAACGCGGCGTGGTGGGTGACATCATCATCGCTGTGAACCGCAAACCCGTGGCCAACATCGCCCAACTGGCCAGTGCGCTGGAAAAGGTGGGGGTGGGGGCCGAGGTTGACCTTCTCGTGATGCGGGGCGATGACACCCGAGAAGTCAAAGTGAAGGTGATGGACTTGGGCAACCAATGAGCGAGCCCGTGGACTTTGAACGCCGTTTCGGTGGCTTGGGCCGCCTGTATGGTGGCGACTTCCACCAGTGGTTGCTGGGCCAGGCCCATGCGGTGGTGGTGGGCGTGGGCGGCGTGGGCTCATGGGCTGTTGAGGCTTTGGCCCGAAGTGGCGTGGGGCGGCTCACCCTCATTGACATGGACCATGTGGCCGAGAGCAACATCAACCGGCAGATTCAGGCGCAGGACTTGAGCTTGGGCCAAGCCAAAACCCAAGCCCTGGCGGACCGAATTGCCAGCTACGCGCCCACCTGCGAGGTTAAGCAGGTGGACGATTTCCTGACGCCCGAGAACGCAGCCGATCTACTCGATGCCGCCCGGCAGTGGGGCGGGCCTTACACCGTGGTGCTGGACTGTTGCGACCAAGTGGCGGCCAAACAGGCTTTGGTGTTGCTGTGCCGCCCTCGCAAATTGCCGTTGTGGCTGGCAGGCAGTGCCGGTGGCAAAACCCAGCCTTGGTTACTGACAGTGGCCGACTTGAAAGACACCACGCATGACCCGCTGCTGGCCAAGCTGCGTTACCAGTTGAGGCGCCAACACGGTTATGGCCAAAAACCCGAAAAGCCCTTGGGTGTCTCGGTGGTTTATTCACCGGAGGCGGTGCGCAAGCCAGCCCAGTGCGATGCACAGGCCGGCCTGAATTGCGCGGGCTACGGGTCGGCCGTGACGGTGACTGCCTCCATGGGCATGCAGTTGGCCGCCCAAGCCCTGAACCACTGGGCCAAACAGGCCTGCTAGGTGTCATCGGCGTTGCAGGGTGCCGAACAGGCTGCTGGCTTTGCTCACCTTGGGGGCCACCACATAGGCGCAGTAAGGCTGGTTGGGGTTGTTGCTGAAGTAATCCTGATGGTAGTCCTCGGCTGGAAAATAATTCTCCAGGGGTTTCACCTCGGTCACCACCGGGTTGGGGAACACCTGCTGACGCTCCAGTTCTGCCACAAAGGCTTGTGCCTCGGTCAGTTGTGCTGCTGAATGCGTGTAGATGGCCGACCGGTACTGGGTGCCCACATCATTGCCCTGACGGTTCAGGGTGGTGGGGTCGTGCACCGCGAAAAACACGCCCAACAACTCACGGTAAGTGATCTGTGCGGGGTCGAATTCAATGCGCACCACCTCGGCATGGCCGGTGCGGCCCATGCACACTTTGTCGTAATTGGGGTTGGGGTCGTGCCCACCGCTGTAGCCCGATTCCACCTGTGAGACGCCCTTCAGTCGGCGGAACACCGCGTCCAGACACCAAAAACAACCGCCGCCCAACGTGGCCACTTCCATCGCACTACTCCCGAATGACATCGCCCTTCACGGGTGAATGTTGTACTGTCCACTGGCAAGTGAAGCGGGAAGTGGAACCCAAGTCAAGCCCGCCGGTCTATTTGAACCGGGCGCCGTTGTATACTCGCCCCCAACCTGTATGTTTTTCAAGGAGTTCACTGTGATTTCTCCTGCGTTTGCGCAGTCTGCCGCCGGGGCTGAAGCCGGCATCATGAGTTTCCTGCCGCTGATCCTGATGTTTGTGATTCTGTACTTTTTGGCGATTCGTCCCCAGATGAAGCGTCAGAAAGAGCACAAGTCCATGGTTGAAGCGCTGCAAAAGGGCGACGAAGTGATTGTGTCCGGTGGTTTGGCGGGCCGCATTGCCAAAATCAGCGACGCTTACATCACCCTCGAAGTGGCCGAGCTCGGCGACAAAGCGGTGGAAGTGCTGGTTCAGCGCGCCGCCGTACAAAGCCTGCTGCCCAAAGGCAGCCTTAAAGACCTGCGCTGATCCGCGTTTTTCCGCCTGCCTGTCATGAACCGTTACCCCATCTGGAAATACCTGCTGATCGCCGTGGTGTTGGTGTTTGGTGTGCTCTACACCCTGCCCAACTTCTACGGTGAAGCCCCCGCCGTTCAAGTGTCCAGCGGCAAATCGTCCTTGAAGTTGGACCCGGCCCTGGCCGACCGCTTGAGCGAGCAATTGGTGACGCAGGGCTTGAAACCGGATGGTGTGTTTTTCGAAAACACCCTGGGTGGCGGCACCATCAAGCTGCGGTTTGAAACCACTGACGACCAGCTCAAGGCCCGTGACTTCATTGCCCACAGCCTGAACCCACAGGCCGACGCGCCCGAGTACATCGTAGCCTTGAACCTGCTGTCCCGTTCGCCGGACTGGCTCACCCAAATCCGCGCCCTGCCCATGTACCTGGGCCTGGACCTGCGCGGTGGTGTGCATTTCCTCTTGCAAGTGGACATGGACAAGGCACTGGACAAGCGCAAGGACAGTTTCTTTGCCGGGGCCAAGCAGGCCCTGCGTGAAGAAGACCTGCGTTACGCCAGCGCCCAGCGCACCCCGGAAGGCATGCGGTTCACTTTCCGCGATGCGGCAGCGCGTGACAAAGCCAAAGCCATCCTCACCAAAGCCAATGGCGAAGTGAACTGGCTGGTGCCCGAGCAATCCACCGACCTGGAGTTGATTGGCCGGCTGGCGCCCACGGTGGAGCAGACTGCCCGGGAATATGCACTGAAGCAGAACATCACCACGCTGCACAACCGGATCAACGAACTGGGCGTGGCTGAACCGGTGATTCAGCGTCAAGGTGCTGACCGCATTGTGGTGCAGTTGCCCGGCGTGCAAGACACGGCCAAAGCCAAAGACATTCTGGGCCGCACTGCCACGCTGGAAGTGCGTTTGGTGGATGACAGCCCTGAAGCCCTGTCGGCCTTGTCCACAGGCTTGGTGCCTTTTGGCCTGCAGAAGTACACCGAGCGTGGCGGGCGTGACTTGTTGCTGAAGCAGGAAGTGATTCTCACCGGTGAGAACCTCACCGATGCACAGGCCGGTTTCGACCCCAAAACTCAGGAAGCCGCTGTACACCTGACCCTGGACGGGCAGGGTGCCCGAATTTTCCGCAATGTGACCCGCGAGAACATCGGCAAGCGCATGGCGATTTTGCTGATTGAACGCGGCAAAGGGGAAGTGATCACTGCACCGGTGATTCGCGACGAAATCGGCGGTGGCCGGGTTCAAATTTCCGGCCAGATGAACACCGTGGAAGCCACCGACCTGGCGCTGTTGCTTCGCGCTGGTTCATTGGCCGCACCCATGGACATCATTGAAGAGCGCACCATCGGCCCAAGCCTGGGTGCCGACAACATTGGCAAGGGCATCAATTCCACCGTGTATGGCTTTGTGGTGTTGGGTGCTTTCATGATGGTGTATTACCTCATGTTCGGTGTGTTCTCAGTGTTTGCGCTGGGTGTCAACGTGCTGTTGCTGTTTGCACTGCTGTCGGTGCTGCAAGCCACCTTGACTTTGCCCGGCTTGGCCGCTGTGGCGCTGACCCTCGGTATGGCGATTGACGCCAACGTGCTGATCAACGAGCGCATTCGAGAAGAATTGCGTGAAGGTGCAACGCCTCAACAAGCGATTTTCGCGGGCTATGAACGCGCTTGGGCCACCATTCTGGATTCCAACATCACCACGTTGATTGCCGGTGTGGCGCTGCTGATTTTCGGTTCAGGCCCTGTGCGCGGGTTTGCGGTGGTTCACTGCCTGGGCATTCTCACCTCGATTTTCAGTTCGGTGGTGGTCAGCCGCGGTGTGGTCAACCTCTGGTATGGCAACCGCAAAAAGCTGGACAAGGTCAGCATTGGGCAGATCTGGAAAGGCGAAGCCAACCCCGCCTCCGACAAGACATAAGAAGCGAACGAACATGGAACTGTTCCGAATCAAAAACGACATTCCCTTCATGAAGCATGCGAGGGTGTTCAATGTCATTTCCTTTCTGACCTTCGCAGCGGCGGTGTTTTTTCTGGTCGTCAAGGGCTTGAATTTCAGTGTGGAATTCACCGGCGGTGTGCTGGTGGAGGCCCGCTATTCCCAAGCGGCTGACCTCGAAAAGATTCGCGGATCATTGAACCAGTTGGGCATTGAAGAGCCACAGGTCCAAAACTTCGGCACTTCCCGTGATGTGCTGGTTCGCCTGGCCGTGAAAGATTTGCAGTCCGGCCAAATTGGCACGCAAGGCAAGCTGGATCAAGCGGCCATGACCGAAAAGGTCCTACGTTCGGGTGGTCCCGATGTGCAATTGATGCGCGTAGAGTTTGTAGGCCCTCAAGTTGGCCGTGAATTGGCCGAAAACGGAGTCATAGCCTTGATGATCGTGATTCTGGGAATCATGGTGTACTTGGCCCTGCGGTTTGAGTGGAAGTTTGCGGTGTCAGCCATCATCGCCAACTTGCATGACGTGGTGATCATTCTGGGATGCTTTGCACTGTTTCAGTGGGAGTTTTCGCTGTCCGTGTTGGCGGCGGTGCTGGCTGTGTTGGGGTATTCCGTGAACGAATCTGTTGTGGTGTTTGACCGGATTCGCGAAACGTTTCACAAAACGCGTCGCCTGACCGTGGCCCAAACCATCGACAACGCCATCACACGCACCATCTCCCGCACGGTCATCACCCATGGTTCAACGCAGATCATGGTGTGTTCGATGCTGTTTTTCGGTGGCCCCACCTTGCATTATTTTGCGGTGGCGTTGACGATAGGCATCTGTTTTGGCATTTATTCATCGGTGTTGGTGGCCAGCCCCTTGGTCATGTGGCTGGGCCTGACCCGGGAAGACCTGATCAAGCCGGTCAAGAAAGACAGGGAGTTTGAAACTCCCTGAACCCCTGTTTCAGGAGAATGGGTGTGGACAGTTCCAAAGAATTGTCACCCTTGGCCAAGGGTGACATTGAAATCGGCAAGGCGCTGCCCTTTCCCATTTATGACCGGCAAGGCCATCTGTTGTTGGCGGCCAATCAGGCCGTGACCACGGTGAAGCAGTTGGACGAGCTGGCGGCCAAAGGGCTGTACCACAACCCCCGGTGGGCCTCCAACTTCACCATTCAGAACAAGGCCACCATGGGTTCGGTGGCGCCGACAGCACCGACCACATTCAAAGCCCCCACCCGCGCCGAAGTGGATGACCCCACGGAAACCGGCAATGCCCTGAAAATGAATCTGCCTGGGCAGGCTGAGGCCTTCCCTGTGCGTTTGGTTGGGGCCTTGGGTAAAGATGCTTTCGTCATCTCCCACCCAGTGCGTGACGATCAATTTGTGTTCGTGAAAGAAGGCGACACTTGGGAGTTTCGCTCCTTCTATGGCCTGTCGGTCTACCGTTTCAAGTCACAAGTGCAAAAGGTGCTGTTGGGGCCCCATGCCTTGGTGGTGATGAGCTGGCCACAGCATTCCCACCTTGAGGCCAAGCCGGTGCGTGCCACACGCAGGGTGAATTGCGAACTGCCTTCCACGGCCCATGTGTTGGACGACCCCAGCCGGGTCTACAACGCAGTAATCCGCAACCTGTCCACGGGGGGCGCTGAATACGAGGTGTTGGCCAAGGTGGACTGGCCGGTGGGCACGCAATTGTCCGTCGCTTGCCAAGTGGTGTTGGCGCACCGGAAATACCTGCTGGAATTGCCAGCCAAAGTGGTCACCACCCAACCCCATGAAGGGCAACACAGCCGTTTTGGCCTGGCTTTTGTGGCGCTGGATGACCGTGACTTTGTGGTGCTTCATGCTTTCGTCAGTGAGTTGCTGATGCACAGGCTTGAACCGCCCTTGTATGTGCTGCGCTAGGCTGCGAAGTTAAAGCGGCGAGATCAGCCCGGGTACCCGAATGGTTTCGGGTGTGTCCGATGCATTCTTCAGCCCCAGCCAACTGATCCGTGTTTCCACCCACACCCCGTTGAACCCGGTGTTGATGTTGTTCAGCAGCACGAATTCAAAACACACCGGTGGGCCGGAAGTCCAGGAGCGAAACAGGGTTGAGCTGTTGTTGCGGTTGGGGGTGCCCCCGTTCATCACCGGGCGGTTGCCCTCGCAGCGGTAGCCTTGGCTGGAGGCCGCATTGGTGGCCTCGGTCCGCAGCTCACCCATGATGCCGTTCAATGAATTAATCACCGCCTGCTGGTTGGCTGTCACCGGTAATGAGGCCACTCGGGCCGCCATCACGTTGTTGATGTCTGAGGCCATCAGCGCCACCCGCTGGCGCTCGGCATTGTCGGTGCTGGCGGTGAGGGTATTTGAGGTGGCCTTGCCAAACAACACCACACCCAAGCTGAGCACCAGGGTCGTCATGACCACTTCAACCAATGTAAAACCCCGGGCGCCCATGTCAGTTCCCTATGCTGGATTTGGTGGTGGTTGTGGGGGTGGTCGTGGTGACTGTGGTTGTGGTTGAGCCGCCGCCCGTTGTCACCTGAAGGTCAGCGATGGTCGAAATTGGTCCGTCATAAGGCTCAGTGATGACATGGAAGGTTGCATGGTAATCCACCCCAATTGCCGCACAGGCCGCCACGATACCTGTTTCTTCAGGCGTGCCCGGAGCGGGCATGTGATGCGGGCCATTCGGACAGGTGTAAGAGATCACCACTGGGTCTGGGACCACCACGGTTTCAATCGACGGCCGGTAGATGTCCCCTTTGTACGCCGACTGCACCACCGAGCGGGTAACGCAACCGTCACCTTGTGCAGCATTGCCCGTTGAGCAGCCTGCCGCACCCACGGTTTCGAATGTCAGCCGAAAGTTGGTGGCACTGATGGGCAGGTTGCAGTCAAACGGCGCAAAAACCGCCTTGATCTGCACTTCCTGTGTGTTTTGCGGAGTGTTCAGCGTGGTCACCACCTGTGTGGGCTGAAGCCGTTCTGGCAGGGGTTGGCCGGATTGGCAGCTCAACACCACTGCAGGGTTGGTGGCGTTCTGGGTGATCATCGCATCCACGGCGGTCGGTGTGGCAATCACATAGTTGCCATACCGCACCCCGGCCTGCACCAATTGATTGGCCACTTCAATGTTCACCTTGTTGGGCGCATGGTAGGAATCCATGTTCACTTTGGTGCTGGCTTGCGTGGCAATCAACAGCAGGGCCGCGCTGATGAGTGCCGACACCAACACCCCGGCCATGCCTTGTTGTTGGCCATGTGATTTGGCGTGAATGGACTTGCTCATGGTGTGGACCTCACGGTGTGGTGACTCGCGTGTCGTTGAACAACTGGATGACCCGTGTTTGTTCAACGGTTGTTCCCCCCACCTTCCTGGGCGTCGCTTCCATGAAGGACAACCAGAACATGTTGGTGCCTTTGTTGGCACTCAGAATGCTGGGACAACTGCTGACGTAGTCCCGGCGTATGTCGGCCGCAGTGGCTGCACTGAAGCGGCACAGCTTCCAGTTCGAAATCACAAACTCGTCGGTGCTGTGCAGGTTTTCCCAACCTGCGTTGCCGCAGAAACTGCGCACATCAAAGCCCGCCATGGTGCCTGGGCGCACTCCTTTTTGTTGGAGTTTGCCGTTGAGCAACCGGAACCCCCGCACCTCGATGTAGGCCGCAGGACCGTTGTCATTCTGGATGGGCAGGGCAATGCACAGGTTGGCCTGATTGTCGTTGTACGTGTTGCATTGGTTGCCGCTGTTGTCCAGCGTGCACACCATGATGCCTTTGGCCTCGCCGTCGCTGTCCAAAAAGCCGCCGCCGCGGTAAGCCCGTGTGGAGAAGCTTTCGCCCAGGCGGGTCAATTGGTTCAACAACTCGTCACTGCCCGCTTGGTTGGGGCCTGTGGTGATGTAGGCCATCAAGGACAAATGGCTGCCCACCAGAAAAGCCAGAATGGTCAGCGCCAGCAGGGTTTGAACCATGCTGTAACCCCGTTGTAGGCGTTCAGTTGACATAGCTGATCACCCCATTACCAATCCCGTCCAGTGAAATTCGCGCCCGCGCGTCACCCTTGTTCACGGTGAATTGAATGGCCGACGAAGAGTCCAGCGCGCCGGACACGCCTTGGAACCGCAGGGTGACGGCGCGGTCCACCGCAATCGACTGCACGGTAGTGCTGGAGACCAACAAAGCCGACAGGTTGCCCGCACTGTTGGCGTCAAACCACCGTGGGCAGCCTTTGAACTGTGTGTGTTTGTCGATGAGCGTCTCTACCTGCAACTGGCCATTCTGGTTGCGTAATTCAACGCGTGTGGGGCATTCGGTACTGGCTGACAGGCTGCGTGCGCTTTGAATGTAACTGGTGAGATCAGCTGCGCCCAGTTTGAGTTCCTGGCGCTGCACATACCCGGCAATCGATGGCGCAGCCATTGCAATGGCGGCCATGGTCATGGCCAGAGTGATGACCAGCTCAATCAATGTGAATCCTTGCCTGTGCTGCAGCTTATCCATTGGGCATGCACTCCGTGCGGCTGTCCTGCTGCTGTTTGTTCTGCGAGCCAAAGGTCAGGAAACCCTGTTGGCTGCGTACCCAGACCGACCAGCAGGTGTCTGTGCCTTGAAGCGAACGAGTGGTCGGTGTCACGGTGGCCGCAAAATCCCGGTAGGTGGCTGATTGAACCGTGATGGCGTAGTCGTTGGCATCATTCAACACCAAGGTTGTGCTGTTGCCGGTGCCGCTGCCCTGAACTGCGCTGGCGTAGCGCCCAAACTGCTGGCGGTGTTGCTGCTGGGCCAGTGCCAGTTTGGCCGCCACATCACGGGTGGCGCGGAAATTGGACTTGGCCAAGGCGTCGGAATACCCCATGAAGGCCAAGGTGGCCAACACGGCAGCGATTGACAGCGCAATCATCAGCTCAATGATGGTGAATCCACGGGGGTGTTTCATGGACGTGTCCAACAACTCTCAATGACGAAAGTATGGTGCGGACAGACCGAGAGGGACCCCCCTTTGTCAGGGGGGTCGATGGGCTAACTCAATGAAGCGAAATGAATTTCGCGTCTGGATTAGATGCGTTTGGCCAGAATGGCCGCTTTGCCAATGTAGCTGGCTGGGGTCATGGCCAACAGGCGCGTTTTTTCGGCCTCGGGCAGGTCTAGCCCGGCGATGAAAGTCTGCAAGGCCTCTTGGGTGATGCCTTTGCCACGGGTTAGCTCTTTGAGCTGTTCGTAGGGGTTGGGCAAGCCGTAACGGCGCATCACAGTTTGCACAGGTTCGGCCAACAGTTCCCATGCAGCGTCAATGTCAGCGGCGATGGCGTCCAGATTCACTTCCAGTTTGCCCAGGCCGCGCAGGCAGCTTTCGTAGGCGAGTATGGCATAACCCAAGCCCACACCGAGGTTGCGCAGCACGGTGGAGTCGGTCAAGTCCCGCTGCCAGCGGGAAATGGGCAGTTTCTCAGCCAGGTGCTTGAGCACCGCGTTGGCCATGCCCAGGTTGCCTTCGGCATTCTCAAAATCAATCGGGTTCACCTTGTGCGGCATGGTGGAGGAACCCACTTCGCCTGCCTTCAGTTTTTGTTTGAAATACCCCAGCGCAATGTAGCCCCAGATGTCGCGTGACAGGTCGATCACAATGGTGTTGGCGCGGGCCACGGCGTCCATCAGCGCGGCAATGCCGTCATGCGGTTCAATCTGAATGGTGTAGGGGTTGAACGTCAGCCCCAGGCCCTCAATCAGCTTGCGGCTCAGTTGCTCCCAGTCAAATTCGGGGTAGGCCGACAGGTGGGCGTTGAAGTTGCCCACCGCGCCATTCATTTTGGCGGGCAGTTCAACCGCTTCAATCGCGGCGATGGCCCGCTCCAGCCGATGCACCACGTTGGCAAATTCTTTGCCCAGCGTGGATGGGCTGGCGGGCTGGCCGTGTGTGCGGCACATCATCGGAATGTCGGCAAACTGGTGGGCATAGCCACGCAGGCTGGCCACCACCTTGCGCAGGGTGGGCACAACCACCTGTTCGCGGGCAGCTTTGAGCATGAGCGCATGGCTCATGTTGTTGATGTCCTCAGACGTACACGCGAAGTGAACGAACTCAGCGGCACGTTTCAGTTCGTCATGCGATTGGAACTTTTCCTTGATAAAGTACTCTACAGCCTTGACGTCGTGATTCGTGGTGGCCTCAAATTCCTTGATGCGCTGCGCGTCGGCTTCGGAGAAATCGGCTTTCAATGCATCCAGCCGGCCCAGTGCTTCGGCGGAAAACGCGGGCAGTTCAGCAAAGCCTGCGTTGGCCAAGGCCTTGAGCCATTCGATTTCCACGATCACACGGTGATGCATAAACCCTGCTTCGGACAGCAGGGGGCGCAACGCAGCCACTTTCGATTGGTAGCGGCCGTCCAGCGGGCTCAAGGCGGTGAGCGCATTCAAAGAGTCGGAAGAAATCATTCTCGGTGGTAAACCTGTGGTTTTTCAAAGCGTTGTATTGTAACCCACCGCGCTTTACCCACCATGTCCGGGCGCCCATAGCCCGTCAATTTGTCGTTTGAACCCGTTCAAACATCAACCCCAGACCGACAGCAAGTCGGCTGCCTTAGAAGGAGTGTTGAGATGAAGCTGATTGGATCATTGACCAGCCCTTACGTGCGCAAAATTCGCGTGCAGTTGCTCGAAAAGGAAATTCCGTTTGAGTTTGTTCTGGAAGACGTTTGGCAACCAGACACCACCATCACCCAATTCAACCCACTGGGCAAAGTGCCTTGTTTGGTGTTGGACGGTGGGCAGGTGTTGTTTGACTCCACCGTCATTTCCGGCCAGATGGAATACCTGATGCCCACCATTCCATTGCTGCCGAGCAACCCCAATGCACGCGCCAGGGTGCGTACTTTGGAGGTGTGTGGACAGGGCATCAGCGATGCCGCTGTGGCCATTTTGTTGGAGAACCGTTTTCACGAGCCTGCGCATGTCAGCCAGGCTTGGGTGGTGCGTCAAACCCAGAAAATCCACCATGGCCTGGCCTATTTCCAGCACCATGTGGCCAACATGCCCGGCAACTTTTTGACGGAGCAATTCAGCCTTGCCGATGTTGCGGCCGGTTGCGCCCTGTTTTATCTGGATTTCCGCATGCCGGACCTGGATTGGCGCAAAGAGTACCCCGCATTGAAGGACTATGCGGAACGCCTCGCAGTGCGCCCCAGCTTTGAGGCCACTCGCCCGCAGGCTTGAGGGGGCAGGCTGGCGGTTACGGCCGTCAGCCAGTGATGATGCCGCCGCCCAGGCAGATGTCGCCGTCATACAGCACGGCGCTTTGCCCGGGCGTCACGGCAAACTGGCTTCGCTCAAAAGCCAGGTTGAATGAGGCTTCGTCGCCACTGAACCGACACGCAGCGTCGCTTTGGCGATAACGGGCTTTGCAACCCAGTGTGTTCACGCTGGGCAGTTCACCAGCAATGTAATGCACCTGCTCGGCCACCAGCGTTGTTTGGTGCAACCAAGGGTGATCGTGCCCTTGCACCACATACAGCGTGTTGTTCTTCAAGTCTTTCCGGGCCACAAACCAGGGCTCACCGTTGCCTTCCTTCTGCCCACCGATACCGATGCCTTTGCGTTGCCCCAGCGTGTAAAAACTCAAGCCCACATGTTCCCCGATGACTTCATCGCGGTCGTTCAGGATGGGGCCGGGTTTGGTGGGCAGGTAGCGGTTCAGGAAATCCCGGAACGGGCGCTCGCCAATAAAGCAGATGCCCGTGGAATCCTTTTTGGCGGCGTTGGACAGGCCCAGTTCCTGCGCAATACGGCGCACTTCGGTTTTTTGGGTTTCGCCCAGCGGGAACAGGGTTTTGCTCAGTTGGGCTTGGTTCAGGCGGTGCAGGAAATAGGACTGGTCCTTGCTGGCATCCATCGCCTTGAGCAACTGGAACTGGCCGTCTACCTCGCGCACGCGGGCATAGTGCCCGGTGGCAATGTAATCGGCGCCCAAACTGTAGGCATGGTCCAGAAATGCCTTGAATTTGATTTCGCTGTTGCACAGGATGTCGGGGTTGGGGGTGCGCCCAGCGGCGTACTCGCTGAGAAACACCGAGAACACCCGGTCTTTGTATTCGGCTGCGAAATTCACGGCCTCAATGTCCACACCCACCACGTCAGCCACGCTGGCAGCGTCCAGCCAATCCTGGCGGCTGGAGCAGAATTCGGAATCGTCGTCGTCTTCCCAGTTCTTCATGAACAGGCCAATGACGTTGTAGCCCTGTTCTTTGAGCAGCCACGCGGAAACCGAGGAGTCAACCCCACCCGACATGCCAATGACGACGGTTTTCTTCATGATGTCAAACTGCCTTCGAACCCAATCAGGACATGCCAGGTGGCATGGGGCCCTTCAGTACGCTTTCGTGGGTGTACACCTGGTCCAGCGGGGTCAGCGGGCGTGTGCCAGCCTGACAGGCCAGGAAGTCTTCGACACATTGCAGCACCAAGGGGCTGCGGTGCTGGTCGGCGCTGGCCCGCAACTCGTCGGGGGTCATCCACAGGGTGCGGATGATGCCTTCGTCCAAGGCGCGGTCAGTGTGGTGTTTGACGGCTTTGGCGGCGAATGCAAACCGCAGGTAAGTGACATCTTCCCCGGTGCGCGAACTGGTGTAGCGGCTGAGATAAATGCCCAACAGCCCGGTGGGTTGAACTTCCCATGCAGATTCTTCAAGGGCTTCGCGCGCAGCGCCAGTGGCCGGGGCTTCACCTGGGTCCAGGTGCCCGGCTGGCTGGTTGAGCTTGATTCCGTCGGTCGTGTGTTCTTCCACAATGAGGAATCGGCCTTCGTGCTCGACGATGGCGGCCACAGTGACACTGGGTTTCCAGACTTCAGCCATGGATATTCACGAATTGGGGTTGAAGGGCGGGAAAGGTGGGGGCGTCACAGGGAAATTCCAGCGGTTTTGTCCGCTTTCAACACCTTGGATGGCCGACCGTTTCCGTTTAACCCATTAGAATAGCAGGGTTAAGGTGCTCGTGCTTGTATTTCAGGCACGGTTAAACGGGAAGCAGGTTGAATGCCTGCGCTGCCCCCGCAACGGTAAGAGAGTGCGGGTGTGTCATTTTGCCACTGGTTGTATTCACCTTCGGGTGTGCTGGGAAGGCGACACATCAAGACTTTCAAGCCCGGATACCGGCCTTGACCGTTTTGTCTGGCGCATCCCATGCCAGGCGGGCGACTGGTGCTGCGGGGAGGCAGTGCGCAGGCGACTGATGGGGTTGTCCGCTTTCACACCGTGCTTGTACTTTGCCATATTGTTTGGCGGGTGGGCCCGTGCATGCCCGGCCAACCTTGGCCTGATTGTTTCCTCCAGCGGTTTTTTATGCGCGTGCGGCGGGCACGGCACTCTGGAGCAAACTTTTCGTGAACAACAACGTTTTCAAACTGACTTCCCTTGCCCTGGCCATTCAAGGTCTGGGCATCACTTCCAATGCATCGGCGCAAGAAGAGCTGGCACTGAACCAATTGCCCCCGGTGTTTGTGTCCTCTGTGGTGACGGACCAGGCCAAGGCAGGCCAACCGGTGTCCAGCACTCGCATCACGGCTGAGCAGATTCGGAGGTCTGGCTACACCAACCTGCGCGATGTGCTTCTGAAGTTGGGGCAAGTCACGGTGCGCACCCCGCTGGACGGCAGCCGAAGCGGCACCGTGGACCTGCGCGGTTTTGGTGAAAACGCATCGGCCAACGTGGTGTTTGTGGTGGATGGCGTGAAGCTGAACGACAACGAGCTGACCACACCGCGGTACGGCAGTATCCCTGTCAGCAGCATTCAATCCATCGAAATCATTCGGGGTGGCAATTCTGTGGCCTACGGCAGTGGCGCCTCGGGTGGCGTGATTCGCATCACCACGGATGCTGGCGCAGCCCCCCAAGGCATCAGTGGCGATGCGACGGCTTCTTATGGCTCGTTTGACACGCAAGAACTGGGTGGGCGTTTGCGCTACGGCTTTGGTGATTGGGCCGTGACTGCCTCTGGCGCCAAGGAATCCACCAATGGTTACCGTGACAACAGCGCAGCCAGCCGGGACCACGGCGCCCTTGCGCTGGACTGGGGCCATGGCCCTTACAAGGCGGGTGTGTCGTTCACTGCGGAGGGGTCCAAAACACGGTTCCCCGGTTCGCTAACCCCCACCCAGTTTGCCCAAAACCCCAAGCAAACCAACAGCCCCAATGATTTCGGCAAGTTTGACCGCAACACGGTGCGTGGCTACTTCAGCGGTCAAGTGGGCGATGTCGATTACGGCTTGAAGGTCAGTCGCCGCACTCACAGCTCGTTCGGCTCTTTCGGTGGTTTCGCCGTGCAGTCCGAATACGAGCAGGACCAAATCAGCCCCTACCTCGCTTTTCACGTTGACGCAGGCCCCGGCCGCCATGCGGTGCGTGTGGGCATCGACCGTGAAAAATCCGCGCTGCGTGGGTTCAACATTGGTTTTCTGGAATCAACCGCTTTGTTTGTGGAAGACGACTGGGCGGTGAACGACCAATGGCGCGTCAACCTGGGCAGCCGCGTTGAACGGTCGGATCAGCAAAAGGTGGGTTCTGCGCGCGAGTACAGCTTGGTTGCCCATCAGGCCGGGGCGTCCTACCTGTGGAATGAATCCACCACGGTATTCGCCAAGCTGGCCCGTTCATTCCGCATTCCCAATGCCGACGAAAACGCATTTGCTTCACAGCCATTCCTGGACCCGCAAACCGCCAATGAATTTGAGGCTGGTGTGCGCACCGCCCTGGCCGGTGGTGAGTGGAACAACTCGGTGTTTGCGATGGACGTGGACCGTGAAATCTTCTTCGATCCGACCGTGGGTTTCTTTGGTGTGAACACCAACCTGGACAAGGTGCGCAGGCAGGGGGTGGAAACATCGTGGCGGGGTGACCTTGGCCCGCGCGACCGCATCAATGCAAGTTACCAGTATCTGGACGCCACCTTCCGCGCAGGTTTTCTGAACGGTGGGCGTGTGCCGCTGGTGTCGCGTCACAACGTCAAGGTGTCTTACGAGCATGACTGGGCTGACCGCTGGTCCAATGAAGTCATTGTGGCCGCCCAATCGGATCAACGATCAGGCTCCAGCCTGCAGACCCGCGACAGCGATGTGAAGGTGCCCGGTTTTGCAACGCTGGATGCGAATCTGCGCTACAAAGGCCAGGGCTACAACGTGGTGTTCCAGGTTCAGAACCTGTTTGACCGGGATTACTATCGCACACGCTTTTTCTCGCCTTTCAGTGCATCTGGAATCTATCCCGAACCCGGTCGTACCTTCTCAGTCAATGTCAACACCACGTTCTAACCGCCTGAACCGCGGGCTGGGCTTGTTCAGCCTGGCCTGTGGCTTGCTCGGGCCAGGCTTGGCCGGGGCAGCCTGCGTGTTGGATGACACTAATGCGGAGGTTTGCGCCAGCAACCCCCGGCGAGTCATCAGCCTGGCGCCCCACCTCACCGAGCAATGGGCTTACGTGGGCGGTTTGCCTCGCCTGATGGCTGTGGACGAAGCCAGCGATTACCCGGCCCCAGTGAAAACTTTGCCGCGCTTGGGGCAAAGCCTGCTGCTGGGGGCTGAGCAGGTTCTGGCGGCCAAACCTGACCTTGTGTTGGTGTGGAAGTCGGGCATGGCGCAAGCCACCATCGAGACACTGCGGCGCGCGGGCGTGCCTGTGTTTGTCAGCGAACCCCGTTCCGTGGACATGGTGGCACAGGGCATGTTGCGCTTGGCACGTTTGATGGGGCGAGACGCCCAAGGCCAAGCCCAGGTTCAGCAATGGCAGGCGCAGATGCAGGCCCTGGGTGTCAGCCATCAGTCCGCAACAGCTCAAGCCCCCACGGTGTTCTATCAGGTGTGGGACAAGCCCCTGATGACGCTGGGGGGCGGCCACATTGTCAGTGAGTTGATTCGCCTGTGCGGTGGCCGCAATGCGTTTGACGCCGTGGGGGCCTTGGCCTTCACGGTCAATGTTGAAGCGGTGGTGAGCAAAGCGCCGGACCTGATTCTCGCCTCCGGGCCGAATGGAACCGGCCAGCGCCTGCGTGAGTTTTGGGCCGCATGGCCTGCCTTGCCTGCGGTGGCGAATCAACGGGTGCGTGCCTTGCCGCCTGATGTGCTGGTTCGCAGTGGCCCGCGCCTGATTGAGGGGGCCAAAGCCCTGTGTGCAGAAGTCCGCTCTGCACATTAGAGGCGTAGGCCCAGACCGGTTGTCTGACCGACTCACCCCCTGTACGGGTGGGCGTAGCATGCTATAGTCTCCCGTCTTACAAGCTGTAAACGTCCGGGTGTGTGCCGCTGCTGCCGCACCCCTGTTAACCCCACTGATACTAGACAAGCGCTGCCCTTCAAGGAGAAGTCCATGAAAATCGGAATCCCGGCCGAAACACGGTCCGGTGAAACGCGTGTTGCTGCAACGCCGGAGACGGTGAAGAAGCTGATTGCCCAAAAACATGAGGTGATCGTGCAAGCCGGTGCTGGCGTGGCCAGTTCCATCACTGACGAAGCCTACAAAGAGGTGGGTGCCCAGATCGTTGACCGTGCCATGGATGTGCTGGCCCAGGCCGACATGATTCTGAAAGTGCGCGCTCCAGCCGAAAATGAAATTTCGGCCTACCGTGCAGGCCAGATCGTGGTGGGCATGCTGAACCCCTTCGACAGCGCAGGCCTTGAGGCCATGAACAAAGCCGGTTTGACCGCCTTTGCGCTGGAAGCTGCGCCGCGCACCACACGCGCCCAAAGCATGGATGTGCTGTCTTCACAAGCCAACATTGCCGGTTACAAAGCCGTCATGCTGGCCGCCAATGTGTACCAGCGTTTCATGCCCATGCTGATGACGGCTGCAGGCACCGTGAAAGCCGCCCGTGTGCTGATTCTGGGTGTGGGCGTTGCAGGCCTGCAGGCCATCGCCACCGCCAAGCGCTTGGGTGCGGTCATCGAAGCGTCCGACGTTCGCCCCGCCACCAAAGAGCAGGTTGAGTCCTTGGGTGCCAAATTTGTGGACGTTCCCTTCGAGACCGACGAAGAACGTGAAATCGCCCAAGGTGTGGGCGGCTATGCGCGCCCCATGCCTGAAAGCTGGATGAAGCGTCAGGCTGCGGCTGTTCATGAAAAGGCCATCAAAAGCGACATCGTCATCACGACCGCGCTGATTCCCGGCCGCAAAGCCCCCACGCTGCTGCACGAAGAAACCGTGCGCCAAATGAAGCCCGGTTCTGTGATCATCGACCTGGCTGTGGAGCAGGGCGGCAACTGCCCACTGTCGCAGCTCAACGAGATTGTGGATGTCAATGGCGTGAAGGTGGTGGGCTACGCCAACCTGCCAGCCATGGTGGCAGCCGATGCTTCCGCCCTGTACGCCCGCAACGTGCTCGATTTCCTGAAACTGGTGTTCGACAAAGAAGCCGCTTTCAAGATCGACCTCGAAGACGACATCGTCGCCGCCTGCCTGATGTGCACTGGCGGTGAACTCAAACGCAAGAACGCTTAAGGGAGCCGAATCATGGACGTAGTCAGCCCCACCGTCATCAACCTCATCATTTTTGTGCTCGCCATTTATGTGGGCTACCACGTGGTGTGGAACGTGACCCCCGCATTGCACACGCCATTGATGGCGGTGACCAATGCGATTTCCGCCATCGTGATTGTGGGTGCCATGCTGGCAGCCGCCCTCACGGTGACCCCTTTGGGCAAAGTCATGGGTGTATTGGCCGTGGCACTGGCCGCTGTCAACGTGTTTGGCGGTTTCCTGGTGACCCGCCGCATGCTTGAAATGTTCAAGAAAAAGAAATAAGCCCACAGCGACTCTGGAGAACTCAATGAATATCAGTTTCAACACAGTGACGCTGTTGTACCTGGTGGCGTCCATCTGTTTCATTCAGGCCTTGAAGGGCCTGTCGCACCCCACCTCGTCCCGCGCGGGCAACACTTTCGGCATGGTCGGTATGGCCATCGCCGTACTCACCACCATTGCCTTGATCTTCAAGCTGGCCGGCGATTCAGCCGTAACCGGTCTGGGTTATGTGCTGGCGGGCCTGGTGGTGGGTGGTGGTGCAGGTGCCATCATGGCCAAGCGCGTGGAAATGACCAAAATGCCCGAGCTGGTGGCCTTCATGCACAGCATGATTGGTTTGGCTGCCGTGGCCATTGCGGTGGCTGCAGTGGCAGAACCTGCTGCATTTGGCATCGTGCCCCAAGGCGTGACCGAAATTCCGCTGGGCAACAAGCTTGAATTGTTCATCGGAACTTTTGTGGGTGCCATCACCTTCTCAGGCTCCGTGATCGCCTTCGGCAAGCTCAGTGGCAAGTACAAGTTTCGCCTGTTCCAGGGCGCACCCGTGCGCTTTCCCGGCCAGCACCCATTGAACGCCATTCTGGGCCTGGTGATGATTGGCTCGGGCATTGCCTTCGCCATCACTCAGGACTGGACGCCCTTCATCATCATGACGGTTGCAGCCTTTGTGCTGGGTGTGACGCTGATCATCCCCATCGGCGGTGCTGACATGCCCGTGGTGGTCTCGATGCTCAACAGCTATTCTGGCTGGGCGGCAGCAGGCATTGGTTTTTCGCTGAACAACAGCATGCTGATCGTGGCGGGTTCGCTGGTGGGTTCTTCCGGTGCCATTCTGTCCTACATCATGTGCAAGGCGATGAACCGGTCGTTCTTCAACGTGATTCTGGGCGGCTTTGGTGGCGAAGCCGACGCAGGCGGCGGTGGTTCCCAGCAGCAGCGCACGGTCAAGAGCGGTTCCGCCGATGACGTCGCCTTCTTGCTGACCAACGCAGAAACCGTGACCATCGTGCCCGGCTACGGCTTGGCCGTGGCCCGTGCGCAGCACGCGCTGAAAGAGCTGTCTGAAAAGCTGACCCACTTGGGCGTGACGGTGAAGTACGCGATTCACCCCGTGGCTGGCCGTATGCCTGGCCACATGAACGTGCTGCTGGCCGAGGCTGAAGTACCCTACGACCAGGTGTTCGAGATGGAAGACATCAACAGCGAATTTGGCCAAACGGACGTGGTGTTGGTGCTGGGTGCCAACGACGTGGTGAACCCCGCTGCGAAGACCGACCCGAAGAGCCCGATTGCAGGCATGCCGATTCTGGAAGCCTACAAGGCCAAGACCATCATTGTGAACAAGCGCTCCATGAACGCAGGTTATGCGGGCTTGGACAACGAGCTGTTCTACATGGACAAAACCATGATGGTGTTTGGCGATGCCAAGAAAGTCATCGAAGACATGGTGAAAGCGGTCGAGTAACATCGGCTTCGCTCCAACAAAAAACCCCGCTGAATTCAGCGGGGTTTTTTGTTGCCTCAAGGTAACCGGCTCAGGCCTTTGTGAATTCCAGCAGCTTGTGCAACACCAGTTCGGTTTTTTCCATGGGCAGGAAATGCGTGGCGCCGTCGATCAGTTCGATGCGGGCTTGGGGCAAGTGGCGTTGAATCCGCGCATGGCCTGCTTGGGGGCAGGTGGATTCGCGCGTGCCCGCCAAAATCAGCACCGGGCATTTCAGGCCGTTCAACCAACGCAGGGCATTGTGTTCGGTGTGCCGGAAGGTCATCGCCTCCCACGCGCCGGGGCAGGCCAGCTCGACACCGCCTTCTGCACTGTCTACAAAGCCGTGTTCCACGTAACTGTCCAGCCACCCTTCGCCCCAACCTGCAAATGCCCTTTTGCCTTGGTAGGCAGACAGCACCGCTTCCCGGTTGGGGAACTGGTTGCGCCGCCGCTGTGCGCCAGCGGCCAAGGGAAACCGGTGGGCTTGCCCGGCCAGTTGAATGGCCCGCATCAGCCAGCCTTGGCTTGCACTGATCAACACGGGCTCCACCAGCACCAAGCCTTTAACCTTCTCGGGCCGCAGGCTGGCTGCCACCAGGCTGGTGGTGGCCCCTACTGAATGGCCAGCCAGCCAAACAGGTTCGGGGCATTGGTCCAGCAAGGCAGCCATGTCCTGGTAATACGTGCGCCAGCCTTTGAAGTTGGCCGCGTTACCCGCTGCCCGGCTGTGGCCGTGGCCACGCATGTCCCAGCTCCACACCGGCATGCGTTGCGCCAGCGGGGCCAGCAGTGGGGCATACGTTAACCCACTGAAACCGTTGGCATGGGCCCAGTGCAATGCAGGCGTTTGCCCCTGAGGTTGCCAGCCGTGTACTGCGATCGAGGTTTGGTCGTTGGCAGTGAATTGAAAGGTGTGGGTCATGCGCAGGTTCGTTCAAGCCACATGGCATCGCCATAACTGAAGAACCTGTATTGTTGCGCAATCGCTTCCTGATATGCGGACAAGATCCGCGACTTGCCGCTGAATGCCGACACCAGCATCAGCAGCGTGCTTTTGGGCAGGTGAAAATTGGTGATCAGGCAGTCGGCGGTGCGAAATGCGTGGCCGGGTTTGATGAAAATCTGGGTGTCGCCTGCATAACCCTGTTCCGCAAACTGTCCCGCTTTCAGGCGGCCGTCAGCAGTGTTCAGGTCGCAGCCTGTGTCTTGTGCCCACGCTTCCAGCGCTCGCAGGCTGGTGGTGCCCACCGCCACAATACGGTGGCCCGCTTCCTTGCAGGCCAACAAAGTGCGCACAGTGCTGCCCTGGATGGAAAAGCGTTCGCTGTGCATCACGTGCTGGTCCACATCGTCTGTTTTCACGGGCAAAAACGTGCCTGCGCCCACATGCAGGGTCAGTTCGGTCACGTGCACGCCCCGTGCCCGCAAGTCATCCAGCAAGGCGTCGGTGAAATGCAGGCCAGCAGTGGGCGCAGCCACCGCACCGGGTTCTTGGGCGAACACGGTTTGGTAGCGCTCTTCGTCCTGCTCGGTGGCTTCGTGGGCAATGTACGGGGGCAGGGGAATGGAGCCACAGTGGTCCAGCAGCGCCAGAATGTCGGGGGCTTGGCTGTCCAGTTCCACGGTGTACATCATGTCGTGCTTGGAAAGCACGGTGCCCCTGGCCACGCCACCCAGTACAATTTCGCCACCGGGTTTGGGGGCTTTGCTCGCGCGGATCATGGCGGTGAATCGCCGGTCATCCAGGATGCGTTCCAGCATCACCTCAATCTTCCCGCCTGTGGCTTTTTCGCCGGGCATGCGTGCTTTCAGCACCCGGGTGTTGTTGATGACGAGCACATCGCCGGGCTGCAACTGTTGGGTGATGTCGGAGAATTGCAGGTGCTTGAATTCACCCGCTTTGGGGCAAACCAACAGGCGAGACTGGCCGCGCACTTCAGGAGGGTGCTGGGCAATCAGATGTTCGGGAAGGTGAAAATCGAATTCGGACAGCTTCATGATGTCCAGGGAAATGGTGCCGAGGGCGGGAATCGAACCCGCACGATATCACTACCACCGGATTTTGAGTCCGGCGCGTCTACCAATTCCGCCACCTCGGCAAGAACGCGGATTATGTCAAAAATTTGGCCTCTCCGCACAGCCAGTGCCCAAAACTGCGATTTATTTTCGTTTTTTGGGCGAGGTCTGCCCCTCTCGTGGTATTGGGCCAACGTTGCAGCGCACCCATACTTTCGGGGTCAGCACGGTGAGTGTGACTTCTCGGGGGTGTTCCAGTGTCATTCAAATGGAAATGGCTGTTGACCACGTTTCTGGCCCAGGTGTGCCTGGGCGTGGTGTTTGCGGCCATTCAATTCGTGCACATGAGCCGGGTGGCCATTGAAGACCTGGCCGTGCCCAAGTTCGAGCTGGAGCAGGAATTGGTGCGTCTGCATTCCACGGCTCCGCGCGAAGTTCAGAACACACTGATGTCGATTGCCCGCAACTTTCACAGCCGGTACAGGCCGCTGGGCATTTGGGTGGAGGATGAAGGCCGCCGAACCCTCACCTATGGCGAGATGTTTGCCGGTGGGCACACGGCCCAAGTGCAGGTGCCAGCCGACCTGCGCGCCAGCTTTGATTTGCCACGTTCCAAGCAGCGTCTGTATGTGGTGTTCAACCCCGAGGAGGTGTATGCGCAGCGCAATGACATGGTTGAGTTTGTCATGGGCATTTTTGCACTCAGTTCCGTGGCCTGCAGCCTCATTCTGCTTGGGCTGAGCCGTGCGCTGAGCGCGCGGCTGGAGGATTTGCGTCAAAAGGCGATGGCCTTGCAGGCGGGGCGTATTGAGTCGCGGATTGCGGTGGTGGGGCGCGATGAAATTTCTGATTTGGGTTCGGCCTTCAACCGCATGGCCGAGGCGATTGGTGCCCAAATGGAAGCCATGGAGCGCAGTCATGCGGCCTCTGTGGCCGAGAAAAACCGATTGGACCTCTTGTTGTCTTCCTTGGGCAGTGGCGTCGCCTACTTGGGTGAAAACTTCACGGTGTTGTATGTGAATAAAGCCTTGGCCCAAATGCTGCGGCTGCCATTTCCTTACAACGAGACCCCGCGCCTGGAAACCCTCTTGATGAGCGCCGGTTTGGTGGCTGACCAGGCCCCCCTGTTGCGCGACCTCATCACCGACTATTTCGGCCATCACAAAGTGCCGATCGAACTGGATTTTGACGAAGGCCGTGTGTTGCAGTTTCGCTTCGTGATTTACAGCGACCAAGGCCAGGGCCCCCATGGTGTGCTGATCGCTGAGGATGTGAGCATCCGCAAAAATGTCGAGGACTTGCGCAACGAAGTGGAACGCGACCCGCTGACTGAAGTGCTGAACCGCAGAGGGTTTGATTTGACGCTTCAGGCCCGCGTGTCCCGCACGTTGCCGGGCGAGCAACTGGGCCTGTTGTTTCTGGACTTGGATGGGTTCAAGTCAGTCAATGACACCTTGGGCCACAAGGCGGGCGACCAGGTGTTGAAAACCGCAGCGGTGTTGCTCAAAGGGGCCACCCGCAATTCCGACAGCGTGGCCCGCTTGGGGGGCGATGAGTTTGCTGTCATCATGACCCGCTGCAATCCGCAGTTGCTCACGAATGTGGCCAACCGAATCATTGAGTCGTTTGCCAACGACAAACACCTGAACCGCCTGCGCACCAACCATGGGTTGGTGGTCACCTGCAGCGTGGGCGGGGCCATTTACCCACAACACGCCAACAACATTGCCGGGTTGATGGAATTGGCCGACACCTTGATGTATCAGGCCAAGAAGTCGGGCAAGAACTGCCACCGCATTGCGCCTTCGCCTGAACACCCCTACATTCGAAGCGGGCCTGCCGCTGCCCTTACTTCAACAACTGGTGAATCTTGATCAGTGTGGCTTCCAGTTTGTTGCCGGCTTCGCGCACGGTGGACTGGGCTTTCACATTGGTTTGGGCAAAGGTCTGGTTGATGTCTTTCACCAGTTTCTTGGCGCCTTTGCGGCTTTGCTTCACCACTTCCTGACTCACCCCTTTGGCCACGGCTTTGGCGTTTTCGGTGGCGTCTTGAGTCACGCCCTTGATTTTCTGCATCTGGCCTTCACGCGCCAGGTTGCGGTTACCGGTGAGTTCACCCAGCTTTTGCTTGGTCACGCCCATGGCCATGTTCAACTTGCCTTCGTATTTTTTCATCCTCTCATCTCCGTGCTGGGCGTCGGTCTGCACCCTCCAGTTCAATGTGCCTGTGTTTCATGGAAAACACCAGTGGATCGTGTCGCGTAAAAGCCATTAGCCTTGAGGCCTTGTGTCGCCGAGGCGGCAGTACCTGGCTGTTGAAGGGAGCAGGCTTTGAAAATCGTTTGGTTAGAGAAAGACAGCATGAGGGTGCCATTGCCACGGCCCCAAACGGCCAATGAGTGGATTGAGTACGCCTACACCGGCGCAGGCGAAGTGATCGACCGTGTGCGCGAGGCGCAGGTGTTGCTGGTGAACAAATGCCGAATCACCGCGGAAGTGATGGACCAGGCGCCGGGACTGAAGATGATTCAGTTGATGGCCACCGGCATGGACAATGTGGACCAAGTGGCCGCCCGCGAGCGGGGCATTGTGGTGCGCAATGTGGTGAACTACGGGCCCGATGCGGTGGCTGAGCATGCCATGGCCTGTGTGCTGCAATTGACCCGCCGTGTGCCGGAGTGGCAGGGCCTTGTGAACGCGGGGCAGTGGAGCAAGTCCCGCTTTTTCTGCATGCACGACTTCCCCATGCGCAGCTTGAAGTCCATGACTTTGGGTGTGCTGGGTAACGGGGCCATTGGTGACCATGTGGCCCAATTCGCCCGCGCTTTTGGCATGGCGGTGATTCGGGTGGAGCGACGCGACGCCACGGAGGTTCGCCCAGGCTATGTGGCATTCCAGGAGGCCTTGGCCCGCTGCGATGTACTGAGCCTGCATTGCCCCTTGAATGACCAGACCCGTGGCTTGATGGGGGCGGCAGAGTTCGCTGCCATGAAGCCCGGTGCCATTCTGGTGAACACGGCCCGGGGTGCGCTGGTGCAGTTTGATGCCCTGAAGGCGTCGCTGGACAGTGGCCACTTGGGCGGGGCCGCCATCGATGTGCTTGAGATTGAGCCCCCACCAGCCGATCACCCCATGTTGACTTGGTCTCACCCGCGTTGCATCGTCACCCCCCACATTGCCTGGGCCACATTGGAGGCCCAAGCCAACCTCGCGTCCATAGCCATGAGGCAGGTGGAGGAGTTCATGCGAGGGGTGTCGCAATAAACAAACAGTTCAGAGGGGCTGGGGGCCGCCAAAGGCGATTTGGTGGCTCTGCATAAAAAATAAGCACCCAGCGGGTTTACAATGCGCGCATGAGTCAAGAAACCCCCCCCGCAAGCATCCCCGTTCTGGCTGACGACGCTGAACTGGCCAAAGTCACGTTCGCCGATTTTGGCCTGCACCCCACTATTCAGAAGGCCATTGATGAACAGGGCTACGTCAAGCCCACGCCGATTCAGGCCAAAGCCATTCCTGTGGTGCTGACCGGTGTGGACGTGATGGGTGCGGCCCAAACCGGGACGGGTAAAACAGCGGGCTTCTCGCTGCCCATTCTGAACCGCTTGATGCCCTTGGCCACCGACAGCACATCGCCAGCCCGTCACCCGGTGCGTGCCCTCATGCTGGCGCCCACCCGTGAACTGGCTGACCAAGTGGCCAGCAATGTGAACACCTACGCCAAGTACACGCCCCTGCGCAGCACCATGATTTACGGGGGCGTGGACATGAACCCCCAGATTCAGGCCTTGCGCCGTGGTGTGGAAATCGTGATTGCCACACCGGGCCGCCTGCTGGACCACGTGCAGCAAAAAACCATTAACCTGAGCCAGGTTCAGGTGTTGGTGCTGGATGAAGCGGACCGCATGCTGGACATGGGCTTTTTGCCCGATTTGCAGCGCATCATCAACCTGCTGCCCAAAACCCGCCAGAACCTGATGTTCTCGGCCACGTTTTCGCCGGAAATCCAGAAGCTTGCCAAAAGCTTCATGAACAAGCCGACCCTGATTGAGGTGGCCCGCCGCAATGCCACCTCCGAGAATATCGCCCAAGTGATGTTCGCGCTGGACAGCGAGGAAGACAAGCGCGCTGCGGTGTGCCACCTCATCCGCAGCAAAGACTTGAAACAGGTCATCGTGTTTTCCAACACCAAGCTGGGCACTGCCCGCCTGGCACGCCATCTGGAGCGTGAGGGTGTGTCGGCCACAGCCATTCATGGTGACAAGTCGCAACTGGAACGCATGAAGGCACTGGATGCCTTCAAGGCCGGTGAGGTGCATGTACTGGTGGCCACTGACGTGGCGGCCCGTGGCCTGGACATTCCCGAGTTGCCCTGCGTCATTAACTACGACTTGCCGACCACCCCTGAGGACTATGTTCACCGCATTGGCCGAACAGGGCGCGCCGGGGCCAAGGGCACGGCGTATTCCTTCATGGTCAAGAGCAATGACCGTGTACTCAAGGACATTGAAAAGCTGATCAACAAGTCGTTCGAGCGGCAAGAGCTGGAGGGCTTCAACCCCAACGCACGCGCATTCAGCGCTGCGCCCACAGCCCGTGCGCCACGTGAGCGTGAACGCACCGAGCGTGACCCGGCTGCCATTGAGCAGCAGCGCGAGCGCCGCCAAACCCGCGAAGCCCGTGAAAGCACCGGCCGCGCTTACCAGGGCGCCCGCTACGACGAGAAAGCCACCATTCACCGCGATGCGGAATACGAGCGTTTGCGGGCCAAACTGGCGCAAACCCGTGTTCGTGATTCCCTGTTCGACGCGCCCTATGTCGAAAAGCCCAACGAGGCCGATCAGCCTGCTGCGGATTCAGCGGGTGTGTCGGGCGCACCTGCGGCCCGCAAAGGCAAGAACACTGCACCAGTGGCGTTTTTGCTGGGTGGCCAGCGCCGCTCCTCTTGAGTCAAACGGCCGGGTGCCTGTGGGCTGCCCGGTAATTCGCCCAAATGGGCACCGCCTTTTGCAACCAACCGGTCAGGCTCAGCCCTGCGCCCAAGGCGGGCATTCCAAAATGTGACCACACGTGGGCCAGATTGTCCAAGGGGCATTGGCAATCCAGCGCTTGCGCCCCAGTTTGTTTGGACAATTTTTGGCCATCTTCAGCCAGAATCACCGGCAAATGAAAGTACCGTGGTTCAGGCCAGCCCATGGCCCTGTACACAGCCACCTGTCGGCCTGTGGTGTCGGTCAGGTCTTCCCCGCGAACCACATCCGTTACCCCGGCCAAGGCGTCATCCACCACCACCACCCAGTGGTACGCCCAGTGCCCATCCCCCCGTTTCAACACAAAATCACCGCTGGTGTGGTTCAAGTCCTCAGCTTGGGGGCCTAGCCGCCAGTCCGTCCACACCACAGGCGTTTCCGGCACCCGCAGGCGCAAGGCCCGGGCGGTGCGCCCCTTCGGCATGCCATGCCGGCAGGTGCCCGGGTACACCCGGTTGTCGCCAAACGCACGGTGCTGGTTGGCGGCGTCCAATTCCTTGCGGGTGCATGCACAGGGGTACACTGCGCCCGCATGCAGCAAGTGTTCAAGGGTGTGGTCGTACACGTCGTGGCGTTGGCTTTGTGTCCAGATTGGCTCGTCGGGGTGCAAGCCGTGCGCATGCAATGCCTGAAGAATGGCGCTGGTGTGCTCTGGCTTGCAACGCTCTGGGTCAATGTCTTCAATGCGAACCAGCCAACGGCCCTGGTGCACTTGCGCGTCCAGCCAACTGCCCAGTGCTGTGGCCAGCGAGCCTAGGTGCAGTGGCCCGGTGGGGGAGGGCGCAAAGCGCCCAACATAGGCCGACACGGCTTCAGGCCCCGCCCAGCAGTTGCGGGGGTGGGCTGAAGTTCAACTTCAGTCGCCCCAGTTGGGCAATCCACCATTCCAAGGCTTTGCCGGAGTTGCCTTTGTGCCAGGCGCAGCACAGGGTGCCTTGGCGTTCCGGGTCTTCGGTCTGTTTCAGAATCAGACGGCCTTGCGCCACATGGTCTGCAATCAAATTCCAGGGCAGCCACCCGCACCCCAGCCCCGCCAGTTGGGCGTCCACTTTGGCCTTGAGGTTGGGCACCGTCAGCACGGCTTGCCCGGTTTGCAGGCCAAAGGTCATGGGCTTGAAGTTGCGCGAGGTGTCGCCAACGGCCACGGCGCGGTGTTGGCCGATGTCGTCTTTGCACAGCACCCCTTCCACTTTGGCCAAGGGGTGGTGCGGGGCCACCGCAAACAGGAAGGTGGAATGGCCGATGTTTTGAATGTTCAGGCCGGTGGCCATCGCAAACTGATTTTGGTCCAGCCGGCTGCCGATCAGCAGGTCGGCGCGGCCCGAATACAGGGCTTCCCAAGTGCCCGACAGCACTTCGGTGGAAAACCGCAGGCGCGTGGGGCAGCCCAGGCGGTCGAATTCTTCAATCCAGGGCATTAACTCTTCAAAGGGCATGATGGAGTCCAGCACGATGCGTAACTCCGCCTCCCAGCCACTGGCCACGGCTTTCACCCGCTTGGTCAGCGCTTCGCTGGATTCCAGCAGTTTGCGGCCTTCTTCCAGCAAAGCCCGCCCGGCGGGTGTCAGCTTGGCTTTGTGGCCTGAGCGGTCGTAAATCAGCACATCCAGTGATTCCTCCAGCTGGCGCAGCTGGTAGGTGATGGCCGACGGGGCCTTGTTCATGGCCGTGGCCGCCGCCGCAAAACTGCCTCGGGATTCGATCAGCTCAATCAGGGCCAGGCTTTCAAGGGGCAAAATCATGATTCAAAAAAACTGAACAAGATGCTCGAATTCTACCGGTTGTTGACCGGAAATCAAGTGCATAGACTGTACCCATCAACTCAACAGGAGAACAGCATGCTTCAAATCCGACGATCCAAAGAGCGCGGTCATGCAGACCATGGCTGGCTTCAGAGTTATCACAGCTTTTCTTTTTCAGAGTACTACGACCCCAAATTCATGGGTTTTGGGCCTTTGCGTGTCATCAATGAAGACTGGGTGGCCCCCCGCACGGGCTTTGGCACCCACGGTCATCGGGACATGGAAATCATCACCTACATGCTGGACGGCGAGTTGAGCCACCGCGACAGCTTGGGCGGTGGTTCCGCCATTCGGCCCAACCAGATCCAGCGCATGAGCGCCGGTTCGGGCATCCGCCACTCGGAGATGAATCACCACCCCTCCGACACGGCGCACCTGCTTCAAATCTGGATTGAGCCAGCCAAGCTGGGCGTTGACCCTGGCTACAAAGACCACGACCTGGATGTGTCCACCATCACCGGCCAGTTGGGCTTGATTGTGACGGGGGATGAGGCGCAGGCCCAGGCGCATGACATCGCCTTCATTCATCAGGATGCGCGGGTGTATGCCGGCCGCCTTAAGGCTCAAACCGTGAGCTTGGGCTTGGACCCGAGCCGCAAGGGTTACCTGCACCTGGCCCGTGGCCATGCCTTGGTGAACGGGCAAAGCCTGGAAACCGGCGATGCCTTGCTGATGGCCGAACAAACCGAACTGCGCATTGAAGTGCCGCAGGATGCCGAAGTGCTGTTTTTTGATCTGCCCGCCTGAGCGGGCGGCGCCGAACCTCAACCGAACACAGGAGCAATTGACATGACTCAAATCGCCATCGTTTACCACAGCGGCTACGGCCACACCGCCAAAGTGGCCCAATTTGTCCAGCAGGGTGTGGACAGTGTGGCTGGTGTCAAAAGCCATCTGATTTCCGTCACTGACGTGAACGACGCCACTTGGGCTTTGCTCAACGAAGTGGATGGCATTATTTTCGGCTCGCCCACCTACATGGGCGGCCCGTCCGGCCCATTCAAGGTGTGGGCCGACGCCTCCAGCAAAGCGTGGTTCACCCAGGCATGGAAGGACAAGGTGGCCGCAGGTTTCACCAACTCCATGTCCATGAGTGGCGACAAGCTGAGCACGCTTCAGTACTTTGTGACTTTGGCGATGCAGCAGGGCATGATTTGGGTGGGCAGCGACATTCCACCCACCCAAAAGCCGGGTGATGTGAACGAATTGAACCGCTTGGGTTCGTCCATCGGCGTGATGACCCAGTCAGACAACGCGCCAGCCGAGGTGACGCCACCTGCGGCCGACCTGGAAACCGCCCGCCGCTTGGGTGCACGGGTGGCGGCGGTGACCCAGAAGCTCAAAAGTCACTGATACAGTGCATTCCTGAATCTTTGGGGGATACAGCCCGGGTTGGTGCTGTTGATCGTCGAAAGAATAAATCCGAGGCCACCCGCAACGACAGAGCCGCCCACCAGTGCTGGCAAAATGAAATCCCCCACGGATGCGATTCCTCGGAACTGCTGGTGTCCGCTGCTTTCCAAAATGGCTAGCCCCAAGTAGTGAGCAGCCATAGCACTGGTGCTGGCAACACCCATTCGGGCTGCAAAGTAAGCGCCGTTCACTATAGCCGCCCAACCCGCAGGCATGGTTGGGTGCCCGTCATTCTCTTCAATGGCTTCTGCGACAGGTTGTCCACGCTCTATGTCTGCGCTGGTGGGCGTCCACTGAATCGTTGTAGGTGTGGATAGAGTTGGCATTGGTGGAATCTCCAAAAAGGTGATGAACTGGGGTGGAACGCTTAGAGTCAAATGCGTAAAGGATAATTGGGTGGTGTTCACACCTGACGAGTTCCTGCTGGGTCCTTTCTGGGTTGGCTCGCAAAACCCAAGTTTCGTCCAGCGCATCAATCTGCCCTGTAGATTCTCAAATCAGGAGGGGCATACGGGTAAAATGAAGCCATGAGCGCCACCCCTATCCCTGATCACCTTTTCGTTCACCTGCGCATGCACACCGAGTTTTCGGTGATTGATGGCACCGTGCGGGTGGGCGACGCCGTCAAGGCTGCGGTGCAGAACCGCATGCCCGCCCTGGCCATTTCTGATTTGGCCAACCTGTTCGGCCTCATCAAGTTTTATGGCAAGGCCCGCAAAGCCGGGGTTAAGCCGATTGCCGCGTGCGACGTGTGGATCGAAAGCGAGCGTGACGACGACATGCCCGCGCGCTGCCTGCTGCTGGTGATGAACCACGCCGGTTATCTGCAACTGTGCGAATTGCTCAGCCGCGCTTATTTGCAGAACCAGAGCCGGGACCGAGCGGTCATTCGCATGGCCTGGGTTCAGGAATTGAAATGCGATGGTTTGCTTTGCGTGTCTGGCTTCAAGCATTCCGACATTGGGCAGTATTTGCTTGCGGGCAACATGCCCAAGGCAGTCTCTTCGGCCCGCCAGTTTGAGCACCTGTTTCCCGGCCGGTTTTATCTGGAGCTGCAACGTGATGGCAGTGCCGAGGCCGAGCAGCTCACCCGATTAACGTGCCAGTTGGCCAGCGAGGTGCAACTGCCTGTGGTGGCCACTCACCCCATTCAGTTTCTGAAGCCAGACGATTTTCGCCCGCACGAGGCGAGGGTGTGCATTGCCCAAGGTGAAATGCTGTCCAACCCGCGCAGGGTTCGCCACTTCACCGAGCAGCAGTACTTCAAAAGCACCGAGGAAATGCTGGCGCTGTTTGCCGACATTCCTAGTGCCGTGCGCAACACGGTGCGTATTGCCCAGCGCTGCAACCTCACGCTTGAATTGGGCAAACCCCGTTTGCCGGATTTCCCCACGCCCGAGGGTATGACGCTGGCCGATTACCTCGTCCACCTGTCCAAAGAAGGGCTTGAGAAGCGCCTCGTCCACCTGTACCCCAACCCCGCCGACCGTGAGCGTGAGCGGCCTGCGTACGACGCCCGTCTGAAAATTGAATGCGACACCATTGTGTCCATGGGTTTTCCCGGCTACTTCCTGATCGTTCAGGACTTCATCAATTGGGGCAAGAACAATGGTGTGCCGGTGGGGCCTGGCCGGGGTTCCGGTGCAGGTTCGCTGGTGGCCTATGCCTTGGGCATCACCGATTTGGACCCTTTGCGGTATGACTTGCTGTTCGAGCGGTTTTTGAACCCCGAGCGGGTGTCCATGCCCGACTTCGACATCGACTTCTGCCAGGACAACCGCGACCGCGTCATCGACTACGTGAAACGCCGTTATGGGCGCGACGCCGTGAGCCAGATTGCCACCTTCGGTACCTTGGGCGCCAAGGCGGTGATCCGCGATGCCGGGCGTGTGCTGGACATGCCTTACAACTATTGCGATGGCCTGTCCAAGCTGATTCCGCAAACCCCCACCGACCCTTGGGACTTGGAGCGTGCCCTCAACGAGGAACCCACCTTCAAACAGCGGGTGGAGGAAGAGGATGAGGCCAAGGAAATCATCGCGGTGGCCCGGCCTCTGGAAGGCCTGACCCGCAACATTGGTATGCACGCCGGGGGCGTGTTGATCGCCCCGGGCAAACTCACGGACTTCTGCCCCCTGTATTGCGCCGAAGGCACTGACTCGGTGGTGTCGCAGTACGACAAGGACGACGTGGAGGCCGTGGGCCTGGTGAAGTTCGACTTCTTGGGTCTGCGCAACCTGACGATTCTGGACTGGGCGGTGCGGTGGATACGCGAAGGCTACGAAGACCAGCGCGATTTCCGCTTGGAAGACTTGCCGCTGGACGACCCGGCGGTCTATCAGTTGTTCTCGGCGGGCAACACCACGGCAGTGTTCCAGTCTGAATCCCGCTCCGCGAAGGACCTGGAAAAGAAACTCAAGCCTGACAACTTTGAAGACATCATCGCCTTGATGGCGCTGAACCGCCCCGGCCCTTTGGGCTCAGGCATGGTGGACGACTTCATTGCGCGTAAAAAAGAACAGAGCAAAACCGGCAAAGGCCGTTCGGAGTGGTACTTCCACCCCAACCTGGAAAATACGCTGAAGTCCACCTACGGTGTGATTGTGTACCAGGAGCAGGTGATGCTGGTGGCCCAGTTGTTGGCGGGCTACAGCCTGGGCGGCGCTGACTTGTTGCGCCGTGCGATGGGCAAGAAAAAGCCCGAGGAAATGGCCAAGCAGCGTGAAATTTTCACGACGGGCGCCACAGAGCGTGGGGTTGACCCGGCTTTGGCCAAGCAACTTTTCGACTTGATGGAAAAGTTCGCTGAATACGGGTTCAACAAATCGCACTCGGCCGCCTACGCCTTGGTGGCCTACCACACTGCGTGGTTGAAGGCCCATTACCCCGCCGAGTTCATGGCCGCATCCATGAGTTCGGACATGGACGACACCGACAAAGTCAAAGTGTTTGTCGAAGACGCGCTCACCATGTGTGAAGTGCCCGGCCGAAAGCCCGGCACCTTGCTCACCATGCTGGGGCCCGATGTGAATGCCTCGGATTACCGCTTTGCCGCCGTCAAAATGCCGGGTGACGTGAAAGCCAGCGCCATTCGCTATGGCTTGGGTGCCATCAAAGGCACAGGCCAAGCCGCCTGCGAAGCCATTGTGGCCGAGCGTAAAGCCAATGGTCCGTTTGAAAGCCTGCACGACTTCGTCAAGCGTGTGGACGGCAAGCAGATCAACCGCCGTGTGATGGAAGCCCTTATCCGCGCAGGCGCCTTCGATTCACTCCACCCCGACCGGGCCAAATTGCTGGCCAGCGCCGGGCAAGCCATGGAGTGGGCGGCCCAGCAACACGCCACCGCATCGCAGGTCAGCCTGTTCGGCGACGAGTTGGGGGGCGATGCGCCGCCGCCGCTGGTCGATGTGCCCGCGTGGAGTGAACGGGAAAAGCTGCAACAGGAAAAACTGGCGCTGGGTTATTACTTCAGCGGCCACCTGTTCAAAGCCGATGAGGACAAGGTGCGGCAGTTTGTGCGCCTGAAACTGAAGGACTTGTCGCCCAGCCGCGATGTGGTCTGGATGGCGGGCGTTATCAGCGGTGTGCGCACCATGATGACCCGCCGAGGCAAAATGGCGGTAGTGCTACTGGACGACGCCAGTGCGCAGGTTGAACTGTCCATTTTCAATGAGCAGTTTGAAGAACACCGCAACCTGCTGCGTGAAGATGCGCTGTTGGTGGTGCAGGGTAAAGTGTCCGAAGACAGCTACACCGGTGGTCTGCGTGTGTCGGTGGAAAATCTGTACAGCTTGGCTGATGCCCGGGCTCATTTCGTGAGCCGGCTGCATTTGCAGATGAATGGGCAGTCGGATGCCCAACGGCTGATGGACACCCTCAAGCCCTATCTCGACCCCGACCGTGGTTGCCCGGTTGAAATTCATTACCACAACAACCACGCTGCCTGCGTGGCCCAACTTGGCCTGGACTGGAAAGTGCGGCCGGAAGAAGACCTGCTGATTGAAATGCAGAATTGGCTGGGGCAGGGCAAGGCGCGGTGGGTGTTTGCTTGAGGGGTTTGGCCTGTCTGGGCCGAATGCCGGCTTGCAGTGCTTCAATCTGCCTTATGGCTTAGCCATCGGTTACACTTCGACTCACCCTGACTTCGAGAGTTCGAATGACCGAACCCGCCGCATTGTCCACCGGGGCGCTGTACAAGCGTCTGCTGGCTTACAGTCTCAAATACTGGCCGCTGTTGGCGGTTTCCCTGCTGACCTTGGTGCTCTCTGCGGTCACCGAGCCTTTGTTTGCTGCGCTCATGAAGCCGTTGATCGACGAGAACTTCGCAGCGCAGCGCAGCCAGACTGCCCAGTGGTTGCCCCTGATGATCATGGGCCTGTTTCTGGTTCGTGGTTTGTCCACGTACATCAACGAGTATTGCAGCGCCAAGCTGTCGGGCTTGGTGGTTCAAAACCTGCGCAGCGAGATGGTGGCGCGCATACTGCGTTTTCCCAGTGCCTATTTCGTGGCCAACCCGTCGGGGAAGGTTATCTCTACCGTGTCCACCAATGTGGACGCAGTCACCGAGGCGGGTTTCAACATCATTACTGTGGCTGTGCGTGATGGCGCTGTGGTGCTGGGCTTGCTGGGCATGCTGCTCTACACCAACTGGAAGTTGACGCTAATCTGTTTTGCCATCATCCCGATGATTGCCATTGGCGTGACGGTCGCCGCCAAGCGCCTGAATCGCTTTGCCCACAAAAGCCAGGACTCCCACGCCGAGCTGGTGCAAAGCATTAATGAAGCGGTTCAAGCCCAGAAAATCATCAAGGTGTACGGTGCGCAACAACTGGAGGCCGACCGCTTCAGCCACAGCGCCGAGGAAATCCGCAAAGCCCGCGTCAAGCTGATTTCCACCAGCGCAGCCAACTCCGCCGTGGTGCAATGGTTGCTGGCCGCGGCCGTGGCCTTTGTGGTGTACTTCGCGGGCCAAATGGCCGATGAGCGCACCATGACCGCAGGTGATTTTGCGTCGTTCATGACCGCCATGATGATGCTGCTCACCCCAGTCAAGCGCCTGACCAGCATCAACCAGCAATTGCAGCGCGGCTTGGCTGCCGCAGAAAATGTATTCCGCCTGATGGATGAGCCCATTGAGCAGGACAGCGGTGCCCATCGCCCACAGCGCGCCACAGGGTTGATCGAGTTCGATTCAGTGGGCCTCACTTACCCCGGTCAAGCTGAGCCAGCACTTCAGAACATCTCTTTCACCGCACAGCCCGGCCAAACCGTGGGCATCGTCGGCATGTCGGGTGGGGGCAAGTCTACGCTGATCAACCTCATTCCCCGGTTCATGGATGTGACGGCGGGCGCCTTGCGCGTTGACGGGGTGGATGTGCGTGAATGGTCTCTGGATGCCTTGCGCCGTCAGATTGCGGTGGTGACGCAGGAAAGCCATTTGCTCAATGACACCGTGCGCAACAACATCGCCTATGGTGAATTGCGCGAGGCCAGCGACGAGGCGATTCTGGAAGCCGCCCGCATGGCCAGCGCCTTGCCCTTCATTGAAAAACTCGATCAAGGTTTGAACACCGTGCTGGGCGACAACGGTCAACGCCTGTCAGGCGGACAGCGCCAGCGTATTTCAATTGCCCGTGCCTTCTTGAAAAATGCCCCGATTCTCATTCTGGACGAGGCCACCTCTGCGCTTGATTCTGAAGCCGAGCGTGAAGTGCAGGAAGACATGGAGCGCCTGCGGCATGGCCGAACCACCTTGGTGATTGCTCACCGTCTGTCCACCTTGGTCACCGCCGATTTCATCGTGGTCATCGACCAGGGGCAGATCATTGAACAGGGCACCCACGAGCAATTGCTGGACTTGCAGGGCAAGTACCACTACCTGTATTCGATACAGACTCAGACCGTGCCGGGGATGCAGTAGTTTTACGCTGGGTGCTTGTCCAACATCCTGTCCACCGCCTCCACCACTGCGCTCACCGGAATCGCTTTCAGCAAGCGTGTTGTGTCGTCGGTGTTGATGCTGTCGGGGTGGGGAAGCGGCCCGTAATCGCCCGCCCAAATCACCGTGGCATGGTTGCTGTAGGGGCGCCACTCATTCACCCACGAAGGGCCGAACAGGGCCACCTGCGGTTTGTCCAATGCGGCGGCCATGTGCATGGGCGCCGAGTCCACGCCCACATAATAGGTGCTCAATTGCAGCAGTGCCGCCAACAGCGGCAGGCTCATTTGTCCACCCCAATTCACCAGCACGCTCAGCCCCTGTTCATCCACCAAGTCGCGGGCCAGGGTTTCAATGCGCCGGGTCATCGCCAGTTCCACCGGGTCGGGGCTGCAGGTCAGCACCACATGCAGGCCTTTGCCCATCAGGTGCGCAATCACCTGCGCAAACTGCTCGTCTTCCCAGCATTTGAATGGCCAGCGTGCAGCCGGGTGAATCAGCACGAATGCGCCCCGAATGCCCGCTTCATGCAACAGTCCCCGTGCTTTGTCCAACTCTGTCTGGCCGGGCACCAGCACGGGCCGCGCGCCAGCTGCTGCTTCTTTCAAACCCAAAGGTTGCAGCGTCAACAGGTTCAATTCCACGGCGTGCGCCTGCCCGCGTGGGGGCGGTGTTACCTTGTGGGTGAAGCAGGCGTGCCACAGTGGTGTGTCGCGTTTGGCAAAGGCCATCTGTACCCGTATGGGCGCTTTGGACCATGCAGCAATCAGCGCGCCACTCCATTGGTCGGTCAGGTGGATGACCGCGTCGTAACGCCCCCGACGCACCCGCAGTATCAACCCCAATTCTGTTTTGATGCGGGCCCAGCCCTTCAGCCCGCGGTCAATCACCAGCGTGTCGTGCAGGTGCGGGTTGTTGCGCAGCAAAGGCAGCGTTTCCTTGTACACCAGCGCATCCACTTCAGCGTGGGGCAGGGCGTCCTTCAGGGCTTTGTACACGGCTGTGGTCAGCAGCACATCGCCATGGTGGCGCAGTTTGATCACCAGGATTTTTCGCACGTTGGTCAGTTCGCCTGAAATTCTGTGAGGTTTAGAAGCAGCCCTCGGCCACCAAGCCGGACGGGATGCCTTAAAGTGCAGGCTAAGTGTAAATGATCCAGACGTGCCCCACCGCACGGAGAGCCCCCATGCCTACCCTCTACATCGACGAATTCGTCGGAATTTCCAACCGCTTCGAGGCCCTGCCGCTGGCCTTTGCCATCCAGAAAGAATACGGCCACCGCATTGTGCTGGACTGGCACGAGCTGGATTCATTCTCTGTAGAAGGCACAACCCGGGGCAAAGTACGCCCCTGGACCAAACTCGGCGCCGTGCGGGTTCGCGATTGCGACCTCTCGATGTTCAAAACCCTGGCCGGTAAAAAGGTGATCTGCCGTTCACTCGATGGCCCTGATGAATATTTGGACCCCATCTACATGGACGTGGCCGCCCGCGTGAAGGCTGCGCCCTTTGTGGCTGAGGGCATTGCCCGCTCATTCAAACCTTACGCCGACCGCCCCGTGGTGGCCGTGCACATTCGGCAGGGCGACTACCACATGGTCAGCACTGACCGCTATGACATTGGCACCGAATGGCCTGCGGTGCCTGTGTGGTGGTACGCCGCCGCCATGCGCAAAGTATTGGCCCTGCAACCCGATACGGTGTTTTTTGTGGCGCACAACGGCTCACGCAGCACCCTGCAAGCCCTGTTCGACGAATTCCCCACCTTTCAGTTGGACTTGAAGTCCCCCTACGACTACAAAGGGCCCGATCATCAAAGCGACGTCAACCCCGTGGCCGACCTGTTTGCCCTGGCCTGTTGCACCACGTTGCTGGCCACGCCCGTGTCCGGTTATTCCCACTGGGCGGCCAATGTGATGGGGCCAGTCAGTTCGTCCATCGTGCCGATTCCCGGTTGCACCGAGGCTGCACCGCAGTTTGGTGTGGTCAATATGTTTGGGGCCCGCATGCCCCGTTGGCGCGCTGCAGGCCGCACCGGCAGCGACACCACGGTGCTGGATGAGCAATGGACGGGCGTTAACCTCAGTGGCCGCGCCGAACTGGGCTGGATGAGCCGCTGACGGGGGCCGAGCATGACCAGCATCTTTTTCGCGGAAAGCTCCCGCAACCTGGGCGGGCAGGAGTTGCAATTGCTGCAGCAGGCCACCGGTTTGCGCGCCAAAGGCTTTGAGCCCCGTGTGCTGTGCCGGCCCGACAGCCGCATTGCCCAAGAGGCCAGAAAACTGGGCCTGGCAGTGGAACACCTCGGGTTTCGCAATGCCCTACACCCGCCCAGTGTGGTGAAACTGACCCAACTGCTGCGCAAACACCGGCCTGTGGCGGTGGTGTGCCACAGTGGGCACGATTCCAACCTGTGCGCCCTCACCGTACACGCACTGGCCCGGCTGAACCTGCTGAACCCCCGGCCCAGCCTCATCCGTATGCGCACTTACCAAGTGGGCTCCGCCAAAGCCTTCACCTACAACCAGTTGTTCGACCAAACCTTCACCCCCAGCAAGGCCTTGAAAGACCAGCTGCTGCAAAACAGTGGTGTGCTGCCCGAAAAAATCGGCGTGCTTTACCCCGGTGTGGATTTTCAAGGCATTGAGCGCGATGCCGAACAAACGGCTTTGCCAGCCAGCCTGATGAGCACCCTCAGTGACATGGCCCGCCGCCCGGTGATTGTTCATGCGGCCATGTTTCGGCTGGAGAAGGGCCACAGCTTTATGCTGAATGTGGTTAAAGCCCTCTTGCCGCAGTTTCCGGGCCTGACTTACATCGCGGCCGGCGAGGGCGAGCTGCGCGAAGCGGTGGCCGAGGAAGCCCGCAGGCTGGGCATTGCTGACCATGTGGTGTTGCCCGGCATGCTCAACCCCGTGGCCCCGCTGATTGCCCGAGCCGACGTGTTGGTGATGCCCTCCAGCTATGAACCGCTGGGCATGAGCCAGATTGAAGCTTTGGGCTTGGGCGTGCCCGTGGTGGTTAGCCAAGTGGGCGGCCTGCCCGAAACCGTGGTGGACGGGCAAACCGGCTGGGTATGCCCAGCACCGCACGCCGCAGGGGCCCAGGCCGCTTGGGTTCAAACCCTGACTGCCGTGTTGGCAGACCCGGTGGCTGCCCGTCAGCGTGCCCAAGTGGGCAAAGAAACCGTGCAGGCCCAGTTTGGCCGCAACAGCAACCTCGATGGCCTGATAGGCCTCATTGGTCAGATTTCCAACCTTGACCTTAAACGCCTGGGGCACAGCCCCCGCCGGCATGGCTGACACACTGCCCTGGCTGGCCAGCCTGCCCGCCCAGCCTGTCATAGGTGTGGTGGTGGGCCCCAGTGTGGCCCAAGCCTTGGGCATTCGGCGTGCCTTGTTCCGCCTTCAGCAGGCCCGGCCAGACGCCGACTGGGTGCTGCTGGGCCCCAAACCCTTGTTCTGTCTGTTTGAGATGGACACTGTGGCCTCCGCCCACATTCCCCTGTTGGCAGCCAACCCGCTGCGCAAAGGGCAACCGCGGCTGGGGCACTGGTGGCAGGTGCGCCGTCAACACCGAAAACTGGCCCAATTGCCCTGGCAGGCGCTGCTGGCCCCGGCCAGCGATTCTGCGGCTGGTGGGTTTGGGCAAGCACCAGACTGGGTGCCCGGCCTGCTGAAGGCGCTGCGCCCTGTGCCTGTGGTGGACTGCCCCTTTTTCAATGACGGGCCCGCGCCCCCCCTGCTGCAGGCCGGGGTCTCCGCCCTGGCCTGGGCCACCCGCTTGATGCGCCAAGCCAACCCCCGCGACTTGAAAGTGCTGACCGTGTGGCCGACCCTGAACAATATGCTGCAAGCGCACACCCATGGCGCGGCACTTGGCCCACAAGCTGGTGTGCTGACTGTGCATGCCGTGTGGCGGGACACCCAACAACCGCTGCTGCAGGCCCGCCAAGCCAAGGCTGTTGCGCAGCAAACCGGCGTGGCCTGTGAGCTGGTGGACCTGCCCCAAGTGTTGGGCCTGCTGGCCTACGCGGACCGGGTGAATGCCCATTGCCCGGTCATCCCTCGAATTTGTCTGGAAATGGGCCGCCAAGACCGCGTGGTGTTGGCCTGAAACCACATCTATACGCCCACTGCCCCGTGAGCACGCCTTGGAAGTGAAACCCGCGCCAGCCCTGCATGCCGAGCGTGTAGGGGCGAAGTTTGTGACGCCAAAATGACAGGGTTAGCGTGTTGCACCGCAGCCACAAAACTGCCGGTTTTTGATGTGTCACACCATGAATTGGTTGGTTACCCGCTGGGTGCCCGTGTACATTGTCCCCTGTGCCGCAACGCAAGTTCCGGCAGATATTCAACCAACACTAATAAGGGTGAAATATGAACAAGAAGCTCGTAGCTGCTGCTCTGGGTCTGGCCTTTGCTGCCCCAGTTTTCGCTGACGCCTCCAACGTGACCGTATACGGCCGCGTACACCAAGCCGTTGTGAATCAGAAATACGACGGCGCAAACGGTGTGGCCTCTGGTAGTAACGTAGCGTTGGAAAACTACGCTTCCCGTCTGGGTGTGCGTGGTGTTGAAGACCTGGGTGGTGGCTTGGCTGCTATTTTCGCATATGAACTTGCGATCAGTACCGACAACAGCACAGCCAGCGGGCTGAGCGCTGCTCGTCACTCCTACCTGGGCTTTAAAGACTCCGCGTGGGGTACTTTCGTTGCTGGTACACAGGACGGTGGTAACGATTCTCAAGCCCCTCTGTACAACCAAGCTCAGACCTTCTTGGGTACAGTTAACAATAACGCAGGCGATTTCGCCACGGTTGGCGCTACTGGTGTACTGCCTAGCTTGACTTCATCCGTTTCTACTGTGAACAACCCGACCACAACCACCGTGGTTAATACTGTAGGTGGTTTGGTTCCTGCGTCCGCCATTAACCGCGAACAGCGCACCTCCAACTCCTTCGGCTACGCTGGTAACATTGCAGGCGTTGCTGTTTCCGTGCGTCATGCCCTCGGCGGTACTAACGACGTTCAAAACTCCGTCGGTGGTATCCGTGAAAATGATCTGCGCTCGACAGAGGTTGCAGCTAACTATAAGGTCGGTGCCCTTGAAATCGGCGGCGGCTATCAGCGTCTTGACCGCTCAGCCGGCCAGCAGACAGCTGCGACCGCGGCAGGTGTGACTTCCGTTAAGAGTGTGTTTCAGTTGGGTTCGAAATACACATACGGTGATTTGACAGTTGGCGGCTTGCTCGCTCAAGTTAAGCTCGAACAGCCTACTGCTGCTGGCCGGGACGACAAAAACAGTCAGTTTGGTCTGCATGGTGATTACAAGATTGGTAAAGGCGGTGTTTATGCGTTTTACGCAAAAGCAGAGCGCGAGGATATCGCCGCTAACGCTGAAACTAGCCAAGCTCAATTGGCCTACTACTATGACCTGAGCAAGCGTACACGTTTGTACACTGGCTTTAACCGTACTCGCTTCGACGCTGGCAACGGTGTGGCGGCTTCCACTAGCGCTTCCACTAGCACAGCTACAGGCGTGACAACAACCACTAACGTGGCCGCAGTTGCCTCTGGCCTGAACCGCGATGCGGATAGCTTCGTGGTTGGTGTACGCCACAACTTCTAATTGAACCCTCGGGTTTAATCGGATGAGAAAAAGCCACCCTCGGGTGGCTTTTTTGTTGGTGCTGCGCACAATCAAGCGCAAGCTTGAATCACTTCAAATTCAAATCCAGTTGCACCCCGCACATGGCGGTGCCGTAACCATTCTTCTTGCTGTTGCTCATGCAGCCTAGCGAGGTGGTCTGCAATTGGTCTTCCGACAGGCGAAGGCCAAAAAACAGGTCGTGGCGGTCGGTCAGCACATCTTTGTTCAGCTTGAACACCCAGTTGCCTTCGCGCCAGTTGGCCGTCAAGGGCATGCGTGCGCGGTCTTGGTGAAGCTTGAAGCTGTAACCACTGCCGCTTTGGTCGAAGTAGGTCCATCGCCCCCATTTACTCAGCGGGCTTTCATCATCCAGGTTCAGGGTGAGGCCGCTGGCTTGCGCCAGTGCGGGCAGGGGGGATGTCAGGCAGGCTGACAGCACCAGGGTGGGCAGTGTGAACTTGTGCATGATGGCAACCTCCTCCAATCGCGCCGCTCCTGCTGTTTAGGAACACGCAGGTGGGCGAACGGTTCCATTATGCGACCAAGTTTTTGGGGGATGAAGTGCCGAGGTGGGGGGTAATTTGAGGTTAACTTGCTGATTTGAATGAGTTTTTCGGTGTTTTAATGGCCTCGAAACCCAATCAAATCAACAGCTTTGCGCAATCAGTTCTCAAGTCGCTTGATGCCCAGTTTCTCAAACAACTGGGTGTCTCGGTCCAATTGGGGGTTGTTGGTCACCAGCAACTTGTCGCCGTAGAAAATCGAGTTGGCACCTGCCAGGAAACACAGGGCCTGCGTGCTTTCATTCATTTGTTCGCGGCCTGCAGACAGGCGCACATACGACTTGGGCATGGTGATGCGGGCCACGGCGATGGTGCGCACAAAGTCCAGCGGGTCAATGTCAGTGTTGTCGGCCAGAGGGGTGCCTTCCACTTTCACCAGGTTGTTGATGGGCACACTTTCGGGCGGCTCGTCCATATTGGCCAACTGGGCGATGAGGCCCGCGCGTTGGGTTTCGTTCTCACCCAGGCCCACAATGCCGCCGCAACACACTTTGATGCCTGCGTCGCGCACGCGATCCAGTGTGTCCAGCCGGTCTTGGTAGGTGCGGGTGCTGATGATGTCGCCGTAGAAGTCGGGCGAAGTGTCCAGGTTGTGGTTGTAGTAGTCCAGCCCGGCACCCTTCAGCGCTTGGGCTTGGTGGTCTTTCAGCATGCCCAGGGTGACGCAGGTTTCAAGGCCCATGGCCTTCACCGCACTCACCATTTCGCCCACGGCTTCAATGTGGTGGTCTTTGGGGCTGCGCCATGCGGCCCCCATGCAGAAGCGGGTGGCGCCTTTGTCTTTGGCCGCTTGCGCGGCTTGCAACACGTCTTCAAGCGGCATCAGCTTTTCAGCATCCACACCCGTGTCGTACTTGGCGGACTGTGGGCAGTAGGCGCAGTCTTCGGGGCAGCCGCCGGTTTTGATGGACAGCAGGGTGGACAACTGCACGGTGTTGGCGTCGAAATGTTCGCGGTGCACTTGTTGGGCGCGGAACATCAAGTCCATGAAAGGCACCGCGAACAGGGCTTCAATGGCTTCAACAGTCCAGCGTTGTGGTGCGGCTTCTGTGCCGCAGGTGGCCTTGGGTGGTTTCACCCAGGTGATTTGGCTTTCCATGTGCTTCCTTCAGAATAGTTCGCTGCCTGTGTCCGGCGCGTTGTGTTGGGTCCAGCGGTCGATGAGTGTGAGCAGGGCGGTGTAGGCCCAGTCCAGCGTGTCCACTGAGGTGCAATAGGGTGGCACCCAGTAAACGGTGTTGCCCAGCGGGCGAAGCAGCAGGCCCAGTTGCAGGCCTGTTTCGCGGATCCACTGGCTGACCGACGAACCATAGTTGTTCTGTCGGGATTTTAGCTCAAAGGCTGCAATGGTGCCGCAGCGCCTGGGGTTTTCAACGGCGGGGTGGCTACGCAGTGTGGCCAGCCAGCGTTCGTGGGTGCTGGCAATGTCGGCCATGCGGGCTTGGGTGGCGGGCTCGTTGAGCAAGGCCAGGCTTGCGAGCGCTGCGGCACAGCCCAGCGGGTTGGCGGTGTAGGAATGGCCATGCAGCAGGGCGTGGTGTACGTTGTCGCTTAAAAACGCGTCGTACACCGCCTGTGAGGTGAGGGTGACGGCCATGGGCATGAAGCCACCCGTCAGGCCTTTGGACAGGCAGATGAGGTCGGCTTGACCACCATAGGTGGCAATGGCATCAGCCGCAAACAGGGTGCCAGTGCGGCCAAAGCCGGTGAATACTTCATCGAAAATCACCAGTACACCGGCTTGTTGCGCCCGCCTGCACAGGGCCGCCACATGTTCGGCCCGCATCATTCGCATGCCACTGGCCCCTTGCACCAGCGGTTCCAGAATGAGAGCTGCAGGCAGAGCCTGCCCTTCGATGGGGTTCAGTAGCCGGTCAAGGGCCTTGAGGCTGGCTTCCTCGGTGGCGGCGCTGGTGCCCAAGGTATCAATCGGCGCGGCAGGCAGGAAGTCCACCTCAAACAGCCAAGGCTTGAATGGGTCGTAGAACCCGCTGGAGCGGCCTGCGGCCATGGCCCCGAAGGTGTCGCCGTGGTAGCCGCCTTCCAGCGCGATGATGCGCCGCCGTTGAGGTTGCCCCTGGTTTTGCCAATACTGAAACACCATTTTCAGGGCCACTTCAATGGCGGTGGACCCATTGTCAGAAAAGAACACTTTGGCCATGGGGGGCGGGCTGCGCTCAATCAGGGCTTTGGCCAGTGCCACGGCGGGCGGGTGGGTGATGCCCGCAAACATGGCGTGTTCCAGCGTGCGGGCCTGGTCAGCGATGGCCTTGGCAATGGCCGGGTGGCTGTGCCCGTGCAGGTTGACCCACCAACTGGACACGCCGTCGAAGTATCGGCGGCCTTGTTCGTCCCACAGAAATTCGCCTTCCCCGCGCACCACGGCCAGTGGTGTACTGGCGGTTTTCATCTGTGTGAAGGGGTGCCAGCAATACTGCGCGTCGTCGAGCAGCAAGGGGGTGAGGTTGGGGTTCATGCGTTCAGTGCTTGCAGCAAAGGCTGTGGCAGGGGGTGGGCGAGCAGGGCTTCGCGGCTGACGGTGTCGAGCCAAGGCAGTTGCCCCAGCACGCGGGTTTGTCCAAAGTGTTCGATGGACCGCAGGTTCTCCGGGTTGGCCGGGCCTGACAACACCACACCCAGCACGGGAATGCCCCGCGCCCGCAGGGCTTGAAGTGACAAACAGGTGTGGTTGATGGTGCCCAAGGTGCTGCGGGCCACCAGCAGCACGGGGGCTTGCAGGTGGGCCATCAGGTCCAGCATGGTGTGTTGCCAGTTCAGGGGCACGACACACCCGCCCGCGCCTTCAATCAACAGCCTGTCCCCGGCGGGGTATTCAAAGTCGCTCAGTTGAATGTCCACGCCTTCACGCGCGGCCGATTGGTGGGGCGAGAGGGGGGCGGCCAAGCGGTGCCGTTCAGGCCAGGTGTGAACACCACTCAGGGTGTGCACCCACTGGCTGTCGGTGGTGTCGTCCAGCCCGCTTTGGATGGGCTTCCAGTAATGGCTGGCCCAGTGGGTGCACAGCCACGCACTGATCAGGGTTTTTCCAACACCTGTGTCGGTGCCGGTGATGAACACACGCTGAGAGCTCATGATTGCGTTGCAGGTTTGCGCTGAATCAGCACAAACGCCAGGTGATAGTTGAAGGTGCAGGGCTGATTCAAATGCGACAGTACCCGCCGAAGCTGGGCTGGTTGGCCTGTTTGTCCCACGTCGGCACCAATGGCCCGCAAACCCCGCGCAAACGACAGGCCATTGGGGTGTTGGTCCAAAAACTCATGGGTGTGCAGGGCGGTGTGTTGGGCCAGGCCTTCGCTGCGCAAGCCGTTCAGCAGTTGGTCAATCTCCAGCCGTGTGGGCAGGCGCCGCAGGTTGCAGGGTTGGCCGCAGGTGGTGTGGGCGTCCTTCCAGACGGTGAAGGAATCGTCCAGCAAGACGCTGAAGGCCAAGGTGTCGGACACGGTTAACCAACGGCGCACGGCGGCGTCAAGGTCATTAAACCACTGGGCGCACATGTTCGACACCAGCAGCGATTGGGTGGGGATCCACAACTGCTCCAGGCTGAGGGTTTCGCCATCTAGCAGGTGGGTGTGCAGCGGGGCGTCGTCCGGTGTGCTGTCCCGAAGGGCCTGCAACATGCCTGGGGCAATGTCCACCGCATGCATGGGGACACCGGGCAGGCTGTCCATCACCAGTCGGGTCAATGTGCCGGTACCACAACCGACGTCCACACAGGCTTTTGGGGCAGGGGTGTCTGCAAGTGCTGGCTTGGCCCACTGCCAAAGGTGCTGGGCTGCCCGTTGTTGCACCCGGGCATGGTGCGGGTACTGCGCCGCTGCCTTGGAAAAACGGCGGGCATGCTCCGGCAATTCAACGGTGGTCAACGGGGGGTGCAGGGCAGACATTGGGTGTGCAACAGGTGTTCAATTCAGAGCGCGTTCAATGGCGCTAACCACGCCAGTATACCCCGTGCTGTTCAGCCCCAAGCCAGCGTGAGGCCCCGGTGTTGTGGTGCGCAGCGCTTTGCCTTGGAAGCAAGCGGCGCTGAGGTTTGCAGGCACTATTGCATCCTCGGAAAACTCAAGGCTGGTCGCAAGGCCTTTGGCCTGAATGTGCTCAGTCAATTGGGTGCTGACGTCAATCGATTTGAGCAGGTGCAGGTCGCTGAGCAGGGCCGCACCGTTCCATGTGCTGCTGTGTGCGTTGGGCAACGGCAGGCCGCAGCGGGCCTGAAAATCCGCCAACACCGTGGGCAAATCCATGTCAGCTCGTGTGATCATGCGGTCCAACACCCGGGGGGCGGTGCCTTCCGGTGCCTTGGGTAGGCTGCAAAAGTGTGTGAACCCCCCAACGCTGACCACATGGGCCCATTGGGTGCTGTGTTCCAGAAGTTTGGCAAAGCCCAGCGAATGCCCAATGGCCACACATTCAGCCGGGTCGAGCTGGCTGAGGTTCGCGTAGTGAAGCGTGCCCGGGTTGCTGGGTACGGTGGCTTTCCCGTACCCCAAGTCCACAGTCACCCATTGCAGCGCGGCCCACAGCTTGGGGTGTTGTTCCCTCACCCAGTGAAGAAAGGGGTCGAACAGGCTGGGGCCATACGCCCAGCCATGGCACATCACCACGCAACCGGGTTTGTTCACGATGCAGGCCGCACCCAGGTGCGCAAGGCGTTGTGCAAGGCCTCCAGTGCAGCAGGGCTGTGCCGGGCGCTCAGGGCCAAACGCACGCGCGCCGTGTGTGGCGGCACCGTGGGGGGGCGCACGGCAGAGCTTCTCAAGCCCAGTTGTTCCAAGTGGGCTTTCAGGTGCAGGCTGGCCTGCGCCTCACCCACCACCACAGGCACGATGTGGGTGTTGGACAACCCGCTGTTCAAGCCGCAACCCGCCAAGTGCGCGCGCAGGGCATCGGCCTGCCGGGCAATCAAGGCCCGCTGGGCATCCATGCCCGGAATCAGTTCCAGCGCACGGCTGACAGCCCCTGTCACAAAAGGCGAGGGGGCTGTGGAATACACAAAACCGGTGCAACGGTTGAGCAGGTAATCTTTCACGGCTTGGGACACCGCCAAGTAAGCCCCAGCCACGCCGACCGCTTTGCTGAAGGTGCCCATCACCACCCAGTGCCCCATGGCTTTCAGGGCCTCAATGGCGGGGTGTTCTGTGGCGCCCAGCCCGCGCCCCTGTGGGCCCCAAACGCCGGTGGCGTGGGCTTCATCCAAATAGACCAAGGCACCATGGGCCAAGGCCAGTTCGGCCAGCTCGACCACGGGCAGGGTGTCGCCTTCCATGCCAAACACGGTTTCGGTCACGATGATTTTTGGGGTATTCGCCGCATCAGTTTGGGCCAACAATTCGGCCAGGTGGGCCAAGTCGTTGTGTCGGAAACGGTGTTGGCGCACGCCCGCCAACTGGCAGGCGTGGTGCAGGCTGGCGTGGTTCAGCCGGTCGGTGAACACCTGCGGCACGCAGCCCCACAAGGCTTTGTCCAACAGGGCCGCCAACGCGCTGCTGTTGGCTTGGTAGCCGCTGTTCATCACCAGCGCGGCCTGGCTGCCCTTGAAGGCGGCCACTTGGGCTTCGAGGGCTTCAAAACAATCCAGGTTGCCTGACAAGAGGCGCGAACCCGTGGCCCCCGCACCAAAGCGCTGGGCCGCGACGACACCGGCTTCAATCACCTCAGGGTGGGTGGACAGGCCGAGGTAGTCGTTGCTGGAAAAATCCAGTTCCCCAGACCCCGGTGGGCATGCCGGTAAACGGCGCCGCAACTGCACCTGTTGCAACTCGTCCAGCCGGTTGGCGATGTGGTCGTGCAGCGGCATGGCGGGCCGTTCAGGTCAGAATGATGTCGTAGTGTTCCTGGGCAAACAGGTTGTCCACTTGCAAGGTGATGGGTTTGCCCACGAACTCTTCCAGCATGGCCAAGTGTGCGGCCTCTTCTTCCAGAAACAGATCAATCACCGCTTGGCTGGCCAGAATGCGGAATTCCTTGGGGTTGAACTGGCGCGCTTCACGCACAATTTCCCGCATGATGTCGTAGGCCACAGTTTGTGCGGTTTTCACTTGCCCTTTGCCCTGGCAGGACGGGCAGGGTTCGCACAGCAGGTGGGCCAGGCTTTCGCGGGTGCGCTTGCGGGTCATTTCCACCAGCCCAAGGGCCGAGAAGTCGGTGACACTGGTTCGGGCACGGTCACGGTCCAAGGCTTTGCGCAACTCGCCCAGCACTGACGCTTTGTGTTGCTCATCGCTCATGTCGATGAAATCAATCACGATGATGCCACCGAGGTTACGCAGCCGAAGCTGCCGGGCGATGGCCTGTGCGGCTTCAAGATTGGTTTTGAACACGGTTTCTTCAAAATTGCGTGCGCCGATGTAGCCGCCTGTGTTCACGTCAATGGTGGTCAGTGCTTCGGTTTGGTCGATGATGAGGTAACCGCCCGATTTCAAATCCACCCGTCGGCCCAGCGCTTTTTGAATTTCGTCTTCGACGTTGTAAATCTCAAACAGTGGCCGTTCGCCTTCATGCAGTTTGATGCGGTCCAGCACCTCGGCGGCGTAGGTTTCCGCAAAGGTTTGAAGGTTACGAAAACTTTCTTTCGAGTCCACCAAAATGGCCTGGGTGTCGTCGCACACCAAGTCGCGCACCACACGCTGGCCCATGGTCAGGTCTTCGTAAATAAGGCTGGGTGCAGGTTTTCGTTTGGTCTGGTCCAACATTTCTGCCCAGCGTCGGCGCAGGTAGTTCACATCCGCCACCAGTTCATCGTCGGTGGCTTCTTCGGCGTGGGTGCGAATGATGAAACCGCCTGTGTTTTCCGGCAGCAGACGGGTCAGCTTGGCACGCAGTTCTTCGCGCTCGCCTTCGTTTTCAATGCGTTGGGACACGCCGATGTGTGGGTCTTGGGGCAGGTGCACCAGCATGCGGCCAGCCAGGCTGATTTGTGTAGTCAGCCGCGCGCCCTTGGTGCCCAGTGGGTCTTTGCTCACCTGCACAATCAGGGTTTGGCCTTCAAACACCATTTTTTCAATGGCGGGCGGTGGCGTGCTGCCTTGTTTCGACTGGTGGTGGTTGTAGCTGCGGTGTTCCCACAAGTCAGCCACGTGCAGGAAGGCGGCCCGTTCCAGGCCGATGTCCACAAAAGCCGATTGCATGCCGGGCAACACCCGGACCACTTTGCCCAGGTACACATTGCCGACAATACCGCGGGTGGAGGTGCGTTCGATGTGCAGTTCCTGCACCGCGCCATGCTGTACAACCGCCACTCGGGTTTCCTGCGGGGTGACGTTGACCAGAATTTGTTCGTTGATCATCCGGAATGCTTCTAAGACTGCAAGTGTTATTGGGTGTTGGACAGGCTGGTTTCCAAAGCCCAGGCCTGACGAAGCAAGGCACTGGTTTCGAACACCGGCAAACCCATGATGCCAGAATGACTGCCCGAAATGTGGCTGACCCACTGGCCGAACACCCCCTGAATGCCGTAGGCCCCGGCCTTGTCGAAGGGCTCGCCGCTGTTGATGTAGGCGTCGATGAAGGCCTCGGGCAGGGCTTGCACCGCCACTGTCGACGTTTGAACGCACACCATGGGCTGCAGAAAACCAGTGCGTAGGCGGTGCCCCAGTGCAGCCACAGCCACCCCGGTGTGCACCGCATGCTGGGTGTCGGACAAACTGCGCAGGGTAGACCGCGCCTCGCCAGCGTCGGCGGGTTTGCCCAGAATGGTGTCGCCCAAAGCCACGGTGGTGTCGGCGGCCAGCACCACGCCACCGGTAATTCCTTGGGTAATCATGGCGTTGACCGCAGCATCCAGTTTCAGTGAGGTCACCCTGCGTACATAAGCCAGTGCAGCTTCGCCGGGCAAAGGGGCCTCCAGCGCTTCAGCGGCAGCGCCTGTGTGGGGCAAAAACACCTGAACCCCAAGGCCCAGTGTTTCCAGGAGGGCTTTGCGGCGCGGGCTTTGAGAAGCCAGCCACACCGTGTCAGGCAGTCCGCAAGCGTGCAGCAAGGTCATTGGATTACTCCCGGTGGTAGGGGTGGCCCGCAAGAATGGACCAACTGCGGTACAGGGTTTCAATCAGCAGGGCGCGGACCATGGCGTGTGGCAGGGTGAGGTCGGAAATGCGCCACAGTGCATGGCACTGGCTTTTGAGGTTCACATCCAGACCATCGGCACTGCCGATCAGCAGGCAGAGGTTCTCGCTGGCGTCATGCCAAGCCAGCAGTTGGTCGGCCAAGGCCTTGCTGGTCAGCCTTAAACCGCGCTCGTCCAGGGCCACCATCAAAGCGCCTTTGGGCACGGCGGCGCGCAGCCGCTCGGCTTCTTTGGCCAGCACCTGTTCGGTGGGTTTGCCGCCCGAACGGTCCTCGGGTTTCATTTCCTTGATGGTGACTTTCCAGTCTGCCGGGAAGCGTTTGATGAACTGGTCAACAGCCTGCTGGGCCCACGGTTCGATTTTGTGGGACAGGGCCAGCACCGTGATTTTCACGAGGCCAGGTTCGGGTAAGCGTTGGACTGTGGGAAGTAGTCGATGCCGGGCTGCGGCACGCTCAGGCTGTGCGGGTTCAGTTTGACCCGCACTTTTTTGTCACCCCAGATTTCTTCCAGGTTGTAGTAACTGCGGATGGCGGGCTGCATGATGTGCACCACGATGTCGCCCAAATCCACCAGCACCCATTCCCCGGTTTCTTCGCCTTCAATGCTGAGCACTTCGAAGTCGTTGGCGCGGGCTTTGTCGTGTACGTTTTTGGCCAATGCGCGGGTTTGACGGTTGTTGGTGGCGCTGGCCAGCACAACGCGGTCAAACACATCGCTGATGTGGGAGGTGTCAAAAACGGCGATGTCTTGGGCTTTGACGTCTTCGAGCGCGTCGATGACGACACGTTGCAGTTTGCGCAGGTCCATGGTTTACGGGGGGGCAGAATAAGGCCGTAGTATACCAAAGTCTCGCAACGCCCTGAATCCTCAGGTTTTCGAAGGGTAAATCGGGTGGTTGCGCAGGTAAGTCAACACCGCTGAGGGCAGCCCACCTTCCAGGGTCATGCGTGCAGTTTCCTGAATTTGGGGGTCGTTGTTGCCCAGCAGGGCAAACTGCCGGCGAATCAGGGTGGAGCTTAAGTTCACACTGGGCATGGGAATGCGGAACAGCCGGTTGTGGATGAGGTGGCGCTTGAGCAAATCAGGCACTGTGAATTCGCCCCACTGAATGCGGTCCACCACGCCTATGCGGGCGTAGTCGAACAGGCTTTCCCAGTGTTTCCAACTGGTGAGGTTGGCCAATTGGTCAGCGCCGATGATCCACACAAAACGATGCTCGGGGTATTGGTCGCTCAGTGCTTCCAGCGTGTCCACGGTGTAGGTGGGGCCTTGATGTTCAACTTCATGGGCCTCAACCCGCCAGGAATGAACACCTTCAATCGCCAGCTCCACCATGCGCAAACGCTGCTGGGCTGGTGCCAGTTCTTCATTGGCTTTTTGCCAAGGCTGCCCGGCGGGCACAAACCACACTTCATCGGCCATGCAATGGGCTTGGGCCGAGCGGGCCATCTGAAGATGGCCCATGTGAATGGGGTTGAAGCTGCCCCCAATGAGGCAAACCTGTTTGGCAGAGTGGCTCATCGCGCCCGATACCTGTTCAAAGGGTCAGTGTACCCTGCACAAGCCTTGCCGGGAGCGCTTACACCCGCTGGCCGGTGCCGCCGAGGTTGGTGAAGTACAGGATTAGGTTCACGTAGCACTTGACGGTATTCCTGTCGAGCACCACCGGCGCCAGCACTAGGGGTTCCAGTGCATGGGTCACTTCAATCATGCGGGCCAGCAAGTCTTGCTTGTCGGTGGCCGCCTGAACGACGGGCATCAGTTGCCGAACTGCAAAACCCAAATCGCACTTGGTGTCACCTTGGCCCAGCAGTTCCATCCGCTGGATGAACCTGTCCTTGTGATACTGCAGGGGCGCGTCGGGTTTTTGGCGAAGATTGGCCAGGCCCCGGGCCAAAGGGCTGCTCTCGAGCGCAGCCTGATACAGGGGGCCTTTTTCGTTCACGGGCTCGCCAAACAGCACGTCCACACAATGCCCATCGGCGTAGATGATCGTGCCATGCAGCAGGTGATGGCCCAAATGCAGGTTTGAGTCGAACTCGCCGACTTGCCAGGTATTTTTGGTTCTCAGTATGCCCGTTTCCAGCAGTTGAATACCTGCATAACTGGTGTCGCTGTGTATGCCCTTGGACAGGTGGTGCCAATTGCCGGAAGGTGTATTGAACTGGGTTTTGCAGAGAATGATGCCGTCTTGCAGTGGGTTGTCATTCGGGTCGTCCAAGCGGAAGCTACCAATCAGGCAGCGGCCATCGGGATGTTGCCGAAGGCCTTCAGTCAGAATGGTCTGCTTGAGAAAGTGGGTCGATTCGAATTTGCCCTGTTCCAAAATTCCATTGGGCAGCGTGCGCTGAACCACGGGTTCTGGCATGCCGTGATTGGGGCCCACTACCCTGGGGCCGTTGCTTGCGTCTGCCAACAGCGATAGGGCCAAGCGCTGCGGCGTGGTTCTCAGCAGGTAACGCTGCTGCAGCCATTCGGGAATGTGCAGGCGATGCGCTTGGGAGTGAATCCCTCGTGATGCGTTGTGGGGGTTGATGTTTGGTGGCATGACAGGTGTTTGTTGTTGAAAACGCCCAAATAGGTAACGCTGTACCCGGGGCAGTTCCGTCAACGAACAGGTGTTCAGGCCAACCAGTCGCGGTGTACGAGAAAGTCGGTGTACAGCCTGGCTTCAGGGCTGCCCGCTTCAGGCTGCCAGTTGTACCGCCATTTCACCTCGGGTGGCATGCTCATCAGGATGGATTCGGTTCGCCCGCCGCTTTGCAGGCCGAACAGCGTGCCCCGGTCAAACACCAGGTTGAATTCCACATAACGGCCACGGCGGTAGGCTTGGAAATCGCGCTCACGCTCGCCGAAAGGCATGTGCATGCGCCGTTGCGCGATGGGCAGGTAGGCGCCCAAAAATGCGTCGCCCACACTGCGGGTCAATGCAAAACTCTGTTCAAAGCCCAGTTCGGAAAAGTCGTCAAAAAACACCCCGCCTACGCCCCGGGGTTCGTTGCGGTGTTTCAGAAAAAAATATTGGTCGCACCAGGTTTTGAAGCGCGGGTGGTATTCAGGCCCGAACGGGGCCAGCGCATTTTTGCAGCTTTGGTGAAAATGCCGTGCGTCTTCTTCCTGCCCGTAATAAGGGGTCAGGTCCATGCCGCCGCCAAACCACCACACTGAATCGCCTGACGGGGTTTGGGCCACAAACAGGCGCACATTCATGTGCACGGTGGGCACATAGGGGTTGCGGGGGTGCAGCACCAATGAAACGCCCATGGCTTCGAACGATGCGCCAGCCAGTTCTTTGCGGGCGGCAGTGGCCGACCCCGGCAATTGGGTGCCCATCACATGGCTGAAGTTGACGCCACCGCGTTCCAGAAAACTGCCGTTTTCCACCAGGCGGCTTCGGCCGCCGCCACCTTCGGCGCGTTCCCAACTGTCGCTCAGGAACGGGGCGTTTTCCACCTCGGCCAAGCCGTCAATGATTCGGTCCTGCAGGCCCTGAAACCAAAGCCGTGCAGCCAGAATGTCCTCGTCAGGCAGTCGCATGGTGGCCCTGGGTCGGTTTACTTGCGGTTGATGGCGCGGTAACCAATGTCGGACCGGTATTGCATGCCGTCAAATTGAACGGTGCCGACCAGTTCGTAGGCTTTGCTTTGGGCTTGGCGAACCGATTCGCCCAGCGCGGTGGCGCACAGCACGCGGCCGCCTGCGGTGTAGGGTTTGCCGTCCTTCTCCACCGTGCCCGCGTGGAACACCATGCCTTCGGAGCTGCCTTTGCCAGTGATGTTGATGACATCGCCAGTGCGTGGGGTGCCCGGGTAGTTGTGGGCAGCCAGCACCACGCCCAAGGCGGTGCGGCGGTCCCATTCCGCGTCGATTTTGTCCAGTGTGCCGTCAATGGCGTGGTCCAGCAGTTCAACGAAATCGCTTTTCAGGCGCATCATGATGGGCTGGGTTTCAGGGTCGCCCATGCGGCAATTGAACTCCAGAACCTTCACATCGCCAGCCGCGTCGATCATCAAACCGGCGTACAGAAAGCCGGTGTAAATCAGGCCGTCTTTTTTCATGCCGTTGATGGTGGGGTAGATGACCTCACGCATCACCCGCGCATGCATGGTGGGGGTGACCACCGGGGCAGGGCTGTAGGCGCCCATGCCGCCCGTGTTGGGGCCTTGGTCATTGTCCAGCAGGCGCTTGTGGTCCTGGCTGGAAGCCATGGCCAAAGCGTGGGTGCCGTCCACCATCACGATGAAGCTGGCTTCTTCGCCATCCAGAAATTCTTCAATCACCACGCGGGAGCCTGCAGAACCCATGGAGTTGCCCAGCAGCATGTCGTCGATGGCTTGGTGGGCTTCGTCCAGCGACATGGCCACGACCACGCCTTTGCCGGCGGCCAGCCCGTCGGCCTTGATCACGATGGGCGCGCCACGCTGGTTCACATAGGTGTGGGCTTTGGCCGCGTCGGTGAAGGTTTCGTACTCGGCTGTGGGAATGCCGTGGCGCTTCATGAAGGCCTTGGCGTAATCCTTGGAGCTTTCCAGTTGCGCGGCCAGCTTGGCAGGGCCAAAGATGCGCAAGCCACGCAGGCGGAAAGTGTCCACGATGCCCGCGGCCAGCGGCGCTTCCGGGCCCACCACGGTGAGGTGTACCCCTTCTTGTTCAGCGAAATCGGCCAGCGCTTTCAGGTCGGTGATGGCGACGTTTTCCAGTTTGTCTTCCAGTGCGGTGCCGCCATTGCCGGGGGCTACAAACACTTTGGTGACGCGCGGGGCTTGGGCAATGCGCCAAGCCATCGCATGTTCGCGGCCACCGGAGCCCACTACGAGAATTTTCATGGTTGTCGAGCTCCGATCAGTCGTTGAATACGGCGTTGGTGTACACCTGCTGGACGTCATCCAGGTCTTCCAGCATATCGATGATTTTTTGCATGCGCACGGCGTCATCGCCACTCAGTTCTGTGTCCGAGGCGGGTTTCATGGTCAGCTCCGAAGCCTCGGCCTTCAGGCCTGCCGCCTCGAAGGCAGTTTTGACCTGATGGAATTCAGTCACCGGGCAGGTCACCTCGATCATGCCGTCTTCGTGGGTGATGATGTCGTCGGCACCGTTTTCAAGCGCCAACTCCATCACCTGGTCTTCCGAGGTGCCGGGGGCGAACATGAACTGGCCGCAGTGCTTGAACATGAAGGCCACCGAGCCGTCGGTGCCCAGGTTGCCGCCGTGTTTGGTCAGGGCATGGCGAACTTCAGCCACGGTGCGCACGCGGTTGTCTGTCATGCAGTCGATGATGACGGCCGCGCCACCTACACCGTACCCTTCATAGCGGATTTCTTCGTAGTTCACGCCCTCGGCTTCGCCTGTGGCTTTGGCAATGGCCCGTTGCACGTTGTCTTTGGGCATGTTGGCGTCGGCGGCTTTTTCCAGGGCCAAACGCAGGCGGGGGTTGGCGCTGACATCTCCGCCACCGACACGGGCGGCCACGCTGACTTCACGGATGATTTTGGTCCAGACCTTGCCCCGTTTTTCGTCCTGCCGGTTTTTACGGTGCTGGATATTGGCCCACTTGGAATGTCCTGCCATGGCGTGCTTTCATGCTCAAAATCAAAGAGCTGCGATTTTATCACCTTGGCCCCAGCCCGGCATTGCCCACCGGGGCTTTCCACAGTGATAATCTGGCCCGGTGTGGATTTTTCATTGTTTAACCCAGTTGGCAGGAGGCCCTGTGAGTTTGCTCAAAGAATTTCGTGATTTTGCGGTGAAAGGCAATGTGGTGGACCTGGCGGTGGCCGTGATCATCGGCGGTGCGTTCAGTGGCATCGTCAAAAGTCTGGTTGAAGACGTGATCATGCCCGTGGTGGGCCGTGTGGTCGGCAATCTGGACTTCTCCAACCTGTTCATTGCGCTGGCCGAGGTGCCCGCAGGCACCGCCATGACGCTGGAGGCCGTTCGCAAGGCTGGCGTGCCGGTGTTGGCGTATGGCAGTTTCCTCACCGTGATGTTGAACTTCGCGATTTTGGCCTTTGTGATTTTCATGATGGTTAAACAGGTGAACCGCCTGGTGGGCCTGGCCAAGAAAGAAGAACCCGCGGCACCTGCCGAGGCACCCCCCACCCCCGAGGACATCGTTCTGTTGCGTGAGATCCGCGATGCCCTGAAAAAGTGAATGAAAGCACTAACACCCTCGGCGGCGCCGGGGGTACAATCGAAGAGTTGAATCTGGAGAGAGGCGTGCCCGCATGGCCCGCCCGCCGAAGGCGCAAACCCCATGAACGCTCAGGCCCATGTACAGGTTCAACAGCATAGAAATCTGGAGAGCGCTGTGCGTGGCCACCTGCCGCGATGACAGCCGCCGAAGAGGCAAGCAGCACACCTTCGCTGTGAATCTTTCAGGCACAAGGACAGAGAGGGGCTAAACCGCGCCAGTGGCGTGGCAGCCCTTAACTGTTTTTGGAGCTTCGTCCCATGAAAGCAATCGTACTGGGTGCCGGTATCGTCGGCACCACTTCCGCCTGGTTTTTGAACAAACAAGGGTTTGACGTCACCGTCATTGACCGCCAGCCCGCCGCAGGCATGGAAACCTCGTTCGCCAATGGCGGGCAGATTTCTGTGTCCCACGCCGAGCCTTGGGCCAACCCCGGTGCCCCCAAAAAGGTACTCAAGTGGTTGATGAAGGAAGACGCACCCCTGTTGTTCCGCTTGCGTGCAGACGCCCGCCAGTGGCGCTGGGGCATGCAGTTTTTGCGTGAATGCACGCCTGAGCGCACCCGCCACAACATCATTCAAATGGTCAACCTCGGCACCTTTTCCCGCAGCACCCTGCAGGAACTGCGCGCAGAAACCGGCATCGAGTACAACTGCCTGACCAAGGGTATTCTGCATTTCTACACCAACCAGCAGGAATTCGATGACGCGCTGGAGCCCGCGGAAATCATGCGCGAATTCGGTTGCGACCGCAAAGTGATCGATGCCAACGAAGCCGTGCGCCTTGAGCCAGCATTGGCCACCGTCAAAGACAAAATTGCCGGTGCCACCTACACCGAGGCCGATGAAAGTGGTGATGCCCACGTGTTCACCCAAAACCTGTCCAAGCTGGCGGCTGATCGGGGCGTGCAGTTCCGCTACAACACCACCATTCTGGGCCTGGACGTGGAAGGCGGCCAGATCAGTGGCGTGCGTGTGCGTGGGCAAGATGGCCAGGTGCAGGTGCTCAAGGCTGACAAGTACCTGCTGTGCATGGGCAGTTACAGCCCCATGCTCGTCAAGGACTTGGGCGTTGACCTGCTGATTTACCCCGCCAAAGGCTATTCGGCCACCTTGAAGATTGATGACGCCAGCAAGGCCCCATCCGTCAGCCTGACCGACGATGAATACAAACTGGTGTTCAGCCGCCTGGGCGACAAACTGCGCATTGCAGGCACTGCAGAACTCAACGGTTACAGCACCAACCTGAACGATGTGCGCTGCAAAGCCATTACCCGCCGGGTGATGGAGCTGTTCCCCGGCATGGCCGACCCTGAACAGGCGGTGTACTGGACTGGCCTGCGCCCGGCCACCCCGTCCAACGTGCCTTACATTGGCTTGTCCAAGGTGCCCAACCTGTACCTGAACACTGGCCACGGCACATTGGGTTGGACCCACTCTTGCGGTTCAGCGCGGTCCATCGCCGCCATCATGTCCGGCCAGCAGCCCGAACTCGATTTCGCCTTCACTGGAATTTCTTCCAAGATGGGCGAGCCGCTGGCCACAGCCTAGTCCGGGTTTTGTTAACATCGGCGCATTGCCAACAGGATGCGCCGATGTCTAACGCTGCCAACACGCCAAATGGGGCGGATCACGCCCCAGCTTCCAATTTTCTCAAGAACATCATCGATCAGGACTTGCAAAAGCCTGAGTACCAGTCCCGCCCCTGGGCCGGGCAGGCCGGTGGTGCGTCTGTGCATGCGGGTGCACCGGCTGACCCGGCGGCCATTCGGCTGCGTTTCCCCCCCGAGCCCAATGGCTACCTGCACGTGGGCCACGCCAAAGCCATCTGTGTGAATTTTGGCTTGGCCAAAGAGTACGGTGGCGCCTGCCACATGCGTTTTGACGACACCAACCCGGAAAAGGAAAGCGAGGAATTCGCCAATTCGATTCTGGATGCCGTGAAATGGCTGGGTTTTGGTTGGAACGACTTTGGCGGCAACAACCTGTACCACGCCAGCGATTACTTCGATTTCATGGTCGAGTGCGCAGAGTTCTTGATCAAGGCAGGCTTGGCTTATGTGGATGAGCAAAGCGCCGAAGACATGCGCGCCAATCGGGGTACCTTGACCCAGGCCGGCGTCAACTCTCCATTCCGTGACCGCCCAGTGGCCGACAACCTGGCCCGTTTTGCGGCCATGCAGGGCGGGCAGTTGCCGGATGGTGCAGCCGTACTGCGCGCCAAGATCGACATGGCCAGCCCCAACATCAACATGCGTGACCCGGCCATTTACCGCATCAAACACGCCCACCACCACCGCACTGGTGACCGCTGGTGCGTGTACCCGATGTACACCTTTGCGCACCCCATAGAAGACGCGATGGAGCGCATTACCCATTCGTTCTGTACGCTGGAATTTGAAGACCAGCGCCCCTTCTACGACTGGCTGTTGGGCAACCTCGCCAAAGACCACCCCTTGCCCGATGGCACCACGCTGAAAGCCCTGCTGGCCCACCCGCTGCCCAAGCAGGTGGAGTTTGCCCGTTTGAACCTCAGCTATGTGGTGACCAGCAAGCGCAAGCTTCAACAGTTGGTGAACGAGAGCCGTGTCAGTGGTTGGGACGACCCACGCATGCCCACCATTGTTGGCCTGCGCCGTCGTGGTTACACACCCGAGGCCATTCAATTGTTCTGCGCCCGTATCGGCGTGTCGAAGTCCGATTCATGGATTGATTACAGTGTGCTGGAAGGTGCCCTGCGCGACACACTGGACCCAACCGCTCACCGCGCCGTGGCTGTGCTCGACCCCTTGCCCCTGATTCTGGACAATGTGCCGGACGATTGGCGCGACGACTGCGTGGCCCCCGTACACCCCCACCACGAGGACTGGGGTCAACGTCAGTTCACCATCGGCAAACGCCTGTGGATTGAGGCTGAGGACTTTCAGGAAGTGCCCGAGAAAAAATTTTTCCGCCTTTACCCCGGCAACAAGGTTCGCCTGCGCTACGGCTACGTGATTGAATGCACGGGCTGCGACAAAGACGCTGATGGCAAGGTAACCGCCGTACACGCCAATGTGTTTCTGGACAGCAAGTCCGGCACACCCGGTGCCGACACCTACAAAGTCAAAGGCAACCTGCACTGGGTGAACGCCGCCACAGCCTTGCAGGCCACGGTGCGCCTGTATGACCGCCTGTTCACCGAAGAGCACCCTGATGCCGGTGGGCGCAACTTTCTGGATGTGTTGAACCCCAACTCATTGAAGGAAGTGACCGCTTACCTGGAACCCTCGGTCCAGGGCAGCAAGCCAGGAACCATTTACCAGTTTGAACGGCACGGTTATTTTGTGGCGGATTTGAAAGACCACACCGACCAGCAGCCTGTGTTCAACCGCACGGTGACGCTCAAGGACAGTTGGTCCAAGTGAGTGCCGAGGGGCAACGGTGACGGAGCAATTGGCTTCTAGGGAGGCCCAAGCCCTTCGTAGTCTGTTGGAGGCCTTGGACCCTGGTGCGGGTCCTCAAGACCTTCAAGCCTTGGTGCATCTGGTGAACTGGCTTCGCCCCGATGCGGCAACAAGGCCTGACCGCCCTCACGGCCGTTTGCCCGAACTGTTTGCGCTGCTGGAGGCTGACCCATCGCTGATGGCGCATGTGCAGGCCTACTTGGCCAGGCTTCTGGGCCAGCTTCGAATCAAACACACCTTGGCTGAGTTGGGTATTCTGGCCAACGAGTCACTGGGGCAAACCATCAAGGCCAGGCTCGCGCAGCGCTTGCTGCCTGCGCAAGTGGATGAAGACACTTTTCAGCATGTGCTGGGCGTGGTGTTTCATCAGTCAGAGGACCATGTCTGGTTGACCCGCTTGCCGGCTGAGCTTCAGGCGCATTGCATAGGTCTGTTCGGCGCGGGTGACCTTCTTCGACCCGCCATTCGCCACCTTTGGCATGAAACGCTCAACGCCCTGGATTTGTTGTCCCTTCGAGTAGCAGCCTTGGGCGTTGAAACTGAGTTCACGCGCTGCTTGAATGCCAGTGACTTGGCCGCCTCACCCTTCGTTGAGCAGTGGATGGAACTGCGGACTTGGCTGAATGAGGCGCAAGTCCCGGAAACCGCAGAAGCCCCCCCGGCCAATCACCTTGAGGTGTTGCTGAGCCAATGTGCGCAAATGCTCAAAAAGGCCCGCGCGCAGGCTGCCTTGCAGGGCACCTCGGTCAAGCTCAGCGGTATTCTCATTCGCCTTGCACAGTCCTTGGCCCGCATGCAAACCCTGTTGCAGTTGTTGGGTGCTTTCAAGCTGGACGATCGGCCAGCCCAGGTTGTCCACTTTCTCGCAGAGCTGGTCCGTCACGAACGGCACAAACACTCGATTGCGGATGTGTGGGCGCAGTGGACCGATGCCATCGCCCTTCGGGTCACCGAACATGCCAGCCAATCGGCGGAGAAGTACGTCACCGAAACACGCAGCGAATACTGGCAGATGGCCAAGGCGGCGATGGGCGCTGGTGTGGTCATTGCTTTTCTCTCCTTGTTCAAGGCCAAAGTGGCTGCCTGGCATTTGCCGCCCTTGTGGGAAGCCGTGCTGTTCAGCCTGAACTACGGGCTGGGTTTTGTACTGATTCATTGGCTGCATTTCACGATTGCCACCAAGCAACCGGCGATGACGGCCGCTCGCATTGCCGCCGCAATCGACACGGTGGATGGGCGCTTGCGTTCTCTGGACACCGTGGTGGAATTGGTGGTGCAGGTGGCGCGCACCCAGTTTGTGGCCATTTGGGGCAATGTCATTCCCGCTTTTGTCACAGCGACGGCGGTGGCGTGGGGCGTGCAGGCCCTGTGGGGCAGCAGTGCTGTCGCCTTGGCCAAAAGTGAGGTGATGTTGCATGAACTGCATCCAGTCTTGTCGTGGGCTTTGCCGCATGCAGCCATTGCCGGGGTGTTTCTGTTCCTTACGGGCTTGATCACAGGGTATTGCGACAACTTGAGCCTGTACCACCGCTTAAGCGACCGCCTGCGCAAAGTGCCGTGGCTCAGGCGCTGGCTGGGTGTGGTGAAAGCAGGGCGGCTGGCTGATTACATGGGCCGCAACGCAGGTGCCTTGGCCGGGAATTTCCTGTTCGGCTGCATGTTGGGCTCTGCCGGGTTTATTGGCCTGTTATTGGGTTTGCCCATTGACATCCGGCACATCACCTTTGCCGCTGCCAATATGGCCTACGCTTTGCAGGCCCAGCAATACGCTGTCTTGTGGGCTGATGTGGCTTGGGTCGGTGCAGGTGTGTTGTTGATTGGGCTGGTGAACCTGATGGTCAGTTTCAGCTTGGCTTTTTACACGGCATTGAAGTCCCGGGGTGTCAGCCGCCGAGAGGTGTTTCGCCTGGTTCGCCCGTTGTGGAATCGTTTCAGGCGCAGGCCCATGGACTGGGTGTATCCAAGCGCAGGGGAAATTCGAGAGGGGAACTGATTCGTACAGCGCACCACTGATTTGCTTTGGGGTTGGTACTTCCATGCTGCTCAGTCGGGTTGATGTTTCCTCTTTTTCCGCCCTTGGCACCGGCCAAAGCAATCTCCACCGGGATAACGTGGAATCCGGGCTGGTGGCCTCGTTATCGGCTTTGGCGCTCAGTTTGCCGAGTGAGGCAGTTCCGGGCCCGGCTCAGTCTTCCCGAATCAGTCCAGTCAATGGGCCGGGTCAACAGAACCCCATCGCCAATGATGACTTCTACGAAGCCATCAAGGATGCGGTGCTCAGCGCGACCCGAGATTCCCGTGAATTTGCGGACGCTTTGCAGAGGGCATTGAGCACTGCGATTGTCGAACAGCGTCCCGATGTGATGTTGTACGTGTTGAACAAGGGGGCCAATCCCAATCGCCTGTGCCCCAATCTGAGTGTCTTGCCCTTGCATTTGACTGCTCAGATTGGGCATGCCGAATGCCTGGACCTTCTGCTGGCTCATGGTGCAAAGCCTGACGCCTTGGGGGTGTTTGGAGAGACAGCCTTTCACCATGCAATGCGTAGTCCAAGCCCCGATGTACTCATCAAACTGGCGGGCCTGGGGGTGTCTATACATGCGCGCGATGTCGATCAAGTCAGTCCGCTGAACATGGCCTCTGCCTTGGGCAAAATGGAGCATATCAAAGCGTGTCTGGGGCTGGCCAAGGCTCAGCCTCAGGCTAGCCCCGCAACCGGGGCTGCACAGCGCCAATGGGTTCGGGTGCCCAATACTCGTGAGTCGGTGCCACTGACTCCGGCCGATAGGGGCCATGTGTGGGTGTTGAATCAGATTCAGCGTTCATTTGTACAACAGGCCGACCAACAACAACTTCTGCAAGTAACGCTGTGCAATGCAATCCTGTTGAGTCAATTGGACTTTTGCCGCTATCTTTTGTGTGCGGGCGCACAGGCCGATCGTCCCGATGGTCTTGAGCGTTATCCGATGCATTTGGCTGCGGCCTCGGGCCATGCCGATCTGATTGAGTTGATGCTCAAGCGATTCGTCAATCAAGGTGGAAACAAGCATTCACTGCTTGACCAGCAGGACGTAAAAGGCTTCTCCGCCTTGCACCATGCGGCTCAGCACAAGCAGTGGGATGTGTGTCGTTTGCTGCTCAAGTTCGGGGTCAATGCGCAATTGCGTGATCTTCAGGGGCGACGGGCAATTGACCTTGTACCCTGTCACCTCAATCCGATTCCGACGGGGCAGGCCGGTTAAAGCCTTTTTTCCACTGCACATCTTGAACCCCCGCTTGGTGGTGAATCCATCGGGCGGCCACAAACAGGAAGTCAGACAGGCGGTTCAAGTAATGCACCAAGGCCTCGGGCGTGTCTTCGGTGCTGCGCAGTTCAATGACCACACGTTCGGCACGGCGGCACACGGTGCGTGCAATGTGGGCGTACGCCGAGGCACGGCTGCCGCCGGGCAGAATGAATTCCTCCAAGCGTTTCAGGGGTTCATTGAAGGTTTTGATTAGGCCATCCAGCCGGGCCACCGCAGTGTCGGGAAACACATCGTAGCCGGGCATGCACAGAGCCGCTCCCAGGTCGAACAAATCGTGCTGAATGCGGGTCAGCTCGGTGGCCAAGGCCACTGGCAGTGGCTCGGTCAACAAGAGGCCCAAGTGTGAGTTGAGCTCGTCCACATCGCCCATGGCATGCACCCGCAGGGCAGTTTTGGACAGGCGTTCGCCGGTGGCCAGGCCTGTGGTGCCGTCATCGCCGGTGCGTGTTGTGATGCTGGAGAGTCGATTGCCCATGGTGGAATGTGCGTATGGTCAGAGTTGAATAAAAACCGGGACTTGCCGGGGGTGAGGCTTTGACCCACCCCTTCCAAGCCCTATACTTGGAGTTTAACGCAGGGGTCCTGGCGAACACTGTCGCCGGGTGAGAAAAACCCTCACACCTGTGCAGGTAATGCTGTTCGCAGGAAGCGGTCTTTATGGGGAAGCTGCAGCCTTCAGGCAGCCCGTTCCACCCCCTCAAGCTCACTTCTGGCGCGCACGGCCTGCAGGCTCACCCTGCTGACCCGTTTCCCAGGAGTAGTCATGAACGCCAATCCCGATTTCCTCGCAGCAACCGCCAAAGTGGACGAAGCGGCCATTCAGCCCTTGCCCAATTCCCGCAAGGTGTATGTGCAAGGCTCACGCCCGGACATTCAGGTGCCCATGCGCGAGATTACACAGGATGCAACGCCCACAGCCTTTGGTGGCGAGCAAAACCCGCCCATCTACGTGTACGACTGCTCGGGCCCCTACACCGACCCGAATGCCAAAATTGACATCCGTTCGGGTTTGCCCAGCGTGCGCGGCAACTGGATTGAAGAGCGTGGCGACACCGAGGTGTTGGCGGGCCCCACCTCCCACTACGGGCAAGAGCGCTTGGGTGACCCCAAGCTGGCCGAGTTGCGCTTCAACCTGACCCGCCAGCCGCGACGCGCCAAAGCGGGCAAGAACGTGACGCAGATGCATTACGCCCGCCAAGGCATCATCACTCCCGAGATGGAATACATCGCCATCCGTGAAAACCTGCGCCGCCAGGAGTACATCGACAGCCTCAAAGCCCAAGGTGGAAAAACCGGCGAACGCATGGCCCAGTTGCTGTTGCAACAGCACCGTGGCGAATCGTTTGGGGCTGCCATTCCTGAGCAGATCACGGCTGAATTTGTGCGCGAGGAAGTGGCCCGTGGCCGAGCCATCATTCCTGCCAACATCAACCACCCTGAGCTTGAGCCCATGATCATCGGGCGCAACTTCCTCGTTAAAATCAACGCCAACATCGGCAACTCCGCAGTGACTTCCTCGATTGGCGAGGAAGTTGAAAAAATGACCTGGTCCATCCGCTGGGGTGGTGACACCGTGATGGACTTGTCCACCGGCAAGCACATCCATGAAACCCGGGAATGGATTCTGCGCAACAGCCCCGTGCCCATCGGCACGGTGCCCATTTACCAAGCGCTGGAAAAGGTCAATGGCAAGGCCGAAGACCTGACCTGGGAAATTTTCCGCGACACCTTGATTGAGCAAGCCGAACAGGGTGTGGATTACTTCACCATCCACGCGGGTGTACGCCTGGCCTATGTGCCCATGACTGCGAACCGCATGACCGGTATCGTTAGCCGTGGTGGCTCCATCATGGCCAAGTGGTGCCTGGCCCACCACACTGAAAGCTTCCTGTACACGCATTTTGAAGACATCTGCGAAATCATGAAGGCCTACGACGTCAGCTTCTCGCTGGGCGACGGCCTGCGTCCTGGTTCCATATACGACGCCAACGACGAAGCCCAGTTGAGCGAGCTGCGCACGCTGGGTGAGTTGACGCAGATTGCCTGGAAGCATGATGTGCAGGTGATGATCGAAGGCCCGGGCCACGTGCCCATGCAGTTGATCAAGGAAAACATGGACATTCAGTTGAAGGAATGCCATGAGGCCCCGTTTTATACACTGGGCCCACTGACCACGGACATCGCCCCGGGTTACGACCACATCACCAGTGGCATTGGGGCGGCGCAAATTGGTTGGTACGGATGCGCCATGCTGTGCTACGTCACCCCCAAAGAGCACTTGGGCCTGCCCAACAAGAAAGACGTGAAGGACGGCATCATCACCTACAAGATTGCCGCCCACGCAGCCGACCTGGCCAAGGGCCATCCGGGTGCTCAGGTACGGGACAATGCGCTGTCCAAAGCCCGGTTTGAGTTCCGTTGGGAAGACCAGTTCAACCTCGGTCTCGACCCGGACACCGCGCGTGAATTCCACGACGAAACCCTGCCCAAGCAAAGCATGAAAGTGGCGCACTTCTGCTCCATGTGCGGCCCGCACTTCTGCTCCATGAAGATTACGCAGGACGTGCGCGATTACGCCGAAAAACTCGGCGTGAGTGAAAAGGAAGCCCTGTCCAAAGGCATGGAAGAAAAATCCGTGGAGTTTGTTAAAAAGGGCGCCCAGGTTTATCACAAGATGTAAATCCCGGGAGTTCGTGCAAAAAACCGGCCAGAACAAGGCGCTTGGAGGCAACTTCAAGCGCCTTTTTCACATTGTGGGATTTTGGTTTGACACCAACCCAATCCCTTTGTAGCATTGGACCGTGTTTTTTTAAGACTAGGAGTAGTTCGGGCTTTCCCGACCGCTTATGGACAGTTCCAGTTGGCGACGACCCGCTCGTTTCCCCCACCGTTGTTCTTCCCCCCTTGATTTCCCCACACTTGGCCTGAAACCTGGAGAGCGCACATGGAAGTGCTGATTCTTCTGGGCTTGATTGTGCTCAATGGCCTGTTTGCGATGTCTGAAATAGCGCTGGTGACTGCGCGCAAAGCCCGATTGGCCAAGTTGGCCGCTGACGGGGACACCGCCGCCGAAGTCGCCTTGAAGCTGGGCGAAGACCCCACCAAATTTCTGTCCACCATTCAGATTGGCATCACGTCTATTGGCGTGCTCAGCGGTATTGTCGGTGAAGCCGTGCTGGCCAAGCCGCTGGCCGTCTGGATGCAAAAGGTGGGTATTGATGTTGACGTGGCTGATGTGTCCTCCACGGCCATTGTGGTGGTGTTGGTGACCTACGTGGCCATTGTCGTCGGCGAATTGGTGCCCAAGCGCCTGGGCCAGATCAGCCCAGAGATGATTGCCCGCTTGGCGGCCCGCCCCATGCAGGTGCTGGCGGTGGCCACCCGCCCATTCGTGGTGTTGCTGACCTATTCCACCCGTGGCCTGCTGCGCTTGTTGGGCGTGAAAGAAAACACCGACAGCGGCGTGACTGAAGAAGAAATTCACGCGATGCTGGACGAGGGCTCTGTCTCCGGCGCGATTGAACAAACCGAGCACACCATGCTGCGCAACGTGTTCCGGTTGGACGACCGCCAGTTGGGCTCGCTGATGATTCCTCGTTCGGACGTGCTGTTTCTGGACATCACCTTGCCCAAGGAAGAAAACCTGAAGCGAGTGATTGAGTCCGAATACTCCCGTTTTCCCGTGTGCGATGGGTCGCCCGACCGATTGTTGGGCGTGATTCATGCCAAACAGGCGCTGGCTTATGCCGCACAAGGCAAGCTGCCCGATTTCACCACGGGTTTGCAGGCCTGCGTGTATGTGCCTGAAACCCTGACGGGAATGGAGTTGCTGGAGCAGTTCCGCACCAACAGCATGGACATGGCCTTTGTGATCGATGAGTACGGCGAGCTGGAAGGCATTGTCACCCTGCACGACTTGATGGAAGCCCTCACGGGCGAGTTCAAGCCCCGCAATGTGGAAGATTCATGGGCGGTGCAGCGGGAAGATGGTTCCTGGTTGCTGGATGGTGCAATTGCCATTCATGAGCTGAAGGACACCCTGGCCATTAAGTCGGTGCCCGAAGAAGAGAAGGGGCGTTACCACACCCTCAGCGGTATGGTGATGCTGCTGACAGGCCGCCTGCCCAACACTGGCGATGTGGTGGAGTGGGACGGCTGGCGCTTCGAAGTGGTGGACATGGACCAGAAGAGGATCGACAAGATTTTGGCCTCACGCATGCCCGAGCCTGTTGAAGGGGATGTGGATGAGGTCGGCTGACCTGACACAGCCTGCCTGAAATGATCTGACCAGAAACGACAAAGGGCCCTTCTAGGGCCCTTTGTTTTTTTGCTTGATTCAACCGGAGGGTTGGCTTGCTTACCGCAGCACAGGGCGATTGCCGTACAGCATTTTTTCCTGCATGGCCCGGTTGGACGCGTTGCCGCCAGGGGCTTCCGGGTTGGCACCGGTGTTGAACAGACCGTTCAGTTGTTGGACTTCTTCACCTTTGGCGGGCGGTGTGTTGCCCGTGAGTTTTGGAAACTCGCCCAAGGGTACGGGCTCGCCGGTGGCTGGATCAATCATCACGCTTTCTGTGCCACCGTTGCTTGGGGCTGTACGGGCAGGGCTGGCGGCGATTGCTGGTGCAGGCGCCACAGGAGGCTGCGCTGCAGTCGAAGTGCGAGCCGTGGCATTGGTGGTGGTGGTCGCAGCACTGCTGGCTTTGGCCTGCTCGTTGGCAGGGTTCAGCATTCGCATGCAGTGTTGGGCAGGCAGCTTGTTGCTTTCGGCAATCATGTTGAACACCGCCTGTTCAAGCACCATGCGCACCCCTTTCTGAATGGGTTCCTGAGTGCGTTCAGCCGCGTTGATGTCGACCAAACCGTCAGAGAACAGGCGGAAGTAGCCGCCGTTCAGTTCCGTGCCGATGATCTGCTTTTGGAGGCTTTGCGTGTTCACGATTTCAAGGGTTTTGGTGTTCACCAAGCGCAGGTCAACCGCCACGTTCATGACGAAGTAACGCGCGCCCATGCCCACAAAGCGCAGGGTGCTTTCAAAGCTGCCGCTGCGGATGTTGTAGTTCACTTCAGTGACGCCACCGACGATGTGGTAATCGGACCCTGGCAGAGAACCCGAGAAAATTCGACGGTGTTCACGGGTTTCCGTGTTGTCGGTGATCAGTTTGTTGTCAGCGTACTTCAGTTCCATGTCGGCGATGGAGGTGTCAAACCGCTCCACCATGGGCACCCCTGTGCGGCTGAGGGCAGAAATCACCATGAGGGCTGCACCTTGGGTGATGCGTTTGCCGTTGGTGAGGTCTTCCTTGCCGCTGAAGTCCAGCACCTTGCCCACTGCGTAGCGCTTGGCTGCGGGGCCCTTGCTGCTGACCAGTGGGCGCAGGCATTCCAGCGGTTTGCTGTAGCGCGTGGTGTTTTCCTGAACACTGGCGCCATCGATCGGGCTGACATATTCCGGCTGGCTGAAAGACGGAATGGTGGTGCAGGCGGTGGCGGCCAGGGCCAGCGTGCTGACGAGGGACAGGCGCAACAGGGTTTGGGCAGGGTGCATGGTGGTTGACATCGGTTGGTTCACTAAAAATCAGTCCAGGCCACCGATGGTTGCCCGTTGGGAACCGTTGTTGATCTGGGTCGCGTAAATGGTGATGGTGTTGTTGCTGCCTTGGGTGTCTACGCTGATCAGGTTGCCGATCGCGGTAGACGCAAAGCCGAATCCGGGGGATTCCACGTTGACCCGGTTGAAGCGGGAGTCGCGGCGGCCACTGACAGCGCTGTCAATGTCGACCACGCTGGTGCGGCCCAACGGGGTTTCGTAAGCATTCACATTGCCCTCAAAGGTCGCCTGGGCAAACACTGGGCTGGCCAGGGTGGCTGTGATCAGGGCAGTGAGGATTGTTGGTGTTTTCATCGTAGGTCCTTGGGGTGGCTCTGTCAGTGAAGACAGGCCTGATGTACAGCGTGTGTTGTCATCAGGCCGTCTGAAGTTCCGCGGTTAGCGCACAGTACGTACGGCGATGCTGTTGCCGATGGCTGTGGCGGTTGCGGTCAGCTTGGTGGGGTCGTAGCGGAAGTTGACGCTGGCCACGCCGTCACCCACGTTGCACTGTGCGATGGACAGGTCAGACAGGCTGGTGCCTTGGTTCAGAATGGACACGGAGTTACCGATGGCCAGTGCTTCCAGTTCAACTTGACCTGTTTTGGAGTTCAATGATTGCAGCACTTTCACGTTGGCCAGTTGGTCGCCGTTGCTGGTCTGGTTGATGTGGCGGATGTTGGTTGTGCTGCCAGTGTTGACTTCGAAGTTGGCAATGTTGCCCACTGCGGTGGCGGCGGCGGTGATGTCACCGGTGTTGGTCATCTTGACGTTGTCCAACTGAACGTTGGCCAGACGGTCACCGGTGTTGCTTTGGATGTAGATGCCTTTGGCGTTGGGGCTCAGGTAGTAGCTGGTGTCAAAGTTCACTTCCACGTTGGTGCGAACGTCGCAGTCAGCGCCGACGCAGGTGGCGGATGCGGCTGTGTGGATGGACATGAATGCGGCCAAAATGGACAGGGCCGATACGGATTTTTTCAACATGCTGGATCTCCAGGGACTTGAGGCTCAGGGGACACAGGCCACCGGGACTGGTGGTCCTTCCGGTGTGCTTGAGCTGGCGCACACCATAAATCGCAAAATTGCTCCAACTGAGTGGGGGAAAAGTTCCGAAAGTTCGAGTTATGTCCCGATCAGGATGGGGGCTACGCCAAGCAGGGGCGCTCGTTGGAGGATGTTCACTTCCCAGGGTGACAGCTTCATTCCTGATTAGTGACCCGGTGCAGGGGGAGGTACAATGGAGGCTTGCCAGTTGAGGTCGCCTTTTCACATGAATGCTGAAGTCATCAAGCCCGTTGAATTTGATATGCCCCTGGCCGACAGCCCAGCGGCCAGTTGCAGGCCGTCACAGGCGTGGGCCCGCGTGCCCCGACAGCCGGCAGCCGAGGAAAAGCAGGCGCTGAAAGCGGAAATCCGAGAATTGCTGAAGGCCCGTGATGCGGTGCTGGTGGCCCACTATTACGTGGACGCCGAATTGCAGGACTTGGCCGAGGAAACTGGCGGTTGTGTTTCCGATTCCCTGGAGATGGCCCGTTTTGGCCGTGAAAGCGCACACCGCAACCTGGTGGTGGCGGGCGTGCGGTTCATGGGCGAGACCAGCAAGATTCTGAACCCTGAAAAGCGGGTGTTCATGCCCGACCTGGAGGCCACCTGCTCGCTGGATTTGGGTTGCCCAGCCGACGAGTTCACCCGTTTTTGTGACCAGCACCCCGACCGCACCGTGGTGGTGTACGCCAACACCAGCGCAGCGGTGAAGGCCAGGGCAGACTGGATGGTGACCTCCAGCATAGCCTTGGACATTGTTGGGCATCTTCATGCGCAGGGGCAGAAAATTCTGTGGGCGCCTGACCGGCACTTGGGCCAGTACATCCAGCGCCAGACCGGTGCAGACATGATGATGTGGCAGGGTTCCTGCCTGGTGCACGATGAATTCAAGGCCGAGGAGTTGAAGCTGCTGAAGGCCCAACACCCGGATGCCTTGGTGTTGGTTCACCCGGAGTCCCCGAAAGAGGTGGTGGAGCTGGCCGATGTGGTGGGTTCAACCACGCAGTTGATTCGCGCCACCCAGACGCCGGGGGTGAACACTTACATTGTGGCCACGGACAACGGCATTCTCCACAAAATGCGCCAGTTTGCGCCAGACAAGGTGCTGATTGAAGCGCCCACGGCCGGCAATTCCGCAACCTGCAAAAGCTGCGCGCATTGCCCGTGGATGGCCATGAATGGCTTGATCAACCTTCGGGATGTGCTCAAGACCGGGTTTGACACCGGTGCCGGTGAGGTGCATGTGGACCCAGCCGTGGGCCAGCAAGCCTACCGATGCATTGACCGCATGCTGGACTTTGCTAAGAACAAGGGAATCTCTGGCCCACGCGGGCAGGGCCGCTTGGAGCAAGCCCATCGCGGAGTGGGGCCAGCATGAGCGCGCGTAACGCTTTGTTTCTCTCCTTCGGGCCTGCGCTGGAATTGGCCTTGCTCAAGAATGTTCACGATGCGATTGCCGAGGACATGGGCAATACGGATTGGACAGGCCTTCTGGTGCCCGAGGACCGCTGGTGCACAGCGCAACTGCTGTGCCGTGACCAAGCCGTGGTGTGCGGGCAGGACTGGTTCACCGAGGTGTTTCGGGCGCTGTGCCCACAGGCCAAGGTGCAGTGGTTGGTGGCTGAAGGCGATGAGGTCAGCCCCAACACGGTGGTGTGTACCATCGACGCTTTGGCCCGCCCGCTGTTGACCGCTGAACGGTCGGCCATGAATTACCTTCAACTGCTGAGCGCCGTGGCCACCCGAACCCGGCATTTTGTGAAACTGGTGGAAGGCACCAAGGCGTCGATTCTCGACACCCGCAAAACCCTGCCCGGCATGCGTTTGGCCCAGAAGTATGCGGTTCGTGTGGGCGGCGGAGAGAACCAGCGCCTGGCGCTGTACGACGGCATTCTGATCAAGGAAAACCACATTGCAGCAGCAGGGGGCATTCCCCAGGTATTGGCCCATGCCCACAGCGTGGCGCCAGCGCAGGTGACTGTTCAGATTGAGGTGGAAAGTTTGGCCGAGCTGGAATTGGCGCTCAAGAGTGGTGCCAAGTCGGTGTTGCTGGACAACTTTGATCTGCACATGATGCGGGATGCGGTCGCCATGGCTCAAGGCCAAGCCATTCTGGAAGCATCGGGTGGGGTGAATGAGTCCACGGTGCAGGCGATTGCCCAAACCGGCGTTGACCGGATTTCGATTGGTTCACTGACCAAAGACATTCAGGCGGTGGACTATTCGCTTCGGGTGCAGGGCTGAGCAAGCCCTGGCCCATTCACGTCGATTTTTTGCGGCCCCGTTGCAACACCGTGGGGAAAGCCCGGGGCAAGGTGCCTTGGTAATCGGCGCTGTAGTGCAAGCCCCGGCTTTCTTTGCGGCTTAGGGCGCTGGTCACGATCATGTCGGCGACATCCACCAGGTTGCGCAGTTCCAGCAAATCGCGACTGACGCGGAAGTGGCTGTAGAACTCGGTGATTTCATCGCGCAGCAGTTTGATGCGGTGCTGGGCCCGCTCCAGCCGTTTGTCGGTGCGCACAATGCCCACGTAGTTCCACATGGTTTGGCGCAGTTCGGCCCAGTTGTGTGAAATCACGACTTCCTCATCGGGGTCGGTCACGCGGCTTTCATCCCACTCTGGCAGGTCCATGGTTTCCCGATGGGGCTTGGACAGAATGTGGCTGGCCGCCGCTTTGCCCATCACCACGCATTCCAGCAGGCTGTTGCTGGCCAGCCGGTTGGCACCGTGCAGGCCGGTGTAGGCGGTTTCACCCACCGCGTACAGGCCTGCAATGTCGGTGCGGGCATTGAAGTCGGTGACCACCCCGCCGCAGGTGTAGTGGGCCGCTGGCACCACGGGAATGCCTTGACGGGTGATGTCGATGCCCAGTTCAAGACAGCGTTGGTAAATGGTGGGGAAGTGTTTTTTCAGCTTCTCGGCCGGTTCATGGCTGATGTCCAAGTACACACAGTCCAAACCGCGTTTTTTCATTTCAAAGTCGATGGCGCGGGCCACCACGTCGCGCGGGGCCAGTTCGGCCCGTTCGTCATGGGCGGGCATGAAGCGGGTGCCATCGGGCAGTTTCAGCAGGCCACCTTCACCACGCACGGCTTCGGTGATGAGGAAACTTTTCGCATAGGGGTGGTAGAGGCAGGTGGGGTGGAACTGGATGAATTCCATGTTGGCAATTCGGCAGCCGGCCCGCCAGGCCATGGCAATGCCGTCGCCGGTGGCTGTGTCGGGGTTGGTGGTGTAGTTGTACACCTTGCCTGCGCCGCCGCAGGCCAGCACGATGTAGGGGCAATTCAGGGTCAGTACGCGCTGGGTGTTTTCGTCCAGCACGTAGGCGCCAAGAATGCCGGCCTTTTTCTCGTTCAATCGGTCGCCGGTGATCAGGTCGATCACCATGTGGTGTTCAAACAAGGCAATGTTGGGGTGCTGGCGCACTTTGGCTTCCAGCGCGGTTTGTACGGCGTCCCCGGTGGCATCAGCCACGTGGAGAATGCGGCGGTGGCTGTGGCCCCCTTCGCGGGTCAGGTGAAAGCCATTGGGCTCGGCGCTGGGCGCGTCGCCGTCGTCCGGTGAAAAGGGCACCCCTTGTTCCACCAGCCAGTCGATGGCGGTGGAGGCGTTTTCCAGAATGAACTGGACTGAATCCCGTTCGCACAGGCCACCACCGGCGATGAGGGTGTCCTGCACGTGCTCGGCCACGCTGTCGGCGGGGTCCCGAACTGCGGCGATGCCGCCTTGGGCCCAGCGGCTGGCGGTTTCGGAGACGGAGCGTTTGCAGATGATGGCGACACGCAGGTTGTCGGCCAGTTGCAGTGCGGTGGTCAGCCCGGCCAAGCCGCTGCCGATGACCGCAACATCGAACTGTTTCATGAGGTGGGTACTGCTTAAGGGTTGTCTATGACGACATCATAACGAAACCCGCCTGAGTTTGGGGTCACTCAGGCTCGCTGGATGAGCTCTTCGGACTCGGTGCCCAGCCGGTTGCCCACCAGGTGCTTGATGGAGAATTCTTCGTAGGGCATGGGTTTGGACAACCAATAGCCTTGTACGTAATCCACGCCCAGTTTGCGGACCACTTCAAATTCGCCGTCGTGCTCCACGCCTTCGGTGGTGACCACCAAGCCCATGGTGTGGCCCATCTGGATGGTGGATTCGAGAATGATCTGGCTGTCCAGGTCGATGTCGGCACCTTGCACCAGGCTGCGGTCGATCTTCAGTTCGGTGACCGGGAAGCGCTTGAGGTAGGCCAGCGAGGAGTAGCCTGCGCCGTAATCGTCGATGGCGATTTGAAAGCCCATGTCGGTGAGGGCGCGCAACAGTTCCAGCGCATGTTCCGGGTTGCGCATGGCTGCGCTTTCGGTGATTTCCAGCGTGATGTGTTTGGCGGCGTGCGGGTTGGTGGCGTGCAGGGTTTCAATGTAGTGAAGCAGGCCGTCGTCGTCCAGGTCCATGGCGGACAGGTTCATCGACAGGCGAATGTTTTGTTCGGAACACAGGTTGCTGACTTCATACACTTTGCGGACCACCCAGCGGCTGATGTCACGGATCAACCCGGTTTGTTCGGCCAGTTCGATGAAGGTGCCCGGAGGCAGCAAACCGCGTTCAGGGTGGTTCCAGCGCAGCAGCACCTCTGCTTGGTTGATGCTGTTGGTGCGCAGGTTGAGTTTGGGCTGGAAATGCAGGCAGAACTGGTCGGCCAGCAGGGCAGCTTTCAGTTCGGAAATCAGCCCGAGGCGCTGGCTGGACCGCAGGCGCATGCGGGGCTCGAATTCAAGCGCAGCTTGACCGGTTTTTTGGGCCACTTGGCGGGCCAGCTCGGCGCATTTGAGCAGTTGGTCGGGGTGTTGGGCGTGGGCTGGGTAGTGGGCATAGCCTGCATGGGTTTCCAGGTCGAGCGTGTAGTCGTCCACCCGAACCGCGCCTTTGAGCAGGCTGTGCAGGCGTTGGCTGTCCCAGGCTTGGCGAAACTCGCTGGTGGGCAGCAGCAGGCAGAAGTGATGGCCGTCCAGCCGGGCCACAGTCAGGTTGTCCTGACACAGGCGGCGGGCTTTTTGCGCCATTTTCACCAGCACCTGCTCGGCCATGTCGTGGCCCAGCACTTCCTTGATGCTTTCAAAGTTGTCGATGCCCCAGACGAACAGGCTCAAGGGCTCGCGGGCCATGCTCATGCGTTCGGTCAGGGCCAGGTTTAGAAAGGCGCGGTTGTCCAGCCCCGTGAGTTGGTCGGTGTAGGCAGTGCGCCGAATCTGGGAGTCGCGTTCGTGCAGGTGGCGCGACATGATGCGAAAGGTGTTGGACAGCAGGTCGATTTCCCGGATTGGGCTGGAGGGGAAGTCTTCATGCAGGTCGCCTTCGATGAGGCTCAGGGCCTGTTCGTTCAGCCGGCGAAGGGGACGGATGACGGCTTGGTTGATCCAGAACACCATCAAGATGGCCAGGGTGCCAAGGACGGCGGGCACTGGCCAGCCATGGCGTTGATAGGCGTCCTCGATGGGGGTGTGGCTCAGCAGCAGGGTGAGTAAACCGCCAATGAAAATGCCGAGCCCGGAGACGATCCAGATCAGACTGGCGCTCATGGGGCGCGGTGCGCTGGCGTTGGGCTGCTGCGCAACCACGCGGGAGGTGAGTCGACGTTGACCGGACATGGGACGACAGGCGGGGCCACAAACACCCTGATTAAAACAAAGGTGCTGTGGGCAGCCCTATACCGCAAGCGGGTCGGGTTAGTCCAAGGTGGGTCAGCGTTTGCGGGCGAGCAGGTCCCAAACGCCGTGGCCCAGGCGCAGGCCGCGTTGCTCGAATTTGGTCAGTGGACGGTCGCTGGGCCGGGGCACATAACTGTCACCGCCAAGGTTCTCCCAGTCGGGCGCTGCGTTGATGACTTCGAGCATGTGCTGGGCGTAGTTTTCCCAATCGGTGGCGCAATGCAGAACCCCGCCCGCTTTCATTTTCGGGGCCAGTTTGGCCATGAAAGCGGGTTGAATGAGGCGCCGCTTGTGATGGCGGGCTTTGCGCCAGGGGTCGGGAAAATAAAGCAGCACTTTGTCCAGGCTGCCGTCGGGGATCATGTGGTCCAGCACGTCCACCACATCGTGGGAGATGATTCGGATGTTCTGGAGCCCTTGCTCCTCAATTTTCTTGATGAGTGACCCCACACCTGCGGTGTAGATTTCAGCGCCCAGGTAATTCACTTGGGGGTGCGCTGCGGCAATTTGTGCCGTAGTCTCGCCCATGCCAAAGCCGATTTCCAGCCAATTGGGGGCCCCTGTTCGGCCCCAGTGCTGTTCAAAGTTGAGCAGGGTGGGGGTGTAGGGGATGCCCCATTGCGGCATGCCTAGTTCGAAGGCTCGTTCCTGCGCTTTGGACAGATGGCCTCGCCGTTTGGCAAAGCTGCGAATGTGCCGGTGGCGCAGGGGGTTGTCGTCGTTCGGTGATTCCGTTGGGGCGGCGGCTTGGAGTGGTTCTGTGTTCATGGTTTGCGGCTGCCGATCACGCCCTCGGTGGGGGAGGATGGGCTGGCTGAATAGAATTTTTTCGGCATTCTACCGGCCAGATAGGCTGCGCGGCCCGCTTCGGTGGCCAATTTCATGGCGTAGGCCATACGGACCGGGTCTTGGGCTTTGGCGATTGCGGTGTTCATCAGCACACCTGCACAGCCCAGTTCCATGGCTACGGCGGCGTCGGATGCGGTGCCCACGCCGGCGTCCACGATCACGGGAACCTGCGCTTTCTCCAAAATCAATTGAATGTTCCAGGGGTTCAGGATGCCCATGCCCGAACCAATCAGCGAGGCCAGGGGCATGATGGCTTTGCAGCCCACGTCTTCGAGTTTGCGGGCGTAGATGGGGTCGTCCGAGCAATAGACCATCACTTCAAACCCATCGGCCACCAGTTCGCGCGCGGCAATCAAGGTTTCTTCCATGTCGGGGTACAGGTTGTTGGGGTCCCCCAATACTTCCAGTTTGCACAGGTTGTGGCCATCCAGCAGTTCGCGGCCCAGGCGCAGGGTGCGCACCGCATCGGCTGCGGTGTAACAGCCTGCGGAATTGGGCAGGTAGCAGAACTGATCGAGGGGCAGCGCGTCCAGCAGGCTGGGTTCATTGGCGTTTTGGCCAATGTTGGTGCGGCGGATGGCCACAGTGACGATTTCTGCACCGCTGGCCACAATGGCATCGCGGGTTTGGGCCAGGTCGGCGTATTTGCCGGTGCCCACCAGCAGGCGGCTGTGGAAGGTGCGGGAACCGACGGTCCAGGTGTCCTGGGGCTGTGTCATGGGGTACTGCTCCGGTAGGGGTTGATCAGGTTGTGTGTGCCGAAACCATTAGCCGCCGCCCACAGCCACCACAATTTCCAGCACCGCACCGTTGCTCAGTGGGGTAGTGTTGTGCCGGCTTTTGGGCACGATTTCGCCGTTCATCTCCACTGCGAGGCGCTTGCCCGTCAATTGAAGTTGGGCCAGCAGGGCGTCGATGGTGCTGCCCTCAGGCAGGCTGTGGGACTGGTTGTTCACGGTGATCTGGATCATGGGCGTGAAGGCCGGCAATTTGTGGGATGATGAGTACTTCAAGTGTGTTGCCTCATTATCGCACCGCACGAGCGCCTTACGGAGTCCCCATGCATTCAGTGGTTCATTTGCTCAAATCCACCCGTTTTCCTGCGGTACAGCGCAGCCGCTTGGACACGCTTCAGGTCAACCTCGGTTACCTGTGCAACCAGAGCTGCACCCACTGCCATGTGAATGCAGGGCCCAAGCGCACCGAGTTGATGCAGGGCCCCTTGGTGGACCGATTGATTGCCCTGATGCAGCAGGGTTGGGTTCGCCAACTGGATTTGACAGGCGGGGCCCCGGAAATGAACCCGGAGTTTCGGCGCTTGGTGGTGGCGGCACGCCGTGCAGGTGTGCATGTGATTGACCGATGCAACCTGACGATTCTGAGTGAACCCGGTTATGAAGACCTGGCTGAATTTTTGGCGGACCATGAGGTTGAAATTTACGCATCCTTGCCCTGCTATCTGGAGGACAATGTGGACCGCCAACGGGGCAAGGGCGTGTTTGACGCCAGTATTCGTGGGCTTCAGCAATTGAATGCGCTGGGCTATGGCCGAGACAAGGTGATCAACCTGGTGTTCAACCCTCAGGGGCCCAGCTTGCCACCACCGCAGGCGGCCTTGGAGGCCGATTACAAGCGGGTGTTGGCTGAAAAGTTTGATGTGGTGTTCAACCGGCTGGTGACCATCACCAACATGCCGATTGCCCGGTTTGGCAGTACCTTGATCAGCAAGGGCACCTTTGACGGGTACATGGACACGCTGAAGTCTGCCTACCGGGAGTCAAACCTGGAGGCGGTGATGTGCAGAAGCCTGGTGTCCGTGGATTACCAAGGCGTGCTGTATGACTGCGACTTTAACCAACAATTGGGCTGGCCGATTCGGGATGAACAGGGCCGTGCTTTGACGCTGGACGACCTTGAGGCCAACAGGCTGGATGCGCTGCCCGTGGTGGTTGGGGAGCATTGCTACGGTTGCACCGCCGGTCAGGGCAGCAGTTGTGGTGGCGCGCTGGCGGCCTGATTGTGCCCTTGCCGGATCAAGCGGCGGGCGAGCACCAGTGCGGCTTCGGAGTCGCGTGAGGCGTGCTCGGTGTATTGCTCGATCTGGTCCAGCAGATTGGCCCAGGCGGTGTGGTTCACTGCCAAAAATTCAGCCAGCTTCTGACTTTCAATCTGGCCCATGTTGATCTTCTGGCTGGCCAGCACCAGCCCCTCAATGGCCTCTTTGAGGGCCATCTGGCTTTGCTCCACCAAGCCCTGAAGGTGTGTTGTGCGGTCGGCTTCAGTCAGGCCCAGTTCAATCTGGGTGCTGTCAATTTGGGTCAACAACTGTCGGCTGACTTCCCCGGCTTTGCGCAGGCCTTGCGCGGCCAGCCGGATGTCCTGACGCAGCCCTTCCAGTTGTTGCTGCATCAATTGCATGTGGCTGTCTGCCTGCACGTGCCGCTGTTCGCTGTTCAACGCGGTTTTGGCCACTTGCGTGCCTTGGGCCGACAGTTGGTGAAATGATTTGGCGAAACTCAACACGGATTGACCGCTTTGGTGCAGTTCCTGCAACTGCTGGCCCAGGCGAATCAGGTCTTGCCTGTCCGCTGGGTCGCGGGCTTTTTTGAGTGCCTGGGTCAGGCCTTCCAGCGCACTGTGGGCCCCTTCCAGCCGCAGTTCCTGCTGGCTTTGGGTGTTCAGGGCCTGGCCCAAGATCACGATGCGTCGGTTCAAGGCCTGCGTTGCGCTCAGGTTCCACCATTTCAGCAGCAGCGCAATGGCCAGAATGCCCAGCAGAGCGGACAAACCGGTGAGCAGAATGGCCCAGCCGTTGGACACCTGGACCAGATGCAGCCGGATGCTGCGCACCCGCTCGAGGCCGTTCAGGCGCGTGTCGCTTTCCAAACGGCGGCGGTCATCGGGGGAAAGGTCCACACCGCCCACGGGCTTGCCCAGCGCCTCAATGGCTTGGGTGGTGAGTTGTTGCAGGGTTTGCGCGTGAATGGCGCCGAACCACCGCGATTCCTCTTGACCACGGCTGACCGATTGACCGAATTCAAGCAAACCTTTGAGTGCCCATGCGGGCAGCGATTCGATCTGGTTCCGGTTCAGTTGGGTGAGTTCGTCTTGCAGGCGGCTTTCGACCAAAGCAATTTGTGCCAAACGCTTGGCTTGCAGGGTGATGCCTTGCTGGTGAGCCCACCAAGCCGCCAACGCAAGCAGCGCTGCCAGAACGCCCAACAGGGCACCCATCATCCCCAACCTTTGGATGAGCAGGGGGGAAGCCAGCCTGGGCTCGACAGTGTCCGTAGCGGGGGTAGTGCGGGCCTGGCTGGTTTCGGGCATCAGATCTGGGTCATTTCGAAGTCTTCTTTGCGGGCGCCACACTCGGGGCAGACCCAGTTGGGCGGAACGTCATCCCAACGGGTGCCAGGCGCGATGCCTTCCTCGGGCAAGCCCTTGGCTTCATCGTATACCCATCCGCAAATCAAGCAAATCCATGTGTTCATGTCTGAGACTCCAGCAACTGCAAAGCCCGCATTCGCAGGCGGGCCGCCAAAATGATTTTTCAACCGGTGGATAATACTCAGTTTGATCCCCGCGCGGTCTGCGTGCGGGCCAATTTTGAGTGTTCAATGTCGATTCGAGTCCCCTTGGTATTTACGTTTTCTGCTTCCGACCCCACCTGCGGTGCCGGGATGCAGGCCGACGCCCTGACGCTGGCTGCCATGGGGGTTCACCCATTGACTGTCCTGACCGGGTTGACCGCGCAAAACACGGTGGGTGTGGCCTGGTTTGAGCCTGTGGATGAGCGCGCGATCAACCGCCAACTGGACGTGTTGCTGGATGATGGGCTTGCCCCTTCGGCCATCAAGGTGGGCGTGTTGGGCAGCACAGCCGCTGTGGATGCGGTGTTTCGATTGAAAACTGAATACCCGGACGCCCCCTTGGTGGTGGACCCGGTCAGGGCGTCGGGCCGTGGAGATGCCCTGGGTGCCGCTGCCGTGTGGTCTGCGATGCAAGCGCGGCTGTTCCCCTTGATCGACCTGATCACCCCCAACTGGCCCGAGGCGCAGGCGCTGACCGGGCAAAGCACCCCTGCCGATGCCGCCGCCAGCCTGTTGAATCAGGGGGTTCGGGCGGTGTTGATCAAAGGGGAGCACCTGGACGAGGTGGATGTGGTGAACCGCCTGTATTGGGACCAGGAAGGGGAGGTGGCAGAGCAGGCCTTTCCGTGTGCCCGCTTGCCCCACCAGTACCATGGGTCCGGCTGTACGTTGGCCAGCGCCTGCGCCGGGGCCTGGGCTCAGGGTTTGAGCCTGAACGATGCCGTGGGCTTGGCGCTTGAATTCACCTGGCAGGCCCTAAGCCATGGGTTTGCGATTGGCCAGGGGCAGCGCATTCCCGACCGCCTGCACCTGATGCAACAACTGGCCCAAGGCCGGGGGGAATCATGAGTCCGTACGCCCAACGTGTGATTCGCGGCGTGTATGCCATCACCCCGGAGGTGGGCGGTTTGTGGACCCGGCAAGCGGTACTGGATTCAGTTCAGGCTGCGCTGGAAGGCGGTGTGCGCCTGTTCCAGTGCCGACAGAAAAACTGGCCGATGGATGAATTGGGCGAGTTTGTGGCTGACCTGTGTGATGTCTGCATGCCCTACAGTGCCCATTTGATTGTGAATGATGTGTCTGCGGAATCGGTGGTGCACTGGAATTTGCCGGGTGTGGATGGGGTCCACTTGGGGCGTGACGATGAGCCTGTGGATTCAGCCCGACACACTTTGCCTGCGGGCCTGCTGATTGGGGCCTCTTGCTACAATGAGCTGGACCGGGCTGAGCGTGCCGTGCGCAAAGGGGCCGATTACGTGGCTTTTGGCGCTGTGTACCCCAGCACCACCAAACCTGCTGCGGTGCGCGCCCCGTTGGAATTGCTGGGCCAAGCCCGCGCCCTGGGCGTGCCGGTGGTGGCCATTGGTGGGGTTGCCCTGCACAATGTGGCACCCTTGCGCGCCGCTGGGGCGGACGCTGTGGCTGTGGTGTCGGGCTTGTTTGGTGGGGCGGAAGAGCGGCCTGACGCCCTGAAGGTGCTGAACCGTGCCCGGGCCTGGGTGGAAGAATTCGAAACGGCCAAGCCGTGAAATTGCCTGTTGGAGAAGTGGAATGTCCCGCAATGAGTTGTTGTTTGAACGCGCCCAGAAAACCATTCCCGGGGGTGTGAATTCCCCGGTGCGGGCGTTCAAGTCGGTGGGGGGAACACCCCGGTTTTTCAAGCGGGCCAATGGCCCTTATGTGTGGGATGCGGACGACCGCCAGTACATCGACTACATCGGTTCGTGGGGGCCAGCGGTGCTGGGCCATGCGCACCCTGAGGTGATTCGGGCAGTGCAGGAGGCGGCTGTGGGTGGCCTGAGCTTTGGTGCACCCACTGAGGCTGAAATTGTGATGGCGGAAACGCTGTGTGAAATGCTGCCCTCCATGGAGCAGGTTCGTTTGGTGAGTTCAGGCACCGAAGCCACCATGAGCGCCATTCGCCTGGCCCGTGGTTTCACCGGACGGCCAACCATTGTGAAGTTTGAGGGTTGCTACCACGGCCATGCAGACAGCCTGTTGGTGAAGGCCGGTTCGGGGCTGCTGACTTTTGGCAACCCAACCTCCGCCGGTGTGCCGGAAGACTTTGCCAAACACACCCGCGTGCTGGACTACAACAATGTGGAACAACTGCATGCCTTGTTTCAGGCCAGTGGCGACCAAATTGCCTGCGTGATTGTGGAGCCTGTGGCGGGCAACATGAACCTTGTTAAACCCACCCGCGAGTTTTTGCAGGCACTGCGCGACCTGTGTACTCAACATGGCAGCGTGTTGATTTTTGATGAGGTGATGACCGGCTTCCGCGTGGGCCCGCAGGGCGTGCAGGGGGTGTACGGCATTACCCCTGACTTGACCACCCTGGGCAAGATTATTGGCGGAGGCATGCCGGTGGGGGCTTTTGGTGGCCGCCGGGACATCATGGCCTGCATTGCGCCGCTGGGCCCTGTGTATCAGGCTGGAACCCTGAGCGGCAACCCTGTGGCGGTGGCCGCAGGGTTGACCACCCTGAACCTGTTGAAGCAACCCGGTTTTTACACCACGCTGGAAAGCCAGACCGCCAAACTGGTGGATGCCTTTGAGGCTGCAGCCAAGGCTGCGGGTGAGCCTGCGTTCTGTGCCGACAGCATTGGCGGCATGTTCGGCGTGTATTTCAGTGAGGCGGTGCCGGCTTCATTTGCGGAAGTCAGCGCCAGCAACCGCGAGCGCTTCAACCGTTTCTTCCATGCCATGCTGGCTGAAGGCGTGTACTTGGCCCCGTCGGCCTTTGAGGCTGGGTTTGTGTCGGTCACCCACACCGATGCTGTGATTCAAGCCACCGGTGCAGCGGCTCAACGGGCCTTCGAGGCCATCAGGGGTTGAGGCTGGCTGGGTCCACCGTCAGTTCGCTGTCGGTGTGGCACAGCGGTGCGCCGAGCGTTTCGTCGGCGAGGCTGACTGAGCAGAACACCCAGAACGCCTTGCTGCGCACCGGGCTGTATTCCAGCACGAACTCGACGGCTTCCCCGTTCACTTCCAGGCGCTCAACCCGAACCCCGGCGTGGCGCTGCAGGTCGACCATGCGGCCTTCCTGAGTGGCCAGTTGGCCTTTGAGTTGCAGTTGGTCCAGCAGGGCCATGGTGCGAGGCTCAAACAGCTCCAGCACCAGAAGTGGGGTGTCCCCAGCCTCGCTGGCCTTGCCCCGGTTGGCGTCCACCTGAATCAGGCGAAGAATGGCGCCGGTCATGGTGCGTTCCGTGGTGAGTTCAGCCACGTTGGCAGCCACATAGGGCTGGGCCGCACCGCGTCGGGCATTGCTGGCGGGCTTGGTGTTGTTCGATTCAGCCGGCTTGGACCCCGATTTGGCGCTTGCTTTGGTGGATGCCTTGGTGGACGACTTGGCGGGTATTGTGTCCTTCGTCTGTTTGGCTTCGGTGGGGCTCAGCAGGCCTAGCGTGGCCCATGCCAGGGCCAGGCTGCACAGCGCCCGGCGGGTTGAGGGGAAAGTGGCCACGGCAGGGAATCCATGAATTCAGACCCCATTAAGTGGCCACTGCAGCCCAAGGGTTCAGTCTGCTTCGGGTGTGCTCTTTTTCACCACTGCGTATCGCTCCAGTGTTTTTTTGCGGGCGAAGTCGTGGTCGACCACCGGCCTGGGATAGGTTTCACCCAGCACCACATGGGCGGCTTGCAGCTCAAGCGGCGGGCAGGCCCACGGGGCATGAATCACCTTGTTGGGCAATTTGGCCAGTTCGGGGCAGTATTTGCGGATGAATTTCCCTTCGGGGTCGAATTTCTCGGACTGATTGACCGGGTTGAAGATCCTGAAGTAGGGCTGAGCATCGCAGCCGCTGCTGGCCGCCCACTGCCACCCCCCGTTGTTGGCTGACAAGTCGAAGTCGTTCAGGTGGTCGGCGAAATAACGCTCGCCCCAGCGCCAGTCGATGCCCAAGTCTTTGGTCAGAAAGCTGGCGGTGACCATGCGCAAGCGGTTGTGCTGGTAGCCCGTCTGGTTCAGTTGTCGCATGGCTGCGTCCACCAGCGGGTAGCCGGTGCGGCCTTCGCACCAGGCTTCAAACAGGCGTTGGGCTTTCTCGTCGGCGTCCCAGACGATCAGGTCGTACTCCGGCCTGAAAGCGTTCTGGGCGGCATCGGGCCGGTGGAAAATTATCTGGAAATAAAAGTCACGCCATATCAGTTCATTGAGCCAGCCCATGGCTCCTTCGCTGCCATTGGCCTGAAAACGCTCCCACGCGGCCCGGCCGCAGCGGCGGACGGAAACCGTGCCAAAACGCATGTGCACGGACAGGTAGCTCACGCCTTTGACGGCGGGGAAGTCTCGCGCGGTTTTGTAGCGGTCGATGCGGGTCAGGAAGTCGTCCAGCGCGGCCAAGGCCCCCTGTTGCCCGGGGGTCACCAACTCAAGAATGTTGGTGGTTTCAAACCCCATGGCTTGCAGGCTGGGCAGTGGCGGTGGGCTTGACGGTTTGGCCAGCACACCCGAGGCCAGGCGCTGGGCGCTGGGGTAAGCGGTGAGGTGAAATGGGTCGAGCTTTTTCAGGCAGGCGTTTTTGAAGGGGGTAAAGACCGAGAAAAATTTGCCGCCTTGGGTCAGCACTTCATCTTCTTCGAAAAGCACCGTGTCTTTGAAGGTGTAGAACGGGCAGCCCTGGTCGGCCAGGGTTTGGCGCACCGAGGCATCCCGTTCACGGGCGGCGGGCTCGTAGTCTTTGTTGGTGAACACGGCCTGCGCACCCAACTGCTGGGCCAACGCGGGAATGGCTTGCGCGGCCGGTGCATGAAGCACATGAAGGTCGCCCCCGGCGGCCTGCAGTGTGGCTTTCAGTTCGGCCACGCTGTGCCAGATGAATTCCACACGACGGTCGTTTTTTCGGGGCAGCGCGTCCAGAATTGTGCGGTCAAACACAAACACCGCATGCAGGGCTTTGCAGTGTTTGAGGGCATAAAACAGGGCGGCGTTGTCGTCGGTCCGCAAGTCCCGCCTGAACCACATCAAACCGGTGTGGACCGGGGTGACGGCAGGTTGGGTGGACAAGGGGTGATGGGCAAGGCTGGATGGGTTGACTGCTGGGGCCATAAATACGTCCGGTGGGCGTGGGGTTACTGCAAAAGGCATTACAATTTTGGCATGACTCAAGCCCCTAAAACCACTGTGCCTGATTTCAGCCTGTCCGGTCATCTGCTGCTGGCGATGCCCAACATGCTGGACCCCAATTTTGCGGGGGCCGTGGTCTATGTGTGTGAGCACTCCAGCAAGGGCGCCATGGGCTTGGTCATCAACCGCCCAACCGACCTGACAGTGGCTGGCCTGCTGGACAAAATCGACCTGGGCGGCCAGGCCGCCGCCACGGACACCGACCCAGTGCTGTTTGGCGGGCCGGTGGCGGGTGAGCGTGGTTTTGTGTTGCATTCGGGCGGCAAAGTGTGGAATTCCTCGCTGGTGGTGACCGACGACATTCGCCTGACCACCTCCAAAGACATTCTCGAAGCTGTGGCCCAAGGCCAAGCCCCTGAGCGCTGGTTCATCACCCTGGGCTACGCGGGTTGGAGCGAGGGCCAGTTGGAAGAAGAGTTGGCCCAGAACGCGTGGCTGACGGTGCCCGCCAACGACGACATTCTGTTCGATACCCCCTTGCAGGAACGTTTTGCCAAAGCTTACGCCCTGCTCGGTATCGACCCCCTGCTGCTCTCCGGCGTGGCCGGGCATGCGTGACGGCATGCACACGTCCAAACCCTCCCTGCTGTTGGCTTTTGATTTCGGTTTGAAGCGCATTGGGGTGGCCTTTGGAAACACCTTGACCAAAACAGCCACCCCTGTGGGCGTGATTGAGGCGGAAGACGAGAAAACCCGCTTTGACCGCATTGCAGCCATCATTCGTGAGTGGCAGCCCGAGGGCCTTGTGGTGGGCGTGCCCCGCCATGATGATGGCGAGCCCAACAGCATGACTGCACGTTGCGAGCGTTTTGCCCGCCAGCTTGAAGGCCGCTTTGGCATGGCCTGTGCGCAGGTGGATGAGCGGTACACCAGTGCAATCATCGAAAGCTGCCTGGGTGGTGACGAGGCGCGGCGCAACAAAGGCAAAGTGGATTCGGGCAGCGCCTGCCTGATACTCGAACAGTATTTTTTGGAGGGGCGATGAGCTTACCCAATCCGGAAAACCTTTATGCGCGTTTGCGCGACCAAATTGCCAAAGCCTTCCCCGACCGCAGCGAACTGGGCCTGATCGGTGTGCACAGCGGGGGCGCGTGGATTGCGCAACGCCTGCACACGGATTTGGGCTTCACGCTGCCTTGCGGTTTTTTGGACAGCGCGTTCTACCGCGATGACTTTTCCAGCCGTGGTTTGAAAGCGGACCCCAAGCCCGCTGAAGTGCCGTTTGATGTGGATGGCCGCAGCATTTTGCTGGTGGACGATGTGCTGTACACCGGCCGCACCACGAGGGCCATTGTGAACCACCTGTTTGACTATGGCCGGCCCGAGAAAATCGAACTGGCCGTGATGCTGGACCGGGGTGGCCGCCAATTGCCCATCGAGGCGCAGTACGTGGGCATGCATGTGCCCTTGAAACCCAACGAACAATTTGTCCTGACCCAAGACGATTCAGGCGCCTTTCATTTGGACCTGGAGGCGAATTAATTGAACAACCCCCAACTGAATGCAGCCGGAGAGCTGATCCACCTGTTGAGTATCGAAGGCCTGCCCAAGGCCATGATTCACCGGATTCTGGACACGGCGGAATCGTTCCTGTCGGTCACTGACCGGGAGATCAAATCGGTGCCCCTGCTGCGTGGCAAATCGGTGTTCAACGTGTTTTTTGAGAACTCCACCCGCACCCGAACCACCTTTGAAATAGCGGCCAAACGCTTGTCGGCCGATGTGGTCAACCTGAACATTGGTTCGTCGTCCACCGCCAAAGGCGAAAGCCTGCTGGACACGATTGACAACCTGGCCGCCATGTCCGCCGACATGTTTGTGATGCGCCATTCGGAAAGCGGTGCGCCTACTTTTTTGGCCCAGCACCTGAACCGCATCAGCGGTGGCAGCATTCACGTCATCAACGCGGGCGACGGCCGGCACGCACACCCCACCCAAGCCCTGCTGGACATGTACACCATCCGGCACTTCAAGAAAGACTTCACCAAGCTGCGCGTGGCGATTGTGGGCGATGTGGTGCACAGCCGCGTGGCCCGGTCCGACATTCATGCACTGACCACCTTGGGTTGCCCCGAGGTGCGTGTGGTGGGCCCCCGCACGCTGGTGCCCAGCCAGTTTGAAACCATGGGTGTGAAAGTGGTGCACGACCTGCGTGAAGGCATTCGGGATGTGGATGTGATCATCATGCTGCGCCTGCAGAAAGAGCGCATGGCGGGTGCCTTCATTCCATCAGCCCAGGAGTACTTCAAGCATTTTGGCCTGACTGAAGACAAGCTGAAGGCGGCCAAGCCCGATGCCATCGTGATGCACCCGGGGCCGATGAACCGCGGTGTGGAAATTGATTCTGCGGTGGCCGATGGCCCGCAGAGTGTGATCCTGAACCAGGTGACTTTCGGCATCGCCGTTCGTATGGCCGTGATGAGCATTCTAGCCTCCAGCAAGGGCGTTGCAGCCTGATCCCGAGAAGGACAAGACAAACATGCGCGTGTTGATTACCGGGGGCCGTGTCATCGACCCCAGCATTGAAGCCGATGCACCAATGGATGTGGCCGTGGCAGCGGGCCGCGTGGTGGCGGTGGCGCCCAGTGGCGAAATTCCGGCTGACTTTGCACCGGGACGAGTGGTGGATGCCAAAGGCCTGTGGGTGTTGCCCGGTTTGGTGGATTTGTCCGCCCGCCTGCGCGAGCCCGGCTATGAGTACAAAGCCACGCTGGAAAGTGAAATGGAAGCGGCCATGGCCGGTGGTGTGACCTCGCTGGTGTGCCCGCCGGACACTGACCCTGTGCTGGACGAGCCGGGCTTGGTGGAAATGCTGAAGTTCAAGGCGCGGCAATTGAACATGGCCAAGGTGTACCCCTTGGGCGCATTGACCACAGGGCTGCAAGGCCAGACCCTGACTGAAATGGCTGAGTTGACCGAGGCCGGGTGTGTGGGCTTTTCCCAAGCCGAGCAGCCCATCGGCGACTTGCGCGTGTTGGTGCAAGCCATGCGCTATGCCCGCAACTTCGATTGCACCGTGTTTTTGCGCCCCAACGAGCCCCACCTGAGCCGTGGCGGTGTGGCCCACGCTGGGGCTTACGCAGCCCGCATGGGCTTGAGTGGCGTGCCGGTGATGGCGGAAACCATTGCCCTGCAAACCTATTTCGAGCTGGTGCGAAACACCGGCGCCCGTGTGCATGTGTGCCGCGTCAGCTCTGCCAAAGGTGTGGAACTGGTGCGCCAGGCCAAGGCAGAAGGTTTGCCCGTGACTTGCGATGTGGCCGTTCACCATGTGCATTTGACCGACATGGACATCGGCTTTTTCGACCCGCATGCGCACCTGATCCCCCCCTTGCGCGAGCAGCGCGACCGCGATGCCATTCGGGCCGGTTTGCTGGACGGCACCATCGACGCCATTTGTTCGGACCACACCCCCGTGGACGACGACGCCAAACTGTTGCCCTTCGCTGAAAGTGAAGCGGGCGCCACAGGCCTTGAGTTGTTGTTGGCCCTGACCGTGAAATGGCTGCGCGAACAGAATGTGCCGGTGGCCCGAATGATCGAGCTGTTGAGCAGTGCACCGGCCCGAATCATTGGTGCGCAGGCAGGCAGTTTGCGCACCGGCATGCCCGCTGATTTGTGTGTGTTCGACCCCAACCACGAGTGGGTGGTGGGCCCGGCCACCTTGATCAGCCAAGGCAAGCACACCCCGTTCAACGGGTTTCCGCTGATGGGCAAAGTGGTGGCCACCATGGTCAACGGCAGCCTGGTGCACAGCACGCTGGACCGCCAGCGCAACACCGTGTTGCCCGCTTAAGGCAGAGCTGTGGCCGCATTTCGACTTCTCAGGATGGTGCTGCACATGTTGCAGGGCCTGTTTTGTGTGCTGGTGCTGTGGGCGGTGGTGTCCCCTGCGCAGCGTGTTCGGCTGGAGCGCTGGTTTGCCCGTCGCCTGATGGCCATTTTAAGGGTGCGTGTTGACGCGGTGTTTGAAGTGCCTCAGGCTCAGTACGCCGAGCACGGCCCGGTGCTGCTGTACAGCAACCACGTGAGCTGGATCGACATCTTCGCCTTCAATGCCGTGGCCCCGGTGACGTTCATTGCCAAAAGTGAAATTTCCCAATGGCCGCTGGCCGGCACACTGGCCAAGCGTTCGGGCACCCTGTTCATTGAACGTGGGCGGCGGCATGCCGTGCGGGAAGTGATTGAGGCGGCTGCCAAAGTGTTGGGCCAAGGCCGCACTGTGGCGGTGTTCCCTGAAGGCACCACAGGCACGGGCCGTGAGCCCTTGCCGTTTCACAGCAATTTTGTGCAGCCTGCGATTGCGGCGGGTGTGCCGCTGTTGCCGGTGACCTTGCAGTACGTTGAGCCCAATGGCCGTTTCACCGAGGCCCCCGCGTTTGTGGGCGAGCAGACCTTGCTGGACAACATTCGGGTGTTGGTGACAGCACCGCAGGGGTTTGTGTGTCGCCTCACGTTCCATGCGCCCATTGATGTGGAGGGCAACACACGCCACACCTTGAGTGCCCAAGCCCGCAGTGTGATTGAAGCCCGAATGGCCGAGGGGGCCTATGGTTCGATGGGCACACCCGGTTCTTGCGCGGGCACCTGAAACACCGCGAAGTCTTCCAGCCGCAAGGCCGTCAACTGGCCACCCCACACACAGCCTGTGTCCAGGCAGTAACCCGCGGCGTTGCGCAGCGTGGGCAAGGTGGACCAATGGCCAAACAGGATTTGCCCGCTGTCTGGGTGGGCTCGTGGGTAATCAAACCACGGTTTCAGCCCGGCGGGTGCGTCAGCAGGTTCCAGTTTGAATTTGAAATCGGCACTGCCGTCCTCGCGCAGCATGCGCATGCGGGTACACACATTCACAATCAGGCGCAGGCGGTCGTGTCCGCTCAGTGCATCAGACCAGTGGTCTGGCTGATTGCCATACAACACGGTCATGAAATCCACCCAGTCGTCGGCTTGCAAAGCCGCTTGAACTTCTGCGGAATAGGCCAGTGCTTGCGCATGGGACCATTGCGGCAGAATGCCCGCGTGCACCAGCACATGCCCACCGGGCAAGGCCTGAACCAGAGGCTGGGCACGCAGCCAGTCGATCAGTTCGCGGGCATCGAGGGCCTGAACAATGTCGGCGATGGTGTCGCTGCGGTGTTGGCGCCCATGGCCGGCGTACAGGGCCAGCAGGTGCAGGTCATGATTGCCCAGCACCACTCGGGCTTTGTGGCCCAGTTGCCGAATGAAGCGGAGGGTGTCCAGTGAGCGCGGCCCACGGTTGACCAAGTCCCCGGCGAACCAGAGCGTGTCCTGTTCGGGGTGGTACCCAAGCTCGCGCAGCAAGGCCTGAAGGGAGTCAAAACAACCCTGTACGTCGCCAATCACATAATTGGACATGGTCCTTCGCCGACTGAAACATCAAACCGGTATTATGCCCCTTGACCTTGCTGCGCTGCGGCGACAGCCCTGAATTCTGATTTTGCACGAGTGACCACCATGACGATTTCCCCCAGCATTTTCAAAGCCTATGACATTCGCGGTATTGTGGATGAGACCTTGACCGAAGACGCCGCATACGCTGTGGGCCGCGCTTTGGGTAACCTGGCGCGCAGCCGCGGCCGCACCGAGGCGGTGGTGGGCCGGGATGGGCGTCTGTCTGGCCCCCGTCTGTGTGCCGCACTGGCCGATGGTTTTCTGGATGCCGGTGTGAATGTGGTGGACGTGGGCATGGTGGCCACGCCGCTGGTGTATTACGCCACCTTCCTGTTGGGCAATGGCACTGGTGTGCAGGTGACCGGCAGCCACAACCCACCCCAGTACAACGGCCTGAAAATGATGGTGGATGGTGAAACCCTGTACGGTGACACCATTCAAGGGCTGCTGAAATGGATTCAGACCGAACAGCCTGTGCGCGGCACCCAGGCCGGTGTGGCCCGGGGTACGTTGCGCACACAGGACGTGTGGCCCGACTACCTGAAGAACATTCTTGGACACATCACCCTGGCCCGCCCCGTGAAGATTGCGGTGGATTGTGGCAACGGGGTGGCGGGTGCGTTCGCCAAAACACTCTATGAGGCGCTGGGTTGCGAAGTGACTGAGTTGTTCTGTGAGGTGGATGGCAATTTCCCCAACCACCACCCCGACCCAGCCCACCCCGAGAACCTTCAGGACCTGATTGCCTGCGTGCGCGATGGCGACGCTGAATTGGGCCTGGCCTTCGATGGCGACGGCGACCGCTTGGGGGTGGTCACCAAAGACGGCCAGATCATTTACCCCGACCGGCAGCTTATTCTGTTTGCCCGCGATGTGATTGCCCGCAACCCCGGCGCCATGGTGATTTACGACGTGAAGTGCACACGGCACGTGGCCAATGCGGTGAAAGAAGCCGGTGGCGAGCCGCTGATGTGGCGCACCGGCCATTCCTTGATCAAGGCCAAACTGAAAGAAACCGGTGCACCGCTGGCCGGTGAGATGAGTGGCCATGTGTTCTTCAAGGAACGTTGGTACGGCTTTGATGATGGCTTGTACGCTGGTGTGCGCCTGTTGGAAATTCTGTCCCGCAGTGCAGACCCCAGTGCGGTGTTGAATGCCTTGCCCAATTCCAGCAGCACACCCGAGCTGCAACTGAATACCGCTGAAGGCGAGAACTTCAAGATTGTGGCCGACCTGCAGGCCAAGGGCCAATTTCCGACTGCCGAGCGCGTGGTGACCATTGATGGCGTGCGTGCCGAGTACGCCGATGGGTTTGGCTTGGCCCGGCCATCCAATACCACGCCTGTGGTGGTTATGCGTTTTGAAGCCGACAACCCGCAGGCTTTGGCCCGCATTCAGGCTGAATTCAAGGCGGCTATTTCCGGTGTGGCCCAAGGCGTGAACCTGCCGTTTTAAGGCGGCAAGTGACTTTTCGGTAACTTGTGGGCTTTTGACGACACTGGTCAGCAGTTTTGGGGTTTTTGCTCTAAAAGGGGCTTAATGACTGGGTGGTCAGCAGGGCCTGCCGTGGAACCCGCACCGAATGGCGCACTGCGGAAAATCGAGTGTTTGCTCTACTTGTCAAAGAGTGGATGTAACTCTGGAGTTTCGAGGAAAGGCTCGAAAATAGGACTTGAAAGGGAAGGGGGGTGATTGCAAACTGAGGTCTCACATCCCTCCTCCTTTGCTTCTGAGGTTTGCCCGGTTAACCATACCGGGCATTTTTTTTGCCCGTGTTCCCTCCATTGGCCGACCCTGATTTCCGGGGTTTGCGATAGCATGGCGCCTGTTGACCCTTCACCTGTTGCCCACTGTTTTGAGCACCTATTCCGTCAAAGAACTGTTCTACACCCTGCAGGGCGAAGGTGCCCAGGCAGGCCGCGCTGCCGTGTTTTGCAGGTTTGCCGGGTGCAATCTGTGGACTGGGCGGGAGGAAGACCGTGCACAGGCCATTTGCCGCTTCTGCGACACCCAGTTTGTGGGCACCGATGGGCCCGGTGGCGGCAAGTTCACCACAGCCGAGGATTTGGCCCAAGCCATTGCGCAGGCCTTCAAAGGCATTGGCCCCAACGCGCGCCCCTATGTGGTGTTCACCGGTGGGGAACCCACCTTGCAACTGGACCGCGCCTTGGTGGATGCCGTGCATGAACACGGGTTCGAGATTGCGATTGAAACCAATGGCACCAACCCTGTGGTGGCCGGTGTGGACTGGATTTGTGTCAGCCCCAAAGAAGGCAGCACACTGGTGCAACGTTCCGGCCATGAACTGAAAGTGGTGGTGCCCCAGGCCGGGCAGGATTTGGCTTCATTCGAGGCCTTGGATTTCACCCACTTTTTTGTACAAGCCATGGACGACGCCGACCCAGCGCGCAAGGCTGCCCACATGCAGGCCGCCATTGAGGTGTGCCTGAACCGCCCGCGCTGGCGCTTGAGCGTACAAACCCACAAAGTCATAGGCATGCCATGAAAGTGTTCAAACAATTCACCTTCGATGTGGCCCACCAGTTGCCCGATTGGCCTGGCTTGCATGGCCACAGCTACACCGCTGAGGTGTGGTTTGAAGGCCCTGCCACCGATGGTTATGTGGTGCCGGAAAGTGTGCTCAGCGGGCAAGTGGAGGCGGTGCGCAAAAGGCTGGACCATTCTTACCTGAATGATTTTATTGCCTTGCCCACCTCGGAAAACATTGCCCGTTGGGTGTGGGCCGAGCTGCGGCCGCATGGCCCTTTGGTGAAAGTCCGCGTGTTTCGGGGCTCAATTGGGTTTGGCGTCGAGTACGACCTGGCCGATGCCCGCGCCGAGGGTTTGGCCTGACGGTTGAGTGGGTGCAGGGCCAGCCAGCACCTGAAGCCCGAGTTTCCCGGGGATGTTTTGCGCTTTCAGAAAGTGGTGAAGGTCGGTGTCGGTCATTGGCTTGGCCAGACCAAAGCCCTGAAGCTCCTGCACGCCTGAATCGATCAGGAAGTCACGCTGTTCATCGGTTTCTACCCCTTCAGCCACCACACCCAAGCCCAGCGCGGTGGCCATGGCCAGCACCGTGCGGGTGATGATGACGCTGTCTGGCGTGTTGGGCAGTTCACACACGAATGAGCGGTCCAGTTTGATGCTTTGTACCGGCAGTTTGTGCAGCATCGACAAGCTGGAGTAGCCGGTGCCAAAATCGTCAATCGACAAATGCACGCCCATGTTGTGCAGGGTCACCAAGTCTTCATGCACGGACTCGTGGTTTTGCATCAGCACGGTTTCGGTCAGTTCCAGTTCCAGCAAATGAGGTGGGAAACCTGTGTCGCGCAGCACGTCGGCCACGGTTTGGGTCAGGTGTCCGTCCAGCAACTGAATGCCCGACACGTTCACGGACAGCCCGATGGGTTCGCTCAATTCGGTATTGAGTTGTCCGATCCATTCGCAGGCCTTTTTCAGCACCTGTGCACCCATGGCGATGATGAGTCCGGTTTCTTCCGCGATGGGAATGAAATGCAGTGGGGCCACCAAGTCCCCTTGCGTGTTGCGCAAACGGGCCAGTGCTTCCACCGCACACACCTTGCCCTGCGGGTTCATGCGCGGCTGGTAATGCAGTTCCATGCGGTCATGCACAATCGCGTGGTGCAATTCGTTTTCCAGGTTGACCTTGGTTTGCAGGCTGGTGCTCATCGCGCTGTGGAACATGCGCACGGTGTTTTTGCCCGCCTGTTTGGCTTGGTACATGGCGATGTCGGCGTGTTTGAGCAGGCTTTCAACATCCTGCGCATCTTCCGGGTACAAGGCCACGCCCACTGAAGCGCCAATGTAGATGGCTTTATCGGCCAACTCGTAGGGCCGTTTGCTCACGGCGTCCACCACTTTACGGCCCACATTGAAGGCGGCTTCATGGCCCGGAATGTAGGGCAGGGTGATCACGAATTCATCGCCTGACAAGCGGGCCACAATGTCGCTGTTGCGCACCACGCCCTTGAGCCGTTTGGACACCGCAATCAGCAGTTCATCGCCCTTGTCATGGCCCAGGGTGTCGTTGACGGCTTTGAAGCCATCCAGGTCGATGAACAGCAGGCCCATATTCATCTGGGTGACGGCCTGGGTGTTCAGCAGTTCATCCAGCACCTGCGACAGGGCCAACCTGTTGGGCAGGCCGGTGAGGGTGTCGTGCATGGCTTGGTGGCGCATGTTGTTTTCACTGCGCTTGATGGTGCTGATGTCGGTGAAAAAGACGGAGATCAAGTCCTGACTGGGGTAGGCCTTGATTTGATACCACACTTCATCTTGCGGGTTTTGCCATTGGAAGGTTTCAGGTTGCAGGCTGCCTTTGGCTTGGTTGATGGTGTGGAACAGTTGGGTTTTTTTCATTTGTGGGGCGCGGTCCCACAGGACACGGCCCAGCAGCAGTTGAGCGGGTTTGCCCAGCAGTTCGGCCCCTTTGGCATTGACGTAGCTGATGTGGCCGTGCAGGTCGATGGCGAAAAAGGCATCGCTCATTGATTCGAGAATGCTGTTGATGCGCTCTTCACTTTGCAGCAGGGCGGCTTCCACATGGTGTTGGCTTTGTCGGCCCACCAAAATGATGTCATTGCCATCGCCAGCAGCCGTCCAGTCCAGCAGCAACACCTGATTGTCGGCATTGCGCATGCGGAAGGCGCCTTCGCTGGCGGTGGTTCGGTATTTCACTTGGTCCAGCAGGCGCTTGAATTGACCTGCATCGCTGCGGTACACGAGGTTCAGTGCGTCCACGCCTTTGAGTTCCGAGGACTCCTGGCCCATGAACACGCCCAGCGATTCGCTGGCACCCAGAATGATGCCTTGGTCGTTCAGGTGCAGCACCAGCGTGCCGACCGCAGGCGGGAAATCAAGGCCCACAGCGGCAGATGGGGTGGCGGGTTCTGTCTTTGGCTGCAAAGGCGTTTCTTCCAGCAGGCCCAAGCCATTCCAGGGCAGAAGGCGCAGGCTCACCCACTGAGCCTGAATGCGAACAGACCCTGTCCATCCGGACCCTTCAAACAACGCGCTTTTCAGGTTGTCTGTGATGGTTTGTCCGTAACGGGCAAGCAGGGCTTGCCCATCGGAGGAGTGCCCCAGCAGTTGCCGGAAGTGTTTGCTGGCGGACAGGGTGCGCAGCCCCTCGTCGTGCACGGTCAGCAAGGCCGACACACGGGTGTGGCTGCCCATCAGCTCGGCCACCAACGGGTCGTGCAAGGCCTGTTGCAACATGGTTTACACCTTGAACCGGTCGAGCCGGCGTTCAAGGTCCTGCATCAAGTTGTCGGTGCGCAAAATGGTTTGCACGCCGTTGTGCAGGGTGTTGAAGACGATGCCTGCGCGCCCTTGCAACTGTTCCATGGCGGCGAGGACTTCCCAGCCTTTGCGTTGGTTGCTGTGCCCGTTTTCTACCCATTGGTGGGTGGCGCGGTCCACTGCCACCGATTGGTTTTCCACCGCGTTCAAACCGGTTTTGAGCAATTCCATGGTGACGAGAAACTGCTGCACACGCTCGTTGAGGGTGTCCAGGTTGCTGGCCAATGCGCCCAAGGCCTGTTGGGCTTGAGGCGTGTCGCGGGCCAGTTGTTGGGCGGTTTGCCGACAGTCGTAGCTGTGTTGGCTGAGTTTGTGAAGCGCATCCAGCGACTGATTCAGGCCATTGATGAGGTCGAAACAGTCTTCGGTGTTTTTCTTGGACAACTGGTTGGTGGTTTGACCCAGCCGGGTTTGTTGGGCCAGTTGTTGAACAAAGTCGCGCAGCAGGTTGGCCGCATGGGCGGTGTCCTGGGCTTGAAGCGGGTGGTCGCTGTCCAGCGTTTGCGCCATGTTGGCCAGGTCGCGCACGTCCTCACGCAGCATGGCAAAACCGGCCACGATGAATTGCATGTGTTGGGTCCAGGCGGTCAGGCTTTGTGTGGCTGGGGTGTCCAACGCGGGCAAGGCTTCCTTGGGGGTGGCGTCATGTTTCGGGTCCAGCGCTTCAAGCAGTTGGGTGTGCAGGGCTGCAGCCTTGGCGTGGCCTTGCAGCACAAATGCCACCAGCGCCAACACCGCTGTGCAGGCCACCTGGGCCAGGGCGGGCCACAGCAAGGCACTGATTGGGGCACCGAATGATGCACCGGCGTTCAACACCCGCTGGTCCAGCAGGTGCGACAACAGCGCCACCGCACCCATACCCACGATGGGCCACGGGTCGCGGTAAAGCAGCAGCAGGCTCATCAACAGTGGAAAAATCAGGCCGATTGGCCCAACCCCGGGCAGCAACAGGGTCAGCAGCATGCCTTGAATGGCCAGCAGCGCTGCGTGGGCATTGGCCGCCCACGCACGGCCCGGAGCCCGCCGCAGCAACAACCACGAGGCGAAGGCCATGGGCAGTGCCAATACCAGTGCGAGAAACGCGTTTTGGCCCAAGAGGCCTGCGAGCAGAAGACCGGTGCTGCACAGGCCACTGGCCACGGCACAGGCCCAATCGCCTTGGCGTCGGATGTCGGGCAATGCCAAGGCAATCGGCATTGAATGGGCTGCGCAGGACGCCTTGTCGGATGACGCAGGTCCGCTCCAGTGAGGGCGGGGGTCAGGGGCTTGAGCCAGCATGGTCAGGGCAGGTGTGCGCAGTGGTAATGCGTACCACTGTATGACCAACCCGGGGGAGGCAAAAGCCCAAAAAGAGGGGGTTTTTGGGGCAACCCTGTTCAGGTTGCCCGCTTAAAAGCGTTCGTTGGGTTGTAGCAGGCGCCATTGGCCCACGGGCAGTTCGCCCAGCATCACGCGGCCCATGCGTACACGCTTCAAGCCCACGACCCTGAGCCCTACCATTTCACACATGCGGCGAATCTGGCGCTTCTTGCCTTCGACCAGCACAAAGCGCAATTGGTCTTCGTTCAACCAACTGACTTTGGCGGGTTTCAACTCTTCGCCGTCCAGCGTCAGGCCATGGCGCAGCAATTCCAGCCCTCGGTCGCCGATCTGGCCTTCCACACGCACCAAGTATTCCTTGTCCACAGTGGAGTTGGCATCAATCAACTGTTTGGCCACGCGGCCATCCTGAGTCAGCACCAAGAGCCCGGTGGAGTCGATGTCCAGCCGGCCTGCAGGGGCCAAGCCCTTGAGCATGCCGGGGTGAAAGGGCATGGCGGTTTTTCGGTCCCACTGGTTGTCCAGCCCGATGCATTCCATGGCGGCCTTGTAGCGGCCTTCAGGCTGGCCCGACACCACGCCGATGGGTTTGTGGTAGAGGATGGTGACCTGTTTGCCCAACACGTCTTTGGCCCGAGCGTCCAGATCAATTTTGGCGGTGGGCAGTACCTTCACGCCGAGTTCTTTTTGAACCTGGCCATCCACCCGAACCCAACCCTTTTCAATCAGGAAGTCGGCCTCGCGGCGTGAGCACAAGCCCTTGGCGGCCATGATTTTGCTCAGGCGCTGCGGCTCGTAAGGGTCCAGCAGGTCGATGCTGCGGGTGCCCTCCACGCGGGTGCGGCGTGGGCGCGTAGTGGTGTTGTCGGGCGCGGGTTTGCTGCCAGTGCTGCGGGCTGGGCGTGCACCGGATGGGGCTGCGGCAGGTTTGGCGCTGCGGCCCGGGCGCCCACCCCGACCTGTGCCAGCCGGCGCAAAGCCGCTTTCGGGGCGGGCTTTGTCACGGGTGCTGGGCCGTTTGGGTGGCCCGCTCCGTTTGGCGGAGGTGGAGGCTGGCCTGGTGGACAGGCCAGCGCGGGCTGCAGGTTTCTTGCTCATGATGGGGCGGGCGTGTGGTGTTCAGCCCGCAGGGTATCACACGCGGGCATGCGGTGTGTTGAGCCCCTCCTCTTCGTTCACCGGGTTGATCTCGGGCGGCAACAGCTTGTACAGCACGGGCGTCACCAATCGGCCGATGAAGGTCGAGGAGATTAACCCACCGATGATCACCCACGCCATGGGGGCGTACAGGCCGCTGCCTTGAAGGGCCAGCGGCAGCAGGCCGCCCACGGCGGTGGCGCTGGTCAGCAGGATGGGCAGGAAGCGAATTCGCCCGGCTTCTTCAATGGATTCGTCCAAGCCTGTGCCCTGGGCCCTGAGCTGATTGGTGAAGTCCACCAGCAGAATGGAGTTTTTGATCTCGATTCCGATCAGCGCAATGAAACCAATCATGGCGGTGAAGCTGAGCGAATTGCCGGACAGGAACAGCACGACCATGCCGCCGGTGACCCCCAAGGGAATCACGAACAACACGATCAGGGTGCTGCGGAAGCTGCCGAACTCCAGCACCAGAATGGCCAGAATGCCAAACACGGTGATGGCGATGGCGGTACCAAAGCCCGAGAAACTTTCTTCGCGGCTTTTCGCTTCACCGGCCAGCAGGTATTTGTACCCACGATCCCAGTTCAAAGTGTCCAGTTTGCGGGCGATGTCGTTGGTCACTTTGGCGGTGTTGTAGCCGGTTTTGACGTAGGCAGTCAGCATCACTGCCCGCTCGCGGTTGTAGCGGTAGATGCTGTTCAGGTTGTTGTCCAGCTCCAGCGTGGTCAGTTCCGTCAGTGGCACTGCACGCTTGTTGCGGGAAATGACGTGGAAGTCTTCGAGGGCGGCCAGTGTGGTGCGTTCGGCCGCAGGGCCACGGACCACGATGTCATAGGCGTCACCGTCACTCTTGCGGATTTCTCCAGACTGCACGCCGGCAATCGCCAGGCGCACCGCTTGGTCCAACTCGGCGCTGTTCACCCCCAACAGGCCCGCCTTGTCGAAGTTCACCTTCAGTCGCAGGTCGCTGCGGCCTGTGCGCTGGGGGTTGTCCACGTTCAGTGTGCCGGGGTGGTCGTTCATCACCTGTTCAATCTGGGCGGCGTAGTCCCGCAGTTTGTCCAGGTCCGGCCCGGTGAGTCGAACGCCGATGGGGGCGTCGATGGGCGGGCCATTCTGGAATTCGCGCACGACCAGGTTGGCACCGGGAATGCTGTCCAGCCGGGCACGCAAGGCGTCCAGCAAAGCGGGGGTGCCTTTGTCGTAAGCCTTCAACTGGACGAACAATTCACCCACGTGGGACTGTTTGTCCTGTTGAAAAACGTTGTAATAGATTTGTGGGTTGCCTTCGCCCACCGAGCTCATCACTGCGGTGATTTCAGGGTACTGCTTGAGTTCCGCTTCGATGCGTCGAACCACGGTGTCAGTGGCGGTGACGCTGGAGCCCGGGGGCAGGCTGACTTCAATGAGAAACTGCGGTGTATTGGCTTTCGGAAAAAGGGACATGCCCATCAAGGGCACCAAGCCCAGGCTGGCCACAAACAGAACCAGTGAACCCACCACCACGGTTTTTGGGGTTTGCAGCGCTTTGTGCAGCAGGGGGGTGTAGAAGCGGTCGATGGCGCCATTGAGTTTTTGCAGCACCACGTTGCCATGTTCATTCTCTTCGCGCTTGAGCATGCGGCTGGCCAGGAAAGGAATGATGGTCAGCGCCACAAAGAGGGAGGCCGCCACGGTAAACACCACTGACACAGGCAGCGAGCGTACAAACTTGCCGGAGTTGTCGGGCAGCATCAACAGGGGCAGGAAAGCGAACAGCAAGGTGGCGGTGCAGCCCAGCACTGCGAGTGAAATCTGCTTGGTGGCTTCACGGGCTGCGGCAACGCGGCCATAGCCCATCCGCAAATAGCGCGCGATGTTTTCAATCACGACGATGGAATCGTCCACCAACAGGCCCAAGGCCACCACCAGCCCTGCGATGCTCAACTGGTTCAGCGAGAACCCGGCAAAGTACAGGCAGGCCAGGCCCGTCAGCAGTGAAAGGGGCACAGAGATCATCACGATACCGGCGGCGCGCAGCCCCAAGGGCAACAGCGTGATCAGCACCAGCAACACGGCCAGGCCGAAGTCGAAGGTGAGGCGATCAAGCCGCTTGGCCACGTTTTTGTATTGCTCAAAGCCGCGTTCCAGCCGAATGTCGGGCGGCAGGGTTTTCTCGAAATCCGTGAGGGCCAGTTCAATGCCTTTCTGGGTTTCGAAGATGTTGCGGGCTTTTTTCTGGTTGGCAGTCACGAACACGGCGCGTTGCCCGTTGAAGCGGCCAATCACATCCTGGTTGTCGTAATCCCAGCGCACGTCGGCCACATCGCCCACTCGCACCAAGCGGCCACCGAGCGCACCGCCGCTGCCTGTGCCCAGCACCACGGTGTTGCGGATGTCGTCCACAGTGCGGTATTGGCCAGAGGTCTGTACGTTCAGGCGTCGTCCGCCTTCTTCCACTGGGCCACCGGGAATGTTCAGGGACTCGCCCTGAATGGCGCGTGCCAAATCAGTGGCTTGAATGCCCAGTTCGGCCAGTTTGCGGAAGTTGGGGGTGACGCGCACCTGTTGTTCGGGGTAACTCCAGGTTTCGCTTTCCCGCACACCGTCGATGCGCTCGAAGGCTTCGCTCAAGTCCTCGGCGTACTCGGACATTTGCGCGTAGCTGGCGGTGTCGGACACCAAGGCGTATTGCACGATGTTGGTGAACCCCGGGTTGAAGCGTTTGACTTCAATGCTGCGCACGCCCGAGGGCAGTTTGTTGCGCAACTGGGCCACTTCGCGGTTCACTTCATCGAATTTTTTGTCCACGTCCACTTCGGCCTTGAAGCGCACGAACACCACGCCACCGCTGTTGCGGCTGGTGGAGAACATTTCTTTGAGGTCGTCCAAGCCACGCAAAGCGTCTTCAAGCGGCTTGGCCACCTGCTGTTCCATTTCAATGGGGTCAGCGCCCGGGTAGATCACATTGATGCGGAAGGCGCTGATGTCAAAGTAAGGGTCTTCAGTGCGGGGAATGTCCCGCAGTGCAGACAGACCAATGACCGACAACAGTACAAAGATGACCAGCGTGAACTGGTAATTCTTGATGGAAAAGTCTGAGAGTCTCATGGTGCCTGCTCCACAACGGTGACCTTGCTGCCGTCCTTCAGGTAAGCTGCGCCGGAGCTGACCACCCGGGTGCCTTCAGGCAGCGGTTCTTGCAGGGCAATGCGCGTACCGTCCACGAACGCCACCTTCACGGATTGGCGTTTCACGCTGTTGTCGGCTTGCACCACAAACAGCCAGGCGGCGCTGTTGTTGCCTTCCACCACGGCTTCCAGTGGCACATAAGTGCGCTGGGCGTCGCGGCCTTCAGGTTCAATGAACACGCGGCCTTGCATGCCGGACAGCAGGCCGCTGCCCTGTTGGCCTGCCTTGTCCAGCAGAACCTGCACGCCATAGGTGCCGGTGACCGGGTCGGCGATCTGGCTCAGTTCAATGACTTTGCCGGTGTAGGCGGTGTCCGGTTCTGCATCAAAGCGCACAGTGGCTTTGCTGCCTTGACGAACGCGGATCGCTTGCCGGTCAGTGAGGCTGGACTTGACCACAAAGCCGCTGCTGGCACTGCCCAGCACCAGCACAGGCTGACCCACATTCACCACTTCGCCCACTTGGGCCATGCGGCGCAGCACCACACCGGGTGCATTGGCCACGATGTCGGATGTTTTGCGGGCAAAGTTGGCCTGGGCGGCTTGGGCTTTGGCCACTTGCAGTGCGGTTTCAAGGTTGTCCAGTTGTACTTTGGAGATGACTTCGTCGCTGCGGAGTTCGCGGCCGCGCTTCAGGTCGCGTTCGGCTTTGTCCAGCCCTGCGGCGGCTTGGCTGACTGCGGCATTGACTTCCTGCTGGTTGAGCCATGCCAGTCGTTGGCCTGCCTTGACGGTGTCGCCTTCCCGTACGGTGATGGATTCAACAACACCGCCGACTTTGAAGCTCATGCGGGTTTCATCCCGGAACGCACCGACTCCGCTGACCTCGATCAGGGGGAACGCTGGGCCAAGGCTCACTGTTTGAGCTTGAACCGGGCGCGCGGTTTCTACCGGTGCGGCTTCCGTGGCCTTTTTGCCGCAGGCGGTGAGCGTCAGTGCCAACAGGCCAGCAATCGCCAACAAGGTGCGAGGGTGCGCGGGCTGTGCGAAGTGGGTGGGGGCGTTCATGGGGCTACTCCTTGAAGGGCCTGCAGTTCGGGAATGTCTCGGTTGTGGTATTGCCAGATGGCGTGGTCGATGCGCGCTTGGTGTACGGCGGCAGACAGCGCCAGCCGTGCGCGTGTGGCGGCCTGTTCGCTACTCAGAAATTCAATTTGGGTGGCCTCGCCCGCGTCGCGTTTGCGGGTCACGATGCGAAGGCTTTCCTGCGCGGCGTCCTGCTGCGCTTTGCGCGCCGGAATGGCGTTGAGCGACACCAGCAGGTTTTCCCGCGCCTGCGAACGGGCCAGCAGCAGTTGACGGCTGACTTGCGCTGCGCGCGCGGCAAGCGCGTTCAGTTGAGCCCGGGCGCGGCTTGCTTCGCTGTTGCGCACACCGCCATCGGCCAGGGTCCAGTTCATCACCACCGAGGCTGTGGCAAAGCCCGTGTTGGGGCCAGTACTGTAGTCGCGCCCTTGGTAGCCCCCTTCAATCAGATAGCCCAGCGACGGCTTGTAGGTGGCTTGCGCTGCGCCCAGTGCCGCAGTTTGTGCGGCCAGGCTGCGTTGAAGCCGGGTGATTTCCGGTGCACTTCGGGCCTCGGTTTCAGAAGGCCGAAGTAGATCGGTGAGGGCTTGAAGGGTGTTGTCTTGCAGGGTTTCATCCGGCAGTTCCACCGGGCTGTCGACTGTGACAAAACGCAGGGTGTTGAACAGTTCCTGGGCCAGTTTACGTTGTTTGATGGCGTCGCTCAGTTGCACTTCTACATCCAGCAATTCCGCCAAAGCGCGTTTGGGGGCGTCCAGTGTGGTTTCGCCGGACTTGTACAAGGCATCGTTCACCCGGCGGTTTTCCTGCAAGGCTTTCTGGCTGGCTTTCAGCACGTCAATACGCGCCTGGCTTTGCGCCATTTGCCAATAGGCCACCTGCAGGTCGCGTGTCAGTTCCTCACGCACTTGCTGGCGGGCGGCCTCTTGGGCGTTCAGGGCTTCTTTCTGCGCCTGCACTTGCTGGTTCAGCACGGGTTCGTAAAGGGGGCCACGCAATTGCAGGCGCGTGTCTTGTTCCGTGGGGCGCAGCAGCGGGATGGACTGGTTTTGCACCGTGGGAAACCGGGCCGGTTGGCCCATGGCCACCGCCTGCGCATTCAGTGTTTGGTACACCGGGTTCAGCAAGGTGCCTGCGGGAAAGTCGATGGTGCGGCCCCCTTCGGACACGCTGATGCGGGCGCTCAAACTCAGCGAGGGGTAATAGCGGGCGCGCAGGTTGTCCAGCCGCTGACGTTCAGCTTCTACGTCCTGCCCGGCTGCGCTGAGTGCCGGGTTGCGCATCATGGCCTCGTCCAGGTATTGGTTCAGAGGCGACTGCGCGTGGCTTTGGGCGGCGCCTGTGAGCAAAATGCTGAACAGTAATTTACTGATTAGACGACTGTCTAATGATTGCTCAAAAAAAAGGGCCGAGGGCCCGTTTCGAACCAGTTGGACGACGTCACGCATGGTGGTCTCCTTGTTGGGGCTGTTGCGGGGTGGCCAAGGCCTGCATGGCAAGGTCCAAGGCTTGTTCCATGAAAATTTCCGGGGTGATGCCCATGGCTTGCATGAAGGCACCTTTGGTGTGGGCCAGTTGAATGGTGCCGTGGCAAAAGCCCCACAGCGTCACTGAAATCTGCATGAGGTTTTTCAAGTCGCTGCGCAGGCTGCCGTCGGACATTCCTTGCACAAGGGCCAGCACGGTTTGCTCATGCACTTTTTGACCGGCCTGCATCATCTCCAGCGTGCTGCAGCAAGGGTCTTCAAGGCTGAAGTCATGCGGCTGGGACTCGTACCGGCTGAGCGCTGCGAAGTAGGTGGGGTGTTGTTCAGAAAATGCCCGATAAGCCCGGCCAATTGCTTTGACCTGATGGTAGCCCACCGTCTCCGCTTCGCGTGCATGCTGAAAGCGGTCGCGCAGGTTTTTAAGGCCACGCAGGCAAATGGCCAGGTGCAGGGCTGTTTTGTCCCTGAAGTACACATACACCAAGGCACGGGACACCCTGGCCGTGCGGGCAACCTGTTCCATGGTGGCTTCTTCAAAGCCTTTTTCGGAAAAAACGGTTTCCGCCGCGTCCAGAATTTCTTCCCGGCGGCGTTCCTTTTCTTCTTCGCGTCGTTCAATCAGATAGCTCATGATTGGATATTAATTGAATCGTTGACGTTGTGTCAACGGGGAGTTGGTTGTTGAGTCGGTTTCAGCCTGAAACCCTGAGTTGTCAGGCATTTGCACTGTTATTTAACCCTTTAGGGGGATGGGTGCTTGGCTACAGTGGTACGTCGAATTCATCATTTGCGGAACCACACACGGTGAAACCCCATCACGAACAGCCATCACAGCCTTTGGTGTACGTGCTTGATGATCAAGCCATCACGGCCTTCGGGTACGCTGAACTGCTCAAGGACCTTATGCCCGGTGTTCGGGTTCGGCAGTTTGCCACGTTCAAGGAAGCAGCCGGAGCGGCGGTTCACGAGTTTCCGGTTCTGATTCTGAGCAGCTTTCCCCTGCATGATGTGGGGCCGGAATCGTTTTTGGGTTTGTTGAGCACACTGTTCCCCGGGGTGACGGTGGTCATCACCCATTACTCGGCAGAATTGATGCAGCAATTGCGCCGCCACGAAGCCGAGCATGTCTTCATTACCGCCAGAACAGCGCCCCTGCGCAAACTCACTGAAGTCATCACACTGGCCTTGGCCCATGCCGGTGTGAGCGTGGGCTCGGACAGCACCCCAGCCCCGCGCGAACTGACCCACAAACAGGAACAGGTGTTGGAGTTGATTGCCTCTGGCCTGAGCAACAAGGACATTGCACGGGTTCTGCAGATTGGTGTTGAAACCGTAAAAGGGCATGTGAAAGACATACTTGAACGCCTGCATGCCCGTAACCGTCTGGAGGCCACTGTGATCTTTCGCAGGGCCCAGCGACAAGCCTGGGCTGTCACCAATCACCACGAGGGTTTCCCCCGCCATGAACAGACCGAACCTGTTCGTTGAAGTCCTGACCTGACCCGCGCAAGGTGTCGGAGAATTTTTTCCGAAACTGTCATCCGTTCGGGCTCAGCATGCGCCATGATGAAAATTTGAGCACCCCTCAAATTCTGGTTCAGGTTGAATGGCTTGCAGCAGTTGTCCACAGGCTATCCCCGTACTTGTGCCCATGTTTTGGGGAAATGTTATTCACTCTTTTCCCGTCAGGAGAACAACATGGCCACAACTGCGCAGCTCGACGATTTCATGCAAGGGCTGATTCGCCGCAACCCCGGAGAACCAGAATTCCATCAAGCCGTTTATGAGGTAGCCCAACACGTGCTGCCCTATGTGGCCGCGAACCCCAAGTACGAACGCGAGCAGATTTTTCAGCGCTTGACCGAGCCAGATCGCATTGTGAGCTTCCGTGTGTGCTGGGAAGACGACAAAGGCCAAGTGCGCACACAGCGCGGTTACCGCGTGCAGCACAGCAATGCGATTGGCCCTTACAAAGGCGGCATTCGCTTTCACGACAACGTGACGCAAAGCATTCTGAAGTTTCTGGCCTTTGAGCAGACCTTCAAGAACAGTTTGACGGGTTTGCCCATGGGCGGTGGCAAAGGCGGTTCCGACTTCAACCCCAAGGGCAAGTCAGACCGCGAGATCATGCGGTTCTGCCAGGCCTTCATGACAGAGTTGTCCCGCCACATTGGCCCATTCACGGATGTGCCTGCCGGGGACATCGGTGTCGGTGGCCGAGAGGTGTCTTACATGTTTGGCCAGTACAAACGTTTGGTGAATGAATTCACTGGTGTGCTGACCGGCAAGGGTTTGTCGTATGGGGGCAGCGAGATTCGCACCGAGGCCACCGGTTACGGCGTGGTGTATTTCATGGAAGACATGCTGGCCCGCCAAGGCGATGGCTTGAAAGGCAAGCGCTGCCTGGTCAGTGGTTCGGGCAACGTCGCGCAATATGCGGTTGAAAAACTGATTCAAAGTGGTGCCGTGGTGCTGACTGTGTCGGACTCCTCAGGCACTTTGTACGACCCGGACGGCATCACCGCCGAGAAGCTGGCACACATCAAGCATTTGAAGGAGGTGCAGCGTGCGCGCATCAATGCGTACCTGGACACTTACCCCAAAGCCGAGTTTCTTCCCGACAGAAAGCCGTGGGGTATTCCTGCCGACCTGGCATTTCCGTGCGCTACACAAAATGAAGTGCTGGGTGAAGACGCCCAGCAACTGGTGGCCAATGGGTGTCGTGGTGTGTCGGAAGGCGCGAACATGCCGTCCAACAAAGACGCGATTGACGTGTTTCAGCAAGCGCGGATTCTGTATGCACCTTCCAAAGCAGCCAATGCCGGCGGTGTTGCCGTGTCCGGCCTGGAGATGACACAGAACAGCATGCGGATTTCCTGGTCGCGCGACGAGCTGAACCAGCGCCTTCGCGTCATCATGCGGGACATTCACGAGAAGTGTGTGCGCTATGGCACGGGCGATGATGGGCACGTCGATTACTTGAAAGGGGCCAACATTGCAGGCTTTGTGAAAGTGGCCGACGCAATGCTGGCCTACGGCATCGTGTAAGCCCACGCTGGCGGTTCCGGTTTCAAGGCATAATCACCCGCAGGTGCAGGCTCATGTCATGGGCCTGCAGTTGCTCGTGCATTGGCCTTTTTACCGGACGAACCCGCCATGAATGTCTTCATAGTTCACGCCCACAACGAACCGCAGTCTTTCTGCACAGCCATGCTGCATCGCATGGTGCAGCGCTTTCAAGCCCAAGGGCATGAGGTTCATGTCTCTGACCTTTACGCCATGCAGTTCAATCCAGTGGCCAGCGCTGCAGATTTTCAGGCGCGTTCGAACCCGGATTATTTGGTGTACGCGCTGGAGCAACGCAACGCTGACAAGACCGGCACCTTGGCACCCGACATTGCAGCCGAGGTGGCCAAGCTCAAGGCCTGTGACCTGCTCGTGCTCAATTTCCCCCTGTATTGGTTTTCCTTGCCCGCCATCTTGAAAGGCTGGATTGACCGTGTGTTCCTGTCCGGTGTGGTGTACGGTGGCCGCAACTTTTATGACCGTGGACTGCTCAAGGGCAAGAAGGCCTTGCTGACGTTCAGCCTTGGTGGGCGCGAGCACATGTTTGGCCCGGGTTCTATTCACGGCGACTTGAATGCCATGCTCAAGCCTGTGCTGCAAGGCAGCTTGGGCTATGCAGGCATGCAGGTGCTTGAGCCGTTTGCCGCTTATCACGTGCCGTACATCACGCATGAAGCCCGGGTTGAAGTGCTTGAAGCCTTGGATGCCTGCGTGGATGGATTGGAGACGCGCGCGGTGTTGCCCAAGCCCAGCCTTGACGATTTTGATCCGCAAATGAACCCGATCAACAGCTGAGTACCCGGTGAGCAGGCCATAAAAAAACCCGCAGCAAGTGCGGGTTTCTCAAACGTTCCGTGGCAGCGGGCCCTGCAGTGCAGGGCCATGCCCGACAATTCTTCTTGGTCTTTGTCTAAGCCGGATTACTTCAGGCCGAGTTGTTTCTTGACCTTGGCCAGCACATCAGTTTGTGCGGACTTCAGCAGATCCTTCACTTTCTTTTCAAGTTCGCGGAACTGCTTCTGAGCGTCGCTCAGCAATTTCTTGCGCTCACCAGCACCCAACACTGCGGCCTTGGCCTTGGTGGCGGTTTTCTTGGCGGTGGTTTTTGCAGCAGTTGCGGTTTTCTTGGCTGCGGCCACTTTCTTGGTGGCTTTGGCCTTGGCGCCTGCTTTGGCATCGCCCAGTGCTTTGGCTGCGGCTGCAGCTACTGTGGGCTTCTTGGCAGCGGCTGCTTTTTTAGGTGCAGCGGCTTTCTTGGGGGCTGCAGCTTTTTTGGCTGCTGGCTTTTTCGCAGCGGCTGGTTTGGCTGCTGCAGGTTTTGCTGCTGCGGCTGGTTTTGCAGCTGCGGGTTTTGCGGCAGGTTTTGCTGCTGCTTTTTTTGCAGCGGGTTTTTTCGCTGCTGGCTTCTTCGCTGCGGGAGCAGCTTTGCTTGCTTCTGTTTCTACTGGCTTCTGATCCATGTTGTATAACCTTCCTATAAGGGTGCGGTGCCTAATGAATACAACAATTTTTATTTTCTGAAAAGCTTTTTCCATCAATAGTGCAACAACAACCCATTTGGATTGTTGTTTATTCAGTGAGTCTGCATTGCGAAGTGGTTTGAAGTGATGTCGATGCACGAACGATGATGCACATGCGCAGCGAAATTTTTTCCATGAATTCGTGTGTTCGCTGATTGGTTTTCACGCCTCGTTGGCGTGCTTACTTCACGGTGTAGGTGTGCACCAGTTGGTTGAGTTGGTCGGTGAGTTCCGCCACTTCCTGAGCCACTGCATTCAGGTTGCCAACCGCTTGCCGTGCGGCTTGCGAGCCTTGTGCGATGCATTCAATCTGTCGGGCAATGTCGTGCGAGGTGCTGGATTGTTCCGACAGGGCCGCGTTGATTTCCGCGATTGATGTGGTGGTGGACACCGCGTGTTGCGCGATGCCCTGCATGGCCCGCTCGGCTTGTTCAACCACCGACAGCCCGCCGCTGATGATGCCGCTCCAGCTTCGCACGCGATCAATCACCTGTGCGGTTTCTTGTTGAATGCCTCCCACCAAAGTGGCGATGCTCTGTGTCGAGTCTGAGGTACGTTCCGACAGGCGGCGAACTTCATCGGCGACCACGGCAAACCCACGGCCCTGTTCACCGGCGCGGGCCGCTTCAATCGCGGCGTTCAGGGCCAGCAGGTTGGTTTGCTCGGCAATGTCGCGAATGGTCTGGACGATGGAGGTGATGTCTTTGGAGCGTTGGTCCAGCATGTCCATCTCGCCCACCAAGGCCTCGGTGGCTTGGCCGATGTCTTGCATCACGCGGCGGGTGGCCTGCACCGTTTGTTGACCGGTTTCAGCCGAGGCGCCAGTTTCAACGGCCAGGTGCTTGGCCGAAGCGGAGTGGTCCGACACTTGATTAACAGACACGCTGAGTGAGTCGATGGATTGTGCGGCTGTGGCGGCCGAGTCGGATTGCGCGCAGGCACTTTGATGAATTTGAGAGGAGGCTTGCCGAAGAATGTCCGTGGTGCTTTGAAGTTTCAGCGTCAGGGTGTGGATGCTGGCCATGGCTTGAAACTGGGCTGACCTGACCTGTTCAATGGCTTGGGAAATTTGCCCCACTTCATCCTGCTGGGGAAGGTTGGCACTGGGCAACAGGTTGTTGCAGGCCAGTTGTTGGCTTTGCGTCAGCACGGTGCCCACACCCCGCTGTATGCCCCGGTAGATGGTCAGGCCCAGTAACAGGCTAGCGATCAACACCAAGGCGGAAATCAGGCCCTGCACGGCCATCCTCAATTGCAGTTGTTCAATTCGGGCTTCAAGGTGGGTGTTCAGAACCCCCAAGGCCAGGTCGCGGGAGTTGTCCAGGGCGTTGATCAATTCTGAAGCGCGTTTGCGAACGTCTTCGGCGCTGACGTTCCCGATGAGCGAACCGATGTCGTTGTTCAGGTCATCCAGGCTTTTCAATTGTTCAGGCTGTTGCGCCAGGGCTTCGGTGAGTGCGTCCGGAAATGCTTTTCCGGAAGCAGGCACTTTGCCCATGGAGGCCAGGAAGTTGTGATTGAGTTGTTTGATCAACAGCATGCGGGCCGACAGTTCGCCCAGCATGGCGTCTTCCATGGCACCTGTCATACCCATCAGGGTGATGCGGCTGCGGATGATGCCCAACTCGTTGCGCAGGGCGGGCAGTTCATAGTTCAGTGCGCTGATCAGGTAATGCGTGTGCACTTCGGGGTCGAAGGTCATGGTGCTGTCGTCGGCGTTGAACCGCATCAGTTCACCCAGACGTGCGGCCAGGTTGGAGTAGTGGGCAAAGGTGTTGTCGTCTTGTGTGTCTTGATACTGGGTTTTGAGGGCGTCCCAGCGTTGGCGGATGTCATCCAGTTGTTGACGTGTGCTGTGCCATTGCTCGGGCAGCCCCGCCTGCATGGCGTCAAAGGCCTGTTCAGCATGGCTGGTCGATTCTTTCAACGACCGCGACCACGCCTGGCCTTGTCTGAAAAACTCGAGGTTGTCTCGGTGTTCCTCAACAGCCTGCATCAGTTCAAACAATGGGGCGATGCGCTGGGCACCGATCATCTCCAACCGAGTGGCTTCAATACGCTGTTGCTGCTGGTGCAGCAAGACCAGCAATAGCGCGGCAAAGGCCAGGGTAATGGGGGCGCAGATCAATAGCACCTTGTACTGGAACCGCAGGTTGGACAGCCATTGAATTGGGGATGGTCGCATGGCGCAGGCTCCACACTGTTCGCTGAGGGAGGTTCAGTATGTCGCGCGTGGCGCCTGAGCCCCTATCGGAAAGATGGGTGGCGCTATGAACTATGTGTGGTATCTGCAGGCCTGCCCACCAACTCAGGGGGGTGTGGGTATTCCCTTCAACACGATAGGCTCCGGCTCTTCACCGGGTTCCAGCACGCGGCCAATGCACGCAGCGTGGGTGTACCCCAAACTGTTCAACGCTTGAATGCAGGCTGCCGCATGTTGTTCAGGCACACTGGCCAACAGGCCGCCAGCGGTTTGTGGGTCGAACAGCAGGGCATAACGCGCATCGTGCACCCAGCCCTGCGGGTTGCGAATGGCCCGCCTCAAACGAATGTTGGCGGCCTGCAGTGAACTGAGCACCCCCATTCGTAGGGTGTCCAACGCGCCGTTCAGCAAGGGCAGTGCATCCATGTTCAGTTCCACCTCCACGCCCGAAGGTTTGGTCATTTCAACCAGATGGCCCAGCAGGCCAAAACCGGTGAGGTCAGTGCAGGCTTTGCTGCCGTGCTGTTGAAGGCAGACGGCGGCGGCTTGGCTGGATTGGGCCATGCTGTCCAGCGCAGCCATCACCCAACGGCCTTTGGCCTTGCCTTGAGGCAGTGCTGCCATCAAGGTGCCAGTGCCGATGGGTTTTGTCAGAATGAGTACATCACCGGGCCGCAGGCCGCCTTTGATCATCGCCTGTTGGAGCGACTCGTCGATCAAGCCATTCACGGCAAAGCCCAAGGCCAACTCGCGCCCCTCGCCAGTGTGTCCGCCAACCAGTGCGCAACCGGCGGCGTTGAGTACATCCACAGCGCCGGACATCATTTGAAACAGCAACTCTTCCACTTGGCTGTCCAGCCCCGGTGGCACGGTGGCCACAGCGGTGGCCGATTGCGGCTGGCCACCCATGGCAAACACATCACCCAGCGCATGGTTGGCGGCAATTCGGCCAAACAGGTAAGGGTCGTCAATGAATGCGCGGAAAAAGTCCACGGTGTGAACCACTGCTTTGCCCGCGGGCACGCGAACGATGGCGGCGTCGTCCGGCGCATGCAGACCTACCAGCACATCGGGCCGCTGAACGGGTTGCAAGCCCGCCAGTGCGCGCGACAACACCGTGCTGCCCACTTTGGCACCGCACCCACCGCAGCGCATGGCCAGTGCTGAAATGGCTTGCAGGTTTTCTTCCGGGCTGAGTGGAACCGACTGGCCTGACCTGTCGTGGACTGGCGCAGGCATGCTGGGCAATTCGGTGAAGCGTTGCATGAACTGGCGGTCGATGTGGTCTTTCCATGCCCACAGCCAATTGCCGGCAGCGCTGAATGCCCCTTTGGAGGCGATGGCGGACTGGTCGCCGGTGCTGATGAGCGCAAGCCATGTGCGTTGCGGCTTGTATTCCTTCAGGCGTTTTCCTTGCACGTGACGGTGCAGGTTCATGGCCAGCGGCTTGCCCATGCGCACTGCAAAAACCCCCGCTTTTTCCAGCGGGCGATTCTGAAAATGCGCGACATCGCCCGCTGCAAAAATGTCGGGGTCGCGGGTGGTTTGCAGGGTGTTTGTGACATGAACAAAACACCGCTCAGTGATTTGAAGGCCTGTGTCGGCCAGCCAGCGGGGCCCGTGCGCTTGCGTCACCCACATCACGGTGTCTGCAGTCACTCTGTCCTGGTGGTTCAGGTCCAACTGTTTGCGGCCATCAACCGTGCGGATGGACATGACTTTTGCACCCGTGCGCAAGGCGATGCCGCGCTGAGTGAGCACCCGCCGAAAGTGGGCTCGCACCCGAGGGTTGTGGGTGGGCAGAATGTCGGCACCCGAGGTGATCACTTCAAAGCTCAGTGAACCGGCGGGGTGGCCCAAGCGCTGCCATTCATGGCTCAATCGATGGTGCATGGCCAGGCACAGTTCGACGCCGCCTGCACCACCGCCCACCACGGCGATGTGCAAGGGCCCTTGGTGAACTTGCACTTGGTGCAACAGCTTCAGCCAATGTTGGTTGAATTCCGCGATCGGCTTGACTGGAATGGCGTGTTCTGCAGCCCCCGGTACGCGGGTGGTGTCGGGTGTGGAGCCGGTGTTCAGTGAAAGTACGTCATAACGGATGGGCGGGCGGCCTTTGCACAACACGGTTTTGTTCTGGCGGTCCAACCCCACCACTTCAGCACGGATAAAACGCGCCCCGGCAAATGCACACAAGCGGGCCAGGTCGATGTGAACATCGTCCATGGCGTAATGCCCTGCGACATAACCGGGCAGCATGCCCGAATAGGGGGTGTCGACATCGTTGCAAAGCAGGGTGAGCCGCACGCCAGGCCAAGGGGCCATCCCGAACATGCGCAGCACCCCAACATGGCTGTGCCCACCGCCCACCAGCACAATGTCCCGAAGCACGGGTTCTTGGGTGTCAGCCATTGCCATGGGCCATGTCCTCGATCAGGTTCAGCAGCGCAGTGCGCTCCCGTTCAGGTGTGAAATGGTTGGCCCGACTGCGGGTGTGTTGCAACAGGGTGTGCAGGTCACTGCCTGTGGGTGTGCCCGAGCGCAGGTCGTTCAACGCCGCGCGAAGGTGGCTGGCCAAGGCCTGCGCATCACCTACACCAAACAGGCCTGGCCAGTCTGCACCCAGCATACCGAGGTTGCCCGGCATGTTCGACGCCAACACGGGGGTGCCACTGCGCAAGGCTTCCATCAGCACATGGGCGCCCCCTTCCAGCCGGCTGGGGTGTACCAGCACGTGGGCCTGCTGAATCGCAGACCGTGCCTGCTTATGGGTTCGTGCCCCGGCCCAACGGTAGTTGGGGCAGTCGCGCATGGTTTGTAGGGCCAGCTCGCCCAGGCTGGTGTCCAGGGCCTGGCCAAGATGTTGAATGCGAATACCCGGCTCATCTTTCAACAGGCGTGCAGCCTGCATCAGGGTCTGTGGCATTTTTTCTTCTCGCAGATGCCCCACGGCCACCACGTTCAGGTGCCGCTGGGTTTTGCTTAAAGGTTTTCTGGCTGAGCATGATTGAAGAATCACCCGGGCTTTGTTGCGGTGAGTGTCGGGCAGGGCGTCGAGCGCCAGGTGTTGCAACACCACCAAACGATTGGCCACGTCCAGCGAATGCAGGGTGTTGGCCTCTTGCGCAGGCAAGTCTTTGTAAAGGTCTGTGCCAGTCAGCACCACAGCCAAGCGGCGTTGCCGCCAATCGGCATGATGCTCGGCCCACCGGGCAATCGACCGGGCCGAGCGTCGGGCATGCAAAGCCAGCGCCAAGTCGTCCGTTGCAGCCAGTGCATCGGGCCAATGGGTGCAGACTCGAACCGCATGGTGTGGCTTGAGCAACGCAGCCCAACGGCGGGCGGTTTGCCCGTTGCCATTGTCGGTGCCGGCCTGAACGGGGCTGATGATGACCACCGACACTTTGTTTGTTCCCCGTTTGCCCACCGCTCATCCAACCGCGTTTTTTCTGGAGTGTACACGAGGCACCTTGGCCTGAGTTCGCCCAAGCGGCAAGGTAAATCACACTGGCCGATCGCAGGTGCAGCCATTCGGCAAGGGAGCGTGATATTTTCGGTGCTTTGGAAATGATTGCCTTGAAATGACTTTGTCCAACCCCGCCACTGCTCAATTGCCCGCCCCACTTCACAGCCATCGCCTGGAGTGGAAGGAAGGGGCTGACACTTTGCAGGCGCTGTGGCTGACTGAGCGGCAGGTCAGTGCCCCCAAAGCAGTGCTGTTGGGTGACGACACCCTGAATGCCGATGTGGCCTTGCGGGCCATTATGGCGGGCACCGTCATTCTCTACCGGGGTGACTTTCACAACGGCCGGCAATTGGTGCAGGCACTGGCCCGTCGGCTTGACCGCAAGAAGGGCAGTCGCAAGGCCAAAAGCCCGGAGTTGACACCGGCCCATGCATTTCATTTGCACCGGCAAAGCCAGGCGCAACGCGCCCGCGTGTTGAATGCGGTGTTGGTGCCGCTGAATGCCGACTTCTCTGTGCCCTTGCGCCGTGCGCCAGAGGTGCGTGAGGCTGTGGGGCAAGCGTGGGGTGATGTGCGCTGGCCGGGCTTGGCCTGTGTGTCGGTGCGCGAACTTCAAGGCCTGATTGGCGCCCATGAATGGCGCAAGAAAGGCGTGGAGATTCCGGCACTCGGCCCCACGGACAACCGGGTTTTCCCCTTCTACGGTGTGTACTCGCCAGTGCGGGGTGAGTATCTGGATTTGATTGCGCAAGCCCAGTTGCCAGACGCACTGCTCAAGCCCGGCGGCGTGGCTGCTGATGTGGGTACGGGCACTGGGGTGATTGCTGCCGTGTTGGCACGTCGCGGGGTGTTCAGGGTATTGGCCACCGAGACCGACCCGCGTGCAGTGGCCTGTGCTGAACAGAACATCGGCCAGTTGGGCCTGAAGAGCACCGTGCAGGTGCAGCAACGTGACCTGTGGCCCGACGAGCCCGTGGACCTGCTGGTGTGCAATCCGCCTTGGTTGCCCGCCAAACCGACTTCGCCGATTGAGCGGGCCATCTATGATGACAACAGCGCCATGTTGGGGGCTTTTTTGAAAGGGGCACGCCAACACCTCAAACCCGAGGGGCGCGTGTGGTTGGTGATGTCCGACCTGGCTGTGCACTTGGGCTTGCGAAAACCGGGCGAGCTTGAGCAGTTGTTTTCACAGACAGGTTGGGTGGTTGAAGACCAGCTCACCATCAAGCCGCAGCATTCCAAGACACTGGACACCCAAGACCCGCTTCACGTGGCCCGACGACAGGAGATCACCTCCCTGTGGTGTTTGCAGCCTGCAGGCTGAACACGCAGTGCAGTGCGGGTAAACACCGACCTTACTCGGGTTCTACTGAATAGGCGCGGTAAGCTGTTTGTCTCCTATACTGAGCAGCATCCTGCCAGCCCGAGCAGGTTTTTTTCTGGAGCAAAGCATCATGTCCCGACAACGTTTCTCAACTCTGTTTCGTACGATCGTGGCCATTGCCCTGACGGGTTCCGTCGCAATGGCCCATGCCGAGCAAGTGTTTCGTGTGACTGCGATTCCCGATGAGTCGCCCACCGAGCTGGCCCGAAAGGCCGCTCCCCTGATGAAATACCTGTCCGAGAAACTGGGCATGAAAGTGGAATACACGCCGGTGACCGATTACGCCGCGTCCGTAGAGGCCTTGGTGAACAAGCAGGTGGACATGGCTTGGTTTGGTGGTTTTACCTTTGTGCAGGCCAATGTACGGTCCAATGGGCAGGTGATTCCTCTGGTTCAGCGTTCGGAGGACGAACGCTTCCGTTCAGTGTTCATCACCACTGAGCCAGACATCAAAAACCTCGAAGACCTGCGCGGTAAAAGCGTGTCGTTTGGGTCGGCATCCAGCACTTCGGGCCACCTGATGCCCCGCAGTTTCCTGCAGGATGTGGCTTACCTGAACCCCGAAAAAGATTTCAAGCGTGTGTCCTTTTCCGGGGCGCACGACGCGACCATTGCCGCCGTGGCTGCTGGCAAGGTGGATGCCGGTGCCCTGAACATCTCCGTGTGGGAAAAGTTTGTGACTGAGAAGAAGGTGGACACCAGCAAAGTGCGCGTGTTCTACACCACCCCCGAGTACTACGACTACAACTGGACCGTGCACAACGGCGTGTCTCCTGAAGTGCGCAAGAAATTGGTCGATGCCTTCCTGGCTTTGGACAAAAACACCCCTCAAGGCAAGGAAATTCTCGAGTTGCAGCGGGCCAGCAAGTTTGTACCCACCAAGACCGAGAACTACGCGGGCATTGAACGGGCAGCGCGTTCCGCAGGCCTGCTCAAGTGAATCTGGTGATGCAGCAGTGCACTGGCCGCCACCCGGCGGCCGGTGCGAATGCGCCTGCCGCTGTGCGCGGCTTGAGCATTCAAGTGCAGGCTGGCGAGCAGGTGGCTGTGATTGGGCCTTCCGGGGCCGGTAAAACCACCTTGCTGCACCTCATGGCTTGTGCGTTGACCCCGGTGCAAGGGCGATTGTCCCTGAATGGACAAGACCCCTGGGCCCAGTCTGCCGCAGGCTTGAGGGCTTTGCGCAAAGCCCTGTTTTTGGCCCCGCAGGTGCCGCCACTCCCACCGCGCCAGCGCGTGGTGACTGCCGTGTTGGCCGGCTGCTTGCCGCAGTGGGGGGCTTGGCGAAGCCTGAAGAATCTGTTTTATCCCCAGGACATTCCCGCCGCCTACGCGGCATTGAAGCAGTTTGATTTGGGCGAGAAAATCTTCGAAAGGGTTGATCGCCTCTCAGGCGGTGAGCGTCAGCGTGTGGGCCTGGCCCGGTCACTGGTGTGCGGGGCAAGCCTTTGGCTGGTGGACGAGCCCTTGTCGGCGCTGGACCCTGTGCGCGCCTCGCAAGCCATGAACACCTTGACCGAGTCGGCCCGCAGCCGAGAGGCCACCTTGGTGTGTACCTTGCACCAAGTGGACATGGCCCTCAAACATTTTCCCCGCATTGTGGGTTTGCGCGGCGGCGAGTTGGCGTTTGATTTGCCTGCAGCCCAAGTGACCACCGAGTTGTTGGAGGACTTGTACGCCCAACACCTGGAGGAATTGCACAGCCCCGTGCCGTTGGACCGGCCTGCCGCAGCCCAACCCGCCCCTGTCGCCATGCATTGTCGGTGACCGCGCATGTCTGCGATCAGCCCACGCACCGATCACTCGCCCGCCATGCATGACCCTGCTTGGTGGCCGCGTGTGTTCTGGGCCTTGGCCGCCGGGGTGGTGTGCTGGCCCTTGTTGGTGATGACCGAGTTCAAGCCCTGGGTGTTGTTGCAGGAAGAGAACCTCAAGCCCACCTTGAATTTTCTGAAAGACATGTGGCCGCTGAAGCTGGAGTTGGACTTTCTCCAATTTGTGCTCAAGGAAACTTGGCGCACAGTGGCTATTGCCACCACCGGGTTGGCATTGGCTTGGGTGATTGCTGTGCCGGTTGCACTGGTGTCGGTGCGTGTGCTGTCGATTTCTGCACTCACTGGCCGCATGGCTGCTTGGCCAGCCTTTGTGCGTGTGCTGGTCCGGGCTGTGGCCATTGTGCTGCGCAGTGTGCCGGAATTGATTTGGGCCCTGGTGTTTGTGCGAGTGGTGGGCTTGGGCCCCACGGCCGGGGTACTGGCCATTGCACTCACCTACGGCGGCATGTTGGGCAAAGTGTATGCCGACATCATTGAATCAGGCGACGGGCATGTGCCGCAGGCCCTGTTGCGCAATGGGGCTTCGCGCTTGCAGGCCTTTTTCTATGGGGCGCTGCCACAGAATGCAGGTGAGCTGGCCAGCTACACCATTTACCGTTGGGAGTGTGCCATCCGTTCGTCTGCCGTGTTGGGTTTTGTCGGTGCAGGGGGCTTGGGCCAGCAACTGGATTCCTCCATGAAAATGTTTGCCGGGTCGGAAGTGGGCACCATGCTGCTGATGTTCATTGTGCTGGTGTGGATGGCGGACCGGGCCAGCGCCTGGGTGCGAAAGGTGTTGGCATGAACCACTTGCCCAAGCCCAACGATGAATTGATTCCCCAATGGCCGCGCACCCTGTTCAACGCCCGTTGCCTGTCGTGTTGGTTGACGGTGGGCCTGATGGCCTTGGTGGTGTTGAGTTTTGTCAGCCTGGATTTGCAGTGGCGCCAGTTTTTTTCTGTGGATGCCGCGCAGCGTATGGGCAAGTTTTTGGCCGAGTTATTGCGGCCTGAGTTCGGCGCTGCGTTCCTGAAGCGGGTGGGTGTGGCCACCCTGGAAACCTTGGCCATGTCGGCTTTGGGCACGGCCTTGGCGGCTGTGTTCGGGCTGTTTTGGGCCTTGCCCGCCAGCAAGGCCCATGATGCAGACCCGGCCCGCTGGAAGGTGTTGGCCCGTGGGGTGCTGAATGTGTTGCGCAGCATTCCGGAATTGGTGTGGGCTGCACTGATGCTGATTGCTTTGGGCCTTGGTCCCTTTGCAGGCACCATGGCCTTGGCCCTGCACACCACAGGGGTGTTGGGGCGCCTGTTTGCTGAAAGCATTGAGAATGCGCCACAAGACCCGGCCTTCGCCCTGCGTGTGCGCGGCGTGGGGCCACTGCGGGTGTTTGTGTACGCCACCTTGCCCGGCGTGTTGCCGCAACTGATCAGCTATACCCTGTACCGCTGGGAAAACAACATTCGCGCTGCGGCTATTTTGGGCGTGGTGGGGGCCGGTGGCCTTGGGCAGATGTTGTCGTTCCACATGGGCCTGTTCCAGATGCCAGAAACCAGCACCATTCTTTTGGCCATGATTCTGCTGGTGGCGGCTGTCGACGCATTCAGTTATTGGGTGCGCACCGCCTTGTCACGCTGAACGCATCGCCCACACTTCAATCACGCGGCCTTCAGCAGTCGCCCCATGGGTTCGCGCCCATACACGGGGGTGTACTGTCCTTCGCTCCAGCCCAGTTTGCCGCCAATCATCACGTGGGTGACCACGCCTTCGGGCCGGTTCACCACTTGCTTGCACTGGAAGGCGTCGCGGTACACCATGGCGTAGGTGGACTCAGGGTCCCAGCGCTGAAGGGCTTCGGGGTTGATTACACAGAGGTCGGCTTGCGCACCCGGGGCCAGCACACCCACATTCAATCCAAAGAATTGCGCAGGGGCTTGAGTCAGGCGATGCACCGCTTGGCTCACCACCAGCAAGCCATCGGTCTGTGCAATCTTCAGGGTGCGCAGGTTGCCGTCATAAAACGCCAGGTTGGTGAGGTGGGCGCCACTGTCATTAAAGCCGGGCAGGGTTTGGGGGTGGAACAGCAGTTTTTTCAGCACAGCCGGGTTGCGGTTGGCCACCACGGTTTCCCATCGGAAGGCCAAGTCCCAGTGGCGCAGCAGGTGCAGGAAAAATTCGGCGTCGTCACGTGTCGGGCTTGGGAAGCTGTTCAGCACTGCGGCCTCGGCCTCACTCACTGAGGCTGGGCTCAAGCGGCGAGCCTGCCAACTTTGCACCTGCTTCCACGCCTGCTCCAGTGTCCAGCCCTTCCATTCGGGCAAGGGGCAGTCGGCAATGCGCATGTCGTCCAAGCGGCGGTTCAGGACATTGTGCTCGCGGTTGAGAATGCGCATCAGGTTGGCCAAATTCCAGCCCGACTTGCCTTTGAACCACATGGTGCGAAAGGCCTTGATCCATGCCGGGTCGTTCAGCAGTTTGAGGCGGCCCTGCACATCGTCCAATTCCAGTTCGTTGAGCACCCGCAGTTCCGGAATTTCTTCGGCCACGGGGGTTATGACGCCATCAGCCCACAAGCGGAACTGGGCCGAGAGGGCCTGAAACCGGAAGTGGCCGCGCAGCAGGCGGGAATTGAGAATTGCCGAAAGCAACAAACCCAGTTTGGCCACGCCTTTGTTGGTGAACAGGTCAATGGCGGCTGTGGCGGTGGTTTTCAGGGCTTTGCCATAAAGCAGGCCACTGGTGAGCAGAAAGAGCCGCGCTGTCTTTAAGGGGTTGTCCTTCGGCGGGGTGGCCTGCCAAACCCGGTTGTGCTTTCGGACAATCTGAGTCAGTCGTTTCAGTTCCGAGAAGCTGGCGAACTGGGTTGGAATTTTTTTGCGGGTGTTGGGCTGATTGGCCAAAAAGTGAAAGGGTAAGCCGTCGGTTGAAAACCCGGCATAGCCCTCCTGCATGCCTTGCTCCAGCAATTGCTCCATGCGCTTAAGTTCATCGGCGGTGGGGTCGCGCTGTACCGACGCGTTCAGGCCCATCACTTCAATACGCAGCATGGAATGGGGAATCAGAGGCACCACATTGGGCCCCAAGGCCATGCCCTCAAAATGGCTGAGGTAGTCGGCTGACGTTGTCCATGTGCAGGCCTGGGCCACCGCAGACAGCACATGCTTGGGCACATTTTCCACACGCGCGAAGCAATCCACGATCGGGTCTTCGCCGTTGCGCCGCTGGTTGCCGTAGGCCACACCCAGCGAGCAGTTGCTCATCACCACCGTGGTGGTGCCGTGGCGCACCACTTCAGGCAATTCCGGGGCAATCTCCACTTCCAGGTCAAGGTGGGTGTGAATGTCCAGCAGGCCGGGCATGAGCCACTGGCCTGTGCAGTCAATCACTTGGGTGTCCGGGTGTTGGGGGCTAAGGCTTCGGCCCATGCGGACAATGTGACCATCATCAACTTCAATGTCGGTGTGAATCGGGCTGTGGCCAGTGCCATCAAACACGAGTGCGTTGCTGAACAGGGTGCGGGTCATGGTGACAGGCGCCTAAGCGCAGCCGTTGAACGTGGGGCCAGTGTAGGCTGAACGCCCGTGCATGACTGTCAAATTGCGGACATTGCCAGCAGGCTGAGTGTACGCACTTGGCCATCAGGCCAGTGACGAGCCGCTTCGATTGCAGCGTGTTGAAGTTCATCACAGGCTGCGATGCGCGACAATGGGTGTTTCGCTGTTGACGATGGAGCGCGTATGCCCAATTGGCCGTTTCCTGCCATTCCTTCCACTGTGGGCCTGTTGCTGTTGAGCAATGTGTTCATGACCTTCGCCTGGTACGCCCATCTGCGCGATTTGGCCCAGAAGCCCTGGATTGTGGCGGCCCTGGTGAGTTGGGGCATTGCCTTGTTTGAGTACCTGTTGCAGGTGCCCGCCAACCGCCTGGGTTACACGGCGCTGTCGGTGGGCCAGTTAAAGATCATGCAGGAAATCATTTCGCTGACGGTGTTCATTCCGTTTGCGGTGTTTTACATGAAAGAGCCCTTGAAGCTGGATTACCTGTGGGCGGGGCTGTGCCTGTTGGGTGCGGCGTATTTCATGTTCAGGGACAAATTCTGAACAATCTGCCGCAAGGCACAGCCTGCATGAGTGTTCTCGCCTTAGCGTTTGTTGCTGCCCGCGGTGGTCGGTGGTGCCGGGCGAAGCGCAGCGAACAAACCCTGTGTTTCATCACCCGGCCCGGCCGCAACATACAGGGCGTTGCTGTCCCCAAGGCTTTGACCGTTGCCGAACTGCAGGCCCCACAATCCGGGAATGCCGATGACTTGGTCGTCGTCACCGCGAAGCCAGTCCACAAATCGGCCAGTCAGCACATCGAACGCGGCGATACGCCCCCGTCCGCCAAAGTTGCCCACCAGCAGGTGGCCCGACAACGCCCCAAAATCGGCAGGGGCGATGGCCAGCCCCCACGGCGCATTCAGGCGTTTGCTGTCGAAGATTTGAATCAACTGCCCTTCCAGGGTGTACATCACCACCTTGCCGCGGTCAGGCTTGGCGGTCTCGACACCCGCAGCGATCGCATCCTCCTCTGCGGCGAAAAACTGTGCGCTGTCATCAGGGTCAGCTTGAGTTTTGGCATATGCCACAAAGACGAACCAGCGCTCGCCAACACGGAGCACCTGCACGTTAAACGGGGCATAGTCGCCGGGCAGAAGTTGGCCATTGGGGCCGCTGCTGAATGGATTGGTGAACCCGGCCAGTTCTGTTTCCTGCCATTGGTCATTGAACTGTCGAAGCCTCGGTGAGCGGCCAAAGTCGGCAACCCACAGGGTGGACCAGTCGTCGGGCCGAATGGCCAAGCCGAAGAATGCTGCGCCATTGGCGCTGTCGTCGATCATGGCCACAGCAGGGCCGTCTTCGCGCACAGGGGTGCCCGGGCGGGCGGGGTCACGCTCTGTCCACCCGGACACAACGCCAGTGTCGGTGGCGAACAGGAAGCGCGCGGACCCTGAGAGTTTCACTGTTTGCCCGTTTAATTGAACCGGTTGGTTCTGGACGACAAACTGTGCGCTGTCCAGTGCGGCACCGTTGAACACAGTGCCGGTTGCAAAGCCCGGGGCTGACGGGTCCAGGGTGCCGGGAATCTCGACCAGTTTCAGATTGTCCTGAGACAAGCTGCGCAGGGCAGGGTTGGAGGAGGCGTTCACATCCCCAAGAAATTGGTAAGAGTACTGGCCCGCCGTGACCCAAAAGTGCCCGCCCGCACCGGCCGGGCGGATGGCGATGCCCCACGCGTTGATGAATTTGGACGATTCCTTGAAAGCCTTGAGTTCGGAGGGGTAGAGCGCTGTGCTGGCATCGTCGGTGGCCAGGTTGCGCAGGGTGTAACGGTTTTCTGGCGATGCCCAACAGCCCGGCAGGGTGCTCAAGGCGGGCAAAGTGCACATGATCTTGGAAAAACTGCGGCGGTCCATGAAGAGTCCTGAGGATATTGTTGGACCCTGATATTATTGCGAATGAGAATCAATCGCATAGATATGGCTTGCGTCTGCTCCGCGTGCGCTTGCTCACAGCCGAGCTGGCGGAATCATTGTTTGCTCATGTACGCGCGGGGCGGTTCGTGACACAGGCAGTCTTCCTCAATGCGCTGCGGCGTGGCTAGGCTGAGCCGGTCGGCCAGCAAGGTCAGCAAGGCTTGCTCAAAGCGCTGTCCATAACCGGCCTTTTCAGTGGCGTAGATGCGGCCCGGGTGTTGGTGTTCCAGCAAATTGGGCAGGTGAATTTCCGAGGACTGCACCAGCACCGGCGTGGTTGTGCAGAACTGACGCAGGAAGCTGGCGGTTTGTTCTGCAGAGGCGTCGCCAAGCTTGAGGTCGGAAATCAAAATGTCACATGGGGCTGTACAGGCCTGCAATTGCTGCAGTGAACGGAAGAAGCGCAACTCCACTTGGTCGCCTAACAACTCGCGCAGACGCAGCTCAAGCATGGCGCGGTGAATTTCAAAGTCTTCCAGACAAAAGAGGATGGGCTTCATGGACTTACGTGTCGCTGACCAAGTTCTTCACATCCTAGGCGATACCCCATCGGTGTGAGAAACTCGAGGGTTTTCCCCTCCCTCGGATGGATGCATCAGAGCGGAGTAAATGTTGCTGCGCATCATGATTTAACCCCCGTATTGGGGGAAAACCGTCAGAGTCCTGTCAGGATGCGACTCCATAGTCTGGACATCATCCAGCCCAACTGGATGTATTCATATACAAGCAAAGGAGACGTGAAATGGCGAGTGCAGCAGCCGCACGGCCGATGACGGGTGAAGAGAAAAAGGTAATTTTCGCTTCCTCGCTCGGTACAGTGTTTGAGTGGTACGACTTTTATCTATACGGTTCTTTGGCAGCCATCATTGCCAAGCAATTCTTCGCAGGCCTTGACCCCACATCCGCGTTCATTTTCGCGCTGCTGGCGTTTGCTGCGGGCTTTATCGTGCGCCCCTTCGGCGCGTTGGTGTTCGGTCGCCTGGGCGACATGATCGGCCGCAAGTACACCTTCCTGGTCACCATTCTGTTGATGGGCGGCTCCACGTTCATCGTGGGTATTCTCCCCAACTACAACTCCATCGGCGTTGCTGCACCAATCATCCTGATTGTGTTGCGTATGTTGCAAGGCTTGGCCCTGGGTGGTGAGTACGGTGGTGCGGCCACTTATGTGGCTGAACACGCGCCCAACGGCAAGCGTGGTGCCTACACAGCGTGGATTCAAACCACTGCCACATTGGGCCTGTTCCTGTCGTTGATCGTGATTCTGGGCACCCGGACCATCATCGGTGAAGAAGCCTTCGCTGACTGGGGCTGGCGTGTTCCATTCATTCTGTCGATTCTGCTTCTGGCGATTTCCGTCTGGATCCGGTTGACCATGAATGAATCCCCCGCCTTCAAGAAAATGAAGGAAGAGGGCAAGACCTCCAAGGCCCCATTGACCGAAGCCTTCGGCCAGTGGAAAAACCTGAAGCTGGTGATTCTGGCGCTGGTGGGTCTGGTGGCGGGTCAAGCCGTGGTGTGGTATTCCGGCCAGTTCTATGCGCTGTTCTTCCTGACTTCGGTCTTGAAGGTTGACGGTGCCACAGCCAACCTGTTGGTGGCTGCGTCCTTGATCATCGGTACACCCTTCTTCGTGATCTTCGGTTCGCTGTCTGACAAGATTGGCCGCAAGCCCATCATTCTGGGCGGCATGCTGATTGCAGCGCTGACTTACTTCCCCCTGTTCAACGCACTGACCCAAGCAGCCAACCCCGCGCTGGCTGAGGCTCAGGCCAAGAACAAGATTGTGGTGACTGCTGCACCTGGCGACTGTTCTTTCCAGGGCAACCCAGTTGCCCGCGAAATCGACTTCAAGAAGTCGTGCGACATCGCCAAGCGTTTCCTGGCACAGAACTCCGTGTCCTATGAAAACGTGACCACACCCGGGTTTGGTCAGGCAACCATTCAAATCGGCGAGAAGACCATCACAGCCCCCGTGGCCACTGTGGTGAACTCCAAGTTTGATGACGCCTCCAAAGCAGCGATCGACGGCTTCAAGAAGGAAGTGAAGGAAGCGTTGGTTGCCGCAGGCTACCCTGCCAAGGCTGACCCGGCCCGTGTGGACAAGGTGAAGATCATCATCATCCTGTCGATTCTGGTGATCTACGTGACCATGGTGTACGGCCCAATCGCCGCGATGCTGGTGGAAATGTTCCCCACACGCATTCGCTACACCTCCATGAGCTTGCCTTACCACATCGGTAACGGTTGGTTCGGTGGCCTGATGCCTACCATTGCCTTCGCGATGGTTGCTCAGAACGGCAATATGTACTACGGCTTGTGGTACCCCATCGTGATCGCTCTGGCCACCTTCGTGATCGGCCTGCTGTTTGTTCGCGAAACCAAAGATGTGGACATCTACGCTGAAGACTGATCGTCACTGATCAGTGTGTCGAACCCGGTTCCTGCCGGGTTCGGCATTCAAACAAGCGGCTTTCCGGTGTTGCCAAGAAGGCTGCTTCTTTGAATGCAAAAAGAAAGGAGCAGAAAACCATGTGGAAAATTGTGTTGGGTTTTATCGTGTTTGCCGCGATTTCTCTGTTTGTGATCATGAAGGGTGGAGACAACCTGGACATGAGTGGTGAAAAGCACGGCGGTGATTCACACGCTGAGCCAGCCAAACCAGCCGAGGCACCGGCCGCACCTGTTGCTGCCCCCGCTGCTGAAGCGCCTGCCGCACAACCGGCTGCGCCTGCTGCAAAGCCCTGATCGTTCAGAGCCTGCTGAGCAAAAACCCCGGTGTCAAAAGCACCGGGGTTTTTCTTTTGAGTTACTTCAACCAGCCCTTTTTGCGAAAGTAAGCGTAAGGAATGATCACGCTGGTGACCATCAGCGCCAAGGCCATGGGGTAGCCCCAACGTTGCCCAAGCTCAGGCATGTATTCGAAGTTCATGCCGTAGATGCTGGCAATCAGCGTGGGAGGCAACATGGCCACAGAGGCCACAGAGAAAATTTTCACCACCTTGTTCTGGTTGATGTTGATGAAGCCGATGATGGCGTCCATCAGAAAGTTGATTTTGTCGAAAATAAAGGCGGTATGACCATTGAGCGATTCAATGTCCCGCAACACCTGCTGGGCGACTTTGGTCTGGCTTTTGTCCAGCAATGGTTCGCGCATCAGGAACGACAGGGCGCGTCGGGTGTCCATCAGGTTTCTTCGTATGGTGCCGTTCAGGGCTTCCTGCCGCGCGATCTGACCAATGAACTCTTCAGCGTCGGAATCGCTGCCGCGCCGCTCATTGAGCACGCTGCTGCTGATGTTGACCAAGGTGCCATGAATGTCCTCAAGCACGTCGGCAGAGTACTCCACATCGGTGGCGTACAGGGCGATGAGCAATGCCATTGGGCTGCGGTCGACGTGGCCCTGTGCCCGGGTTTTCAGGCGCAACAGGCGAATCACGGGTACGTCATCCTCGTGAACACTGACCAGGGTGCCTCGGCAAATTGCAAGCTGTGTGGGCATCACTGCATGGCCTTGCTGCCGCCCTGCCATGAAGTCAGCGCGCAGGTAAAGGATGTGGTCTTCCTCATACACACGGGCACTGCTCTCGAAATCCTCGGTGTGGCCCGGAATGCTGGCCACCATGCCCAGGGTGTCTTCGACCCACTGTGCTTCCGCATCAGTCGGTGCAATCAGGTCCACCCAGATCAACCGGTCGGTATTCTGGTTGAAATCGTGAGGTGTGTTCAGGTGCAGTGTTCTGCCTTGGCGCTCTGCAAACAAATGCAACATGATGATTCTCCTTCAGGGCAGAATGCGGTCAGACAACAGGCGAATTCCAATGGAGGTCCACCGCTCGTCGTCGCTGAAACGGCTGCGGTTGCCCACGGTGGCGTCCAGTTGCATGCGGTTGGGGATCAGCCAGTAACGCACACCCAGTTGAATGAACGGTCGGCCAGCTTCTTGCCGGAAAGTCTCGGCAATCAGCCATGTGCGTTGTCCTGTCTGGTGTTCAAGCCCCAAGCCCAGTGTGGCCTCCAAACCCCGGTCATGCGGTAAACGCGCAACTCCAGCGTTCAGGTGCAGAAAGCTGCGTTCAGGAATGAGTGAAATGCTGACTGGCACGTATATGTAGCTTTGTCGTTCCAGGTCAGTGGGCCGATTCAGTGTGCCCACTGCCAAGCCAATGCCCCATTGTTCGTCCGTCAACGGTTGCAGAATGGTTTTCACCTGGCCTTGAACATCGGTGGTGCTGTACTGCCCGGCTTCGCGGGTTTGTGCGCCACCCAGGGTGATCTCGAGGTTGTCCGCCACATTGCAGGCGGGCAGCGCCCAAAGCTCGGTGGTGTCTCGGTTCAGGCGTGTCCACGCTTCAAGTTGGCAGGCTTTGGCATCGACCACTCTTGCGTCGTCAGTGATCATGGGGCGTGCAGCATTGGCCTGGGGCGCATTGAGCACGCAGCACAGGGCGCTCAGCAAAACCAGCAAGCGCAGCGGTATGAATTTGGGTGCGAACATGATGCGCATCCTCCTGATTGATTGTGAAAGTTGTCAGGAAGCGCGCTGGGCCTGTTGTTGGGAAACAGGGGGCTGCTGCCTGGCCAGACTGGCCAGGTCAACACGCATGAAAGGTCGTGATTATCTGGCCGAGTGTCGTTTCGTTCGAGGTTGGTCGGGTTGATTGTTCACGGTGTGCGTGTCACTGTAATTAAAACGTCGCCAAGTTACTTCCGGATGATTCGAAAGTCAAGGGTTCATCGTGCTTCAGCTTGAATTTTTGGTTCGGCAGGGGGCGCGATCGCTGAGGTCCACGCCTCGTTGTGGGACAAAGGCTGCAGTGGCATCCGCAGTTCGTTGCTGACCAGCCCCAGCTCGGACAGGTGGTACTTGAGTGCGCCAATCACGGAGTCTCCCCCGAGCATGTGCAAACATCGATCAAAGAGCATTCTGTCTGGATTGGAGAGTTTGCCTTCTTGGCTGTGCATGCGACACACAAGCCCGGGGGCCAGTTGCGCCGCGGCGCTGGCGATGGCTTGACCACCCTGTTGCAGGAAAGAGGGCAGTTGGGAGTCATCGCCACACAGCACATCCAGCGGCGAGTTGGCCAATAACGTGGCCCAGTCCTCGCCGTCGCGCAAGGTGTGACGCACTGCCCGCAGTGTGCGGAATTGATTGGAGCTTTGGCGTGTTGATTCGCTCAGCAGGTTCAATTGGGCAAGGTCCAATCCGAATCCGCGGCGCTGTGCATCGTTGTCGATGATCAGCGGCAGTGGGCTGGCTTGGCAAAGTGCTTCAAAATGTCCCAGCAGTTCGCTCTCATTCGGTTGCGTGTAAAAACTGGGTACCGACACCATCAAGCCATCGACGGGCTGCTGTGCGTGAAAACGGATGGATTCAATCGCTTTGGCCGTGGATTGGCTGCCAATTGAGGTGATGACTTTGCAGCGTTGTCCAACGACTGAGAGGGTTGTGCTGACCAAGCGTTCAACTTCATGGTCTGTGAGCAACAGCCGTTCAGCGCAGCAACCACCGACGATGACGCCTTGCACTGGGTAGTCGAGTATCCACTCAAGCAGTCTGGTCAGACTCTTCAGGTCGATATTCTTGTTCTTGATCGGGGTAATGAGAGGGACCCAAACCCCGTTGAATCGAGCTAGCCGTGTCATGTCCCTTGTTTCCGCGGGCCACCTGTTGTGCACATTGTGGCCGTGCTGCGTACGCGAATTAAGATGATACAACATGCTGGGGTAGACCTAAATTCTCACACCTAAAGTATGTCGTGCAGCCGACATATCTTTGCGTACAAAGCGCTGATTTTACGAAATCTTTACGCTGTCCCGTCGAGTTTCATCTGGAAACTTTACGCCCATAGTCCAGACAATTCAGGCATGTCTTTTCCCGTCTGGAGTCCTCATGTTTGAAACCCTGCTGGTGTATGCCAGTGCACTGTTTCTGGCCTGGCCCCTGGGCCATTATCTGGCTGCTGTGATGTCGGGTCGGCCCAGTCGGTGTGACCGGCTGTTTGCCTGGGTGGAACGCCCCTTGTATGCGTTGGTGGGGGCTGATGCCAGCAAGCCCATGAATGCGGTCCAGTACCTTGTTGCCTTCGCGATCAGCAACGGAGTGCTGGGTTTGGGTGCTTTTCTGGTGTTCCGGTTTCAGGCCGAGCTGCCTCTGAACCCGAATGCGGTGCCCAACATGAGTTGGGATCTGGCCTTACACACAGCCATTTCATTTCTGACCAACACGAACCAGCAGCACTACTCGGGGCAGGCCCAGTTGTCTTACCTTGCCCAGATGGCCGGCGTGGTCGGGCTTCAGTTCATCACCCCCTTGATGGGCCTGGCCTTGGTGGCTGCAACCCTTCGGTTGCTGTGTGCACAGGGCTCGGCCGGTAATTTCTGGGCTGACCTGATTCGACCGGCTGTGCGCGTGATGCTGCCTTTGCTTGTGGTGGTCAGCGTTGTGTTGGTGAGTCAGGGGGTTCCCGCAACTCTTGAGGGTGGTCCGGTCGCCCAAGTGCTGGACGAGTCGGCTACCCCCGCCGAACAAAAAATTCCTCTTGGGCCTGTGGCCCCCATGGTGGCCATCAAGCAATTGGGCACCAATGGTGGGGGTTGGTATGGGCCCAATAGTGCAGTGGCTCTGGAGAGCCCAACGCCTTTGAGCAATCTGGTGGAGACGATTGCCTTGATCCTGATTCCCATGGCGATCGTGTTCATGATCGGTCCATTCACCGGTCGGCGCAAATTCACGGCACTGGTGTTGGGGGTGATGTTGACGATGTCGGTCGTGTCCACCGCATGCTCGCTGATGGCTGAACAATTCGGCCCCGCTGTGCCGGCAGGCAGTGTGATGGAGGGCAAAGAACAGCGGTTCACGGTGCAGTCGTCGGCGCTGTGGTCCAGCCTCACCACACAAACATCCAACGGCTCCGTGAACGGCATGCATGATTCGCTTGAACCACTCACCGGACTGGTGGCCATGGTCAACATGCTCATCAACAGTGTTTGGGGTGGGGTGGGTTGCGGCTTGTCCCAGTTTTTGGTGTACCTGCTGCTGGCGGTGTTTCTGTCGGGGTTGATGACTGGTCGAACACCCGAATTGTTTGGCCGGAAAATTGAGGTGTCTGAGGTTCGTTGGCTGGCGGTGCTGGTGTTGTTGCAACCCATCGTCATTCTGGGTTTTACCGCGGCAGCGATGGGCAATCCTGAGTGGACCGGTAATTCCAACCCCTCATTTCATGGCTTGTCGCAGGTGTTCTATGAATACACCTCGGCCTTTGCCAACAATGGTTCGGGCTTCGAAGGATTGGGAGATGCCACCGTGTGGTGGAACCTGTCTACAGCCGCCGTTCTGATACTGGGCCGCTACCCGGCCTTGATGATCCCGCTGTGGATTGCGGCAAGCCTTTCTGCCAAGCGTGCTGCCCCCGAAGGTGAGGGTGCCTTGCGTGTCGAAAGCGTGACCATGGCCCTGACGCTGATGGCGGTCATCCTGATTCTGACTCTGTTGCAGTTCATGCCGGTGTTGGTGTTGGGGCCTGTGGCCGAGCATTTTTCCCTGATTCAATGAGGTGATCTGATGCAGATTGAACCCAAGCAAACCCAGGCTGCTGCGGCTGCACTGTGGCCCACATTTCTGGATTCCCTGATCAAACTCAAGCCGACACAGGCCATGCGCAACCCAGTCATGGCGGTGGTGTGGCTGGGGACTGTACTCAGCGCCACCTTCACCTTGGTGGGTTTGAGCCCGATGGGTTTTGGTGTCGCTGTCACTGCAATTCTTCTGACCACAGTGCTGTTTGCCAATTTCGCGGAGGCTTTGGCCGAGGCCCGTGGGCGCGGGCAAGCGTCGGCATTGCGCGCAGCGCGAAAAGACTTGGTGGCGACAGTCATCGGGCCCGATGGGCAAGTGCAGAAAGCCATGCCGGCAGCGATGCTGAAGCGCGGTGATCGGGTACTGGTGAAAGCCGGTGAACTGATTCCCGCTGACGGAGAAATTGTTCAGGGTTTTGCAGCCATCAGTGAGGCAGCAGTCACGGGTGAATCCGCACCAGTGTTGCGAGAAGCAGGCACAGACCATTCAGGTGTGATCGGCGGCACCCAGGTCTTGTCCGATGAGATTGTGGTGGAAGTCAGCAGTGAGCCCGGCCACAGCTTTTTGGACCGGATGATTGCCATGGTGGAGGGAGCCAGTCGTCAAAAGACACCGAATGAACTGGCTTTGGGTTTGTTGTTGAATGTGATGACCGTGACCTTTTTGGTCATTGTGATTACCTTGCCGGTCTTGGCCAAGCCCTTGGGCATTGTGATGGACCCGGTGGTGTTGATTGCCTTGTTGGTCTGCTTGATCCCCACCACCATCGGCGGCTTGTTGCCCGCCATTGGAATTGCGGGTATGAACAGGGCGTTGCAGCACAATGTCATCGCCAAAAGCGGCAAAGCTGTTGAAGTGGCTGGGGATGTGGATGTGTTGCTATTGGATAAAACCGGCACCATCACCTTCGGGGACAGGATGGCCACTCAAATGGTGCCCATGCCCGGTGTTGATCCCGAAGACTTGAGGCTGAGCGCTTTGGCCGCTTCGGTACAAGACCCGACTCCGGAGGGCAAATCAATCGTCAAGCTGGCTGGTGGTGTGGGTTCTCTGTCTGCAGCCGATTTTGGCAGCGGTGAGTTTGTCCCCTTCAGTGCGGCGTCCCGAATGTCTGGCGTTGACCTGCCCGGCGGTGTTTGTATCCGCAAAGGGGCCGCCGATGCCATCAAGTTGTGGTGTGTGTCCCAAGGCGGTTTCGTACCCAACGCGATTGATTCAACCGTCAACGACATCGCGAACCGGGGCAGTACGCCCTTGGTGGTGGCCAAGGGGGACCGGGTTTTGGGTGTGATTGAACTGTCGGATGTGATCAAGCCCGGCATCCGTGAACGGTTTGCACGCCTGCGGGCGATGGGCATTGAAACAGTGATGGTTACGGGCGATAACCCGCTGACGGCGGCGGCCATTGCCGCCAAGGCGGGGGTCGATGATTACATCGCCCAAGCCAGGCCAGAAGACAAATTGGAGCGCATTCGCGCAGCGCAGGACAAGGGACACCTTGTGGCGATGGTGGGTGATGGCACCAATGATGCCCCTGCGCTGGCGCAGGCGGATGTCGGATTGGCCATGAACTCAGGCACCCAAGCCGCCAAAGAGGCGGGCAATATGGTGGACTTGGATTCCAACCCGACCAAGTTGCTGGAGGTGGTTGAAATCGGCAAGCAGCAACTGATCACTCGCGGGGCTTTAACCACTTTTTCTCTGGCCAATGATGTCTCCAAGTATTTCGCCATTCTCCCGGCGTTGTTTACTGCTGCGGTACCCGGGCTGGCCAGCCTGAACGTGATGGGCTTGGGCAGCGCCCAAAGTGCTGTGCTGAGCGCCTTGGTGTTCAATGCACTGGTCATCCCGGCCCTGATTCCCTTGGCCTTGCGCGGTGTGCGGTTCAGGCCCGCTTCAGCCAACCAGTTGTTGCGGCGGAATATGGCCTTGTATGGCGTTGGCGGTGTATTGCTGCCCTTCGTGGCGATCAAGCTGATCGACCTGTTGATTCAACCTTTGTTGACGGTGTGAGGTGTGAAATGACTCAGCAACACTCAGGGATCATGAGCGTGATGGTGAGCAGTCTGCGTTTTTCCATCGTGGTGTTTGGTGGTTTTGGGCTGTTGTACTGCTGGGGGCTAACCCAGCTTGCGCAGCAGCTTTGGCCAGCTCAAGCGTCCGGCTCGGTGATTGTGGAGCAAGGCAAAGTAATTGGCTCGCGCTGGGTCGGTCAGCCGGTGGAAAGCCCCCGCTATTTCATCGGCCGACCTTCCGCTTCGGCCTTCGACCCAATGGCCATGGCGGGCAGCAACCTGGCCCACAGCAACCCGGAATTGGCCAGTCGCTTGGCCCAACGCGAGGCCAGTCTTCGCAACCGTATGGGGCTGGGCACGGATGTGCAAATTCCTTCGGACCTGCTGACCCAATCGGGCAGTGGCAACGACCCACACATCAGCCCGGCTGCTGCGCATCTGCAGGTGGCCGCAGTGGCCAGGGCCCGAGGGGTGAGCCAGCAGGTGGTGCGGCAATTGGTGGATCAAGCCATTGAACCACCCCAGTGGGGAATCTTGGGCAATCCGCGCGTGAATGTGCTTGAATTGAACCGTACACTGGATGACCTTGTGCGATGACTGAACCCTCGGCCATGAACCGTGCCCAAGCCTTGATGACTGAACTCAGAAAAACCCAGGCGGGCCGCTTGACGGTTTACCTGGGCGCTGCACCTGGAGTTGGCAAGACGTGCGCCATGCTGGGCCGCGCGCACGAACTGAGCCGAAGTGGGCAACGCGTCATGATTGGTGTGGTTGAAACCCATGGCCGACCGGACACCCAAGCCTTGTGCGCAGGGTTACCGCGCATTGAGCCACGCTGTGTGGACTACAAAGGCCACACCCTCGAAGAGTTTGACTTGCAGGCTACTTTGGCGCTGGCGCCCGATGTAGTGCTCGTTGATGAACTGGCCCATTCCAATGCCCCCGGTTCCTTGCACCAGTTTCGCTGGCAGGATGTGGATGCCCTCTTGAAGGCGGGCATTGATGTGCACACCACGCTGAATGTGCAGCATGTGGAAAGCATGAATGACTTGGTGCTGCAACTCACTGGGGTGCGTGTGCGGGAGACAGTTCCGGACCGCATTTTTGATGACCTCAAGGACATTCGACTGATCGATCTGCCTCCAGCGGAATTGATTGAACGCCTCCTGCAGGGCAAGGTGTACGGGCGAGACAAGGTGGATCAGGCGCTTCATGCGTTTTTTACCCCGACCAATTTGTCAGCGCTTCGTGAGTTGGCCATGGAGTTGGTGTCCCGCCATGTGGACCGTGATGCGCAGGAAAAGCGGGCAGCCAACGGGCAGGACAACGGCCCTCTGCGCAAGCACGTACTGATCGCCGTGCATGACATGGCTGTGGCGGAGTACCTGGTTCGCGCGGGCAGCCGACTTGCCGAGCGGCGAGGGGCCACATGGTCTGCCGTGGCCGTGATGGGCCGTCGCGAGCAGTTCAATGACCGGCAACGGGCTCAACTGGACCCGATTGCCAATTTGGTGAGGAAACTGGGGGGAGAGTTTGAGCTGGTGATCGACACGGATGTCGTGTCCGGCATTCTGCAAGCTGCTCAAGCCAGGCAGGCTCTGGCCATCCTGATTGGCCGTGGACGTGAACGCCGTCTGGAACGCCTGCTGAACTGGACGGTGAGCCAACAGTTGGTCCGTCGAGCTGGGCAGTATGAAGTCACGATTGTGGGCCGCGGCAGCGCGCACAACAGCCCAACGCCAGCCCCCGCGTCAGCGTTGCCCAGCGGGTGGGGCAGCCCCAGCGATTGGGTGTTTGCCTTCTTTATCACGGCCTTGGCGGTGGCCATGGCTGGTGCCGCAGAACAGTGGCTGGGCTTCAAAGACCTGTCTGCCATTTTTCTGCTCGCAGTGTTGTTGGTGGCTACACGCACTAGTCAGGTTGCAGCGGTGGCGTCGGCAGTGTTGTGTTTTCTGGCCTACAACTTCTTTTTTATTGACCCTCGTTTCACCTTTGAAATTTCAGCCGAGCAAGGTGTGGTCACCGTGCTGGTTTTTCTCTCGGCGGGTTTGTTGGCCGGGCGTTTGGCGTCGCAGCTTCGTCTGCAAATCGATGCGCTGCAGGCGGCCAACCGGTATGGCGTGGTACAGCAACAGTTGACCCAGCAGTTGGCCACAGCCACTGACTTGATGCAGGTGTTGCATGTGGGCAGCAAAGCCTTGTCCCGCCTGATCGAAGGTGAGGTTTGGATACGTGTCGGCAACCTGGCTGAAACCCTGCGGCCAGCACGCTTGAACAATGACAAGGATTTACACGCCGCACGTTTGTGCGAAGAGTCCCGTGAGCCTTGTGGGCGCTTCACCCATACCCTTGCGGGCTCCGCATGGTGGTTTATCCCCCTGCATCTGGATGGTCAGCGAGGTGTCGGGGTTGTGGGTATTCTGGCCCCAAGTCAATGGCGCTACCCGCCCGAATCCACTCGCCGTTTGCTCAACGCAATGATCAATGACATCGGGGAAGCGGCCTTGAGGGCTTGCCTGGTGAATGAATTGGAATCTGCACGGGTCAGTTCCGAGACCGAACGTTTGCGATCGGCCTTGCTGTCGTCTGTGTCTCATGACCTGCGTTCTCCGCTGTCGGTGATGATCGGCGCCGCCGATAGCCTGCACACCTTTGGCGACGCCCTGGATGCCCATGACCGTTCGGAATTGGTGGACACCATACGGACTGAGGGCCATCGTCTGGACCGTTACATTCAGAACCTGTTGGACATGACCCGGTTGGGTCACCAAGGCCTTTCCCTGAAAAGGGAATGGGTGATGGTGGAGGACCTGATCGGCAGTGCCTGTCAGCGTTTGAGGCGTTACAGCAGCACGGCACATTTTGAGTTTGATGTGCAGCCCGGCTTGCCCGCGCTCCATGTTCACCCCGCCTTGATTGAGCAGGCTTTGTTCAATGTGCTGGAAAATGCGGTGAAATTTTCGCCTGCAGGTGTGCCTGTACAGATCAAGGCCAGGCTGGATGAACAGGGCATGCTGTCTTTGGATGTGAGCGACCAAGGACCCGGTATTCCTGATGATGAACGGTCGAAGATTTTCGACATGTTCTACACGATGCAGCGCGGGGACCGGGGTTCGCAGGGCACCGGCTTGGGCTTGACCATTGTTCAGGGCATCATGGGTTCGCACATGGGCGAAGTACTGGCCTTGCCCGGTCGGGGCGGCGTGGGTACCATCGTACGCTTGAGATTGCCCGTTCAGGGTGATGCTTGAACCTGCCCAGCGAGCAAGAAGCGTGACCCCTGCCACCCTGTTGATCATTGATGACGAGCCCCAGATCCGGCGTTTTCTGGGCATCAGCCTGCGCGCTGCGGGTTACCGGGTGTTGGAGGCTGAGAATGGCGCTGCTGGTTTGGGCCAATTGGCCGCGGGTGGCGTCGACCTGGTCATTCTTGATCTGGGTTTGCCCGACATGGATGGTCATGAGGTGCTGGTCGGCTTGCGGGAATTCTGCACCATGCCGGTTCTGGTGTTGACCGTACGCGCCGATGAGCAAGAGAAGGTCAAGTTACTGGATGCCGGGGCCAACGACTACCTGACCAAACCCTTTGGTTTGCAGGAATTGTTGGCACGCCTGCGGGTTTTATTGCGGGTGGGGCAAGCCGGTGTGCAGGCCCAGCAGCCCGGCGGGTATGACGACGGGCATCTGCGTGTGGACCTGCAGGCAAGGCTGGTGTGGCTGGATGGTGAGGAAGTGCAATTCACGCGCAAGGAATACGCCTTGTTTGAGATGCTCATCACCCATGCGGGAAAAACCCTGACGCAGCCGCAGTTGCTAAAAACAGTGTGGGGCCCCAGCCATGCTGAAGACACCCATTACCTGCGGATTGCAGTCAGCAAGATTCGTTCGAAGCTGAAAGACGATCCATTGAACCCACGTTACCTCATCACCGAAACCGGTGTTGGTCTGCGCTTTCGCCCGGCCAACGGGCTCACCAAGTCTTGAATACGTCCAGCCCGTCGTAAGGCTGTTCTTCCACTTCCTGCAATTGTTCAAAGGGCAGGCTGGCCTTGATCAGCATGACCGAGCACGGTGCGTACATGGCCACTTTGATGGGCACGGTGCGCATCAGGCGTTGCATCTGAATTCCATGGGTGGCCGCGCCCATGATGATGAGGTTGACCTGATTGCCTTCGGCGTAACTGAGGATGGCCTCGGCCACATCGCTGGCCTCCAGCACATGAAAGGAAATGTGGTGGGAATCCAGCTCCAGCGGTTGGGCCCACTGACGCAACATGTTCAGGTAGGTGCGCTGCGCTTCCGATTCATTGCTGCCCAGGTTCATGGTGAGCAGGCCTGATTTCAGCACCGTCACCACCGCCAGCCGCGCCCCGGGGCGCAGGCCCATGCTGCGTTGAACCGCTTCACGCAGGGAGTACAGTGCGGCGTCGCTGACATCCTGATTGGGAATGGCCACCATCACGATGGGTACATCGTTGATTTGCCGCTCGGGCAGTGGGCTGGGCTGGTAGTGCATGCCCGCAGCCCGCACCCAGCGTTTGAAGTGGGTCCAGAAAGGGGTACGCTCCAGCCGGCGTCCGCGTTCGGTGATGCGCACCTGTTGCGGGTTGTTCAGGTCGAAGGCCAAGTGCGCGCCGGATGGGTAGCGTCGAACAGCCTCCGGCTCCAGGCAACGCAGAATGATTTCCTGCAACCACTCGGGCACCTCGGGGTTGCGCACGCGCGGTGGCACCGGGTTCATCCACAGGCGCTGGCGCATGCCGCCGGTGGTGGCTGGGGCACCAAAGGGCAATCGGCTTGTGGCCATCTCGTACAGCATCACGCCGATGGCGAACAGGTCGCTGCGTGGGTCGCCCCGCACGCCGACCACCTGCTCGGGGGCAATCCAGGCTGGCGAGCCCACTGCTTTGCGCAGTTCCTCGGCCATCAGGTCCGGGTAATGGGCATGGAACGACAAACCAAAGTCGAGCAACACCGCATGGTCAAGGTCCGCGTGGCCGTCTGCCTTGGTGCGGAACAGCACATTGGCGGGTTTGAGGTCAAGGTGACACACATTCTGCTTGTGCAGGCTGTGCACAGCGCGGGCCATGGCTGCGCCGATGCGTGCAATGTTCGCTGGTGTGCGAAGGCTAGGGTCGTCCAGCAGTGTTTCCAGGGTCACGCCCTGAATGTATTCCATGACCAGGTACGGCAGGTTGTCCAGGTCGCCCGAGGCCACAAAGCGGGGCACATGGGGGCCCGACAGCGAGGGCATGATCTGACGTTCAATCTCGAAGCCGATGATGTTCTCGCCGCCGTCGCCTTCGCGCATGCGGGGAATTTTCATCACGATGGGAAAGCCGGGGTCGGTGCTGGTGTGGCCAAAGGCCAGGTCGTATTCCACACGCACCAGGGTGGCCATGCCGCCACTGTGGACCCGTTCATGAATAACGAATCCGTCCAGTCGCTGGCCGGCCTCCCAGGCCGTCATCTGCCGATCTCGATCCGGTGGGCCATTTGCTCGGGCAGGCCAGCGCTGCGGATGGCTTGTGCGGCCGATTGATGGTCGTAGGCCACGCGTTGGAAACGCAGGGTTTGCAGCGCGTCGTCGTACAGCGCGTACATGGAACGAGCATCCCCATCGCGCGGCTGGCCGGTCGAACCCACGGTGACCACCATGGGCCGACGGGTGGGCACCGGAATGTCCACATTGGCCACCGGGTTGAAACGCATCAGGCTTTGGCGGGCGCCCGGGTAAAACAGGGCTTGGTGGTGTACATGGCCGACAAACACATGGCTGGCATTGAATTGGGTTTGCGCGGCATTCAGGCACAATTCGGCGTTGCGTTCATTGTCCACGTAATGCCAACGCTCGGGCTGGTGGGCACTGGCGTGCACGAACAGGGCTTTGCCATGCTGTACGGTCAAGGGCCGGGTGGTCAGGAATTCTCGCTGTTCGAGGGTCAGACGGTCGTGGGTCCACGTGGCGCTGGAGGAGCCCATGTCGTTCAGGGCCGGGGGCGGGCACACGGCCATCTGGTCGTGGTTGCCCTGAATCACCCAGGCGCCTTGCTCCCACAGGGCCATGATCTCGTCCACCACGCCGCGGGGGTCCCCGCCGTAGCCCACCAAGTCACCCAAAATGACAAATTGTTGGGCACCGGCTTGCCGGGCGTGGGCGATGCAGGCCAGCAGGGCATGCAGGTTGCTGTGGATGTCCGACAGCAGGGCGATTCTCATGGCTTGTCTCGTTGGGTTATTGTGTTTTCCTTCTAGTGTAACGGATGGAACCTTCTGAAAACTTACGGTTTTTGTTCAATCTGTCGTTCAGTGTTACAACTGGATACGTGTGCCCACTTCCACCACGGCACCGTCGGGCAGTTTGAAAAACGCGGCCACATTGCCGGCGTTTCGGCTCATCGCGGCAAACAGTTTTTCGCGCCACAGGGCCATACCGCCGCCCGGCGAGGCCACCACACTTTCCCGGCTCAGGAAGTAGGAAGTTTCGAACGGTTCGATGACCAGGCCATGGTCTGCGCACAAGGGCAGGGCATCAGGCACGTTCGGTGTTTCCATGAAGCCGAAATGCAGTTGTACTCGCCAGAACAGGTCAGACACTTTGTGCACGGTGACCCGCTGCTTCTCGGGCACCCAAGGGGTGTCGGCAAAAGTGACGGTCAGCAGCACGTTTTTCTCATGAATCACCTGGTTGTGTTTCATGTTGTGTAGAAACGCCTGTGGCAGCGTCACCGGGTTGGCCACGGGGTAAACCGCTGTGCGCTGGGCAATGTGCACATCACTGGCGTGCAGGTGCCCGATGAATTCCTCCAGCACAATGCCGTCTTCCTCGATTTTTTTCAGCAGCAGCGTGCGGCCGCTTTTCCAGGTGGACATGACCATGAACAGGCCCAGCCCCATCACGATTGGGAACCAGCCGCCGTCGAAGAACTTGATGACACAACTGGCCACCAGAAAGATGTCCACGGTGATGAAGAATGTGGTGGCGGCGTACGCAATCAGCGGTGACATTTTCCACGCATTGCGCACCACAAAGAAGGTGAGAATGGTGGTGATCAGCATGGTCAAGGTGACAGCGATGCCATAGGCCGAGGCCAGTGCGGATGAGCTTTTGAAGCCGACCACTGCCAGCAGTACACCCACCATCAGCATCCAGTTCACGGCTGGAATATAAATTTGCCCGCGCTCCTGCGCCGAGGTGTATCGAATGTTCATGCGGGGCAAGTAGCCCAGCAAGATGGCCTGACGGCTGAGTGAATAGGCACCAGAGATAACCGCCTGCGAGGCAATGATGGCGGCCATGGAGGCCAGGATGATCATCGGAATAATCAGGCTTTCAGGCACCAGTCGGTAGAACGGGTTTTCGATGGCGGAAGGGTCGCGCATCAGCAAGGCACCTTGACCAAAATAGTTCAAGGCCAGACCGGGCAGTACCAGGCCGATCCAGGCCAGGCGTATGGGCTTTTTCCCAAAGTGCCCCATGTCGGCGTACAGGGCTTCAGCACCGGTCAGCGCGAGTACCACGGCCCCCACAGCGGCGAAAGTGCTTGGGCCGCGTTCAAACAAAAACTGGGCGGCGTGGATGGGGTTCAGCGCGGCCAGTACCGCCGGGGTTTGAGCAATCTGGATGACGCCACAGATGCCCAGCACCGTGAACCACACCACAATGATGGGCCCGAAGAACTTGCCGATCACCTGCGTGCCCCATTGCTGCACGGTGAACAACCCCATGATGATGACCAGCGACAGCGGGACCACGGCGGGGGCCAAGTCTTCGTTGATGACCGTCAGGCCTTCCATGGCGCCGATCACAGAAATGGCAGGGGTGATGACACTGTCGCCATAGAACATGGTGGCCCCCAGAATGCCCAAGGCCAGCAGCAGCCGTTTCAGGCCGGGGCGGTGGCTGACTGCGTTGGAGGCCAGTGCAGTCAGGGCGAGGCCGCCGCCTTCGCCGTCATTGTCGGCACGGAGAATCAGAATCACGTATTTCAGGGTGACGACCAGCATCAGCGCCCAGAAAATGGTGGACACGGCGCCCAGAATATTGCCGTCGTTCAGGGCAAGGCCCGTGTGTTCAGCAAATATTTCCTTGACCGTGTACAGGGGGCTGGTGCCGATGTCGCCGTACACCACGCCAACGGCGGCCAGAGTCAGGGCGGCCAGGCCCTGTTTTTGAATGTGTCCGTGAGAATGCTCAGTCATGGCGGCAGGGGGCCGGAAGTGGAGTCGCCGCAATGGTGCATTGCAGCGCATAAGGATCGCATAAGGATTGAAAAAAGGCCTTGGTCAGGCCGGATGGGTCAGTCAGCGGCTATTCGATAGCCCACACCCAGTTCTGTGTGTATCCAGCGTGGTTCGGTGGGGTTGTCCTCAAGTTTGCCCCGCAATTGAGCCATGTACAGCCGCAGATAATGCACGTCATTGATGTGGTCTGGACCCCACACGGCGCTGAGCAGTTGGCTGTGGGTCCACACTTGCCCCGGTTTGCTCGCCAGCAAGGCCAGAAGCTTGAACTCTTTGGGGGTGAGGTGCACGGTGTGTCCGTCACGGCTGACTTGGTGACGCGATTCATCCAGATCAAGACCAGCCACGCTGTACCGGCCACTGGGCTGTAGTGGGTGTTCCACTTGCACCGGTTTGAGCCGCAGTTGTATGCGGATCCGCGCCAGCAGCTCTGCCGTACCAAAGGGTTTGACAAGGTAGTCGCGGGCGCCTTGGTCCAGCAGACGTATTTTTCGGGCTTCGTCGAATTGGGCGGACAGCACCATGACGGGCATGGCGGGGTTGTTCTGTTGCAGCCAGTCCAGCACCGCGCTGCCATCGCCATCCTGAAGCCCGAGGTCAAGAAGCACCAGGTCAATGGGGGTGTCGTCGGGGCGCCCCAGCCGTTGCAGGGCTGAGACCACGTTGTCGCACACGGTGGTCAGGTACTGGACGCCGCGCAGGGCTGTGTCCAACGCCCGCTGCAGGTGCGGGTCGTCTTCAACCAGCAGAATGTGGCAGGCCGGTTCACTCATGGAGGTCGGGCGCAGGCGGCATGGGGGTTCTGGGCCACGCCCAGACGGCGCGCAGTCCCTGTGGATGGTTGGCTTTCAACTCAAGTTGGCTGCCTGCATGGGCCAGTGAAACCGCTTTGCACAGGGCCAGTCCCAGGCCGAAACCCGGTCGGCTGTCCTGTTCTGGCCCACGCTTGAAAGGCTCGAACGCCATGGCCCTGTCGGCTGCGGCCATGCCGGGCCCCAAGTCCGCCACTTCAAGCTGGAATTCGGACGCGCCGGACGCTATGGTGAGCGTGATGGGGGTGCCCGCAGGGCAATGACGCGCCGCGTTGTCCAGCAGGTTGAACAGGGCCTGTTGTACCAGTGTGGCGTTGCATTGCACCAGCGCAGGTTCAGGCCCAAGGTCCAACTGAAGACGTGCGTGGGGGTGATGGCTGGCCAGTGTATCTCGTGCCTGCATGGCAATTTCCTGCAGGTTCTCCCATTCGGTGGGCAGGCGGTGGTCCAGGTGTTCAAGCCGAGCCAGTTGCAAGGTGTTGGTGGTAATCACCTGCAGTCGGCGCAGTTCATCGCCCAGTTGTTGGCAACTGGTCTGGATCTGCGCGGTGCTGGGCGAATCGGCGCTGCGCAGGTTGTCCACGGTGGTCAGCATGGCTGCAATCGGGGTCCGAAAGTCGTGTGCGACTGAGGTCAATAGCGTGCTGCGCAGGGCTTGGTTGTGCCTGGCCCTGTCCAGGTCGTTCACCTGCTGCTGGAAATAAGTTCTTTCCAGATCGCCAGCCAAGGTCGCGCACAGGGTTCGAATGAGCTTCAGGGGCATTGGCGGATTGGCATTGGCGTCGTCTCTGGCTGTACGGATCAGCACGCTGCCCCAACTGCGCCCGCCCGAGGTCAGGGGTAGCACGTGTTGCTCCAGCTGATTGTCGCGGCCAGACAGTGAGCCCCGCTCTGTCAGTTCGTTCACACTGGCCAGCATGGCCCGGCGCTCGGGGGGCGAGGCTTTGCCCACCCAAATCAGGCCAGGTTTGCGGATGTCTTTCACAGGCCAGTGCGGGGTTACCATGGCTGATGCATTCAGCCCCTCGTCGCGCAGCCTGTCCAGCAGGAGCTGTGACTTCTTGGCCGGGTCGCTGGTGTTGGCCAGTTGGGCGGTCAGATAAATCTGGGCTTCACTGCGCTGGGCCGATTCCCGTTCTTCATTCATGGCCACCCGCAGGCGCGAGGTCAGCACGCTGGTCAAGAGGCTGGTGGCAAACACGGTGCCCAACATCACCATGTCTTGTTTGTGGTAAATGTCCAAGTCAAACCGGGGTGGAATAAACAGATAGTTGAACAGGACAATGCCGCCCGAGGTGATGACCAAGGTGGATGCCACGGACAGCCGCAGGCTGGCTATGCAACTGGCCAGCACCACCAGCCCGGTGAAATCGCGAAAGTCCACACGGGGCAGAATCAGTTGAATGAACACCAGGGTGAGTGCCCACACCACAAACCCCCACGCAAGCGACTCGGGCAGGTGAAGAAAGCCTGTGCGTCGTTGAGTGGGGCGGGGCAAACGCATGGATTTACCGCAGGTGGCGCGCGCTGTAGTCGGCCAGCGCCTGGCCACGGAAGGTTTGTTTGAACAGGATGGGTGTGAGGAAGGTGGTGAGAATACCCATCAGCACAAGGGTTGAGAACATGGTGGGCCCGATGAAGCCCTTTTGGTAGGCAATGCCCGCGACCACCAGTTCCATCACGCCGCGCCCATTAAGCACGCAGCCCAGCCCGATGGCTTCGCGGCGGCCCATGCCCACCACGTGCCCCCCCCACCAGCCAGCCAGCAGTTTGGTGAAAATCGACACCAGAATCACCACGGTGGGGAAGTCGAGTTCATCGAGCGCAATCGGTTTGAATTCCAGGCCCAGAAATGCAAAAAATACCGGGGCCAGAAAGCCGTTGGTGACCGAGTTCAAGGTGTTTTGCAGGTCGGTGTAGCGGGAGGCCTGAAAGTGGCTGCGGTCCAGAAACAGGGCTCCAAAAAAAGCACCGATGACAAAGTGGAAGCCCAAAGCCTCGCTGACGGTGCCAAACACCAGCACAAAGACCACCACAATCCCGAAAAGCGCCTCGGGGCCGAAGAGCTGGATCATCCGCTCGGGCAGGGCCCGAATGTTCACCTGTTTCTGGTCCAGCCACTTGAGCAACCAATTCAGAGACAGCACCAGCAGGGCAAATACCAACAGTTTCACCGAGGCCACCCCGACGGTGCTCAGGGCGTCGCTCAGGTTCATTTGGGTGGGCAGGTTGAGTACGATGCCTAGAATGAACAGCGCGGCCACATCATTGACCACTGCGGTGGCCAGGGAAAAGCTGGCAATCGGTGTGTGGAGTATGCCCAGGCTGTCCAGCAGTTTGACCGCAACGGGCAATGCGGTGATGGAGATACACAGGCCCAGAAAGATGGTGCGCATGATATCCAGGTCATAGGCCCACGCCACCAACACACCGCCGCCGAAAGGCACGAAAAAGCTGATGGCGGCCAAGGCCAGCCCACGGCCTTTCATGGCGTCGTAAATGTCGGAGAACCGCATTTCGAGGCCGGCGCTCAGAATGATCAAAAAAACTGCCAGCTCGGTGACGGCGGCCAGCGATTTGTTGGGTTCGATCAACCCAAGAATGGCTGGGCCCAGCAGGATACCGGCCAGAATTTCACCGATCAGTTCCGGTTGGTTGTACCGGGCGAACAGCCGGCCAAAGAGCCGGGCAACCACAATCAGGACTAGCAGGCTGGTGAGCAGGGACATGAAGGGCTGTAGCTCCGGGGCAGTTGAACAATGGTCGGGGCCTGATGCCCCGGGAGCCGTTGGATTCAGCGGAAGGAGAACAGTTCCACGTCAAAGACCAAATCGGTGTTGGGCGGGATCGGGCCTGCACCACGCGCGCCATAGGCGGTGTCGGCTGGGCAGAAGATGGTCGCACGGTCACCGACCACCATTTCGCACAGGGCTTGCGTCCAGGCCGAGATGACCCGGTTCAGCGGAAAGGAAATGGTTTCGCCGCGTTGAAAGGAGCTGTCGAACACGGTGCCATCCAGAAACGTGCCTTCATAGTGAACAGTCACAATCGAACTGGGCACAGGTTTTTCAGTGCCGGTGCCGCGTTGGGTGAAGGTGATTTTTACGCCGGAAGGCAGAGTCAAAGTGTCGCTCATGGTGCAGGGCTGCCCAAGTGGTGGTTGTCAAAGCCACATCTTAACCGGCTGGGTGTGTCAATTCGGGGTGTGGGTGGGTTTTCCCGCGGATTGAGCAGGCTCTGAGGGCCGGGCGTACAAGCCGGTTAAGTGGTCATGGTATAAACATCTCACCTCAAAACCCGAAGAATGGAGACACCTGAATGAATAACCCTTTGTTGTGGCGCGTGTTGCAAGCTGGTTTGGTGCTGATTTGGTTGGCGGTGCCGTTTGGTGACGCACTGGGTATGCCCAAGCTGACGACGCTGGGCCTTGTGCTGCTGGTGTTGCATGCGCTGGAGATTCCCCTGTCCAAAGCCAAAGTGGCCAGCACCGGTGTCGGCACTGGCCGCATGGTCGTGATGACCCTGCTGTTTGGTTTCACCTGGTGGCTGCCCGTGTCCAAAAGGGTGATTGCACCCTGATGGCCTTGAAGGCGCCAGCGCGGTGATTCACATCACATAACGCTGTGCCTGGCCTTGCATCTGCCGGGCCAGTTCATCAATGCCATGGACTAGGGCGTCCAGCCGTTCGCAGGCGCTCTGGTTTTCTTCGGTCATTCGGGCAATCAGTTCCACCTGCTGGGCAATCAGGCCAGACGCTGAGGATTGTTCCATGATGGACCGGTTGATCTCGTCCACCGCATGCATGGTGTGGGTGGATTGCTGGTCGATACCATCCATCAGTTCTTCCGCCTGTTGGGCGCTGCTCAAGCCGATGCCCAAGGCCATGCTCCAGCCTGACACCATGTCCACCGCAGCGTTGGCGCGCTCCTGCACGCTGGAAATCAGTGTGCTGATTTCTGCTGTAGAACCGGCGGTGCGCTCGGCCAGTTTGCGCACTTCATCGGCCACCACCGAGAAGCCACGGCCTTCTTCGCCGGCGCGGGCCGCTTCAATGGCCGCATTCAGGGCCAGCAGGTCGGTTTGGCTGGCGATGGCGTCAATGGTGGTAACAATTTCACTGATGGCGTTGGCACTGCTGGCCAGTTCGCTGATCATGGTGGACAGGGGCAGGGTGGATTCATTCACATCCCGCATGCTGCTGGCCACCGTGCGCACGCCCTTGCGACTGGTACGTGCCGAGGTGCCCACTTGCTCGGAGATGGATTTGGTTTCACGCACATTGTCGGAAATCTGGCTGATGGACACCGTCATTTCTTCCACCGAGGCGGCGACGGAACTGGATGAGTGGGCTTGATTGGTTGCGCTGCTGCGCACCTCACTGGAGGCTAGGCTCAATTGTTCCGAGGCCTGCCGAAGTGTGCCCGCACTGGTTTGCAAACCGCCGGCAAACTGTTTTTGGGCTGTGGCCAATTCATTCAATGCCGCGCTGATCTGGCCAATTTCATCCTGGCCCGGGGCCACATCATGCACCCGCAGGTCACCTTTGGCCAGTTGGCGTGTGGCCTCGACAATGCGGGCCACCCGGTTGCGCATGTTTCGGGCAATCAGGCTGCCCATGATGATCAGCATCAGCATCATGACGCCAGCAGACGCGAGGGCGGAGGCGATCTGTGCGTCATAGTCGCTTTTGCGGCTTTCCAGTTGGGTCAACAGCGTTTCGGCGTTCAGGCGGGCCAGCTCATGGGTTTCGGTGATTGGAACTGTGGCCTGTCGGAAGAAGGCGCCCGCCTCCATGGTGCCGCCATTGGTCAGTGTGCCCAGAGTCACCAGCAGGGTGTTGATCGATGCTTGCAATTGGTCGCGGTGCCGGGCAATTTCTGCGTTCAGGGGGATCCCCGCTTTGCTGACTTTCTCGTAGCTCAGGTTGATGCTGTTCATGGTCTGTTCGATCTCGCCGGTCTTCGTCCGGGCTTGCATCAACACGTCCGTGGGCAATGGCCCCGCTGCGAGTGCAGCAGACACCTGGCCACGGATTTGCCCTATGGATTCACTGAGCAGCGGCAGGTCAAAGTCCCCAACACTCATCAAGTAGTAGGTGGGCAGAATCGGGTCAAGAGTCAGTTCGCTGTCGTCAGACACTTGGCGCACCGCGCGAATCAGGTTGTTGATCAAAGCCGTGTGTTGGGCGAAGTTGTCAGGCGCATTGAGTTTGCCTTGGCTGGCTTGCAGGCTGTGCCATTCCTGTTCCAGCTGGGTACTCAACACCCGCGCATCGGCCCACGCAGCGGGCAGGGTCTGGTTGAATTTCGCCCAACCGGTGCTGACTTGCGCTGCAGTCGCGTCGAGCTCGGCTTTGACGGCGGAGTCGCCCGCTTTCAAGCGGTTGCTCAAGCCGCGATGGCGCTGAACTTGGCCCAGGATGGCAGTCAGTTGTTCAATCGCCCGCACCCCTTCAATTTCGTTCAGGGTGGATGCGCGCACGGTGCGCAGGGTCGACAGGCTTTGCCAGCCCAAGCCGCACAGCAGTGCAGTGGTTGCCAGGCCGATGGCCAGAAACTTTCTGGACAGGGAGACCCGGTTCAAGAGGGAATCGAATGTGAACATGACATTTTCCACGGGTTAACACTTCCGGTCAGTATCCGGCACTGGTTAACCCGTTGGTCGAACTGTATGCGGGCGTTTTTGACCGCTTTTTTCAGGATGCCTGCCCGCGCCTGCGCGGATGCGACAGCCAGAGCGCCACCACACTGGCCAAGCCGATGTGAAGGGCTGCACAGAGGGCCAGAAACACCAGCGTCCAGCGGCGGTGGCTGCCCAGCACGGTGTTGGTGTGGGTTTTGATCAAGGGCAGGGCGCCGAAGCACAGCATGACGCCCAAGGCAGCCTCGGGCAGGGTGATGGCCACGCCCACCAGCCAATCACTGCCCACCAGGCCCACAGCAATCAGCATCAGCGAACGCATCAACGTGCTGACTTCTTGCCGTGGCGGGGCAGTGCTGGCCTCGGTGGGCAGGCTGCCCAGCAGCCCGGCAGTCACATTCGAAACCCACAGGGCTGGGCTCAGTGGGCGCTGAACGGCTGTTTGCCCCAAACCCATCAGCAGGGCTGGCAGGGCCACCAGGCTCAAGGCCAGGCCCACGTCATCGGGGTTGATGGCAGGAAGAGCCAGCACCGGGGGTGCCCAGTTCAGGCCGGGCAGGCGGATGAGCGAGTCCAGGGCTTGGGGGGTGTCCCACAGCCCCATCAGGAGCCCCAGCCCCAACAGGGCTGGCCACAGCAAGCCGGGCGATCGGGTGGCTGCCCAAGTGCCCGTCAAAAACAGCAGGGTGGACCACAGGGGGCTGTCGACCATCCATTGAACGCCAGTCCAGAACATCAGCAGCCCAAGGCCCAGTTGCAGGGCTTGAAGCACATCACTGCTCAGCAGGCCGGGTGTGGACCTGGCCCGGGTCACGGCCTTCAGCAACAGCCACAGTGCGCCAGTCAGCAGCGCCGCCAGTGCAAGGGTTGGGGCGGAGAGTTCTGCCCCATGGGCCGAGGCCGACAGGGCCAAAGCCAAGCCCACCAGGCCCAGGGGTTGAAGTGCCACCCGGTTACCTGTCCACAACTGCACCAACCCGACAGCACCGCAGGCCAGCAGCAGATGTTGCAAGTCCAGCCCACCCAGTGTGCACAGCAAACAAAGGCCCACCGGCAGAGGCAAGGCTTTGACGGGCGTGAGCAAGGTGGTGTGGGGGCGAGACATGGGAATTGGCTTGGATACAAACGCCTGTGAGCATACGTCAGCGGGCGGCTGTTCGGTTGAAATCGGATCGGGGTTTTCCCTTGCATGAGGGGCGTGTTTGGTGCAGTTGTTTGCTGGTTTGTTTTGTAACCTTATGAAAACAATGAAATAAGCGTGGGTGATGTGAATTTTGTGCAGTGCCCATATGCTGTGCAGCGCATATTGAGGCTTGACGACAGTCTGCGCACAATCAAAAGGCTGAAGAAGGGTCTTCCTTCTCTGTTGCGGTCAAAGAAACAAAAGAGGAGTGTGAGCAAAGTGGAAATGAACCGTCGGGATTTCTTCAAGGTGACGGCTACCGGGCTGACAGGCTCGGGGCTGGCTGCCCTGGGGTTCTCGCCTGCGCCAGTGTTGGCGGAGACGCGGAACTTCAAGCTGGCCCGCACCACCGAGACACGGAACACGTGTCCTTATTGTTCGGTGGGTTGCGGCGTAATCATGTACAGCCTGGGTGACAAGGCCAAGAACGCGAAGGCTGAAATCATCCACATCGAAGGCGACCCTGACCATCCGGTCAGCCGGGGGTCCCTGTGCCCGAAAGGCGCCGGTCTGCTGGACTTTGTCCACAGCGCCAATCGACTGAAATACCCGGAAATCCGCGAGCCCGGTTCCAACGAGTGGAAACGCGTGAGCTGGGATGAGGCGATGGAACGCTTGGTCACGATGCTCAAGGCCGACCGAGACGCCAACTTCATCTCCACGCTGGACGACGGCAAAGTCGTCAACCGTTGGTTGACCACCGGCATGCTGTGTGCTTCGGCATCGTCCAATGAAAGTGGGTACATCACCCACAAGGCGATGCGCAGCCTGGGGATGCTGGTCTTCGATAACCAAGCGAGGGTTTGACACGCTCCGACGGTGGCCAGTCTGGCTCCGACATTCGGACGCGGTGCAATGACCAATCATTGGACCGACATCAAGAACGCTGACCTCGTTCTCATCATGGGTGGCAACGCCGCCGAAGCTCACCCCGTGGGTTTCAAGTGGGTGATTGAAGCGAAGAAGGACCGCAAAGCCAAACTGGTGGTTGTGGACCCGCGCTTTACCCGTTCTGCCGCCATGGCCGACTACTACGCGCCCATTCGCGCCGGTGCGGACATTGCATTCCTCGGTGGGGTGATCAATTACCTGCTGACGAACGACAAAATTCAGCACGAGTACGTCAAGAACTACACCAACGCCCCGTTCATCGTGAATGCGAGTTACACCTTCGAAGATGGCCTGTTCTCGGGCTACGACGGTGAGAAGCGCAAGTACGACAACGCCAGTTGGGGGTATGAGAAAGACGAGAAGGGCTTTGCCAAAGTTGACCCAACGCTGGAACATGAGCGGTGTGTGTACCAGATCATGAAAAAGCACTACGCCCGGTACACGCCGGAAATGGTGTCGAAGATCACCGGTACGCCTGTGGACAAGTTCGAGAAGGTCTGCGAGATGATCGCCAGCACCTGCACGACGAACCGCACCATGACCATCATGTACGCGCTGGGCTGGACGCAACACAGCCAGGGCTCGGAGATGATCCGCGCTGCGGCCATCATGCAACTGCTGCTGGGCAACATCGGCGTGGCTGGCGGTGGCATGAACGCTTTGCGTGGCCACAGCAACATTCAGGGCTTGACCGACCTTGGTCTCTTGTCCCAACTGCTGCCCGGTTACCTGGGCTTGCCCAAGGACAGCGAGCAGGACATCAACGAGTACCTGAAGGTTCGAACCATTCAGCCCCTGCGGCCCAACCAGATGAGCTTCTGGCAGAACTATCCCAAGTTCTTTGTCAGTCTGCAAAAGGCATGGTGGGGCAATGCGGCCACGGCTGAAAACAATTGGGCCTACAACTACCTGCCCAAGTGGGACAAGGGTTACGACGTGCTCAACGCGTTCGAGATGATGAACCAGGGCAAGCTCAACGGCTACATCTGCCAGGGCTTCAACCCCGTGGGTTCTTTCCCGAACAAGAAGAAAATCGTCGATGGCCTGTCCAAGCTGAAGTACCTGGTCATCATCGACCCGCTCGTCACGGAAACTTCCGAATTCTGGAAGAACTACGGCGAGTACAACGATGTGAAAACCGAGGAAATCCAGACCACGGTGTTCCGTTTCCCCTCCACCTGTTTTGCCGAGGAAGACGGTTCGCTGACCAACTCCAGCCGCTGGTTGCAATGGCACTGGAAAGGCGCGCCCCCACCCGGGGAAGCCAAGGGTGATCCGGAAATCGTCGCGGAAATTTTCACACGCCTGAAAGCCAAGTACCAGAAGGACGGCGGTGCATTCCCTGACCCCATCCTGAACCTGACCTGGCCGTACCGCATTCCCAACAGCCCTTCTGCGGAAGAGCTGGCGATGGAGTACAACGGCAAGGCCTTGGCCGATGTTCTGGACCCGAAAGACCCCACCAAGGTGTTGGCCAAGAAGGGCGAGCAGTTGGCTGGTTTTGGCTTGCTGCGTGACGATGGTTCGACCTCGTGCGGTTGCTGGATTTATTCCGGTGCCTGGACGCAGGCTGGCAACCAGATGGCCCGCCGCGACAACAGCGACCCTTGGGGCTTGGGCCAAACATTGGGCTGGGCTTGGGCATGGCCTGCGAACCGCCGCATTCTGTACAACGCTGCGTCCACGGACCCCACGGGTAAGCCCTGGGACCCCAAGCGCAGGCTGATTGGCTGGAATGGTGAGCGCTGGGCCGGGTCGGACGTGCCGGACATTCGGCCGGACGCCAGCCCGCTGGATGCCGACCGCGTCAACCCCTTCATCATGACTGCCGAAGGTGTGGCGCGCCTGTTCACGCCGACCGGCTTGGTGGAAGGGCCGTTGCCCGAGCACTACGAACCCTTTGAAACGCCGCTGGAGAACAACCCCATGCACCCGAACAACCCGGCTGCCAAGTGCAACCCGGCTGCGCGTGTGTTCAAGGGGGACATGGAAGCCTTCGGCACACCCAAAGAGTTCCCGTACACGGCCACCAGCTACCGCCTCACCGAGCACTTCCACTACTGGACCAAGAACGTGAAAACGTCCTCGATTGTCCAGCCACAGCAGTTTGTGGAAATCAGCGAGGCACTGGCTGCGGAGAAGGGCATCAAGAATGGCGACAGGGTCAAAGTGTCGTCGAACCGGGGCCACATCAAGTGCGTGGCTGTTGTGACCAAACGCATTCCCGTGCTGGAGTGTGACGGCAAGAAGGTGCACACCGTAGGGCTTCCCAACCACTGGGGCTTTGTGGGCGTGGCCAAGCCGGGTTATCTCGTGAACACATTGACCCCGTTTGTGGGCGATGCGAACACCCAGACCCCGGAATACAAGTCGTTCACTGTCAACATCGAGAAGGCCTGAGGAGAGCACAATGGCATCATTGCAGTCACTGGATGTCGTCTCTCGATCGGCGACAACACTGCCACCCCCCCAGGTCCGCAAGACCCGGGAAGTGGCCAAACTGATCGACGTTTCCACCTGTATCGGCTGCAAAGCCTGTCAGGTGGCCTGCATGCAGTGGAATGACCTGCGCGATGACGTGGGCGAGAACGTGGGGACGTATGACAACCCCCGCGACCTCACGCCCAATTCATGGACGGTGATGCGTTTCTCGGAAGTGGAGAAAGAGCAGAACAGTCTGGAGTGGTTGATCCGCAAGGACGGTTGCATGCACTGCGAAGACCCGGGGTGTTTGAAGGCCTGCCCTTCGCCCGGTGCCATCGTCAAGTACAGCAACGGCATTGTGGACTTCATTTCCGAAAAATGCGTGGGTTGTGGCAACTGCGTCACGGGTTGTCCGTTCAACGTGCCCCGGATTTCCAAAGCCGACAACAAGGCCTACAAATGCTCCCTGTGTTCCGACCGGGTGGGTGTGGGCCTTGAGCCCGCCTGTGTGAAAGCCTGCCCCACCGGCGCCATCCAGTTCGGTTCCAAAGAGGACATGAAGGATTACGCCGACACCCGTATCACGGACCTCAAGGAGCGCGGCTACGCCAATGCGGCCTTGTACGACCCGCAGGGTGTGGGTGGCACGCACGTCATGTACGTGCTGCAGCATGGCGATCAACCTGAGCTGTATCACGGTCTGCCCAAAGACCCACAGATCAGCCCCATGGTGTCGCTGTGGAAAGGCATTGCAAAACCGCTGGGCGTGTTCGCCATGCTCGGTGCGGTGTTTGCAGGGCTGATCCACTACATGCGTGTGGGCCCCGTGGAGGTGAAGGAAGATGACGCCGGGCCTCAGGCCTGAGCAGGGAGAGCAGCATGTCCAAAGGCAATTACCTTGACCGTTACGACACCGCAACCCGGACCAAACACTGGACCATGGCGGTGCTGTTCATCCTGGCTGGCCTCTCGGGGCTGGCGTTTTTTCACCCGGCATTTTTCTTCCTGACCAACCTCTTCGGTGGCGGTTCATGGACACGGATTCTGCACCCGTTCCTGGGTGTGGGGGCCTTTGCCGTGTTCGCACTGATCTACGTCAAGCTCAAGGACCATAACCGCTTTGAGCCCGTGGACCGGGAATGGATCGCCAAATCCAGCGAAATGCTCAAGGGCAACAAAGCGGCCATGCCGCCAGTGGGCCGCTACAACGCGGGCCAGAAGTTTGTGTTCTGGAGCATGGCCGGTGGCCTACTGGTGTTGCTGGTGACCGGCATCACCTTTTGGCAGCCGTACTTCCGTGGGTTTTTCCCGATAGAGGTGATTCGCTTCGCCGTGGTACTACATGCCTTGTCGGCGGTGGTGGTGATTTTGTCACTCATCATGCACGTGTACGCCACCATTTGGGTCAAGGGCACCTTGCGCGCCATGACCCGTGGCAACGTGTCTGAAGGATGGGCCAAACAGAACCACCCCTTGTGGCACAAGGAGGTGACGGGCAAAGGGCAATAAGCCCCACGCCAGTTTCCACCGCCCGGCGCGCGGGGCTTTGCAGCCTTGTTCGCCGGGCGTCTGTTTTTATTGAACACCGGACAGGAATGTCATGCAGCACAACACCGATCAGCGCGACCCGGATTCCATCGTGGCCCAGGGCCGAATGATGAGCCCCGAGGAAATCGCCGTCCAGAATAAAGACCAAGCCGAATTCATTCTTTACCCCGCGTTGGGCAGCCTGTACGCCGAGCGGGCTGCACGCCTGCGGCACCTGGCCCAAGGCCACCCCATGCAGGATTACCTGCTGTTTGTGGCCAACCTGGCTGATGCGCAGCATGCAGCCGCCCAGTCGGTCAGCGGGCTGAGCCTGCCCACCACAGCCGACATTCACCAAGCCATTGAAGCCAACCGGCCCTTGTTGCATGTCGGCCACCATGGGCGCGATGTGCAGTGGTTGACTGTGTTGCGCAGCCTGTTGACACCGCTCAAGCACCTGCATTCGGGCCAGCCTGTGGCGCGTGTGATTGAACAGTTGCTGGCCAAAAGCGATGAGGATATCAACCGCCTTGCAGACCGTTTGCTCAATGGCTACCTGCATGGGCTGGACCTGGCCCAAGCCCAATTGGTGGCTGCGGGTTTGCAGGTGTATTTCAGCCGTTTGGTGGTGGACACCCATGCCGCCCACGCGGGCAAGAGGCCCGAGCCCTTTGGCCGATTGCCCGGCCAGACTGCCACCTGCCCCTGCTGCGGCAGCCGGCCTGTGGCCAGCATCACCCGCATTGGCGCCGAGCAAAGCGGTTTCCGCTATGTGTCGTGCAGCCTGTGTGCCACGCAGTGGCATGTGGTGCGTGTCAAATGCGTGGCCTGCGACAACACCAAAGACATCACCTATCAGTCCCTTCAGGCTGCTGATGCCGATGACAGTGGCGCTCCGTTCAAGCCCGGAGCTGTACAAGCTGAATGTTGCGACCAGTGTGGGCACTACCTGAAAATTGTTCACATGGAAAAAGACCAGTTTGTGGAGCCGCATGCGGACGACCTGGCCTCGCTGGCACTGGACTTACTGGTGGCTGAACAGGGCAATGTGCGCTTCGGCAACAACCTGATGCTGTTGTTCGGCCCGCCACCCGACAACGCGGACCCCGGGGTGCACTGATGAATTCGCCCGCTGAATCCATGGTTCATGGTTCGCAGGCGAGTCTGAAGCAACTGCCCGCGGTGGACAAGTTGCTCAATCTGCCCGACACCCATGCGCTGATTCAACGCTTTGGCCAGGACCAAGTGCTGGTGCATCTGCGTCAAACACTGGCCGACTTGCGTCGCCGCCTGTTGGACGGCGATATGCTGCCCGCCACTGCTGTGGAAGCCTCTGCGGTGCTGGCCTTGGCAGCCCAGGGGTGCGAGCGGCTGTTTGGCGAGCGCATGCGCCGGGTGTTCAACCTGACAGGCACAGTGATTCACACCAACCTGGGGCGGTCGGTGCTCAGTCAGGCGGCCATTGACCATGTGGCCCGCATGATGCAGACGCCCAACAACCTCGAGTTTGACCTTGATCGGGGCGAGCGGGGCGACAGGGACGATCTCATTGAAGAACTGATCTGTACCATCACTGGGGCCGAGGCCGCCACGGTGGTGAACAACAACGCCGCCGCTGTGCTGCTGACCATCGCCGCCTTGGCGCGCGGCAAGGAATCGATTGTGTCACGGGGAGAGCTGGTGGAAATCGGCGGTGCATTCCGCATGCCGGATGTGATGTCCAGCGCGGGTTCCACCTTGGTTGAAGTGGGCACCACCAACCGCACTCACCTCAAAGACTATGAACAGGCCATCAGCCCGCGCACCGGCCTCATCATGAAAGTACACACCAGCAATTATGTGGTGCAGGGCTTTACCAAAAGCGTGAGCGAGGCCGAGCTGGCCCCCTTGGCACGTGCCAAGGGTATTCCACTGGCCAGTGATTTGGGCAGCGGTGCTTTGGTGGACATGTCGCAGTGGGGCCTGCCCAAAGAGCCTTTGCCGCAGGAAGCCCTGGCCGATGGGTGTGATGTGGTGACTTTTTCCGGCGACAAATTGCTGGGAGGGCCGCAGGCGGGTTTGATTGTGGGCCGCAGGGACTTGCTTCAGACGATTCGCAAATTTCCCATGAAGCGGGCACTGCGCCTGTCCAAGCTGCCGTTTGCAGCCTTGGAAGCCACCCTGCGCCTGTACCTGAACCCCTCGGTGCTGCGTGAAGAATTGCCAACCCTGCGCCTGTTGACGCGACCCGTCGATGACATTCAACGGGTTGCTGCCAGTGTACTGGGCCCATTGCAAACCGCGCTGGGGGAGCGTTATCGGGTTGAAGCCCAGCCCATGATGAGTCAGATTGGTTCAGGTTCGCTGCCGGTGGATGTGATTCCCTCGTACGGCCTGGCCGTGACCCTGCCCGGCCAGAAGCGGCCCGGTGGCGCCTTGGACGCCCTGGCCACTGCCTTGCGCCAGTTGCCGGTGCCGGTGATTGGCCGCATTCACAACGACCAGTGGTGCATGGACTGCCGTTGTCTTGAAGATGTCAGCGGCTTTGTGGCCCAACTACCCCAGTTGCGGAGCGTGTTGGCATGATCATTGGCACGGCTGGCCACATCGACCACGGCAAGTCCACCCTGATGCAGGCCTTGACCGGCACCCACACCGACCGTTTACCGGAAGAAAGGCGGCGGGGTATTTCCATTGAATTGGGCTACGCCTTTCTGGATGGAGCCGACCGCCAGCGCATTGCCTTTGTGGACGTGCCCGGTCATGAAAAACTGATTCACACCATGGTGGCTGGTGCCACCGGCATGGACCACGCGCTGCTGCTGGTGGCCGCTGATGATGGTGTGATGCCCCAAACCCGCGAGCACGCGGCCATCCTCAGCCTGTTGCAGGTGCCGTCGATCACCGTGGTCATCACCAAGACCGATTTGGCCGATGCCGACCAACTGGCCTTGGTGCATGCGGGTGTGGACGCACTGCTCAAAGGCACAGCCCATGAAGACAGCCCGCGTTTTGAAGTGAGCGCCACCACGGGGCAGGGCATCGAAGCGCTTCGGGCTCATGTGGTGAGCCTGAAAGGCCGACCCGAGCCCAGCCACTTGATGGGTTTTCGCATGCCGGTGGACCGCAGTTTCACGCTCAACGGTGTGGGCACTGTGGTGGCCGGCACGGTACAAAGCGGGCAGGTGGCCGTGGACGATGAAGTGGTGGCGTTGCCCGGCGGCAGCATGGCACACCGCGTGAGGGTGCGCAGCCTTCGGGCCCACAACCAAACCGTGACGCAGGCCAAACCGGCAGACCGCTGCGCCTTAAACCTGGCCGCGCTGGCTCGGGACGATTGCCCCAAAGGTGCGTGGTTGGTGGCCCCGGAACTGGCGCACCACACCCTTCGGCTTGATGTGCAAATCACCTTGCTGGGTTCGGAAGAAAAACCGCTGCGTTCAGGCCAATGGGTGCATGTGCACTGGGGTACTCGGGATGTGCTGGCCTCGGTGGCGGTGCTGCGCAGTGCGCAGCCCGATGCCCTGGCCCCCGGCGAAACAGGGCTGTTGCAGTTGGTGTTCCGCCAACCCGTGTCAGCCTGGTGGGGCGATCGGCTGTTGCTGCGCGACACCTCGGCCAGCCGAACCTTGGCGGGTGGCTTCGTGTTGGACAATGCCCCACCCGCGCGCTACCGCAAGGCCCCCGCGCGGCTGGCCATGCTGCTGGCCTTGGCTGAAGTGGACCCGCTTCAACGCGTGTTGAAGGTACTGCAGGCCAGCGAGTTGGGGCTGAATTTGGGGCAATGGGCGGGCCGTCAGGGCATTGAACCCGCCAAGTTCATCGCCGCTTTGGCCCAACACGCCCAGGCGCAGAGCGCTGTGCATTGGTTGGATGAGCGCCAAGGCTGGGCCATACACCGCACCGTACTCGGCAGCTTATGGGGCACTGTGCGGGGTGTGTTGTCGGCTTTTCACCAGAGCCACCCCGACGATGCAGGCCCCGATGTCGCCCGTTTGCGCCGCATGGCCTTGCCCAAGGCTGACACCGCAGTGTTCGCGGTGTTGGTGAATGCCTGGGTGGAGGCAGGCCAGCTGGTGCGCAAAGGGGCTTGTCTGCAATTGCCGGAGCATGCGGTGACCTTGTCCGCCGTGGATGAGCGCATGGCCCAGAAGGTGATGCCCCTGCTCACCAATGCCCGCTTTGACCCGCCGTGGGTGCGTGATTTGGCCCAAGCCACCGGCGAGCCCGAGGTGATGATGCGGGTGGTACTGGGCCGCTTGGCCAGCCAGGGCCAGTTGCATCAGGTGGTGAAAGACCTGTTTTATGCCCCGCAGCCCATGGCTGAATTGGTGCGTATTGCGGCCCGTTTGCATGCAGCCCAGGGTGAGGTGCAGGCCGCTGCGTTTCGGGATGAAACCGGGCTGGGGCGCAAACGCGCCATTCAGATTCTGGAGTACCTGGACCGGGTTGGCGTGCTGCGCCGGGTTCAGGATAGACACCTATTGCGCACGGACAGTGCGCTGCTCCACACTTTCATGGAGGCTGCGTGATGGTGCGCAGCCTTGTGCAGTTAACTGGAAGGAATTCATCCCCGGTGGGGTGGTCAGACTTCAAATCTGAAGGGTGGCGCCATGCGTTGCCAGGTGGGTTCGACTCCCATTTCCTTCCGCCAATTCGAGGCTTGTCGTGAACATCGCCAACATCCACTGGCCGGACACACTGTGGTACTTGCCTGAATGGGACACTTGGGCTCAGTTGCACGACGATGGCACAGCCACGGTGGGCATTACTCAATTGGGCATCGAGTTGTCCCGCGAGTTTTACATGTGTCGCCCCAAACCTTTGGGTACGGTGGTTGAACAAGGCCGTTCCATCGCAGTGGCGGAGTTGGCCAAGTCGGTAGTGTCGGTGAAAACCCCGGTCAGCGGGGAAGTCATCGCTGTGAACGCTGCCCTTGAAGACCAGCCCAACCTGCCGTTTCAAGACCCTTATGGCCAAGGTTGGCTGGCCCGCATCCGGCTGAGCCGCTGGGCCGAGGATGTGGCCGCTTTGAAGCAGGGCCCGGCCATTGAAAGCGATGTGCGGCAACGCATGGTGCTGTACCGCCTGCTGCCGCTTGATGGGGCTGACGCATGAGCATTCAGGGTGTGGCCTTTCAGTTGTGGCGTTGCGACCCCAACGACCCGGACCGCCTGTCCACCCCGTTTTTCGATGCCTCCGCCCTGGCCGCATTCGATGTGCCCGTGGAGCTTTACTTCACTGCACGTTCAGTGCTGTTGTTGGCACCGGGTGTGGCCGATGCGCTGTATTCAGGCAGTCAGCAGATCAAATCAGTGGGCGACTACCTGCGCGAAGCGCATGCCCACGGTGCCCGCATGTACGCCTGTACCGATGCACTTCAGGCTCACGGATTGAGCCTGGGTGGATTGATTGCGCAATGCGATGGCCCGGGTGGTGTGGTGCAGTTCACCGGCCGGTTGATAGACCCCTCATGGCGTTGCCTGGTGTTCTGAGGCCAGCCACTGCTCCAGTGTTTGCCCGGTGTGGCCGGTGAGGTAGCCGGGAATGGCCGACAGTTGGGCCAGAAAGGCAGGGTCGTGCAGCAGGCCGATGGCGTGTACCAAGCCCGGCCGTTCGGCCATGGCTTTGGGCCAAGCCATGAAGTAGGTTTCAGTGGCCAGGTGCACAAAATCCAGGCCAAACCTCGAAGCGGCTGCACGCACGCCAAACCCGGCGTCTGCCATACCGCTGGCCACGAAAGCAGCCACTGCGGAATGGGTGTGTTCGGCAGGGAAGGGTTCATTCAGAGCTTCGTCGCTCAGCCCTTGCGCCGCCATCAACTGGTTCATCACTTCCCGCGAGCCGCTGCCGGGCTGGGTGTTTACAAATCGGATGTGCCGCTGACACACATCCCGCACCGTGGTCAGTTTCAGCGGGTTGTCTGTTTTCACAATCAGACCCAGTTCGCGTTGCACCAGCACGCGCACATCACACCACAGCCCACCGGCCAGTCGCTCCAGCCAGTGGGTGTCCAGAGTGTTCAGGCCAGGGCCTGTGAGGTGAAACCCTGCCAAGTCGGTTTGGCCTTTGAGCAGTCGGTCAATCACCTGGGTGTTGTCCAGCCATCGAATGCTGGCTGCAATGTCGTGGTTGACCAGTGTGTTGACCACGCTGTCCATCGCAAAACAATGGCTGGCGTCCACCGACACCCGGTCTTCTTGGCAGTGCAGCAGGTCGTCCAGTTCGCGGCCCAATTCGCTGGTCACTTCCGCCAGAATGGGTTCAAGGCGAGCCGTCACCCGCTGTTCCGCGCGCACCAGCCGCAGGCCGAGTTCGGTCAGTTCGGTGCCGCGCCCGCGTTGCATCACAATCACTGGCTGGCCAAACAATTGCTCGGCGGCATGCAGCAGCCCCCAGGCGTGGCGGTAGGCATGTCCGTAGAGTTCGCAAGCCTTTGCCAGGCTGCCGCATTCGTGCACCTCCACCAACATGCGCATCGTGCGGGCCAGCAGGTCGTGGTTGTCCTGCGGGCCCAAGGACCAACGGTGTCGCACACGAAGCTGCTTGAGCACAGTCATCGGGGTACTGCTTCAGAGCACGCTGAAATAATCAGCAGGGCTGGGGCGGGCTTTGGGTTTGGGCAGGCTGCCCACGTGGCCCACGCTCAGGAAACAGGCCATGGCTTCACCGGGCCTTAAACCTGCCAGTTGGGCGAGGCGGGTGGACCTCAGGGCTTGCCCGGTGGTCAACGACGAGCCCAAGCCCAGTTGGGTGGCGGTCAGCAGCATGTTTTGAATGGCACACCCCAGGGAGATGTAGCGTTCATGCAGGTTGATCTTGGTGTATTCATCCGTTTCCCGGCACACGCACAACAGCAGCCAGGGCGAGCGTTCGGCTTTCTCGCGCGCCTGCAACCGTTCTTCGGTGGAACAGTCTGGGTCGCGGTCGATCAGGTCTTGTTCAAACACATCGGCCAATTTTGCGCGGGCTTGGGCAGACACTTCAATGAAGCGCCAAGGCAGAATCTGGCCGTGGTCAGGCGCGGCTGCGGCCGCGCTCAGAATGAGCTGGCGTGCAGCTTCATCGGGGCCGGGGCCCACCAAGCGGCGCGGCAGCACGCTGATTCGAGCGTGAAGTTGGTCGATCCATCCGGATTGCGGGGCCATGCTGCCTGCCTTGACGGTCGAAGTGAACAGTGGCACAAGGGTAGCACTCTGGGCCACTGGGCGTCATGCGGATCGACCCTAGGTGAAGCGCAGTTCAATTTGGCCGCTGCGCGATAGTCTCATTGTGTACACTTTGTACACCTATAACAAACACGGAGACCCCCATGACCCCTATTCATGCTTTGCTTGCTTTCACCGCCTGGACCTTGCTGTTGGTGGCCCTGGTGTTCCTGTACCGTGGCCTGCGTTTCATGCAGGGCACACCCATCAACGCCTGGCCCCGGGGCAACAAGCCTGCAGACGATGCCCCCTTGGTCAAGCGCATTGAGGATGCGCACGCCAACTGTCTGGAAAACCTGCCGTTGTTTGCGGTGATCGTTTTGGCTGCAGCCGACCTGGGCAAGTTGGACCTGATCGCGCCCTTCGCGGCGTTCGTGTTTTACGCCCGCGTGGCTCAGTCGCTGGCGCACCTGTCCGGCACGGGCAAAGCGGCCGTGTTTGTGCGCGCCAACTTCTGGGTGGCCCAACTGGGCCTGATGGGTTACATGCTCAGCCTGTTGCTGAAGTAAGTACCGTTCGCACTGACTTGGCTGGCGGGGCCTTAGTACAGGCCCATGGCCAAGCCAGCCGCCACAGCTTGGCCCAGTTGTTCGCACTGGGCCAAGTCGTTTTCAGAAATGTGTTTGGGGGCGGCAATCGCCTTCGGTGTTTGGGCTTGTGTGCAAACAATCAGCGGTTCAGCCACTTCCTTCATGCGCCAGCCGGTCAGAATGCGTTGTAGCTGCCGCACCGCCCCTTGCCCGTCGCTGCCAGCGCACACCATCAAGGCGTAGGCCTTGCCTGCCATGTGGTCGAGCGCCGGGTAGTAGCAGCGGTCGAACAGGTCTTTCATCATCCCCGTGATGCTGCCCAAGGTTTCCGGGCCGACAAACAGGCAGGCCTGCGCGCCCATCAGGTCGGGCGTGTGTACCTCACTGGCCTGTTTCAGCAAAACCGTCACGCCTGGTTCCTGGCGTGCGCCCGCGCAGGCGGCTTGCGCCATGTGCTGGCTGCCACCGGTCAGGCTGTGAACAACGATCAACAGGGTTTTCATGATTCCGCACGATGCGGAAGCAATCATTGCCCCAGCATCTGGTTGTAACGCGACAGAATGGAATCGTACAGTACGCCCGCCGAGGCATGCAGCCTGAGGCTGTTTTGCAGGTAGTCGAACTGGGCATTGCGCAGGTCAATCTCGGCCTGTTGCAGGCGGTTTTCCGCAGTCAGCAAATCCAGCAGGGTGTGGGTACCCAGTTTGTAACCGGCTTCCAAGGCGTTTTTGGCTTGAAGGGCCGAGTTCACTGCGGTGCGGTTGGCTTTCACACGCCCAGCGTCGTTTTGAACCGTGTCGAACAGGTTCGCCACCGTGCTGCCTACCGTGGCTTCGCTGGCCGCCAGTGTCTGTTTCAGGGCTTCAGTGCGTTGCGTGGCCTGGTTCAGGCGCGCAGTGGTGCGGCCACCCCCGAACAATTCCCACTTCAGCTCAACGCCCACCGAGTCCGAACGGCCGCCATTGAGGTTGATGGCCAGGTTGTCACTGCCCGAAATTTTCCGTTGGCTGACTGTGGCCACGGCATTCACCTGGGGCAGATAGCCGCCAATCAGGCTGCCTTGGTCCTTCTCACTGCTTTGCACTTCGTGCCGCGCAGCCACCAGGGCCGGGTTGCGTTTTTGGGCCAATTGCTGCCAGGCGCCACTCTCGACCGGCACAGGGGGGATCAGCGGTGGCGTGGGTTTCAGGGGCGCCAACTGAAAGCTGCGGTCGCCACCCAGGCGTGTGGCCAACTGCTGACGCGCCGCGTTCAGGCTGATTTCAGCCGTCAGGCGCTGGCTGCGGGTTTGGTCGAACTGGGCTTGTGCCTCCAGCAGGTCCAGCTTGGGCAGGGTACCCAGCTTGAATTTCACCGTGGCTTCTTCCAGGCGTTTGTCCAGTGTCTTTTCGCGGGCGCGCGCCAGGTCCAGAGCGCTTTGGGCGCGCAAAACATCGAAGTATTGGTTGGCCACATCCAGCCGGTATTGCTGAACCTGCTCCACAGCGCGGGCTTCATCCCGCGACTTCAACAGTTCCGCCGACTCGTATTGGCGAAACGCGGGCAGGTCAAACAGGGTTTGCGTGAGCCGGGCACTGACATCGCGGGAGTCATACTCCGAGCGGCCACCCAAAGTCAGCAGGCCGTTGTTCACGGTGGTGCGGTCCTGATTCAGCGTGTTGCTGGTGCTGGACGCAGACACCACGGCCTGGGGCAGCAGGGCAGCGCGCGCAATGGCGGGGCCTTCCATATTGGCCAGGTAGGTTGATTTGATGGCTGCGAACTTTGGGTCTTTGGATTCAGCCTGACGCACCACTTCCAACAAGTTCAGTGCGTAAACCGACGGTGTGGCCAAGGACAGGGCCAGAGCAACAGCGCAGACGCGCAACGAGGGCATGGGGATGGGCATCAAAAAAACCGGTTTCTGAAACATTGCAAATCTAAAATTAGCAGGAGATTGCAAAAATTTCATTGAAATTTAGATTGCAGTCGGAAATCCATGCGAGCAATAAATACAATTATGTCAGCATTTTACCCTTGGGTAACTTGTAAAAGTACTCTAAAAAAGTAAATGTGTCTTGCGTGAATTACCTATATTTTAGACAACTAAAGCCAGCACTTACACACGTCTATGCCAAACCAGAACCCCAATCCTGCAAGTACTTGTTTTAACAGCCCGTTTTTGAGTTTAACGCCTTTTGAGTTTCCCGACGTGCAACTGGCCAAGGCCTTGTTGCGCGCGCGCGTGCCCGCTGTGCTGGATTTGGGGCGCGTACCGGCAAACTGGCCTGCAGCAGTGCAGGCGGCGGAATCGCTCAGTGCTGTGTTGAAGGCCGTGCCAGCCCCGGCTGCCCTTGGCCTGCGTGTGCCGGAGGGGGTCGCTGTGGCGGAAGCGTTGGCTTTGCCCGGTTCGGTCAGCTTCTTGGTGTTGGGCCACGGGGCGCAGGTGCCCAAGGCTTGGCAGGGTTTGCCCGTCGTGGTTCAGGTCAGTTCGGTGGAGGCTGCTGAACAGGCTTTGGCGCAGGGGGCATCGGGTTTGATTGCCAAGGGGCAAGAGGCCGGTGGCGCGGTGGGCTATGAAAGCGCATTTGTGTTGCTGCAACGCATTTTGAAACTCAAGGCGCGCGGCAACACCCCGGTGTGGTGCCAAGGCGGTATGGGCCTGTACACCGCCCCGGCCGTGTTTGCGTCCGGCGCCACGGGTGTGGTGTTTGATGCGGCGCTGGCCGCCCTGCCCGAAAGTTCGCTGCCTGAAGCAATTAAATCCAAACTGGCCACGCTGGACGGCAGTGAGATTCGTTGTGTCGCCGGCGATGTGAATGTATTCGGCGGCAATCAACGCGATGCAGCCAAACTCGACAGCCTGGACGCCGCCACCGTGGCAGCGCGCCTGGCCAGTACCGGTGATGACCGCCTGTGGGCCTTGGGGCAGGATGCGGCCCTCGCCGCGTCAGTGGCCAAGCGCTATTCGGCCGTGGGTGAATTCATCGCCGCGATGCGGCTGTCCATTCGCGCCCAGGTGCGCCAAGCCCGTCAACTGAAAGTGCTGGAGCCCGGCAACGCCTGGGCCCAAAGCCATGGTGTGGCTTACCCGGTGGCCCAAGGCCCGATGACCCGCGTCAGCGACACCCCAGAATTCGCACAGGCCGTAGCCCGCGAAGGGGCCATGCCTTTCCTGGCTTTGTCGCTGTTGAACCGCGACACTTGCCGCACCCTGCTGGAAGGCACGGTGGCTGCCGTGGGCGACCGCCCCTGGGGCGTTGGGGTGTTGGGGTTTGCCGCGCCCGAGGTGTTGGAGCCACAGCTTGAATTGCTGCAAGAGTTCTCCCCATCGGTGTTGCTGATTGCCGGTGGCCGCCCTGCGCAGGCCAAAGCCTTTGAAGCGCGTGGCATTCCTGCGTATCTGCATGTGCCTTCACCCGGCCTGCTCGACATTTTTCTGAAAGAAGGTGCAACCCACTTTGTGTTTGAAGGCCGCGAATGCGGTGGCCACGTGGGCCCACGCTTCAGCTTTGTATTGTGGGAACAGGCGGTGGTTCGCCTGTTGGCGCAGGACGACCTCAGTGCCGTGCATGTGCTGTTTGCTGGCGGTATTCACGATGCCGTGTCCGCAGCCATGGTGGCCGTGATTGCTGCGCCACTGGTGGCCCGAGGGGCCAAGGTGGGCGTGCTTATGGGCACCGCCTACATTGCCACTGTGGAAGCGGTGCAGGGCGGTGCGGTGCTCGAAGAGTTCCAGCGCCAAACGCTGGGTGGGGCGCAAACCGCATTGATTGAAACTGCGCCAGGCCACGCCATTCGCTGCTTGCCTTCCGGGTTTATCGATTTGTTCAACCGTGAGAAAAGCCGCCTCAACGCAGAGGGTGTAGACACCAAGGAAGCCTGGCAAAAACTCGAGTCCCTGACCGTGGGCCGCCTGCGTGTGGCCACCAAAGGGCAGGACCGTGTGAACGGCGAAATCGTGGACATTCCCCTGCACACCCAGCTCAGCGAAGGCATGTACATGATCGGCCAGGTGGTGGCCATGCAGGACCGCGTGTTGACCATGGCGGAATTGCACAGCCGTGTGACCTCCTCGGCGGTAGCGCATCTTGAAACCCTGCCCGAACCGGCTGAGTTGGACGCCGATGTTCCCGAGCCCATCGCGATTGTGGGCATGTCCGCCATTTACCCCGGTTCGCCCGACCTGGAAAGCTATTGGGCCAACATCCTGGGCAGCCGCGATTTGGTGTCCGAGGTGCCGGCCGACCGTTGGTCGGTTCAGCAGTACTACAGCGGTGGTGCAGCCGAGCGCGACAAGAGCGTCAGCAAGTGGGGTGGCTTTCTCGAACCCATGGCCTTCGATCCTCTGGAGTTTGGCATTCCCCCAGCCACGCTTGCCTCGGTGGAGCCTGTGCAGTTGTTGTCGCTGAAAGCCGCCAAGGACGCGCTGGCTGATGCAGGCTACGCCACCAAGTGGTTCAACCGCGAAAAAACATCGGTGATTTTTGGGGCCGAAGCGGGCATGGACCTGGGCAACCAATACACCTTCCGCAACCTGTGGCAACAGTACGCCGGCGACATCCCGCCCGCGTTGGACGCCGCCTTGCCCGCGCTGACTGAAGACTCCTTCCCCGGCATGTTGGTCAATGTGATTTCAGGCCGAATTGCCAACCGTTTGGGATTGGGTGGCGTGAACTATGCAGTCACCTCCGCATGCGCCAGTTCGCTCACCGCCATTGAACTGGCCGTGAAAGAATTGCGCAACGGCACCAGCGACATGGCCCTGGCCGGCGGCGCAGACTTTCACAATGGCATCAGCGATTACCTGATGTTCTCTTCCGTGGGTGCTTTGTCAGTCAAAGGCCGTTGCCGCTCATTCGATGCTGAAGCGGATGGCATTGCCTTGGGCGAAGGCATCGGCGTGGTCGTGCTCAAGCGCCTGTCGGATGCGACTGCCGATGGCGACCGAATCTACGCCGTCATCGACGGCATCGCCGGGTCCAGCGATGGCAAAGGCTTGGGCCTGACCGCCCCGCGCAAGGAAGGCCAAAAACGTGCCTTGGAGCGCGCCTACAGCCAGGCCAATGTGTTGCCGGGCGAAGTGGGCTTGGTCGAAGCCCATGGCACGGGCACCGTGGTGGGCGACCGCACCGAACTGCAAACCCTGACTGAAGTGTTCACCGCAGGTGGGGCTGTGCCCGCACAGGCGGTGCTGGGCTCCGTGAAAAGCCAGATTGGCCACACCAAGTGTGCCGCAGGCATTGCCGGGCTCATCAAAATTACCAAGGCCTTGCACCACCGTGTGCTGCCGGGCACCTTGCATGTCAGCCAGCCCAACCCCGGGTACCGTGCGGCATCCAGCCCCTTCCGTTTCACCGAGCAACCATTGCCCTGGGTGGGCAAGCCCGGCCAGCGCACTCGCGCAGCCGTCAGTGCATTTGGGTTTGGGGGTGCCAACTTCCACGCGGTGTTGTCCGCTTGGGAAGGTGATGCACCAGCCTTCGGTGCGGTCGACTTCCCAGCCGAGCTGGTGCTGTTGCGTGGCCACAGCGCGGATGAGGCCCGTGCGCAGGCCCGTACCCTGCACGACTGGTTGAACAAAACACCCGTGCCCGCAAAACTGCGTGACTTGGCGGCCACCGTGTGGCGCACAGGGCAGGGGCCTGTTCAGTTCGCCTTCGTGGCCGAATCCGTCAAAGGTTTGGCCAACACGCTGGAAGGGATTCTGGCCAACCGCCCCGACGTGAATGTGTTTCAGGCCAAAGGCACCCGCGCCCGCAAAGTGGCTGCGCTGTTCTCGGGCCAGGGCAGCCAGCACCCGGGCATGTTGCGTGACTTGTTCGTGTATTTCCCCGCCCTGCAAAGCGACTTGCAAGCCGAGCCAGAACTGGCCGCGCTCATGTTCCCGCCCAAAGCCTTGTCGGAATCACAACAAGCCGCCCAACAGGCGGCCATCACCGACACCCGTGCTGCACAGCCCGCTTTGGGCCTGGCTGGCACTGCCTTGTTTCGCTGGTTGTCCGCGCTGGGCCTCAAACCGGCCATGGCCGCTGGCCACAGCTATGGTGAATTGGTGGCGTTGTCCACGGCCGGTGTATTCAGTACGGCTGATTTGATTGCGCTGTCCAAAGCCCGCGCCCGTTGCATTCTCGATTCCGTGGGGGACGACCCGGGTTACATGGCTGCAGTGTCCACCAACACCGACACGCTGGGCCCCTTGCTGGCCGGGTTTGATGGGGTGGTGATGGCCAACCAGAACAGCCCCGTGCAAGTGGTGATCTCCGGCCCCACGGCTTCCATGGATGCAGCCTTGGCGCACCTGAAAGCCCAGGGCCTTGCCGCCAAGCCGATTGCCACGGCAGCGGCATTCCACTCCCCGCAACTGAAAGCCGCCAGTGGTGCATTTTTGAGCGCCTTGCAAGCCGTTGAGGTGCATGCACCCACGCATGCGGTCAGCAGCAACCTGACCGCTGAGCTGTACCCCTCACAGCCGGATGACATTCGCCAGGCTTTGGCAGAGCAAATCTCCAACCCGGTGCGCTGGGTGGACCAGGTGCGCACCATGGCACAGGCTGGTGCCGACCTGTTCGTTGAAATTGGCCCCAAGAAAGTGCTGGCCGGTTTGGCCAACAAAATTCTTGGTGATGCCGCACAACCTGTGCTGGCCATCGATCAGGGCGAGGGCAGCCTCAAGGGCCTCCTCAAAGGCGTGGCCCAACTGGCCACACTGATGGAAGGTTTTGATGCATCCGTGCTGTTTGACGGACGGGCTCAAACCGTGAGCCTGAGCGAAGTGCCCAAACTGCCCGCTTCAGTGTGGTGGGTGGACGGTGGCAAGGCTGTGCCCGGCCAAGCGGGTTCCCTGAAAGTGGTGCCGCCAGTCACCGCCCCGGTGGTCAGTGTGGGTGGCTCAGCCAGCCCGGCAGGTCAGCCTGTCGTGGTTCAGGCTACCCCGGCTCACGCCGATGTGCCCACCTCGGCGGTGTTCAGTTACCTCAACAACATGCGTGAACTGGTGACTGCGCAGCGCGATGTGCTGGTCAGTTATTTGGGCGTGAACCCAACCCCAATGGCTACGACTGCCCCAGCTTTGCCGTTTGCTCCAGCAGCTCAGCGTGTGTCGGCCCCCACGGCTGCACCTGCTTCGGTGCCTGTTGCCGCAAGTGCCCAAGCCGTCATGCCAGCAGTGTCCAACCGTGAGGTGTTGCTTCAACTGGTCAGCGACCGAACAGGCTATCCTGTTGAAACGCTGGACCTGGATTTGGACCTTGAGGCCGACCTGTCCATTGATTCCATCAAGCGGGTTGAAATCACCGGCGAACTGTCCGACACCCTGAACCTGCGCACTGCGCTGGGTGCCAATGCCGCCGCCCAACTGGACAAGCTGGGGCAGAAGCGCACCTTGCGCCAAATCATCGACTTCCTTGATGAGGTACTGCCCTCCACCCCGGCCGCTGCGCCGGTGGCTCAGGCTGCACCTGAACCAGCTACGCCCGCAGCCAGCCCAGCGGTACAGGCTGATCGCCTGTTGCTGGACATCATTGCAAACTGCACGGGTTACCCGGTTGAGGCGCTGGACGTGACGCTGGACCTGGAAGCTGACCTGTCCATTGATTCCATCAAGCGCATTGAAATTGTGGGTCAGTGGCTGGACAGCCTGGGTGCTGCAGCAGGCAGTGCCCAGCGCAGTGCGCTGAGTGAAGCCCTGTCCAAGTGCCGCTCCATCGCCGACATGGTGGCATGTCATGCCAGCCATGCGCCGAACGCGGCAAGCGCCCCGGTGGCCGTGGCCCCCGCTGAGCAGGCCAATGACGACGCGATTGGCGATGACATTCCCTTCGAGCGCTATGTGATGCGCACCCGCAGTATTGAAGAGGCCGCCACGCGCTTGAACATTCAAGGCAAAAACGTGGTGCTCATTCCCGATTCCCTGGGTGTGGCCCCCGTGGTGGCTGAACAGCTCAAGGCTCAGGGTGCCAAAGCGCGAGTCATTTGTTTCCGTTCCGAACGTGAGGCATTGAACCAAGCGCTTGAGCACACCGATGCGCTGATCCACCTGTGGGGCATTGACCCCGCTTCCCGCATGGACGACACGCTGGCCTTCTTCGAAGTGGCCCGAACCGCTGTGTTGAATGGCACTTCGCACCTCTTGGTGGTGACCGCCTTGGGGCTGGACGAGCATCAACTGGTGCGCCAACCCGAGCGGGGTGCTGGCCTGGCTGGTTTGGTCAAATCACTGGCCCGTGAATTTCCCCAACTGAATGTGCGCACGCTGGATGTGGATGTGGACCAGTTCCCCGCCGAGGTGGCGCAGTCTGTGGTTCAGGAATTCTCAAGCGATGACCGGTACAACGAGGTGGTTCGCCGGGGCGCTGTACGATACACCGTGGAGGCCGTGGCCAGCCCACTGGACCTTTCTGCCCTCAAAGGCCTCGCGCTGAACGAACAAAGTGTGGTGCTGCTCACTGGCGGCGCCAAGGGCATCACCGCCTTGGTGGCCATGGAACTGGCACGCCGTCACCGTTGCACACTGGAGTTGGTGGGCCGGTCCGCCGAGCCTGTGGGTGCCGAATCAGCGCTGACACGTCATGAAACTGACCCCAAGCGCCTGCGTCAGTTGGTGCTGCAGAATTCACCCGGCAAAAAGCCTGCGGAAGTGGAGCGTGAAGTCAAGCGACTGCTGGCCGAGCGTGAGCACCGCAAAACCATTGAGACCATTGAAGCCGCTGGTGGCCGCGTGCGTTATCACGCACTGGACGTGCAGGACGCCCCTGCGCTTGAAGGGTTCATTGCACAACTGTATGCCGAGCATGGCCGCATTGATGGGGTGGTGCATGGCGCAGGCGTCATCGAGGACAAATTGCTCAAGGACAAAACGTCTGAGAGTTTCGCCCGGGTGTTCAACACCAAGGTGATTGCGGCCAACACCCTGCGCAAAGCCATTCGCGACGACGTGGGTTTTGTGGTGTTCTTCTCCAGCGTGGCCAGTGCCTTCGGCAACCGTGGGCAGGTGGACTATGCCAGCGCCAACGACGCGCTGGACAAGTTGGCCCGCGCTTGGCAAGCCGACATCGCAGGCCGCGTGTTGTCTGTGAATTGGGGCCCATGGGCTGACACGGGCATGGTCAATGAATCACTGCGCAAGGAATACGCCAGCAAAAACATTGGCTTGGTGCCCAAGGTGGGTGGTGTGGCAGCCTTGCTCGACGAGTTGGCCAGCCCGGTGCTTGAAGCCCAAGTGGTGCTCATGTCCGGCAAGCCGGAAAGTTTCATCGGGACTGCGGCGTTCACCGGGGCATAAGGCATGGAGAAAATTGCCATCATCGGCATGGCCTGCGTGTTCCCGGGTGCCAAGGACTTGCAGACCTACTGGAAGAACATCTGCGAAGGGGTGAGCGCCATTTCCGAGGTGCCCCCCGAGCGGTGGGACCCTTCGCATTACGACCCCCAGTCCACCGAGGTGGACAAGTTCTATTGCAAGGTCGGTGGCTTTGTAGACCACCATGCCGAGTTCGACCCGCTGCCCTTTGGTGTGATGCCCAAAACCGTGGACAGTGCCGAGCCCGATCAACTGTTGGCCTTGAAAATCGGTCAGCTTGCGCTGGGCGATGCCGGCTACCTGGACCGCGATTTTCCCCGCGACAAAACCGGGGTAATTGTGGCCAAGGGCAACTACGTGAGTGCAGGCGTCATACGCCTTGAACAGCATGTGCGGGTGGTGCCGCAGATTGTGCAAACCATCCGCGACCTCTTGCCTGGGCTGGACCCGGCTGAGCTGCAAAAAGTGCGTGATGGCCTGATGGCCCAATTGAGCCCCTACGGCCCGGATGTGGCTTCGGGTTTGATTCCCAATTTCACGGCCTCGCGCCTGGCCAACCGCCTGGATTTGCATGGCCCCGCCTACACCGTGGATGCGGCCTGTGCCAGTTCCCTGTTGGCGGTGGAACAGGCCTGCAGCCTGCTGTCCACCAAACAGGCTGACCTCATGTTGGTGGGTGGTGTGCATCTGTCACACGACCTCACCTTCTGGGCGACGTTTTGCCAATTGGGGGCCATGTCACGCACCGGTAAAAGCAGCCCACTGTCGCAGGAAGCCGATGGCATTCTCGCCGGTGAAGGCATCGGTATGGTGGTGCTGAAACGCTTTGACGATGCACTGAACGACCAGGACCGAATCTACGCCGTCATCGAAGGCGTGGGTTCCTCCAGCGATGGCCGCTCCAGCAGTTTGGTGGCCCCGTCCACCAGTGGCCAATTGTTGGCGATGGAACGGGCTTGGGCCTCGGTGGAACTGGGCCGCGAGCGCATCGGCTTGCTTGAAGCCCATGGCACCGGTACCCCTGCAGGTGATGAGGTGGAACTGGAAACCGTGTCCCGGTTTTTCGAACCCGTCCAGACCAAAGCACAGGCCACGGCCAAGCCAGTGATTGGTTCCGTCAAATCCATGATCGGCCATGCCATGCCTGCATCCGGCATGGCCTCTCTCATCAAGGTTGCGCTGTCGGTGTACCACGGTGTGCTGCCGCCCAGTTTGAATTGCGCAACGCCCCACCCCAAATTGTTGGGTACTGGTTTTCAGGTGCTGCCCAAAGCCCAGGCCTGGAACACGCCCGCCAACACCCGTTTGGCCGCCATCAATGCCTTCGGTTTCGGGGGTATCAATGGGCACGTGGTGTTGCGGGGCACTGGTGCAGGCCGCCATGTGGAACAATCCGACTTTCTCAAGCCTGTGCTTCGTTTGGCTGCGGCCAATCCCCAGGCCTTGCTGGAACAATTGGACCAATTCGTCAGCACTGGCCGAGTGGGCCGACTGGCCGGGCCTTGCCGTTTGGCCATTCTCGACCCGGACGACAAAAAAATTGCCACAGCCCGAAAAGCCATTGCCTCGGGCAAAGCCTGGATGGGGCGGCAGAATGTCTGGTTCATGCCCAGCGGGCACATCGGCACCGGCGGCAAAGTGGCCTTTGTATTCCCCGGCGTAGACAGCCAGTTCAACCCGCGTACAGAAGACTTCGAAGCCTTCTTTGGCAAACCCTTGCCTGACTATTGCCACCCGCAGGACCCCAGCAGCAACCTGTTGCCCGTGGTGCTCGGCTTGCTGGGTTTTAACCGCTACCTGTTCGACCGCCTGTCCGAATTGCGGATTCTGCCCGACGCCTATGCAGGCCACAGCATTGGCGAGTGGAGTGCCATGCTCACCTCGGGCATGATGGACCAGTCCGTGTCGGACATGACCAATGCCTCCCTGAACTTCGACGATTTCGAATTCCCGGATGTGCGGTTTCTCGCGGCCTCCTGCGATGTTGCCACCTTGAAGGCCCAGTTTGCTGACCTGCCCGATGTCGATTTGTCGCACGACAACTGCCCCAACCAAGTGATCGCCTGTGGCCGTGAATCCAGCCTGGCGGTCGTCTCACAGCGCTTGGCGCAACTGAATATTTTTCATCAGGTGTTGCCGATTGTGTCGGGCTTTCATTCACACCTGTTTCAGAACCACTTGGGTTGGTACAAGCGTTTCTTCGGTTCGGTGGCCCTGCGCGACACGCCTTACCCAGTGTGGTCGGCCACCACAGCACAGCCTTTCCCTGATTCAGAGAAAGCCCGGAAAGACCTGGCCCTTGAGCACCTCGTGAAAGCCGTGCGCTTTCGCGAAACCATCCAGAACATGTATGACGCCGGTGTGCGCGTGTTTGTGCAGGTGGGCTATGGTTCATTGCCCGGCTTCATTGCCGACACGCTGGGTAAACAGCCCCATTCCGCCCTGTACAGCAGCCACGACAGCCGCTATGGCCTGTTGCAACTTCAACACCTGTGTGCCGCGCTGTGGGTCGAGGGCCTGGATTTCTCAGACCGCCTGTTGCCCGATTTCAAAGTGGCCAAGAAGCCTGTGGAGTCAGGGCAGGGTGTTCGCCTCAAGCTGGGCGTTCCACAGATTCGCGTGCAGGGGCTGACTTTGAATGCGCCATCGCGTTCTGGCGCATTCGATGAGCCTGAAACCTGGGCGCTTCCTGCCCTTGACGATGAGGTGGGCCAGCACCTGCACCACACCTTGAAAACCATCAACACCACCAGCCGCGAAGTGTTGGCCTTGTGGCAACAGGCCCGACAGGGCAAGGCAATTGCGCCGGGCAGTGCAGCCCACCCGGTTCTGGCCCCTGCACGCGCGGCAGCCCCCATGCGCCTGTCACACACAGTCAGCCGCTTGCTCGACTTGAATTCCAGCATTCCTTGGGTGCGTGACCATGAGCTGTACCCGCAACGCGAGGGTTGGCCCATTGTCGAAGACCGTCACCCGGTTGTGCCCATGACCATGGAAGTGCTGATGGTGCGTGACTTGGTGGCCCAGGAACTGGCCCAGTTGGCGCCGGGCCACAAAGCCATTCGTGTCAAACGCATTCAGGCTTTCAACTGGCTGGTGGTCAGCCACCCAGTGACGGTGGACATGCAGATGGACATGCTGTCCGAACAGGAAGTGGCGGTTGAAATCCGCGACTACTTCAGGGCGGTGGTTGAGATTGCGCCGGACTGGGCTGCGCCCGTGCAGGATGTGGAGCCGCTTCAGAACCCCCGGCCGTCCGCAGTCACTGCCGAGGAGTTGTACAGCCAGCGCTGGATGTTCCACGGCCCCGCCTACCAAGGTGTGCACACCATCAAAGCCATTGGCGACAACGGCATCGACGGTGTGCTGCGTGTGCCCGACGGGCAGGGCTCCCTGCTGGACAACATGGGCCAACTGGCGGGTTACTGGGTCATGGAACAGCCTGAGAACTGTCTGGCCATGCCCATCGGCGTGAACCAGATTACCTTCCACGGGCCCGACCCCGTGCCCGGCGAGTTGCTCAATGCCCGCGTGCGCATTCGCGCCTTGAGTGAACTGGAATGCGAAACAGACCACGTGCTCTTCGACATGGAAGGCCGCTTGCGCATCTCCATTCAGGGCTGGAAAACCCGCCGCTACCAGATGGACAAACATTTTTGGGAAGCTTCGCGTTTATTGGACCGGCAGGGCGTATCCGTGGAATTGCCACCCAACATCGCGCTGTTTGAAGACCGGTACGACACCGCCATCCTTCGCGATTACATGTCCCGCCGTTACCTCAGCACCATCGAACAGCAGTTGTACCAAGCCGTGCCGCCCCGCAAGAAGCGCCATTGGCTGGCTGGCCGCGTGGCCGCCAAGGACGCGGTGGCTTTTCTCTTGCGCTCGCAAGGGGTTGAAAGTGTGTACCCGCAGGAAATGTGCATTTATTCGGAGGAAAGCGGACAACCCGTGGTGCATCCCAATGTCACCAACACCGTGCCGGTCAATCTGAAGATATCCATCAGCCACAAAGACCAATACGCCGTGGCCATTGCCGACACCGAACCGGTGGGCATCGACATTGAGCGAATTGCTGATTGGTCGGAAAGCACCATCAACCTGGCCTTCAGCACCGAAGAGAATGAGTTGCTGCTGGCCACGGGTGCAGAGGACCGGGCGCTGACCTATCTGCGTGCCTGGGTGGCCAAGGAGGCCTATTCCAAACTGCGCAGCACCGGCTTGGGGGCGCACCTGCTCGAGTACCGCATTGAAGAACGCATTGACGATTTTTTCAGAATCGCGGATGTGTGGGTGATCACCCACCGCATGCCCCAACACGTGCTGGGTTGGACGCTGCCCAAGGGCGTCACCCCGCTATGAATTTTCAGGAACCCCACACCATGACTCAACACGACGACATTCTGGCACTGGTGATCGACAAGATTCGCACCACCATCAACGAAGACTGGATTCTGGATTACGAGATCGGCATGGACACCCAGTTCAATGAAGACCTTGAAATCGAAAGCATCGAGTTTGTGAAAATCGCGAACGCCATTCAGCAGCACTATGGGCAGGGCTTGAACATTGCAGCGTGGCTGTCGGGCAAAACCATCAATGAACTGATCGGCCTGAATGTGGGCACTTTGGTGGACTACATTGCCTCGCACGTGAAGGCTTAAGCCATGGCACGCATCCTGTTCACCGTTCCGCCACTGGTTGGGCACCTGAACCCGGCGCTCGCCGTTGCGCGCCAGTTGGCAGCGCAGGGCCATGAGGTGGCTTGGGCGGTGCATGCCGAGCGCATCGGTGAACGCATTCCCGACGGCATGCAAGTGCTGGACATCGGTGTGAACGACCCTGTGAATGGCATTGACGCCTCACAGGTGCGTGGCCTGGAAAGCGTGCGCGTGTTTTTTGAAGACTACACCGTGCCCATGGCCCGCGCGTGCACGCCGCAGTTGATGGGCCACGCCCGTGCCTTTGCCCCGGATGTGATGGTGGTGGACCACCAAATGCCTGCGGGTGCACTGGTGGCCCGTGCATTGGGCTTGCCCTGGGTCACGCTGGTGACCACCACTGCATCCATCCTGAAACTGTCCGACACCATGGACCAATGGGTGGCTTCCCAATACGCCGTGTTGCAGCGTGAGTTTCTGCAAGCCGATCGCCATGTGGAACGCCCCGACCTCTCGCCCCACCGCGTGGTGGTGTTTTCCCACCAAAGCCTGATGGGCGAGTTGCAGGACTGTTTGGACGCCCCTTATGAATTTGTGGGGCCGACTCAAGGGGAAGGGCGTCGGCAGGTGGATTTTCCCTGGTCCTTTTTGAAGCCTGACACGCGCAAAGTGCTCATCAGTTTGGGCACCGTCAGCCGCGACCGTGATACCCGGTTCTTCGAGGTTTTCCTTCAGGCCATGGCCCGGTTGCCCGACGTACAAGCCGTGATGGTGGCACCGAGTTCGCTTCAGGCCATGGCACCGCCCAATGTGTTGGTGCGCGATTTCGTCCCGCAGGTGGACCTTCTGCCGCACCTGCATGCGGTGGTGTGCCACGCAGGCCACAACACCGTGTGCGAAGCGCTGTCCCACGGGCTGCCCTTGGGCGTGGCCCCGATTCGTGACGACCAACCCGTGGTGGCCCGCCAAGTGGTTCAAGCCGGTGCAGGCGTGTCCATTCGATACGGCAAGGTCACCGTCAACACGGCGGTTCAGACACTCAAGACTTTGCTGGATGACCCGGCCCTGCGTCAGTCGGCCGCCAACCTGGCCACCCATTTCCGAAACAGCCCTGGAGCGGCCGGTGCCGCCCGAAGCATTCTGGGTTTGTGTCAAACCGCCCCTGTGTGAGGAGACGTTCATGGACATGTGCACCATTCATCACGACCACGTGGCGCTGTCAGCTCTGAAGCTGGGGCCTGATGCGGGCGATTCAAGGCAGCGCCCTTGCGTGTTTCTGCATGGCCTGCTGACTGGCAACATTTCCACGTGGTATTCCGTGGCGGCGCTGGACCTTGCCCGTGACCGTTCGGTCACCCTCTACGATTTGCGCGGCCACGGTGACAGCGATGCCCCCGCCCAAGGCTACGACCTCAATACCCAGGCCGATGACCTGTTGACCGTCATCAACGCGAGCGCTGGCCCCTCGGAGCAGGTGGACTTGATCGGTCACAGCCTTGGGGCGCTGATCGCTTTGCGCTTTGCCCTGCGTTATCCGCAACGCGTGGGCCGACTGGTGCTGGTGGACGCCCCCATGCCTGCCTGTGAATGGGTTCGCCCAAGCCTGGAACAGGTCACCAGCCCCGAAGCGTTGCGCCTTTGGCTGGCCGGTGCCCCTGCGATGATCGGCACCTTGACTGGCCGCCGCTTGGACAAATTGACCCGGCGATTGACTCACCTGCTGTTTTCCACCAGCTTGTTGCAGGACGTGACCGGCATGGCGGCGGAACCCGAAGCCGCCATGCGTACCCTCGAGTGCCCGGTGGAACTGATTTACGGCAAAGATTCGCCTTGCGCACCCGTGGGCGAAACCTTGAACACCCTGTTCCCCCAAAGCCGCCTGCATTGGCTGGAGTGCGGCCATTACATCCCCAGCGAGGCACCGCAATCCTTGCGTACCTTGTTGCTGTCCTTGCTTGAATTCCAGACTGATCACACACCGGAGAGTGTCCTTCCATGAGTCGCCGTTATGTTCGCCCCCTGTCCCCCTTAGAGCGTTACTCGCTGGTGCTGAACCGCCTGTATCGGTATCACGTGGACGGCATTCTGGAAGGGCGTGGCGACGTGGACATCAAGCGCCTTCAACAGGCCGTGGACAAGGCTGCGCAGAGCAACCCTGCCATCCGTGTTCGACTGCGCGGGCTGTTGCGCTGGTGTTATTGGGTGGACAGCGGGAAAGCCCCGCGTGTGCATCTGCTGCCGGTCAGCCCATGGACTGGCGATTCCGAGTTGAATACTGAATTTCTGCAACAGCGCCTGGACCCCATGAAGGGGCAAGCGGTGGCCGATGTGCTGGTGGTGCCGTGCACCGACGGCAAAACCCGCATCGTATTCCGGTCGGTGCATGCTGCCATTGATGGGCGTGGTTTGATGCACTGGGTGGCTGATGTGTGCCGCGCCCTGCGTGATGAAACGCCTGTGGGCTCCAGTTCTCGCCTCACCGACCTCGACATTCAACTGGCCAACCAGCAGAACATTCCACCGGAAGAGCCTGCCGCGCCTGCGCAGTGTGTGCCAGTCATCGAGCCCGATGAAGTACGCCATGGCGAGTTGCGTTACATCTGGCGGCGTATTGTGCTGCCGTCCAATGTCAGTCAACTCCTGCCCCGCGCAGCGGAGTTTTTCGCAGCTTACGCCCGAGCGCGGGTGCCCGGTGGCGAAGTGGGCTTCACCATCCCGGTCGATTACCGTGGCCTGCGTACGCAGGAAATGGGCATAGGCAACATGACGGGTTATCTGCGTTTGCAGGTGCCTGAAGGGGCCAGCCCGCGCAAGTTGATGCAGCAGATTCTCACCAAGGTCAAGGCGTTCACCGATTGCAAAACCTTCCCCGGAATCACCACGCTGCGCTGGCTGCCCGTGTGGTTCATGCTGCGCCAGCTTAAACCCAAGGTCGATGCCTTGTTGCACACCGTGTCCCCAGCCTTGCCCACTGGCGGGCTGGTGTCCATGGGGTCCGTGGTGATGAGCGACTACAACTTCCCCGGCTTTCAGGCCGAACGCTTCTACGGCATACCCGGTGCCGTGGGCAAACTCAACATGATTTTCATCAACACGCCGACCGAGACCATCGTCTCGCTGTCCACGCCAGCCACCTACAACGGCAACGGCCAGTTGGACACCTTGGTTCAGGCATTCACAGAACATTTTTCCTCGCAGGGCCTTGCATCTTGAAATCCGTAGATCTCGACAAACTGAAAATCCGCCGGGATTCCTCACCCGTAACCAGCACCGCGCGCGCCGGTGGCAAAGGCAAGTGGGTGGCTGGTGCTGCCGTGGTGTTGGGCCTGGCCCTGACCGTCAAGCTGCTGGGCGGTGGCCCGGTCAATGTTCAAACCACCCGTGTGGGCACGGCCTGGCCATCGCAGGAATTTGCAGTGCTGGATGCCACCGGTTATGTGGTGGCCAAAACCCGCGCGGCTGTTGCATCCAAAGGCACTGGCCGGGTGGAATGGCTGGGTGTGCGTGAGGGCGACCGTGTGGAGGCAGGCACTGTGGTGGCCCGCCTGGAAAGTACGGATGTCGAGGCGGCCTACCGCGCCTCCCGCTCCAATGCGGAGGCGGCCAAGGCCGCCATTGACAGCGCACAGACTGAATTCAACGACGCCAACGACAATCTGCAAAAGTCCGCTGTGTTGTTTGAAAAGGGCCTGATTGCACAAACGGCGCTGCGCGATGCGAAGTCCCGAGTGGAGCGTGCCAAAGTAGGCTTGGCCAGTGCACGGGCTTCTTTCAACGCCGCGCAGGCCAATCAGGACAATGCCAAAAGTGCGTTGGACAACACGGAAATTCGCGCGCCGTTTTCCGGTGTGGTCATTTCCCGTTCAGCCAACGTGGGGGACATTGTCACGCCCCTGTCGTCGGCCGCGGACGCCAAAGGGGCTGTGGTGGTGATGGCCGACATGAACACGCTGGAAATTGCAGCGGATGTGTCTGAATCGGCTTTGTCTCGCATTCAAGTGGGCCAAAGCTGTGAAATCGCCTTGGACGCTTACCCCGCCAAACGTTACAAAGGGGTGGTTGCCTCGATTGTGCCCACGGTCAACCGTGCCAGTGCCACCGTCACCGCCAACATCAAGTTTCTGGAACTGGATGGCGGCATTCTGCCGGACATGAGTGCACGTGTCAGTTTCCTCAGCCAACCCTTGGAGGGTGCAGGCAACGAACCGGTGATTGCGGTCAGCCCCAAAGCGCTGATCAAGCAAGGCGACAAAACCCAGGTGCTGGTGGTTGAAGGCGGCAAGCTCAAAGCCATCGAGGTAACGCCTGGCCGCCTGCTGGGCGACCTTCAAGCCGTAACTGGCAACATTCAGCCCGGGCAAGTGGTGGTGCTCAACCCCACATCGAGCCTGAAAGACGGACAGGCCGTGGGTACGGTGGAGTAAGCGGCGTGGACACACTCATCGCCATACGCAACCTGGCCAAAACCTATCAGCGCGGCAATCAGGATGTGCCAGTGCTGCTGGATGTGACGCTGAACATTGCCGCTGGGGATTACGTGTCCCTCATGGGGCCGTCAGGTTCTGGCAAAAGCACACTGCTGAATTTGATTGCCGGGCTGGACAAGCCCACCAGCGGTTCGCTCAAAGTGGGTGGCATAGAACTGGCTGACCTGTCCGAGGCGGACATGGCCCGCTGGCGTGCCAACAATGTGGGGTTCATTTTCCAGTTTTACAACCTGATGCCAGTGCTGGATGCGTTCGAGAACGTAGAGCTGCCCCTGTTGCTGACTGGCTTGGGCCGGGCCGAGCGACGCGAGCGTGTTGAACTGGCCTTATCCATGGTAGGACTGGGCGATCGCATGGACCACTACCCCAATGAACTGTCGGGCGGGCAGCAACAGCGTGTGGCCATTGCACGCGCATTGATCACCGACCCCTTGCTGATTGTGGCTGACGAGCCCACGGGCGACCTTGATCGCCAATCCGCCGACGATGTGTTGAACCTGCTGGACCGGCTGAATCAGGAATTGGGCAAGACCATTGTGATGGTGACCCACGACCCGCAGTGCGCCGCGCGTGCGAAGAATCAGGTTCATCTGGTCAAGGGCGAACTGATGCCCACCCCCGGTGCCCACTGAGATGCACATTCAGTACATCCTTCGATTGGCCACCCGCAACATGTGGCGGCAGAAGTTTCGGTCGCTCATGACCCTGCTGGGCATTGCCGTGGCCATTCTGTCCTTCGGTATGCTGCGCACTGTGGTCGATTCCTGGTATGCCGGAGCGGAATTGGGCTCTGCCTCCAGGCTCATCACCCGCAACGCCACCTCGCTGACCTTGCCCTTGCCCTTGAGCCATGCCGAGCGCATACGCCGCGTACCCGGTGTGGATTCCGTCACGTACGCCAACTGGTTCGGCGGCATTTACATCGATGAGAAAAACTTCTTTCCCCAGTTTGCTGTGGACGCAGACACCTACTTCAAGGTGTACGACGAGTTTGTGGTGGACCCCAAAGAACTCAGCGACTTCAAGCTGGACCGGCGGGGTGTGATTGTCGGTGAAAAAACCGCCCGAAAATTCAAGTGGAAAGTGGGGGACCAAGTGCCCCTGCGCGGCACTGTTTACCCGGGCAATTGGAGCTTTGTCATCCGTGGCATCTACAAAGGCAAAGACAGCAAAGTCGACACCAGCCAGATGATCATGCACTGGACTTACGTGAACGAAAAAACCAAGGCCATTTTGCCGTCACTGGCGGACCGCGTCGGCATCTACGTCACCAACCTGGCCCCCGGCGCCACACCGTCCATGATGAGCAGCCTCATCGACGCGCAGTTTCGCAACTCGGTGAGCGAAACCCGCACTGAAACCCAGAAAGCCTTCCAGTTGGGGTTCATTGCCATGGTGGACACCATTCTGGCCGCCATCCAAACGGTGGCCTATGTGGTCATTCTCATCATCATGGCGGTGATGGCCAACACCATGGCCATGGCCGCCCGCGAACGAACACGTGAGTACGCCACCTTGCGCTCGCTCGGCTTCTCGGCGGGCTTCATCAACACCCTGATACTTGGTGAGTCGCTGGCCTTGTCGGTGTTTGGTGCTGTGGCAGGCATTTTGTTGTCGTTTCCCGCCGCACGTGCCTTCTTTTCGGTCACTCGTGATTTGTTCCTGGTCTTTGACATCACCTCCACCACAGTCATGCTGCAGTTGGGCTCCGCGTTGGTGATTGGCGTGGTGGCGGCCATTGCCCCCATGGTGAACAGCCGACGCATTCGCATCGTGGACGGTTTGAGGGCGATCACATGAAACGCGGCCTCTCCTTCGCCTTTGTGCTGAAAAACCTGTGGGCCCGCCGGCTCACCACACTGCTCACCGTGGCCGGCATGGCGCTGGTGGTGTTTGTATTTGCCTGTGTGTTGATGATGACTGAGGGCCTGCGAAAAACCATGGCAGGCACCGGGTCTTATGACAACGTGGTGCTCATCCGCAAGGGCTCGCAAACAGAAGTGCAAAGCAGCATCACCCGCGACCAGGCCCGCCTGATTTCAACACTCAATGGCCTGTCCACCGATGCGCAGGGCAATGCCAATGCAGCAGCGGAATCCCTGGTGTTGATCAACCTGCCCCGCCGCGATGAAGGCGGCATGGCCAACGTGGTGGTGCGGGGTACGCAGCCGAGCGCCTTGGCCATGCGTCCTCAGATTCGCCTTGCACAGGGCCGTCTGTTCCGTGCAGGCACCTCTGAAGTCGTGGTGGGTGAAGGGCTGACGCGTGGGCGGCTGGCTGTACAACTGGGCGACACACTCTCGTTTGGTGCTCGTCAGTGGACGGTCGTTGGTGTGTTCACGGCAGACCGCAGCGGGTTTGAATCGGAAGTGATGGCCGACCGCGATCAAGTGATGCAGGCCTTTCGCAGGCCCGTGTATTCCTCGGTGGTCGTGTCCCTGCTGGACCGTGCCTCTTACACCGATTTCGAAAAAGCGGTGTTGAGCCAGCCCAGCCTGAACCTGGACATTCGCCGTGAAAGCCTGTTCTATGCCGACCAGTCAGAAAAAATGGCCAACTTCATTGGCATTCTGGGCAAGTCCATCACCTTCATCTTTTCGCTGGGTGCGATGATCGGGGCCACCATCACCATGTATTCCAGCGTGGCCAACCGCGTGAGGGAAATCGGCACCTTGCGCGCCTTGGGTTTCCAGCGCCTGAACATCCTGAACATTTTCCTGATGGAAGCAGCCAGCCTGGGCGGCTTTGCCGGCCTCATCGGCCTGTTCTTCGCTTTCTGGATGCAACGTTTCGAGATTTCCACCACCAATGTACAAACCTTTTCCGAGGTGGTGTTTCAGTTGATTCTCACCCCGGTCACGGCGGTGCAGGTGTTGCTGTTTGCGCTCTTTATGGGGGCGTTTGGCGGCATGTTGCCTGCCTGGCGTGCGTCGCGTATGGAGATTGTTGATGCCCTACGAAATGGTTGATCACCTGCAGTCCGCTTTGCCACTGGTGCAGGCAGCGCCAATTGAGCGGCCCGTGTCAGGGTCCGAGTACTATCACGCATCCATCGGGAGCTGCCCGCTGACCCTTGAGCGCGACCGTCAGATTGTGTTCGCGCTGGAAGCCCCAGCCGATGCCAGCATGACGCCTCAACGATGGCGCGCCGCCATTGATGCGGTCACCGCCGTTAACCCGGCTTTGCGCATGCGCTGGGTGGGTGTGCTGGGCTGGTCACGCTGGCGCAGCGATGGCCCGTCCCCAGCGTTGAGGGTCATGGACCACATGCCTTGGGATTTCAAAAGCAACGCAGGCATGGAGTTTCTGGACGAATGGCCCTTGAACCTGCGCACCGGCCCGGTGGTGGAATTCATCATTGGCAAGCGGGCGGATCAGCGGCAAGTGTTCATCATGCGCACCCACCACGCCATCATGGACGGCATGGGCGGTTTCCATGTGTTTGACGAGTTGTTCCGCTTCCTCAGGGGCGAGGCCTTGGTGGGCAGCAATGCGCGTTTCAGCGACTCTGACATGATCAAGGCACTGAACCCACCCAAACCCCGTCCGCTGCGCGAACCCACTTGCCGGGTGCTTGAAGCCAGTGAGGTTGACCCACCTCCCAAAGACCCCGGGGACGACTGGGTGCGCATGGTGTTCAACACCCACAGCAAACAGATCCTGGCCCGTATGGCCTGCGCTTTTGCACAACTGGCCCACCGGCGCAGCAGCCTGCCCGCGGTCATCGCCGTGCCGGTGGATTTGCGGCGGCATTACCCGGGCTTGGTCGCGGTCACCAACTTCAGCAGCATGTTGATTGTCAAGCTGTGGCCCGGTGAGGGGCCCGAGGTGTTTCAGTCACGCCTGAAAGCGTTGTTGAATGAGCGCATGGAACTGGCGGTGGCCAGTGGGTTTGATGCCATTCGCTGGTTTCCGCAATGGTTGGTGGACCTGCTGTTGGGCCGAACTTGGCGCAATTTCATGAAACGCAGGCCGATGGAAACCGTGGTCATTTCCAACCTGGGTGTGGTGCCGCTGGACCGCTTTCAGGCACCGGGTTTCCAGTGCGATGACTTTGGTTTGGCCCCCTTGCCGGGCAATGGCTTTGCCACCTTGCATCAGGTGAACGGTCAACTGCGCATTGTGTTGAACCTGCCCAGAATTCAAACCCATGTGATGTCGTTCGACGAAGTGCAAGAAGCCCTCCAGGCCTTGCTGTGAGGGCAGGGCTTACACGGGCTTTTTGCGGCCCCAGTTCCACTTCTTGAGGTTGCGCAAGGTGTACACCTTGATGCCAAAACCATTCATCACGAAGTAAATGGCGATGGTGTAGTACGAGTTGTTCAACAGGTAGGCCATGTTGCCAGCCATGTCCTTGGACAACTCGACCAATTTGTAAGAGTTACCCGGTATCAAGCACGCACCCACCTGTATGCCCAAGGCCAGAATTCGCCAATAGTCACGCACTTCTGCCGACTGCCTATCCTGGCTGCTGGCCACGCAGGCCACCAACTGAACTCCGCCCCAGATCAGGAAACTGGAGAAATACAGCACCGCCTCCATGGTGTGTGGGCGCTCCCACAGGCCACTCACACCAATGCTCATCAACAGCAAGGCCGACAAAGCGATCAGGCTTTGGTCAACACGGCTCCATGGCAAGCCCTGTTCACTGCGCTGGTACAAAGTCCACAGGCGCAGAGCCATCACCGCACCCAGAATGGTCCAAAGCCGACTGACTGCGGGCAGGGCCATACCGTCAGGGCGACTGGCCGACAGGGCCGACCAGGTGAAATCCATCGAAAAGGCTTCCGAGCCAATCACCACCAAAGCCGCAGCGGGGCTGAACATGAACATGAACAAATCAAATGGCTTTCCCGGTTCATCGCCCAACAGGGGCCGCGCAGTCAGGGCACTGGCCTCGTTGCGCTGAATCAGCCATATCACTGAGGCTGCGCAAATCAGTGGGGTGATCCACGCGCTGAGGTTGACCCAATGGTCAGGCAGCCAAGGAAATAGCACCGTCCACAGGCCGTGGTGCACCAAACCGCCAGCGGCGATCACCAAGGCGGCGTTGCGCCACCAGCCTGCATTGGCGTGGTCGCCCGCTTTGCGGCTCATGCGCGCTTCCAGCAGGCTGTACAGCGTCAAGCCCAGGTACACCATCGCATTGAAGTAATTCGCGGGCCCGCCCGGCATGCTGTGTGCGTTGAACCAAAGCAGCAGGCCGCTGCACCACAGCACATTCAAAGTGCTCAGCAGGGCAGTGGCGCTGGGCAGGGCAGGGAAGGCCGGCGAGCGGCGTTGGGACAGGGACATTGGGGGCGCTGGATCAGGCTGGAACCCCACCATTATCCGTGTTCGTTTGAGAAAATTTAGAATTAAAACTTTAGATTTCAGACTCAGTCAGCATGCCGATGGCCCATGTCCGAATGCGTGCACGGCTGTGAATTCGGTCCACCTGGGCTTCCACCGCAAATTCATGGATGGCGCGTGGCGTGCACGGGGGCAAATCACGGCCTGACATCGCCCACTCAACCAAGCGGTTTTCCAGAACGGAAGGGATCTGTTCCAGGGCTTCGGCAAGGCTGGCTGCCGTGTGGATCTCGGGGCCAAGGTCACGGAACATGAAATGCACGCGACCATCCACGTCGTGACGGGCATCACACGCATAAAACAGTCGTTGGCTCAATTCCGGGCTCCTGATTCATCGGGAACAGCATTGGGGGTTAGGGCTGACCCCGTGTCGGGTTAACTCTACTGGGCTATCGTGACACAACTAATACAGAACAAATCGCACGGATTCGGTGCAAATACTGGAGTAATTCTTCTATTTGATCAATCCAGTTTCTGATTCGTAGCGAATTTTGTCCGAATTTTTACATCCCCTACTCAATTCCCGGTCAGGGTTAATCTAAAACCCTAAATCTATGGAATATGCGGATCTTGGGGCCACTGAGGCGTGTTTCGCAGCGCGATCAACTGGCCACGTGTGATTAGGGAAAGTTACATGCTGCAACGTTATGTCAAAAATTGGCTTTTAAATCAGGGATGCTTGCCATATATTTACATCATGTAACTAATAAAGTTGAGTGCAACGGTCTGACATGGAATGAGATCGGCTGAAACCCGATATTTACTCCTTTCTGGGTATTCCTTTTTTAGATTCAAGCGTTAAGATTTAGTGACAAGCGCAACAGCGCTCAAGCAAGCGCCCGTGGTCGTACCAAGAGGCGCCCGCCTGCTGCCCGCAGGCAAACCTGTAGTCAATCAGCGGCCGGTCAAACGGTCGCGAAGGGAGGAGTAGTCCACCATGGTCCATCTTGTTGAACATGCCAGCGATCTCGCGCTGAATTCTGACCTGCTTGCAGGCGGTTCATCGGTGGCGCTTTCAGAAGCGCGCTACCACAATCTGGTGTTGATCACCTCACGGCGTGGTTCAAAGACCGAACTGGCCAAGCAGTGTGATCTGAATCCCAGCGTGATCAGCCACATTCTCAAGCGTCGCTATGGCATGACCGATGACATTGCCAGCCGCATCGAAGCCGGCCTGGAGCTTCCCGAGGCCTACCTCAGCCAGGTCCGTCGTCGCGCTGATTTCCCCGAGGCCTTAAGGGAGCGTTTCATTGCTGACACGCCCGTTGCCAAGTCAGCGAACAGCAGCCGCCGCAAACCAGGCAAGGCCGCGTCTACGCCAAGCCCCACCGAGTTTTTCAAGATGAGCAGCGTCAACCTGGCGCAAGCCTTGGGCAGCCAGATGAATGTGGTTCAGAACCCCTTGGCCAATCTTGATTTTGATGCGCTGGGCCCCTTGGCCCAGGCCCTGCTGGCCATGCTGGCTGACAAAGCCCGGCACGACGACCTGAGCGAAGACACCGCCTTTCGCTTGATCAACCTGTTGATGGCCCCCAGCCCCAACCGCCATTCCTGAATTTGGGTCGCCCCTGTTGGCGGCCTACATTCTTGTCAGAAAATTACCTACGTTTTGTTGGTAAATTTCTATATTTTATGTAGAATCCCCCCTGCTAACAAACTTTAAGCGGGGTTTTCATGGATTCAAGCAATCCAGTCGTTGGTGTGGTTAAGTCCAGTGCTGAAGGTTTGACCGTGCAGCGAAACGGTCAGAGCGTCCCGCTCGGCCAAGGCGATTCAGTGCACTGGGGTGATCAGATCACCAACGCCAGTGAATTCAAAGCCACTGTGGCCATGCCTGCGCTTCACGCTGCGCACAGCGCGGCCTTGCTTGAACTCCAACCCGGCGCCACTGCGGCACTTGAACAGGTGGGCGACCCAGCCTATGAAGCCATGCGCACTCGGGTGGTCGCATCGGCTGGTGGTGCGGAACTCTTTGAAGTCAGTGATTCCATTCCCGCTGCATACCTTGAACAAGACGATGCCGCGGCCGGTTTGGTGGGCGCGGCTGTGGTGCCTGCATCGGGTGGGCTCTTTGGCTTGCTGGGCTTGGGTGCTGCCGCGGCCGCCGTGGCCACGCGCAATAACGAGGATCCTGTTGCTGAATCAACCACTCCAACAGACCCAACCACACCGACCGATCCCACCACACCGACCGATCCCACCACACCAACGGACCCAACCACACCCACCGATCCCACCACACCCACCGATCCAACACCTGTAGATCCTCGGTCTGACGTCCAGGGTGCCGCTGGCCTAGTGGCTGACCTGGCCGACACACTGGACAACTCCTTGGGAGGTATCCCGGTGATCGGCACGTTGATTGACGGGCTGACAGACCTGCTCGGCTCTGGCCCCGGTGATGTGTTGCCTACCCCAGGTGGCTTGGCTGATGGTTTGGCGGCGCTGGGCAATGGGCTTGCCGAGGCCACATCAGGTATTCCGGGCTTGGACATTCTGGGCAGCCTATTGGGTGGCGTGATTGGCGGCATTGCGGACTTGGGTCAAAACGACACTGCCGGCAGTGGATTGTCGGGCCTTCTCGATGATGTCTCCACTACGCTGGACACAGCCACGAATGGCATTCCTTTGCTTGAGCAATTGGGTGATGTATTGGCTGTGGTCACGGGTTCAGGCAACAACCCAGATGTGCCTATCCCCGGCTTGGCCGCTTTGACCGACACATTATCCACCGCGCTAGGCAATGCCATTCCCGCCGACATCCCGGTGGTGTCGCAAGTGGGTGACCTGCTGACAGGCCTTTTGGGTCATCTGCCCGGCACTATGCTCACCGACCTGTCGCTGGCCTTCATTCCCAACGACCAACTCACCGGCATCGTGGACCAAATCGTCGCCATCGATTCTGCCTTGGCGCAGTCCGACACCGGCTTGCTGGCCGCTCGCCCAGTGTTTGAGCACGCGTTTGCCGATGCACCGTTGGTCACTGAGTTTGCCTCGATCTCGTCGACCGCAACCGATTCCGTTCATGCCTTCATGCATGACGTGGTGCACCCTGCTTGATGGAGACAACCATGCAAACATCAGAACCCTTGGGCCAATTCACCTCCGTAGACCCGGGGGTGGTCGTCATCCGGGCCGGGCAAGAACTGCCAGCCTCCGACAATATGGCAATCTTGCCCGGTGACCGGATCCGATCGACCCACACCGCCATGGCTTTGGTGGCCATTCCAGGTTTGATGGGCCAAGCCCCCACCTTGTTGCAAATCAAAAACGGTGCGCAGGCCACCCTCAGCTTTGATGAAAGCAGGGGGCAACAAGGGGCGGTGGTCATCGACAGCGAGTTTGTCAGCGGGCCAGACGATGTGGCCATCATCAGCGAATTCGATGACCAAAACCAAGCCGCCGTGCTCAACGATGACGGCGCATCCTCTGGCTTTTTTGGATTGTTCGGCGGTGGCTTGCTGGCGGCCACAGCCCCGGTGGCCACAGCTGCCGCAGGTACGGCTGTGGTGCTTGCCGCGGTGTCTGGCAGCGACGACAGCAGCAGCACCGGAACCAGTACAGGCGGAACGGGCGGCAACAATGGTGGCGGCAGTGTCACCCCCACTGAACAGGGCGGACTCGTGGGCGTGGTTGAAGGCATCACCAATGGCCTGGATGACGCCACAGCGTCAGTGCCTGTGTTGGGTGCAGTCGTCGACACCACCACCAATGTGCTGGAACAGGTGCTGGCTGGCGACAATCAGGGGGGCGTTTTGGGCTTGCTGACAGGCGTTACCGATGGCTTGGCCGATGGATTGGCGGGCACACCATTGTCCTTGCCGTTCGAGCTGCTGAATCAGGGCTTGGATATGCTTACCGATGGCCTTCATTCCGGTTTCGACATGGTGGATGCCGCACTGGATGGCACCCCCTTGGAACCTGTGGTCAATCTGGTCGAAAACCTGTTGGGCACCTCTGACAGCGCAGACGGATTCGGCGGGGTGCTGGGCACTGTGACTGGCCTGACCGAGAACCTGTCCAATCTGCTGGACCCTGTGCCTGTGGTGGGGGATCTGGTTCATGTGGTAGACGGCGTGGTGTCCGCCATCGCATCGGACTCCTTGCCCCTCAATGCGTCCCTCAATGGCCTTGAAATACTCAACGGCCTTGGCGAACGCTTGACTGGTTTGGGCTGACGTTACCCATTCAATCGGCCAAGAAGACCGGCAAAAGGCGGTTTGTTTGGCCGATGGGTTAACCCGTGCGTGAAGGACACTTCGCGCACGTCACTGAACCTACCAACATGCTTGAATATTCCGTCCACCTTGGCCCGGGCAAGCGTCGCCCACGGGTGGCGCGGCAACGGGGCATCTACACCTTGCTGATGTCGCTGGTGCTCGGCATGGCCTTGTCGGCACTGGGTGTATTGGCTGTGGGCCACAATGTGTGGCAGAAAGGGCAGATGCAGGGCGTGGCGGACTTGGTGGCGCTCACGGCCGCCAAGCAAATTGCCGATTGGCCCCAATTCACGCAGGCCTTGGAGACGGGCCGTGCCAACGGCCTCCTGAACACCGACACGGTGACCATCCAGTGCATCATCAACGGCGCAGTCGTCAACAATTGCGACGACGCCGTGGCGGTGCGAGTCACCGTCAGTCGCCGCATCCCCTCAATCCTGCCATTCTTTAACTCCAGTCGAGTCACCTCCGTACTGGCTGAAGCCACCGTCGCACCCTTGATCGTGGGCTCGGTCGGGTCGGGTCTGTTGAACCTGAACACCCAGCAGTCCGCCTTGCTCAATGGTTTGCTGACTGGTTTGGGTGGCGGTAACGTCAACCTGTCCGTGGCCCAATACGGCAGCCTGTTGGGGGCCAAAGTGAATGTGGACTTGTTGGCCCTCAAAACCGAACTGGGTGCACTCACCATGGATGAGTTGCTCAAGTTGCGCGTGTCCGCGTTCAAATTGCTCGATGATTCGCTGCGCGTCGGCACGGGCAGTTCCTCTGACAAGGCCCAGGTCAAAGGTGTGCTTAGCCTGCTGGGCAATACCCTGAACCGGGTCAACCTCACTTTGGGCGATTTGGTGGCCGCCGACCTTGGCATGAAAGACAACACGGCGCTCAACGTCAACCTTGGTCAGTTGGCCCAAGTGGCCTTGTTGAAATCGGTGCAGGGCCAGTCGTATGTGCTGCCCATACAGTCGGGTTTGCTGAACCTGGATGTGGGCGTTCGTATTCTTGAAGCCCCCCAGATTTTTGTGGGTCAAAAAATGCCCAACCGCTACCCGGTGGTTACCGCCAAAACAGCGCAGGTGGCGTTGGATGTGCGCATTCGGCAATTGCTGAACCTGAACCTGCTGCTGATCCAGTTAAGTGCCCTCGACCTTGGCCTGCAATTGCGTGTGGCTGGCGGCAATGTGCAGGTGGACGACCTGCGTTGCCATTACCCCCGCGCCGACAATGAAATCGACATCACCGTAGTGCCCGCAGTGGCCGAGCTTTGCCTGGCCGACAGCGCCAGCAACCTCAACACCACCGTGGGCAGTCTGCAATGTGGGCCGCCGGCCAACATTCTCACGGCCACCTTGCTGGGCCTGATTCAGGTGGGGGTGAAGCTGGGGGCCTCATTGTCAGTGCGCAACAACCCGGAATCGTTCACGTTCCAAGGGGTGGCCCCAATGAGCAAGACGGTGAAGTTAAGCCTTGGGCAATCCCTGGGCAACCTGCTGGGTAACCTCAAGCTCAATTTGGTGCTCGATGTGCCCTTGGTTGGCCCACTGCTCAGTGGCGTGGTCAATGGCCTGCTGTCCACGTTGTTGTCGGTGCTGGCACCCGTCATCAGTCCAATCCTCGCGCTAGTGGGCGGAATTCTGGACGGCCTCTTGGCTGTGTTGGGCATCAACCTCAACGAAGTCACCATCAACGCGGATCAGTTCAACTGCGCCGCCGTCAGGCTCACCCGCTGAGCCTTCCAGGCCGACTCACCCGGCGTGCAACCTGTTTGTCACATTTCTGACAAGCGCCCATCACATTCCTTCACCACACTCGTGCGGTTTGTTGACCAAGCCGCATGACAGAGAGGGAGCCACCATGTCGCACCACGAATTCGACGATGAAATTCACAATACATCCAACAACGAACACTTCCAGGAAGTGTTGAGCCGCAACCTGCAAAACCCACAACGCCGTGCTGTACTGCGTGGTGGTGTGGGCCTGAGCATGCTGGGCGCCTTGCCACTGCTGTCAGCCTGCAACAGCGACAGCAATGCCGCCACGCCTTCAACGACAGTCAGCACTTTGGCAGCCGCGTCCGCCTTGGGCTTTACCACCGTGGCCAAGAGCCTTGCCGACGACGTTACCCTGCCACCCGGCTACACCTACACCGTGTTGCACGCCACCGGTGACCGCCTGAATTTCACCGTACCCGCTTACACCAACCTGGGTACCGAAACCGATGACTGGTCCCAGCGTGTGGGCGACCACCACGACGGCATGGAGATTTTCTACATCGACGCCGGTGGCCGCCCCACCAGCACCGACACTGGCCGCGCTCTGTTGGTGATGAACCATGAAAGCTCAGCCGATGCCCACTTTTTCCACCCCCGTGGCCAAACCTCGGGCGGTGCCAATGGCAAAAAATTCAGCCAGTTCAGCGGTTGGGACTTGGGTGTCCGCCCCGAGCTGGAAGCCCTGAAGGAAATCAACCACCACGGTGTGTCGATTGTTGAAATTGTGCGTGGTGCAGGCGGCGCATGGACGCTGAACCTCGCCTCCAGTTTCAACCGCCGTGTGAACGGTCAAAGCCTGATGCGCATTGCAGGCCCAGCGGCCCACATTGCCGACATCCGCAAACTCATGGTCACCAAGTTTGACACCACCGGCGTCACTTCACGCGGCACACTGAACAACTGCGGCCATGGTTACACCCCGTGGGGCACTTATCTGGCCTGTGAAGAAAACTGGAACGCCTATTTCGCCATGCCCAAGCAAACTGCTGGCAATACGCTGGAAAACGCCAGCGGCAAATTGGCCACCTCCCGTTCACGTTATGGCCTGCCTGTGAATTTGACGGCCCCAGCGGCCACCACTTCCGGCACCCAAGGCTGGCACACCGTGTCCGACACGGACGACCGCTTTGCCCGCTTTGACATCGCCCCCCGTGTGGGCGCCAATGCCGATGGTCGCGACGACTTCCGCAACGAGCCCAACACCTTTGGTTATGTGGTGGAAATCGACCCAACCAACCCCGCGTCAATCCCCGCCAAGCGCGTGGCCTTGGGCCGTTTCGCACACGAGGCTGCCGTGGTGGGTATTCCTGTGGCGGGCCGCCCCTTGGCCTTCTACATGGGCTGCGATTCCCAAAACGAATACATCTACAAATTCGTCAGCGCCGCCAACTGGGACCCAGCCGACTTTGGCCGAGGCATGACAGCCGGTGACAAATACCTGAACGAAGGCAAGCTGTATGTGGCCAAGTTCACCGACGATGGCAAAGGCCAGTGGATTGAACTCACCTTCACCAACCCGCTGATCAGCGGCTACACCACTTATAACTTTGCCAACCAGGCCGATGTATTGGTCAATGCCCGTCACGCTGCCGATGCCGTGGGCGCCACCAAAATGGACCGCCCGGAGTGGGGTGCTGTGAACCCGGTCAATGGCGAGGTGTACTTCACCATGACCAACAACAGCAGCCGCAACACCACCAACAACAACGCCGCCAACCCCCGCGCCTACAACGACACGGATGGCCGTATGCGTTCCGGTAACCCCAACGGCCACATCATTCGTTTCCGCGAAACCAGCAACCTGTCCACAGCCACGTCGTTCGATTGGGACATCTTCCTGTTCGGTGCTGAAGCGGATGCAGGCGCCAACATCAACCTGTCTGGCCTGACGGACAACAACGACTTCTCCTCACCCGATGGCCTGTGGTTCAGCAAGGTCACCGGCATCTGCTGGATCCAGACCGACGACGGCGCGTACACCGATGTCACCAACTGCATGTTGTTGGCGGCTGTGCCCGGCAAGGTGGGCGATGGTTCGAGAATCACGGTGAACAACAACCTGAACGGCACCACCGACACCCAGGACACCTTCATCGGTGCCGCCTTGGGTGAGCCCAAACTGCGCCGTTTCTTGGTCGGCCCCAAGGGGTGTGAAATCACCGGCATCACCGAGTCCATGGACGGCAAGACCCTGTTCGTGAACGTGCAGCACCCTGGCGAAAACACCCCCGCGATCGGTGCCGCAGCCAACTTCACCTTTGAAAGCCAGTGGCCCGGCGTGTCATCCGTCAACTATGGACCGGCTGGCCGTCCACGTTCAGCCACCATCGTGATTCGACGCACCGACGGCGGCATCATCGGCGCTTAAGTTCAGTACTTTGTGCCTGCACAACACACGCATTCCCGCCTATAGTGGGGATGTGTGTGTTGGTGCAGGTTTTTCCTTGGTGAAGCAGCCCGTTTTTTTCATCTCCCACGGCGGTGGCCCCTGGCCCTGGGTGGAGGCTATGCGCGTTCGATACCGCGCCACCGAGGCGGCCTTGGCCGGTGTGGTAAGTACCTTGCCCCAACAGCCCAAAGCCATCGCGATTGTGACCGCGCATTGGATCACCGCGACATTCTCCATGGCCACCCACGCCCGCCCGGGCATGATCTACGACTACGGTGGTTTTCCCGAGCACACCTACGAAGTGCAGTACCCTGCACCCAACTCAGCTGAAGTGTGTGCCCGTTTGGCCGAGCTTGCATCCGAACATGGCCTTACATTGCGGGCAGACCCAAATCATGGATTTGACCATGGCGTGTTTGTGCCCCTGCATGTCATGCGGCCGCAGGCCGACATTCCCGTGCTTAGCTTGTCCATTCAAGTAAATTATGACTACGCCCAGCACGTGGCCTACGGGCGTATGCTGGCGGCCCTTCGAGATGAAGGTGTGCTCTTGGTGTGCAGCGGCCTGAATTATCACAACATGCGCGGTTTTGGCCGGGCTGAATCACTCGCCCCGGCGCAGGCCTTCAATGCCTTCTTGAACGACGCATTGACCCAGGCAGCCGGGCAGGCCCGAATTGATGCATTGGCCAAGTGGGATCATCACCCCGCAGCACGGCTGGTGCATCCCGAAGAAGACCACCTGGTGCCACTGTTCGTGGCTGTTGGCGCGGCAGGGGACGACCCTGGCCAAGTGCTTGTCGAAGAAATGGTGATGGGCATTCCCATGGTGTCCTGGCGGTTTGGGTGATTGTTCACCGATCTGTCCCAGCCCCAGAACGGAGCCAGATCAACACAATTAAGTCAGCTTGTCGATTGGAAATGCATCACCCCGATCTTCGGTTTGCTAGATTCATTGCCTGTGTTTAATCAGCCTACTCACTTACATGATTGATTTCGCGAACCCATCACGGGACCGATCAAAGGTGTCAGACTATTCCTTCGTGGTGTTGCGAGACGTGATGCAGGCTGCCGGTGTACAGAAGATCATCATCACCAGCACTGCAAGGACTCCGCTAGAGCAAGCCCGCATCATGTACGACAACCTGACCCGGTATGGTGTAGCCCATCAAAAAGCCCTGTATGGCTATCACGGGGACATGGTGATAGACGAGTACGTCAGATTATCCAAGGACACGCAACGACCTCGGGACGCCATTATTGGTGGAATGGCTGACAAAATCATGGCGATGGGCCCAGAGAAGATATCCAATCACATCGCGGATCTCAATGTGTTGAATGTTGTAGACATTGCGCCTTCGAGCATTCCTTTTGCCTTGCATGCCAGTTTCGTCAATGCAATCCAAGCGGATACACGCGTATCAAAATGTCACGTGCCGCCGCGTGATCCGGCCTTTCATCTGGAAATTCCGCAGCAGGTGTCGCCGTGAAGTTATTCTGGCGAAGTATTGGGCTCATCGTTCTGGCTTTACTGCCTGCAATTCAAACCCATTCGGCCACAGCCGAGTGTCCGTTCGATCGGGCGGGGGTGAACATTCAATCCATTCGAAAGAATCCAAACGTCAGGCACTTCAATGTGGTCAAATCGGGCCAATTGTATGCGGGCGTTTTACGCAGCGGTGCAGTGTTTCAATTGCAGCAGTTCACATGCACTTCTTCGGGGGCCGAGGTCAATCTGCTGATGCCGCCGGCGTCGATGGGCACTCAAGCCCAGCTTGTCGACATGGCTATGCAGGCTGCACAACTGGCTTTGCCTGCGCCCATGTTTAGGGTGGTTGCGCCGGAACTCAAGGCGCAGTTGCTTGATCAGCCTGAATCCTCTGAGCCCCAATTTTTCCCGGCGTTGAGCGATAAGGCTGGCGTCGCCTCTCTTGAACTTCAGGTCACCAAGGCCGGCAATTCCGTTTGGTTCCGGTTTCGTTGGGTTCAAAATTGACCGGTGTCGCTTCTGCCGTTGATGTCTTGAATTGTCTCGTCGTCCTCAGTTTGTCTTAAGAACTGCGCGGTATACCTGTCCCTGAGTTTTCGGCCTACCTTGCTGCACAGGCCTTCATCAAACCATCGTTCAGACCGCTCAGGGAACCCCCCATGAAAAAGCACTTTGCAGCATTGTTGGCCGCATGTCTGCTGCCTGCCGCAGCCATGTCCGCCACGTACACCTACACGTACAAAGGCCCTAATTTTTCCAGCAACACCGACCACGTGGAAGTGGTGTTCACCACATCGGCTCCACTGACGCCGTCCACCAAATACACCGATGTCTCCCAAGCGGGCATCATCAGCGCAGCCACGTATGTAATCACCGCCAATGGCACGCCAGTGGCCGGTTTTAACGGTTTGCCGGTCACCGGTGGCAACTTCATGCTGAACACCGATGCCACCGCATCGGCCACCAACCCCGGTATCGAAAGCTGGCACATCTTCGGAGGCGCCAACAACCTGCAGGGCTCGTCCCCAACCATGACCGGGTCTGACTACCAGGCCTATTCCATGAACTCGCTGAAAAGCATTCCAGGTTCAGTCACTGGCCCCTACGCCTATGACCAAGGCACCGTCACCACCTACTACACCAGTTGTAATGGCGTGGCCGGTTGCCAATTGGCGGGGAACGGACAGCCGTACACCACCGGGTACGCTGCGCGCACCACAGTCAATTCAAGCTCGGCCAACTGGTCGATGAAGGTCAACTCGTCAGGGCCAACAACTCCCGCTGCACTGGTGGTGTCGGGCAATCTGCCCTCTGGCGTGGTTGGCCAGCCGTACAGTGGCTCGCTGTCCGTCAACGGCGGCACTGCGCCTTACAACTATTCCGCAACCAGCCTGCCCCCGGGCCTGTCGATTGCACCGTCCACCGGCGTGATCTCCGGCACACCCACCCTCGAAGGCGTGTACAACACCCAGGTGACTGTGAAGGACAATGCAGCGCCCGTGAACTCGATGACGGTCACCAAACCCATCACCATTGTGGCCGCCAGCCCGGCCCTGTGTGTCAAGCCAGCTGTGTCCCGCCCAGCGGCTGGCAAAGGCATCGTGACTTTGGTGGGCAAGGGCTACATCGTGGTGGGCCTGGCCACAGTGCGAATCCCTGCCTGTGCAGTTATCAGCTACAACGGCGCCAAAGGCTTCAAGGTGGGTCAGAAAGTGGAGTACGAAGGTTTCACCTCCGATTCCACGGGTACCGTGGGTGTGAAAGTCACCGTCAACTGACCGTCACTGGTTCTGTTCAAAAGCCGGTTGCATCGCCAGGTGCAGCCGGTTTTTTTTATGGTCGCCCGGGCCTGTAAAAACACGGACTTGCGCAAGGGCGGGGAACTGTGCCACTGTAGTGAAAACAAAGCCGGACATTGATTCGGCCACAACACGAGGAGACGGATATGGGCGACAGACCGGCAGGGCTGGGAAAAATCGCGGCCTTGGCAGAACGAATCAGTGACGCTTTCGCATTTCCATTAAGGCTTTCCCATTACGTGGAGCTGGTCAACCCCCTGTGGGCCAGCCATGACATGCAGGCGCGAATTGTGTCTGTGTGGGATGAAACAGCCACTGCCCGTACCCTGACCCTCAAGCCGGGCAAAAACTGGCGAAGCTTCAAACCCGGTCAGCATTTGAGGGTGGGTGTTCAAATTGGTGGCCGCCATTTCACTCGCACCTATTCCATCAGTGGTGAAACCGAGCGCGACGATGGTTGTTTCACCATCACCGTCAAGGCCATACCGGGCGGCCGTGTGTCCAACCACATTGTGCGCAACCTGAAGGTGGGTGATTACCTGCCGATCGGCATCGCGCAGGGCGATTTCTACATTCCTGATGCGCAACCGGTGCGGCCCCTGTTCATCACCGCAGGCAGTGGCATTACGCCGATCATGAGCATGCTCAAAAGCCTGGATACCCAAGGCCGCATGCCCGATGTGACCCACATCCACTACGCCCCGCAGCCTTATGACGTGATTTTTGCCAAGCAGCTTAAGGCGCTGGGCGAGAAGTATCCCCGCTACCGCCTTCAGTGTGTCTATACCCGTGAACCCGGTGGGGTGGACACCGAGGAGGGCCTGAGAAGCCAGCATTTCAGCCAGGCCCAGCTTGAACGCTACTGCCCCGATTGGCGCGAACGCGATGTCTATGCCTGTGGGCCTCAGCCTTTGCTGGACAGCCTTGAGCAATTCTGGGAAGCCCAAGGCCTGCGCCGCCAACTGCACACCGAGCGTTTCCGCGCAGCGTTGTCGGCGTCCACTGGCCCCGGGCAAAAAGGCCGCATCGCCTTTGCGCGAAGCAATGCCAGTTTTGATGCGGATGGCCAGACCAACCTGCTGCGCCTTGCCGAGGACGCAGGTTTGAACCCCAGCCATGGTTGCCGCATGGGCATCTGTCACGCCTGCGACGCCGCGCTGGCCTCAGGTTGCGTGCGCGACTTGCGCACCAATGAGTTGGTGAGTGAGGCAGGGCAGATCATCCAGATTTGTGTGTGTACCAACGTCGGCGATGCCGTCATCGACGCTTAAGGAGCATGGCCATGGCTTATCCCCAACATTTAAGTGCCGGTGAAATTGAAGAATTCGGACGCGAGATGGACGCCATCCGAAACGAGGTGATGGATTCGCGCGGCGACAGGGATCGCCAATACATTCTTGGCGTGATCCGCTGGCAGCGTTCCATGGCGCTGGGCGGTCGAATCGCCATGATGCTTTCACTGATTGTCTCGCCCTGGGGCTTGTTGCCGGTGGCCAACTGGGCGGCTTTTCTGCTGCTGTTGCTGGGCGGCGCGGTGTTGCTCGGCCTTGCCAAAATTCTGGAGAACATGGAAATTGGCCACAACGTGATGCATGCCCAATGGGACTGGATGCGCGACCCCAACATTCAGTCCAACACCTGGGAATGGGACAATGTGTGCCCCTCCGACCAATGGAAGCACAGCCACAACGTGGTGCACCACACCTGGACCAATGTGCTGGGGCGAGACCCTGACGTCGGCTACGGTGTACTGCGCGTGTCGGACCTGCAGCCCTGGCACCGCAAATACCTGCTCAACCCCGTCATCAACTTCATTCTCATGATGCTGTTCCAGTGGGGCGTGGCTTTGCACGACCTGGAGATGGACAAAGTGATGGCCGGTGAGCGTCGCTACGACGACATTCGCCCCAAACTTCGCCGCGTGGGTTGGAAGGTGTGGCGCCAACTGCGCAAGGACTACCTGCTGTGGCCCCTGCTGGCCAGCGCATTCACCTTGCCTGTTACCCTGGTGTTGGGTTTGCCGGTGTTGTCCATCGCCTGGGCGGCCTTCCTCACGGTGGCTGCAGGCAACTTCGTGGCCAATGGCATTCGCAATGTATGGTCCAACATGATCATTTTTTGTGGACACTTTCCGGCGGGTGTCCATCACTTCCTGCCCGAGGACGTGGAAGGTGAAACCCGCGCGCAGTGGTACCTGCGCCAGTTGCTGGGCAGTTGCAACATTGAAGGCGGGAAGGTGTTCCACATACTGTCGGGTAACCTGAGCCACCAGATTGAACACCACCTGTTTCCCGATGTGCCCAGCAACCGTTATCCGGAAATGGCGCCCCGTGTGCGTGCCTTGGCAGACCGCTACGGTTTGCCTTACAACACGGGGTCGTTCACGCGGCAGTTTGGCAGCACCACCCTGCGAATTTGGGGTTTTAGTCTGCCGGGTGCGGCTGCGGCGCGTTGATGTTCAGGCACGCCGCCAAACCCAGCAGGGCCATGCCCCAGTAAAGCCACATCGCATTCACCCCCAGGCTGTCCACGGCCAAGCCAAACAGGTAGGGGCTGAGTGCGGCCGTGTAGCGGGCCCAGGCCTCGGCCTTGCTCGCCATGGCGGCGTAGGCTTGCGGGCCAAACAGCACCAAGGGCAACACGCCTTTTGAAATGGTCAGCAAGCCAATGCCAACCCCATGGGTGATGGTGAACACCGGGGCCAGCGCCACACCGCCAAACAACAGAATGAGGGGCGCACAAACCAGCAGGCTGTGGGAAAAGCGCGCCATGGGCACTGGGGGCAGGCGTTTGAGTACCGTGAAATCGGACAGACGGGCTGACAGTTGCGCCACACCGAACAGCGAGGCCACACCCACGGCGGCGAAAGCGGTCATGCCCATCAATTCCAGCATGCGGGGCAATTGGGTGGCCATGGCGCTGAAGGTGAAGGCGATGCACACAAAACACAGGGACAACAGCAGCAGGTTGCGCCGGTCATTCGGTGTCCATGGTCGGGCTTCGGCGGCCGGCCGGTCTGCGGAAGGGGTGTCTTGCGGCACGCTGTGATGCACTTTCAGCGCCAGCAGCACTTGCACTGCGGCCCAGAACACGCAGGCCCAGCGCCAACCGTAGGCTTGTTCCAGCGCAGCCGTCAAGGGCCAGGCCACCGTGCTGCCCAAGCCACCCACCACGGTCACCACCGTGATGGCGGGGCGGGTGTTGGTGCCATACAAGCCCACCAGCGTGGCAAAGGCGGCTTCATAGACACCCAGCGGCATGGCCATGCACAACAGCACCCAACCGGCTGCCAGTTGTGCCGGGTGATGCGCGGTGGCCAGCACCAGTTGGGCACCGGCAAACAGCAGGTTGGAGGTCATCAACAGCTTGCGCCCGCCATGCCGGTGCAGCAGCCGCCCAGCCAGCGGGCTGACCAGGCCCGAGCACAGCAGCCCAACCGAGAACATGGCATAGACCCAGTTGGGCGGCAAGCCAAAGCCCTGCGCCATGGGCACAGCCAACACCCCGAGGGTATAGAAGCAAGTGGCCCAGGCCATCATCTGGCCCAAGCCCAACAACACGGACGCCTTGGCCTGATTGGCCGGTAAACCCATGAACGCCATCAGTGGTCAGGGCTTGATGTAGCCGTAGTGTTCGCGAAATTGAAGCTGCCCAATGCGCACCACACCGGAGGGTGTAAAGGAGGCGTCCAGTACAAACTGGTCCTTCTTCATGTTGAAGGCATTGAGCGTGAGTTCACACACTTCAAAAGTCACGCCTTTGGACACCAAGTCGGAAATCAAGGGGCCGTATTCAATGTTGGGGTTCTTCTTGTCTTTGGCCCCATCCACCAGAAAGCGCACGCCTTCACCCAGAGCCACCACCACAATTTTGGTGTCGGGGGCGGTGTCCATGTAATTGCGCAGGGTGCGCAGCCCGGCGGTGGCCTGGGTGTCGCTGTTGTCGAAGTGATACACCACTTTGTCGCCTGCCTGCGCCTGAAGGGGCAGGGCAGTGGCGGCCAGCAGGGTGGTGGTCAAGGCCACTGTCAGGACAAAGGGCTTGAATGGGCGCATGGCTTTTTCTCCATGGGTGTGGGTTGGTTCAACAGGCAGCCCACAGTATGCGCCATCTGCATCGGGATACCTGCCCGCCCACTGCACCGTGCAGCGTCAACCTTGCAGGGTTTTCACCAAACGTCGGGCCAATCTGCGGGTCAGGCTGTCTTGGCCATGGGCTAGCCGACGCGCCAGCAAATCCGACAAACCCTCGTTCACCGTGTGTTCAACCTGTTGCCGCAGGGCCCACGCCCCACCATCCGGGTCCATGCCCTGAAAAGCCGACGCGTCAATCGGTTCATGAAACCGGAAGTACATCTTCTGTGGTTTGGGAATCAGGGTAGGCCCCCAACCCTTCAGCAACGGTGGAAACTCTTCGGGCTTCAGGCCGCTGAGTTGCACCAGCTTCTGCCCGATTCTTGAGGACTGCATGTCGCGGTTGTCCCAGAGTATGTCGTAGCAATCATCAGCACCCACGGTGGAGAAGGGCACCACAGTGCAGCCATTCTGGATGGCCATGCGCGCAAAGCCAGTGCGGTTCTTCCAGCGCAGGGTGTGTTGTTCGCCTTTGCGTTTCATCACTTCGCCACCGCCGCCCGGGTAGACGATGATGTGTTCACCGGCCTGCATCATGGCCGTGCAGTTTTCCCGTGTGCCATCGACTGCACCGCTGGCCGCCAGCATACGCCCCCACACCGGCAACTTGAAATGGCCGTGCAAAGCCAAGGAGCGGCAAAGGATGCCCCGCTCCTGCCAGATAGCCCGCATCATCAGCGACGCGTCTGCAAACGCCATCAGCGAATGGTTGCCCACCAGCAACACCGGCCCCTGCTGTGGAATCAGGTCCAGCCCTTCAAACTCGGGACCAACCATCCAATCCCACAGCGTCAGCCAGCGTGTGAGCTGCTTGCCCAGTCGGGTTTCATCGCTGGGGCTCAGTGGAGTGTAGTGCCAGCCATTCATGTGTCGGGTTCCTTGCGGTTTGAAAGTGTGGTGCTATAGTGGAATTGTTGATACTATTTCAATTATGAGAAACCATTCAGTATTGAATGTGCAAGCAAAAATCTAGATGTTCCCAACTAAAAACCGGGCAGTACCATGACCAAGGAATCCCCAGCGCAGGCCAGCGGCCTTACCCGTGGCCACAAGAAGAAGGCCAGAACCCGCAAAAAGCTGCTGGACACCGCCATTGAAATCCTCAGCACCATCACCCCCGGCGAGATGACCCTGTTGGGCCTTGCCGAGCGTGCAGAAGTGGCCAGCGGCACCATCTACAACTACTTCTCCACCAAAGAAGAGTTGTTGGACGCGGTCGCCATTGAGTTGGCCAGCAACTTCTCCGGCATCATTGAGGTGCTTAACACCCACGCCAAGTCGGGCGCTGAGCGCGTGGCCACGGGCTTTCGCCTGTACGTTCACCGGGCCAAGGCTGAGCCCCACTGGGCCATGGCCATGGTGCGCCTCTTGAACAACAATGTGTTGCTTGATCAAGCCATCGCCAATTTCATCCGGGGCGATATCCGCCTGGCCATGAAAGAGGGCGACTTCACCGTGGGCGATGTGGATACCTGCCTGAGCTGGGTGCTGGGCATGGGCCAGCAGGCCATGTTGGTGGCGGCCACTCAGCCCTGTGCACCCGGTATGCCTGAGCAGTACGCCGAGATGTTGCTGCGTGCCTTCGGCGTACAAAGCCGCAAGGCCGCGCGCATTGCCACGCTGGCGCTGCCCGATTACACGGCAGCGCCCACCCCCAACGAAGCCTGACGCCTGTTGGCTCACTGGCCGAGCTGGGCCCGGCAGTGCTGGTCAAAGGCGGCCAGCTCGCCCTGGGCCTGGCCTCTGATGTCCTGTTCCAACACGCCTGCCAACACCTTTCCAACCAGCGGAATGTTCACGCTGACCACCCAGTCGTGCCTCATGCGAAATTCCTGAAAACCAGGCTCTACAGTCAGTTTCAGTGACATCCGTATTGGTGCATTCAGCTCAAAGTTGCAATTGCACACCAGCCGCTCAATGTCCCACGTGTCGGTGCGGGTCAGGGTCAGGCTGTCTTTGACGACTTTCTGCAAAGGCCCGGGCAGCTTGGCATTCAGGGGGTGTCGTCGTTTGAACGCCGCCCTTGTCTTGCTGACTTCCAGGGCCAACACCTCCAATGCTTCTCCATTCAATTGCCGGGCCAGCCCAAGGTGAAACCCCTCGGTGGCCAGCATGCGTGTGAATGCATCGGCGGACACGCCTTGCACGGTGTGTGTGAAGCTGAATTCATGGCTCATGGACAGTCTCCTGATCTCGGTCTTGGGTTGTTCTACGGGTGCGGTCTGTGTCTGGAATATCAAAAATCAGACACAAGTCTCAATATTGAATATTGACAGTATTATCAAAAATGGTGATTATGTCAAAAAAATACAGGAGACATCATGGCCCAATCACCTCGCCGGGGCGCGCGCCCCTCAGCCTTTTCCTCGCGGTCTGCCCGGCCCTGTGCCGTGCTGGTGACGTTGGCCTTTGGCTTGTTCCATGCCCAGCTTGGCGCAGTGGGTATCACACTCACCGAGGTGGGTGCTTCTGGCTTGGGCAACGCTTATGCCGGTGCGACGGCAGAGGCTGCCGATGCCGGCGTGATGTTTTTCAACCCCGCAGCCTTGACCCGTTTCAAACGGGCTGAGCAGGTGTTCTCCGCGATTGGCATTCAATCCAAAGCCGCGTTTGTCGATTCTGCGCAGGGCAGCAACGGTTACCCCGCAGGTGAACAGCGCTATGAACGCGACCCGTCCTATGGCTTTGCGCCCAGCAACTTCTTGGCCATTCCGGTGAACGAAAAACTGGTGCTCGGCTTTGGTGTGTCGGGCTCTGCCGGGCTTATTCTGCGGTACCCCAACGATTACCCGGGCCGTTTCCAAAGCACCAGCACCGACATCAAGGTCAGCCGTGTCAATGGTGGGTTTGGTTACAAAGTCAGCCCAACCCTCAGCGTGGGGGCCAACCTGTCGGTGGAACGCTTTTTTGAATCCATCCGCGTGAATGTGGACTATGCCAAGGCCGCCGCGGCGGAAAGTGGAATCAACGGCACCTTGGGTAGTTTGTTGACCAACCCTTTGCTCAACGGCCTGTTCTTCGATGGCTTGGGCAACAGCCGGTCGGCGGGCCTGAAATTGAAGATGTACGGCACTCAGGTCAATGCGCAAGTGGGTGCCTTGTTCGAGCCCACTGAAAACACCCGCATCGGTGTCTCGTTCCGCCCGAAAACCCGTTTTGACCTGGAAGGCAGCTACCGTTTCCAGCAGGAACATCCCGCCTTGTTGTTGGCGGCTGCCCCGCAGTTGCTGGCCGATGGCCGAGTCACCTCCACAATCACCACTCCCAGCGAACTCCGCATGTCCATCTTTCACCGGGTGAACAGCACCTTCGATGTGATGGCTGACATTCTGCGTCTGGACTACAGCGGCATTCAAGCCATCGAGTATCGCCGCACCGACGGCAGCGTATTGAAGTCCTACATTCAGGACCTGAAGGTAGGCCACCGTTACGCAGTGGGTGTGAACCACCGTGTCTACAAGCGCCTGACTCTGCGATACGGCTACTCCTACGACGAAGCCATCTCCAGCGACCGCTACAGGGTGACTGCCTTGCCTGATCAAGCCCGGAACAACTTCAACCTGGGCATGCAGGTGCAGGTTGCGCCCACCGATTTTCTCGACTTCGGCGTGCAGTACACCCTGTTCAAAGACGCCGCCATTCAAGACCGTGCAGCCTTGCAAGGCACACAGGGCGAAAAATCGTTTGACGGTGACCTCAACGGCACCATCAAGTCCAGCCTGCTGTTTTTTGGCCTGCAGTACGGCGGCGTATTCTGAGCGGAATGCTCGCCAGATCCAACATCAAGGAGTCTTCCCCATGACACGACTACTCACCCCTCAGCCCGCGCGTTGCGACAGCCCAATCGTCAAGGCCACGGCCCTGCTGTATCTGGTCTTCGAGCGCAGCGACTTGAACAAAGCCCAAACCTTTCTTCAGGACTTTGGACTGAACACGGTCAGCAAAACCGACCAAACCCTGTTGATGCGCGGCACTGCCCGTGCGCCATTTTGTTACTGGGTACGCAAGGGCAAGCAAGACCGTTTCATTGGTTTTGGTTTACAGGTGCCCACACTGGCTGATCTGAACACGCTGGCACGCAAGCTGGGCCACCAAGCCCCTGTGCCGCACCCGCAAGACCCTGAGGCCCGTGTGTTGGTACTCAACGACCCGGCCGGTTTTGAAGTACACGCCGTGTGGGGTTTGAACCCTTGCCCAGAATTGGCGACCCGGCCCCCATTGCCTGTCAACAGCCCAAGCCACACGCCGCGAATCAACGCAACCCAGCGAAGCGCCGAGGATGTCGAGGTGGTCAGGCTGGGCCACGTGGTGCTGGAAGTGGCCAACTACCAGCACGTCAGTGCTTGGTACACACGCACTTTTGGTTTCATTCCCAGCGATGTGCAGGTGTTGCCCGATGGTTCTCCCGCAGTCACTTTCTTCCGCCTCAACCTGGGTGACACGCCCACCGACCACCACACGCTGGCAATCGCCCAAGGGTTTATGGCCACCTATTCACACAGTGCCTTTGAATTGGTGGACGCCGATGCCGTGGGCATGGGGCAGCGCAAACTGCGCAGCAAAGGCTACAGCCACGCCTGGGGCATGGGGCGTCACATTCTGGGCAGCCAAATATTCGATTACTGGAACGACCCGTGGGGCGCCAAGCACGAGCACTACAGCGATGGCGACCTGTTCACCGCCGCACAACCCACCGGCATACACCCGGTCAGCCGTGAACACATGGCGCAGTGGGGCCAGCCCATGCCCGCCAGTTTCACCAAACCCAAGATGAATGCCCGCGCGCTGCGTGCGCTGGCCGACAACCTCAAAAACACACCGGACCTCACCCTTCGCAAGCTGGCCACACTGGCCCGCCTGTTTGGTTGAGCACACCCCCACCACCTGAACCGGAGCAGATTCCATGGCCATTTCGATCCTTCATTTCCGCCACAACAACGCCAACCAGTGGGGTGTCCTGCAAGGCGACTACATCGTCCCTCTTCAACAGCGCTGCACCACCACGGCTGAATTCATTCAGGCGTACAGCACCAGCGCCATTCGCAGTGAACTCAACAGCGGCGCAGCACGAACGCTGACTTTGAGTGAGGTCACCGTGTTGTCCCCGGTTACGCGCAATCAACAGTTCCTGTGTCAAGGGGCCAACTATCGCCAGCACATGATCGAGTCCGGCATGGACCCCGATGCCAAACGGTTCAACATGTTTTTCACCAAGGCATCCAGTTGTATCGTGCCTGCGGACAGCCCGCTGGAGAAACCCGATTTCGTTCAGTTTCTGGACTATGAAGTGGAGTTGGGCTTGGTGCTTCGGCAGGACATTGCCCACGCCATTGCAGTGAATGAGGCCAACCTCAAACAGTATGTTGCAGGGCTTGTGATTGTTAACGACTACTCCGCGCGTGACATTCAAATTCCCCAGATGCAGTTTTACAAAGGCAAAAGCTACCGAACCTTCGGACCTGTTGGGCCTTACCTGTGTTTGCTGGACGATGAGGACTATGCGCTCATCCGTCAATTGAACCTGACACTCACCGTCAACGGCGAGGTGCGCCAGCAGGACAGCACCGCCAACCTTGTGTTTGGCCCGGAAGAAACCCTCACCGAATGGAGCGGGGTGCACGACCTGTATGCAGGCGACCTTATCGCCACTGGCACACCCGCGGGTTGTGCGCTGGCCATTCCCTCGCCGGGCAAACAGCGTGTGGGGGCATTGTTGCCCGAGGCGCTGAAGTGGAAAGTGTTTATGAAAGTGCAGGCCCAACGCAGCCAATATTTGAAGCACGGTGATGTGGTGGTTTCTGCCATTCGCAGTGCCTGCGGCACCCTCAACCTTGGCGAGCAGCGCAACGTGGTTGTGCCCGCCAAAACCCGCGCTTGAAGGAGTAGCACCATGGCAGGCATTGGTTCCCTTCAGGATGTTTTGGCGCTGGAAAGTACCCCATGGACCGACGAGCCCTCGGCCAGTACGTACAGCTTGATTGAACACGCGGCTAGGCAATGGGGCCATGCCCCTGCGCTGTCTTTTTTCATGGACATGCAAACCCACCGCAAGCCGGTGCGCTGGTCCTACCGTGACCTGTTTCACGGCATCAACCAGACAGCCAATGCGTTTCGTCATCTGGGTGTGACCCGTCAAGACACCGTTGCTTACATCCTGCCCAACCTGCCCGAAACCCACCTCACCATATGGGGCGGGCAAGCCGCAGGCAGGGTGGCTGCTCTGAACCCCCTTTTGGAAGGGGCTGCATTGGCCGAGTTGCTGAATGCGGTTTCAGCCAAAGTGTTGGTCACTTTGTCGCCTTTCCCCGGCACCGACCTGTGGAACAAAATCAAACCCCACTTGGCCCGTGTGCCCTCGCTGCGCCATGTGGTGTTGGTGGACGCGGTTCACCATGTCAAAGGCCGAAAAGGCATTGTGGCCAAGCCGCTTCAAATGGCCGAGCATGTGTTGTTGGGCGTGAAGAACCGGGTGAGCAACCCTTTGCCCTGGGGGGCGCAGGTTCACAGCTTTCACGCACTGGTGCGCCGTTTCAACAGTGCCCGGCTGATGTTTGCCGACAGGCCACAAGCCTCGGATGTCTCGTCCTGCTTCTGCACCGGGGGCACCACCGGCTTGCCCAAAGTGGCCCTGCGCACGCATCGCAATGAAGTGTTCAACGCATGGTCAGCCTCGCGTTTCTTGGGTGATGGCATCGGCGCGGGCAAAACCGTGCTGTGTGGGCTGCCGCTGTTCCATGTTAACGGCGTGTTGGTCACAGGCTTGCTGCCATTCTCCAAAGGCGCACATGTGGTGTTGGCTGGCCCCCAAGGCTACCGCACGCCCGGTTTGATCAAACAGTTCTGGTCTGTCGTTCAGCACCACCAAATCAACTTTTTCAGCGGGGTACCAACCCTGTACTCCAGTTTGCTGGATGTGCCTATTGGCGATGCCAATGTCAGCAGTCTCGAATACGGCCTGTGTGGTGCAGCCCCCATGCCTGAGGAAGTGTTCCGCCGGTTCGAGCAAAACACTGGCTTGAAAATTCTTGAAGGTTATGGCCTCACGGAAGGCACTTGCGTGAGTTCAGTCAATCCCCCGCTGGGTCAGCGCAAGCTGGGTTCGATTGGCCTGCGTATTCCCCATCAAGCCATGAAGGCAGTGCGCCTTGGCGACCAAGGTGAATACCTGGGTGATTGCGCACCCGGCGAAGTGGGTGCATTGGTGATTTCCGGCCCCAATGTGTTTTTGGGGTATGCCACGGCTGAGCAGAATGCGGGTTTGTGGGTGGACTGCGGCGATGGCCAGAAATGGCTGAACACCGGAGACTTGGGCCGCATGGACGCGGAGGGCTATTTCTTTCTCACTGGGCGCAAGAAGGAGTTGATCATTCGGGGCGGCCACAACATTGATCCAAAACTCATCGAAGACGTGTTGCATCAGCACCCCCAAGTGCAATTGGCCGCTGCCGTGGGGCGTCCCGATGCACATGCGGGCGAACTCCCAGTGGCCTATGTGCAACTGGTTGAAGGTGGGCAGTGCTCAGAGGCTGAACTGCTGGCGTTCTGTCAGGCTAACCTCAGCGAGCGGGCGGCTGTACCCAAGGCCGTGACGGTGTTGCCGAACATGCCGCTGACACCCATCGGCAAAATTTTCAAACCCGACCTGAAAATGCGGGAGATCGAAGCCATCACCCGAAACACTTTGGAACGCCAAGGCATTGCGGTGTTGGACTTGTGCGTGGAGCAATCCAAGCAATTCGGTTTTCTGGTGCAGTTGGTGGTGAGCGATACAGCCGCCGCAGAACAGGCCCGCACCAGCCTTGGCTTGTTGCCGCTGCGTGTCGACATTCTGGTGGCTGCCGAGGAGCATGCAGCATGAGCCCCGACACAGTGACCCAAACCGACATTCTGATGGTGGGCTTTGGCCCTGTGGGGGCCACCATGGCCAGTTTTCTAGGGCGTTACGGTGTGCAAACCCTGGTGATTGACCGGGCCACCGACATTCTCACCATGCCCCGCGCCATTGCCCTGGACAATGAAGCCCTGCGCATTTTGCAGAATGCCGGGTTGGCTGAAGACGCCTTCGCCAAACACACCATCCGCGAAGTGCTCATGAAAAGCCCACTGGCGGGTACCTTCGGGCGTGGCAACACCTCGGGCAGCATTGACGGGCACCCCAAGCTGGTCACCTTCTATCAGCCCGAACTGGAAGCTGCGCTGCGCAACAATGTCGCCAAGTACCCCAAGGTGACGCCTTTGCTGGGCACCAGCTTGGTGTCCTTTCAGGACCATGGCGATCATGTGACCAGCGTCATTCAATTGCACAACGGCGAACAGCGTACCGTGCGCTCCCGTTTCCTGATTGCGGCCGATGGGGCTTCCTCATCCATTCGCGAGTCGCTTGGGCTGTCTTTCAAAGGCGAAAGCTATGCTGAGGATTGGTTGATTGTTGATGCCATTAACCGTGACACCAGCCAGATGAGCCATGTCGAATTCATCTGCACCCCCAAGTTACCCACACCCCACATGCCTGCGCCCGGTGGTCGCGAACGGTGGGAGTTTATGTTGGGCAAGGGGCAGAGTCGTGAAGAGGCTTTGGACGACGGCTTTATTCGCAAACAACTCAAGCCGTGGGTGGGTGACGGGCCCATCGACATTGAACGCAAAGCGGTGTACCGCTTTCATGCGCGGTGCAGCAAAACTTTTCAAAAGGGGCAGGTGTTTCTGATCGGTGACGCAGCCCACATCACGCCGCCGTTTGTGGGGCAGGGCTTGGTGGCGGGGCTGCGTGATGCGGCCAACCTGTCGTGGAAACTGGCTTGGGTGTTGCGCGGGGCGTGCCAACCCAAGGCATTGTCCACCTATGACCAAGAACGCCGACCCCACGCCAACAGCATGATTAATCTGGCCCGGCGTATGGGCGGGCTCATCATGCCGCAAAGTGCCCTGCGTGCCCTGGTGGTGCATAACCTGATGAAAGCGGCGCGCCTGATTGAGCCTGTGCGCAATCACCTTGAAGAACTGGAAATCAAACCCAAGAACCAATACAAACGCGGCCTGTTTACCCACAAGTTTCGCCCTGCGGATGCTGGCCTGGAATGCGGTGCCCTGTTTCCGCAAGGTTTGGTACGCAACCCCGAAGGCCAGATTGCCTGGAGCGATGATGAACTGGGGAACACCATCAGCGTGGTGGGTTTGGGTGTAGACCCGCACACCGTGCTGGATGTGACGGGACGGGAGGCCATCAGCGCCCTGGGCGCACAGGTGTCCACCATCGTGGCGCGCAAGGGCACGCGCTCTTTGGCCAACCATGAACTGGAAGACCTTGAAAACACCTTCCTTGCCAAAACCCGCCACAAGCCCATGGTGGCCCTGGTGCGCCCCGACCGCATTGTGATGGGGCTGTGCCCACCCGCGCAGTTGGGGCGGCTGTTGCAGCAGGTCCGCCGACTGTGACCTGCTGCGGGTGTGGAAGGGGTTAGATCACCGCACCCAAGCGCACGCCCTGATTGATGGCACGCCGGGCATCCAGCTCGGCTGCAACATCTGCGCCGCCAATCAGGGTAACTTTCAAGCCTGCGGCTTCAAGCTCGGCTTGCAGGTCCCGGCGGGGCTCCTGGCCTGCGCACACCACCACGTGGTCCACTGGCAGGGTTTGCGGTTCACCATTGATTTCCACATGCAGGCCAGCGTCGTCCACGCGTTTGTACTGCACACCGGGCACCATCTGCACTTTCTTTTTCACCAAGCCTTCGCGGTGAATCCAGCCCGTGGTTTTGCCCAGCCCACTGCCCACTTTGCTGGTCTTGCGTTGCAGCAGAATGACTTGTCGTGGTGGTTCCTCCACATGCTCAGTCGTCAGGCCGCCTGCATTGGTGTAAGTGGGGTCGATGCCCCATTCACGGTTGAATTTCTCCAGGTCCACACTGGCGGAAACTCCTTCATGCGTCAGGTATTCGGCCGTGTCAAAGCCAATGCCACCGGCACCAATCACCGCCACGGTTTTGCCCACGGTTTTTCGTTCGCGCAGTACATCCAGATAACCCAGCACTTTGGGGTGGTCTGCACCCGGAATGTCCAGCTTGCGGGGCACCACGCCGGTGGCCAGCACCACTTCGTCGTAGCCGCCTTCCTTCAGCATTTCCGGGGTGGCCCAGGTGTTCAAGTGAACATGCACCTGCTTCTGTGCCAACTGGCGCTCGAAGTAGCGGATGGTTTCGTGAAACTCTTCCTTGCCGGGAATGGTTTTGGCAATGTTGAATTGCCCACCCACCTGGCTGTTCTCGTCAAACAGGTGCACCTCATGGCCCCGCTCAGCAGCCGTGACTGCCAGGCTCATGCCTGCAGGGCCTGCACCCACCACTGCGATGCGTTTGCGCACATCAACGGGTTGGTTGATGATTTCGGTTTCATGGCAGGCCCGTGGGTTCACCAGGCACGAGGTAATCTTCAACTGGAATGTTTGGTCCAGGCAGGCCTGGTTACAACCAATGCAGGTGTTGATGTCGGCACTGCGGTTCTCCGCCGCCTTTTTCACAAACTCCGCATCGGCCAGGAAAGGGCGCGCCATGGACACCATGTCCGCGCAGCCATCGGCCAGCACCTGCTCGGCAATTTCGGGGGTGTTGATCCGGTTGGTGGTCACCAGCGGAATGTTCACCTTGCCCTTCAGGTTCTTGGTTACCCAAGCGAAGGCCGCACGGGGCACCTTGGTGGCAATGGTGGGAATACGCGCTTCATGCCAGCCAATGCCGGTGTTGATGATGGTGGCACCTGCGGCTTCAATGGCTTGGCCCAGTTTCACCACCTCGTCCAGTGACGACCCACCTTCCACCAAGTCCAGCATGGACAATCGGTAAATGATGATGAAGTTGGGGCCAACCTTTTGGCGAATGGCGCGCACCACCTCAATGGGCAGTCGGATGCGTTTTTCAAAGGTGCCACCCCACTCGTCGGTGCGGTGGTTGGTGCGTGCAGCAATGAACTGGTTCAGCAGGTAACCCTCAGAGGCCATCACCTCCACACCGTCATAACCAGCCTCCTGGGCCAGGCTTGCGCACCGGGCAAAGTCGTCAATGGTGCGCAGAATGTCTTCATGGCTCAGGGGTTTGGGTGTGAAGGGGTTGATGGGCGCCTTAACCGCGCTGGCCGACACTTGGTTGGGCTGGTAGCTGTAACGGCCCGTGTGCAGAATTTGCATCGCAATTTTGCCACCCTCGGCATGCACGGCATCGGTGATGATTTTGTGCTCAGCCACTTCATGCGCATTGGTCAGCTTGGCACCGCCAGCAAACACCACACCGTCGTCGTTGGGGGCAATGCCGCCCGTCACAATCAGGCCCACACCACCGCGCGCGCGCTCGGCATAGAAGGCCGCCATGCGGTGAAAGCCCTGCGGTGCTTCTTCCAGCCCCAAGTGCATCGACCCCATCAGCACCCGGTTTTTCAGGGTTGTGAAGCCCAGGTCCAGCGGGGCAAGCAGGTGAGGGAAGGGGGCGGCGGGCGTGCTGACGGCGTTCATGCGTGGGTACTCCAGTGTTGGGGTGTTATGCAACTGGTTGCAATTTATAGCGCAGCTTCAGAACTATTGCAACTGGTTGCATAAAATGCAGCCTGCGCCTACACTCAGGCATCCCCATTGTTATTGCACTGCACACTGTGTCACTGCCCCACGCTTTGCTCACCTCCTTGCTGGAAAAGCCCAGTTCAGGCCTTGAACTGGCCCACCGCTTCAGCAAGTCGATAGGCTATTTTTGGCAAGCCTCCCACCAGCAGATTTACCGGGAATTGGTCCGCCTTGAAGAAGCCGGTTGGGTGCAGTCGTCCGCCGACGAAGGCGCACGGGGCCGCAAGCGCACCTATGAAGTGTTGCCCGCAGGCAAAGCCGAATTGAAGCGTTGGATGGCCTTGCCCTCGGAACACAAAAACCTGCGCGATGAAATGATGGTGCGCATACGCGCGGCGGCGGTGGTTGGCCCAGACGGCCTTGCCGACGGCCTGAAACAACGTTTGGCCAGCCATCGTGAACAACTGGCCCTGTACCGCGCCATTCACAAAAAAGACTTCGAAGGCAAAAAGGAAACCCGCGCCATGGTGTTGCAGCGCCGTATTCTGGAGGTGGGTATTGAGTATGAACGCCAGTACGTGGCGTTCTGCGAAGATGTACTCAAGGAGTTGGGCGAGGCCTAGACAGCTCTCAATATGGCCCGTTGCGCAAACAGGCGCAAATCGTCGTCACTGATGTCATCACCAGTAATCAGCAACCGAAAGTACACCGCACTGCACGCGTCTTCAAGAATCAGCCGACTGTCCGCGCCTTTGGGCAAGTCACCTCGGGCAACCGCTCGTCGGATAATTTCCCCGCTTCTTTCAAACCGTTCGTTGAAGAAAGCACGCCGCATTGACACTGCTGTGGCATCAAGGCTGCCGTCGATGGAAGCCGCCAACAAAGCGCGAATGGCACGCGATCTCAGCATCACCTGAATGTCTTGCAACAGAGCAATCAGGTCCGTCAGCAACGCGCCTGTGTCACGCCCGGTGACCTGCTGTTTTGCGATGAACGACAACATCTCAAGCAGCAAGGCTGATTTGTTTGACCACCGCCTGTAGATGGTTGTTTTGTTGACATTCGCCCGTTGCGCAACTTCGGTCAGTTCCAGGCCCGAAAACCCTTTTTCCTCAAGAATCTGCAAGGTGCTGGCATAAATGGCGTTCAGAACCATGGCAGAGCGACCGCCTGTCCTTCTCTGCGACTTCAAAGCTTGGTTCGACACGCACTCACCGGAAGTAGTTGACTTTCCTGAATATTCTAAACTACATTAACGCAACTACAGTTGCTTTAAGGTGTTGTATGAATCTCTTGTCCAGTCGCCGCCTATTTATGGCGCGCTCGCTTGCTTTGGGCACATCGGTCGTGGGTGGGGCCTTGTTGAATGCAGGGTGTACTCAGGACAGTCAGTCGGGGTCAAGCGCTGCTCGAACCACACCGAGTTCATCGGATAGCGGGGTGAATCCCAAAATTGTGGCGCTCATCGGCAATCAAACCGTGCAGCGGGAACAGGTGTTGGAATGGGAAGCCCGTCGCCTTCAAGTGGTTGCGCAGCGCATGAAATCCAACCTGCCAGCGGCAACGCTGCTTGACCTCAGCGCCCTGTTGCTCAGGCCCGGTGCGTCTATCGACAACATTGCTCAAGAGCGTGAATTGCTTGCACAGGCCAAAATCAAAGCGGGGGACGAAGCCATGCGTGCCTTGGTTCGCAATGATTTATTGCTGTCAGATCTGGCTTCCTCATTGGCGGCTGCACCCAACCAGTTCTCTGGCAGTGTGGCCGAGTTGCACTGCGACATGGGTACAGCAGAAGGCTTTGTCCAGTGGTTCAACACTCAAACCATTCAAGACAATCAACTGGCCCTGCTCAGGGCCTGCCCCGACCATTATCTGATTCGGAAGGCTGGGGATGTTGGGCAAGAAGTGATTGAGGAAACTGGCGGTGCGCTGGTGGTCTCCCACTTTGAAATCGACTACAGCCAAGAAGGAACCTTGCCTTATTCGCTGGACCCGGAGTATCCGGTTCGGCTCAAGGGGCCCGCCAAGAACATCAACGGAAAACAGATTGGCGGGGTGCTGCACCAGTTTGCCAATGCACCCACGGGCTTCAAGTGCAAACTGACGGTCTTCTTCCCATCAACCCTGCCGTTCTGGTACGTGACCGAACATCGCTGGCACCTGGCCTGTGAGTTCTCCAACTGGATCACCGCTTATTTGAATGACAGCAATCAGGTGGCTTAGCCTGCACAATACAAGGCCTGACTCAAGGCCCTGACATGGCCGTGGAGGCGGGCAATGCGTCAAGCAGGAAATCTTTGACCAAGCCCACAGCCTGTGGCACGTGCAACAGCCCTGAGTGCGTGGCATACACGCCCGGGTACCGGTCTTGAATGTACAGGTTGGTCACGCCGGGTTCATTCAAAAACTGGCTCTCAACCGGGGTAACCACAAGGTCGTTTTTGGTGGCCAGCACCAAAGCGTTGACGCCCTTTGGGTTGAGTTTTTCCATTCGGACTGTGGCCATGAAGGGTGACTGACTGGCCAACTGTGCGCAAGCCGGGCAGTGCATGGAAGAAAGATTGTTGGGCACAAGCGTCGTGCCGTTCAGGCTGGGTGCCACAGCCACAATGCGGTCAATGCGCCCCGCCAATTCAGGTGATTTGGCCGCCAGAAAGGCCAGTAAGCCGCCCTGTGAATGGCCAATCAGGCTGACTTTGCTGGCCCCGGTTTTCTGCAATACAGACTGTGCAAAGCTGACTACTTCAGCCAGGGAAGATTGAATATCCGCCGTGCCATTGACGCCGGGCAACCCATTGCGCCCGTAATTCAAGGCGTACAGGCAAAGGCCTTGGTCCTTCAGCACGGGGGCCATGCTGGAGTACGCCCTGCGGGCATTGGCAAACGTGCCGTGCACCAACACCACCGGTGAATGTGCGGGGTTTGAACAACTGACATTGACCAAACCGGGCAGGCCCAAAGTGTCCTCCGACCACACAGCACTGGGTTGCAGCAGGGCAGTCAAGCTCAACAAGAGCGTCAGCAACAAGCGAAGCACTTCGTTTCTCCATTTTTGGATTGTGTAACCACTCTCACCCAGTCAGGCGCTTATTCACCCTTGGGTTGCGCAACTAATCTAGGTGCTGTACTCACTTTAGCGCACCCAGCCACAGCATGACCAAGAAAGAGATCAAAGCCAAAGTCCTTGAGCTATTGTCTGCAGGCGTCCCTAAAAGCACCGTGTTCAAGCAACTGACCGGACAGGGTGTTAAGGACGATCAACTGGCGTATTACATCGCATCGTATGTAAACCCTCAGCGTAGCGAACAGCAAGAGCGGAAGGTCAACATTCTGGTGACTATTCTTCTGATTCAAACGTTGGGTGCTGTGGTGTTGACATACGCGGTCACGTCCGCGTTCGGTACAGGTGCCCGATGGGTGGCTGTGTTGACGGTTCTGCTGATCCAAGGGTTGATGATCTTTGGGTTTTATCACCACAAACTCGCTGCGTACAACATGTATTCATTGTTGTGCTTTGTGAGTGCTCCACGCTGGTTCAATGACTTGTCGACTGTCTCCGCAAGCAGTATTGGGGCAATGATTCTCAATTTCGCCTTGATTGGGTTTGTGCTGTACTTGCGGCACAAGTTATTTCCTGACGTGTTCTTGTTTGGACCAGTCAGGCGCAAAGGTGAGCACTGGTTTGTGGACTGATAGTGCAGAGCCCGCCCCCTCACTCCTTGAACGGGTTCAACTTGTTGCCCAAGTGGTACTGAAGCCCGACAGGCAGGGGCCGCACGCTGCTGGCCACCAACTTGTTTACAACACCCGGCACGCACACTGGCTTACCCTTCATCACCGCTTGCCAGCCTTCGCGCACCACATCGTCCGCATCCTGCCACAGCACGGCGGGTAACTTGTTGGCGGCGTCTCGTGTGCCCATGGTGTCGTGAAACTCGCTGCGTGTGAAACCCGGGCACAATGCGGTCACATGAATGCCTTGGGGTTTCAGTTCCATGTCCAGCGATTGAGAGATGTTAAGCACATAACTCTTGATGCCGGTGTACAGCAGGCTGGCACCCGGTGGCGAGAAGGCCGCCAGCGAGGACAGGTTCACAATGCGGCCCCATCCACGTTCTTGCATGCCGGGTAACACGCGATGGCACAGCTCTGTCAGGGCGGTCACCATGAGTTGAATTTCGCCCGCCAGTGTGGTCCAAGGGGTGTCTGCAAACGCGGTTTTGCCGGAAAGCCCGGCGTTGTTGATCAACACATCAATGGTGATGCCTTGTTCCTGCGCAAACGCCATGATTTGTGCGGGCGCCGACGGGTCGTTCAAGTCGGCTGCAAACACATCACAGCGCACGTCGTGTTGGGCGCTCAGCTCCTTGGCCAGTTCATTCAAGCGTTCTGCGCGGCGGGCCACCAGCAGCAGTGAATAGCCTTCTGAGGCCAGGTGACGTGCAAAGGCGGCACCAATGCCGGCGGAGGCCCCTGTGACCAGGGCGGTACGGTTGGATTGACTCATGATGTTCAAACTCCTGAAGTGGCGGGCAATTCCCGCGTGCTGATGACAAAATTCTTGCGTGTTTGGCCAATGTCCCCACGGTAAGGGGCCACAGGGCCCTCCAGCACAAAGGGTTGCGGGTTGTGGCGTTGGCCCCGCGTAAAGCCCCAGGTGCCAATACCCAGATAGAGCCCCGGGCCAACCTTGCGGACTTCATCAACCATGTTCATGTCGCCGCACAAAGATTCAAAGTGGCGGTACACCAGTTGATAGGCCGGTTGACCATCAAAGCGTGAAGGGGCGAGCAGCGTCAGCATGGGGTAGCGCTGCACAATGCGACCACCCTGCAAAAAGGTGTTGTAGCCCCGGCCTGTTTGCCCGTCGACTGGTCGAAAGGCTTTGCACTGCCAGCGGCTCAGTGGGTTGGCCACAGCAAACCAGCCTGCCGCAGCAGCCAGCCAGTTGGGTTGAGCCAGCAGCCGCGCCCTGTATTCGCCGTGCATTTCGTCCAATGCGGGGGCTTGCAAGCCTGAAAACAATTGGAGCAGCTCGACTGTGGACAGCCGCGGCAAATCGTCTTTTGAAAGTGTTTTAGCCATGCTTGAGCCTGTGACATGCTGTTTGTTGAATGACATTCAACATGAAGCATACCTCATTGTTGAATGCTATTCAACTGCTGATACAATACACACAACAACACGGCCCCTTCGGGGGCTATGAACCAACGCAGCGGGAGCCCTGTGTGGCCAAAACCAAACGAAACCAGGACAAAGAAGACAAGCGGCAAGAAATTGTTGCTGCAGCCCGGGCGCTGTTCATCGAGGAAGGGTACGAGTCCACGTCGATGAGCCGTCTGGCGGCGGCGGCGGGTGTCGCACCCAACACCATCTACTGGTATTTTCAGGACAAAGATGAGGTGTTGGTGGCTGTGCTCGACGCGGAGTTTTCCGCCAATGCGCAGGCGTATCTGTTGATGTCGGAATCTGACCCTGTGGACAGGCTGCTGTGGGTGGCCAAACAGCTTGCGCGGGTCAACCGCTTGGTCAGCACCGTACACAGCCGCTTGGACAAGTCCCCAACCATTTTGGCGTGGCACGATGAATTTCACGCCTTGAGTGAATCCATGCTGAGGCATGAATTGCAGCAGGCGGGTGTTGCCGCAGACAAGCTGGAAGCCCGTGTGAAGATCAGCGTTTTTGCCATTGAAGGCCTGCTGACCCATTCGATTGCAGACGATGAAACGCGGGCCATTTGTGCGGCACTGCTGAATGCGTGATCACAGGATTAAAACGCGCTCAAAGTGGCTTGATCAGCCGAATATCAATTTCCCGCTCCACGTACTCCCATTCTTTGGACCGTCGCAAGTGGGCCAGTAGTTCATTGAATGCTGGTGTGTGTTCAGGCGCAAATTCGAACCAGGTCAAAAAATCGAACGGCTCGCCCAAGTCGCGAGAATGGTGGAGTTGCCGAGCAATCTGCGGCAGGTAGGCCAGGCCAATTTCAGTGTGGTGGGACTGGGCCTCAAAAATCGCCCGGCGTTCATCTTGAGCCATTGCCCACCATTGCGGGTTCTTCTTGATGGGAATCAATGCAGCGCACACGGATGCCTGTCGTCCAAGGCCTTCCTGTTTGGCGCGCAACAGCTCAATCTCATGTCGTTCTGCATAGCGAACATTGCTGGTGAACCCTTGAAGCGTCCAGGTGGCCTTGTTGCCCAAGCTGTGCGCGGGTCCATTCACAACACTGATTCTCGTCACATCAGCCAAGGGTGGGCCAATGAGTGTTTCGCAGTGGGTGACCTGCCATGGGCCTTCATGGCCACCGAGAAACGAAAAGTGATTGTTCATGGCTTGGGGCCTTGCAGTGTCAGAAGGGTCAGGTTCCGTCTCCAACAGTGACATGTTCATCCCGAAAAATAAACCCGTTGACGCGAAAAAACATTCATTTAGAGTGGCTGCTCAGCCCTTCAGTGTATTCGTTTTGCACACCCCTTTGAAACTCGATAACATGCATTACACCGTTACCTGTAATTCAATAAGATGCATGTTCTCGAGAAAATCCGTTTGGGTTTGCCCTCCCTGTCCCCGGCTGAGCAAGCCGTGGCGGAGTTGGTGTTGGTCGACCCAACAGCCTTTCTGAAAGCGCCGGTGGCTGAACTGGCCCGGCAGGCCAAAGTCAGCGGGCCAACCGTGGTGCGTTTTTGTCGGGCACTGGGGTATGAGGGCTTAAGCGACTTCCGCCTCGTTCTGGCGGCCAGTGCATCGGAGGGGGTGCCGTATGTACACCAGTCTGTCAAAGCCAGTGATGGTGCCGATGCCTTGGTGCACAAGGTGTTCGACAACGCCATTTCCACACTGAGCAGTTACCGCGACAGTGCAGTCAGCAAGCCCGTCGAGAAAGCCATTGATGCCATTGCTGCGTGCGTCAAGGCGCAAGGCAAGCTGGAGTTCTATGGTGTGGGTAACTCCGGGTTTGTGGCGCTGGATGCGCAGCACAAGTTCTTTCGGATGGGCTGTATTGCGCAGGCTTATTCCGATGGACATTTGCAGATCATGGCTGCGTCCATGCTGAAAAAATCTGATTGCCTGATCATCATTTCCAATTCAGGCCGCAGTGAAGATTTGCTGGAGGCTTGCCGAATCGCCCGTAAAGCGGGGGCCACCACCATAGCTGTCACCGCCTCGGGTTCGCCATTGGCCGACTTGGTGCATGTGCACCTGGCCGCAGACCACACAGAACTGTATGAACAGTTCAGCCCCATGGTGTCGCGCCTCTTGCACCTGTGCATGGTGGATGTATTGGCCACCGGCGTGGCCATTCGTTTGGGCAAGGGTGTGCAGCAAAACATGGCACGCCTGAAAAAGCACCTCATTGAAAGCCGATATGCCTCCTGAGCAGGCGCCGGTTCAATTCACGTTGGCGAACGCTTCAGCAAAGCCGCGAACGGCGGTGTTGGCTACAATCACGCTGCTGTTTTCATAGCCTGCCCGGTTAGGGAATTGGCTGTCGGGTGTGGCTGAGGTCACCATCAGCTGCTGAAGGCCCGGGCCTCCGAAGCAGGGCATGGTCGGTTTGGCCACGGGTAATTCCACTTGGTCCATCAGTTGGCCATCGGGCCCAAACCGGTCCAGCCGGTACCCTTCCAGCACCGCCACCCAATAGCTGCCGTCGGCAGCCATGCAGGCACCATCCGGCCGTTCTGTGCCTTGGGTGTAGTGGTGCATCAGGCTGCGTTCACCCAGTTGCCCCGTGGCGGCATCAAATTCGAACATCCACACGCTGCGCTGGCGGGTGTCGGCCAACATCAGGCGTTGCCCGCAAGGGCTGAAGGCCAGGCCGTTGCCCACAATCAGGTCGCCCACCATGGCCTGTGCGGTGTGCCCTTCAAGGCGATACAAGGCGGCCGTGGCAGGCTTTCGTTCATCCACCAGGCTGGAAATCCAGATGCGGCCTTGTGGGTCGGCGCGGCCATCGTTGTAGCGGTGCAGGGCTGCATCGTAAGGGGCGTGTGCAATGGCCTGAACATGCTGCCACTGGTGCAGGTGGTAGACCCCCTGCCGGCCCAGCAACACCCACACATCGGGGTTGGGGGTCGGCAAGATGCAGCCAATTTCGTCCGGCAGGCTCAGGCTTTGCACCTCGGCGGGGTTGGTCGCGGGCAGTGATGTTGCCTTGAACACCTTACGCCCGGTGATGTCCAGCCACACCCATGCGCCGTGGGCGTAGCGGGGGCTTTCTGCCAGTGCGCAGCTTGGTACCTTGGCGGGTTGCCATTCAAGCGTTTGCATGTCGTACCTGTTCAAGCAAAGTCATCAAGTTCCGGGTCTGTGGGTTGTCTGAATGGAATCGCCGTGTTCGCAGTTCTTCGGCGATGTCCTCTGAAATCACTTTGCCCAGTTCCACGCCCCATTGGTCGAAGGGGTTGATTCCTTGCACGACTGCCAAAGCCACCGTTCGGTGTTCCCAAAGTGCCAGCAATGCACCCAAGGCGTGTGGGGTAAGCCTGCTCATCAAAGTGAAAGTGACAGGCCTTTGGCCGGGGCAGGTTCTGAAGTTCACCGCCGGGTCCTTGGCCTGTTCCAGGGTATTCAGTTTGCCACTGGAAAAGGCTTCCGCCTGCGCGAGCGCGTGGGAGAGCAGCAAATCGTGTGTCTCTGCTTCAGAGTGGTCGGGCACTGCAACGGCCAGAATCTCGATGGCGGTTTTCAGGGGGGCTTGGTGCAGCATCTGAAAAAATGCATGTTGCCCGTTGGTGCCCACGTCGCCCCACAGCACCGGGCAGGGTGTGTCGGTCAGTGGTGCCCCGTTGGTGGTCACGCCTTTGCCCAAGGATTCCATCCACAACTGCTGCAGATAGGGCACCAGCAAACCCAGCCGGGAATCGTAGGGGCTGAGCATCAACGATTCCAGCCCCGCTGCCAGATTGGCTGCATCGGCCAGTGCCAGTTGTACAACAAGGTTCCGGGGGGCCGGTGTGTTCAGGCAATGCACATCCATTGCTGCAGCACCATCCAAGAATTCTGTAAAGGCCTGGTTACCGTGGATCAGGCGTATGGCCATCGACACGGGCCCCCACAGGGAGTAACGTCCGCCCACTGTTTCACTGAATTCAAACACCTGTTCTGCGGCAATTCCTGAATCAATTGCTTTGTTGGGCTTGCAGGTGGCCGCCAGAATGGAGCGTTGACAATGCTGCGTGCTGACTTGCTCCAGCCAGCGACGGATGTGCGCCAGGTTATTCAGCGTTTCACGGGTGGAAAAAGATTTGCTGGCGACGATCACCAGTGTTCTTTCCGGGTTCAGGGTATCCAGCGCGGCCTTCATCTCGTGGTAGTCCACATTGGCCACGAACCGCGCCTGCCGAATGGGCGATTCACGATTCAATCCCAAGGCAGAGAAGACTTGATGAAGCAGTCGAGGCCCGAGGTCGGACCCACCAATCCCCAGGTGTAAAACGCTGTCATAGGTTTGACCGGTGGAGGTGGTGTAGCGGCCCGCGCGGATGTCATCGATGGTACGGAGCAGGCGGTTTTCAACCTCTTGCGCCTGTGCAAGTACATCAGTGCCTTGGTGGTTCAAGCCGACCCACTGTGGGTACTGTGGCCTGCGTTGGGCGGCACGCAGCGCCCAATGGCCTGCGGCGCGTTGTTCAGACGGGTTCACCACCTGCCCTGTGAACAGTGCCTTCAGGCCTTGGGTGATGCGTTCAGTGGCGTGTGCATGACTGGCTTGGGCAGCTTGCCAATGGTGTTGGCGCTCAAGGTTCACATGCAGGGGGCTGGCATTCAGAGTGCTCATGACGGTTCTCGGTTCAGGCGTCGTTCCATGCGTTCAGTGCTGCTGCGCTGCGTGCGGCCACTTCGTCCCGAATGCAGGCCACTTGGCCCAGGCCCTGTGTCAGCCAGGTGCCGCCCACTGCCGCCAAAGCGCGGATGGGTTTCCAGTCTTTCAGGTTGGCCAGTGTTATGCCCCCGGTGGGTACCACACGCACACCGGACAGTGGTGTGGCAATGCCTTCCAAGGCTTTGGGGCCACCAGCCGCCATGGCCGGAAAAAACTTCACCAGATCAAACCCCAGTTCTAAGGCATGCATCATTTCCGACGCGGTGGCTGTGCCGGGCACCCAATTGAAATGACCGTCCAGTGCGTGTTGGGCCAATGCCTCGGTCAGCCCCGGGGAGATGAACAAGGTGGCACCCGCTTCAGCGCATTGGTCAAATTGCTCAGCCCGCAACACAGTGCCTGCGGACAGCTTCATCTCGGGAAATGCGCGCGCAATGGCTTGCATGGCGGGCAGGGCGGCGGGTGTGCGCAAGGTGATTTCAATTTGTGAGATTCCACCTTGCAGAAGGCCTTCGGCAATCTGCAGGCCTTGGTCCACCGAGTCGATGACCACCACTGGAAGAATGGGTTGAACAAGCCAGGTGTGGGTTGCGTGTTGACGTGCGTTCATGGGTGTTGTTCATTCAAAAAGTTGACTGGCGCCTTCTTCGGCGGTGCTCACTGCTTTTCTCCAGGCGTTGAAATATCCGCGCCCGTGGCTGGGGCTTCGTGTGGGTGCAAGTGCCTGCGTGCGGGTGCTCAGGTCGGCATGGGTCAACAGCACCCCCTGTTCGGCATCCACACGGACCACATCGCCATCCCGAAGCAAACCAATCGGGCCATCGGCCATGGCTTCCGGGCTGACATGAATGGCCGCACAGATTTTTCCGGATGCACCGCTCATGCGGCCATCCGTCACCAGCGCCACCTTGAAACCTTGGTCTTGCAACAGGCCCAGTACAGGCGTCAGCTTGTGCAGCTCGGGCATGCCGTTGGCCCTGGGGCCTTGATGGGTCACCACCACCACCACATCGCGGTTCAGCAGGCCTGCTTGGTGTGCTGCCAACACGTCCAGTTGATCCTGAAATACCAGGCAAGGCGCTTCAATCACCCGGTGTTCGGGTTTAACGGCCGACACCTTACAAACACTACGCCCAAGGTTGCCTTGCAACAGGCGAATGCCGCCATCGGCTTGGAAGGGGGTGCTGTGTGGGCGAAGTACTTCCGTGTTTCTGCTGGGGCCAGGGCGGGCAATGGCATAACCCTCAGTGCTGGGCACCACTTCGCCGACTGTGTCGCCTAACGATGTACCCCACACAGTGCGTGCGCTTCCGTCTACCAGCCCTGCATCAATCAGTGTTGCAATCAACCCTGCGGTGCCGCCGGCGGCATGGAAGGCGTTGACATCCTCTGTGCCATTGGGGTAAACGCAGGTCAGCAAAGGGGTAATGGCAGACAGGTCGTTGAGGTCCGTCCAGTCAATCAGGTAACCAGCGGCGCGTGCCACGGCAATCCAGTGAATGGTGTGGTTGGTTGACCCACCCGAGGCCATCAGCCCAACCAGCGCATTGACCAAACTGCGTGAGTCGACCAATTGGCCCAAGGCCACTGAAGGGTTACGCGTGGCCTGTTCAATGGCCTTCACACTGTGCTGGATCAGGAATTCCCGTTGGGGGCTGTCCGGCAGTTCAAAGGCCCCACCGGGAAATTGCAGGCCCATGAAATCCAGCAGAAGCTGGTTGGAGTTGGCCGTGCCATAAAACGTGCAGGTACCACTGCTGTGGTAGGCCTTTTCCTCCGATTGCAGCAACTCGTCGCGGCTGGCTTTGCCTTGTGCCGCCAGTTGCCTCACCTTGGCTTTGTCTGCGTTGGAAAGGCCGGTGCGCATGGGCCCAGCCGGAATGAACACAAAAGGCAGGTGCCCATAGGCCAAGGCACCGATCAGCAGGCCGGGTGCAATTTTGTCGCACACGCCCAGCAGAATGCCGCCGTCAAACACATCGTGCGACATGGCGATGCACGTGGACTGGGCAATTACATCACGAGAAAACAGCGAAAGCTCCATACCCTCGCGGCCTTGGGTAATGCCATCGCACATCGCGGGTGTGCCGCCTGCCACTTGTGTGGTGGCGCCCAGCGCCCGCGCGTGTGCATCAATGATGGCCGGAAAACGGACGAAGGGTTGGTGGGCTGACAACATGTCGTTGTACGCCGTCACGATGCCCAGGTGCGGGGCTTGATGTAATGAAATTACACGCTTGGTGGACGGTGGGTAAATGGCTGTGGTGTGTGCGAGGTTGGCACAGCCCAGGGCGTCGCGCCGGGCGGCTTTGGCGGGCAGATTGTCCAGATAACGCTGGCGTGTCTGCTTCGAGCGTTCTTCAATCCGCTCGCGAATGGCAAGCAGTTGGGTGTTCAGTGGCACGGTCATGGTTGAAGGCTTCCGGTGACGATTTTATCTTGCTTGATTGTTATAGTTGTAACATAATTACATTTAATAATCAAACAATGTAATTCAGTTTCCTGATCACAATACCACGGGATGGAGAGAACAGACATGAATCAGCAGTCCGCAAGCGCAGGGTTGGATCGATCACCCTACCCGGTGGGGTCATTCACCTTTGTGTTGCACGGTGCCAGTGGCGACCTCGCCAAACGAAAAATCATTCCCGCATTGGCACACTTGGCCAAATCCGGTTACTTCGCCGAAGATTCCCGGGTCATTCTGGCCCAACGCGAAAAGCTGTCCCCGCAGGACGCCTTGGCCGGTGTGGACACTTTTCTGGCGCAGGCTGGGGACGAAGCGGGCAGGGCCAGTTTGCCAGCCCTCAAGCCATTCTTGATGACGCTGCAGATGAACTTGGGCACTGAAGACGCTGGCCGCGATTTGCGGGCAACCCTGGCTGGTCTTCCTGAGCCCGTGGTGCATTACGCCGCTTTGCCGTCATCACGGTTTGTCAACCTGATCGATTGTCTGGATGAAGTGCGTGACCCCAAGCGCCTGCGTTTGGTGCTGGAAAAACCGCTGGGTTTCAATGGTGCGGAATCGGCCGATATTGAAGCGGCGGTGGCCGCCAAACTGGATGAATCGCAGGTGTACCGCATTGACCACTATCTGGGTAAACAGGCGGTTCAGAACCTGTTGGCGCTGCGCTTGGGTAACCGTATTTTTGAACCCCTGCTGACCCGTGAACACGTGCACAGCGTGCAGATCACAGTGGCCGAGGACTTGGGTGTTGAAGAACGCGCCGGTTTTTATGAACACGCTGGCGCGCTGCGTGACATGGTTCAAAGCCACATTCTGCAGTTGTTGGCGATTGTGGCGATGGAGCCACCGGTGTCTCTGGAAGCCGATTCCCTGCGCGATGAAAAGCTGAAGGTATTACGTTCCCTGAAAGTGCCCAATGTACAAGCGGGGCCCGAGTTGGTGGTGGGTCAATACGGCCCCGGTTTTGTGCGCGGTCAGCCTGTGCCCGCGTACCGCGATGAAAAGGGCGTGTCGCCCCGGTCGATGACGGACACGTATGTGTCTTTCCGCACTGAAGTACAAACCTGGCGCTGGGCTGGTGTGCCCTTCCTGTTGCGCACAGGCAAACGCATGCCTCGCCGGTTTGCAGAAATCGTGATTCAGTTTCGTGACGTGCCCAAGCCCCTGTTTGAACCGGCGGGCGGGCAGTGGATGGGCAATCAGTTGATCATCCAGTTGCAACCCGAGGACAAGCTGGAGTTGAAATTGCTGGCCAAGTCACCGGGTGAGCGGGAACGCCTTCGTCCGGTGTCTCTGGATTTGGACTTTTTCAACACTTGGCGCATTCCTGTGCGCGACGCGTACGAGCGCCTGATCACCGACATTCTTCGTGGCCGTTTAAGCCTTTTCCTTCGGCGCGATGAGGTGGGCACCCAATGGGCGTTCGTGGACCGCATTTTGACCGACATCCGCAAACACGGCATTGAGCCAGTGCCTTACGCCAGCGGTACCTACGGCCCATCGGCAGCCACTGCCATGGCTTTGCGCAGTGGAGCCCTGTGGGCCGAGGACGGAGTGTGACATGGTAAGCACCGACAAAGATTCACCGCTCAAGGAGGACATTCGGCTGTTGGGCGGCCTGTTGGGTGAAGTGATTGCCGAACAGCAAGGGCAAGCGGTGTTCGAAGCCATTGAAGAAATTCGCCAGCTTTCGGTGAAGTACCGCCGGTTCGATGACCTTGGGGCCCGCCAGCGATTGGAAGACCGTCTGGCCGGGTTGTCCCGCGATGAAACCATTTCATTGATTCGCTCGTTCTCGGTGTTTTCCATGCTGTCGAACATTGCGGAGGACTGCCATTTGATTCGCCGCAACCGCCAGCATGAATTGGCGGGCATGCCCGCCCGCGAAGCGAGTCTGGATTACACCGTGGACGAGTTGGTGGCTCAGGGTGTGCCGGTACAGGCCTTGGTGGACCGCTTGAGCCAGAGCGAAACAGTGCCGGTACTGACTGCCCACCCCACCGAGGTGCAGCGCAAAAGCGTGTTGGACGCCCAGCAAAGCATCAGTGAATTGCTGCGCCAACGTGATTTCACCACCTTGACTCCCATCGAGCAATTGCAGTGGCGTGAATCGCTGAAATACGCGGTTCAACGGCTGTTCCAGACGCGCCTGCTGCGGCGAAACAAGTTGTCGGTGATTGACGAAGTCAACAACGCGGTCACCTATTTCGATGCCACCTTTTTTTCCCAAGTACCCGCGGTGTACCGCAATGTTCAGGCCAAGCTGGGTTTGCCTTGGCAGGATGATTTTTTGCCCCCCAGTGAGGACAAGCTGGGCCGCATGTTGACGGTGGGGTCATGGATTGGTGGGGACCGCGATGGCAACCCCTTTGTCACCGCCGCAGTACTGAAGCAGACTTTGGGCATACACAGTGAAAAGGTACTCAGCCATTACCTCGCCGAGGTGGGTGCCTTGGTTCGCGAATTGTCCATCACCGATTACTTTCTGACCCCCAGCGAAGCCTTGCTGGCGTTGGCCTCGCAGTCGCAGGATGAATCCGCCCACCGCATGGATGAAACATTGCGCAGGGCCTGTCTGGCCGTTCACCGGAAACTGGCTGGCACTCTGGCGGTGGTGCGGGGCGAACAAACCAACAGCGTGTCGTATGCCAATGCCGATGCCTTGATGAATGATCTGAACACGATGGCCCAGTCCCTGAGCCAACAGGGCATGCAGCGAATGGCCCAAGGCCGCCTTGCCGAGTTGGCCCGCAAGGTCAAGGTGTTCGGTTTCTCATTGATGTCTTTGGACCTTCGGCAAAACAGCGATGTGTTCGAGGCGGTGGTGCATGACCTGTTCAAGCACGCCAGCCTGGGGCAAGTGGACTACTTGGGCAGTGATGAGGACACCCGTGTGGCCTTGTTGGTACAGGAGCTGCGTTCACCCCGCGTGCTGTTCAATGAGTCATCGGACTACACCGATCAGACCCGCAGCGAATTGGCGATTTTTCGCATGGCCAAATGGGCGCATACCCAGTTCGGCCCACAGTCCATTCAAAACTGCATCATTTCAAAAGCGGCCTCGGTCAGTGACATGCTGGAATTGGCGGTACTGCTGAAGGAAGCCAATCTGCTGAATGTGGCCACACGCACTGTGCAGGTGAACCTGGTGCCCTTGTTTGAAACCATCGGTGACTTGAAAGCCGCGCCAGACATCATGGCGGCCTTGTTCGAATTGCCGGAGTACAAGGCGCTGCTTGCCTCGCGTGGGTTTGTGCAAGAAGTGATGTTGGGGTATTCGGACAGCAACAAGGACGGTGGCTTTGTCACCTCCGGCTGGAGCCTTTACCAGGCCGAGATTGAACTGGTGCAAGTGTTTGCCCGTCATCAGGTGAAAATCCGTCTGTTCCATGGCCGTGGTGGTTCCGTGGGCCGAGGTGGTGGTTCCAGTTACCACGCCATTCTGGGCCAACCCCCGGGTGCGGTGGATGGGCGTATCCGCTTGACCGAGCAAGGCGAGGTGATTGCGGCCAAGTACGGCATCAATTCCCTGGGGCGTCGAAATCTGGAAGTGTTGGTGTCCGCCAATCTGATGATTTCAGAGCATCGGAGCCTGAACACGCCGTTGCCCGCCAAGTACCTTCAGTTGATGGGTTATTTGTCTGACCTTGCTTTTGAAACCTACCGGAAGCTGGTGTACGACACCCCGGGCTTTCTGGAGTATTTCAAGCAGTCCACCGTGATTTCTGAAATTGCCAGCCTCAACATTGGCAGTCGGCCTGCTTCCCGAAAGCAGGATTGGACCATTGAAGACTTGCGGGCCATTCCGTGGGTGTTCAGTTGGGCACAAAGCCGGGTGATGCTGCCGGGCTGGTATGGTTTTGGAACCGCGGTGAATGAACTGCGCAGCACCCTGTCTGTTGAGGATCAGCAGGCCCTTAAAGCCATGGCGCGGGAATGGCCTTTTTTCTCGACCATGCTGTCCACCTTGAACATGGTGCTCTCCAAAGCAGACATGGCGATTGCGTCGCGTTATGCGAGCATGGTGGATGACGAAGCCCTGCGCCAGCGCGTGTTTGGCCAGATTGCCGCCGAGTACACATTGGCAGTGGAATCGCTGTTGTGGATCACGGGTCAGTCGGCGTTGCTGGAAGACAACCCCCTGCTCAAGCGTTCAATTGAAAGCCGTTTTCCTTACATCGACCCACTGAACCACATGCAGGTGGAACTGCTTAAGCGGTTCAGGGATGGCGATGTGGATGAGCGTGTCGCAAGGGGTGTACACCTGTCCATCAACGGTGTAGCCACGGGCCTTCGCAACAGCGGCTAAGGCCCTTCATGCTCAGTGGTTCTTTAGCCGAACCCTGAGCATGGCCACGGCCCCACCCATCAGCAACACACCAGCAAGGCGAATCACGTTTTCGGGGTTGCTGTTCAGCAGCGGGCCGTAATAAAGCGGCAGCGTGAAAATCTGAATCAGCATGGGCACCACAATGAACATGTTGAAAATGCCCATGTACACCCCAGTGCGCTCGGCGGGAATGCTCTTGGCCAGAATGATGTAGGGGTTACCCATGATGCTGGCCCAAGCCAAACCCACTCCGATCATGGGCAGGTACAGCCACTGTGGGTTGTGAATTTCTGGGATCAGCAACATGCCGATGCCCGCAGCAGTCAGGCTCACCGCATGGGTCAGTTGTGGGCCCAGCCTTCGGGTGACAGGAATCATCGCCAAAGCACCCAGAAATGCAACCAGATTGTAAAAGCTGCCAATTTGACCGTTCAGCAATGCCGCATCCCGAAAGGCCTGGCTCGTCGGGTCGGTGGTGCCAAACAGGGTGGTGGACAGCGACAGTGTGATGTACTGCCAGTAGCAGAACATGCCATACCACTGCAGCAACATGACCATACCCAGTTGTCGCATGGTGGGGGGCATGTCGCGGAAGGCGTCCACAATCTCCTGAAGCAGGGCGCCTACACTGCGGCCCTTGGCGCGAATGGCGGCCAGTTCATCCTCGCTCAGGGGGTGTTCTCGCGTGGTTTTCAGTGTCCACGCAATGGAGGTGATTGAAAACACCGCTCCAATCAAAAAGGCACTGACGGTGATCTGCGGAATGTGGTTACTGCCCACCGCATCTTTGTTCAAGCCGAACCAGACCAACATGGTTGGTGTGAGGTAAGACAATGTTTGCCCCAAGCCCGTCATCGCGCTTTGAACCAGAAAACCGATGCTTTGCTGTTCTTCACGCAGCTTGTCGCTGACGAAGGCCCGATAGGGCTCCATGGTGATGTTGTTGGCCGCGTCAAGAATCCACAGCAGGCTGGCCGCCATCCACAGCGCTGAACTGTAGGGCATTGCCAGCAGGCACAGGCTGCACAAAATGGCGCCGATCAGAAAGTAGGGGGTTCGACGCCCCAGCCGGCTGGTGGTTCGGTCGCTGAGTGAGCCTACAAACGGTTGCACCAACAGACCGGTCATCGGGCCAGCCAGCCACAGCAATGGCAGTGTGGCTTCATCGGCGCCCAAATAGTTATAGATGGGGCTCATGTTGCTTTGCTGAAGGCCAAAGCTGTACTGAATGCCGAAGAACCCTACATTCATGTTGACGATCTGAAGCAGGCTTAGCCGGGGTTTAAGTGGGGTGTTCATGTGTTCGTCAGCCTGCTGAGAAAGGGCGAGTAATGAGCAGCGTTGTCGGGCACTGCACCCCGCACGCCGCAAATGGAGGCTGCAAATTCGCTGGCGAATGCCAGGGCTTGTGGACCAGTCCAACCGTGCAGGTGGGCAGCCAGGGTTGCAGCCAGAAAGGAGTCCCCTGCGCCAACCGTGTCTTCAAAATGATCAACCGGAAAGGCGGGCCCGTTTACTAGGGCGTCTGCGGTCACGTCGGTGTAGCCATCGGCGCCACGCGTCACAATCAGGCGGTCCAGGCACCAGCGGGTGCGCAGGCCCTGCAGGTCGTCTTCGGGGTGTTGAAGGTGCTGTGCAAGCAAGCTCAGTTCCTCATCGCTGATTTTCAGCCAATCGGCCTGTTCAATTGCACCCAGCGCCACTTCAAAGGGTGTGTGGCCTGCGCGCCAGTTGAAATCACACACTCGCAGGCCCCGATGGACCTGACACAGCAATTCAAAGGTGTGCCGATTGTGGGTTTGCCTCAGCGCCAGGGTGCCATAAACCAGCACGGCGTTTTGAAAGGCATTCATCAGCGGGAATGCAGGTGGGTCGATGAAGTCCCAGGCGCTGTGGGATTCAATCTCAAATGTGTGCCCACCTTGCGCATGCAAGTGGACCTGCACGCGGCCAGTGGGAATCTCGCAGTTGTCTTGCAGAAGCCGGGTGTCAATGCCGGAATGTTTGCAGGCTTGAATGATTGAACTGCCCAGTGGGTCAGCCGCCACGCGGCTGAGCAAGGCTGTACGAACGCCCAAACGCGCAGTGTGGCGCGCAACATTGAACGGTGCACCGCCCAGCACTGCGCGGTCAGGGAACACGTCAGCCAAGGCTTCGCCAAAAATCAGCAGGCTTGGTTCGGTGTTCATGCGAGCACCAGGTAGAGGGCTTGATACGGTTGAACCGCTGCGCGTTCAGCAGGCGTTTCATTGGGCATCAACAAATCATGCGCGGTGCGGTGGCCATTTAGCGCAGCAGGCCAAGGCACCGCTTGCCCGCTGAAATTGAACACGCAGGTGACCGCACCATGTTGAATGCTCAACAGGCGAGGGTCGTGGGTGTCCACGAGGCGAAGGTGGCTGGTGTTGGTGGCGGTTAGCCAGTTCATGTGCAATTGCCGCAGGGTTTTGATCCAGTTTAAGGCTGAATGGGCGCGGCTACCGGGTACGCCGGCGGCCAGCATTGCGCTGTCGTCCAAGGGTGGGCGGTGGATGTCGCGGGTGTCGGTCCACGTGGCTTGCAGCGCGATGTCCTGCCCGTGTTGGGCCAGTTCATCGCCCATGTAAACCATGGGAATACCGCCAAGGCTGAACATGAATGCAGTCATCAATTGGTAGCGTGCCCATCCCAGTTCGTCTTGGCGGTGTTCAGCCCAGCCCAGCAGGTCAGCCGTCATGCCGTTGGTGCCATGCACGGCGTCAGGGTGGGTGGCTTGAAAGCTGATGCCTTTGGCAAAGCTCTCGGGCACCTGCCCGCTGAAAAATGCGGAAGCGTATTTCAATTGTTCAGGCTCATTGCCGGTCAGTTCTGGTTTCAGCACATTCCAGCCGATGTCGTCGTGGCAGCGGATGTAACTGATCCAGGTTGTGGTGTCGGTCATGGCGGGCAGCTCCCCCAAAATCCGCTGCACCAGTGAGGCGTCTGAGTTGGCCAAACTGTACCAGGCCGCGGCCATCAGGCTGCTTTGGTAAGCGAGGTGGCATTCCTTGCCTGCTGCATCGTCCAGCCCAAAGTAGGGGGGCAACTCACGGGTGGGTACAATGGCCTCAGCCTTCAGCAAAACGCCCGGTGCACACCATTGCGCTGCTGCACGGAAACACTGAAGAATCCAATGGCATTCCGGCTGATTCATGCAGTTGGTGCCTTCCTTTTTCCACAGGAATGCAGCGGAGTCCAGCCTGAACACTTCAACACCCATATTGGCCAGTGCCAGCATGTTGTCGATCATCCCCACCAGTACATCCGGGTTGCTGTAGTTCAAGTCCCATTGGTAGGTGTAAAAGGTGCTCCACACATATCGGCCCTGCTCCTCAACCCACACGAAATTCCCGGGGGCTGTCTGCGGAAAAATTTGGGGCAGCAGCGGTTCAAGTGCGTCCTTGGCTTCGGCACTGCGCCAATGGAACATGGCCACGCAGCTTGGGTCGCCAGACCGGGCGCGCAAAGCCCAGTCGTGTGTGTCTGCCACATGGTTGAGTACCAAATCGGCGCACAGGCTGATGCCCGCTTCACGCAGGGCCACAGACAAGGCCTGAAAGTCTTCAGTGGTGCCCAGCCGGGGTTCCATCTCAGTGAAGTGTTCCACCGCAAAACCACCGTCGTTCTGCCCGGGCCGCATCTTCAGAAAGGGCAGCAGGTGCACGTAATTCACACCAAGGGATTGCAGGTGCGCAATCCGTTGTTGAACACCCTTGAATGTGCCTCCAAACTTGTCCACATAAGTGCTGTATGCCATGAAGTGGTTGCCTGTGAACCACTGTGGATTATTGAGGCGCTTGGCGTCCAGTGCCTTCAGCGCTGTGCTGCGTTGTTCGTGTCGGTTCGCAATCACTTGCTCCAGCCTGCGGGCGGTGTGTGCTGCAACCTCAGTGTCTTTGTAAATCATGGCCAAACGCTGCAACAGGAATGCAGCCAGGTCGGCATGAGTGCCCTGAGGGGCGGTGAAAGAAGGGTGTTGGCTTGTCATGTCCGTTGGGCGATTCGCTCAGTGCGGTTCAGTGGTCGCGTCAATCTAAGACCAAATGCAATCGTTTGCAACATCCCGAAAAATTGACATAAGTTTGCAAAAAACTTTCTTTTGTCCTCATGCTCTCTTTAAGTGTATGAAATCGCGCAGAAAAATAGTTGACTCCTTGTTCATCAATAATTGTGGCTGTGCAGCATTGTCTCTTGAATTTACTGGTGAATTTCACTTTCTTAAGGGGGGTGATTGTATAAAAAATGCATTAGAAACAATCCTCTAATTCATTGTCAAGTGCGATTGCTGCAACTCTGAATAAGTTTTTTTTCATTCAGATCTCTGGGGTTTTTGCTGTATTGCAATCGATTACATTTTGCGTATAGTGCGATCCATCGACCCGTCCGCGTGGCAATGCGCTGGCCAATCGATTCACCTAGAGGAGACCTATAACGTGAAAACATTCCCTAAACCATCCCTGGTGGCCATGGCTGTGTCTGTGGCTCTGTTGCAGGTGGGCGCGGCATACGCCCAACAAGCCGCTGACAGCAATTCCAACGTCGCTGACGGCTTGAAGTTGGACTCAGTGGTTGTAACCGCGACCACCACCAAAGTGTCGAAAATGAAGTCCTCTGTGTCGGTGTCTGGTCTGGACGCTGATCAAATTCTGCAACAAGCCCCCACCAACGCGGCTGAAGCTTTGCGTTCCATTCCTGGCGTTCGCTCGGAGTCCAGTGGTGGTGAAAGTAACGCCAACATCACCGTACGCGGTGTGCCCATTTCTGCCGGTGGTGCGCGTTATGTGCAGATTCAGGAAGATGGCCTGCCCATCATTCAGTTCGGCGATGTGGCCTTTGGCACGGCCGACAGCTTTCTGCGGGTTGACGGGTCTCTCGATTATCTGGAAGTGATTCGTGGTGGTTCCGCATCCACCATGGCCACCAACTCCCCAGGCGGTGTGATCAACTTCATTTCCAAAACCGGTGAAACCGAAGGCGGCATGGTGTCCTACACCACAGGCTTGGGCTTCACTTCCAACCGTTTCGACTTCAGCCTGGGCAAACACCTGAGCGAAGACACCCGCATGCACATTGGTGGTTTCTACCGCAAGGGCGAGAATACCCGTGACATCAACTTCACGTCTGAAGACGGTGGGCAGATTAAACTTAACCTCACCAAAGACGTCAAGAACGGTTTCATCCGCGCCAGCCTGAAAATGCTGGACGACACCACACCGGTGTTGTTGCCCGTGCCTGTGTCGGCACAGGGTGGCCGAATCAGCCAACTGCCGGGCATTGATGCACGCAAGGCGTTTTACCTGAATTCCAGTTTCCCGGCTGACGTCATCAAGAATGAATCGGGTGGCCGTGTGGCCAGCAATGTTCAGGACGGCTTGACTGTTGAAAGCCTGGCCTTTGGATTGGAAGGCAACTTCAATCTCGACAACGGCTGGAACGTGTCTGACAAGTTCCGTATTGCCAGCAACAAAGGCCGCTTTATCGGCATGTTGCCCATCAGTGAAGTCCAAACAAGCCCAGGCAACTACTCCTTCGCCACTGGCCCACAAACTGGCCAGGCATACAACGGCGGCGTATTCACTGGCCTGTTGTTCAACACCGATGTTCGTGACTTGGGCAATATGGTCAACGACCTGAAGTTCTCCAAGGCCATGAAGGATGCTGAGGGCAACAAAACCACCGTGTCCGGCGGTTTGTATGTGTCACGCCAAGCCAACAGCCAAGTGTGGAACTGGAACTTCTACCGGGTGTCTGCTGACGGCAGCAACCCCCAGTTGATCAACGACGCCACTGCAGCCAATCCAACAAGCCCCGTGACAGCAACTGACATTGCCTACCGCGCTTGGGATGTGGACTACACCACTGTGGCCCCTTACCTCGGCTTGGGCTATGAAACCGGGCCTTGGACATTGGACGGCAGCATTCGTTACGACAAACTGTCCGCCAAAGGCTATGCCAACAGCACCGTGTCGTTGGCCACAGGTGGTTTGGACCCCGCTGCACGTCGGAGTGTGGACTACACCCAAAGCGAAGCCAGCTACTCCATGGGCGCCAACTACCAGTGGAACAAAGACTTGGCTTTGTTTGGCCGCACCAGCCGTGGTTACTCCTTCCCGTCTGACCGTGTGCTGTTCGACGGTGCAACCAACGTGCGAAACGGCAGCACTGTGGCCGTGTATGAAGTCAACCAACACGAAGCTGGTGTGAAGTACCGCCAGGGTGGCCTGAGCATGTTCACCACATTCTTCATGGCCAACACCAAGGAATCCAACTTCGACATCACCTGTGCTGGCGGTGCTGGATGCTTGACCAAGAACGAGTACGACGCCAAAGGGGTTGAACTGGAAGCAGCTTACCGTGTGGGTGGTTTCAAACTGTCCGGTGGTGTGACTTACACCGATGCCGAGATCGTTGCTTCTCTGAACCCAGCCAACGTGGGTCACCGTCCACGCCGCCAAGCGGACTACATCTACCAGGTTTCTCCCAGCTACAACCTTGGTGCACACACCGTGGGCTTGGCTCTGATCGGCACAACCGATTCCTTCACCCAAGACGACAATGCCGTGAAGATGAAAGGCTTCAATGTACTGAATGCCTTCTACAACATGCAAGTGACGAAGGACGTGAACGTGTCGCTGAGTGTGAACAACCTGCTGAACGAAGTGGGCTTCACCGAAGCTGAGCCGCAAGGCACAGGCTACATCGCCCGTTCCATCAATGGGCGTACAGCACGCGCAACCGTGCGTTACACCTTCTGAGTTTTACCCTGCAGTGCCGGGTCCCGGGCCGAGTTGGCCCATGGCCCTTGGGTCGGCTCCCTGCCCGGGGCCGACCAATTTGAAGCCTTCGCAGTTTCCAATCCTTTCACGCAAGGCAGTGAAACATGAATTTTTCGAAAACCCAACAAAGCCCAGCCAGAAAGTACACTGGCCTGATCGTCGTGGCCCTGCTGCACATCGGCATCGTGTACGCCTTGGTCAATGGCCTTGCACGCAAAGTGGTTGACATTGTTCAAGCGCCGCTGGAGACCAAGATCATTGAGGAGTTGAAGAAGCTTCCTCCTCCCCCGCCTCCGCCGCCCAAGGATATTCCCCCTCCACCCAAGAGCAGCGCACCGCCTCCTGCGTATGTGCCGCCGGTGGAAGTGCCGGTGCAGGCAGCACCCAGCAATGCGCCCAGCATTACATCGTCCAACACAGCGCCGCCCCCTTCAGCACCAGCCCCTGTGGTTGAGGTGCACCGCGACCCAGTGGTGGTACCCCCCCAGGTGAATGCCTCCGCATGTCGCAAGCCTGTGTACCCAGCAGTGTCGCGTCGCGAAGAAGAGCAGGGCGTTGTGGTGTTGCGTTTCCTCGTGAACGCAGAAGGCACCGTAGTACAGAGTGAAGTGAAGTCGTCCAGCGGCTATGCCCGTCTGGATGAAGCAGCACGGCAGGCCTTGAGCCTGTGCAAGTTTCAGCCGGGCACATCGGATGGCAAGCCGGTCCAGGGCTGGGCGCAATTGAAGTACGAATGGCGTCTGGAGTAGTGCAGCGTTGCACCCCACTCACGGCTCGTCGAATCCTCGTTTTAATGTCATGGAGACAACAATGAAATCAGCACTCTCGATCCTCAAAGGAATTGCTGCCCTGATGCTCGTGGTTGGCATGGGCTCTGGCCAAGCCATCGCGCAGGACAAAGCCCAACCCGCCACAGCGCCCGCCGCACAGGCTGCACAAGATGTACCGCAGGCGCCACCCATGCCACCTTCAGTCAAGAAGGAAGAAGTGGAGAACCCCTATGGCTTGTCCGCCATTTGGGCCCAAGGCGACTTTGTGGCCAAAGGCACATTGATCATCATGATCATCATGTCCATGGGCAGTTGGTATGTCATCGTCACGAAGCTGCTTGAGCAGCGAAAACTCTTCAGCCAGGCCACCCAGGCCCGCAACAGTTTCTGGAGCGCTGGCAATGTCAATGACGGCTTGAAGAAGCTGGACGAAAGCAGTGCCTTCCACTTCGTGGCCGACAATGCCATCAATGCCAGCAATGAGCACACCGGTCAATTGGCTCAGGAAATCAGCAAAAACGTGTGGATTGAACTGGCCTTCAACCGCGCCTTTGAAGAAATCCAGTCCCGTCTGCAAATCGGCATGTCTTTCCTGGCCACGGTGGGTTCGACAGCCCCCTTCATTGGTTTGTTCGGCACCGTTTGGGGTATTTACCACGCGTTGACCGCCATTGGTATTGCAGGTCAGGCATCCATCGACAAGGTGGCAGGGCCCGTGGGTGAGGCGCTGATAATGACCGCGATTGGTCTGGCCGTTGCTGTGCCCGCGGTGTTGGGTTACAACTGGCTGATTCGCCGCAACAAGGCCGCCATTGCTCAGGTGCACGCCTTCTCCGCAGACCTTGAAAAAGTGCTGCTGGGTGGTGCCAAGCCCAAGGCCCAGTAACCATCGCAATCCAGGGGTTTAATCATGGGTATGAACATCGGTTCCAATGACGACGACAGCGTCATCTCCGCCATCAACACCACGCCTTTGGTGGATGTGATGCTGGTGCTTCTGATCATCTTTCTGATCACGGTTCCTGTGGTGGTGCAAACGGCCAAGGTGAACCTGCCTGAAGAGGTCAATCAGGCGCGCGCCACCAAGCCCGAGGACATCAACCTGGCTGTGGACGCACAAGGGCGAGTGTTCTGGAACGAGTTGTACATCCGCGAAGAACTCGACCTTCTGGACCGACTGAAAACTGCGTCCCAGAAAACACCTCAACCTGAGGTGCATGTTCGGGGCGATCAGGAAACCAGCTACGAGCACATTGCGAAGGTGATTCTGAATGTGCAGCGTGCCGGCATCGCCAAAGTGGGTTTCATCACCATTCCCCCGGCGCGCAATTGAGGAGAGCAACATGGGTATGAATACTGGGTCTGGGCGTGATGATGAGGTCATGTCCGAAATCAACACCACACCGCTCATCGATGTCATGTTGGTGTTGCTCATCATGTTCATCATCACCATTCCCGTTCAGTTGCATTCAGTGAACATGAACATGCCGACAGCCAGCACAGCCAAGTCCCTCAAAGAGCCGACGATCCTGAAGATCGACATCGACGAGAATGGCCAAGTGTTCTGGAATGGCACCCCAGTGCCTGACCGTGCAAGCCTGGAGCAACAACTCCAGGGCATCAGCCAATTGCCGGAGCAGCCTGAGGTTCACCTGAAGCCTCAGAAAACCACAGCCTACAAGCATGTGGCTGCTGTGATGGCCAGCGCACAACGCCTCGGTGTGAACAACATCGGTATTGTGGGCAACGAGCGGTTCGTTCAGTGAACGACAAGCCACGAGGTAAGCCCATGCGCCGTATACCCCATCGATTGGCCAGCTTGTTGTTGATCGCCTTGCTGGCTGGCCCGGCGTTTGCCGGTAATGAGCCCACTGTTGGCCCCGCTGTGGGCAAGGCATTGAAGTCGGCTGTTGAACAACTGGGTGGCAAACAGTATTCTGCCGCCAGTGCAGGGCTCATGGCTGCATTGCAGGCGGAGTCGCTGACCGCGTTTGAGCGGTTCTCCTTGAACCGCCTGCTGGTTGGGGCGGCCTTGGGTGACAAGCAATATGCTGTGGCCGTGAAGTCAGCCCGCGAGGTGTTGGGCAGCGCGTTCCTGAACGAACAGGAACGGGGTACTGTGCAGCAAAGCCTGTTGGCCGCCTTGATGAAACAAGGCCAGTTTCAGGAACTTGCACAGGCGTGTACCCAATTCCTTGAACGTAACCCCGCTGATGTAAGCCTGCTTGAGTTGCGTTTGAAAGCCAATTATTTGGGCAAGCAATACACACAAGCCATTCAAAGCGCCCTCCCGCTGCTGAATGTTCTGGAGCGCCAACAGGCCACGCCCTCTGAAGAGATGCTGAAACTGCTGGCCGCATCCGCCAGCGAAGCAACAGATTGGGCGATGTATCAAAACGCCTTGCGCAAACTCGTCAAGCATTATCCGAATGCCGAGTACTGGTCGGACCTGTTGTACCGCAGCCAAGCCGATGGCGCATTCAAAGCCGTGGGTGATTTGCAGTTCTATCGCCTGCTGCGCGCCACCCGTTCGTATCGTGATTCCGGCGAATTCATTGACGCCGCCGATGCCGCCATCAAAGCGGGTTATCCTCTGGAGGCTGCGCAATTTCTTGACCTTGGCGTTGCAATGGGCTTGTTGCCCCATGCTGACGTGAAAGACGCCTACGCTGACCGGCGCAAACAGGTGGAGAAGTTGTTGGCCCTGGAGGCCAAACAGCCGTCTGGTAAAGCCAAGTCTCCGTTAGCCATGGTGGCCAATGGGTACAATGAAGTGCTGGCAGGCCGTGTTGACGCCGGGCTTAAGTCCATGAGTGAAGGCGTTGCCGTAGGAGTGCCTTCTGTGGTTCGAGTCAATTATGCGGTAGCCCAAGCCATGGTGGGCCAGCATGAGCAGGCGAGGGCCGAAATGGCCCGCTTGCTGACGGATGCGCAGTGCGGAAAATTGGCTGAGTTGTGGTTATTGGCCTTGCGCCCCTGATAGAGGAGTAATTGAGCGTGGCAGACAAGCCCGACAAATTGCAGATGGCGGACATCGCCCGTTTGGCCGGTGTTTCAACGGCCACCGTGTCCCGTGCCTTGTCGGGCAGTACCTTGGTCAATGAGGCCACGCGGGTACGCATTCTTGAGTTGGCCCGTTCACTGAATTACACCGTGAACGTGGGCGCTAAAAATCTGAGGTCTGGTGAGAACCGCACCATCGGCGTGGTTATCCCCTACGACCCTCATTCTCGCCAAACCCTCAGTGACCCATTTTTCCTGAGCATGGTTGGTGTACTGGCCACCACGCTGACCGATCAGAACTATGAAATGTTGTTGTCCCGCGTGGACGAGAACGACCTTGCTTCCATCGCCGACCTGCACACCAGCGGGCGTGTGGCCGGCCTGATTGTGATTGGGCAATGGCACCACCACGATGACCTCAACCTCATGGCCATGCGCAAGCTGCCCCTGGTGGTGTGGGGTGCGCAAATGCCTCAGCAGTTGTATTGCTCGGTTGGCAGCGACAATGAATTGGGCGGCTACCAAGCCACCAAACACCTGCTGCAAGCCGGTTGCAAGCGAATTCTTTTTTTGGGCGACACTTCATGGCCCGAGGCCAACGCCCGTTATGCGGGGTACTGCCGCGCACACGAGGAGTTCAAAAGGCCGGTGAAGAAGTCGCTGGTGCTGGCCTTGCCCTTTGAAGCCAGCGCTGCTCGCCCCATTCTCAGCAGGCGCATGGAGCACACGCCCATTGATTTCGACGGCGTGTTCGCCAGTTCCGATTTGCAGGCCTTCACCGCCATCTCCTTGATGTCGGCGCAGGGCATTCAAGTCCCCGAGCAGGTGCAAGTGGTGGGGTATGACGACATTGAAATGGCGTCGCATTTCAGGCCCCGCCTCAGCACGGTGCGCCAGCCCCTTGAACTGGCAGGCCCTGCCATTCTGGAGGCACTGGTGGCCCAAATACAGGGCAAGCCAGCCCCTTCCGTGAGTTTGCCCACCCAGTTGATGCCGCGCGAATCATCGCGCTCGGTGTGATGTATGTCCAATCCTGAAGTTTGCCTTGTCGGTGATGTCGGCGGCACCAATGTGCGCTTGGCGCTTGTGAACAGTGCCTCACCAGCGCTTGAGGCGGTCGAGGTTCGGCAATGCGCCGATTTTCCGAGCCTGCAAGCAGCCATTGAAGATTACTTGTCCAACCGTGGGGTGGATCGTATACATGCGGCATGCTTGGCGGTGGCCTGTCCAGTCAGTGACGATCACATTCAGTTCACCAACAACCCATGGAGCTTTTCACGCAACGCCCTGAAAGCCAGCTTGAATGTACAGGCCCTGCATGTAGTCAACGACTTTGAAGCCATGGCCATGGGCATGCTGAGCCTGGCCCCCCATGAGGTGTTGCCGATTCGTCAAGCCACTTTGCAAGGCCAGCAACCCCGGGTGGTTATTGGCCCGGGCACCGGTTTGGGTTTTTCGGTGTTGGTGCACCTGCACGGCCAATGGACAGCCTTGCCCACCGAAGGCGGGCATGTGGGTTTTACCCCGCGAGATGAGTTGGAAATCGAGATACTCAAGCTGCTGCTTGAACGTCACAATGGCCGCGTGTCTGCTGAACGCGTTCTGTGTGGTCAGGGTTTGGTCAATGTGTATGACTGTCTGGCCACCTTGCGCCAACAGGCGGTGCAGTGCCGCACACCCGCCGAGGTCAGCGCCGCCGCCCACGCCGGCGACAGGCTGGCCCAAGAGGCCCTGGACCGCTTCTGTGCCATGCTAGGTGCCTACGCTGGCGACATGGTGTTGGCCGTGGGCGCGTACGGCGGTGTGTACTTGTGTGGTGGCATTCTGCCGCGCATTCAAGAAACCTTGCTGTGCAGCCGCTTCGTGGAAAGTTTCACCAACAAAGGCCGGTTTGCATCCTTGCTGCAGGGCGTGCCTGTGGTGCTCTCGCTGGCGGAGTTTCCGGGCTTGATGGGCTCAGCCGCTATATTGAGTCAATCCCTCAAGCACTCACCTTGACGAGGCAATCTCTTCCAACCCCTGCGCCAACGGTGTCACTTTGAACTCCGGAAACGCCGCCTTGAATTTGTCCGAGTTGAAGTAGTTGTCCACCGCATAGCGGGGCAGCAGTTCCACAGCATCGCAAATACGCTGATTGAACATTCCCGCCAGCACCAACTGCCATTTCTTCACCACCACATAGTCGGGCTTTGCGCCCAACGCCTTGGCAGCCAGTTGAACAAACTCCCGATAGGTCACGCGGTTGTCGTCACAAGGCAGGTGCCAGGTTTGGCGAAACGCCTCGGGTGTGTTGCCCAAGAGGGCCATGGCACGGCTTGCATCGGGGGTGTAAATCAGCGTGCGAAGGGTGTCATCCCTTAAAAACAACCGCGCTTTTTTGCCCGCTTTCAACGGTTCTATCACCGTGCTGTTGGTGATGCTTTGCGTCAGCCCCGGGCCATAGAATTCAGGGGCGCGGCAAATCAGGGCGTTCACTTTTCCAGCTTCCATGGCCTGCAACAGCCAATTGGCAATTTCACCCCTCACATGCCCTTTAAGCCCATGGGGCTGGAAGCGGCATGTTTCGGTTTGCACTTCGCTGGTTTGCGGGTACATGTAGGTGTTGTCAAAGAACACCAGCTTCGCTTGGTGCTGCGCGCAGGCGTCAATCACATTGCGCATCATGACCGGCCATTGGTCGATCCACATCTGCGTGTTCATCGGCAGGCCAACGGTGAGGTACACCACGTCCGACCCCGCTACCGCATGCAGGGTTTGCTCAGCATCCAGCAGGTCGGCTGCCAGCAACTCATCGCTGTCATTCACGCGTTGCGGTTTTCGGCTCACCACCCGCACGGGCACGTTGAAGTCCCGGTGCAGGGCCCGCGCCAGCTCTTGTCCAATTTGCCCGCTGGCGCCCAGAATGGTGTGCATTGAAGTCTCCGTGGTGGTGTGGGGGTGTGCATGTGTCTGCACTGCCGTCAGCATACCGCCACACTTGGCCGACTTTGCCCAGGCGTTGCCAAACTCGCCCTCACTTCAGAAGGGCTGGGTGCCGCATTTGAAGAAATAGGGCAGTGAAGCGATGGGTGCGGGCACGGTGACATCTGCTGGGCCGTTGAATTGCGTGCCTGTGTCAGCATGCGTCCAGCACCCTTTGGGCAAGTACACTTTGCGCTGGGTTGCGCCTTGGGTCACCACAGGGGCCACCAAAACATCGGGCCCCAGCATCCACTGTTGGTCTTCCTGTCGGGCCCTTGGGTCGTCCGGGAATTCAAGCCACAGGCCGCGTGTGGGCGGAATGCCCGTGGTTTGGGCTTCTGCCCACAGTTTCATGATCAGCGGTGCAGCTTTCAAATGCAGGTTCGCTGCTTTACGCCAATTCTCCAGTGTGGCTGCGTCATACGACCACGGCATCCGCACCCCGTTGCTTGAGGAGTTGTGAACCCGAAACACTGGGGACAGGGCTGCCCAGAATGACCATCGGGTGAACAATTCCGCGTCAGGTGCGCCAACGTGGTAGTCGAAATAACCGCCAATGTCGGTGTTGAAGCCATAGGCGCCTGTGCTGGCCCTGCTGAGCATGTCAGTGGTCAATGAGGCCAGGCCTGATGCGCGCGACCAATCACTGGTTTCATCACCGGGAAAGTTGGACGACTCAAAGGCGGAACTGCCTTGTCGCCCTGAGTAGCCTGCTCGGGTCCAGAAAAAAACACGACGGCCCGTGCTGCGCTCAATGGCGTCCACAATGCGCCGGGTGGTTTGGTGAAACACGGTGGGGTAGTGATTGTGCATGGTAACTCCGGTGCTGCCGTCGAAGAAACGCATGTCCAAGGCAATGTGTTCTCCGAAATCCTGCATGAATCCATCGGCACCAAGGTCGACAATCATTTCCCGAATCCGTTTCTCCCACCAGGCGACGGCGGCTGGATTGGTGAAATCGATGGCTGCACCCAGCCCGCCAAAGGGTGTGCCAAACAGGTATGGGCCACCCACTGCATCGCGCACCACGTAGCCCTCCTGTAAAGCCTCGGTGAAGGTCTCGGTCCGCTCGGTGTTGGCAGGGTCTATCCCCACATAGTTGCGGATGTACAGGTAAGCGCGAATATTGCGGTCGTGCAGTGCTTTGATGATGGCTTTGCTGGTGTCTCGGGGCAGAATTTCCCACCCTTCAAAGACATAGCCTTTCACCGGCAAACCCAGCGTGTCAATTCTTGACAGATCATCCCGAATTTTTGCTTCGTAGCTTTGCGCGTCATCGGCTTGTGCAGACAGCACTCGCACCGCACGTGACAGGGTTGGCCCTAAATCATCGGTGTGTGGAACGCGATGTCGCCCCTGTATGGCCGACAGTCCTTTCACGCTGTTCTTCACGCCACCGGGAATCACCAGATAAGTCATTTCCGCGCCCGAGACACTCACCTGCCAGGTGTTGTTGTTCTTCGATCCAAGGTCGTAACGGGATGGTTTGGTACTGTCCAGAAAGAAGCCATAGCCACCCGTGGACGCAAAGGCGGTCGAGATGTAATAGGCGGCGTCCGGGCCAGATGGAAACATGTAGGTTTCGCCTCGGCCTGAAGCGACATTGGCCGCAGGGGCCAGTGGGCCTGCGCCCACGTTCTGGGCTTGAATGAAATTGGTGAGCGCGTTCCCGCGTTGGTTGACCGCGTTGTGGCGCCCGCCAAAGCCGTGAAACGACTCATTGGCTTTAAGCACAAAATTGTCGCTGACCGTGACCACACCCAGAGCAGGCGTGACGTTCATGGACACCTCGAAGCTGCCTTGCTCGGCTGCCCGGACAGTGCCCTGAATCACTCGGCCCATGGGGTCATTGGTGGCAATCAGCAGTTCCAGGCCTTTGCCGGTGGCTTTGGCTTGGGTAATGCGTGTGCCATGGTAGGCCAGCCCCAAGGTGGCTTGGGTGATTGTATTGCCCACCCATGGCGTGGCGCGAAACTGAGGGGCAACATCAACGCCCACGGTGTACCCAAATGGAGTGGACACCGTTTGTTGCGGCAAATGAGCGCTGCCCAGAGGTTCCTTGAGCATGAAGGATGGACTCAAGGGTGTTGTATCTGCTGCCACCTGTTCAAGCACTACTGTATCGTCGGCATTCAGGAACTGGATGCGCAAGGGCGAGCGTGTAATGACGACTTTCCCGCCATCACCGGCCAGCACAATCCGTTCCTCACCAAGGTCAATTTCTGAGGGCGTCACGTTGGATGGCCCAGAGGCGGCCGCAGGGGCCGAGTCGCCTTGGCTCAAGCATGCGGACAAACCGAATGTGAGTAGGCCTATGCCCAAGGCTCGGTGAATCAGGGCGATGTGTGTATGCATGGTAATCACCGAAACAGGTCAAGGTTGATACAGTCCGCCATGGCGGCATAGCCCGCAGGGTTTGGGTGCAGATTGTCTCCACTGTTGTACTGGGGCGCCATGTAGCCTTTGCGCTTCTTGTTTTCAAGGCAGGCTTCAAAGTCCACGATGCCATCGCTCAGCGTCTGTGTACGTATCCACGCATTGGTCTGGTCTCGTTTGCGTCGTGCCTCGGCAGTGCCATGCAGTACAGGCAGCAACTCTGTGACTGTGCCTTCAGCCGGTGGAATGGTACCCAGCACAATTTTCACCCCGGCTTTGTGGGCTTTGTCAATAAGCGTGGTGTAGCCAGCGATCATTTGCTCGACACTTGGGCTGCCCGCAGGTTTTGGGTTGCCAAAGTCATTGGTGCCTATCATTAACAGAATGTGGCTAAGCCCCGGTGTGTGAAGCACATCACTGTCAAACCTTGTCAGCAGGGCTTTGCCAAACTGGGGCAACCAGCCGTCCTTGAGCAGTTCATTCCCACCAATTCCCGCATTGGCCACTGTCAATGGTAAACCTGCTTGAATCAGTCGCCGTTGCAGGTGGTTGGGGTAGCGTTGGTCTGTGGCGGTCAAAGGCGAGGCTTGTCCGTCCAAGAAGCCGGTTGTTGAATCTGCACCGTCGGTGATGGAGTCGCCCACCGTGACCAAAGTGGTGACTGCGTTTGACCTCAGAGTTTCCAAGGCTTCAATCACCAGAAAATTGGCCGTGTAACCGTCGGGTGCCGGCAAGTAGGACGATCCGCTGGCCTGGGCTGTGTGGTCACCGGGCAGGCTCAGGTACAACACCTCGTTCGCATTCAAGTGTCGGGTCACCTGCGGTGTCACACCGGGGGCATAGAAACTCACCCCTAGGCGTTTGAAGGGTTCTACCCGGTAACTCATCCAGTCGCTGGTCAATGTTTCGCCTGGTTCTAAAGTCACTTCATGCTCACCGTTGAAGCTCAACAGGCAGAACGTGTTGGGCAGCATGCTGGCACTTCCCGGGCTGGCCTCTTGCGCAAGGTACACATTCCGCAAAGTGACGGGCAGGTTGCTGTAACGGTTGCTCAGTCGCAAGCGGATGACATCGCCATGGCCGTGGGGCGCAAATGATTGCCGAACGGACAAACCGCTGATGGGATGGGTAATCAACGCATCACCGGGTGCTGCTTTCCACAGGGTATTTGCTGCAACGCTTGAGTTGAAGGACGGGCTGGAAGTACAGGTACTCACTTCGGTAGGACGCACCGGCGATCCGGTGCTGTCCAGCGTTGGCGTGTCTTCGCCACAGCCACCCACCAGTAAAAAAGCGCTGCACAGCAAGATCAGTGGAGTGTGGTTCATGTCCGTGATGAGTTGGCAGTGGAACAGGTTGTAAATTGTGATACGGTGTGGTGTCAGAATAAAAGTGATACGATTCGGTGTCAAATACAGGAGTGTCAAGTTGACGACTCAAGCCGACGATTCATCGATCAAACCCGCCAGGCCCTATGCTGGAAAGTCCGCCCAAGAGCGGCAGAACGCCCGCCGATTGGCCTTGGTGGATGCCGCAGTCCGGCTGTTTGGGGAACAAGGGTTCAGTGCAGTCAGCATCGACATGATCTGTGCTGAGGCTGCGCTCACCAAACGCTATTTCTACGAAGCCTTTGCCAGCCGTGAAGCGCTGCTGACGGCGGCCTATGAATCGGTAACCCGAGAGTACTTTCAAGCCATTCTGGTGAAGATGACGCCCCACATGGCCGATGCCCCCAAGCTGGTTCGGGCTGGATTGAAGGAAACATTCGGATTTGTTCGTCGAAACCCGGTCAAGGCGCGGCTGATGATGGTGGAGGCCATGAACGTGCGGGGCCAGTTGGGGGACATGTACGGCGCACGCTACGACGATTTCGTGGAACTGCTGCTACAGGTCACTCGTCCTTTGCTGGGTCGACAAGCCCCTTCTGACAAAGTGTTCCGCGTCATGGCCAAAGCGGTGGTGGGCGCGCTAATCCATCTGTGCCAAAACTGGATTGCCACCGATTTCGCGCAGCCGGTTGATGAGCTGGTGGAGGGTACAGAGCGGCTGTTCGCAGGAGTGGGGCGGGAGTTGGGGGTGCGAGGGTACAACTAAGGTAACCCCCCCAAGTTTTCAATTGCTCATCGACATGGTCAGCCTGAGCAACTCGGCTGGCCGCATTTGACGAACACGCAATTCATCGACGCTGTTGGTCAGCTTTCTGAAAGGTTTGCGTAAACCGCCACCCGCAAACAGGTATTCCACCCATCCTTTTTCCCTAAGCCGTTGGCGCGTGGTTTGAAGTTCTGTTGCATCAGGATAAACAAGTTCCTCCCGGGGCTCCGCCCTTTTCTTAAAGACCGCTTTTAGATTGCCCTCGTCTTCCCAGTACACAGGATAGAAATATCGGCTCATTACGCAGCGCAGGCTGCTGTGGGAAAAGTAATGAAGGTGGGCTTTGAAGTAAATGTTGTGTGGGCTCGCGTCATTCTGGTGGATGTTGGGCACCTCAATGACCACATGCCCGGTGGGCTTGAGGCGATACCACAATGAGCGGACAGTGGCTTCGGGTGAGGGCAGATGTTCCAGCACATGAAACATGGTGATGACATCGTATTCTTGGCCCAGTACATCATCGATAGACCCAGTCATGACATCCACGCCCAGTTCCGTTTTGGCGTAATTGGCGTAGCCTTCGTTGAGGTCAACCCCCTTGGCCTTGATGCCCATTTTACCGGCGACAGCACAAAACTCACCGCCTCCGCATCCTACATCAAGCAGGCTGGCGCCAGTGCTGCGAAGGCCAGCCCTGGCCATGAAGCCCAATCGGTCCTTGGCCACATTCATCGCACGGTACACATGCTTGCTTTTTGGGGTGTAGGTTTCCTTGTAGTCAAGTCGGTATTCCTTGCGGTAATACTGGTCAAGTACTTCCCGTGTGGGCTGGAAAAGCTGTTGCACAAGGCCACAGCGCGGGCACATGCCGATCATCAGCAGGCGTTCTGTTTTGCTGTCGGACTCATGCCAGCACTCATCAATCTCATGGCCACAAACGACACATTCGGCTTGCATAAGGCGCTCCTGAAACAACATCGGGTTTTCAGTGTGGGCCGATTAATTGAACGATATACACTGTGAAAAATGAACGCCAGATGAACGCTGTATTAATTCAAATCCATGATTTCTAAATAGAAAATTCATCCTTCCATCCAGTAAGGTTTGTCGACATTCTGTGAGGCCAAATTAACCACTGGAGTACATCATGCGTTTACAAACCCTGCTACACCGGAATGGCCCTGCACTGGGGCTGGCCGTGTTGTTTGCACTTGCGAATCCCACCGCAGTTTATTCAGCGGATTCGCCTCAGGTACAGGATCTTGAACGTCGAATTGCAGAGCTTGAGCGCATACTGCTGGACATCCGACAGGCTCAGGATCAGGCTAAAGTTCAAGCCAGCGCACCTGTGCAGGTGGCAGCCCCTGTGAAGGAAGTTGCGCCCGTGGCCAACAACTCTGGCAATGAATTGCAGTTCAGTGCAATCGCCCAGTTTGATGCGAGGTTTTTTGTCTCAGGACAAAGTGCCACCGGTGCTGAATTCGACGATGGCTTCCTGCTGCGCCGAATTCGTCCGACATGGTCGGGCAAGGTGCAAGGCATTGGTTTTCGGATTGTTCCCGAGCTGAGTGGCAACGGAACCGGGGCCAACATTTCTTTGCTGGATGCGTTTGCGGATGTGCCCGTCGCCGCCAATCAGTTTGTACGAATTGGGAAACAGAAAACAGCCGTGAGTATTGACCGAATCAGGGTTGCGACAGCTCTGCCTTTGATCGAAAGGGGCTTGGCCAATGAACTGGCCCCCAACCGCGATTTGGGTTTGAGCTTGAACTCAAGCTGGGTTGATGGGCGTCTTAACACTGTGTTTGGTCTATTCAATGGTGCTGCTGACGGACGTGATGTGTCCTCAAGGGATGATGCCGGTAAGGAGATTCAGGCCCGTGTGTTTGCTGAACCGTTTATTCATGACTCGTCCGTATGGAAGGGCTTGGGTTTTGGCGTGTCTTTGACGCACGGCAGCAAAAAATCGTCCACGGGCAACGCGGCCAACACCGCCAATACCTTGGCCCGCTACAGGTCGGCTTCTCAGGAGGAGTTTTTTACCTATGCCAATGGTGTGGCTGCATCGGGCACGCATCATCGCCTGTTTCCACAGTTGTCCTACTTTCACCAGAACTGGGGCGTGGTGGCTGAGTATGGAATCTCTGAGCAAGAGCTCACTCGTGCTGGTGTTGAAAAAAGCGTTCGAAACACCGGTTACGACTTAACGCTGTCTTGGGTACCCACAGGTCAGCCCATCACTTTCAGAGGGGTCAAGTTGGGGCAGGGAAACAGTTCAGGCGCAGTTGAGTTGGCGTTCCGGGTTTCTGGCCTTGACATCGATGATGCGGCCTACCGGGGTGGGGCTGACAGGCTGGCTGACCCGGATGTTGCGGCACGCAAAGCCAGAAACCTTGGCGTGGGTTTGAATTGGCACATCAACAAGGCAGCGAAATGGTCTGTAGATTTCAACAGCACTCAATTCAGCGGCGGGGCGCTGGGTGGCCGCGATCGCCAGGAAGAGCAGATCGTCATGAGCCGCTTTCAGTTGGTGTACTGAGCGGGGCTCAGGCCCATCGTTGACGGGCCTGAAGCCCTCGGTTAGAAACCGTGGATGTAAAGCACTGAGGCAATGTGATTGGTTTGGTTCTCCCGCCCAGTGGTGACGTTGACCACTTGGTTCAGATAACCAAATTCAATCCTTGATTTGTCCGAGGTTTTGAACAGCATTCCTGCAAAGGCACGGTTTTGATTGATGCCACTACCACCGGCCCAGTTGGTGTCGTTCAGGTTGATGAATAACTCGTTCCAACCCAGATAGCTCCATGCACTGCCTTGCGACACAGGGTGACTGAAGCGGATCATTTGACGCAAGCGATGGGACTGATCGGGCTGGCCTTGCAAGTCCCGTTGTTCCAGCCGGGTGCGTGAAAGCCAATTCAAGGTGTCCCATTTACCGGTCACTTGGTACTGTTGCCACAGGCGGTTTTCACTGGTGCTGCCCTGGTTGTTGCGGGTTTCGACGTGGGCGTATCCCAGCCAAAGGGTCGACCGGTCGGTCAATGCATAACTGACCGCCGGGCGAACAATCAACTGGTCTTGTTTGGTCGCGTCGTCTCGAAGCCGATTCTGGATTTCTAGGAACCACCGTGTGGTGCTGCCCAATTGACCTTCAGTGATGAGCGAACTCCAAAGGCGGTTATCCTCTTGGTTGGCGTGGGCGGCAGGGGCCAGTCCAACACAGCCAAGCAGGAGCGCGCTGGCCAGTCGGCGTGTCATTGATGCGTTCATGTCTGTTTCCTGAAGCGGACATAGAAAGCTCGAAGTGTAGGTGGGGCAGGTGTCTAATGGGCTGACCGAAAAATGAACAAGTCTGCTCAAAAAAATGAACAGAAGATGAACAACTTAAAGAGAGTTTCACAGTCCAAGGGCACAGGGATTACTGGTGTTTCACTTCGGTTACGGGCAAGTAGTCCGCTGACCAATCGACTTCACCGCAATGAGGTTTCAAAATGATGTTCAAATCAAGGCTGTTTTGGGCCTTCAGCGTACTGGCCATCGCGTCAGTCATTCAGGGCATATTGGGTGGGTCCATCTTGCAGGTGGTCGACCAGAACATTCAACGCGGGCGCGTCGCCAACGAATTGCTGGTGGGGTTCATTGATTTGTCCGCCAACAAGCAACGGCTGCGTATCCTGCTGTCTGAAGAATTGCTGGGTGGGCCTGTTAATCCTGATGAAATCGCCCAAATTCAGAAGAACATGTTCTCAATTCTCGATCAGCTTGACCGGCTGGCCAAGCGGGCCTCGGCCTTGTATGCCAATGATCGGGAAATGGATGCCGAACACGCTGCGCGTGCCAATGCCATTGAAATACTTCGGAAAAGTGTCAAAACCCTCCAAGGCAATGTCAATGCGCTGATGGGGCAGCCAAGGCGCGATGCTGTGGAGTGGCGCCACATCAATCAGGCGTTCGACATGAGCGATGGTTTGGATATGCGTACCCTGCTGGCCGAAAGCATTTCCCGGGAAAAGATTGCAACAGCACGTGACCGGGCCGCTGCGGATGCTTCACTGAAATTACTCAACGTCATCGCCATTTCAGCCACCATCGGTTTGTCACTGATTGCTGTGGTGCTCGCGGGCTACTTTTCCAAGGCTTTGCGCAAGCCACTTCAACGCATTTCCAATGGTGCACGCGAGCTGGAAAGCGGCAACCTGGACTACCGAATTCCCGAGAACTCCAATGATGAGTTCAGCGAACTGGCGCGCTCGGTCAACCGCATGGCCAGGGAACTGTCCCGCTTGCGCGGGCAGGAGATTGAGGCGCGTGAAGAATTGGAACGTTTGGTGACGCAGCGAACTTATGAAGTTCAAGAAGCGTTGCACCGGCTTGAGAAGCTGGACCTGCGACGTCGGCAAATGTTTGCCGACATCAGCCATGAGCTGAAAACACCCACCACAGCCATTCGTGGCGAAGCTGAAATCACCTTGCGCGGCAAGGACAAGGAAATTGAGGAGTACAAGGACACCTTGGTGCGCATTCGTGATGGTGCCAAACACTTGGGCTTGGTGATTGAAGACATGCTCACGCTGGCCCGAAGCGACATTGATTCATTGGCTGTGGACCGCAGCCCTTTGCGCTTGAATGAGGTGTTGTTTGAATCGATGAATCAGGTTATGCCCACCGTGCACAAGAAAAAGATGTCTTTGAGTACCGAACTGGATACGCGTGCGATGGTACTTGGCGATCGTCAGCGCCTGACACAACTGTTTGTGATCCTGCTGGACAATGCCGTTCAGTACTCAGCGCAAGGGTCTGTGGTCAGCGTACGCTGCACCGAATTGCAGGATGCTGAAGGCGGACGCATTGCTCAAGTGGAAATTGAGGACCACGGCATTGGTATACCCTCTGAAGAGCTGCCGCGCGTGTGGGACAGGCATTTCCGGAGCGACAACGCCAAACAAGCCAGGCCTGACGGCAGCGGCCTCGGTTTACCGCTGGCCAGCGCCCTGGCACGCGCCCATTTCGGCAGCATCGAGTTGCGAAGCACCTTGAACCAAGGGACCACCGTTCGTGTGGTTCTGCCAGTTTTTGAATCCACCTTGGAGGTTGAAGTTTGAATATTCTGATTGTTGAGGACGACGCACGGGTTGCTTCCTTCCTTGAACGTGGCTTAAAAGCCGAGGGTTATCTGGTTCAATGGGCCAAGAACGGTGCAGAAGGACTGGCCTATGCCCGTGAGCTTGCGCAAAACATGGGTGAAGGCGACAAGGCCGTCATTTTGCTGGACGTGATGTTACCCGACATGAATGGCTTGAATGTTTGCCAAACCTTGCGAAGCACTGGGGTGTTCATTCCGGTGTTGATGCTATCGGCTTTGAGTGCCATGGAAGACCGAGTGGCGGGTTTGCGTTTGGGGGCCGACGATTACCTGCCCAAGCCGTTTGCATTTGAAGAGGTGCTGGCCCGAATTGAGGCATTGTCCCGTCGCAGCATTCAAGCCAATCGCCAACGAAAATCAGTGCTTCAAGTGGCTGACCTGGAACTTGACCTCGACAAGATGCGAGTCAGCCGTGCCGGCCAGCCTATTGAGTTGACGGCCAAAGAACTGGCTTTGCTCGAATTGTTGATGAGTGCCCCCGGCCGCTTGTTCAGCCGCGAGCGTATTTTGGCCAGTGTGTGGGCAGTGAATGAAGACCCATTGACGAATGTGGTGGATGTGTACATTCGGCGTCTGCGCGCGAAGATCGACATCGAAGGTCTCAAGCCCTTGATTCAAACCCAGCGTGGCCTCGGCTATCGCCTAGAGGAGGGCACGTAATCCCACTGCCCTGAAATACTTTTTCATCTTTCGTTCATTCTTTCTCGCTCCGAAATTCATGGATTGATCAGCCCCCCTGTCAGGTTCGCTCTCCACAATGGTTTGCAGGCAGGCAAGCAAGATCAATCGTAAAGCCTGTTGCCGGGAGTGCATGGTGCACACCGGTGAACAACCCGCAAATGAATGAAGGAGTACCCCATGAACGTGATCGCACTGAAAAAAACTGCCCTCATTTCCGCTCTGGTTTTGGGCACATCGGCACCTTTGGTTGCCTCTGCAAATGCCCCCGTCGTCAGCTCGAACATTACTGAAGCTGAAGTGCTGGCAGCCCAGCAAGCATGGGGCAAGGCCCTCGTACAAATCTCTCGCGATTTTGAAGCCGGTGGCCTGAACAAAGCCCGCGAAACAGCCAATGCCGTGTTGGACGCTGCTTATGGTTACAACATGGGCCCTGTGTTGTTCAAACCGACACTGACCGTAGCGCCCCAAACTTTCCGAACCACCAAAGAAGGTGCCTTGGCTTACTTCGTGGGTGGTGACAAGAACTACCCCAACGACAGCGGCTTTGCCCTCAAAGGCTGGCGTGCAGTGGACGTGAAGAACACGGGTATTCATCTGCACGGCAATACCGCGATCTCCATGGGCAATGTGTCTATCACTGACAAAGCAGGCAAAGTCACCACAGTTGACAAAACCTGGGGCTACGTGAAAGACAGCACAGGCAATCTGCGCATCGTACTCCACCACTCCTCGCTGCCTTACTCCCCCAAGTAATGCAAGACGACTAAGCCGAGAGGGGCATTCCCTCTCGTCCTACACGACTCAACGAGGACAGCAATCATGACAATGAGCACACACGTGTGGCGCATTTCCGCCATGACAATTGCGGTGCTGGGTGCGTTGGCGGCCATGCCTGCCAAAGCCCAAACCGGCAAGTTGGTGTTGACCGGCGGCGTCAGCACCATTGAGGGCGCCGGTGGTGGTGGCCTGACCCCATGGGCCTTCATTGGGACCCAAGCCACAGAGAACGAGTGGGGGGTTGCCACCAACCTGACCCATGTTCGAACAGACGATTACTCCTTGAATGCTCAGGGCGTGAGCTTTGGCTGGGACGACAAGCTGGAGTTGTCACTGGGGCGTCAGTCACTGGACACTGGCATCACAGGGCAAGGTTTGGGTTTGCCTGGCCTGAAACTGGACCAAACCATTGTGGGCGTCAAGTACAAACTGTTCGGTGACGGCGTACTCGATTCCGACAGCAACCTGCCGCAGGTGGCCATTGGTTTGCAGCACAAGTCCTTGGACAGCACCGGGCTTGACGCCACGCTTAATGCATTGGGTGCAAAGCGCACGGGCACTGACTTCTACGTGTCCGGCACCAAGCTGTTCTTGAAGCAAGGCATCTTGGTGAACGGTACCTTGCGCGCCACCAAAGCCAACCAAAACGGTTTGCTGGGCTTCGGCGCTCGTCTGGGTGGCGATGAAACTGATTATGACTTTGTGCCCGAGGTGTCTCTGGCCAAACTGCTGCGCAACAACGTGGCGGTCGGCGTTGAATACCGGGTCATGCCCAACAAGCTGGAGAACGCAGGGCGTGCCGCTGGCCTTGGCAATGGTTTGGCGGCCGATGACTGGACAGACCTCTTCGTCGCCTGGGCACCCACTAAAAATGTGTCCCTGACCGCTGCTTATGTTGATCTTGGGCGCATTGTGCCTGCCACCACGGGCAACCGGGATCAACGTGGTGTGTATGTGTCCGCGCAGTTCGCATTCTAGGAGTATCAATCATGAACAAGTCGATGATGGCTATTTTGGTGGCCAGTGGTTTGATGTTGAGCGCCCCAGTGATGGCACAGCCCGCGCAGCCCAGTCTGTATCAGCAGTTGGGTGGCAAGGACAACATCCGGAGTTTGATGGATGACTTTGTACAGCGCCTGAAGGCCGACAGCCGGATTGGTGAGCAGTTCAAAAACACCGATGCAGCCCGACTGGCCTCTCAGCTCACTGACCAAGTGTGTGAGGCAACCGGTGGCCCGTGCAAGTATGTGGGCCTGGACATGAAGGCTGCGCATGCAGGCATGAACATCACCAAAGCCCACTTCAATGCGTTGGTGGAAGTACTGCAGGCCAGCATGAACGCCAAAGGTGTGCCCTTTGACAAGCAACTGGAAATCCTGTCCATGCTTGCACCGATGCACCGGGATGTCATTACAGTTCGCTGATTGATCACCCTTCCGGGATGCGTCGCGCAGGTTGCTCCAGCGGCGCATCCCATTTTTTTGGTAGTACCGATGAAAATTCTGATCATTGAAGACGATGCGCGTGTGTCCTCTTTCCTGGATCGAGGCTTGAAGGCGGAGGGCTACAGAACAACGGTTGCAGCCACTGCCTCTGTCGGCCTGACCTTGGCCCGTGAGCTGGCCAACCCGAAATCAGAGTCGTCTGAAGAAGCGGTCATCCTTCTGGATGTGATGTTGCCTGACGGCTCCGGCCTGGATGTTTGCCAAACGCTGCGTGCCGAGCGAAATACCACCCCCATTCTGATGCTGACCGCTTTGAACACTGTTCAGGACCGTGTGCTTGGCCTGCGGACCGGGGCCGACGATTACTTGGGCAAACCGTTCTCGTTTGATGAACTGCTGGCCCGAATTGAAGCGCTGAAGCGGCGTGGTACACAGGTGAATACGGTCAGCCAAAGCCGAAAGCTGAGTGTGGCCGACCTCGAACTGGACTTGGAGCGCATGAAGCTGACCCGCGCTGGCCGTGAGGTTCAGTTGACGGCCAAAGAGCTGGCGCTGATCGAATTGTTGATGAGTTCGCCCGGCCGCTTGTTCAGTCGCGAGCGTATCCTGTCCAACGTTTGGGGGCTTAATGAAGATCCGCTCACCAATGTGGTGGACGTCTACATTCGCCGGCTGCGGTCCAAGATTGATCTTGAGGGGTATCCTCCGCTGATTCATACCCAGCGCGGACTGGGCTACCGGCTTGAATTGCTGGCTGAAACTGAAAGCTGATGCACCATGAACAAGGGCCTGTCAAGACAGGCCCTTGAGCATTCAGCAGGTGTTGATCAGAAGTTGTACTGAACCTGCAAGCGCAGTGCATCGCTGGTGAAGTTGGCATAGTCAGCCCGACCCAGTCGGTTACCCGTCACAATGTTGGTTCTGTCCATCATGTGATACACGGCAGTCAATTCCACTTCTTTGCTCAATTGCCATTCCACACCAAGCTCGATGTCATTCACCTCGTTCTTGGGTGCATTGGTCTCCGCCTTGTTGTAGCCATCAAAATACTGCCACTTGATGAAGGGCAGCACATTGCCATAACCGTTCGTTTTGTGCAGGTACATGGCCTGAACGTAACCGCCAGAAATGTCACGGTCGTCAATCAGGCGAGTGTCATTCTCAAGGCCTGGGCTTTTACCCCAGTTCCATTCAGCTTGAAGGCCGAAGGGTTGTGGATACATCACCGCCGACACCCCCACACGCTGGTCATCGAAGCCGTCACGCAGGCGCGGGTCGTTGGTATTGTTGGCCACTGAGGTGGTGTTGGTGCCCGGTGTGTTCACGTTCGCCGCAGTGCGAAACGCCCCGGTGGTGGGCACAAACTTGCCGGTGTAGCCCTGAATGCCAAACTCATAGAACTGGCCTGACGCTGTTTTAAAAGGCTGTGTGTAGCGGGCCACGGTGTGCAGCCCGTCGTTGGTGTCGCGCCGGTTCGAGCCCTGGCCGTTGTAAAGGCCCAGAGCAAACTGACCATAGTTGCCAGAGTGTTTCAGGCCTGCTTTGGAGATCTCCGAAAACAGCTTCTGCACTTCAGTGGGGGTGTAGTAATAGAACACACCCGTGTCACGCTCATCCCTGACCGCACTGTTCAAGGCATCTGCACGGTCCAGTGTCAGGCGGTTCTGGCTGGATTGCAGGTTTTCGAAACCGTATGGCACTTTGGATTGACCCACCCGGAAGCGATGAACCTTTTCCTTGTCCAGTGCGATGTCACCGTAGGCGTCGCGCAGCTGGAAGAAGTTGTTGTTGCCGGTGCCCGCGGCGGATGCAAAGTCCGGTTGAATGTAGTAACTGAACTTGTCGCCAATGTCGCCTTGGAACACCAGACGACCCCTGCGAATCAGGAAGTTGTCAACGTTGTTGGACAGGGAATTCGTGTCACCCACCGAACGGTCGGTCCACAGGTCGATGGCTTTGTCACCACCGACCAGGGTTGAATAGCGCGCTTGCACATAGCCACGAATCTTGATGCCTGAGGCTTGTGTTTTGGAGTTGTTGTCGGCAATTTTTTTGTCAACTTCCGCAAGTATCTCCTGCTTGCTCACAGGGGCAGCTTGTGGTGCTGACGCAGGGGCTGCATTGTCCACAGCGCGAAACTTGCCCATGGGTACGCGGCCTTCACCGGGCTCAGCAAAAATCTGCTTGGTGCGGGTGTCTACATACAGTTCAAGGTCGGAAGCCAGCAGGGGGCTGGCTGCGGTGATGCCCAGACTGCACACAACAGCCCAGGACAGTGTCGTTCGTACTGCTTTCATTCGTTTCATCCTCAAGCGAATACAGAAAAATCTGCGTGAGGAGAGTGTGTTGCAGTCCTGTTACAGTGCGAATATGAACAGATGAAAGGCGGAGCTACTCTAGATGAACGCGAGATGAACAAAAAGCCGGGCCTTGAGTGGAAGGTGGACTCAAGGCCCGGGCCGTGCCTCACGCATCAGCGTGCGGACTTGGCAAAGGAGCTGTTGTCAGACTTGCGAACCCATGGAGTGATGACTGTGCCGTCGCCCACACCCACATACTCATACTGATCCATCTTGGCCTGCATTTCCTGACGGCTGGCCTTGCTCAGGGGGGCCTCGAACGTCACCACTGTGGCGTCGCCTTGGAATCCGCGGTCTGCAGGCACTTGGGCCAGCACTTCAGCGCGGGTCAGGTTGGATTTCAAGTTGGTCGGTGGCAGGTAGGTGCCATCGCCGTTGGGTGTTCCGAAAGCGTGGGCTGTACCCATGGTGACCATCAACAGGGCCAGTGTGCTTACAGTGCGTGTGATCATGGTGTTACTCCTTGGTGGTTGATTTTCAGTTCACGACACGTTTGTCGTTGAGATCATTCTGCGATTGCTGGCTGACTGAACGCTGCGCAGTTTCATGAATGTCAGACATGCGTTGTATGAACAGAAAGTGAACGTCAACCCGGCTTGGTTGAGCTTTGATATCGTGTCCCCGTTTCTTCAAATGATGAGAAAAGAAATGGGAATGATTGGCGTTAACAAAGACAAGTGGTTGCGGAGCTGCTTGGGTGTAACCCCAGCGATGCTGGCCTGCACCTTGGCACACGCCAATGAGCCACCCGTTGAGCCCAAACCGTTGGCCACAGTTCAAGTGATTGCAATCGGTGGTGACGCTGAACCGTTGGGCAATGCGCAAGTACTGCAGCAGGCGGACCTTGATCGGTCCCGGGCCTTCACCGTCAATGAGGCTTTGCGAAAAGTTCCAGGCTTGAATGTGCGCGATGAGGAAGGCTTTGGTCTGCGGCCCAACATCGGTTTCCGGGGTTTGAACCCAACACGTTCCACCAAAGTGACCTTGCTTGAAGACGGGCTTCCTTTGGCCTATGCGCCGTATGGTGACAACGCCAGCTACTACCACCCACCGATTGACCGATACGCCCGGATTGAAGTGCTCAAAGGCGCCAACACCCTGCGTTTTGGTCCACAGACCATCGGCGGCGTGATCAACTATGTGACGCCTGAGGCGCGCCAAGCGCCCGGCGGCTATGTCCAGATGGCCGCTGGTAACCGAGGGTTCAAGAATCTGCGAATGAACTGGGGCAACGGGGGGTTCGCGGCTGATTTCACCCGCAAGGCTGGTGACGGTGCGCGCGACAACACGCGGCATCAACTTGATGATTTAAACCTGAAGTACACGGCAGCCTTGAATGATCAACATGCGTTGACCCTGCGCGCGAACCTGTATGAAGAGCAGTCCACAGTCACCTACGCAGGTTTGACTCAAGCGGAATTCGAGCGGCAAGGGCCGCGTTACAACCCCTTCAGAAACGACGAGTTTTCAATTTTCCGGACGGGCTTGTCGGCTACGCATGACTTTTTGCTGGACTCGCAGACCACATTGACCAGTAGCGTGTATTACTCCCAATTTGACCGCGATTGGTGGCGGCAAGCCAGCAGCAGTCAGGATGCCCAATGTGGGCCTGCATTCAACCAAGCCCGTTTGGCAGGCGATGTGGTTGACCCCGGGGTCTGCAATTCCGTTCAAGGGCGCTTAAGGTTTTATGAAACCTGGGGTGTTGAGCCTCGCCTGATCGCGCAGAACAGCTTGGGCGAGTTTCAGTTGGGCTTGAAAGCGCATGTGGAGACGCAATCGCGTCAGCAGGTCAATGGCCTTGGCCCCAACGCACGCACTGGGGCGCTGTCTGAAAACAACGCCCGCGAAACCACAGCCTTCGCTTTCTTTTTGTCCCAACGGTTTGATTGGGGCCCTGTGAGTGTGACACCCATTGTGCGCCACGAGTCGATTGACGTTCGGCGAACCAACAGGCTTAACGGCACAGGAGGGCAAACAAGCCTACAAGCGGTGTTGCCCGGCTTGAGTGCCGATTGGCGGCTGAACCCAAAGTGGACTGCGTTTGCGAGTGTGCATCGTGGTTTTGCACCGCCACGTGTGGAGGATTTGATCGGCGTCTCGGGCACCGTCACCGAGGTGGATGCCGAGGAGTCTGTTCAGTTTGAGGCGGGTGCCAAGGGCAAGCTGGGGGACAACGGCTGGCTGAACGCCACGGTCTTTCGAAATGATTTCGACAATCTGATCGCTGTGGGTTCCATCGCTGGCGGCAGTACCCCGCTATCACAAGGCCAGGCGCTGTTTCAGGGGTTTGAGTTGGACCTCAAGAGCATCATTGCCCAGGGGTGGAGCAGCAAAGTGGCCTACACCTGGTTACCCGAGGCCCGTCAGAGCACCGCATTTCGTAGCGTGGTCGATGGCAGCGCAGTGGGCTTTGCGGGTCGTCGTCAGCCCTACGCGCCCGAACACACCTTGACCGCCGCGTTGCGCTACGAGCAAGGGTGGGTGGCGACAGAACTCGAAGCCCAGCACATTGGCCGTCAGTTTTCTGACTTTGCCAACACCGTGGCTTCAAGCCCGGACGGGCAACGGGGTGAAATACCCGCCAATACCCTTTGGAATGCGTCGGTGAACATTAAAGTAGACACCTCGACCACGGCCTTCATCGTTGCCAAAAACCTGCTGGATACTGTGGCGATCGTTGACCGCACCCGGGGCATTTTGACGGCAGTGCCTCGGTTGATTCAATTTGGAGTGCGCTACCAGTTCTAGCTGCCCAAAACAAAAACCCGCCCAGGGTGAGGGGGCGGGTTCCTGCGCACAGAGCGGTTACGCGCTTACTGGGCTTGGCTCGCTGTGGCCGTTGCGGTTGGGCTGGATTTCCTGACCCACGGGGTGGCGGTGGTGCCGTCACCTGTGCCCACAAATTCGTAATTGTCCATTTTCCGCTGCACTTCATCACGGCTGACTTTGCTCAGCGGTGCTTCGGCTGACTTCACCGTGCCGTCGCCTTGAAAGCCACGGTCGGCCGGAATGTTCGACACCACATCAGCGCGCTTCAGTGTGGATTTCGCCTTGGGGGGTGGCAGGTAAGTGCCGTCACCATTCGGTGTGCCAAAGGCGTGAGCAACGCCCATGGTCGAAAATGCGATCAGCAGTGTGCCCAATGTACGTACAACCATGATGTTCTCCTTGTGAATCTCAGTTTGGGGTGTGTAGCGACAACCTTGTCGTTAAGAGCATTGTGGGTGGGTGAACTGACAGCACCCACCGCATTCCCATGAACAAAGGCCGATGGTTGTGTGAACAGAAGATGAACAAATGAAGGGAGGGTGTTGAACTTTAATCAATCGTTTGATACATTTAATCAATCGATTGATTTAGAGATTCACATGACTCGAAGCGCTACGCCTGTGAATGTGCGCGCTGCACTGGTTCAAGCGGCACTTGAAATTTTTGCGGAAAAGGGCTTTGAAAGCGCCTCTACGCGGGAAATTGCCGACCGTGCCAACACCAATATTTCCTCAATTCGCTACTACTTTGGCGACAAAGCCGGGCTGTACCGGGCCGCGTACACCGAGCCTTTGTCGGGTGCTGATTTAACCCCACCCCCCGACCTGTTTGAAACGCACAGCCTTCAGCAAGCCTTGGAGATTCTGTACAAGGCGTTTCTTGAGCCCTTGAAGCATGGTGAAACCCTGCGGCTGGTGATGAAACTGCACTTTCGGGAAATGATCGAGCCCACCGGGGCTTGGGAACAGGAAATCGACGCGGAGATTCGCCCCCATCACCACATGCTGGTTCATGCGCTAAGCCGCCGTTTCGGCTTGGAGAAACCCGATTTGGATGTGCACCGCCTTGCGTTCTCCCTGGTGGGCATTGCCGTGCATTACATGATTGGTCAGGACTTGGTCGATGCTTTTTGCCCTGCGGTGCTGAAGTCCCGCCGGGCGGTGGATGTGTTGGTGCAACGTTTGGCTGGGTATGGCTTGGGTATGGTCCACGCCGAGTACCTGCGGCGTGGTTTGCCCGTGCCTGGCGACTTGCTGGCCAGCCTGTCAGCCCAAGGGGGTGCGCAATGAAGTGGCGTCCTTATGCTGTGCTGGGCAGTGTGGCCTTGTTGCTGGCCTTGTCCGCCTGCAGCCATTTTCAGCGGCCAGCCACCAAGCCACAGGCCGCATTGCCTGCGCAGGCTGTGCCCGCTGCGTGGTTGGCGTCGCCTGTTCCCCAAACCGCAAGCAGCACCCCCACAGCGCAACCCATTGAAGACCCACTATTGGCCGCCCTGCAAGCGCGTGTGTTGGCCAACAGCACCAGCCTGGCGCAGGTCAAAAACAACGTGGCCACGGCGCGGGCTGCGCTCACCAGTAGCCAAGCCAACGCTTTGCCGCAACTGAATGCCAATGCCTCGTTCAACCGCAGCGCATCAGGCTTTCTGGGCAACGTGTTCATCAGCAACCAATCGCAGGCCGGGTTTCAGGCCAGTTGGGAACTTGACCTCTTCGGTTTGATTGCACGCCAGTCTGAGGCGGCCCTGGCCCGTCTTCAACAAAACGTCAACCTGATGGCTCAGGTGCAGGAGTCGCTTCGCTCCGAGACTGCGTCCCTGTTGGTGCAGCGCCGCCTCTGCGAGGCACAGTTGGACATGCTGAAGCAAGAGTCAGCCTCGGCAAAGACTGTGTTGTCAGCGCTTGAAAAAACCCGCGCTGTTGGCTTGCGCAGCGAAAGCGATGTGTTGAAGTTCAAGTCACAGGTGGTGGATTACGACAACGCAGTCACCCAACAACAAGCCAGCTGCGACGCACAGGTGAAAGCGCTGGTGGCTTTGAGCGCCTACCCTGAAGGCGAACTGCGCGCCTTGCTCAAGCCCGCCCATGGGCTACTGCCCAAGGCTACGGTTGCACCCGTGGTTGTGGTGCCTGCCGATGCCTTGTCCAACAGGCCAGATGTGCGTGCCTTGTTGTGGGCCGTGGATGCCGCCAGTGCAGACTTGGGTGCAGAGCAAGCCGCCCGATACCCCCGCCTTAGCCTGAGTGGCAGCATCGCCCCCACCCGGTTTGAAAGCGCCCAATTCGGTTCATTCAACTACCGCGCATGGAGCATTGGGCCCAGCGTGTCGCTGCCCGTGTTCGATGGTGGCCGACGCAAGGCCAGCATTGAAGCCGCCAAGTCCGCCTATGAACTGGCTCGACAAGAGCTTGAAGCCAAAGTGCGTGACGCTGTGAAGGAAGTCGAACAGGCCTTGGTGGACCTGAACTCACAGGACCAACAGTCCAAGGTGCTTCAAACCTATCAACGCGACTTGCTTGCGCAAACCCGCCGTTCAGAACAGCAGTTCACCGTGGGGCTCATCAATGGCCTTGACCTTGAGCAGGACCGTCGCAACCAATGGGCCGCCCAGCGGCAGGTCAATCAAAATCAGGCTGCTCAAATTCTCGCCATGCTGAATCTGCATCGCGCTTTGGGCGGCACTTGGGCTTATTCGGAGTAAACACATGAAGCAGTTTTCTTATTCACCGCGTACCCTTTGTGTCCTCGGTTTGGGTTTGCTGTGGGCGGGTGTGTCGGCGGTGAATGCAGACACATCCAATCCCAAAGCCGCCGTCAAACCTGCACTGTCAGTGCAATTGACTGAGGCCAAATCCAGAAACCTCACAGTGTCCATTCAGGCCAATGGTGCTGTGGCCCCTTGGCAGGAACTGGTGGTTGGCAGTTTGACCAGCGGCCTTCGGGTGGAAGAGATTGGTGTGGAAGTGGGGCAGGTTGTGAAGAAAGGCCAAGTGTTGGCCCGTCTGGAAGACGACTCGGTGCGTGCAGATTTGGCGGTTGCACAGGCCACCCTGATGGAAGCACAAGCCAACCTGGACGACCTGCGCGCCACAGCCGACATGGTTCGCCAACTGGATGCACCGGGTGCACTCAGCCAGCAGCAAATCAACCAAGCCTTTGCCAATGAGAAGCTGGCCCTGGCCCGGCTTAAGTCCGCCCAAGCCCAGGTGGCCCAGCAGGAGCTGAGGCTGAAGAACACCCGCCTGTTGGCACCGGACGACGGGGTGGTGTCTTCACGCAGCTTGGTGGTCGGCAAAATTGCCAACCCCGGCGAAGAGTTTTTCAGGCTGATTCGCCGTGGCCGCCTTGAATGGCGGGCCGAGTTAAGCGACGGCGACCTGGCCCGTGTTCGCAAAGGGCAGGCTGCGGTGGTTCGGCTGGATGCCCAATCCATTCGAGGCACTGTGCGTGCTGTGTCGCCCGCTGTGGACAGCCAAGCGCGTGTTGGCTTGGTCTATGTAGACCTCCCTTCTACCGCAACAGGCCTAAGGGCAGGGGCCTATGTCAGCGGCCAATTGGAATTGGGTCAGCAACCCTGCTTGGCCATTCCTGCCACAGCGGTGGTGGAACGCGATGGCTTCAGTGCCGTGTACAAAGTCAACACACAAACCAACCGTGTACAGCGCATCAAAGTGCAGTTGGGTTCGCGGCAGGGGGATTGGGTGGAAGTGCGTTCAGGCCTGACCGCTGGCGACCAAGTGGTGCAGTCGGGTGTGGCTTTTCTGGCGGACGGTGACTTGGTGAAGGTGGTTCAATGAACGTCTCTGCGTGGTCCATCCGAAATCCGATCCCGGCGATCATGCTGTTTTTCATGTTGACCCTGGCGGGTTACGCCGGGTTCAAGTTCATGAAAATTCAGAACTTCCCCGACATCGACTTGCCCACCGTCATGGTCAGCGCCAGCCTGCCCGGGGCTTCCCCGTCGCAACTTGAAAACGACGTTGCCCGAAAAATCGAAAACTCCGTGGCCACCTTGCAAGGGGTCAAGCACATCACTACAAAAATTCAGGATGGGCTGGTCAGCTTGATGATCGAGTTCCGTCTGGAGAAAGACACGCAAGAGGCTGTGGACGATGTGCGCTCAGCCGTGTCCCGTGTTCGGGCCGACTTGCCGGGCGAACTGCGCGACCCAGTCATCAACAAACTCGACCTGACCGGTGCGCCGATACTGGCATACACCATCCGTTCCGACCAAATGGATGAAGAAGAGTTGTCCTGGTTTGTGGACAACAACATCACCCGTAAATTGTTGGGCGTGAAAGGCGTCGGGGCCGTGACGCGGGTGGGTGGGGTGACCCGGGAAGTGCAGGTTGAACTGAATGCGGCACGCCTGCTGGCCTATGGCATTACTGCGGCCGATGTATCTCGCCAACTGAAGGCCACTCAGCTTGAATCAGCAGGCGGGCGTGCCAACTTCGGCACCATCGAACAACCGCTGCGCACCCTGGCCACCGTGGGCAATGCCGACGAGCTTCGCCGTTTTCCGCTGGCCATCAGCGGCGGTCGAACACTGGTGCTGGGCGATGTGGCCGACATACGCGACACTGTGGCCGAACGCCGAAGTGCAGCGCTGCTCAATGGCAAACCGGTGGTGGGTTTTGAAATCACGCGCAGCCGTGGGGCCGGTGAAATTGAAGTGGGGCAAGGCGTGAAAGCGGCGTTGACCGAATTGCTGGCGCAACGGCCCGACGTGGAACTGACCGAAGCATTTGACTTCGTCACCCCCATTGAAGATGAATTCGAAGCCAGCATGGCCATGCTGTACGAAGGGGCCATTTTGGCGGTGGTGGTTGTGTGGCTGTTCCTGCGCGACTGGCGTGCCACCTTTGTGTCGGCAGTGGCGCTGCCGCTGTCTGTCATTCCCACTTACATGGGCATGTACTACCTCGGCTTTTCTTTGAACGTGGTGACCTTGCTGGCCATGTCGCTGGTGGTGGGTATCTTGGTGGACGATGCCATTGTGGAAGTGGAGAACATTGTTCGCCACCTGCGCATGGGCAAAACACCCATGGAAGCCGCCCGCGAAGCCGCAGACGAAATTGGTTTGGCAGTGATCGCCACCACCTTCACCTTGATTGCCGTGTTCTTGCCCACCGCATTCATGAGTGGTGTTGCAGGCAAATACTTCAAACAGTTCGGCTGGACAGCCGCCATCGCCGTGTTTGCTTCCTTGGTGGTTGCTCGGCTGCTGACGCCCATGATGGCGGCTTACATGCTAAAGGCCGCACCCAGCCACGACGAGCCTGAGGACGGGCCAGTGATGCGCCGTTACCTGGTGTGGGTGCGTTGGTGTTTGAAGCACCGCCTGCTCACCTGTGTCTTCACGGCCCTGTTTTTTGTGGGCTCCATGGCCTTGGTGCCCTTGCTGCCCGCAGGCTTTGTGCCGCCCGACGACGTGTCCCAAAGCCAGGTGTACATTGAACTTCAGCCGGGCACCACGTTAAGCCAAACCACCCAGGCGGCCGAGCGTGCCCGCGAGTTGGTGATGAAAGTGCCGCACGTGCGCAGCGTGTACACCACCATTGGTGCGGGTGCGGCGGGCTCGGACCCATTCGCCAGCCTTGGCGGTGGCGAGGTTCGCAAAGCCACGCTGACCATTCTGCTGGACAGTCGGCAAGAACGTGAGGTGGTCAAGCAGGTGATTGAACGCGGAATGCGGGAAGCCCTGCAAGACTTGCCCGGTGCCCGGTTCAAAGTGGGCTTGGGCGGGTCAGGCGAAAAGTATGTGCTGGTGTTGACCGGTGAAGACGGGAAAGCACTGGCTGAGGCAGCCCAGAATGTGGAGCGTGACTTGCGGTCCATTCCGGGGTTGGGGTCTGTTGCGTCCAGCGCGGCCCTGGTGCGGCCCGAGCTGTGGGTGCGCCCCAACCTGGCCAAAGCGGCGGAGTATGGGGTGAGCACCCAAGCCATTGGTGAAACCCTGCGCGTGGCCACACTGGGTGATTACGACGCCGCCCTCAGCAAAATGAACCTGGCCCAGCGGCAAGTGCCCGTGCTGGTGCGTTTGGATGAACAGGCGCGTGGCTCAGTGGACGCCTTGCGCAACCTCAAAGTGCCGTCCAGCAACCCAGCCATTGGTGCTGTGCCCTTGTTCATGGTGGCTGATATTCAAAGCAATGCAGGCCCCGCCGTCATCGACCGGTACGACCGTTCGCGCAACGTGACCTTTGAAATTGAATTGTCGGGCCTGCCACTGGGTGAAGTGACGGCGGCGGTGCAGAAACTGCCCGCCATTCAAAACCTGCCCATGGGCGTGAAGCAGCAAGACGTGGGCGACGCCGAAGTGATGGCCGAATTGTTCAGCAGTTTCGGCTTGGCCATGCTCACCGGCATTGTCTGTATTTTTGTGGTGCTGGTACTGCTGTTTCGCGACTTCATTCAACCGTTCAGCATTCTGGCCGCGTTGCCACTGTCCCTGGGTGGGGCTTTCGTGGCGCTGTTGGTGGCGGGGAAAAGTTTCTCCATGCCCTCGCTGATTGGCTTGATCATGCTGATGGGTATTGCCACCAAAAACTCCATCCTGCTGGTGGAATACGCCATCGTGGCCCGCCAAGAACGCGGCATGAGCCGCTTCGACGCCCTCATCGACGCGTGTCACAAGCGAGCCAGACCGATTGTGATGACCACCATTGCCATGATCGCCGGTATGCTGCCCATTGTGGTGGGCCTGGGCGGTGCGGACAACAGCTTCCGCAGCCCCATGGCCATTGCCGTGATTGGTGGTTTGATCACCTCAACCTTCCTCAGCCTGTTGGTGGTGCCTGTGGTGTATACCTTAATGGACGACCTCGAGGGCTTTTTGGGCAAAGCAAAAAGGTTGTGGGTGCGTGGTTCTGCAAAGGCTGATGGAGCGCTGTAATGGCTTGGATTTACCTGATTTTCGCAGGCCTTTTTGAAATTGGCTGGCCCGTGGGGTTGAAAATTGCCCAGCAACCCGAAACCCGAGTGGTGGGCATTGCCGTGGCGGTGTTGTTTATGGTCATCAGCGGCTTTCTCTTGTGGATGGCCCAACGCACCATCCCCATAGGAACCGCTTACGCCATTTGGACCGGGCTTGGCGCAGCAGGCACCTTTGTGGTCGGTGTCTGGTATTTCGGGGATGCGGCTTCGCTCACCAAATACATCGGTGTGGCGCTGATTATTGCGGGGGTGGTGACGTTGAAGGTGGGGTCTTAAACAAATATATGTGAGGCCCGTCGGTGCTTGATACTCGGGTTGACCTGCCTTGCGAAATTTAACGAATGGTGGATTTCATTGATTTCTTGAGGGGCGCTCCCATCCTGCATCGTACTTACCCATAGAAATGGTCACCAAGTAACGCTGTTCATTCGGATGGCGGTTGTCCTTATAGCAGCTTGCAACCACCATCAACTGATACTTCGGGCTCGCATCCCAGTGCGTGCTACTTGCAGAGCAATTCTTAAGCTCATCAATCCATTTTTGGCTATTTTCGTAAGCTGGGTAGTCCACAGGATCGAACAAAGTCCAGCCCGATTTTCTCCATTGGTCCTGCAGGTTCAAAATGATGTTGAGGGCGTCTTGAAGGGGGAGGGGCTCCAGTTGGGGGGACATACGGATAAACTCAACTTTCCCCTTGCCATCAAAGGAGACTGTAAAAAATTTCGCGGGTGGAGTGATGAAGCTGTACTGGGTATCCGCGAAACGAAGGTAAGCAAGTTGCTTGGGTTCTCGATACCAATTGTGGCCAGGAATCTCATCACCGATTGTTGCCGTAGAGCGCGCCTGCATGTCCTTCCAAGGCTCACCGATGATCAGCGCGATTTCTTTGGGCGGAGTCAAGTAGTCGATAGCCTGGCAAGCACCGGCATAAGTCAGCACCACTAGCAGCACAGAAAAAAACCAATGCTGTTTAGCCCAAGTCAAAAGCTGTTTTGCGTTGTTCATCGTATTGGACTGCCTTGCGAAATTTCACGGATGGTGAATTTAATCGCTTGCGGAAAGGCCTTTCCAGACCTTTGTCGTACTTGCCCATGGAAATCGTCACCAAGTAGCGCTGTTCATTCGGATGGCGTTTGTCTTCATAGCATGTAGCCACAACCATTAACTCATACTTTTCTCCGGCATCCCATTGCGTAGTTCTTGCCCGGCAGTTTTTTAGCGCATCTATCCAAAACGGGGCGTTCTCGTAAGCTGGAAATCCAACGGGGTCATCCAAGTCCCAGCCCGATTTTCTCCATTGGTGCTGCAGGTCCAAAATGATGTTGAGGGCGTCTTGAAGGGGAAGGGGCTCTACTTGGGGGGATATACGGATACTGTCAATCCTCCCTCGATTAAAACCGATTGCAAAAAACTTCGCGGGCGGTGTGGTAAAGGCGTATTGAGGATCTGCGAAACGAAGGTATGCGCGGTCAATGGGTTCTCGAAACCAAATTTCATCGGGGATGTCATCACCGATTTGTGCAGTGGAGCGCGCCTGCATGTCTTTCCAGGGCTCACCGATGATCAATGCGATTTCCTTGGGTGGGGTGAGGTAGTCGATGGCTTGGCAAGCACTGGCATAAGTCAGCACCACCAGCAGCACAGAAAAAAACCAGTGCTGTTTAACCCAACTCAAAATCCGTCGTGCCTTGTTCATCGGATCGGGCTGCCTTGCGAAATTTCACGGATGGTGAATTTCATCGCTTGCGGAAAGGCCTTTCCACATCTTTGTCGTATGGACCCATAGAGATGGTGACAAGATACCGCTGTTCATTTGGATAGCGTTTGTCTTCATAGCATGTGGCCACCACCATCAACTCATACTTTTCTCCGGCATCCCAATAGGTACTGTCCGCTGTGCATTTCTTTAGCTCCTCAATCCACTTTGGACTGTTCTCGTAAGCTGGAAATCCAACGGGGTCATCCAAGTCCCAGCCCGACTTTCTCCATTGGTCTTGCAGGTTCAAAATGATGTTGAGAGCATCTTGAAGGGGAAGGGGCTCTACTTGCGGGGATATACGGATAAACTCAACTTTCCCCTTGCTGTCAAAGGAGACAGTAAAAAATTTCGCGGGAGGAGTGACGAAGCTGTACTGGGTATCCGCGAAACGAAGGTAAGCAAGTTGCTTGGGTTCTCGATACCAATTGTGGCCAGGAATCTCATCACCGATTGTTGCCGTGGAGCGCGCCTGCATGTCCTTCCAGGGCTCACCGATGATCAGCGCGATTTCTTTGGCTGGCGTGAGGTAATCGATGGCTTGGCAAGCACCAGCATAAGTCAGCACCACCAGCAGCACAGAAAAAAACCAGTGCTGTTTAGCCCAAGTCAAAAGCTGTTTTGCGTTGTTCATCGTGTTGAGCTGCCTTGCGAAATTTCTCGAACTGCCTTTTTAATCAATGAGCCTCAAACCAAGGTCGAGCAATGGCCAAATTGATCAGGAAGCGTTGTTCGTTGGGATACCGATTGTCCTTAAAGCAGATAATGCCCACGGTGATTTGATACCGCTTCTCGGCTCCAGAGTTCCAGAAGGTTGTGTCTGCTCGACAGGCGGTGATCTGCGATTTCCAGTGCTCGGTGTTTTCATGTGCAGGGTTGTTTTTTGGGTCAACGACCACCCAGCCACCTCGTCGCCATTGCTCTTGAAGGCTTAATACGATGTTGAGCGCATCCTGAAGGGGAAGGGGCTCTACTTGGGGGGACATGCGAATACTGTCAATCCTCCCTCGATTAAATCCGATTGCAAAAAACTTCGCGGGTGGTGTGATAAAGCCGTATTGAGGGTCTGCGAAACGAAGGTATGCGAGGTCAATGGGTTCTCGAAACCAAATTTCATCGGGGATGTCGTCACCAATTCGTGCAGTGGAGCGTGTCTGCATGTCTTTCCAAGGCTCCCCGATGATCAGCGCGATTTCCTTGGCTGGGGTGAGGTAATCGATGGCTTGGCAAGCACCGGCATAAGTCAGCACCACCAGCAGCACAGAAAAAAACCAGTGCTGTTTAACCCAACTCAAAATCCGTCGTGCCATATTCATCGGATCGGGCTGCCTTGCGAAATCTCACGAATGGCTTTTTCAATCTGTAGCCGGGTTGGGCTATTCAGCAAGGAATGAAATTGTCGTGCTGCACGGAGTACAAACGGCATACGCTCGTCAAAGTTGGCTAGGTTAGCCGTTGCGTCTCTGCTGAATTCGATACTTCGGCCATCGGATACAGGTTTGCATTGATTGGCAAGTGTTAGCTGAACTTTCTCTTCAAAGCCGAAGGATATACCAGTTACATAGGCAAACGAAGTGGCTGCTTGATTACCTCTAAGCAAGGCAGCCATCAGACCATCGTCGTAAATGGTGGGCTGTAGGATGTTGAGCTGTTCATGACGCGCCAACAGGCGGACGCTTTCAAAGATATCCCCGCGCTCGATCGCCTCAAATGCAGGAATAATTTCAGGAAAAGCAAAGCCAAATTTAACTTTATCGGGTACAGTCCAAAGCACGGGAAACTTCGGATTACTGTCAATTTTCGTACGAATCCCCATACATTTCTTCATCTCCGCCAACCCACGCTTGGCATAAAACATATGCAGCGGGTAAATGTCCAGAAATAGCGTTGTGTTGCCCAGTGCCAAGGTGTCATACACATACTTCACTCCGCTCCCCATCGCAGCAATCGACCCGCTTACCATACCCGCCCCAGCTTGTTGCGCGGGTTCCAGAGCGACGTTTCTAGGAGGGGTGGCCATCCGTTGCCGCTCACGAAGGCTGTTCATGTTGTCTGCCGCATGCAGCAGCCCACAGCCCACCTGCTTGGACGCAAAGGCGGCCAAACCCGCCCATTCAAAACGCGGATCGCTGAGCCACAGGGCGGCATAAGCGGCATTGATTCGCCTGTTGCGGGCGATGGGGTCGGCAATCAACACACCGCCCGGTGCCACAATGCGCTCGGCCTCGCGTTGGTAAATGCGCCACAAGCAGTCGCAGGTGAGTACCGGTACTTCAGCCACCCAGCGGTCTTGGCCGTCGTAGGCCAGGGTGTTGTGGCAACCGCAATCGTCGAGGTCGCGGGTGCCTTTGTGCAGGGCCATTTTGTCGCTGGCCAGGCGTTGAAAGGTTTGGCTCATGGGGCGGACTGCACCACCAACGTGGCTTCAATGGTTTTCTTCACCAACAGCGGCGCGGTTAAGCCGTTGCTGTCAGAGTGGCCAGTTTCCTGCCCGCCATTGGACAGTTTGATGGTGTAGGGCACACCTGCCAAGGGCTCGCGGGTTTCATGATGGCGCAGTTTGAATTGCACCACCCGCTCATCAGGCTGCTGCGCCAAAGGGCTGATCGGCAACTGTTCGGGTGGCAACTGGGTGTTGTGGCCGGTCATGGTGCTGTGCACGGTACTGGCTTGCGAGGGAAGAAGGCTGGCCCCACAGGCTGTTTTCATGCCCGCATAGGCCAAGGGTATTTGGTTGAAGGTGTGGCTGGGGTTGCCTTCCACAATGGGGAACACGCCTTTGCATTTGGGGCAAGCCACCTTGTGGCCCAAGCCCGCCACGGGCCTGCCTTCCACCACATACACCGGAAAGCCCTCCAGCACGGTGCCCCCGTGGCTTGTGGTGTCGCCTAAGCGGATCATCAAGGGCATGGTCGTCGCGTTCCAAACGTCGAAACCTCCAACGCTAGCACGGCACTTTGCTTGATCAAAAAGGCATCACCCGCTGTGGGTGGTGAGGGTTGGTTCTGTACTGGGCCTAGGCAGGTGGCCAGGAACACAATCTATTAATCGATAGTGAATTCTAGGGCTACAGAGTTGTGCAAGTAGGATGTTCTCGCGGGGAGTCTAAAAGTGTGAGTTGAAGTGAGTCAAATTTACGGAAACCACGCTGTATTCTTGCATACGAGGTGCTGACCTGGCTTACTAGACTGCGTACGGCATGAGTTTTCTCAATCGCTTGTACGGCGATGAACACCCGGAAACAATGCGGTGGAAAGGGCCGCCATTTCTCAATCGCCTGTGCGGCGATGAACTCAACGTGACTGAGGCAATCGAAGAAGGTCCATTTCTCAATCGCCTGTGCGGCGATGAACTTCCTAGTGGCATGCCACAGGATGTCGCTGATTTTCTCAATCGCCTGTGCGGCGATGAACGTGACGCTGTACCAAAAGCACGGCTGGCAGATTTTCTCAATCGCCTGTGCGGCGATGAACCCTCAAGGCTGTCACCTTGGGTAATAGCTTCATTTCTCAATCGCCTGTGCGGCGATGAACATCCGGCTCTACCGCTGCGTCAAGAACCACTTTTTCTCAATCGCCTGTGCGGCGATGAACTGTACGCAGCCTCAAACGCTGCTTGATCTTCTTTTCTCAATCGCCTTTGCGGCGATGAACATACTGAAGCTCACAATCGTGCCGCCACGGCGTTTCTCAATCGCCTGTGCGGCGATGAACGATCCGGGGTACAGGCCGGTACCGGTCGGGTATTTCTCAATCGCCTGTGCGGCGATGAACGAGAATCTGCAGTTTGGGTGCTGGGAGAATCGTTTCTCAATCGCCTGTGCGGCGATGAACGCGCCTCTGACGCAGGCCGAGTATGACCTTATTTTCTCAATCGCCTGTGCGGCGATGAACGTGTAAATCCTCTATCGCAGCCACGGTGCAAATTTCTCAATCGCCTGTGCGGCGATGAACCTGCAGCTTCAGCAGGCTGCCGATGTTTCACATTTCTCAATCGCCTGTGCGGCGATGAACCGCTGGGTTTACTGCGTGAGCAGCTTGAGTCGTTTCTCAATCGCCTGTGCGGCGATGAACGCAACGGCTTCACCGTGACCGGCGAGAGCGCCTTTCTCAATCGCCTGTGCGGCGATGAACCCATTCATTGTGCTTAGAACAAACTGCGGATCTTTCTCAATCGCCTGTGCGGCGATGAACTACAAACGCTCTTCCATCACACCAAGGCGCGTGTTTCTCAATCGCCTGTGCGGCGATGAACATCATGGCCATCAAAGGCATGTAATCGGGCAGTTTCTCAATCGCCTGTGCGGCGATGAACGCCAAGGTGCTGCGCGCCCATCTGCTGAGAATTTTCTCAATCGCCTGTGCGGCGATGAACATAATCCAGTGCTGCGAACCCTCACGGCGCAATTTCTCAATCGCCTGTGCGGCGATGAACCCCACATCACCGTCCAGCTTCGGATATGTACGGTTTCTCAATCGCCTGTGCGGCGATGAACCGGGCCGCGCCCGATTCAAACTGTTCGCTCCAGTTTCTCAATCGCCTGTGCGGCGATGAACGAGCAGTATGTGCGGAACCGGAGGGGGGAGAATTTCTCAATCGCCTGTGCGGCGATGAACGCGCCTCTGACGCAGACCGAGTATGACTTGATTTTCTCAATCGCCTGTGCGGCGATGAACTTCAAGCCGGTAGCTTTTGAAACTTCTGCCGTTTTCTCAATCGCCTGTGCGGCGATGAACGTATCGTCGGGATCACGAACGCGAACCAGGTATTTCTCAATCGCCTGTGCGGCGATGAACAGCATCATGCTATCAAATTGTTAAAGAACTTCAGCAACTTAGCTGAAAAAGAGGGATAAAACCTTCGACTTGAGGGTGGATATGCAAGTCATTGATTTTTGGGTATTTTTTCTGGAAGCTCAGAAATGAAGTTCATACAATGGTCCAACACATGGTACTGAAGTGCCAGTTCAATGATTCTTGCCCTGAACTTGTTATCAGGTGTGTTTCGAACGCCTGCATCAAAGGCAGCCGGCATCACTAACCAATCCTTGAACAGGTCGGCAATATCGAAGACCAAGGCGCCACGGCGCGTCTTTCCATGAAGTACGGGCAGAAAATAGGGGACCCCCATGCCATGCAGGGAGACTGCCGCATAGCCATAGGCCAGGTAATTGCCATGATCAAGAAATGCATTGACCCGTTGAATGGGCGTCTCTTTTTTCTTCGCACCGGCGGTTCTGGTGAAGTCGCTGAGGCGAAATGATGCGGCAAGACATGCGTAGAGGCCTTTGGCATACGATGCCTCCGCCATTAAAAGATCTGTGTTTGATTGGCAGGTGGCTATCCTGGATTCGAATGAATCAAACAGCGCCTGAGGCACTTCAAGGTTAAGTTTTGGGAACATTAGCCGGTTCCAGTCAATTCGCCTTTTCAGTAGGACCTGTCCCATCGCAGTGCGTTTCTCTTCGTTTTGCCAAAGGGCAAACCACCGTTGGGCGTGGTCGGTCGGGCGATATTCGTCCTGCGGTAAGAGGAATGTAACATCCATCTCCGCAAACAGCGGTGAACCCCCCGAGCCGCAAAAACCGAGAATTACATTGGATTCGGACAGTTTCCTGACTGCTGCATCGGTGACTGATGTTCCTTTGCCAAGCAGGATGAACGATGTATAAGCGAACATGTTCAAGGTAGAACACATTCGCTCTTTTTGAAATCATGACAGCCTGAGGCCTTTTCTCAGCCTTCATGGCAGAACGGGTAAGGCAATGATCTGAGTTGGACGGGATACACCATATCCGTTGGGCTCGCCTGTGTCCGATTGGGTGGCATGAATTCTCTCAAGCCGAAGACAAAATTGCTTGCCAGTAGAGCTCAAAATTTTGATGTATGGCAGCGATTGAGCTTTGGCCATGAAGGCCATTTTTCTTTGCGCTCGGGTCTCCCTGATTTTGTCCAGGCCAATACCCTTGCGGTCTTTAATCACACCGCCACCAAAACTGTGATGAAGTAGAGCGTGATATCCCTTAACCTCTTTCACCGTTCTAATACGTCCACCTTCTACCTCATCTTCAAACCAAGAGCATGCTTCAATCGAGTCGTAGAGTTGATTCAATGAGTTTGATTCTGAACCAAATACACGAATGCGATCGCCCAGCGAAAACCCTTCTCGCATCCATTCCGGGAAGTCGATGGCAAATTTGACGTTGGTTTGAGTGGCGCCAACATGCAGGGCACGGATGAGTCTTCCGAATCGGTCCCAATTCGTGATTTCGTCCGCAGATGGCCGCAACTTCAGGTCGAAGTAAGACGAGCAGATCATTTGTCAGATTCCTCGCTGAACACGCCACCACGGATGATCAAGCCAATCAGGAAAGCGGCGTCTGTGTTGAAACTTTCGGTTGGATGCATGCTATCGATCTCTGGCAGCAAGGCCTTGGAGCCCGATTTTTTGCGTTCAACTGAATTCAGTTCCAAGCTGGCGCCGTTGGGCTCGATGGCAATCGGTTTGCCATTGAAACCTGGGTACCATGTATCGATGGTTTTGATCGCATTGCTGATCTTCTGATCCCTAAGCGCTGCATAGCCCATGCGTATCATGTCCGCAGCAAACTCCCCGGCACTTTCTCCATCTTTTGCCGCTGTTCCTAAAATAGCGCGCAAGTCTGAAACCGAGATGGGGTCTACTTTGTACAGTGAGCGAGCAAACCCTTGAGGTTTTCCGGTGACCATATTTTGGCTGGGAAAGACCTCTACAGCGCCTGTGAATCCGAAGTTCACCTTCCCTGTGACTTTCAAGGGAATCATTGAACCCGTTAGTCCAGCGGCAATCACGTCGTTTGCCAATTCGATTTCGTCCTTGGTGTAGCAATCGAAGTCACGCTGCCGGGTTCCCTTTGAGGTGTAGCTCACTCCCCCCGCACTTGCTTCAACAGTGACATCCCCCAGCATTTGGTTGCGCCAAAGCCAGCGCCCATTCAGTATGTTTCTTGCCATGCGGCGGCATACCTCATCAAACTCGGCAACGCCTGGTTTGAAAAATCGTGCGATGAAGCTGTTGAGATGCTCTCGGTAGTGGGAGTCTGCGCAAGCAAAAAGTAGGCTGTCCGCAGGCAGGGTACGGTAGTTGAAGCGGACCACTAGTGCAGAGGCATCTGGGTCGGTTTTGGCAGTTTCTGTACGTTGAATCAGCCCTGGGGTTTTGCTCTCATCTTTTGGGTTGATATTGATTCCTCGAATGCCATGGCGTACCACGTTGATCGGGATAAGTGTTTGTTCTCCGCCCTTCTTTTCAATCAATGAAAACATCATTCCGTCAGTCAGAATGAAGCCGCGTTGGGAGGCAAGTACCGGGGGCATTTTTAAAGTCATGAGGGGCTCTCTTACGTGGGGTGGGGTTATTGGGCAGTGATTTCTTCGGTGCGTTGTGGGGCCAGTTGAATACTTGGATTGTTGGTCACCAGAAATTCGTCATTCACCCATCCGAATCGCCAAAAGTGGTTGACATTGATGAGGCCATTCTCCTTGGCTTGGCGAATGGGGACGAATTGCAATAAGCCAATTAGATGTTCCGCATAGGCATGGTCGCAGGGTATGCCTTGAATGTCCCGGCTACCACTGCGGGCCACAGGGCTTGCCAGAAGGCTGTAGCCAAGATTGACGGGCACTGTGAACGGGTTGATTGTATGGCTGGTGAGCTGAAGAAGCCGCTCTGCAGGGTTGGTCGACACGGAGTGCGCTTTTTCAGGTGGTTCCTTCAGTTGGTCCGAGGCGTCGTTCAGCCAATAACCGGTTCGCAGCTGTTTGCTCAATTCGTCCAGCGAATCAAAGCACCCAACGTGAAGTCGTTCTTCATTGATCTGTCCGCCCGCAAACCGCATGGTGTATACAGCAGATTTAACCTGTTCTTTGTCGACGCCATTTTTGCATGCCAGCAGGATGGACCACTTCAGATCAGTCAGGGCCATGGGCTGCAAGGGCGTGGCTTGCGGTTTGGCAATGCTGTCGAATAAGTAAGCACCTCGGCGTTGAACAAGCACAGGGTCGAGGTAGCCGTCATTTTTGGTGGGGTATTCAATCCAGGGGCGGTGGTCATGGTGGATAAGCCCGACACCCGTAATGCCAAGTTGTTTGTTCAGTTTCATGTCAAGTGCATGCATGGCCATCACCGCTGCAAACACCGGCGCAGGCGTTATGAATGATGGGCTTTGGAGCATGTTTGCCTTGGACACTTCAACATAGAGTTGGATGTAAGTCATCATGGTTCGCTTCATTGAATCGGGGCTGAGAGCGTTTTAAGAATGGCAGCGGTGGTTCTTTCACGTTCTACCGTACTCATTGGGAACCCGCTGTTGAGCCTTAACGCAGCACGATTCAGGATTGATGTGATCGTGTCTGCCAAGGCGCTCATAAATTCTTGGCCGAAGTTTCCGTTCACTAGAAACAAATCTAGGGCGGGTATGTCATTTGCTTTGGGCCGCAGTCTGTTCAGCAGGTCTTTATTGATTTCCTCTTCAACACCGTCAACCTCGATGAGCCCTTGCTCCAGGGCGGCTGAAAACGCTTTGGCCTGTGTGTAGGAAGAGCGTGCAATTTGCGCAAGCTGGCCCGTTGCCAAGACTTCTACGGCTTTCATTGACACGGAGTCATGCAAGGCTGCAGAGGACTCCATTGAGGCCAATTGAGCAAAGAAGCCTTTGATCAAATTGGAGTCGATGGATGGTTTCCAATGCCCTCGATACACAAAGTGATAAGCAGTAGACACCGCTTTGCGCCGCATGGGTACATTGAAGTAAAGGGGCCTTTGAAATGCCTGGTGTGTCCAGTGAATGGTGGCGTTTCTGGGGTTTGCCCCCCCAATTTCAAACTTCAACTTGTTGGGTTTGAATAAAACAGGTGCTGCTTCCTTTTCTGTTTGAGGCTGCGCCTGTGGTGTTGACGGCTTGGCTTCATGGAAAGTGCGCCATTGTTGGTAGAGTGTTTCAGCTGCGTCACCCACCACCACGCTAATGCCTGCACTACCCATTGGACTCAAGGCGATATAGGAATCCCCCGAGGGAACAAGTATTTGCTTGAGTCGATGGTCTACTGATGAGTCTTCGTTAAGTCGGGCGTGTTCGATACCCTCCGCAATGCCTTCTTGGATTGCGTTGAGAATGGCTGACGGTATTCCGGCTTGGACAACCATTGGATCCTCAGACATGATCTTGACCAGTCGCTGATAAACGCCTTGAGAGTCGTTCTTCTTTTGATCCAACGGAATGTTGATCGACGACGCAGCCAGTGAACGCGCGGAAAGATGAGGCAGTGCGGTCGGTTTATTGGCGGCAAACGAGCTGCCTTTGGCTGATGAATGAATGAGTTTGGCTGAAAAATGAGTGGCGAACTCGCGGGTTTTTCGGGAAGCCAGTGCTTTGGCATCTTTTGGCTCTATCGCCGCGATGAGCTGAGTTGCAAAGCGTTCAGCACATTCGATGTAACTTTGGGCTGATTTTTCATCCCCTTCAACAGGTTCTCCAGGCATGGCCTCTACGAATGAATCGTATAGCCCAAACAAAGTGAGTCCGAAGCTGATCTCCGGCCGGTTTGCCACAATGATGGCGCATGCGTGTCGGGTGTCCGCTGCGCAGAGAAGGTCGTCAACTTTCAGTTTGATGTTTCGTTTTGGGCCGCTTTTGCACAGGTCCGCCAGCAGTCCGTAATGCGAGTTTTGAAGCAATAGCTGGGCTTGTTCTTTGTTCATGAGGAGGTGGGTGTGTGGGCATCGAAGAAGAGCTTACACAAGTTGATATCGCATTGCAAACCAATAGATATTTTCAAAACGAAAATATAAACCAAGAAAATGCTATATTATTCATTATGAAAGAGACATTCGATCCAATAATTTTTGTCTTGAGACGGGCCTGGACGCTTGGAAAGTGCGACCGGGAAGCGGTTGACCGCGCATTTGGAACTGGAGGTTCGCCCGCTAGGGCTTCCAAAATTCTTGGCGATGCGACAAGGCATCCTTCTGGTTCCTTGATGTGGGTCAAGCGGGTAGGCGTGGTTCCGAAACACGGTGCAGCTTGTCCCGCTGAAGCATCAATTGATCTGATTCTCGAGAAAATTGCTCGTGGTGAGCCCCCCCAATCCACTGGAATTTTCGACGACGATGGGGTTGGAATCGTCCGGCCCAAGATTCGGGCGCTATCAACCCTGTCGGAGGCGGCAACCAGGGTGGTTGTGGAGGGGGCACTCAGGGATGAGCCGATTCAAATTCTTTACGTCGGGCTAAAAAAAGACGAAACAGCCAAGTGGCGGACAGTATGGCCGTGCACTCTGGAATACACCGGGAAAGGTTTTCGCCTGCATGCACATGATTTGAATGACCCTGAAGCCCAGTACCCCGTGAAGCTCTTCCTATTGAGTCGGATCCTGGATGCCCAGAAACTGGATGTGAAGGCGACCAAGAAGTCGCTTGATCAGAAATTCGTGAGGCGAGGTCATATTGGTGCAGACGTCAGCGTTCATGTATCACTCAATCAACTGTTAACCCCCGATCAGGAGAAGGTGGTGAGGCATGAGCTTGGGATCAATGCGAGCGGAAAAGTTCGAATACCGCGTCATTTGCTGTATGAATTCCGCAAGGAGAACGAAGGTTTGAAGTCTTCGGCGCTCCAAGTGTGGCCGTTACTCAGCAGTGTAGTAGTCGGTGAGTAGCGCATGCATGTCGTTTTTATCTCCAACTGCGAACTGAAGGCGTTGCCGCGGACACGGGCTTTGCTTGATCGCTATGCCTCTCGAATTGGGGACAGGCCTTGGTTTACGCTGATTACACAAGATGCGCTTGATGAGGTCTACAGCGCCTCAAGAAAGAGTGCCACACGGCAAACGTCAATCGCCTGTTATCGAAACGATTCCGTCTTGGGTATGAGGCTTTTGTGGGTGGTAGGGAACAATAAATCCTATGACATCCACGGGCGTTTCGCGGTATCAACGCAGACCAAAGAAACCCTCAGAATGCCGAGTTATTTGCGGCTGGCTGCTTTGGTCGCACAGTTGGCCGGGTATGTTCACGACCTAGGCAAGTTGACGCAGTGGTTTCAAGAAAAGCTGTGTAACAGCACAATGCCCATAGGTGCAAAAGGGAAAAGTAGCACACCGCCACTGAAAGATTACATTCGCCATGAATGGATTTCGGCCTGGATCATGAAACGGCTTGAAAGTGCTGAGGCGCTCGATAGTGAATTCATTAACCGCGTTTTCTCGGACTGGTATAACCAGCGGTCTGCTTATTTCCCAGCGTTTAATCAGCCCACCCCGTTGGAGCGCAAGGTTACAGGGGGGCTGTCTGCGATGCGTTGGGCAGTAGCCACGCATCACGGCGCGGTGGGTGGGGAACTACAATCTGGGGCGATCAACTGTTCCAGGCACTTGAGGCCGACCGACAATACCAATCAAATCAAAAAGAATCTGACTCTTTACGGGGCTGGCGATTTCGATGTTTTTAGTGGGGGGGTGGTAGACAAGAAACGATGGGCCGAGCTTTTCTCAAAAATCAACGCGCTAACTCGTCGTATATCTGCTATTCAAAGGGATGAGTTGGCGTGGGAAGGCGTAATGGTCGCGGCCAGGGCCGCACTCATCATGGCCGATCACAAGGTGTCAAGCGAACCATTTCTGGGTTCCAGGGAGGCAAAAATTGCGTATGCCAACACCAAGCAATCCAGCGAGGTCGGTTCTAAACCATCGCGCCGATACCTGGACCAGCCCTTGTCTTGGCACTTACTTGAGGTTGGGCATAGGGCTCCTCAGTATTTGAGGATTCTTGCCGGCGACGAGTTACCCGCCATCGATCCATTGTTGGTTCAGGCATTTCTGACTGACCGGGCTGCAAGCGACTCAAGATACGCATGGCAGGACAGAGCTGCCGACGCATTGTCCTCACTCACCGAGTCGACCGGCAAACTGGTGTTCAACGTCGCTTCCACTGGGGCAGGTAAGACGCTTGGAAATCTTAAGCTGGCCATGGCTGCGCGCCCCCGGAGTTGTCGAATCGCTGTAGCGTTTAACCTAAGAACGTTGACGACACAAACCTATGATGCCTTCAAGCATCACTTTGAGTGTTTACCCAGTGACATTCAGCCCTTGTTTGACCGCAACTTTGCCTGTTTGGTAGGTGGCAAAGAAGCGCCTCGAGACCAGGCAGTCGAAGACGAGGATGACTTGGACTCAAGTGAGGAAATTGAGCTTGAAGGTGCGTCAAGCCTTGAGCCCCCGTCTTGGATGAACAAGTTGGCTGCGGACAGTGCATCGACGACCCTCAACAATAACCTGATCAAGTTGCTTGTCGCCCCTGCCTTAATCTCCACAATTGATTGGATTGTGTCCAGCGGCGAGCCGGGTCAGCAGGACAGGCATGCAAAAGCATTGATCAGGGTTGCAAACAGCGATTTGATCCTGGATGAGGTGGACAGCTACGATCCAATAGCAGCGGTTGCTGTCATGCGTGTTGTGAAAGTGGCTGCAACCTTCGGTAGAAATGTGATTGTCTCCAGCGCGTCGCTTAGTCCTGAGCTTGCATGGGGGATAGCCACTTCTTATGAAGCAGGAAGGCGTGTTTACAGTGCAATGATGGCTCAACCGCATCAGTGGGCCCTCAGCATTGTTCACGATACGCCCGACTTCTCAACTGTCACGCTTGAGAACCCGGATTTAAGCAAGGCTGATGCTTTCTATCGGACTACCATGAAGGAGTTGATGGCCAAAGTTAAATCTGGGCCTCATACCAAGCGTTGGGCAATGGCTGAGGTGACTTCTTTTGATCAAATGAAGTCAACGATTGCAGACAATGCCGAGCGCCTTCACTCCAGTTTCTGTATATCCCCGGAGGGCATGGCCTGTCGTATCTCGATTGGTTTAGTCCGGGTGGCCAATGTGAACCCCTGTATGGACATTGCTGAGTATCTGAGGGCTGATACGCGCGAAAGGTTCATCGTGACTGCATACCACAGCAGAGACGTCAAAGCGCGTAGGTCATTCAGGGAGCACTGGATGGACCAAATTTTGGACCGACGCGACAATCGTTGGCTAGATGCCCTGGTTCAAGTTTGCCCATGGGTGAAAGACTTCAAGGGCGATGTGCGATTGATTGTGGTGGCTACACCGGTTGAAGAAGTCGGTAGGGATCATGATTTTGATTGGGCAATCATCGAGCCATCCAGTATGCACTCCATCATTCAGACGTCTGGGCGAGTCAATCGCCACAGACGAGTGCCCATAGCGGATGACTTGTCCAATATCGTGATTCTTTCCAAAAATGTGCGGGCGCTGAATAATCCAAATGCGGCGTGTTTCGTACGCCCAGGGCTTGAGATCAAGGACTCGGCCGCGAATGTAGCCACACACCCCTCTTACGACATGGCTGATTTGCTCATGACCGAGGAGGGTAGCTTCATGCATGTAGTCAACGCATCCATGATTTTTGATGAAGGGCAGAACAGGACACAATTTGCCCTGTGCGATTCAGCAGGTGTCAAGCTGGTCATTAATAAGGTGGAGCAAATCCTTGGTAGAAGCCGTGGGTTTGAGAGTGCCTTCATGATGGCTGGCTTTGCGTCAAAATATCCGCTTCGATCAAGGGAAGATGGTTTTCTGGATTTTGACTTGAGAATCGACATGGCGAATCGTGAGTTTTTCTACGTGAAATCTCCGGGGCGGCGAAGTGCGAAAGACCGATTGAGTAAGGCACCGGATGGTAGGGTCCTGGTGGAAGCGGTTCCTGAGCGCACTTGGCTTTGTGGTCAGCTAAACCCGTCAATGGTGCACGAGGCCTCAATCAAAGTACCGGAATCGAAAGAGCTGACTGGTATTCGCGTGTTGTGGTCTGGCATTAAGGTGTAATACCCCCACTTTGTTTACCTCGTTCGCCCTCGCCTAATCCACTCGGCAGTGTTCTTCATGGCCAAGCGATAGCGTGCGCAGTTGTAGGGCTGAAGCGCTTCCAGTTCTTCCTCAAGCATGTTGAAAAACACAGTGCTGTCGGGGGCGGGTATGGCCATTTCAGATTTCACCTGCGTCAGTGTTAAGCCATAGAACACGATGTGGCGAATGGCCTCACCCAATTCATCGCGGTACTTGACCCGTAACGGGTCGGGGCCACCCATCGCTTCAATCACCACCTGGTAGCGTTCAATGGAGCGGCGATACGTCCATTCAAACAACTCCGCCGCCAAGGTGACATCACACTGCTCGTACACCGCCAACATGGCCAGGGCGTAATCCTGCTGAACAATGTCCAAGAACGACAGCGGGGCGCAGTTGCAGAGCATCAAAGGCATATTGGCCGCCAAACGGCTGGTGCGCTTGTTGCCGTCCACAAACGGTTGAAGGTAAGCAATGTTGACCCACAGAAAAAATGCGGCCTCCACCGGGTTGTGTATTTCACAGGCCTTGCTGACGATCTGAGTCAGCATGTCCTCCAACAGTTGCGGTGCTTGGCTGGGCAGGTACACCGTGTCCTGAATGTTCACAATTCTTTTGCGAATGGCACCCAGGTCGTTGGGGTCGTCCAGTAAGTCGCGCATCAACATGCTTTGAAGGTTGCGCAGCACAGGCACCGTGATGCCTTCAGTGGGCACTGCGTCGACCAAAAACTCGATGGCCTCTTTGTGGTTCAGCAGCATCACTGAATCCCGATCGGCATATTCGGCTCGGCCCTTTTCAAACAGCTCACGGGTGTCGAGCAGGCTTTTTCTGTTGCCTTCCAGCCGTGAAGATGACCATGATAAATCAATCAACAACTGCTCAAGCACCTTGCGTACATAGGTGCCAGCGGGCAGTTGGTCTTTCGCCCTGCCAGCATTGAACAATTCAGTGGCCAATTGTGGCGGGAGCAGGCTGGATTCATTGGGCGTGTATCCCTTCACGAACGACCGCTGATAGGTAATCGGTTTTCGGGATCCCAATGGTTTGGACAGTGCTGTGACAATTGCCCGTGCATGCCTGCTCCACTGAAAGCCCGCTGATGATTCCTCCGCAGTGTTGCTTGGTGTTGCCTTGGGGCTTGCGCGGCTTGTTGGGTGGCTGTGGTGTTGAGCTTGATCAGACAGTGAGTAGGCAGTTAATCGACCTGCGCCGGACCTGACCAGTTGCCCGCTGTCGACAAGCCTGGCCAGCGCACGGTTAACCGTGGGGCGAGGGCGGTTAACCTTGAGTTGAATCAAGCCAGCCGATGCACCATCCACGTTGGATTTCCCGAGTTTTGCCACGCAGGCCAGAATGGCATTGTCCAGGTCGGTGGTGCTCATTGGTTTCTTCTCATCATTTGTTGCTTATCAATAATGATAAATTATCATTTGTGATAAGAAAAGGGGCTTCCCTCAGCCTAAATCATGGGGAAGCAGGTCGTAATTGTTTATGCCCCAACTGTGCCAGCAGGACATACCAAGTCCATGCTGATGACAGTTGTCGATGCTGGCCTTGCCTTACCTCGGAAAATGCGTGACGTCCGAGAACACCTTCACCAAGTGGTCGTACACCACCCGAATGCGCGCAGGCACAGGGCCCCGCTGGGGGCGGTACACGTTCAGCGTCCATGGTGTTGGGGCCAGTTTGGGCAGCAGCTCCACCAGTTGGCCGGTGCGCAGGTGGGGAATGGCGAAGTAGGCTGTCAGTTGGCCAAAGCCCATACCCGCCAGCACGGCTTGCACCTCGGCCCGCCCGTCAGTGGACATGAACACCGGGGCCTTGGGGTGCCACTGCCGCCCCTCGGACAGAAACCACGGCCACGGCCTGCCGGTGTTTGGGTCCAGCGTGACTGTGGTGGGCTTGTTCTCCAGGTCGTCCAGGTTTTTGGGTTTGCCCACGCGGGCAACAAGGCCCGGTGTGCCCACAATCAAAAACGGGATGTTGCACACCGTGCGGGCCACGAAGCGGCTGTCGCGCATGAAGCCCACCCGAAGACCAATGTCGATCTGCTCGTCCACCACATCGCTGACTTGGTCCGATAGCCGCACATCAAACCGCAGACCCGGGTGCAGCCCGGCCAACTCCGCCAGTGGGGGAACAAGGTAACCGTCACCCAGTGTGGACGGGGCGGCAATGCGCACAAGGCCAGTGGCTTCTTTGTCGCCCTTGTGTTGGGTGGTGCGAAACAGCTCATCAATGCCCTGTACCCGGCTTTTGGCGGCGGTGGCCAAACCCTCGCCAAAGGTGGTGATCTGGCTTTGCCGCGTATTGCGGTGAAACAGCAGCTCACCAAACTGCCCTTCCAATTCCTGAATGGCGCGGGTGACAGCCTGGGGCGAAATGCCCAAACGCTGGGCAGCCTCCTTGAAGCTGTTTGCCTCGGCGGCTGCACAGAAAATTCTCAGCAATTCCAGACGATTGGCCAAGGCGGCGCCCTCACAACACGGTGCAATCAATTATTCCACATTCAGGAATTATGAACTCAAATCAATTTCATTTATTTGTGTGCTGGTTCTTGGAATACTCACCCCTATCGCGAGAACGGCTCGCACCCAACTGGAGAACACCATGAGCACATTGATTGAAGGCAAAGTTGTTGTAATTACCGGGGCCAGCAGCGGCTTGGGCGAGGCCACAGCCCGCCACCTAGCAGCCCTTGGGGCCAAAGTGGTGTTGGGCGCACGGCGCACCGACAAACTGGCAGCCATCGTGAATGACATTATTCAGGCAGGTGGCCAAGCCGTGCACCTGAAAACCGATGTGACCCAACTGGCCGACATGCAAGCCTTGGTGGGCATTGCAATTCAAGCGTTTGGCCGCGTGGACGTGATGGTGAACAACGCTGGCCTGATGGCCATTGCACCCATGGAGCAGGCCCGTACTGACGAATGGGACCGCATGGTCGATATCAACATCAAAGGCGTGCTGTACGGCATTGCCGCCACCATCCCTGTGTTTGAGAAGCAGGGCAGCGGCCACATCATCAACATTTCATCGGTGGCTGGCCTGAAAGTGTTTGCGCCGGGCGGCACCGTGTATTCCGGCACCAAATTTGCAGTGAGCGCCATTTCAGAAGGCCTACGCCAGGAAATGGCGGGCAAGGTGCGCGTCACCTCCATTGAGCCGGGCGCTGTGGACAGCGAATTGAAATTCGGATCGGGCGATGAAGCCAGCCGCAACTTCGTGGTCGACTTCTACAAGCAAGCCATTCCAGCCAGCGCCGTGGCCCGCGCCATTGCCTACGCCATTGAGCAACCCGCCGATGTGGCCATCAATGAAGTGGTACTGCGGCCTACCGTGCAGCAGTTTTAAGGGGGTTAAGGGCAACAGGCTTGGGTTCAACCAATCAAGCTGGCTGATTGCTTACTTCAATAGCTTTTCTGCAGCTTGGTTGGTCGGTTTGTGCGAAAGCAGTTGTTGCCCAAATTCACATGAAAAATGCTGCGCAGGTTGTTAGGTGTTTCATGGTTGTTTTTGTGGATGTCGTGGTTGTTCTTGGCTTATGAGTCTTTGCGTTTGCGGGCGAGTACGCCCCCAGCAATGGCGCATGCAAGCGAAGCAATCTGAATGATCAGCAACGAGATCATGTAGTAAGGGCGAGCGTATTTATCTCCCGCGAACTTCAAAGGTAGAAAGCTAGCCCTTCTCTTACTCACCAAACGCAGGTGCATTGGAAACATTGATTGGCTTCAGCGGAAGCTCTTATCTCTCATCCATTCAAAGTGCTGGTCCGACCTGTGCAGATTCCTCTGAGGCATTACAGCACCTCAGTGACCTACTGCTGAATGCGCTCTTGGTTGCGACAGCTCCTAGGACTCGAATCCAGATCTCCGTTGGGACAGGGATACCGAGCGGAGAGAACCAAGCCTGGGACGAATACAAGTCCGATCCCCGTGAGCGCAACATAAATGCCAAAGACTTTGATGCTGGTACTGGCTGGCTGCATGGGGCTCTCCGTTGTGAATGAAGCGCGCTTGGTGGGGTTGGGCCTAGTAGCGAAAGGGTAGATGGGGCTTTAGTGCTGCCTAGCGTTCTAGCTATCCGGCACGCCGCCGAAAGGCGGAGCGTCCGTGTTGAGCGAAGTGTTAGCTGGCAGCCGTTCGTATGCATCGTACGGCGCAAGGAGCGAAAAGTCGTTCAGATCAAGGCATGCGAACTTAGAGCCTTCGTATGAGAGAAGGGGGCGGCCAAAGTGCGCCACATACTTAGGTTCATGTCTAGGCCAAAGAACGTTGATAGGCAAAACGTTCGCATGAGGGTAAACCTTAACCACCTGTGGGGGGCCACCAATGGCATCAAAATCTGGGGACTCGCTCATTTCAGTTAAAACCTCTAACGGCTCCATGTCGAGATGCCCGGTAGTGAGCTTCTTTCTCTCTTGTAGTTTTTGATAGAGACTTCAAAGCGTCGGGGATATTGTCTCCAATGAAGAGGAAAGGCTTTGTACCTTTGGTCCGCTTCGTATGAAAAGAAAGCGGATGATGATTGAACTGCTTTGCCGCCTTATCAAAGTGCAAAGACCATGCCTGAAATTTCTGGAGCTTAGTGGAATAACCAGCGAACAATAGCCTGAAGTCGGTTGGGTCAATTCCACTGGTTCCCTTCGGTAAGTCCGTGACAAGACTGCACATGCTGTTGATGACCTTAATGAAGTGCGGACGGAGATCCGTAATATCCATCTCCCTCGATAGGGCTTTCTCGTAATTCAGAATTGCATTGACCAACTGCAACAACACTGGATACGCAAAAGCAGTATCGCCACAGAAAGCCAACACTGAGTCTTTTCTTGCCAATGGGAAAACTTTTGGACAGCAGTCCCATCGGGCGCCAAAAGATAGCCTGCTATCTGAGGCCACAACGAGTTGGTCTCCACTGGGTAATTGTCTAATCCAAGCTGCGACGAGCGTCATGGGCTGATAGCTAATGTTTGAAATCAGGGGTAGCCGGAGCCGCAGGCGAAGAGAACCACAAGCGCAGCTTGTGGCTGTCTCTCTCGATGGAATTGTTAGGTGGTGAGTGTTTGCAAATACTGGTTTGTATCGAATTCTTTAAATGCCCAAGCATACTGAAGCCGCGATGGATGGCGGGGATGAGCGGACTTTGTTAATGGACCGAAATGCTGCCAACACGTGCCGTGCTTTTTCAACCGCTCAATCAGTTCTTTTGTGGCTGTAACGAAGTAGTCTCTCGCGCGAATACTTTCTCCCCACGCGGCCCAGACTACTGGATTTGGTTCAGCAGCAATGAGTGCTTCTATCCGATTTATGTTTTCTGAAAACGCCTCGGGATCTACTTCAACTGGCAAGGCGTTGTAATCGGTTGAGCGGATGGGGTAGAGGTTGAGCATGACAAAACCATTGAAGCCATTTCGCTGCGCGGCATCTTCGACTTTTGCAACAGTCGTGTCGGACTTATCCTTCGTCGCGGTGCTTGGGTTAAGCCCAATGGTGAAGAGTTTTCTTGAGCCGCTTTTCCCAAGAGTGAAGCGCCAAAGATCATTGTGCGAGTTGGAGTAGATGTCATACATGGTAAGCACCTAACGTGAAGGTAACTGGCCTCGCGCAGCTTTTCGTGCAAGGTCCGTATTGACCGCAGGGTTAGCCGTCATTTCTCCTCCGTGAGTTGTTTGAGGAGATCACTGGAAATCTTCTGTTCGTAGTCGCCATAGGTCGTTCCATCCTTTAGGCGCCAAGCATCTCGACCGTTTATTGCGTAACCGACAAGCACGGCAGCTGCTTGTGACGGACTACTAAAGAGTTGATCCTTAGTGAGCCGCAATTTGCCATTGGCTGGCTCCAACGTTCCTGCCAATAGCAACTTCTCTCTCAGCGCACGATAACCACCCGAGAGACTTCCTTGTGCATTTGTGATTGCTTCCGAGCCAGCAAGTACGACTAGACCTTCGTCCGTTCGCTCAGCCGTTGCGCTGATACCTCCGATGTGCAGAGCAAACAAGACGGGCACAAAAGTTTCGGGTTGGAGTTCGGGTGGTTTAATTTCACCCTGCTGTGGTTGCATTGGGGCTTTGCTATCAGCAAATGCGGAGGTATGTGCAGGCTGGGTGTACGGATCCAGTACACGGTGCCCCAGAACTCCGAGAAGAGCACGCACCGATATCAGATACTCTTCCATCGAGTCTTTATCCGCACGCGGTAGAGCAGGAAGCTGAGGTGACGCAGTGTTTGTGACCTGATATCGGTTTGCTGATGAAGCAAGCTGAATAAGGCGCGACTCAAGGTATTTGACATGCCCCTTCGTTAGGTTGTCGTCCTTGCTTGTGAATGCAATCAACTCACTCCAAAAGTTCTTGCCGGTGAGATGCGCAGATAGACGATCAAGAACCACCTCGGACTCTCCGATGTAAACCGCATCTTCACCGGACTCTTCATTGGTTCCAAGCAGAAAGTACACCCCGGGACGTTTGATCTCACCCCAGTCCTTCAACTCGGAAAATCGTGGCCTGGGGCATGCTAGCGCTTGGCCAGACCAGTTCGTGATCTCGGCATGACGTATCCCGGTCGAGGTTCCGTCGGCGAGATAAATCCGAATCTGCTTACCCATATCGTATGACTCGAAAGCTAAGTATGGCCCGTAACGGCTAACGTTTGAGGCAAGGGGCTCGCGACAATGGTGGCACAAACCTCGTTATTGATAAACATATCATAGAAGTACCTTTTGGCCAGTCCCGCTTGGCTGAAGGGTTAGGTACGGCGCGTAGAACAGACATACCCTAATGAAAGCTCAAGAAAACTGACGACTGGAAGCACGTATTCAGCCACCCACGCCACTCTTTGAGCGGGCAGCAGAGGCCTGGGGATGGTTTGCCAATCCGTGGGAAGTGAATAACCAATCGAAAACGATATTGACTGCGCCAGCGATGCAAGGGCAGATAAGGCTACGAGTGATGCGGATAAGCGCAAACCTCGGCTGAAAGCTAGGGCTGCTGCAATAAACCAGACCGTAGGGGCTCCCCAGATTAGGCAGCTATAGAGGATGCTGGACTCGGTTTTCATCACTTGTACCTAACGCCCCGGTTCAGCGGCGGGCCGCGCAGCGGTACGTCCGCTGCAACCGGTTGTCATGCCGTAGCATCCGAAAAATGCAATCACTGACCTGGCCAATCCTCGGGAACAAGCGCTGGGGGTTTAGTCCACGGTTTCTCGACCAGCGCCTCTTGGAACCACTGATCGCGAAGGTTTGCATGCTCAGTAACGATCAGTTGGAATCCTTGAACATCATCTTGGGTGAACTTCAGCAACAACTCGAACAGCCGGCGCACAGCATCAAGGTCGGCGTCGGATTCCGTCTTCTGCACAGAACCATCAGCATCCCTGTAGACCTGCTCAGAAGGAAAGTAGACCTGGGTTGGTTGGTCAATCAACAGGAAGCGCGGAATCGGACGGTTATTTTGCGCTGCGAATAGATGCAGGGCGAGCAGTGCTGACAGATGATAGGCCAGATGGTTCTCGCCGCCACCGGTCCTACTCATCGGCACAGGACGCTCGGGTCGATCGAAGATTATTGTCAATTGCTGCAGGTTGAGCCGCGCAGGGTAAGGACCGAACTCGGCGTTGAACTTCTGGACGTATCGCGACACCTGTGCGGAGATGTTGTTAAGGATCGAGGTCAGGCGTTCGCTGCTATCGTCAGCACCGATCTGCTCCTCAAGCAGCTTAACTTTGTTGCTGAGACGGCGATTCTCCGCTTCCAGTTTAGCAAGATCCTCATTCGGGAGGAGCGTTTCCAGGAACAGGCTGATACGGCCGATCACGCGCGCGGCCGCGTTGTGGCGGGTACCCATAAGGGCGATGACTTCGTTGGCCGAAATCGCCGAGGATAGCTCCGCTTCCTTTCGCTTGATATCGCCCGCGATGGCATCCGCTTTACCGGTCAGTTCGGCAAGGTAGGCTTCGAGCTTGGGGCGCTGGCCGGTGGCAATGCGCAACTCTTTGTCGAGAGATGCCAATTCCATGAGCAGGACGACGGCGACCGGGGATTCCATCGCCAAGTTTTGCTCGCTGAACGGCCATTGCCATTCGCCGTTGTCGGGGTTCTTCGGCAGTGCCTTGATTGAGGATAGCCGGTCTATCTGTTCGGCGGCCTCGTTTTCGTAGCCGCCCGCCCGCTTGGCGAACTGTCGTGCCGAATCAATCCGGGCCTGCATATCACGGCGATCCTGACGCAATTTTGCCAGATCATCTTCCAGAAGCGAAACCCGGCTGCCGTCGTCGTCTGGTAATGTTTCGGGCTTCCACGACAGCGCCAACCTCAATGTGTCGATGATCCCGTCGACATTCGGGTTCTCGTCAGTGTTGCCGATAACCCCGACCGTTTTGGCTTCCGAGTAGAGGCCGATAGCCTGTACATGCGACGTATCGACGGCGTCGCGCGCCTGCTCCAGCTTCTTGTTGTTGATCCTCAGATCGCGCTGCGCTAAGCGCAGTTTGGATTCTAGCTCGTAGCGATCGTGGGAGGAGACACCAAGCAAGATTGGCAACGTGTCGCGGATCGCCTGCGGTTGAAACTGCTCGTTCTGGCGATAGAAAAGTTGATCCTTATTAGCGACCAAACCCTGCTTTTGGAACAAGTAGTAGAACGTGTGTTTGACGTTCGCGTCGTAGCTATCGCGGCTGTGGTCAAGCGCCACTTCGGTACGGTTCTCGGGAATTCCAAGCAAGCGCGACAGCAGATCGACGATACTGTCATCGTCGGTATTGACCGCCAGATCCTTGAACTCAGGCACCTGCAATTGAGCACCCCTTCGCAACATTGCCGTGCTGCAACTAGCGCCACCTCCGGGCGGGGTCGGCTTGGCAATCAGCACCTGTTCTTTCTCGAACTGGTAGATCACGGCGAACCAAGACACTTTGTCACGGATGATGCCTTCCGGGACGTTAAACGACGAGCGTCCCATGCAGTATTCGATGATCTCGGAGAGCGCAGACTTGCCGGTGGAGGAGCGGCCGGTAATGACGTTGAGTCCGTCTACCTTGAATTGGAGGTCACGGCGCTGGCCGTCATGGCTATAGACGTGGATGGATCTGATCTTCATGGACGAATCCCGAAAGTCGTATAAACGGTCGCCCGGTCGGCGATGCGTGCAAATTCCTTTCCGACGATCCGCGCCACTTTCTGGCAGGCGACGGTTTCGGCGGTTCCGTCGACGCTCTTGCGGACCTTCTTGGGTACGGTCTGGATGCGACCGTCGTCTGTGACGGCGATACAGCCCCGTTCCATTAGCAGACCGAACCCCTCGAAGGCATATGGCAGCAACTGTGTAACTCTGTCGGCAAAGCCCACCATGATTTGCTGATTCTTCTCTGCGGTCTTTAGCAGGTAGCTGCGTGGACTGCCGGCGATTACCTCACGAGAATCCTTATGCAGGCACAGGGGCAGCACAAGCAGCGACAGAGAGAATGGCATGCCGCGAGCGTCTTCTTCCTCGTAGCCGTGCAGGGCGCGGAACAAAACTAAGCCGCAGAATGCAGGGTTGAACAGGTTCCGAATTTCAAAGGGGCGCTGATCCCATTGCTTCACGAGGCCACCCCAAGGACTTTGCCAAGGCGGTCGAGGAATCTGGGATGCCAGTAGACCTTGGGTTCGGGGGTGGAATCCGCCAGGATGTGGAAGCTGCCACGAAGGACAAAGGGCTCCGTCACCCGCGCGCGAATGCGTAAACATTCGATCTTACCAGTCTCAAATTCCGCCCAGTTGTAGAGGGTCGCGCCGGCTTCGCGCAGTGCTTCTTCCGCGCTGTCGTCCTTCAGCTTCTCGAAAGTGACATCCCTGTAGCGTCCCCACTCCTCGGTGAGGCGATCTTCGTAGTCCTCGACCTCTCCCAACACAAGCAGGTTCTCGCGCGCCCACGCCGACCGTTGTTCGAAAGCTCGGTAATAATCCAGAATTGCACCTCTGATCCTATTGGAGGAAATACCGATCTCGCGCAGTTGCGCCACGAAAAGGCGCGGATCTGTATCAGCGTCAATCTCTTCGATGGGCCGCTTTCCGCGAAAAGTGATAGGCAGGTTATCCGCCTTGTATTCCTCGGCGAAGTTTGAGAGCTTGTCCGACACTTCGTAACCGAAGATCCCCTCCGGCTCAGCGCCGGTCAAATGCTTGATCACGACATCGTTCCACCAGCCTTCCAGCCGCTCGAAGACAAACTCGCGGTGCTCGCGCCTGATGGGCCGCATATGTTTGTCTTTGATTAGTGCCGGGATGTCGCCTATGCGTGGGCTGCCATCGAGGATCAAGATGCGTTCGAGAAAATCCTGCTTCTCGGGGTCACTTAGTTCGTTGAATGCTATGGCTATCGGAGTGATGAGTTGCGATGTCGATTCGGCAAGCGCCGCATCGGCCAGTTCGGTGAGCGTTGGCGCATCACGGGACGCGACAGGCTGATCAGGGAGAAGGCGGACAAGGAACGAGCCGGTGGACACAGTGCTAGTGGTGAACAGGAAAAACCGCAGGTTCGATGCAGCGCGGCCATCTGTCTTGTACCGCACCAGCCAGATGTTGACGGACTTCCAGAAATCCGTCGACAGGTCGGTCAACCTATCGCCAACCGCTTTGTGTTTGAGTGAGGCCAGAGACTTGCCGCCGTCGCCGTGGATAAAGTCGAGGTCGTCGTCCTTTTCTAGGAAGATGGCAGTATCTTCCGGCGATTGAAGCAGTTGTAGCAGGGCAAGACGTGCTTGATAGATGTATCCCAAGCCTTGCTCGCCGGCGGAGTACTTGTCAATGGTTTTCCCTGTCATCAGTTCAATCGCTCTTTAGCATTGGTACTCCACAAAGGACGCTCGATTCTCGCCGGCGTAACTCGATATATCGAACAATATTGGCGATAATCTTTTATCCGAACAAATCATCGCGCGCTTCATATCGTATTAATTTCAAGCGCTTAGACTGCCTTTGATCAAATAAATCAACACCGTAAATCGCACTCTTAACTACCACGGTAAACCAAAATCGCAAGAACCGGAAGCGTGGCAATCCCCCCACTCTTGTGATTAGTAGCGGAGGGCTGTGGTGCGTGAGGTAAGGGAGACTAACTTTTGTCTATTGACTGTACGTGGGGGCCAGATGGGTGCCAACTCAGCCAGAAATGAAAAAGGACCTAGCCGCTCTCGCGTCTAAGTCCTTGAATTTTGGTGGGTCGTGCAAGATTCGAACTTGCGACCAAAGGATTAAAAGTCCTCTGCTCTACCGGCTGAGCTAACGACCCGTGGTAAAAACCGTAGCGGCTTCAACCAAAGACCGCGATTATGGTCAAAAAATCGGGTTTCGTCAACCCCCTGTGTGCTGTTGCACAACAGGAAAACGCATCAGGCGTTGTCTTTGCCGTAGGGGTTGGCAATGCGGAAGCGCTTGAGGATTTCCACTTCCTTGGTTTCCATCAGTTCGGCCTGGGTGTCTAGTTCGTGCACATAGCCCTGCGCGTGCAGGCAGCCGTGCACCACCAGGTGGGCCAGGTGGTCGATGGGGTTTTTGCCTTGTTCTTCGGCTTCTTTTTCCACCACGGCGGGGCAAATCACGATGTCGGCCATGAAGGTGGGCAGGCCCGATTCATTGCCCAGGTCGGGCAGTTCCATCGGGAAGGTGAGCACGTTGGTGGCGTAGTCTTTGCCACGGAATTCATGGTTGAGCTGGCGGGCTTCGTCCACGCCCACCATGCGAATGGTAATTTCCGAGCGGTCCATGAAGCAGGCTTTGGCCCAGCGGCGAATGCGGGCGTTGTCCACCTCAGAAAACGGCGGGTGGTCGGCCTCGGGGGCCCACTGGATGGCAATGCTGACGGGCACGGGGCTGTCGCCGGTTTTGCGGGTGTTCACGGTTGCGGGTCCTCTTCAAGGTCGAGCTTGGGGCTGCGGCGTTCCGGGTTGTTGAAGCGCTCGTACGCTTCCACGATGCGGGCCACCAGCGGGTGGCGCACCACGTCCTGCGCGCTGAAGTAGGTCATGGCGATGCCTTTGACGTCGCGCAGCACATGCTGGGCCTGCACCAGCCCGCTCTGCTGGCCGCGTGGCAAGTCGATCTGGGTGACATCCCCAGTGATCACGGCTTTGCTGCCAAATCCGATGCGGGTCAGGAACATTTTCATTTGCTCGGGGGTGGTGTTCTGCGCTTCGTCGAGAATGACGAAGGCGTGGCTGAGGGTACGCCCGCGCATGTAGGCCAGTGGCGCAATTTCAATGACATTGCGCTCGAACCATTTCTGCACCCGGTCGAACCCGGCCAAATCGTACAGGGCATCGTACAGGGGGCGCAGGTAGGGGTCTACCTTCTGGTTCAGGTCACCGGGCAGAAAGCCCAGGCGTTCACCCGCTTCCACGGCGGGGCGGGTCAGCACAATGCGTTTCACGGCGTCGCGTTCCAGCGCGTCCACGGCGCAGGCCACGGCCAGGTAGGTTTTGCCGGTACCGGCAGGGCCTATGCCAAACGTCAGGTCGTGGTCCAGAACATGTTTCAGGTATTCCTTCTGCCGTGCGGTGCGGGCTTGCAGGTCGCCCCGTTTGGTGCGCAGCACGGGGGTGTCGTCCACAAACTGTTGCACGGCGGGGGCTTCGCCATTGGCGGGCTTGGGCGCGGCGGCCAGTTGTTGGGTGCTTTTCAGTTCCACCAAGGCCAGTTGTATGTCGTCCAGCGTGACGGGTTTGTCGCTGCGCTCAAAGAAGTGGTTGATGAGCAGGATGGCTTGGCGGGTTTGGTCCTGCGCGCCTTGCACATTCAGGCTGCCGTTGCGGCGGGTAATTTTCACGTCCAGCGCCTGTTCAATGGCGCGAAGGTTGCCGTCTACGGGGCCGCACAGGTTGGCCAGTTTGGCGTTGTCGTCGTCGGGGGCCTGCCAGGCATTGCTTTTGAATTTCATGGGTGCTGCGGTGAAGGGTGATGGGCCATTGTAAGCAATCAGTACTCCAGTTCCTGATGCTGGGGCGGGAAACTGACACGCATCAGGCAACCGGGGCGGTTGGGCTGGGTGCTGCGGGGGTTGTCGTGAATGCTGACGGTGGCGCCGTGTTGGTGGGCGGTTTCCTGCACGATGGCCAGCCCCAGGCCGGAACCATCTTCGTTGGTGCCCAGCACGCGGTAAAAGCGGTCGAACACCAAGGCGCGTTCGCCGGGGGGAATGCCGGGGCCGTCGTCTTCCACCTCAAGGCGTATGCCGTCGCCGCTGTGGCTGTCGTCCACTCGCACAGTCACCAGGCTGCCGTCCGGGCAGTAGCGCAGGGCGTTTTCCACAAGGTTTTTCAGCATTTCTGTAATCATCAGCGCTTGGCCTTTGATGTACACGGCCTGGTCTGGCAGCTCGGCCCCCAAGTCAATTTGCCGGTTCATGGCTTCGGGCACAAAGTCGCGGGTGACGCTGCGGGCAATGTGGCACAGGTCAAGCTGTTCCACTTTCAACACGGATGGGGCTTCGGTGCGGGCCAAAGCCAGCAGTTGGTTGACCAGCCGGGTGGACCGTTCGGTACCCACTTTCAGGCGGCGCAGGCTGCGGGCGCGGGCGGATTGGTCGGGCTCGTCGCTGAGCAGTTCAACTTGCATGCGCAGGCCCGCCAGTGGGGTTTTTAGCTGGTGCGCGGCGTCGGCCACAAAGCGCTTTTGAGTTTCAATGGTGTGGGCCAGCCGTTCCAGTTGTTCGTTCAGGGCGGAAATCACCGGTTCCAGTTCTTCGGGGGTGTCGTCGGTGTGCAGCACGCGCAGGTCGTCGGGTTTGCGTCGGCGTATGGTGTCCAGCAGGTTGTTCAGGGGGGCAATGCCGCGCGACAGGCCAAACCACACCAGCAGCACGGCAATGGGCAGAATCACAAACTGCGGCAGGATGACGCCTTTGATGATGGCGTTGGCCAGTTGCTGGCGTTTGCCCAGCGTTTCGGCCATTTGAACCAGCATGAAGCGCTCGTCGCCCACGTCGGGCAGTTCAATCCACAGGTGGCCGGCGCGCAGGTCTTCGCCGTTGACCACCAAGTCGCGGAACACGATGACGCCAATTTCTTCAGGCTTGCGGGCCGGCACGGGCAGGGTTTTGGCGTTGCCCAGCAGGTATTGGCCGTTTTTACCGACGATTTGAATGCGGTATTTGTCGGTGCCGTCGGCCTGAAGTATTTCAAAGGCTTGGGGTGGCAGCTTGAATTGGTGTGAGCTGGCCTGCACGGCCACTTCTTGGGCCAGGGCGGTGATTTTGTCGTCGAGCAGGTGGTCGAAGGGGTCGTTGGCGATGGACTTGGCCACCAGGTAGGTGACGCCAATGCTCATGGGCCAGAGTATCAGCAGGGGGGCGAGCATCCAGTCCAGAATTTCCCCGAACAGGGAACGCCGCTGGGTTTGACCCGATGCGAGCGGGTTGCGCTTGTACCAGGCCAAATGCTGCTCCGTTTACCCGTGGCTTTGCGCCTGTGCAGCGGTGCCCTGCGGTTCGCGGTCCACGTACTTTTCCAGGCAATAGCCCAAACCCCGCACGGTGGCAATGCGCACCCCGTTGACTTCGATTTTTTTGCGCAGGCGGTGGATGTACACCTCGATGGCGTTGTTGCTGACCTCTTCGCCCCATTCGCACAGGTGGTCCACAAACTGTTCTTTGCTGACCAGGCGGCCTACGCGTTGCAGCAGGATTTCCAGCAGGCCGACTTCGCGGGCGGACAGGTCGATCATGTCGTCGTTGATGTAGGCAATGCGGCCCACTTGGTCGAAGGTGAGGGGGCCGTGCTTCCAGATGCTGGCCCCGCCGCCAGAGCCCCGGCGGGTGAGGGCGCGCACGCGGGCGCTCAGTTCCTTCAGGTCGAAAGGCTTGGCCATGTAGTCGTCGGCCCCGGCGTCCAGCCCTTGCACGCGTTGCTCCACGCTGTCGGCAGCGGTGAGAATGAGCACCGGCATGTGGTTGTTGCGGGCCCGCAGGCGGCGCAGCACTTCAAGGCCGCTCATTTTGGGCAGGCCAAGGTCGAGAATGAGCAGGTCGTAGCTCATGGTGGTGAGCGCTGTGTCGGCATCGCTGCCGTTGAACATGCAATCGACTGCATAACCGGCCTGCCGCAGGGACTGTGAAAGCCCTTCTGACAATAGGTTGTCGTCTTCTGCCAAGAGAATCTTCATCACCTGTCTCCTCGTCCGCACACCCGTGTTGTTCCGGGTTTGGTGCTTTGTTGTGTGGGGTTATTGCGATTTTACCGCGAATACCCGGGCGCTAGGGTTTTTTACTGGGCGCCGTTCAGGGCCTGCGCTTTGGCTTGGGCAATGGCCTGTTGGGTGGCTTGGGCTTCACGTGCGGCGGCTTGGGCGAAGTCGGCGCCGCTGCTGGCGTACAAAATGGCGCGGGACGAGTTGATGAGCAAGCCCCAACCTTCGCTGCACAGGCCGTGTTTCACAGTGTTTTGCAAATCGCCGCCTTGGGCGCCAATGCCGGGCACCAGCAGGGGGGCATCACCCACCAAGTGGCGCACGGTGCGAATTTCCTCGGGGTAGGTGGCCCCCACCACCAGGCCAACTTGCTGGTGCGGGTTCCAGGGCCCTGTGGCCAGTTTGGCGACGGTTTGGTACAGCGGCTCGCCCGCTTCGGTGTTCAGGAATTGCAGGTCGTTCCCGCCGGGGTTGGATGTGCGGCACAGCAAGAACAGGCCACGGTCGGGGTAGGCGTGGTAAGGCTCGACAGAGTCGTGGCCCATGTAGGGGCTGAGGGTGACGCTGTCGGCGTTGAAACGCTCGAAGGCTTCGATGGCGTATTGTTTGGCGGTGGCACCAATATCGCCACGCTTGGCGTCCAGCACCACGGTGGCGTGCGGGGCCAGTTCGCGGATGCGGCCAATGATGTTTTCCAGAGCGGCTTCGGCCCGGCAGGCTGCAAAGTAGGCAATCTGCGGCTTGAAGGCGCAGGCGTACTCGGCAGTGGCCTTCACCACTTCAACACAGAACCGTTCAATGTCCGCCGGGCTGGCGGTGTAGCCTTGCGGCATGCGGGCCCGGTCTGGGTCCAGCCCCACGCACAGCATTGAATTGCTGGCCTGAAAACTGGCGCGTAGGCGTTCGGGAAAGGTGGTGTAAGGTGTGGAGAGGCTTTGGCCCATGGTCGGCGCTGTCTGGCGGTCTTCAATGACGGAATTGTACAGATTAATGATTCGTCACACGCCCGCCCGCCGTTCAGATTGCCCGGCCCAGTTCAGGGGGCGGGCCTTAGACGACTTTGGGGATGGGGCGGCCGGTGAGTTCGAAGTAGGCGAGGCCGAGCAAGGAAAGGATGATGCCTGCAATGGGTATGAAGACGATGAACCACATGTAGAACTTGCTTAAAAGGACCCAATAGCGAGGGCTGTCCAGGCTGAGGTCATAGGCTTTTCTCCGCCGTGCAAAAAACTCGAATGCTGTCAGTTGTGCAATGGCCAGCGTGAGGTAATAGCGAAATGGAAAATGTTCGAAAAGCAAGTCATCGCCATCATTGAAATGGGGCTGGCGGAAGTACTTGGAAACAATGTGCTTGGGCACTAAATACGACATGATGACTGTGCCGACGATCAAGCACGGGGCGGCGTAGACTGCATACACGAAACCGTATAGCAAGCAGAAGTCCATGACTCGGTCGATCATGTTCATCTTATTTGCACCATGTGTTCAACAACCTGCCATCTTTAAATCCAAAGATGTCGCCCTTAAGGTTAAAAACGCTACCTCCGAGTAGTTCACCTGCCATTTTGCCGCCGTATGCACTCGCACTGCTGATGATGATTGCACCTACCCAACCTACAGGTGTAGCCATCGCAGTCACTGCTACGCCAACCACTGCACCGGTGAATAGCGACACGGCAAACCCCCCAATCTCTTTATAGGCTGCACTCACTTTGTCTTGCTGCGGTGTGGCCGACAGTTTTTGACAGGTCAGCGCAGCGTCCACCACGGCCAAGGCAACGCCAGCCGTCTTTGCGCCGCTGGTCACTTGGCGTATGCGTTCGGCCGCGCTGATGGTGATTGTGTTGGGCCGCAGGCTTTGTGGCACACCGTTGTTCAGCGCATCGCCCACCGTGTGGCCATTGAACATGAAGCGTTCAAGAGGCCCCATCCGTTTTTGAATACGGCGGGTCACTTCATCCATTCGCGCATCAAAGTGATGAAGAATGTCTTTGCCTTGGCCGTGTTTCAGCAGATCGGCTTTGCCCTGTGCCCAACGGTTAAAGTCAAGAATGTCCGCTTGCAAGTGGCGGCCTGTGAGGGTACTAACGGTACTGGCACCAATGCCCAGCCCGGTGCCCACCGTACCCATCACCTCATTGAAGCCGAGTACAAAACGCATGGCTTCCACCTCGGCCGGGCTGCGTGGTGCCACTGCTTCAAGCCGTACTTTCGACCCGGCAAGGGCCGGTTTGTCTTGGTTCAGTTTGGCCAGGGCCAGGCGCTGTGCGTCCCCCCGCAAGGTTGCGCCCGGGTGCAGTGGCACGCTGGCCAAGTAGATTACCGAGCGGTGCAGCGGTTTGTGGGCGTTGGCAATTTCAGGGTTGATCTTCAGGTGCAGGGCCAGCAGGTCGGGCAGGCGGGCGTCCACCATGGACAGGCCATACACTTTGCACAAGGTTTGGGCCAGGGTGTCGCCGGGTTCGGGCAGCCACAGGCCCAGTTGGGCGGCGGCAGGGCCATGCAGTGAATTGCTCATGAATGTTGCGCAACGGTTCAAAAGCCACAAGCCTAATGGCTGGGCCCTTGGCCGCCAAAAAACGGTCAGTCTGCATCACTCGGTGGAGGGGTGCATAATGTCCTGGCGGTGGTGTTGGGCTTCACATCAACCTGGCCTGTGCATGAACCCCTTCGCTGGACAGGTGGCTGTCCAGGTGCAAGCCCATACGGACACCCACGCGGTTTTGCTGTTCTGTCCGTTCGTAAATGCGGAACGAGGTGGGTTCATACGAGGAGGGGTGTTCCAGCACGCGGCGTATGAAGTCGGTCACTTCAGCGGCTTGGCTGCGGGCTTGGGGGCTGTTTTCCAGCAGCAGGGCTTGTTGCAGGGTGGCCAGTTGGTTCACATGGTTAACCACTGCGGCTTTCAGTTCCGCGCGTGCGCCATAGCTGCGAATGGTGTGTCGTTGGGCGCGCACTTCGTCAAGGAAGTCCATGATCTGTTGGTGGGCTTTTTCCGGGCTGATTTTTTTGGCCTGTGCCCGCGCATGTACCCAACTGCCGAGGTGGTCCAGCACGGCCTGTTCAAATTCAGAGTGGTTGAGGTATTCCACTTCCATGAAGGACATGCCGTGCAGCAGCCCGTCTTGCCGCACAGTTTCAAGCCGCACCTGTTGGCCAGACACGGCCCAGTCCACCGACACGCCGAACAGTTCGCCGTGCAGGGCGTTGAAGCGCACGTCGTTGTGGGTGACGGGCAAGCGCAAATCGACCCGTGCACCCGAGCCCAGTTTCAGATGTTTCCCGATGATGCGTTTGTCCACGGTGATGGCGCCCCGGGTGTCCTGAACCTGACGGCTTTGCCGGGTGGTGAGTGTGGCCCCCGTGTCTGCTGAGGCAGCCAGCCGCAAGGGCCCCGCACCCACGCCGACGCCTGCTTCCAGGCTCACGGAATGAGCCTGATTGGTGTCGGTGTAACGGTCGATCACACTGACTGACAAGTCAGGGTACTTGGCCAGCAGGCTGTTCAATAGGCCGTCGCGGGGTTGGTAGCCGGGTTGGCTCCAGGTTAGCAGGTCATCCAGCAGGGCTTTGAAGTTGCGGCGCAGGGATTCTTCCTGCCCACGGATACGCGGCAGGCGAAGCGCGATGCCTTTGTGCTCCATGGTTTCATGCGCAATCGCCTGCACGTCCAGCCCGGCGGTCAGTTCGGTGTGGCCAAACTTCGGGCCCACGGCAGCGCCTGCACCGGCCTGAACGCTGCGGCCTGTGCTGGAGTACAGCAGCAGTTCGAGGTTGTAAGGCGGCATGGCCAGTTCCAGTCCGGCTTGCCGGGCGCGCAAAATTTGCAGGTTCAGTTTGAGACGCACCACCATGGCGGTGAGCAATTGGGTGAGGGTGCCCGTCAGCCCTTTGGTGTTCAGCCCGATTCGACCACCCTGGGACCACCGCATGCGGGACGCGCCCTGGATGTGATCGACCACGTGGTGGAATTGACGGCGAATGAGGTCGCGCCGGTCGAGCCAATGTTTGCCGCGAAGTGTGGGTGCGTCGGGGGTACGGTCGCCGCCACGGTCTGCGCCTTGCAAGCCTTGCAGAGCGGCCCGAAGCGGGCTTTTCTTGATCAGGGGCACCAGCCGGGTCCAGAAGCCGGGCTTTTCCCAGCGCTTCATCCACACCCCCAGTTTCCTCAACCGCGCTTCAATCAGTTCGCGGTCGGCATCGGTTTTGGCGGTGTGCAGGTTATTGCGCAACGCGGTCATGGCGGCGGTGTGTTCAGTGGGCTTGTACCGGAGCAGGTCGACCGCACCCTGCGCGGCTTGTTGGGCCACGGAATGGGCACTGGCGAACAGCAAGGTGGATGGAAAGTAGCTGGGCATGTGCCCTGTGTCTTGTTGAATGCTGACGCAGGCCCGGCCCAACAACTTGAGCAGGGCCAGTTGGTGGGGGTCGGAGGGCAGGGCGGTGTGCCCTTGGGTGCGCAGCCATTCCAGCCCGGCGGGCAGTGCGGCCAGCGTCATGAATTGTTGCCAAACGCGTTGTTCTTCGGGGCTGACGAACAGGCCCAAGCTGTGGTCATGGAGGTTACGCATCGGGTTGAACGACAGGAGGGCCTGCCATTGGGCCTCGGTGTTCAAGTTCAAATGCCGCTGGGCCCAGGCCCGCATGGATTGGTTGAGGTTGAGGTCGGCCACCATGCTGGATGGCAGGCATGGCGCTGGCGGAACCACCCCACGGGCCAGTGCTTTGCTGGCGGCGGTGGCTACAGCCCCGGCGCGTTTGGCCGAACGCCCCATGGCGCGGCTGATGGTGCGTGTGCTGTCAGTCCATGGGGTGCGCCAGCGCAGCTTTTGAAGGCCCAGTTGAATGGGGCCGAGCACTGGGTTGCGGTTGGCGTCGATGGCATACAAAGCTTGGCGTGGCATGGGGGTGTGGGCTCAGTCAGGCGGCGATTAGGGGTTTTTGCGCATACCCTATCGACAGGGCATGCCCGGTGAGAACAACGAAATTCTTCTATGCTTATGGCTTGTTCACAGTAAGGCGGGGCGCTCATGCAAAGCGGTAAACAGGTGTTGTCGGCTTGGCAGGTCCAAATGCTGCTGGGCATGACGGCGGTGTGGGGCCTGAATTGGCCGGTGATGAAGTACGCCGTGATGCATTACCCGCCGCTGAGTTTCCGTTTCTTCTGCATTGTGTTGGGCATTGTGGCCATGTGGGGGCTGTCGCGGGTGATGTCCGTCAGCCTGGCTGTGCCCCGGGCGCTGTGGCCACGGTTGATGATGCTGACCTTGCCCAACATGATTGGTTGGCATGTGTTCTGTGTGTTGGCGGTGAAGGAGCTGACCTCGGGCCGCGCGGCCATTCTGGGGTACACCATGCCGGTGTGGACGGTGCTGTTTGGTTTGCTGTTCAAACACCCCGTGGACCGAAGGGGCTGGCTGGCCCTGTCCATGGCCATGGTGGCGGTGGTGTTGTTGTTGAGTGCCGAATTTCAAGCCATTGCCGGAAGCCCGCTGGGTGTGGTGCTGATGCTGGTGGCCGCCGCCTGTTGGGGCCTGGGCACCACCCTGATTCGTCAATACCCCCTGCCCGTGCACCCCTTGGCTTTTACGCACTTCATGATGTGGCCCACTTTGCTGGCCATGGGGGCTTTGGCTGTGGGCTTGGAGGGTTTGAGCCTGGCCACCCTGCCCACGACCTGGCCGCAGCTTTGGCCCATTGTGTACAACGCCTTGGGGGTGTTTGCTTTTGCCCAGGTGGGCTGGTTCAGTTTGGCCAAAACCTTGCCGCCGGTGGTGTCCAGTTTGTCGGTGATGGTGATTCCGGTGGTGGGGGTGATGTCGGGTGCGCTGTGGCTGGGCGAAGCCCCGCATTGGCCTGACTTCCTCGCCCTGGCCTTCATTCTGGGTGCCATGGTGGTGGTGTTGATGCCCAAAAAGGCCCCCCGGTAATACTGCATTCCTGTAATAAGAACAGAAGTTTTTATTCGTTCAAAATATAAGCCGGGTTTCCTAAGATGCTCCCACTGCATCATTACTTCAAGGATTCCCATGTTGTCCAAGACTCTGAACAAATCCCTCAAAGGCCTGGGCCTGGCGGTTGCGCTGGCCCTGGGCTCCACAGCTTACGCGGCTGACATCACGTTGCTGAACGTGTCTTACGACCCTACCCGTGAGTTGTATCAGGAGTTCAACCCCGAGTTTGCCAAGTACTGGAAAGAAAAGACTGGCGACAACGTCACCATCAAGCAATCCCACGGTGGTTCTGGCAAGCAGGCCCGCGCGGTGATTGACGGTATTGACGCCGACGTGGTTACTTTGGCCCTGGCCTACGACATTGACGCGATTGCCAAGGAAAGCAAAAAGCTGCCCGCCAACTGGCAGAAAAAGTTGCCCCACAACAGCTCGCCCTACACCTCCACCATTGTGTTTTTGGTGCGCAAGGGCAACCCCAAGGCCGTGAAAGATTGGGATGATTTGGTGAAACCCGGCATTTCCGTGATTACCCCCAACCCCAAAACCTCGGGCGGTGCCCGCTGGAACTACCTGGCAGCCTGGGGCTATGCGCTGAAGAAATTCGGCAATGACCAGAAGAAAGCCCAAGACTTCACCGCCCAGTTGTTCAAGAACGTGCCGGTGCTGGATTCGGGTGCCCGTGGATCCACCAACACCTTTGTACAGCGCGGTATTGGCGATGTGTTGCTGGCTTGGGAAAACGAAGCCCTGTTGTCCATCAAAGAGTTGGGCCCGGACAAATTCGACATTGTTTACCCCTCGCTGAGCATTCTGGCCGAGCCCCCCGTGGCTGTCGTACCGGGCAATGCTGACAAAAAGGGCACCACCAAGGTGGCACAGGCTTACCTGGAATTCCTGTATTCCCCTACAGGGCAGCGTTTGGCGGCATCCAACTACTTCCGCCCCATCAAGCCCGAACTGGCCAAGCCTGAGGACATCAAGAATTTCCCCAAGCTGAAGCTGTTTGACATCGACGACGTGTTTGGTGGCTGGGAGAAAGCCCAGAAGACCCACTTCGACGATGGTGGTGTGTTCGACCAAATCTTCAAGCGCTGAGCTGGAGAGCGATGATGCGTCCGGCCTTGTGTCTGACAGTGCCCGGCCTGCACGGCAGTGGGGCCGACCACTGGCAGACCTGGGCCGAACGTGAAATTCCCAACTGCAGGCGAGTTCAGGGCATCGACTTTGAACAGCCTGTAGTGGCCGCTTGGGCCGATGCAATTCGGCAGGACATTCGGCAGGTGCCGGGCGATGTCATTCTGCTGGCCCACAGTTTTGGGTGTTTGGCGTCGGTGTTGGCTGTGGCCGACCACGACACCAAAGTGTCCGCAGTGGTGTTGGTGGCGCCCGCTTCGCCCAAACGGTTCGGCCCATCCGGCCTGTTGGAACAGGGCAAGGGCAGTTCCCTGGTGCCGTCAGCCCATGTGGACCTGACTGCCTGTTTGCCTCTGACCCCCCTGCCCATACCCGGCGTGTTGCTGGGTAGTGAAAACGACCCTTGGATGACTTCAGAAGACGCCAGCCACTGGGCCCACATTTGGGGCCTGAAGTGGGTAAGCCTTGGTAACGCAGGCCATGTGAACACGGCCTCAGGCTATGGGCGTTGGCCCGCAGTTGCCCGCTTGGTTGAGTTGCTGCGTGAGCGTTTAACGCCGTTCCCCTTGGGTGAGTTTGGTGAGCAAGGCGAACGTCTGTCCAAAAACCGATTCTCTGCCCTGACCAAAGCCCGCCGATTGACCCGTGAAATATTGATTTGACATGAGTACACCCACCACTGACCCAGCCGACAAACCCGATTCCCAGGCACTTGGCAAAGTGAAGCAGGCGGTTGCCCGCTTGCCTGCCAAGCCTTCGGATGAGCGTGCATTCTGGCGTAATGCCGATGGCCGCGTGTTTGGGCGGTTTCAGGACCAAGTGATCACCAGCCGTTTTTTGCCGATTCAGGACTTGGAAACTGGCGAGCTGATTGGGCATGCTGCCGCCACCGAAGACGAGGCAGGCCAGCCAGTGGAACTGGACTTGGACAACCTCGACAGCAACACTTTCATTGCCAGCGACCGGTTGTTGCGTGCTTTGCACACCTTGAATTACTACGGCGTGTCACCACTGCCTGTACGCCTTTACCTGGACGTGAATCAGCGGTTTTTCACCTCGGTGGTGGACAACCACGGCAAGGCCTTCCGCTTGCTGATTGAATCGCTGGGCTTGGGGGCAGGGCACTTTGTGATTCAGGTGGTGGCCAACGAGTTGACTGACCTGAGTACCTTGGCCTTTGCCGCTGACAATTACCGGCGCAACGGCTTCCTGACGGGCTTGCACGCCCGCACGCCACTGGAGGCGAACAGCCTGATTGCGCAGATTCGCCCCGATTTTTTGTCGCTGTGGCTGAACGCCCAGTGGCCCATGTCCAGCCTTGCTGAATTGCGCAAGGCGGCCGACCAGTTCCATGTGGAATTGATTGCCCGCCATGACACCCCCGACACCAGCTTATATGCCGCACGTCAGGCTGGCATTCATTTCGCGCTGCGCCCCCATTCTGTTGAACCTGCTTGAACACTAGGACATGAACATGAACAAGAAACCTGCCTTCGCACGCTGGATGACCGGTGCTGCCTTGTTGTTGGCCATGGTGCCCGCTTGGGCCGCGCCAGATTCCTTGCTCAATGTGTCGTACGACGTGTCACGTGAGTTGTACAAGGACATCAACCCCCTGTTTGCCCAAGAGTGGAAAGCCAAGGGCAATGGTGACTTGCAGATCAAGCAGTCCCATGGGGGTTCAAGCAAGCAGGCTTTGTCGGTGGCTGCAGGGCTGGAAGCCGATGTGGTGACCATGAACCAGCCCACCGACATTCAACTGCTGGTGGACAAAGGCTTGGTGGGCGCAGATTGGCGCAAGCAGTTCCCCCATCAGGCCACGCCTTATTCCACCGTCACAGTGTTTCTGGTGCGCAAGGGCAATCCAAAGAACATCAAGGATTGGTCGGACCTGACCCGCAATGGCCTGTCGGTGATTGTGCCCAACCCCAAAACCTCGGGGAATGGCCGTTACACCTACCTCGCTGCTTGGGGCTATGCTTTGGACAAAACCAAATCTGAGTCCAAAACCCTGGAGTTTGTGAAAGACATTTTTGAGAATGTGCCTGTGTTGGATGGTGGAGGCCGGGGTGCCACCACCACCTTCACCCAGCGCGGTGTGGGCGATGTGTTGGTGACTTTCGAAAACGAGGCCGTGTTGATTGGCCAGGAAGTGGGGGCCGACAAATTTGACGTGGTGTACCCCAGCTTGTCCGTTGAGGCAGCGCCCCCTGTGGCTGTGGTGACCGGGGTGACTCAAAAGCGGGGTTCCGATGCCGCAGCACGCGCTTACCTGAACTTCCTGTTCACGCCCCAGGCCCAGGAAGTGATTGCCCAGAACCACTTCCGCCCCCGTGATTCCGCGGTGTACAGCAAGTACGCCAAATCCTTCCCCAAAATCAAGACTTTCTCGGTTGAAGAGCGTTTGGGCAGTTGGGAAGCAGTGAACAAGACCCATTTTGCCGATGGCGGCTTGTTCGACCAGATTTACACCAAGAAGTAAGTTCACCGTAAAGGCCAGCCTTGATGGCTGGCCTATATCTAGTTTTGTAATAAGCAAGCAATTTTTTGATCGTTCCTCATCTAAGGCGCCTTGCTTACACTGAGGCAACTTTGGGCCTTTCGGCCTGATCGTCCATTCAATATAGGTTGTATCGTGTCCGCATCTCCGTTATCGAGTGCATCGGCCCGGCGCGTCCTGCCTGGTTTCAGGCTGACCCTGGGTTATGCACTCACTTACCTGAGCCTGATTGTGCTCCTGCCCCTGTCGGCTGTGTTCGCCAAAACCCTGACCATGGGTTGGGCCGACTTCTGGGCTGTGGTCAGCAGCCCCCGCGTGGTGGCTTCCTATGAACTGTCCTTCGGCACCTCGCTGTTGGCGGCCTCCATCAACGCGGTATTCGGCCTTTTGTTGGCTTGGGTACTGGTTCGTTATTCCTTCCCCGGCAAGCGGATTGTGGATGCCTTGGTGGATTTGCCGTTTGCCCTGCCCACTGCAGTGGCAGGCATTGCGCTGACTGCCCTGTACGCCGGTAACGGTTGGCTGGGCCAGTATCTGGAACCCTTGGGCATTCAAGTGGCCTTCAAGCCTTTGGGTATTTTGGTGGCGTTGATCTTCATTGGTTTGCCTTTTGTGGTGCGTACCGTGCAGCCCGTGCTGGAAGACATGGAGACCGAACTGGAAGAAGCGGCATCCAGCCTGGGTGCCAACCGCCTTCAAACCTTCAGGCACGTGATTTTGCCGGTGGTGTTTCCTGCGCTGCTGACCGGTTTTGCTTTGGCCTTTGCCCGCGCAGTGGGCGAATACGGTTCGGTGATTTTTATTGCGGGCAACATCCCCTTGGTGTCTGAAATCACGCCCTTGATGATCATCACCCAGCTTGAGCAATACCACTATGCCGGTGCCACTGCGATTGCCGTGGTCATGCTGCTGATTTCATTTGTCCTGTTGCTGATCATCAATGGTCTGCAAGCCTGGACAGCCAAACGAACCGGGAGGGCATGAGATGTCTGGCGCCGCTGTAGCCCTGCGGGTGTATTCCTCCCGCGCAGAACGACTCCAATCCAGCGCGGCCACCCGCGAATCCGGTTGGGTGCGTGTGGTCCTGATTGCCATTGCTTTGGCTTTCTTCACCGTGTTTTTGCTGATGCCGCTGTTTGCGGTGTTCGGTGAGGCTCTTCGGCAAGGCTTTGAGGTTTACGCAAATGCCTTGATCGATTCCGAGACGGTGTATTCCCTGAAGCTGACTCTGTTGGCTGCAGCCATTTCCTTGCCATTGAACCTGGTGTTTGGTGTTGCAGCTGCGTGGGCCATCGCGAAGTTTGAATTCCGCGGCAAGCATTTCCTGATCACACTGATCGACTTGCCGTTTTCGGTGTCGCCTGTGGTGGCTGGTTTGATTTACGTGCTGCTGTTCGGTGCGCAGGGCTGGTTTGCCCCGCTGCTGCAAGCTTGGGACGTCAAAATCATTTTCGCGGTGCCGGGCATTGTGTTGGCCACCGTGTTTGTGACCTTCCCCTTCGTTGCCCGTGAATTGATTCCGCTGATGCAGGCCCAGGGCAAAGACGAAGAAGAAGCCGCTGTGGTGCTGGGCGCCCGGGGTTGGCAGACCTTCTGGTACGTCACATTGCCCAACATCAAGTGGGGTTTGCTGTACGGCGTCATTCTGTGTAACGCCCGTGCCATGGGTGAGTTTGGCGCGGTGTCCGTGGTGTCGGGCCACATCCGTGGTGAAACCAACACACTGCCCCTGCACGTCGAAATTCTGTACAACGAATACCAGTTCTCCGCAGCGTTTGCGGTGGCCTCTTTGCTGGCTTTTCTGGCCCTGATCACCCTTGGCATCAAGACCTGGGTTGAACACAAGGCAGCCCAGCAAGGCGCGCATTGATCACTGCTCAACAAGGAATCACGCATCATGAGCATTCAAGTTAGAAACATTCAAAAGCAGTTCGGTGACTTCACAGCGCTGAACAATGTCAGCCTCGATTTCAACAGTGGTGAATTGGTGGCGCTGTTGGGCCCATCGGGCTGCGGCAAAACAACGTTGCTGCGCATAATCGCCGGCCTTGAGCATGCCGACAGCGGCGTGGTGATTCTGGATGGCGAAGACACGTCAGCCACCCACGTGCGCGACCGCAATGTGGGCTTTGTGTTCCAGCACTATGCGCTGTTCAAGCACATGACCGTGTTTGACAACGTGGCCTTTGGCATGCGCATGAAACCACGCAGCCAGCGCCTGAGCAAAGCGGAGATTGCGGACAAGGTGCACAGCTTGCTCAAGCTGGTGCAACTGGATTGGCTGGCGGACCGTTTTCCGTCGCAGCTCAGCGGTGGCCAGCGCCAGCGTATTGCCTTGGCCCGCGCCTTGGCCGTCGAGCCCAAAGTGTTGCTGCTGGACGAGCCCTTCGGTGCGCTGGACGCCAAAGTGCGCAAAGAACTGCGCCGTTGGCTGCGCCGCCTGCATGATGAGTTGCACATCACTTCGATTTTCGTGACACACGACCAGGAAGAAGCCCTGGAAGTGGCTGACCGCGTGGTGTTGATGAACCAAGGCCAGGTTGAACAGATTGGCACGCCCGAAGAGGTGTACCAGCACCCGGCCACCCCCTTTGTGTACGGCTTTTTGGGTTCGGTGAACCTGTTCAAGGGCCGCCATCTGGATGATGGCGTGCAGGTGGGTGATGCCCGCTTGGCCAAAGCAGGCACCGTGGTGCACAAGCCGGGCGAGCTGGAGCAGGGCGCTGAAGTGTTGGCTTTTGCGCGTCCCCATGAAATTGACATTCACACCGAAGCCGGGTTTGATGGCGGTATTCCTGCCCGTGTGGTGCGCCTGTTGCGCTTTGGCTTGAGCACTCGGGTTGAGCTTGATTCTGTCGGAGACGGGCCGGTGCAGCACTTTGATGTGGAAATTGATGCGGCTCAAACCGTGAGCCTGAACCTGCAGGAAGGCCAAGTGGTTCGCTTGTCGGCCAAAGCCTTGAAGGTGTTTGAACAACCCACAGCGGCGGCTGCAGGGGCCTGAGGCGTATGAACTTTCAGCAACTGCGCATTATTCGGGAGACCGTACGCCAAGGGTACAACCTCACCGAGGTGGCCAACAGCCTGTACACCTCGCAGCCCGGTGTGTCCAAGCACATTCGCGACCTGGAGGAAGAGCTGGGCGTGGAACTGTTCATCCGCAAAGGCAAACGGTTGATCGGTCTGACTGAACCCGGCAAGGAATTGCTGGTGGTGGTGGAGCGCATGTTGCTGGATGCCCGCAACATCAAGAACCTGGCCGACCAATACAGCAGCCGTGATGTGGGCCTGTTGACCGTGGTGACCACACACACGCAGGCCCGTTATTCTTTGCCCACCGTGGTGAGCGCATTCAAGAGCGCGTTTCCGAAGGTACACCTGCGGATGCACCAAGGCAGCCCGCGTGAAATTACCCAAATGTTGCTGGATGGCCAAGCGGACATCGGTATTGCGACCGAAGTGCTGGCCCACATGGATGACTTGATTTCATTCCCTTACTACCAGTGGCGCCACAGTGTGGTGGTGAAGAATGACCACCCCCTGCTCAAGCTGAAAGCACCTACTTTGGCCGATGTGGCGGAGTACCCCATCATCACTTACCAAGAAGGCTTTACTGGCCGGATCAAGATTGATGAAACCTTTCAGGCCCAGGGTTTGAGCCCGGACATTGCCATCTCGGCGCTGGACTCTGACGTGATTAAAACCTACGTGGAGTTGGGCCTGGGCGTGGGCATTATTGCCAGCATGGCCTACAACCCGGCCAAGGACAATGGCCTGACCCTGCTCGACCTGGGTGACGTGTTTCCGCTGAACACCACCAGCATTGCGGTGCGCAAGGGCCATTACCTGCGCTCGTTTGCCTGTACGTTCATTGAGCTGTGCAACCCGGACATGACGGAAGAGCGCTTGCAGTCCCTCCTGAACGAACGCCTGCAGGATTGAGGCGGGCCGTGCGGCTACAATGGGTGTTGATGTTGTACTTTCCCAGGATTAACCCATCATGACCGCACGCATTCCCGAATTCCCCGTTGATGAGCAATTCACCGCCCGGTGGTCGCCCCGTTCATTTGCTGCAGACACCCTCAGCGCCGAGCAACTGAATTCCCTGTTTGAGGCCGCGCGCTGGGCACCTTCGGCCAGCAACACACAGCCTTGGCGCTTTGCGTATGCATTGCGGGGTGATGCCCATTGGGCTGGCTTTGTAGATTGCTTGGTGCCTGCCAATGCGCGATGGGCGCAGAACGCTGCAGCACTGATTGTGGTGCTGTCCAAAACCCACGCACCCAAGAAAGATTCCACTGAATTGGCGCCCCTGAAAAACCACGCACTGGACACCGGCGCGGCTTGGGCCAACCTGTATACACAGGCGCACACCCTGGGGTTGGTGACGCACGCCATGGGCGGGTATGACGATGCCAAGGTGCGCACCCTGTTGAACGTACCCGACCATTACGCAGTGCAGGCCGTGGTGGCCGTGGGGCGTCAAGGCCCGCGCGAAGCACTGCCCGAGGATTTGCAGGGCCGTGAACAGCCGTCAGGCCGGAACCCCGTGTCGGCCTTCACAGGCCATGGACGCCTGAACTGGGACTGATCAGTTCTTGAAGTATTTTCGCGAGCGGTACACCAGCGCTTCACCCTCGCGGAAGTCGCATTTGATGACTTCGCCAATCATGATGGTGTGGTCGCCTTCCTCGTAGCGGCTTTTGATGCGGCACTCAAAATGCGCCAGCGCATCGGGAATCAGTGGGCATCCGCCCAAGCCTTCCTGCACGGTCAGCCCCGCAAAACGGTCACCCTTGAAGGTGGAGAAGTGGGCGGACAAGTCTTGCTGCTCAGCCGCCAACACACTGACCCCGAAATGCTCCGCTTGGGCAAAGGCGTCGTTGTTGCTCGACTTCTTCGACAGGCTCCACAGCACCAAAGGCGGGTGCAGGCTGACCGAATTGAACGAATTGGCGGTGACCCCGGCGTAGCTTCCGTCAGCCTTGCGGGTGGTGATGATGGTGATGCCGGTGGCAAATTGGCTCAACGCCTGACGAAACAAGTGGGCGTCGAGTTCGGCTTCGCCGTCCCGTTTTTCGCCACGGGTGAAATCACCCGACTGCGGACGGGCATCCTCGTTGTTGTTCATGATGCTTGGAATGAAAGGACTCCCTGCATTGTGCCAAAGCTTGGGGCGCTGTGCCGTTCACAATCCTGAATCTTCCTTCCAAATTCCCGGTGTTCGTGTATGTGCTTGAAATGATTTACACTATCGGCCTTTCCAAGCCTATGGCCTTTGCGCCACCCCCGCCGTGAGTTCATCTGTGTCGCCTACCCTGAGTTATCGCTTGAAGTCCACGTCGGGCAAGGCCCGCCGCGGCGAGATTGTGACGGCGCACGGCGTGATCCAAACCCCGATTTTCATGCCCGTGGGCACCTACGGCACGGTGAAGGGCATGACCCCGCAAAACCTGAAAGACATTCAGGCGCAAATCATTCTGGGCAACACCTTCCACCTGTGGATGCGCCCCGGCCTGGACATCATGGCCAATTTTGGTGGCTTGCACCGTTTCATGGGCTGGGACGGCCCCATCCTCACCGATTCCGGCGGCTTTCAGGTGTTCAGTTTGGGGGCGATGCGGAAAATCAAGGAGGAGGGTGTGCATTTCCGCTCTCCGGTCAACGGTGACAAGCTGTTCCTGACGCCCGAGGAAAGCATGCGCATTCAGACGGTGCTCAATTCCGACATCGTCATGATTTTCGACGAATGCACGCCCTACCCCGCCAGCGTGGAAGAGGCCCGCAAATCGATGGAAATGTCCATGCGGTGGGCGAGGCGTTCCCGCGATGCCTTTGACCAATTGGGCAACACCAATGGCTTGTTTGGCATTGTGCAAGGGGGCATGTATGAGCACCTTCGCGATGTGTCGCTTGAGGGCCTGACCGACATCGGTTTTGATGGCTACGCGATTGGTGGTTTGTCGGTTGGGGAGCCCAAAGACGACATGCAACGCATTTTGGCCCACACTGCGCCGAAACTGCCGGTGGACAAACCCCGTTACCTGATGGGCGTAGGCACGCCCGAGGACTTGGTGAATGCGGTGGGGCAGGGCATAGACATGTTTGACTGTGTGATGCCGACACGCAATGCCCGCAATGGTTGGCTGTTCACGCGCACTGGCGACATCCGCATTCGCAATGCCCGTTTCCGCAATGATGAACGCCCATTGGATGAGGAATGCGGCTGCTACACCTGCCGGAATTTCTCGCGGGCGTACCTGCACCATTTGGACCGCAGCAAAGAAATACTCGGTGCGCAGTTGAACACCATCCACAACCTGCACTACTACCTGGACTTGATGGATCAAATGCGCTCGGCGATTGAATCCGATTCATTCGACACTTGGGCCTCGGCGTTCCATGCCACACGTGCTTTGAGCAGTGACTGAGCCTGACTGTTGAGGCTGGCGCCGAAGCGTTGAGCCTCTCGGTTCAAGTTCACCAATTCCAGCATGTGCGGGCTGTGGCCCAACATCACTTCCACCAGTTGTCGCGAGGTACGCACTTCCCCGTCAGGGCCGTTGCGTTCGCTGCCCAGCACAGGCACTTCGGGCGACCAGCGCGCTTCTTCGATGCAATGCAGTTTGCCCACGGCCAAACCCAGCAAGCCGTGCTCGGTGGGCACAATCAGAATGTTGCTGCCGGTGCTCAGCGTCTGTCTGGGTAAGCCCAAGTGCTGTGCAAGGTCCAGCACCGGAATCGCCCGTTGGCGGTGGGTGAGTATGCCTCTAAAAGCCTGATTGGCCGGGAAGGCCTCTTTCACACCCCGGTAAGACAGCACCTCGGACACTTCTTCGATGGCTGCGGCGAAGTTGTCCCCCATCTCGAAGACGATGACCCGCCGCCCCGGCGCATGGGCAAGGCCTTGGCCCGCATGGGTTTGCTGCGTGTGCTCGGACCGCTGCTTGTCTTGTTCCGCCTTGAACACCACGGCGGACAGTTCTTCAAGGCTGCTGTCACTGACCAAGCCCTGGGGGTTGATGATGTAGAAGTGGGCTTCGCTGTCCTCGTGGGGATAAATGGCGCTATGTGCGATGGCATGGCTCAGCGCATGAGGCTGCAGCAGCGGTACGGCAGGCAGCGGTATTTGCTCAGCAGGGTTGGTGCGCACAATGTCCATGATGTGGTCGATCAGCACCGCCACAGCGCCTTCGGTACACCGCAACACAAAGGCCTGTTGCACGCCCACCCTTTTGTTGACCCCCCCCGGGCGTTCAAGTCCCAGGTAAGCAATCAGGTCGATGGCTGGAATTTCACGACCCCGGTAGAGCACATTGCCCCGGTAGTGTCCGCGAGCCATGTCAGTGCTCAGAATTTCGGCCTTGGGCATGGTGGTTTCTATGCCGCTGGGGTCCACCGCGAACAACAAGTCTTGGCTGCGCATCAGCAACAGCGGGCTGGTGCGTTGGGCGCCATGGATGTCGCCGGTTTGGTCGGTGTGCAAGCCTGTGCGGTTTGTCTGGCCCAAGCGTGCATGGGGAATGTGCGGAATCGACAGCAGTTGTGGGGCTGACAGCGCACTCACCAGTTGACCAGACACGGCATTGAGCAGGCTGCCCACCACCACAGGTTTGTCGCCTGTGCTGCTGTCCAATGGGTGTAAATCCTGCTCATGCGCGTTGAACAGGCAATCGACTGAACTGGCTGTCAGGCCGAGCAGGCGCTGCTCATGCTCCACGATGACCACGCAGTCGTCGGTGCTGGCTGGTGTGCTCAATTGAAACAGGCGGCGCAGGTCGAGCACGGGGATGTGGATACCCCGCAGGTCCAGCGCGCCCAGAATCAGTGGGCTTGAACAGGCCATGGGCAGCAGAGCCCGGCAGGGAACCACTTCCCGAAGCTGGCTCATGGGCAGGGCCAGCTTCACCCCATCCACATGGAACGCGCCCCAGGGCTGGGACTTGTGCAAGGGCTCACTCATGCCGCAGCCCTTTTCTGGGTGACCACGGCCAGTTCTTCAATCAGGTTGGCCAGTTCCTTGGCCAGCTCACGCTGGGTCTGTATGCGGTTGACCACCTCGCCCATGATCTCGCTGGTGTTGCCCAGTGTGGAGGAGATGTGTTCAAACTTGCCGCTGACTTCCCCACTGCAACTGGCGCTGTCGCTGACTTGGGCCAGTGATTCCTCAATCAGTGTTGCAATTTCTTTGGCCGCGGTGCCGCTGCTTTCAGCCAGTTTGCGCACTTCAGAAGCCACCACAGAGAAGCCCACGCCATGTTCCCCGGCCCGCGCAGCTTCAATGGCGGCGTTGAAGGCCAGCAGGTTGGTCTGGTTGGCAATGTCGGTCACGGTGCGCACTATCTCGGCCACTTTGGTGGTGTGGGTGTGGGTGGAACTGATGGCGGCGTTCACCTTGCGAATTTCGCCTGTGCCTTCCTTGGCCCAGTCCAGGCTTTGTTGGGCCGCTTTGGACACAAGGCCGGAGTCTTTGGTGATCATGTCGATGCGGTCCATGATTTGCACCAGGCTGCGTCGCATCAGTTCGGTTTTCTGGTTGATGCTTTGTTCCAGTTGCACTTCCTTGGTCACGTCGTAAGCGTACTTGACGATTTTCAGCACTTTGCCGTTCAAGTCCAGAATCGGGTTGTAAGTGGCTTGAATCCACACATCGCGGTTGAATTTGCCCACGCGGTGGAAGCGCCCGCTGATGAACTCGCCTTCGTTGAGTTTTAGCCAGAAGTCGCGGTATTCCTCGCTTTGGGTGTATTCCAGCGTACAGAAAATGCTGTGGTGCTGGCCTTGAATTTCCCGCAGGGTGTAGCCCATGGCATTGAGGAAATTCCGGTTGGCATTGAGCACACGGCCATCAAGATCGAATTCGATGACGGCCTGGCCCAAGCCAATGGCGGCCACTTTGGCCTCGAATTCCTGATTGCGCATTTTGGTGTCGGTGATGTCGCTGGCAAATTTCACCACTTTGACCAATTGGCCGCGCGGGTCGTAGATGGGGTTGTAGGTGGCCTGAATCCAGATTTCCTTGCCGTTTTGGGCCAGTCGTTTGAACTCGCCTTGAAAGTATTCACCACGCCCCAACGTTTCCCAAAAGGCTTGGTATTCAGAGCTTGCGGCATATTCAGGGTCTACAAACAGGCGGTGATGGCGGCCCTGAATTTCTTCCAGCGTGTAGCCCATGAGTTTGAGGAAGTTGCCGTTGGCGGTGAGTACCTTGCCGCTCATGTCGAATTCGATAACAGCTTGAGCACGGTCGATTGCCCCAAGTTTGCCTTGTGCATCCATTTGCAGGTTTTTGCTGGCAGTGATGTCCTGTTTCAGGAAGAGGACCTTGATCAGTTCGCCGCCCACACCGAACACCGGGCTTCGGGTGCCTGTCAGCCACACTTCTTTGCTGTTGGCGCCTCGCAGTCGCAGTTCGCCGGAGACCGAGCGGCCCTCGCGCAGTTGGTTCCATTCCTGCAGGTAGTGGTCCGAGCCGCGGTCCTGCTCAAAGTAGAGGAAGGTGTCCTGTTTGCCCATCAACTCGCTGTCGCTGTAGCCCAGAGTGCTTTTCATCAACTCATTGGCAAACATGATCTGCCGGTCCGCATTCAGTTCAAGAATGCAGTTGCTTTTGGACATGGCATCCAGCTTGGCCTGGGTTTCATTGTTCCTGAGTTTGTTTTGGGTGATGTCGCTACAGAATTTCACCACCTTGACCGGGTTGCCATCCACGCCTTTGATGGGGGTGTAGGTGGCGTACAGCCAGATGGTTTTGCCCTGTTTGTTGACACGCTGGAACTCACCCGCTTTGAATTGGCCTGCACCAAGCTCGCGCCAAAACAGCTCGTATTCATCGCTCATGGTGTAGCGGCTGTCACAGAACATCCGGTGATGCTGCCCAACCACTTCTCTGATTGTGTAGCCTGTGGTGGCTAAAAATGCGTCATTGGCGTACAGAATGTGACCCCGGAGGTCAAATTCGATCACCGCCTGTGTGTTTTCAATCGCCTTTAGCTTGCACTCGTCTTCCAGAGTTTTTTGCTTGTGGCGGGTGATGTCCATGGCGATTTTGACCACTGACACCAGTTGTCCATTCTCGTCTTTGACCGGGCTGTAGCTGGCAGAAATATAGACAGGCTCTCCCCGGGCATTGCGGCGCAAAAACTCGCCGCTGAGCACTTCACCGTTGCGCAGCCGCTCCCAAAAGGCGCGATAGTCCGGGTCATTGGTGATGCCTTCGGGGCAAAACATGCTGTGGTGTTTACCCACAATGTCGTCAAGACTGTAGCCGAACGTGTCCAGAAAAATCGGGTTGGCAAATTTGACACGGCCGTTCAGGTCAAATTCGATACAGGCCTGGCCCATCAACAGGGCATCGAACAGTTGGGCTTTGAGTGGGGTGGTGGGGGCGTGATCGATGTGATCCATGGGACAGGTCCTTATACAGTCAGCGTTAGCCGTCCCATGGTGGTAGGGGGGGCGGGTTTTTCACACCCCCGAAATGATCAGAATTGCATGACTCCATCCTCTGGGTTGACCTTCTCAGGTGACTGGGTTGAGGCCCTGTCAACCCTGTCTGATATTGGTCAGCCTCGTGTAAGGCGCGTCTGGAGAATACAGGGCAGCTAAGCTCGGAGGGATGTGACCCAATATCCGTTGTCTGGTTTACAACAATGAGACACACAATGCGAGCAAACGCTCGGAAAACCCAGTGAATTGATTTCACTGGGTTTTTTTATGGGCTTTCCGGGTTGGAGCAAACAGTCGAATAATCTGGCGCAGCGCCAGTGGATGAATCGTGGTTCAATGCCCTTGTTGAGGGTTGGGCGTGTTGCCCGGCAGTGAATCGTGGACTTCGCGAGGCAAGTAACGGTTGACTAGCCACAGAACCACAGTGATCACAATCAGGTCATCGGTCAGGCCCAGCCACAACAGGATGTCAGGCACCAAGTCCAGCGGGCTGACCAGGTAAACCAGCGAGGCCACCATCAGCGCTTTGATCCACAGCGGTGTGGCCTGATGCCTGAACGCATGCCAAAGCAGCCGGCCATGCGTGCGCAGGGCTTTGAGACGGGCCCACAGCGGAACGAATCTGGACAACATGAGCAGCACCCCACAAACAGGACAACAACAGAGGGTCGACGTGATTCAAGCACCATTAAGCATACAGCGAAGCTGCCACATTCCTGTGAATGTGAGCGAGTGTTTCAGCGCATTCATCGGGCTGAACCCGCAGGAATACATTCACCACGATGCCATCATCGCACCCATCACTGCAATAGACCGCCCTGGCGGCCATTCGTTCACCGAGATTGGTGACGAGCAATTCATCGACTTCAAAGGCGGGTTTCGCATTCGCGAAGAGTTGCTGGCCTTTGTCAAGGACCGGCAGTTTGTTTACCGGGGCACTGGCTTTACCCAACCCTTGCTTACCTGGCTTGATCATGCCAAGGGCTCGTTTGAGTTTGAAGCCGAGGGCGAGGGCACACGGCTGACCTGGCGTTACACCTTTTACCTGAAGGGGGCGTTGGGCAATGCGGTACGCCGCGCAGTGTTCAACACAGTCATTGTCAATTTCATCTGGGACAGGATGATGACCCGCACGCTGTCCAACCTGACCCAGATCATTACCTTGAGAACATTGAATACAGGGAGAACGGAATGACCCACCTGATTCGCAAGCAATGGGCCGTGTTGTTGGCCGCCGCCGGGCTGGCGCTTGGCATGGGCAACACCGCTTGGGCACAAACCAAGGGGGCGGCCGAGCCTTCGATTTGTGTGTTCGACTATTTGGGCTCCAAAGGCCCAATTGCTGGCTTGGCCAATGAATACGCGCTGGAAGGGCGCAAGAATGGTTACGGTTTCAAGCCTGTGGTGTACACCAACGAAGCCGTGGCCGCCAAAGATTTTGAGGTCGGCAAATGCGATGGCTTGGTGGCCACCGGGATTCGCACCCGCCGGTACAACAGTTTCACAGGCAGCCTGGACGCCATTGGCGCATTGACCAACTACGAGTCCGTGTTGCTGACCCTGAAAAGCATCGGCAGTGGCCAGTTGCAAAGTGTCATGGAGCAGGGTGACTACGAAGTGGGCGGTGTGTTGCCTTTCGGTGCTGCCTTCATTTTCGTGAATGACCGCGACATCAACACCCTGGCCAAGGCGGCCGGAAAAAAGGTGGCCGCCCTGGCGCATGATGAATCGCAGATCAAGCTGATTGAGTCGGTGGGTGCGCAGCCTGTGGCGGCCGATGTATCCAACTATGGTTCGCTGTTCAACAACGGTGCTGTGGATGTGATTGTGGCGCCCTCAATTGCCTACCAGCCACTCGAGCTGTACAAGGGCATTCGCAAGCGCGGTGGTGTGGTGCGCTTTCCCGTGGCCATGGTGACTTACCAGATCATTCTGCGCAAATCGAAATTCCCTGCAGGATCGGGTTTGAAGCTGCGTAAGTTTGTGGCTCAGGAAATGCCCAAGGCCTTGGATGCAGTCAAGAAAATTGACAAGCTGATTCCCGAGAAATACTTCATGGATTTGCCGGACAAAGACCGTGCCGATTATTTCCGCATGATGCGGGACGCCCGGATTGCCCTGTCCAAGGAAGGGGTTTATGACGGATGTGCCTTGCGCCTGATGCGAAAGGTGCGTTGTGTCGTGGACGGCACTGCGGCAGAATGTGGGCTGCCCGAAGAATACAAAGTGGCGCCGACCTGCCCGGTGCGCCCCTGACCGAGACCCATGACCCAGAAGCACGACGACACCCACCTCACCGAAACTTGCATCAGCACCACCCGCGTGTTTGATGGCCAATTGATGAAGGTCCACCAGGACCGGGTGCGTCTGCCCAACGGGGCTGAATCGGTGCGCGAGTACACGGTTCACCCCGGCGCGGTCATGGTGCTGCCCATTTTGCCGGATGGGCGCTATGTGATGGAGCGCCAGTTCCGCTACCCGCTGCACCAGGTGTTTCTGGAATTTCCGGCCGGCAAGATTGACCCGGGCGAGGACCTGGAAGCCACCGCGCATCGAGAGTTGCTGGAAGAAACCGGCTACCGCGCGGAAACACTGGAGTACCTCACCACCATCCACCCCGTGATTTCCTACTCCACCGAGAAAATCGCCTTGTTTGTGGGCCGTGGTTTGACCCTGCACGAACGCCACCTGGACGACAACGAGTTTTTGGACGTGGTGCTGGTGGAGCCTTCAGAGTTGCTTCGCCAGATCAGGGCGGGCGAGGTGACGGATGTGAAAACCATCATCGCCGCCCTGTGGATGGAACAGTTCAGCCCCGCTTGATTCAGCGGGTTGTTTCAGTAGCTTGTTTCAGTGGCCAGCCAGAAGGATAATTGCGCCCAAGGCAATCCGGTACCACGCAAACACGCTCAGGCTGTGCCGCCCCACGAAGTTTACCAAGGCACGCACCACCAGCAAGGCTGACACAAAGGCGGCAATGAAACCGGTGGCAATCAGTCCAACGTCGCTGGTGCTCAGCAAGGCATGGTGTTTGTACACATCGTAAGTGGCTGCGCCCAACATGGTGGGGATGGCCAGAAAGAAGGAAAACTCGGTGGCGGCTTTGCGCGACAAACCGGACAACATGCCACCAATGATGGTGGCCCCAGAACGGGATGTGCCGGGAATCATGGCGAAACACTGCGCAATGCCAATGCCCACAGCCTGTTTCCAGCCGATGGCGTAAGGGTCGTCAATACGAACTTGTCTGGGCCGGGCTTCCACGGCAAAGATAATCAGCCCACCCACAATCAAGGCCACAGCCACCACGGTGGGCGTGAACAGCACTGCCTTGATGGCACTGATGAACAGGGCCCCCAACACCGCCGCCGGGAAGAAGGCAATGATGACGGCCAGGGCAAACCGTCGGGCAGTGGTGTCACCGCTGAACAGGCCACGAAGCAGTTCCACGATTTTGTGGCGGTACAGCCAGCACACCGCGAGAATGGCACCGAGCTGGATGACCACCTCAAACACCTTGCCTTCGGTGGAGTGAAAGTCGATCCATTGACCAATCAGGATGAGGTGGCCTGTGCTGGAGATAGGCAGAAATTCGGTCAGGCCTTCAACACAGCCCAGCAACAGGGCTTTGAGCAAATTCAGGAATTCGGGGGTCATTCGGGCTGGGGCTCCAAGGTGGAACCTGTGATTTTACGCCGGCAAGCCCTGCACAAACACGGGCCAAGCCTGAAACACCAAGCCCAGCCATCCGGCCACGATGGCAGAAGCAGACATACCCCCCAAGGCGGAACTCAAACGTTGCAGGGGGCCACCTGCAAACACGAACGCATTCACCCCGAACGCGCGGAAGAGGTAGGACAGGGGGTTGACCCACGCGCCAAACACCAGCGCCAGAACCGCCCAGCGGGGCACTTCAGCAAGGGCAAATGCCTGCACAAAACCGCTGGCCAGCGCCAGCATGAACGACAGCATCAACCAATCCAGGTGGGCTGCGCCCAGTTGCCTCAGGTTGATGGATTTAATCGGGTTGCCTTCGGACACCCGCTTGACCAAGGTCAGCATGGCAAAGCCCAGCAGGCAAGAAAACACAATGGCGAGCGCGCCACTCATCAACCACAATTGAGACGCTTGCAGGGCAGTCATGGCCGGGGTTCCATTCAACATTGATGGAGCAGATGGTAATGGCCGATGGGGTTCAAGCCAACGGCTGATGCACAATTAGTCCGATTCTCGGCATGGAGGCCAAGGTGCGTTACGTTTTCTGGGGTGTGGGAGTGTTCTTGGTGATGTGCCTGGCGTGGTGGTGCTTTCAAACCCCGCGGCATGACCGTCAGTGGGCCGATGACGTGGCGCGCTTACTGAGGGCGCGCGTGGATGGCCCGGTGGTTAAGCTGGAGAATGTGCGCCATTTTGAGTGGCGCAGCGAGACTGACTACACCGCGCATTGGGAAACCCAGCAAATCGACCTTCGGGGCTTGGCGTCGGCAGACCTGCTGCTCAGCTACTGGATGGGGCCGCACATTGCGCACACGCTGGTCAGCTTCGGGTTTGACGATGGGCGTTACCTGACTTTCTCGGCCGAAATTCGCAAGGAGCAGGGCGAGGCGTTTTCCGCCTTGAAGGGCTTTGTGCGCCAGTACGAGGCGGTGTTGATCGCCGCCCCGGAGGATGACCTTGTGCAGGTGCGCACCTCCATGCGGGGTGAAGATGTCAGGCTGCTGCGACTGAACATACCCCGCGAACAGTTACCGGCCTTGTTTATGGCCTACCTGAAGCGCGCCGGGCAGATTGAACAAACGCCCGAGTTTTATAACACCCTCACCAGCAATTGCACCACGGTGGTGTGGGACATTGCCCGCACCATTGCCCCTGGGTTGCCGCTGGATTGGCGGGTGTTGGCCTCGGGCCATTTTGATGCGTATGCGTTTGACCAAGGTGGGTTGACCCCGGGATTCTCGTTTGAGGAGTTGCGCGCCCGTGGCCGCATCACCGAACGGGCCCGCGCGTGGACAGCAGCCCGTCAGGCAGGCCGTGTGCCTGACCTCAGCTTTTCGCAGGCCATACGCATTGGGGTACCCGGCGCAGATGGGGAACGCAGCGCAGTGCTGGCCCTCAACGGCTTGGCATCGCCTGCCGGTCGATGATCACGTAGTGTTTTTTGACCCTGTCCAGCACTTCAAACACCCCGGTGAATTCGGCGGGAATCACCCCTGCGTCACCCGGCCCGAAGGCTTTCACCACCCCTTGTGCATTCGTGATTTGCAGACGGCCCTCCAGCACATGAAAAAACTCGTCCTTGCCCGGTGCAAATTCAATGCGCCAAGCGCCGGGTTCGCAGGCCCACACACCGCAGGACACCCCGTCTGACTCGTAGTGGTTCCAGGTGCTGCGCAAGGGGTTGCCTTGCACCAAGCGGTCTGGGCGTGGGTGGTCATAGGCCACAGGGGTGTGCGATTCGGCAAATACCGTCAGTTGTTGGCTCATGGGCAGGGCGGGGGTAATTTCGGACACGATCCATTGTAACGGATGGTCATGGACACCATCCCAGCCCCCGAGGTTCAAGCGTTTCGGTATGCTGGCAAAGTGTCTACCGCGTATTCCTGTCCAAAGCCATGTCTGCCCATGCCATTGCATTTCCCGTCACCTACACTCGCACACTGGCGCGGGAGTTGTCGCTGGACACACGCGGGCAGCAACTGTTGCTCAAGGGCACGCGCCTGAATCCGGATGATTTGGTGAAGCTCAATGGCAGCATCGACATGGACGCGCAGTGCCAGATTGTGCGCAACGCGCTGGAGTTGAGCAGCGACCCTGCCTTGGGTTTGAAATGGGGCACTAACCTGCACCTGGCTGCCCATGGCCCGTTGGGTGCGGTGATTGCAGCAGCCCCCAACCTGGCCTTGGCCTGGCGCGCCACGCGGGAGTTTCACGACATTCTCGGCGGGTTTGCCTCGCTGGACGGCGAAGTGCTGAGCGACGCCTTCGTGGTGAATGTGTCGGTGAACATGCCTGCATCGGATGTGACGCGTTTTTTTGTGGAAGCGGTGGTGTCCACCCTCATCAAGCACCTGGGCATGATCATTGGGCGTGCCGACCCCGCCTTGCGGATTGAATGGTCATACCCTGCGCCACCTTACGCAGACGTGTATCGCGGTTTGCTTCACGCACCCTGCGTATTCAAGGCGGCCCGCACACGCATTGTCATTCCGCCTGGCCTAGCCACACTGCCCAACCCCATGGCGGACCAAGACACCTATGAGTTGGCCCTGAACCGCTGTGAGCAGATCCGCTTGGCGCGTATGGCACCCAAGAAATGGTCGGCCCAGATTACCGACCTGCTGCAACGCAACCCTGGGCAAATCTGGAATTGCGAGGAAGTGGCCCAAAGTTTTCACATGTCGTCCCGAACCTTGATGCGGCATTTGCAGGACGAGGGCATTACCTATCAAGCGGTGCGCGATGCCGAATTGTTGCGCCAAGCCCGCCATGGGCTTGAAAACCCCTTGAACACCGTGGAGTCGGTGGCCCATGCGCTGGGTTACCAAGAGGCCTCCAATTTTCGGCGTGCCTTCAAGCGCTGGGTGGGTTTGTCACCCCAGCAGTACATCGAGAAACACCGCAAAGGCGGGTAAATTCCGCCAAGCTGTCGCAAATTACCCCCCTTGTTGTCGCCCTTGGCCCTGTGCACAAGGCGGGCCTGCCCGGATGATGGACGGTATTCACCCAACACACATCCAACAACAGGGAAGAGGGGCACATGGCCAACCGCTATTTCAATGAGACGCACGAAGAAGTGCGCCGCAACATTCGCCGCTTCGTGGACCGTCACGTCAAGCCGCACATCAACGAGTGGGAAGAGGCGGGCTCTTTCCCGCGTGAACTGTACCCCTTGGCGGGCGAAGCGGGCATTTTGGGCATCGGCTTCCCCGAGGCCTACGGCGGCACCTTTGAGGGCGATGTGTTCATGACCCTGGTGGCCACTGAAGAGCTGTTGCGCGCTGGGTCCGGTGGCTTGTTCAGCAGCTTGATGTCACTGGGCATCGGGTTGCCCCCGGTGGCCAAATGGGGCAGCCCGGCCCTGAAAGAGCGTGTGGTGCCCGCCGTGTTGCGCGGCGAAAAAATCATGGCGCTGGCGGTGACCGAGCCGGGCGGCGGTTCCGACGTGGCCAACCTGAAAACCCGTGCGGTGGACTGTGGTGACCACTACAAAGTCAGCGGCTCAAAAACCTACATCACCTCGGGTATTCGGGCCGATTACTATTCGGTGGCGGTGCGCACCGGTGGCGAAGGGTATGGCGGCGTCAGCCTGTTGCTGATGGAAAAAGGCATGCCCGGCTTCACCACAGGCCAGCCCCTGAAGAAAATGGGCTGGTGGTGCAGCGACACTGCAGAACTTTTTTTTGACGAGGTGGTGGTGCCCAAAAGCAACCTCATCGGTGTCGAAAACGCGGGTTTCCTGATGATCATGCAGAACTTCGAGGCCGAGCGCCTGGGCTTGGCGGTGTATTCCAACGTGCTCTCGGAACTGGCTTTCAACGAGGCCCTGGCCTACGCACAAGGCCGACACGCCTTTGGCAAGCCGATTGCCAAGCACCAAGTGATCAAACACAAACTGGCCGACATGGCCACGCGCCTTGAAGCCAGCCGTGAATTCACCTACAGCGTGGGTGCACGCATGCAGGCGGGTATTCCTTCCCTGAAGGAAGTGGCCATGGCCAAGAACTTTGCCACTGCCACGTCGGATTACATCACTTATGAAGCCGTACAGATTTTTGGAGGTATGGGGTACATGCGTGAATCGTTGGTGGAACGCCTGTACCGCGACAACCGCATCGCCTCCATTGGTGGCGGCACCTATGAAATCATGAACGAAATCATCAGCAAACAACTGGGACTGTGAGGACCACCCCCATGATCGCCAATTACCCACTGAGCTATTTGAAACTGCACTGGCCCAACATCCGTTCCATGGGGTGGGCCGCCCTGCGCAACGCCAACCCTGTGACACGCCCCAAGGCCTTGCCTGCACTGCCCTTGCACATGGAGTCGCGGGTGGACGCATTGCCCAACGGGCTGATTGATGACTACGCTGCATGGGCCGGTGCCCCCGCAAGCCGATACGCCAGCACGGTGCCCCTGCACCTGTGCAGCCAATGGGCCATGCCCATGCTGGCCGAACTGGGGCGCAATGCACCCTACAACCTGCTGAGCCTGTTGAACCAGGGCCTGCGCATGCAAGTGCACAGTGCCACGCCCCGCAATGAAGCCCTGCATTTGGTGGGCACCTTGATGGATGTGACCGAGGAGCCCGACCGCGTGCGCATTCACACCCGCATCGAGGCCTTCAGCGTGGATGGGCAACCACGGGTCACTTTGGACAGTTATTCGACCGTGCCGCGTGGCCGCCCGCAGAAAAAAGCAGCGCAGCCCAAGCGCAAGGAGCCCGAGTTCACAACCGTGGGGCACTGGAACGCCAGCGAAGACGACGGTTTGCGCTTTGCCATGCTGACCGGCGATTTCAACCCGATTCACACCCTGAAGGCGGTGGGCAAACGCACCCGCTTCAAGGGTTGCATTCTGCATGGCTTTGGCCAATTGGCCCGCAGCTTGGAAACCCTGCACAACGGGGGCCACTTCTTCAGCGACTTGGATGTGCGCTGGATCAAACCTTTACCCTTGCCCAGCAACAATTTGTCGGTGCAAGTGGCCAAAGTGGCTGACGCCGAGGGTTATCTGGCTTTGCGGGTGTTGTCCGAAGGGGCTGATGTTCACATGGTGGGGCGTTTCAAGCCCGCAGGTGATGACTCAGGCTCAGGCGATGAGCCCAAACCCAAACGCAGCCGGAGTAAACGCGCATGAAAAACCCCAATCAACCCGTGATTGTGGCGGGCCTGCGCACGCCATTTCTGGATTCTGGCGGTGCCTACGCCCCCTTGATGACGTATCAGCTGGCGGCTGAATCGCTCAGTGCCGTGGTTGAACGCACGGGTGTGGACACCGGAAGCATCGGGCTGGTGACCATGGGCACCGTGCTGCATGAAATTGAAACCTCGAACGTAGCGCGTGAAGCCATGCTGACCGCGGGACTGCCGGCCAACATTCCCGCCTACACCACCTCCATGGCAGGCTTGTCGGCCAGTGTGGGTTTTGCCAACCTGTGCGACATGATTGCGCTGGGGCGCATTCAAGCCGGCTTGGCCGGTGGGGTGGAGAGTTTTTCCGACATTCCCATTCGTTATGCACAGCCTGTACGCCGTGCGGCCATGAAGTTGCGGCAAGACAGTTCAGCCCGCAATGTGCTGTCCGTGTTGTCGGGTTTCCGCCCCAAAGATTTGTTGCCCGAAATGCCCAAGGGCACGGACTTCACCACCAAGATGACCATGGGCCAGTGCACGGAAAAGATGGTGCGCAAATTCAAGGTGAGCCGGGAAGCCTGCGATGACTTCACGGTGCGCAGCCACCGGCTGGCCATCGCCGCCCAGAAGGCGGGGTATTTCAACGACATGGTTTCTCCCGTGGTGCTGAAGCAGTCGGGCGTCACCGTCACCGATGACAACACCCCCCGCGCCTCATGCACGGCTGAGTCTGTGGCCCGCCTCAAGCCGATTTTTGACAGGCAGCAAGGAGTGGTCACCGCCGCTGGCTCATCCCGCTTTACCGATGGGTCGGCCGCCTTGCTGGTGATGAGTGCCCAGGCAGCCAAAGCCCAAGGCTTGGTGCCCATGGCTGAAGTGGTCGATTACCAGTTGGCTGCCGTCAATGACCTGAACAGCGAAATGCTGTTGGGCCCCGCCGTCAGCATTCCTGCCCTGCTAAAGCGCAATGGCTTGCGCATGTCCGACATTGATGTGTGGGAACTCCACGAAGCCTTTGCTGCTCAAATTCTCGTGAACCGGGCCTGCCTGGCCGACCCCCGTTATGCCGATGAATACCACGGGGGTGACGCACCCGGCGAGCTGCCGATTGACCGCCTGAACACCTGGGGGGGCTCATTGGCGCTGGGTAACCCGTTTGCAGCCACTGGCATTCGCTTGCTGACCACCGCTGCGCACCGCCTGAACCGGGAGTCAGGGCGTTGGGCTGTGGTGTCCAGTTGTGCAGGCGGTGGCTTGGGTGCTGCCATTCTGCTGAGAATTCCCGGCTGATTCACCACCCTGATTTGAACAATTCAAAAAACATCAAAACACAACACCTCGGAGACACACCATGAGCCCTACCCAGTCGCCCGCCCGCCCGCATTTTCCAACCCTGCTTCACTGCCTACAGCATTGGGCCAAAACCATGCCCAATCAGGTGTATTTCACCCAGCCCATGGCGCCGGGTGTGGTGGTGGACTTCACGTGGGCACAGGTGTATGACCAGGTGGCGCGCATGGCGTCTTACCTGCAGTCGTTGAACCTGCCACCGAAAAGCAACATCGCCATTCTGGGCAAGAACAGCGCGCATTGGATCATGGCTGACCTGGCCATCTGGATGGCCGACCATGTGTCCGTGCCCATCTACCCCACAGTCAACGCGGAAACGGCGGCTTATGTGCTGGAACACAGTGAAGCCAAGCTGTTGTTCATCGGAAAAATGGAAGAGTTGTGGCCCGTGGTGGAAAGCGGGATTCCGCGTGATCTGCCTGTGGTGACTTTGCCCTTGGGCCCAAGCCTTCAAGCGCCCGAGTGGAATGCGCAGGGGTGGGAGACTTTGGTGAGCGCCCATGCCCCCACCACCACCCCTGCCCAGCGCACGGAAGACGAGATGGCCACCATCATGTACACCTCGGGCAGCACCGGCAACCCCAAGGGCGTCATGGTGCGTTTCGGCGCGATGACCCGCTGCCTGCAAGGCACCGCAGAAATCTACGGCATTAACCCCACAGACCGCATGTTGTCTTATTTGCCCCTGGCCCATGCGGCTGAGCGTGCAGTGGTTGAAACAGGCTCCTTGTTCTTTGGTTTCCACGTGTACTTTTCACTGGGGCTGACCACTTTCATTGAAGACTTGCGCCGTGCGCGCCCCACGCTGTTCTTCTCGGTGCCCCGCTTGTGGACCAAGTTTTACAACGGCATCTGCGCGAAAATTTCACCCCGTGTTCAGGCGGTGCTGTTTCGCATTCCCATCCTGTCACGCATCATCAAAAAGAAAATTCTTCACCAATTGGGCTTGGGCGATGTGCGGTTGGCACTCAGTGGTTCGGCGCCCTTGTCCACCAAATTGATCGAGTGGTATCGCGGCCTGGGCCTTGAGTTGCTCGAAGGCTACGCGATGACGGAGAACTTTGCGTATTCCCATGGCAACCGCATCGGCATTGCGCGTGTGGGGTATGTGGGTGTGCCGTTCCCCGGCGTGGACTGCCGCATCGCCGAGAACGGGGAGGTGCAGGTGAAGTGCCCCACCATCATGATGGGCTATTACAAATTGCCCGAACTGACCGCAGAAACGTTCACCGACGATGGTTATCTGAAAACCGGCGACATGGGTGTGATCGACGAGATGGGCCGACTGAAGATCACTGGCCGCATCAAAGAACTGTTCAAAACCAGCAAAGGCAAATACGTGGCGCCGGTGCCCATTGAGAACCGCTTGATGGGACATGCCTTGATTGAAGCCGTGTGCGTGACAGGGCCTTCCTTGTCTCAACCCATCGGTTTTGTGATGTTGCCCCTGGAGGAGCACCAAGCAGTGGAGGCCAACCCGCATGAGAAAGAACGGGTGCGCGAGGAAATGGCAGCCTTGCTGGACAAAACCAACGCGGCGCTGGAGCCCCATGAGCAGCTCAGTGCGCTGATTGTGGTGAAGGACCTGTGGACCATGGACAACGGCTTCCTCACGCCCACCATGAAAATCAAGCGCAACATCATCGAAGCCCACTACCTGCCCAAGGTGGAGCAGTGGCTGGTGCAAAAACAGCCAGTGGTGTTTGAACTGTAAACCGGCACCCAAACCAACCCGCAACCCTGAGCCCATGCACACTTAATGACCAATCGGTCATTAAGTGCTTGCAGCGCTGTTTTTTCAGGCGTATAGTTTACTGGTAAATAGTAACCCAGTGAACAAATGCGAACCTACCCACCCCGTCTCGACTCCCTCATCACCAGCCTGAGCCGCGTCAGCGCGCGTCAGGAGAACTTCCCCTTTGACACCGTGTTGCTGAATCGCCTGATTCATCTGGCTCAGCGTCAACTGGAAGCGGAGTTGTCTCAAGTGCTGGCCCAAGAGGGTTTGCTGGTGTCTCACTGGATGGTGTTGGCCCTGCTGTTCGGCGGGGATGCTTTCAAGCGCCGCCCTCAGGAACTGTCCATGGCGATCGGCCAGTCCGGCCCCAACACCACCAAAACCACCACCTTTCTTATTGAGCGTGGCTGGGTACTTCGTGTTCCAGACCCCGACAACAAACGCAGTTGCTGGATGGTGTTGACTCCCGAGGGGCAGGCCTTGGTCAAGCGGCTCATGCCCGTCATTTGGGCCCGTTATGAAGCCAGCCTCAGCCCGCTGAGCCCCGCCGAGAAAAACACCATGATTGAACTGCTCTTGAAACTGTTTGCAGCAGGAAGTGAAGCACCATGAAACAACGACTCATTCCCCTTTTGTTGGCCAGCAGCCTTGCGGGTTGCGCGTTGCCGCCCAAGGCAGGCCCAACAGACCTGGACACCTTGCCCAACTGGGTTCAGACCCGAAATGCCCAGGCTGACAGCAGCCAGCCTGCCATCGAATTCACAGCCCAACGCTGGTGGGACAAGGTCAATGACCCAGCGCTCAGTGCATTGATTGAAGCGGCCCTGAAGGACAGCGCTGGTGCACGGGCCGCCGCAGCCAAAGCCGATGCGGCGCAGGCTCAACTTGGAATCCAACGGGCTGAGCAGTTACCGACGCTGGGTTTTCGGGGCGAGGCCAATCGGCAGGAACTGAGCAAAAACTACTACGTGCCCCCCCAGTTTGGCGGGGTGCCTTTGGACATTGGCCAAACCACCTTCAATGCAGGCTGGAACCTGGACCTGTGGGGCCAGCAACGCAAAGCCATTGAAGCGGCCATGGGCGAACTCAAGGCGAGCCGGGCCGAGCAGGCCATGGTGTCGCTTCAACTGTCCACACAGATTGCCAAGGCCTATGTGCAATTGCGTTACGCCAACACGGAGCTGGCCGAACTGGGGCAGATGGAGGCCCTTCGGGCTCAGATGGTGAGCCTGCAACAAACAAGGTTCGAGCTTGGGCTGGACAACGGCACAGGGCTTGACCAGGCGCAGGATGCCTTGGCCCAAACCCGGCAGTTGTTGGACCAAGCCAATGGCCTTCAGTCACGGTTGCTTGCAGCACTGGACAGCTTGGTTGGCGACCCCGCCATCACCAAAGCGGCGCTACAGAACCTCAAGCCCGGATTGCCCGAACCCCTGTTGAATTACAGCAGTAACCAACCCATCGCGCTGAGCCTGTTGACCCGTCGCCCAGACTTGCTCGGAGAACGGTTCCGCGTTGAAGCCGCCGCCGCCCAAGTGGATGCGCAGCGCCTCGCCTTGTTGCCCAACGTCAACCTGCAAGCCTACTTGGGCACGCAAGCCATTGGCTTTAACAAATTGAGCGATGTGGACAGCAAAGTGGCCTTGCTGGGTGGTGTGGTGCAGTTCCCCATCTTTGATGCCGGAAAAATCCGCTTTGCCACCGAGGCCAAACGGGCGCAGTTTCAGGCCTTGAAGGCGCACTACGAGGCCTCCATCACCAACGCAGCACAGGAGGTGATTACGGAAGTCATCACCCTTGAGCAATACAAGGCTGAGGCGCAGCGACAGGATTCCCGCACAGACAGCCTGAAGCGCCAGATGGAGCGCGCCCGTCAGCGGCGCGAACTGGGGTTGGACTCCGCCATGCCCGCCATCGAAAGCGAATTGGCTTGGCGTGCCCAAATTCTTCGAAACCTGGACCTTCAACTCAAAGCCTTGGGCAACCAGATTGACCTGGTCAACGCCTTGGGTGGCGGCTTCCAGATGAACAACATTCAAGGTGAACAATCATGACTCAAGAAAAATCCAGCCAACGCAAAAAAGCCATCGCTCTGTTTCTGGGTGCCGCACTGTTGGGTGTCGGTGCGTGGGAAGCCTACCACCTGGCCTTTGGGCGATACACCGAGGAAACCGACAACGCCTATGTGGCCGGTGACCAAGTGGTGGTGTCCGCACAGTTGGGCGGCAGCGTAACCCGGGTATTGGTTGATGACAATCAACCGGTGGCCGCTGGTGCACCCTTGGTGGAACTGGATGCCACGGACGCTCAACTGGCGCTGACCCAGGCAGAGGCGCAATTGGCTGAAACAGTCAGGGCTGTGCGCTCGCTGTACGACCAAGTGAACATCAACAAAGCCGGTGCGATGAGCCGGGAAGCCGACATTGCCCGTGCGGGTGACGATGTCAGCCGCTTGGAGGCAGAGAACGCCCGGGTTCAGCAGGACTTGTCGCGCCGCGAGGCTGCGTTCAAGCAAGGGGCTGTGTCTGCCGAGGAACTGGAACATGCACGCAGCAGTGCAACCCAGGTGGCCGCGCAACTGTCGTCGGCCAAAGCAGCGCTGAAGCAGGCCCAGGCCGGGTTGACTCAAGCCCGGGCCACATTGGACGCGGCCATGAACCAGACCCGTGACGTGAATGTGGCCAACCACCCCCGTGTACAGCAGGCTGCTGCCCAACTGCGCGTGGCCTATGTGAACCTTCAACGCACACACATTGAAGCCCCCGTTGGTGGGCAGGTTGCCAAACGCAGTGTGCAGCCCGGTGCGCGTGTGGCCGCCGGTGCACCGCTGCTGACCGTCATTCCGCTGGATGCGCTGTGGGTGGATGCCAACTTCAAGGAAAGCCAGTTGCAACGCCTGCGCGTGGGCCAACCCGTAACGCTGGAGGCGGATGTTTATGGCGGCTCCGTCGTCTACCACGGCAAAGTCGCTGGCCTGTCGGCTGGCACGGGCAGCGCGTTTTCCTTACTGCCTGCCCAAAATGCCACAGGCAACTGGATCAAGATTGTGCAACGCGTACCTGTGCGCATTGCCCTGGACCCAGCCGAGCTGCAAAAAGCCCCTCTGCGGGTGGGCCTGTCCATGCGGGTGGAAGTGGACACCCATGAGCAGAATGGGGCCCAAGTGGCTGCGGCTGGTGCGGTGAACCGCCAGACAGCCGTGTTTGACGAACAGTCGAAAAAAGCGGACGAGTTTGTACAAAGCCGCTTGAACAGGGAGCTTCGCGGATCATGAACCCACAACCATTGCCGGCCGGACAGCGCCTGTGGGCCACCCTGGCGCTGGGCATGGCCTCGTTCATGAATGTGCTGGACCTGACCATTGTCAACGTGTCCATCCCCAATATCTCAGGTGATCTGGGCGTGGCCCCCGGGCAGGGCACCTGGATCATCACCTCCTACGCGGTGGCCGAGGCCATCATGCTGCCCATGACGGGTTGGCTGGCTGGCCGCCTGGGGCAGGTGAAGTTGTTTGCCCTGAGCACTTTCATGTTCACCATGGCGTCTTTGCTGTGTGGCATGGCCCCGACCTTTGAAATTTTGCTCATGGCCCGTGTGCTGCAAGGTGTGTTTGGTGCAGCCATGATTCCCATGTCCCAGACCTTGATGTTGTCGGCCTATCCGCCCGAAAAAGCAGGGCTGGCCACGGGTATCTGGGCCATGACCACCGTGGCGGCGCCCATCATCGGCCCTTTGTCCGGTGGTTGGTTGACCGACAACCTCAGTTGGCATTGGGTGTTTCTGATCAACCTGCCTGTGGGTCTGTTGTGTCTGTTTCTGGTGATTCCGATTTTTCGCAAACGCGAAACACCGTTGCGAAAACTGCCGGTGGATTTGGTGGGGCTGGGTTTGCTGATTGTCGGTGTGGGTGCTTTGCAGATTATGCTGGACAAAGGCAACGAACTGGACTGGTTTGAAAGCCCCACCATTGTGGCCCTTGGTTTGGTGGCCATCGTGGGTTTGGGGGTGTTCATCATTTGGGAATGGTACGAAGACCACCCCTTGGTTGATCTCAAACTCTTCACGCGGCGAAACTTCGCAGTGGGCATGGTGTGCCTGTTCATCGGCACCATAGCCTTCTTTGGGTCGACCGTGGTGCTGCCCTTGTGGCTGCAAACTCAAATGGGCTACACGCCCACTTGGGCTGGACGAACCATGGCTTTGGGCGGTGTGTTGGCGGTGTTTTTGGGCCCGATTGTCGGGGCCAACATCGCCAAAGTGGATGCGCGTGCTGTGGCCAGTTTTGGTTTCACCATGTTTGCCATCTATGCCTTTGTGTGTGCGCGGTTCACACCCGATGTGACTTACGCCACGCTGGCCAGCACACGGTTGATCATGGGGGTTGGGGTGTCCTGCTTCTTCCTGCCCCTCATCACCATCAGCCTGTCGGGCATACCGCCAGAACGCATGGCGGGCGCGTCTGGTTTGAACAGCTTTGTGCGCAACATGGGGTCCAGCGTGGGTACTGCGGTCATCACTTCCCTGTGGGAACACAAAGCCACCGAACACCACGCCCGGTTGGTTGAAAACGTGAACACCGCTTCTGACTCAGCCATGAACTACCTAGGCACCTTGCAGGGCACCGGCATGAACATGGATGCAGCGCTGGCCACCACGGACCGTTTGATCAACCAACAGGCTTACCTGCTGTCGACCAATGCGGTGCTGTGCCTGTGCGGCATCATGATGTTGGTTTTGGTGTTACCCATCTGGTTGGCCAAAGGGCCATTCTCAAGGGTGGCAGCGGATCATTGATGGAGGGGCGGTCGAAGGCTCTGATCAGGCTGGGAGCCCGATCAGTTCCCGCGTTTCATCATCTCAAAGAACTCATTGTTGTTCTTGGTCTGACGAATCTTGTCCATGAGGAATTCCATCGCCGCAATCTCGTCCATGTCATGCAGCAAGCGGCGCAGCACCCAAATCTTCTGAAGCAGGTCTGGCTTGATGAGCAGTTCTTCGCGGCGTGTGGACGAACGGTTGATGTTGATGGCTGGGTATACCCGCTTCTCGGCCATGCGGCGCTCGAGGTGGATTTCCATGTTGCCCGTGCCCTTGAATTCTTCGTAAATCACCTCGTCCATGCGGGAACCGGTGTCCACCAAGGCAGTGGCGATGATGGTCAAAGAGCCGCCTTCTTCAATGTTGCGGGCAGCACCAAAGAAGCGCTTGGGGCGGTGCAGGGCGTTGGCGTCCACACCACCGGTCAACACTTTGCCGGAAGAGGGCACTACGGTGTTGTACGCACGGGCAAGGCGGGTGATGGAGTCCAGCAGAATCACCACGTCACGCTTGTGCTCAACCAAGCGCTTGGCCTTCTCAATCACCATTTCAGCCACTTGCACGTGGCGGGTGGCGGGTTCGTCGAAGGTGGAGGAGATCACTTCGCCACGCACTGAGCGTTGCATCTCGGTCACTTCCTCAGGCCGTTCGTCGATCAAGAGCACGATGAGGGTAATGTCGGGGTGGTTGGAGGTGATGGCGTGGGCCACGTGTTGCAGCATCACGGTTTTACCAGACTTGGGTGGGGCCACCAGCAGGCCACGCTGGCCCTTGCCGATGGGGGCCACCATGTCGATGATGCGGCCTGTGTTGTTTTCTTCACCGCGCATCTCGCGTTCCAGCTTCAGGGGCTGGTTCGGGTGCAGTGGTGTCAGGTTTTCAAACAGAATTTTGTGTTTGCTGGCCTCGGGCGGTTCACCGTTGACCTTGTCCACCTTCACCAGGGCGAAATAGCGCTCGCCATCTTTGGGGGTCCGTACCTCACCTTCAATGCTGTCACCAGTGTGCAGGTTGAAGCGGCGAATCTGGCTGGGGGAAATGTAAATGTCGTCCGGGCTGGCCAGGTAACTGGTCTCAGGGGAGCGAAGGAAACCGAAGCCATCGGGCAGCACTTCCAGCACGCCGTCTCCGAAAATCTGTTCGCCGTTTTTCGCACGTTTCTTGAGAATGGCGAACATCAGCTCCTGTTTGCGCAGGCGGTTGGCATTCTCAATTTCAAGCCCGGCCGCCATTTCAAGCAGTTGGGACACGTGCTGGGTTTTCAGTTCAGAAAGGTACATAGAGGTGTGCAGGTGAGGGTGGCGACAGCCACAGAGAATTCAGAGGACAACAGAACAGGGAGTAATTGCTGGTTTTTTTAGTCAGGCCCGGTTCGCTGCCGGGCCTGTTTGTACATTGTATTACAGTTGGCTGTCAATGAAAGCAGCCAATTGGGATTTGGACAAGGCCCCCACTTTGGTGGCTGCCACGGTGCCGTTCTTGAACAGCATCAAGGTGGGAATGCCACGGATGCCGTATTTGGCAGGCGTTGCGGAGTTTTCGTCCACGTTCATCTTGGCGATCTGCACTTTGCCGTTGTAGGTGCCAGCCAGTTCGTCCAGGATGGGGGCGATCATCTTGCAAGGGCCACACCATTCGGCCCAGTAATCAACCAGTACGGGACCTTGGGCGTTCAAAACTTCCGATTCAAAGGTGTCATCGCTGACGTGTTTGATCAGGTCACTGCTCATGGAAATAAGTCCTTTCTTCGGTGGATGCGACCCGCGGGGAAGGGGTGCCGGTCCGCTTTGGCGGTCAACGCGCGGGACCGAAATATTCCGGGTTAAGAAAATGCTACTCTGGATGTTACAGCGAAAAGCCGCCCCCTTACAAACCTGAATACGCTATCTGCGGACAAACTTCTGAAATTCAAGCCCTTTGCATGCCGATTTACAACGCTTTGGACACCCAAGCCCTCTTTGAACTGGCTTTGAACCGCGCCCGCGAGCGGGGTGTCGCCCTGCCTCGGGTGTTGTGGGTCATGCCCCGGGTTGAAGCAGCCCAGGCCTTCAAGGCCGCTTACCGCAATGCTTTGGGCGAAGGGGCGTGTGTTTCCCCCCACATTCAGACGGCTGACCGGCTTAGCCAACCCCGTGCCCAAGCGCCGTGGTGGGCCTTGAAAACCCAATTGGTCGCCATTTTGCAGGGCCTGCCCCAGTTGACCCATGGCCTGGCGGCCGCCCAAGTGTGGGCTTTGGCCGAGGAATACCTGCAATTGGCCTGCCGCTGGGTGTGGACCCGGGCCAGCGCCGGGCAAGCGTTTGAGGCACATTTGGAGTCCAACCGCCTTGCGGGTGAGGAAGGGCAGGTGGTGCTGCAATTGGCCCAGGTGTATCAGGATGAACTGATGGCCTTGTGGCAACCGCCTTCGGTGGGGCCCAATGACGTTGACTTGGTGGTGTGGCTGGACGACGGCGAATTGCTGCCCGGCCACTGGTGCCGCCACTTTTTGCCCAACAGCCCGGTGGAGCGTTTGGTGTTGAACCCCGTGCAGGGCCCTGCGCCTTGGCAGGCCCTGGCTGAGCGTTGGCATGCAGGGGGTGAGTGCCCGGTGAGTTTGTCCTTGGCCCCCGATGAAACCGCGCAGGCCCACCAGGCGGCCCACATGGTGCTGAATTGGCTGAAACAAGACTCGACCGACACCATTGTGATTGCGGTGCTGGACCGCCTTGCAGCCCGCCGCTTGGTGGATGTACTTGACCACCACGGCCTGAAAGTGGATGACCGCACCGGTTGGCGCCTGTCCACCGCGCGGGTGGCTGGCTGGCTGGACCAGTTGATGACCGCCTGGGTGCAGGACGGCCAGTTGCTGCGCATGCCAGGCCCCTTTGGCGGGGCAGACTTGCCCATGGACCTGCCTTGGGCGCGAACCGGTGAACGAACCCTGGCGGATTGGGCGTCGGCCTGGGTTCAATTGATTCAGAAGCAGGGGGCAGACACCTTGCTGCATGGGGACGAGGCAGGCCGCATTCTGTTGCAAGGCTTGCGGCAAATGCAGGCTTCCCCCAGCGAACAGGTGTGCAGTCCTGCAGATTTTCTGGCTGCATGGCGGCATTGGGCCGAGCAGGAGCGTTTCCGCCCTGAAGACATCGAAAGCCCCGTGCGCATGGTTCCCCTCTTGTCCACCCGCCTGCGCCCATTGGGCCGAGTCTTGGTGTTGGGCTGTGCCCAGTCGCATTTTCAGGAAAGCCCGCCGGGCTTGCTGCCGCCTGCGGTTGCCATGGAATTGGGTTTTCCTGGCCCACGGGCCAACCGCATTCAGCAGATTTCTGCCTTGTTTGAATTGTTCAACACCGCCCGGTGTGTGCAGTTGGTGCATGCCAGCCAGCAAGGCGGCCGCAGCGAACCGTTGTTGCCCGAGTTGATGTGGCTGGACTTGTTGCGGGTTCAATCGGGGGCCGAGGCGCAGCGCAGTTGGCGATCCTCCTATGCTTCACTGATAGTGGAAGCCACTCAGACCGAGCCTTTGCCCTTGGACCTGCAGGCCTTGCCCAACGGGCGCTCGGTGCCGGAACGGCTACGGGTGACCGCGCTGGATGACTGGGCCCGTTGCCCCCTGCAGTTTGGCCTGAAGCATGCCTTGCCCTGGCCCCGTCAGCAGCAGGACACAAGCCCGGATTTTTATCGGCTGCGCGGGATATTCACCCACAGAGTGCTTGAGCGGCAGGCTCATCGGGTGAGCCTGAGCGATGCTGACCTGAGCAACCTAGAATTCTGGAAAACCACCCTGGATGAATCGCTGGATGAAGAATGGGGCAAGCTGAGTCTGGACGAACAAGCTGTGCTGCACCCCTTGCTTCAAACCCTGCGCGCCTTGGTGCCACGATTGGCAGGACGGGTCATGGCCCGGTATTTGGAAGGCTGGCGTGTGACGGGCACTGAAACCCTGGTGCAGGGGGAACTCACCCTGAGCGGCCTGAAGCGTAGCCTGCCCCTCAGTGGCCGTGTGGACCGGCTGGAGAAACGGCTGAATGACGGTCAGGTGATGATCACCGACATTAAATTCAAAGCCTTGGGCAATGTAAAAAAAGCCGCAGCGGACCCACTGGCCAACCCCCAACTGCCTGCGTATCAAGTGCTGACCGGGCATCCCCATGCGCAGCTCAGTTACTTGGCTATTCACAATCACGATGTGGCTTGGGTGGACATTGCCCCGCCAGAAGACCCCGCGTTGGATGGGTCTTGGGGGCAGGCCCTCATGGCCGACCTGGATCGGCAACTGTCGCTGTTCTTCAGTGGGCAGCAGAATTGGGCTGCCCAGCCCGGCGACCACTGCAGCACTTGCGATGTGCGGGGCGTTTGTCGCCCTGACGAGCGCCTGATTCAAGTTGCCTCAATCGACGATTCAGGGGTGGAAGAATGAGCACAGTGTCGGTTTCCCCTTTGGTGCAGGTGGCGTGTGACCCCCATGCCAGCGTGGTGGTGGAGGCGTGTGCGGGCAGCGGAAAAACCTGGTTGCTGACAGCGCGTCTGTTCAGGTTGATGTTGGAAGGCGCCAAGCCTGAGGAAATTCTGGCCATCACCTTCACGCGCAAAGCGGCGCAGGAGATGCAACACCGGGTCCACGAGTTGTTGCGCCAATGCGCGCTGGCGGACGATTCCGCCTTGTCCACCTTGCTGCTGGAAAGGGGCGCGCAGGACACCCCGGAGACGCGCGCCCGTGCCCGTGCCTTGGCCGGTGAGGTGTTGACCAGCCCACGCGGCATCACGATCAACACCTTCCACGGCTGGTTCACTTCCCTGTGCCAGTTGGCCCCGCTGTCCAGCGGTTTTTCACGCCACAACGAGCCGACCGAACAGGTTGAGTTCTGGACTGATCAGGCCATTGATGCACTCAACCGCGAGGCGGTGTCTGCAGGCTCAGACGATGAGCCTGTGTTGCAGGCTTTGGCCGTGTTGGCCACCCACCTGGGCCGCGAGGGGCAGAGGTCTGTCTTGCAGCAGGCCTTGTCCAACCGTGTGGCCTGTGAATTGGTGTTGGCCAACCCTGATGCACTGGCGCTGGAAGACGTGTTTGGGCTGGACCACACCCAGCAGTGGCCACAGGCCTGCCTGTTGGACCCAGCGTTTCGGGATGACCTCATGAACTTGGCCCGTGGTTTGGGGTTCGGCACGGAGACTCAAGCCCGACAGGCCAATCAACTCGAAGAAGCCTTAACCCGCCTGAATGGTGCTGGCCTGGGCGATGCAGATGTATTGGAATTGGCATGGCAAACCATTCGGTCCATGTTGCTCACCGGCAAGGGTGAACCGTCCAAAAAAGTGCAAAACCTGACCAAGCCACAGCGAGAGAAGGGTGGTCTTGATGATGGCACTTACGCCGATTTGGTGAGGCGCCTTCAGACCACTGCAGCGGTGGCTTTGCAACGTGAGCGTGATCAAATCGATTTGGCCTGCACCCAGGCCTTGATGGTGGTGCTGCCCCCCTTGTTGCGCACCTATCAGCAGGTTAAGGCCAACCATGGCCTGTGCGATTTCGATGACCTTGAAGCCACAGCCATGAAGCTGATGATGGACCCTGAGCAGTCGGCGTATATGCTGCAAAAGCTGGATGCCCGGGTGCGCCATGTGTTGATTGATGAGTTTCAGGACACCAACCCGGTTCAATGGGCCATCCTCAAATGCTGGCTGGACGAGTATGGTCAGGCCGACAAGCCCACCGTGTTTCTGGTGGGCGACCCCAAGCAGTCCATCTACCGCTTCCGCCGGGCAGAAGCCCGTCTGTTTCAGGCGGCGTCGCAGTGGTTGCAAGCCGAGTATGGCGCGCAGCACTTGGCCTCAGACAGTACCCGCCGCTGCTTGCCTGCTGTGGTGGAGGTGGTGAATGCTGCGTTCACCCAAGGCCAGAACTGTGGCAACACAGAGTTTCGGCCCCATCAAAGCTTGGCTGCCGATTCCAAAGACGTTCAACCCGCACTGACCCTTTATCCCCTCGTGGACCGCACCGCAGAAGGCGAGCCTGGCGAGGGCCGCAGGGTGGTGGACGTGTTGTTGAGCTGGCTTGCCCAAGGGCGCATTGAGGGGCTGCATCAAGTGATGGTGTTGGTTCGGGCCCATGACAGTGCGACTGCCCTGATTGCCGCGTTGCGCGAATCTGGCCTGAACTATTCCCTCAAGGACAGGGGCGAGCGTTATCAAACCTTGGTTTGGGACGACACCATTGCCTTGCTCGCAGTCTTGATGAATCCCGATGACAATCAACACCTGTTGGAGCTGTTGCGCAGCCCGTTGATGGACTTGCACCCCAGCCACCTCCAGGCCTTGATGGACCACGCCGAGCAAGCCCGCGATTCAACCGTGTGGGCCACCGTGGTGCGTTTGGCTGGCTTGCAACAGCAGCCATGGGTTGATGTGCATCAACGCATTGCCCATTGGTATGCCTTGGCACACACCCTTCCCCTGTTCGAGACCTTGTCGGTGGTGATTCATCAGACTGGCGCGCAGGCCCGTTATTTGGCCAGTGCCAATGCCCGGGAAAGGGCGTTGGTGGTGGGCCATTGGGATTGGCTTAAAGCCTGGGCCCTGAATTTGAACAAAGGGCGCTTCCCGGATTTGCAGTATGCATTCAATGAGGCGGTGAGGTTGCGCCAGTACGGCGGTTCGGACGGGGAGGGCAGTGAACCCGCCAAGAACGTGCTGCGCATCTACACTGTTCACTCGGCCAAAGGCTTGGAGGCTGACCATGTGTGGCTGCTGGATGCCAACAAAGTCAGCACGGGGGGCGGTGGCAGCTCCGCAGGCTTGTTGCTCGACTGGCCGCTGGAACAAATCAGGCCGCGCTCGGTGACCGTGATGCAGAACACGCGCAAACCCAGTTTCGCGCGTGCGCAAGCCTTTGATCAAGACGTACAGGCCTTCGATGCGGAGGAGGACCACCTGCTGTATGTGGCGTTGACCCGTGCCCGTTGCTCGGTGCATGTGAGTGGGGCCGTCAGCAACCGGGTCAATGGCCCCATGTGGTATCCGCGGCTAATGGCCCTGGGTTTGGGGCATCAGTCTGACTGGGTGCAAGCCCCGCACACCTCACTGGGTGCCTTAAGCGTTGCGGCCAGCCCATCGGCCGCTCAGGGTGAATTGTTTGCTGCGGCGCAAATGGTGCGATGGGTGCAACCTGATTGCCCGCCGCTGGCTGCTTTGGCTGAACCGATTGGACAGGTTCGCCCACGGTTGCGGGGCCCCGAACTGCTGATGGGCACTGCTTGGCATGCGGCCATGGAGCATGTAGACGAACTCGGCGAGCTTGGTGATTTTGAGCCCTGGTGGCAACAGCGCTTGCTGGATTGCGAATCCGAGTTTCTTGACCTTGAGCCCGACCAACTGGCGCAGGTCAAGGCCGTGTGCCAGGCTGTGCTGGCCTTGCCCACCTTGAAGCCTTGGCTGGCCGGGGCCACACAGGCCTGGAATGAACTGGAGTGGACCTTGCCCAATGGCCGCCTGTTGAGGGCCGACCGGGTGGTTCGCTTGCCCGGCCATTACCTGGTGGTGGATTACAAATGGTCTGTGGACGAGTCCAACCGGCCAGGCTATGTGGCCCAAGTGCTTGAATACGTGGCGCTTGTGGACCAAACCCTGGGGGCAGGGCAGGCACTGGGGCCTACACAGGCGGTGCTGATTGACCGGCATGGGCAGGTTCACCCCGTGGGTTCGGTGTAGAATCCGGAACTGGCGGGCCTCCCCGCATGGCGTAGCGGCCAACCTGGTCAGGTCCGGAAGGAAGCAGCCACAACCGTGAAGTCAGTGCCGGGGTTCTGGCTCGCCTTTTCATTTGGGGATCATTGCGCATGTCTCAAACTGTTTCTCAAGCCTTGGCTCGAAAGTGGCGCCCGCGCGATTTCGAGTCTCTGGTTGGTCAGGACCATGTGGTCCGCGCGCTGACCCACGCGCTTGAGAACCAGCGCCTTCACCACGCCTACCTGTTTACAGGCACCCGGGGCGTGGGCAAAACCACCATTGCCCGAATTCTGGCCAAAGCAGTCAATTGCGAGCAGGGTATCAGTGCCCGCCCATGTGGCCGCTGCCAGGCTTGTCTGGAAATTGCTCAAGGGCGGTTTGTGGACCTGCTGGAAGTGGATGCCGCCACCAACACCCGTGTCGATGAAATGCGGGCCCTGCTTGAAAATGCCATGTATGCCCCCACCGCTGGGCGCTACAAGGTCTATGTGATCGACGAAGTGCACATGCTGTCCACCAGCGCCTTCAACGCCATGCTGAAAACGCTGGAAGAGCCGCCGGGCCACGTGCTGTTCATTTTGGCCACCACCGATCCCCAAAAAATTCCGGCCACTGTGCTGTCCCGTTGCCTGCAGTTTGGTTTGCGCAACCTGGGGCCCGATTTGCTGGCCCGCCACTTGGCCCACATTCTTGAACAGGAAGGCGTTAGCCACGAGCCTGCTGCATTGCGCCTGATTGGCAAAGCCGCGCGCGGCAGTGTGCGCGACGCCCTGTCGCTGACCGACCAAGCCATTGCTTATTCAGCGGGCCAGGTGTCGGAAGCCACGGTGCGCCAGATGCTGGGCAGTGTGGACATGCGCGTGGTGAACCAAATTCTCGGCTGTTTGGCCCAGCGGGATGGTGCTGGCCTGGTTGCCTTAAGCCGCAGCTTGGCTGAAACCGGCGCCCCCTATGCCGCTTTGTTGGATGAACTGGCTGCTGTGGCCTACCGTTTGTCGGTGGTGCAGTTGGCAGGCATGGAGGCCGATGAAGACCCGGACGAAGCCGCTTTGATGGCCCAGGCTCAGCAATTGAGCCCAGAGGATCTTCAACTGATTTACCAGATTGCCGTACATGCCCGGGCTGAGCTGCCCTTGGCCCCCGATGATTCAGTTGGCTTTTCCATGGCCTTGTTGCGCATGTTGGCCTTTCGCCCCGGTGGTGCCGCCCCGGCGCTGAGTGCTGGCCCCGCCAATTCAGCACCGGCCCCTGTGGCCCCCCGCCCGCAGGTTCCATCTGCCCCCTTGGTGGCCAAACCCGTCGCCGTGTCAGCCCCGGTGGTTTTTGAAGCCCCCAAAGCTGTGGTGCCGCCGGTGGCGGTGGTGTCTGAGCCTGCAGTGGCGGCGGCCAAAGCACCTTCCGTGGCCCCGCGCAGTGCACCGGCCCGCCGGCCTTTGCCCGAGCCTGCCCAATGGCCCGATGAGTCGCAACGGATTGACGCCAAAGGTTTGGTACGACAGGCTTTGGTGCAGGCTGAGTTGTTACAGGTTCAGGCCGACGGGGATACCGCCGTGTTCCAGTTGCGCACTGCCATCAAAACCTACACCGATGCCAGCATGGTAGCCCGCGTGGAAGCGGCGCTGAGTGAGCATTTCGGGTGCACGGCCCGCGTGCAGTGGAGTGTGGGTGAAGTGCAGCAGACCGCAGCAGCCGTTCAATCCGAGAACCGCAAGCAGGCCTTGCAGGCGGCGCGGCAATCGCTGGACGACGATCCATTTCTGCAGGACATCAGCCAAATGATGGGTGCCTCCATCGTGGCGGGTTCCGAGCGTTCATTGACCGATCAGGGCCCCGCCGACGTGTGACCCTGACACACCCAAGGAGTACAAAACCATGATGAAGGGACAATTGGCCGGCCTGATGAAACAGGCCCAGCAGATGCAGGAAAACATGCAGCGCATGCAGGCCGAGATCGGCAAGCTCGAAGTTGAAGGGGCTTCCGGTGGCGGCTTGGTCAAAGTGGTGATGACCTGTAAACACGATGTGAAGCGCGTGACCATCGACCCCAGCCTGCTGGCCGATGACAAAGACATGCTGGAAGACCTGATTGCTGCCGCATTCAACGACGGTGTGCGCAAGTCCGAAGCCCTGATGCAGGAAAAAATGGCCTCCGTGACCGCTGGCTTGCCCCTGCCACCCGGCTTCAAGATGCCTTTCTGACCTGCAGTGATTCCAACAAAGGGCTGACCCCATGAACCGGCGTGTGTCTGATCCGTTTGTGGACCTGGGCCCTTTGGCTGACTTGGTGCAGGCCCTCAAGCGCCTGCCCGGTGTAGGGCCGAAGTCGGCCCAGCGTTTGGCCTTTCACCTGTTGCAGCACGACCGCGATGCCGCAACCGGCCTGGGGCAAGCCCTCTTGGGGGCGGTGGCGCAGATTCGCCATTGCCGCCGTTGCAACAGCTTTGCCCACGACGAGTTGTGCGGCATTTGTGCAGACACCAAACGCAACCCGGCCCTGCTGTGTGTGGTTGAAACCCCGGCGGACCTGGCTGCGATTGAAGCCACTCACACCTTCAATGGCTACTACTATGTGCTGATGGGCAAAGTGTCCCCGCTGGATGGGGTGGGCCCTGAATCGCTGGAATGGCCACGCTTGGCGCACCGGCTGGATGAAGCTGAGCTGGAGGAAGTCATCTTGGCCACCAACTTCACCAATGAAGGCGAAGCCACGGCTGTGTTTCTCACGGACCGCATACGGCGTTTGGGCTTGAAAGTCAGCCGTTTGGCCCGTGGGGTGCCGATTGGTGGCGAACTGGAATACACCGACCCCACCACAGTGGCCCGTGCGCTGCTCGACCGGCGCGTGCTGGGCAATGAGACGGAATGAACCCCCGATGAACACCCCTCACACCACCCCCGCTTCTTCCGAGGCACCCACAACCCCTGCCGGCCCCCTCCAGGGCTTGCGCGTGGTTGAACTGGGCACCTTGATTGCAGGCCCGTTTGCCAGCCGCATGATGGCCGAGTTTGGTGCTGAGGTCATCAAGGTTGAAACGCCGGGCAGTGGTGACCCCATTCGCAAGTGGCGGGTGTTGCATGAGGGCAATTCCCTGTGGTGGGCGGTGCAGGCCCGCAATAAAAAATCAATCACCCTGAACCTGAAAGCGCCAGAAGGGCAGGCGGTGTTGCGCCAGTTGCTGGCCAGTGCCGATTTTCTGATTGAGAATTTTCGCCCCGGCCAACTGGAAAAATGGGGCTTGAGCCCGGCTGATTTACAAGCCCTGAACCCACGTCTGATTGTAGTTCGCCTCAGCGGTTATGGGCAGACTGGCCCTTACAAAGACCGCCCAGGTTTTGGCGCCATTGCTGAGTCGATTGGTGGCATGCGTTACCTGAGCGGCGATGTGGACCGCCCTCCGGTGCGTGTCGGTATTTCGATTGGAGATTCATTGGCCGGGCTGCACGCGGTGATTGGTGCCCTGATGGCTTTGCAACACCGCCACCGCACAGGGCAGGGCCAGGTGGTGGATGTGGCGCTGTACGAGTCTGTGTTCAATATGATGGAAAGCCTGTTGCCCGAGTATGATTTTGCGGGGGTGGTACGCCAGCGTTCGGGGGCCAGCCTGCCGGGCATTGTGCCGTCCAACACTTACACCTGCGGTGACGGGGGCTACATTGTGATTGGTGGCAACGGCGATGCAATTTTCAAACGCCTGATGACTGCCATAGGCCGTGAGGACATGGCCAACCACCCGGGCATGGCCACCAACGATGGCCGAGTGCAACACACTGCGCTGATTGATGAAACCATTGCCCAATGGTGCCAAAGCCGACCCATTGATGAGGCGGTGGCCGTGCTGGAAGAGGCCGACGTGCCGGTGAGCAAAATCTACAGCATTGCCGACATTGTCAAAGACCCTCAATTCCAGGCCCGAGGCATGATCGAGGAACACCCTTTTGCAGGTGGCCGCAGCCTCAAAGTGCCGGGGGTAGTGCCCAAGCTGAGTGACAGCCCGGGGGGCACGCGCTGGTTGGGCCCTGAACTGGGGGCGCACACGGACGAGGTGCTGGCCGGTTTGGGCTACGACGCAGCCACCATCGCCCAATACCACACGCAAGGTGTGGTGTAACCCACCCTTACTCGTAGACGAGGAAGGTTTGCTCCTTGCGGTCATAGGCGACCAATCGGTTGGGGGTGACGGACACAAACATCACGGAACTGAGCTTGCCCGATGCGTCGGTGCAGTTGACCTTGGCGGTCACCAGCACCTTGCGCGGGTGAATCTGGCTGTTTTTGACCGTCAGTGCCTGGGCCTGTGGCGTTTTCTGGTTCAGTGTTTTCAGCAGATTGCCAGGCACCTGTCGGTCAAACACGATGGTTTTGTTGCCGCTGCACACCTCGCCGTGGCCCACTTGAAGTCGACCTTCTGGCCCCAGGTCGATGGTCGAGCCGAGTTTGGAATCCAGAAACTGAGTATTTGATGGGCTGCACCCGTGGGCGCAGTGGTAGCTGGCCAAAGTCCAGCGGGTTTTGGAAAATTCCGGCGGGGCATCAGCCAGTGCGACTTGACTGAACCCAAGGGTAGACAGCAGGGTGAGGGTGGTGTGCAAACGCATGCAGCGCATCTCCTGTTCAATGGCACCGTTCAAGCATAGGTGCCGCAGGAAATGCGCTGCAAATGGTGAGTCGGGTCTGCCTTGGCTTAAACCCTGTGGTTCAGGCCTTCAGCAATCCATCCAGTGTCTCGGAATCCTTCACAAAGGCGCGGATGCCTTCGGCCAGTTTTTCAGTGGCCATCGCGTCGGCATTCAGGGCAAACCGGAACCCGGCTTCGCCATCAGCAAAGTGCTGCGGGGCTTGGGCCTGCGCCCATTCGGGGGTGAGGTCTACGGTCAGGGGCACGTCACTGGCTTGCAGTTCAGCCAGCAGTTCGGGGCTGATGGTCAGCAGGTCACAGCCTGCCAAGGCCTTGATCTGACCAGAATTGCGGAAGCTGGCACCCATCACTTCGGTGCGGATGTCGTTTTGTTTGAAGTACGCGTAAATCTGGCGAACAGATTTCACGCCCGGGTCATTCACCCCGGCATTGGCCGCTTCATCCCATTGAGCGCCCGCGGTTTTTTTGTACCAGTCGTAGATTCGCCCGACAAAAGGGGAAATCAGTTGAACACGGGCCTTGGCACAGGCATGGGCCTGAATGCCGGAAAACAGCAGGGTCAGGTTGCAGTGGATGCCTTCCTGCTCCAGGCGTTTGGCGGCCTGAATGCCTTCCCAGGTGGAGGCTATCTTGATGAGCACCCGCTGTTCGGTGTTGATGCCCTCGGCCTTGTACAGTTGCACCAAGCGGCGCGCGCGGTCCACGGTGGCTTGCGTGTCGAATGACAGGCGCGCATCCACTTCGGTGGACACCCGTCCTGGAATCAGGTCCAGAATGCGTTGACCGAATTCGACCAATAGACGATCGGTTTGAAGGTCAATGCGGTCGGTGCTGAAGCGTGATTTGATGCCGTCCAGCAGCGGGCGGTACTCGGCTTTTTGAACCGCTTTGAGGATCAGCGATGGGTTGGTGGTGGCGTCTTGGGGGCGGTAGGCCGACATGGCCTGAAAGTCACCTGTGTCGGCAACCACGGTGGTGACCTGTTTGAGTTGGTCCAGTGTACTGGGCATGGCAGTGTGTCCTGCATTGGAAAGTCAAGGAATACCCCGCAAAGTATAGGCTTTTCTGTCCGCTGTTTTCCTTGCGATGGGGTAAGCTGAGCAGCATCACTTTCCACACAGGTGTGGCTGACATGTCGGATGAGCAGTACGACCGGGCAAGCGTGCCCCAACAGGCGTTGATCAATCACGCCCAATGGGACCGGCTGACCAGTGAATTGGGCTTGCCCATGTTGCTGGAATTTGTGGATGAGTTTCTGGATGAAACCCAGGCCCAATGGATTGATGTGGTGCTGGACCCAGCGGCCATGGACCCCAAGTCCTTCCGCTCCATGGCCCACAAGGCGGCTGGTGCTGCAGGCACCATCGGGCTTGCGCGCCTTCGCCATGTGTTTCTGTGTATGGAACACAACCCGATTGGCCCAGACACCATGTATTTTCTCGAAACCTTGCCCGCTATTCTGGGTCAAACCCGCGCATGGGTACAATCGTTGAATTGACTCGAATTGAACGCTGAACAGCGGTTGGGGTGTGGATGATGTCCAAGGCGAAAGTGGCCATGGCGGGTGTGTTGCTGAGTGCTGCGGCACTGGGCAGCGCCTTGTATGTTCAGGAAGTGATGCAGTGGTTTCCCTGTCCACTGTGCATTGTGCAGCGTTATGCCTACTTGGTGGTGGCCAGCGGTTTCTTGTTGGCTTTGTTCAGCGCGCCGCATGGGCTGATGCGCAACTTTGCGCAGGCTGTTGCTGGCTTGGGCGCAATCGGTGGGGCAGGGGCCGCGTTTTACCATGTGTGGGTGTTGGCCAACCCGGCTCAGACTTGCGGTGTTGACCCGCTTCAGCTCAAGCTCAATGCATTGCCTTGGGTGCAGTGGTGGCCCGCTATGTTCACGTCAGATGGTTTGTGTTCCGATGTTTACCCGCCCTTGTTCGGCTTGAGCCTGCCCTTGTGGAGCGGCTTGGGCTTTGTGGCAGCCTCGTTGCTGACCGGTTTGCTGGTTAAAGCCCGCCGGTAAGCGCATCGTTCAACCGCAGGTGGGTACGGTCAAGGTACCGGCCTCGGTCAGCACCACCCAGTCGCTCGCCGACTTTTTGGGCGCAGCTGCCCGTTCCAGTTCTTCCATGTACGCCAGCAGGGCCCCCAAGGCGGGCATTGCCTTGGGGTTGCCACTGCTTTGCACGGCGTGCAGCACAACGGCCAGCGCATCATCCAGTTTGTTCGACATGTCCAGCCCAGTGTCACGGTTACGCACCGCCAAGGTGTGTGGCGCGCAGGTGGCATGGGCTGTTGTGGCGTATAAATGGATGGCTTGCATGGTGTGTGCGTCCCTGGTTTCCGTGAAAACAGGTTCGCATGGTGGGGCAGGGGGGCATATTCAAATTAAGGGCGATTTTTCCCTGCAGTTTGGCCCATGACCCGTGCGGGTTGCCCAGGGTGGGGGATCAAGTTTGTGGGCCAGACACCGTCAAATCCGATGTTCATAGGAGCCCCTGACATGTTGATTAATCTGCCCGATCCGGAAGTGGTCAAGCCGCTGTTGCAACGCAAGTCTCTGACGCCGGATCAGATCTATTTGTCCAATGGTCAGCGCTTTGGGTCCTCCAAGCGTTTGGGCAACGAGCCTTTGGTGGTGCTGGAAACAGAGTTGGGCCGCTCCACGGTGCTGTTTCTGCAGGCGCGGGCCGTGTTTGATGAATTAACGTGCTGTTACAAGGTATTGGCCAAGGCGCTGACAGACGAAGATCCGGACACCTTTGTGCCGGTGATGGATGAGTTGGCCAGCAAAATTCGCCACTTGGCGGAACACCATTTTGATTTGGCGTATGCGTATCTGTCGTGGCACACGGCGGACGATTACCCGGTGATGCACCATGTGCTGGTGGCCTTGACGGTGTACAGGGTGGGGGCCAACAGCGGGCGTTTTGCGCCTGAGGTGCTGGATTCCCTCATCAAGGCGGCGTTGTCGATGAACATCAGCATGCTGGGCCTTCAAGCCCGTTTGCGTTCGCAGACCGAGCCATTGAGCCGTGACCAACGGGAAACCATCCGCAAGCACCCGGAGCAGGGTGCCAACAAGCTGGGGTTGTTGGGTGTGCGCGATGAAATGTGGCTGGACACGGTGCGCCTGCATCATGAACTGCCTGATGGCAGTGGTTACCCTGCACAGATCAAAAACGAACATTCGGGGTCGGTGCTGCTGGGTGTGTGCGATTCTTTCAATGCGCGCATGGCTCAGCGTGAGTACCGAGCCAACTTCACGGCGGAGCAAGCGGTGAAGGACTTGTTTGCCCACGGCAACGCCTTGTCCAGCGACTTCACCGCCATCATTCTGGAAGAACTGGGTATTTACCCCGCAGGCAGCTTGGTGCAACTGGCCGGGGGTGCCATTGGGTGCAGTTTGATTCGCGGAGAGACAGCCATCACCCCCACGGTGCTGGTGTTCAAGAACATTCCCAATGGGGGCACCGCACCAGCCTTGATGGACACTGCACGCGAACAGAATGCGGTGAAGTTTGCGCTGCCCCGAAGAGACTTGGGCCGTTTGCCCGGTTTGCTGGAGTTGTTGGGCAAGGCGGTGTGAGCCGAGTGCACGCCCCGTGGGCGCTTTAGGCCATGCGTATGCTGGCCACAGTGAGGTTGCCCACGCGGTTCAGGCCCAACGTCCAGTGATGGCGGCCGGCAATGCGTTCGGCCACGGCCAGCCCGATGCCTTCGCCCGGGTATTCGTCGTTGCCGTGCATGCGGTGAAACAGTTGAAATTTCTGGGCCTCAAAAGCCACATCAAACCCCACGCCGTTGTCGGTGATTTCCAGTTCTGTGGGGCTGACCAAGCGCACGCGTATGGTTGGGTTCTCGACTTTGGCCGAGAACTTGATGGCGTTGTCCAGCAGTTCCTTGAGCAGACGGATCACCAGTTCCTTGTCGAAACGGAACAGGCCCTGGGCTTCGAGATGAATCAACGGTGCCGAGTCCGGGCAATGCAGGTTGATCGTCTGGTTCAAGGTTTCAGCCAAGTCATGGGTTTGCAGATTCATCGGGCAAACACTCATGCGCAGGTAATCGAGCAGGCCATCAATCAGGACACCCATGCGCTGCCCGTTGCGGCGGATTTCCGACAGGGATTGCGTGGCGGCCTGCGGCACTTCGGGGCCCAAGTCGTCGGCCAGGAAAAATGAGTAGGCGTCAATCGCCCTCAAGGGCGCCCGGAAATCGTGGGCAATGGTGCCGGACAGCCAGTTGATCTGGTTCAGCAGGGCCTGGTTTTCGCGCAGTTGTTCCAGGGTTTGCCGGTCCAGTTCGGCGGTCAGTTGTTGGTGCAAGGCCTGCAACTGGTCCAGGCTTTGTTGCTTGTCGCGCAGGCGGCGTGACCAGCGTTGTTCATGCTCGGCCAGCAGGTTGGTCAAGCGCGTGTCTTGGTCCCGAAGTTGCCCACGCAGTTGACTGACCATGGCTTCGGTGGTGTTCAGTTTGGATTCCAGTTGCGCATGGTCAGCCTGCAGGCGAAGGAAGTCCTCTTCGGGGCGCAATTGCACGCCGAACAGCGATTTCAACGCTTGCAAGACCCAGTTCAGCATCCGCTGACCCTTAGCGTCCACTAACACCAGTGATTTGGCTGCCTGAGCCGGTTTTGGCTTCCTTGGTCCCAATGGCATCGACATAGGCTCGGTAGGCTTTGCCTGCAGATTCTGCGCGATAGGGTTCCACTTCGCCTCGGTTGATGCCTTGGGCTTGCTCAGTCAGCCATTGCCGTGTGGCCTGGCCGGTCAGGTCGTCGGGCTGGCCTTCCAGCCGGTGCGGAAAGGTTTTGTTATCAGCAGGGGCTGCGTCTTGTGCCCAAGCCGTCCCAACACAGGCGGTGAGGGCAAGAGCCAAGAGTGGCGTTCGGATCATCATGGGTTGACTCCTTTGGATTCCAGGCGTTTTCGGATCACATTGGCCTGGGCGGTGACCTTTTTTCGGGTGCTGTCAGTCCATTTCAACTGGTCGGCAATACTTTGCGCCAACCCGGTGTCGCCATACACCAAACCCCACAGTGCGAGGTTGGCGGTGGCCGTTGGATTTTCACCATTGGCCAGTTGGGTGGCTTTCATCAGGTTGTTGTAGGCCTCGTCTTTTCGGCCAGTCAGCAGGTACACCAAGCCGAGGTCGGTGTACGCGTTGATATTCAGCGGGTCGGACTGTGCGGCTTTCTCGAACCGCTGGGCAGCCGTACCCAGTTCATCTTTGTCCACGGAAACTTTGCCCAAGCCGTACCACAGCGCCCCGGTTTGCTGGCCCGGTGTAGCACCGTTCAGCAGTGTGCGATAGGCCAGTTCGGCTTTGTCCAGTTGTCCGGTTTTCCGGTAAGCGCCCGCGCGGATCAGTCGGCTTTGGCGGTTGGCACCCCACCTCTGGTCGTAGGCATCAAGGTGCGCCAAGGCCGCATAAGCGTTGTTCTGGCTCATCATGTCCTGCACCAGTTTAAGGTGCAGGTTGCGTTCACGTTCGGCGTCCTTTTTGGGGTCGATGGGGGCGCTGTCGGCGGTTTTGGCCGCTTGGTCGGCGCGGATCATGGCGTCTTGTGCGGCGGTGGCGTATGCAGTGTTGGGTGTTGCATCAGGCTCATTGCCGAATACACCCACATTGCCACCACCTTGGTTACTGGCGCAGCCCGCCAGTGCGGTGGCCAGCAACATCGCCCAAAGCGATGGTCGTTCAGCGCTGCGTGTGAGGTACCCGTGGTTCATCATCCCCCCATCCGTTCAAAGGCATTCATGATGGAAATGATACCGGGCCCACCCGCCACAATCAGCAGTGCAGGCAGCATAGTAATGACCATCACTCCAGTGAGCTTGACAGTGAGCTTGCCCATCACCTCTTTGGCACCTGCTCTTTCCTTTTCAACCAGTCGTTCTGAAAACTGCTTCAGCGGTTCTTGAACCGCACCTCCAAACTTTTCAATTTGGGTGATCACTTGCACGAAGGAGCGGAATTCGTCGCTGGTGTAGACCAGACTGATTTTTTTCAGCACCGCATTCCAAGGCACACCCGACTGCACCTGCACCTGGGCCTTGTGCAACAGGCGCCCTGTGATGGGCACCAAGTCTTTCAGTTGGGTGGCCATGATTTCGATGGACTGGTCCACACTCAAGCCCACGCCCTGCAGCAAACGCATCACATCGACGACTGCCACCAGTTCTCGTTCAAAGGCCTGCTCACGGGCCTCGGCGACACTCTTGAGTATCCATTTGGGCAGCATGAAGCCGATGCCCAGGAAAGCAATCAGACGAACCATACCTTCTGGGCCCAGGTCGGTGCCTGCGCCGTGATACAGCCCTAAAGTGAGGCCCAACAAGGCCAAGCTGACTCGAATCAACACAAAACGGTTCAAGTCTTCATCAGTACCTAACCCCGCTTTGCCCAGCAGTTTTCGGTCCTCTTTGTCCACGAAGGATTCGAAGGCTTTGGTTTTGGCAAAGGCCATGCCCAGGCGGTCGATTCGGTTACTCAGGGCCACCGTGGACACTTGGTTGCGGGACCCGGTCGTCATTTGAATACGCCGCCGGTCTTCAAGGAACTCATCGATGCGTTTTAAGGCTTCGTCTTTTTTGCTGCTGTCACGGAGCAGTGACCAGGCAATCGCCATCAAACCCAGGCCCATCAACACGATGGCCCACAGCAGGTAAGGGTTGGCATATAGGGCAGACAACATGCTGGGCTCCTACAGGCTTTTGACCATGCGGTAAATGATGATAGCCCCCGTGGTTTGCAGTACCCCAGCACCGATCAAGAGTAAACGGCCTGTGCCGTCCTGCCACATGGTGGACAGGTAAGCAGGGTTCAGGGCGAGGATAATGCCAGCCAGTGCCGGCACCAAGGCACACATGAACATGGCTGAGGTGCGGGCCTCGGAGGACATGGCCATCAATTCCTTGTGGTGTTGTTCCCGGTCGCGAAGGTATTGGGCAAGCCGGCTCAAGAGAATGTCGCTTTTGCCACCGTAGTTCAGCGCAAGCGTCACCACCGAGGCGATCAGCTTGAATTCCGACAGTCCGTAAACGCGGGCAAGGCGGTGCATGGACTGGTCCAGTTCCAGCCCGGCGTACTGCATTTGTACGGCCATGCCCAGGGCCTCACGCAAGGGCTGTTCCGCATTTTCAAGTGCGGTGTTGAAGGACACGGTGAGGCTGTAGCCCACGGCACTGACACGCACCACACCATCGAGAAAGGCGGGCAATTGACTGAGCATCAGTTGCTTGCGTTTGCGTTGTTTGGCCAGCACCCAGCCAGTGAATAGAAGAATCAGCAAAATCAGAACGCCGACCGCGCTGCCCGAGCCACGAATTCCAAATGTCAGGAAGGTGGGCACCAAAAAGAACGCGCTCAGTTTGAAAGCCAGGGGTTTGTCCAGCCGCAGGCCGGCAGAAATCAGGTTATCTGACAGCCAACGGGGCACGTACTTTTTCTTCAGGGGGTCGTTTTGCAGTTGCAGCGGGTCCAGCGAATGACTCAACGCCCTGTCCAGCCGGGACTGCGCGATTTCGCGTGATTGTTGGTCCTGCCCTTTGCTCAGCAGCAGCAGGGCAACCGACAGAAACACCAAAGCAATGGCAATGAGGCCGAAGGTCATGTCAGGCGCACGTGAGCAATTTTCGGGTTCTTGGGAAACGGCACCACGGGCACCCAGTTGTCCAATTCCTGACCTTCTGGGCCGAGGCGGCTTTCGTGGCGGTACAAATCCTGAAGCAGGATGTTGTCGTCCACAATGCCGGCCACTTCAGTGATGCTGTAGATGCGGCGCTTGCCCGAGGGCAGGCGAACAATTTGCACAATCAGGTCCAGCGCGGAAGCGATTTGCCGACGCAAGCTCATTTCATTGCCTGTGAACCCCGCAAAGCCTGACAACATTTCCAGGCGGTGCAGGCAGTCGCGGGGGGTTGAGGCGTGAATGGTGCCCATGGACCCGTCGTGGCCTGTGCTCATGGCCTGCAGCATGTCCAGCACCTCGGCGCCCCGAACTTCACCCACTACCACGCGGTCGGGTCGCATCCGCAGGCTGTTCTTGACCAAGTCCCGAATGGATATGGCACCAGCGCCTTCATGGCCACCGGGCCGGCTTTCGAGTCGAACCACGTGGTGGTGATTCAATTGCAGTTCTGCAGTGTCTTCAATGGTGATGATGCGCTCGCCCGGTGGAATAAATTCGGCCAGCACGTTCAACATGGAGGTTTTTCCAGTGGACGTGGCGCCACTAACCACCAGGTTGCAGCGTTTGCGCACCGCTTCGCGCATCAATTCATACACACGGACATCGAAAGTGCCCAGTCCCATGAGGTCTTCGGCCCGCAGTGGTGTGCTACGGAACTTTCGGATTGAGACCACGACGCCGTCTCGCGCCAGCGGCGCAATGATGACATTGATTCGGCTGCCATCGGGTAGACGGGCATCCACCATCGGGCTTGATTCATCCAGACGACGGCCCAGTGGTGCCAGAATTCGGCGCACAATGCGCAGCAGATGGGTGTTGTCCGTGAAGCGGGCTTGCACCCGTTCCATGCGCCCCAGCTTGGAGACGTACACGTCCTTGTAGCCGTTGATCATGATGTCTTCAACGGTGGGGTCGGCGAGTAGGTCTTCCAGCGGACCAAAACCGGCGATTTCCTTGAACAGTGAATCCGCCACGTACGCGACTTCAGTGTCGTTCAGCGGAATCTGTTTGCCGTAGATGAGTGTTTGTACTTCGCCCCGAATGAATTTCTCCAACTCGGCCGAGCTCATGCCCGCGAAGGTGGCACCTTTCTTTTCAATGAGGCCGAGCACATGCTCATGTGCCATTTCCTTGACGTCATGAATGACCCGGCTGTCCACTTCAGACAGCTTGGGCGCAGCGAACTGCAAATCGGCCGGGTTGATGACCGCAGGCCCGGATGTGCTGGCCGTGCTGACGGTAGCGGGTTGATTGTGGCCGTCTTGCCCAAATTCGATTTCGCTCATGATTTGAACCACTTCTTCAAGGTGGCCCCCAAGTCGATACCGTCACTGGCATTTTGCTTGGTGCCATGGGTTCGGTGGATGATGCTGGCCACTGCTTTGGCGTAGGGGTCACGCGGGTCTGCGCTGGACAGCACTTGCCCGGCATTGACCGCATTGATCAATGCTGCACGGCGGTCCGGCAGGGTATGAACCCGCTCTACATTCAGCTTTTTGGCAATCGAGTCGGCGTCCAAGGCCACGTCCTTTTGATAGGGTGTTACCACCAAATCAAAGGTGCGTGAGGCCACGCCTTTGTCGTTCAATGCTTTGATGAGCTCAGCCGCCGTCACGATGCCGGGCACGGATTGGGGCGTGAGCATCAGGGTGGCATCGGCACTGCGAAGCAGGCTGGATACAAATTCCAGGTTGGAGAATCCACACAAATCAATCACGATGTTCTCGAAGAATGATTTGATCAGGTTCAAAAAGCGCAGCGCGTCATTGGCTGAAATGTCGCGCAGTTCAGCCAGGTTTCTGGGCAGGGTCAACATGGCCACACCGGTCACCGGGTTCTTGCGGAACGCGGTTTTGGCCAAAGTGGCGTCGAAGCGTTTGAGGTTGCGCACGCATTCAACAAAGTCCATGGCACCTTGCTTGTCTTCACAGGGCAAATGCACCATGCCGTCGCCCAGCGGTAGGCCAAAGTCCAGAAGCAAGGTTTGGTCTTTGCCCAGTTTGGCCAATTGCACCGCCAGGTTTACGGCCAGTGTGGTGGCGCCAACGCCTTGGCGCCCGCCCAGCACCACCAGCGCGTAGCCTTTGCGTTCCTGTTTGATTTGCGGCGCTGTTTCAACAATGCCGGTCAGCGACTTCACCACCTCGCCCGGGCTTGAGTCCAGCCCAAGGAAGTCTTTCACCCCCGAACGCAGGGCGGTGACCACCGCGTCTGTGGAGTCTTTGGAGCCCATCGCCACCACGGGCAAGTCGGGGGCGATGTCTTTGAGTTCGCGCACCACCACGCTGGGGTCCAGGCCCACCTGCGGCGAGAAGTCGACCACAGCCATGGAAGGTGAAACCAAGCCAACACGCTTGGCGATGTCGGAAAAAGTACCGGATTCCCGAACCAGCATGAAGCGGTCACCCACCGCGTCGGACAACCAAAGCCAGTTGGCGTCCGAGGCGCTGATGAACAGAATTCTGGGCAAAGAGCTCATAGGCATGGTGCTGCCTCAGTTGGTGCTGAAGCCGGGCACAGGCTCACTGCCGGAGGGCAGGAACAACTGGCTCCAGACGCTGCGAGGGCGCATGCCCACGTTTTGGCCGGGTAGTGGCAACTTGGGCGCATCGGCAGCACGTGGCTTGACGAAGCGAGGTGTGACAATGATCAGCAGTTCTTTGTCTTCTCGGCTATACGTGTTGCCCTTGAAGAAGGCGCCCAGAATGGGCAACTCAGACAGCCATGGCAAGCGGCTGGCGTTGGCAATGATGTTGCGGCTGATCAGCCCGCCAATCACAAAACTTTGGTTTTCGCCGAGTTCAACAGTGGTGTTGGCGCGACGGGTCAGGATGGCCGGAACCAAAATGCCCTGAATCGAGGTGCCCCGGGAAAAGTCCAAATCACTCACTTCCGGAGACACCGACAGCGCAATGGTTTTGTTTGACAGAATGGTGGGGCGGAATGTCAGGCCGATACCAAAGTTCTTGTACTGAATGCCAATGGTGCCGTTACCGGAAGGCACCGGAATTGGGATTTCACCACCAGCCAGGAACGAGGCTTCTTGCCCGCTTTGTGCGATCAGCGAAGGCTCGGCCAACACCTTGGCATACCCATCAGCCTGAAGAATATTCAGGCTGGCAGTGAGGTCCCCGGCCCGGTTGCTTAAAGACAGGCCGAATGCATTTGCAACGCTGTTGGAAGTCAGGGGGTTGGCGATCTGGTAAATGAATTCGCCGCCGCGGAAGTTGCCACTGAGGTTCAGCCCCAGCCGTTGCAGTTCGCTGCGTGTGAACTCAACCACCTTCACATCCACTTGCACGGTGCCGCTGGTTTGCAGCGTCGCCTGGTCAATCAACTCCGCTGGTGCTTGACCTTGGGTGGCCCTGGTCAGGCTTTCTCGGCCTTGTTGGTAACTGCGCACATCGGGGGTGGAGCCCGACAGGGTCAACACCTGGCCTTGTGTGTCCAGTTTCAAATCCTTGATGGCAGAAATGGTTTCAGCGGCTTTGCCAGTGACTGACACATTGATGACCCGGGCCGCAGTGGCCCCTTTGTCCCAAATCAGCAAAGACGTAGAACCTGTTTTGAGGCCGGTGACCAGCACCCCGGCTGACTTTCGGCCTTTGTCTGTGGGGTTGAGCACTGTCACCGAGGCGATGGCTGGGTCACCAATCGAGACCCGGGCAGGCACAGCGGGCAGGGTCACCACTTTTTGAAAGCCGGTGCTCAGTGTCAACACGAAGGGGGCTTCTGGTCCACGGTCTGTCGTGTTGGGGCTCATTGGTTGAGCCTGCGGTGTGGGTGTTCGTGCTCGCTCAACTGGCTGAATAGCCGAGCTGTTTTTTGCCGGTGTGCTGGCCGAAATGTTGGCCAGGGTAATCGTACGGTTTTGGGCTTGAGCCGATGAGCCCCACTGAACAGGCGCAGCCAGCATAAGGCCAATTGCAGCCGCTACGGTCAGCTTACGAATCTGAATTGTTTTTTTCATCGCGCTTTTTCCCGAGAAATTTCACCCCCACGAATCACCTCGACCGAGGTGCCGCCACCGTCACCTGAGGGCCGTGGCACGCCAGTGGCTGCGCTGGAGCGTTTGTCTTTGTTGTTGTTGGCGTTACCTGGCTCAACGGTGTTGGCCAAAGACATTCCCGCGTAAGCCTTGTCTGTTTCCGAAGGTGGGGCGACCGCTTGACTGGCTAGACCTTTCTCAGCTTTGGGCTTGACCGGCTTGAGTACAGTGTCTGGCATGGGGTACTTGCTGGGGTCTGGCAACTCTTCGTCTTTGGGGTTGCGAATGACAATGAACAACTCGCCCTGACTTTGGGCCAGCGCCAGCGTGTTGACGTCTTGTACAGGCACTTCAACAGTCACCGCGCGCAGTTGTTGTGCACGGCGGTTACCACTCCTGTCGTTGGGGTCTTCAGCGTTGTTGGTTGATTCTGGTGCGTTCACCAGTTGCGAGCCAACCGACAAAACCCGGAGTTTGGGCTGAACGAGGCGAGACACCGTACGCTCGATTTCCTGGTTGTTTACGCGAAACAGCGAGAAGACATCCACAAAGTCACCGGCCTTGATTTTCGAGGTGGCCATGTTGTTGTCATCCAGTCGGAGTGCGAAAGCTCGATAGCCCTCCCGCACTTCGGCCGCTACGGCACCAGACTCAAAATACTGTGCAGTGACTGGCAGGCCCGAACCGATGTTAAACAATGGCTTTTTGCCCACGGCCTCGTTGACGTCTTTGTAACTGCCTGCAGGAGCAATCGCAAATCGTTCAACCTTGAGCATGTCCATCGTGATCACTGTGCCAAACGGAATTTCCTGAGTGCTCACCACCACGGGCACGCGCTCAATCTCCTGCTTGAGGGTTTCGCCGCCTTTCTTGGCACCTTGACCCGACAAAAAGGCCAGCACCAGGAAAATCATTCCTAAACCCAGCAGCAGTAGTGCAAGTATTTTTGTTTTTCCAGACATGTGCGTGTGCCTTTGAGATTCAGGTTAGATGCCTTCACTTGTTTGATAGAGAACTACCGCGCTCGAACTGAGCTGTCGCGGGAACAGCTGACTGGCAAATGGAATACTGGACAGGAATGGGTTTTGCGCCAGCACAAAGGTTCCTTCAAACTGCAGACAGCTCAAAGAGGGATTGTTGCCAGCGCCCAGTGCATTTCCGCAATCGGTGGGGCCGGTTAACTGTCGTGTTCTAAAGCCAAAACCCGCTGGATAGAGTGCGCCGGGCAGGGAGGCTTGAAGCAGCTGCCGTGCAGCAATTTCTGGGGTGGTTGCGCTGCCGACAACGGCGACGGTACGCGCACCTTGGGACACAGCCGAGCTGAGGCTGTGCTGCACCATAAACACCACGCTATAGCCGATGATGGCGAACACCACCGTCAGTAGCACAGGCATGATCAGCGCCATCTCAATCAGTTGGGCGCCTCTTTGTCTATTGGACAAAGCGCGCGCCAGAATTGAAAAGCGCCAAGCCTTTGTTCGGGAAGTCCCGTGCTTGGCGCTTGGCATAAGGCGATGCAGGTTCATGATGTTCACGCTGCAGGCCAGCCCGGAATCAGGGTGTTCCGTCCAAAGCGTTCAGGATACGGTCGAATACACCGTCAATTCCAACGCCCAGTGCGTTGATGGCAACCACGGAGGCCACCACGATCAACGCGGCCAGAACGGCATACTCAATTAGAGATGCGCCGTCTTGCTTGTGTTTAACCTGCAAATTTCGTTTAACAATCTTGCTCATTCGTGAACTCCTGGAAAGGGTTAACCTCGGTGGCATGAGTCCATGTTAGGCGCATGCCCGTCGATCAAAGTGGGGATCAGGACCCCCAAAAGGGTGTTAATTCCCACTTTGCTGGCAAGGGGTGTGGGCGGCACAACCGCTACAGGCCTAGTATGTGTCACCCAAAATAAGTAACCCTTGTCAGTTAGGATAGTAACCTGAAGTCTTTCGATTGTCCGTAAACAACCCTGAAACGCGCCTTGCTGCGCCGTCATTCATGCAGAAAACACCATTTCCAGCGGGTTTGCCCGCCACAATGATGAATTCCCTGCAAACCTTGATCGGTTTGGCGATGGGGGGCGTGCCCGAGCCCAAGGAGACTGGCCCGGCCTTGCGCCCTTACGAGCGTTCGCGTGAAATCACCCAAAAAGCTTGTGCCAAGGCCGCCGCAGTGTCAGGCAGCCTGTCGTTGCCCGTGGGGCCCTTGGGGATGTTGACCGTCTTGCCGGATTTGATGCTGGTGTGGCGTATCCAGGCCCAAATGGTGGTGGACATTGCCGCCGCTTTTGGCCATGACGAGGTCATCACCCAGCAAGACCTGATCACCTGCCTGTTCCAGCACGTGGCCGGCACGGCGCTGAGGGAGTACGAGAAGGCCATTCCGATCGAACAGGTGGACTACTCCGCTCGATCTGTGCTGGATTTGATCGATCAATTCACCCGCAGCGGCAGTCGTGATGTAGCCGTGAGGGTAACCAAACAGATTGGCTCAGCGTTGTTCGAGCGGGTTGCCAAACGTGCGGCTTCGCGCATTGTGCCGTTGGCCGGGGCCGCCATCGTATCGGCCTACGCCGCGCTGGACACCAAGGAAGTCGCCCGCACCGCCGTCGAGCGTTTTTCCGGTGAAAAGCTGCCTGCCCGAAAAAACCGCAAAAACTTTCCGCGCGCGGAAGAAATGTTCAACGTTGACCGCACCAAAGACATCACCATCGACCCGCTGGACCCCCAGTAGGGTTGACGTCCCGAATTGAGGGCCTGAACCCCTTCAATTGACCGCATGGGGGGCTTGTGACCCTCGACCTCCGGTGCAATACTGCCTTTAAGAATCGCTGCACCCCACAAGGACCTGCAGCGCTTGAACCCGAATGGACTCACCCGTCCCCGGAGGTCATTGGCATGAATGCACCGCACCCGCCAGTCCTGGCTCATCTGCACACGGCCCTTGAGGGCGTTTCCCTGAATGACAAATACAGCCTGCCGCAGGGCCGGGTGCTGCTCAACGGCGCTCAGGCACTGGTTCGGCTCATGCTGATGCAGGCCGAGCGGGACCGCCGAATGGGCCTGAACACCGCAGGCTTTGTGTCGGGGTACCGTGGTTCGCCATTGGGCGGGGTTGATCAAGCCTTTTGGGCCGCGCGCCCAGCGCTGGAATCGGCCCGCATTCACTTCCAACCCGGCCTGAATGAAGACCTGGCCGCCACTGCGGTGTGGGGCAGTCAGCAAACCACCCTGTTCAACGATTCCACCGTGGATGGCGTATTCGGCCTGTGGTACGGCAAAGGCCCGGGCCTGGACCGCAGCCTCGACGTGTTTAAACACGCCAACGCAGCGGGCACATCGCCCAAGGGTGGTGTGTTGTTGGTGGCCGGCGACGACCACGCCGCCAAAAGCTCCACCTTGCCGCACCAGTCTGACCACGTGCTCAAGGCAGCCATGGTGCCGGTGCTGTTTCCCAGCTCCATTCAAGACATGCTCGACATGGGCCTGCTGGGCTACGCGATGAGCCGTTATGCCGGTGTCTGGGTAGGCTTCAAGGCCGTGGCTGATGTGGTGGAATGCACCGAAACCGTGGTGATTGACCCCCAGCACCAATCGGTGCTGATGCCCACGGACTACACCCTGCCCGAAGGCGGCTTGAACATCCGCTGGCCCGATTCACCCTTGGAGCAGGAAGCCCGCATCCTCGATCACAAACTGTACGCCGCACTGGCCTTTTGTCGGGCCAACCGCATCAACCACACTGTGATGGACTGCCCCAACGCCCGCTTTGGCATAGTGGCCACGGGCAAAGCCTACCAGGACACCGTGCAGGCCCTGCGCGATTTGGGCCTGACGCCTGAGCGTTGTACCCGCTTGGGCCTGCGCCTCTACAAGGTCGGCATGGTGTGGCCTCTGGATGCCTTGGGCATACGCGAATTCGCCCAAGGCCTGCGGGAAATTCTGGTGGTGGAAGAAAAGCGCCAGTGGGTGGAATACCAGATCAAAGAGGAGTTGTACGCCTGGCGCGAGGATGTACGCCCCAAGGTGTACGGCAAATTTGACGAACGTGTGGCCGAAGATGGGCGGGAAGGCGGTGAGTGGTCCATTCCACAAGGCGACTGGTTGCTGCCCAGCCACTACGAGCTTGACCCAGCCCTGATTGCGAAGGCGATTGCCCGACGCTTGATGAACCTGGGCGTACCGCCTGACATTCAGCAAGACATGCAGGCCCGCTTGGCCGAGATGGATGCCCGCCGCAGCGTGTCCACCCCCAACCACAACACAGTTTCACGCAAGCCTTACTTCTGTTCAGGCTGCCCGCACAACACCTCCACCCAAGTGCCGGAGGGCAGCCGGGCCACTGCAGGCATTGGTTGCCATTACATGGCGGTGTGGATGGACCGGAACACCCACACCGTGACTCAGATGGGCGGGGAAGGTGTGCCCTGGATTGGCCAGGCGCCTTTCAGCACCACCCGCCACGTGTTTGCCAACTTGGGCGACGGCACTTATTTCCATTCCGGCATTTTGGCCATTCGCGCCAGCATTGCAGCCGGGGTCAACATCACCTACAAAATCCTCTTCAACGATGCCGTGGCCATGACAGGAGGGCAGCCGCTGGATGGCACTTTGACGGTGCCCCGTTTAACGCGCCAACTGGCTGCCGAGGGGGTTCGCCGCATTGTGCTGGTCAGCGACCAGCCCGACAAACACCGTGTGCGCAAGGCCGATGACCCTATGGCCCAAGGGGTGGAGATTGTGCACAGACGCCACTTGGACCGGGTGCGACGCGAACTTCGGGAACACCCCGGCACCACCGCCTTGGTGTATGAACAGACTTGCGCTTCGGAAAAACGCCGACGCCGCAAACGTCGCGACCCAAGCACAGGCCTGCCGGCTTACCCCTTGCCCACGCAACGGGTTTACATCAACCCACGGGTCTGCGAGGGCTGTGGGGATTGCTCCAAAGCCTCCAACTGCCTGTCGGTGGAACCATTGCCCACCCCTTGGGGCGTGAAGCGCACCATCAACCAATCCACCTGCAACGCCGACCTCAGTTGTCTCGAAGGTTTGTGCCCAAGCCTGGTCACCGTGCAAGGGCAACCCCGGGTTGCCGCGGGGGGCCTGAACCGGGCAGCTTTTGAGCACAAGCTCGGCCAGTTACCCGAACCGAATTACCGCATTCATCCGGATGCCTTCAACGAACGTTTGCCCATCCTGATGGTGGGCGTGGGGGGCACTGGTGTGGTCACCATTGGGGCCTGGCTGTCGATGGCTGCGCATTTGCACGGGTTCTCCGCGCTGGCGCTCGACATGGCTGGCCTGGCCCAGAAAGGCGGTGCCGTGTATTCCCACTTGCAGTTGGCCCGTCACGACCATCAACTGGCCTCCTCCAAAATTCCTGTGGGCGAAACCCGCGTGATGATCGCTGGCGACCTGATCACCGCCGCCCAACCGCAAACCCTCGAGCTGTTGCATGACCAAGCCTGGGTGGTGGTGAACACCGACACCTCGCCCACGGCCGATTTCATTCATGACCGCAATTGGCAGGCACCGCACGACACCCTGAAGGCTGACTTGGCCCGCGCCCTGCACACCCCGGCCCAATTGCACGCAGTGCAGGCTCAGTCCATTGCGCTGCGGTGCCTGGGCGATGCGGTGTATGCCAACCCCTTGCTGTTGGGCATGATGTTCCAGCTCGGCGCCTTGCCCTTGTATGTACAGGGCTTGCGGCGGGCCATCGAACTCAACGGCGTTCAGGTCCGCAACAACCTGCTGGCCTTCGAGCTGGGCCGATTGCTGGTGCATCAACCGGATGTGCTCTCCAGCCTTGTGCAACCGTCATTGCCTGGCGCAACGGCAGTCAGCCCATTGCCTGAAACGCCCAAAGCCACCTATGCTCGCCTGCGTGCTGAACTGGTGAGCTACCAAAATGAAGCCTTGGCCCGACAATTTGAGCGGCTGACCATGCCACTGCAGGCCCCCATGGAGCGAAGCGCCCAAAGCCGCTTGTGGCAGCGCCTGTGCAACAGCCTGTTTCGGGTGTTGGCCTACAAAGACGAGTTTGAAGTGGCCCGTTTGCACATGGACCGCGAGTGGGAGCGTGCTGTACTGAGTGGCTTTGAGCCCGGTGCCAAACTGGTGCGCCATGTGGCACCTGAGTGGATGGGGGCTTCGAAAAACCCGTCCGGCGGGCCCACGGTGCGGCCAGCGAAGATCAGCTTGGGGCCATGGAGCCGTCCGCTGTGGTGGTTGCTGGCGCGTCTGCTTGGCCTGAGGGGCACGCCATTGAACCCCTTTGCTCATTCACAGGACGCTAAAAATCAGCGCATCTTGCGTCAATTGTTTGAAACCCTCTGTCTTCTGATGCAAAATGACCCTTCCATGTTGCGGCACAGCAAGCAGATCGAAGCCATTCTGAGCCTCTTTGATGACGTGAAAGGTTACGGTCAGGTCCGGCAGTCAGCCTTTGCCCGAGTGATCAACCCGCTTCGCACAGCCGTGGCTGAATTGGAACACCTGGAGCATCATGAACAAGGCCGACACCAAAACACCGAAGAAAAAAGAGGGCAAGCGTTCTGAAAAGGTGCTGCCCGATGCTTTGGTGCCCGAAAGCCAATGGGAGATTCTAGGCCAGGCCTGCATGGTCAACGGCAAACCCGTTCGGCTGCGCCAGTGGCCCACACGCTATGGCGACATGCCCAGCAAAGAAGACATGAGTGAGCGCATCGCCCAACTGTCTGGCCGTCTCGATTCACTGCTGACTTGCCTGTACGCCCAAGGTGAACGAAAGCTGCTTGTCATTCTCCAAGGCCTGGACACTGCGGGCAAAGACGGCGCAGCGCGCGGCATAATGCGTGCTGTTCACCCCATGGCCCTGCGCATGGTGTCATTCAAAGTGCCCTCTGCCGCTGAAAATGCCCACGACTTTTTGTGGCGTGTGCATCCCCACGTGCCGGGCGCTGGCCAGTCGGTCATTTTCAACCGCTCGCATTACGACGCGGTCATCATGCCGACCATACAGGGCGAACTTACCCCTGCCTTGTTGGAGCAGCGTTGTCGGCAAATCAACGACTTCGAACAACTGCTGGTGGAAACCGACACCACCGTGCTGAAAATTTTCCTGAACATTTCCCGCGAAGAGCAACACGCCCGAATGATTGAGCGCTGGGAAAGCCCGGAGAAGCGCTGGAAGCTGACGGCTGCCGACCTGCAGTGCAACGAGAATTACAGCCTTTACGCCAACGCCTATGAACAGGTGCTGGAGCGCACCTGCACTCAGCATGCGCCTTGGTGGATCATCCCCGCGGACCACAAGGGCTTTCGGAACATGCTGACCGCCGAAATCATGGTGGGCACCCTGGAGCGCATGGGTTTGGCTTGGCCAGAACCAGACCCAATTGTTGCAAAAAGTGAATTCTGGAAAAAATCGCCCCAGTAGAAATTTTCTTGTCAACCGGTTATTCCGTTCTGCCGTTTTTGAGTGACCTTAACCACCTTTCGAGGTCATTCATGAACATCAAGTCCAGCTCCCGCAATACCCTCTTCGCCGTTTCCATGCTCGCGCTCACCTCCAGTGCCTGGGCCATTGGTTTGGGCGTGAATGTTGGAGTGGGCGCCAAGGCAGACACCTCTGCCGCAGAAGCCAAAGTACAAGCCAAAGTGGATGCTGGTGCCTCGGCGGATGCCAAGGCCCAAGGCAACGCCCAAGCCGGTGCGGCTGCTGACCTGAAAGCCAAAGGCAAAGACACCGTGTCTGAAACCAAAGGCCAAACCAAAGCCGCTGTAGGTTCAACCGTGGGTGCAGGCGTTGGCCTGGCCACAGGTGTGACCGGCAAGGTGCTGGGCGGAGTGGGCAAGGCACGTGGCAGCGTTGATGCTGACGCGGCTGCCGGTGCGCAAGCAGGCGGTGGAAAACTGGAAGCGGGCGCCAGTGTGAAGGCCAAGGCCGGCGCCAACTGATTGAGCCGTATTGATTGAATTCTGCATGCCGCACCCGTGGGTGCGGCACTTGCGAAGTTCTCTGTGCCAGACCTGCCTAGTGCAACAGGCAGTTAATCCGCAGGCTTTGGGTCCGCTCAGAGTTTGCGGATTTTTTCCAAAGTGGCAGTGGTTGAGCGTTCATGCTCAAAGGCGATCGACAGTGCCTTGCCACCCCAGCCTTGAACTTCAGGTGCGCCCACCATCTTGTCCACGGGCCAATCCCCGCCTTTGACCAGTACATCGGGCTTCGCGGCCAGAATGGCGTTCAAGGGGGTGTCCTCTTCAAACACCGTCACCAGCGCTACACATTCCAGCGCGGCCAGTACAGCCATGCGGTCGTCTTGCGAGTTGATGGGGCGGTCAGGGCCTTTCCCCAGTCGTTTCACTGAGGCATCAGAATTCACCGCCACAATCAGGCTTGCGCCTTCCTGCGCGGCTTGGTCCAGGTAGGTGACGTGGCCACGGTGCAACAGGTCAAACACCCCGTTGGTGAACACCACGGGCTTGGGCAGGTTGGCTGCGCGGCGGGCCAATTCCTGGGGGGTGCAGACTTTGCTGACAAAGCGCGCAGGTTTGCCGGTTGAACTCATAACCGATAGGTCCGGTGAAAGATTGACATCAGGCAGCCTGTCCCACTGCATCATCACCACCACCCAAGCGGCTGGTGATTTCTTTGCGGTAGCGGTTCAAGTCCTGCACCGATTCGAACGTGCGCTCGAACAGAATGCTCATGTTGTGCAGAATCCGCTCGATCACCTTCTTCTCCCAATCGGAGTTGAAATTGATCTGCCCATCCAGCCAACGCTCCAGCCAATCCGGGTCGGGAAGACGGCTTTGTACCGTGTCGTTGGGGAACAAAGCCTTGTTCACATGAAGGTTCGTGGGGTGCAGGGGTTTCTGCGTGCGCCGGGCCGAGGCCATCAGCACGCCAATTTTCGAGAATGCTGCGCGTGCTGAATCCCCCACATCCTGCAGGGCTTTTTTCATGTAGCGCAGGTAGGCTCCGCCGTGGCGGGCTTCGTCGTGCGAAATGGTGCGGTAAATGTGCTTGATCACCGGTTCTGTGTGCCAGTCGCTGGCGCAACGGTACCAGTGGTTCAGGCGGATTTCCCCGCAGAAGTGCAGCATCAGGGTTTCCAGCGGTGGTGCCGGGTCGAATTCGAAGCGCACTGCATGCAGTTCTTCTTCCGTGGGCAGCAGGTCGGGCCTGAAGCGACGCAGGTATTCCATCAGCACCAGCGAGTGCTTCTGTTCCTCAAAGAACCAGATGGACATGAATGCGGAAAAGTCGCTGTCGTGGCGGTTGTCGCGCAGGAACATTTCGGTGGCAGGCAAGGCTGACCACTCGGTGATGGCGTTCATCTTGATGGTTTGTGCCTGCTCATCGCTTAGCTTGCTGCCATCAAACTGGTCCCATGGAATGTCAGATTCCATGTTCCAGCGAACCGATTCAAGTGACCGAAACAACTCCGGATAAAGCATACTGCCTCCGCTAACCTGTGTTTTCATACTTTTGTTATTTTAACAAGACATGTCATACAGGGCATGAACCTTTGATGACAAAGGCGGTTTCGCCCGTCAACCTCAGGATGCCCCCTGTTTTTTGAGCCACCGCATCAAGCCACCCAGCAGGGGCAATTTTTCATACAGCTCTTCGGCGGCATCCCAGTAGTCCCTGTGGCTTTGGACCAAGCCTTCGCCATTCAGTTGCACATGGGTGCACCCCCGGCAGCACTGAACCTCTCCCTGCCGGTAACGCTTCATTTCAAACAGGAAATGCCAACCCAGAAACACCTGCCCGCCTTGTTCAAAGGCGGTGTGCACCACAAAACGAGGGTTGTTCACCTGGGTGAACATGTGGGTGAAGATGTGGCGTATGTCCTCAATTCGGTTGACCTCATTGAAGGGGTCTTTGAAGTACGCATCCTGTGCATACAAGGCAGGCAGCTCATTCACGCTGTTCGGTGTCAGGTGCTCGAAAAAGTCGATCAGCTTGCGCACCGGGGCGCTGAGCGACTGCCGGTCCAGCGAGGCCAGGGGCTTGGTTTGGGCCATGCGGTTTACTCCTGTGCGGGGGCTGCGGGTCGAGTGGCACGCCCAATTGCCTTGAAATACAGCGAATAGGGCAGGATTCGAAGCAGGTGCAAGCCACGTGTGAATGCTTTGGGAAAATGAATCTCGAACTGCCCCTTGCCCCATCCTGCCACTATTTCACGCGCTGCTTGCTCAGCAGTGATGAGGAAGGGCATGGGAAAGGTGTTTTTGCGGGTCAAGGGCGTGTCCACAAAACCGGGGTTGATGAGGCTGACGCCCACGCCCAAGGGCTTCAGTTCAAGGTATAGCGCCTCAGCCAGGTTGATCAGCGCTGCTTTGGTGGGGCCATAGGCCAAAGAATTGGGCAGCCCTCGGTAACCCGCCACGCTGGAGACAATCGACAAGTGTCCCTTGTGTTGCTGCATCAACGGCTTAAGCACTTGGGCCAACACCGACAGGGTGCCGCCCAGGTTCACGTCAACCTGTTGTTGCACTTGGCCGAGGTTGAAAGCCTGTACGGACATTTCCGAGTAGGTGCCCGCCATCAGCACCACCAAGTCCAGGCCACCCAAAATACGAATGGCCTCGGTGGCGGCTTGTTCAACCGCGTTGCGGTCCGTGATGTCCAGGGGCAGGGCGGTGGCCTGTTGCAGGCTTTGGCTCAGTTGCGTCAGTTTGTCGGCACTTCGGGCCGACAGCACCTGCCGGGCCCCCAGGCTGTCCAACTGGCGGGCCAAGGCTTCACCGATGCCGCTGGACGCACCCACCAGCCAAACACGCTGGCCTTGCCATTGTCGAATTGGTGTGTTCAAGGGCATGGTGGTTCAGTCCCGCTTTCTGAAGCTCAGGGTAACAGCACCCAAGGTGAAGCCGAATTTGCTCATCACCGCGCGGTTCAGTACAGTGCGCTCGTCCATGCGGTACAGCCAGTCATCAAACTGCACCTCGTAAACAGTGCCATCCACAGGCAACAGCAAGGTGTATTTGAAGTTGAAGGCGTTGCCTGCGCCTTCGCCCAAGGCCTGGCCCTTCACGTCAGCCGCGGTGCCCACATAACGGTTGCCTTCCTTGCGAATGGTCCAGACGCGTTTTTCACGCGTGCCGTCTGAATAGCTGAAGTCTTCATCCAGCGTGCCCACATCGCCATCCCAGTGGCACTTCATCAGCACAGTGAACCGTTTGACCACTTTGCCGGAACGGTCCTGAAACATGCCCCAGGCGTCCACGGTGCCGTTGAAGTACTCCTTCATGTCCATCACTGGGGTTTCGCGGGCGTAGTCGGCCACAGTGGGGGCACTGGCGCACCCGGTGAGTGCACCCAGGCTGGCCAGCAACAGGCTTGCGGTGGCCAGTGTTTTTCGAACGCTCAGGATCATGCTGCCTTTCCTTGTTCAGCGGAGTTGCTTGAGGGGTAATCGGAGCCTGGCTTGGTGAGTTGCCTGTCCAGCCCACTGGCCAGCAACAGCGCCACGGCCAACAGTTTCAGGGCGCAGGGCGCAATCGCATACACCCACACCAGCGGGTCATTGGCCAGTTGGTCCAACAAACCCATGGTTTTGAACACCTCGGTTTTGGACAGCGTTGGGTCGTAGTTGAACCACTGCAGGGTGCCCAGGGCCAATGTGGGCGCCAAGGCCAGGTTCATCTTGCTCATCCAGTTCCACAGGCCAAAATAGGTGCCTTCGTTTTTGCCACGTTCCTGATTGTCGTTGATCAGGCGTGCCACCAGTGCGGCTGGAATGGCCAGGTCAGCCCCCAAGGCCAGTCCGCTGACCACGCAAATCATCAGGTAGCCAGTCAGGTCGCCTTCTTGCAGGGCCACCACGGTCAAGAACGTGGGCACGGTGATGACCATGCTCAGCATCCAACTGCGGATCAGCCCAATACGCCCAGCCAGCCAAACCCAGAACACCGTTGAGGCGGCACCCACCACAAAGTACACCGCCAGCACCCACTGGTCGGTTTCGCCCAGGCCCAAGCGGTCGCGCATGAAAAACGGCACCAGCGTGGCGGGTAGGGCACCGGCCAGCCCATTGCACAAAAACACCGTCAGTAGCCAGCGGAAATTGCTGTGTTTCAGCGGGTGCAGCAACTCGGCCACCAGCTTTTTCAAGCCTGCGGCATTCAATGCAGCAGTGGCCGGTGGCGCTACAGCGTTGTTTGAACCGGGGCGTGGCGCCAGTTTGAACAGGGTGTAAGCCCCTGCCAGCAAAATGAATGCAAAGGCGCTGTAAATGCCCACTGCATGGCTTTCCAGTGAAAACGACACGGCAAAAATCACGCCCACAATGCCGATGCCTTCGCGGGCGGCCACGAAGGTGGACCGTTCCTTGTCGGTGCTGCCCAATTCCGAGCCCCAGGCCTGGTAGGCAATCATCGACAGGCTGAACCCCAGGTGCACTACCAATAGGCTGACCAGCAGGCTGAGGGCGTAATGGGCGGGCTCATTGCCTTGTGGAAAGAAGACCCCTGCCATGCCCAGCAATAACAGCGGGATGGCCAGCAGAATGGGCAGGGCATAACGGTTGCTGTTGCCCGGGCCTTGGCGCTTGTCCACCCAAAGGCCGATGGCCGGGTCCAACACCGCATCCACCAGCCGCGAAAGCAACAAGATGGCCCCCACCGTGGCGGAGGGCACCTCGTACACCCGCGAGTACAGGTAGGGTACCTGAATGTAAATGGGCACCACCACCGCACCCATGGCGCAACCCATGAGCCCGTAGGTGAGAAGGTCGCGTGCGCGAACGGTCTGGCTCATGGTGTGCGGGGCCTGTGCTTATCGGTTTTTTTCCAGATAGAACTGGAACACGTCGGTGCTTTCGTATTCGAAGCCTGCTTCGCAATAGGCGAGGTAGAACTCCCAAGTGTTGATGAAAGGCTGGTCAAAGCCTTGTTTGCGCACGGTGTCGAGCTGCGACATGAAGGTTTTGCGCCAGCGGCGCAAGGTCTCGGCGTAATCTTTGCCGAAGCGCTTCTCGGACACCACCCGAAGGCCATGCTTTTCAGCCAGTGCCCGGAACTTGGATGGGCAAGGCAGCATGCCACCCGGGAAAATGTACTGTTGAATGAAGTCGGTGCCTTTGCGATAACGCTCAAACAGCGAGTCGTCAATGGTGATGGTTTGAATGGCAGCGCGGCCGCCGGGTTTGAGCAGTCGGTTCACGGCCTGGAAGTAGGTGGACCAGTATTCTTCCCCCACCGCCTCGAACATTTCGATGGACGCGATGTGGTCGAACTGGCCATCGCAATCCCGGTAGTCCTGCAGACGGAAGTCGGCTTGTTGGCCCAAGCCCTTGTTCTCCAACCGGGCCTTGGCCCAGGCCAGTTGTTCGGTGGACAGGGTCAAACCGACCAAAGAGGCGCCCGCAGAGCAGGCTTTTTCAGCAAATCCGCCCCAGCCACAACCAATCTCAAGCACACGCTGGCCGGCCTGTGGTTGCAGGTAATCCAGCATGGCCTGGTATTTGGCGTCTTGGGCTTGTTCCAGCGACAGGCTGGTGTTGCCGTCAAACAGGGCGCTGGAATAGGTCATGGAGGGGTCAAGCCACAACTGGTAGAACGGGTTGCCCAAGTCGTAATGGGCATGAATGTTCTTGCGGGCTTGGGTTTTGGTGTTGCGGTTCAGCAGGTGCTTGATTTTGTAAGCAATGCCGCCCAGAAAGCTGCCGTAGATCACTTCTTCAACGGCTTTGCGGTTCTCCAGGAAAACACCCAGCAGGTTGGCCAGGTTATCGGTTTCCCACTCACCCGCAATGTAGCTTTCGGCAAAGCCAATGTCGCCGCTCTTCAAGGCGCGGGTGCACACCGACCAATTGCGCAAGGTGATGCGGGCGCTGGGTTTGTCGCTTTCACCGCCGAACAGCAGGTGCACGCCTTCCGGCGTGATCATCTCCAGCCGGCCTTTCTTCAGTTTGTTCAACAGTTTCAAAGTCCAGCGGGCCGCAGAGGGGGCATGGCTGGGCAACTGGAATTGGGACAGGGTCACTGTGGCTTGGGTCATGCTCTGAACTCGATCAGGAAACAAGATTGGTCGGAGGTTCGGGTTTGCGGTGGAACTTGGCCCCTTTGGCCAGAAGTTTCACGGCTTGCCAATGTATTTTTACGATCACGGCCAGCGTAAACCAGCCGTATTTCAATAATGATCTACACCACAGCCCCGCACTTGGATGCAGCAGCTGTCCACTCACGCTGGTGCTTAACTGCAGGGTGTCGTGTTCGAAATAGTTGATGCGGGCCATGGTGCTGCTTTCCGTGTTGAAAAACCGGAATTCGTAGCGGCCAGACACCGGGAAAAACGGCGACACATGAAACACCTTGCGAGCGTGCAGCAGTGCGCCCCGGTCCAACGTGCCGTGGGGTTGGTCTTCGGGTGGTGTGAGCAGGTAAAAATGGCGCTCGCCAAAGGTGTTGTTCACCTCGCACAGCACCACGCTGCAGCGGCGCTTCGGGCTGGTTTCACTGTCGCTGTAGAAGTACCAAAAACTCACGGGGTTGAACACATAACCCAACACTTTGGGGAAAGTGTGCAGCTCAATGTCGCCGGTCAGTTCAAGTCCGCTGAGTTGGGCCACTCGCTTCTGTAGTTGGTCCAGAAATTCCGGAAACCCCAGCGCGTGTGGCTCGAACCCATAGTGCTTGGCTTGCACCGAAAACAGGCCTCTTTTGTCAAGCACGGGGAAGCGGGGCAGGGTTTCAGCCACCGCTGTGGTTCTGGAAAACCGCAGGCGTACAAAGCAGGCGCCCGTTGAAAAGGCGTTGACCTTGGGCAGTTCACGGCGATGGCGCACCAAACCCCAGGCCAGTTTGGCCTGTACGCAGCGAAATGGTGCAGCCCCGTTCATCATGCGGCCTGAAGGGTGCCTTGTCCCAAATGGCTCAGCAAGGCCCGTGCAGCATTCAAACCCGACGTGTGGCCATCTTCATGGAAGCCATATTTCATCCACGCACCGGCCAGGTAAATGTTGTTCAGGCCTTGAAGGGCCTGAAGTGCGCTTTGTGCCTGCACGGCGGGCGCATCAAACACAGGGTGGGCGTAATGAATTTCACGGGCCACCAGCTCATCCCGAGGGGCAATGATGGGGTTCAGGGTAACGAACACATCGCGCTGCGTGGCCAGGGGCTGAAGGTTATTGCTCCAGTAGGTGACCGATACGCTGGGTTGAGGGTTCAGCACATCGCTGAGGTAGTTCCATGACGACCATGTGCTGCGCGTTTTGGGCATCAGCCGCTCGTCCATGTGCAGGTAGGCCACATTGTCCTGATAGGCAATGTGGGACAGCAACTCTTTCTGGGCCAGGTTGCCACGCAACATGTCGTTGCATTGGTCGCTGTGGGCCGCCATGATCACATGGTCAAAGACCTGTTCACCTTGCGCGGTGCGCACCCACGGCTTTTCACCGGGGTGAACTTCCAGCACGGGGGTGCTGGTGTGAACCACCGGAATGTGCGGCAGAATTTTCTGCACGTAATTGCGCGCCCCGTTTTTGACGGTGAACCAACTGGGCCTGTTTTCAACCTGCAACAAGCCGTGGTTGTGGCAGAACTGCACAAAGGTGGCCAGCGGGAAGGCCAGCATTTGCTCGCTGGGGCAAGACCAAATGGCGGCGGCCATGGGCACCAGGTACCAGTCCCGAAACTCGGCGCTGTAGCGCTCAGTGACCAGATAGTCGCCCAAACTCATTTGGCCCTTGCCGTTGAACAGCGTACTGCGGTCACCATTGACCACCAGTGCGGTGGCTTCTTTGTTGAATCGCAAAATGTCCAGCAGCATTCGAATGAAGCGGGGGCGGAACAGGTTGCGGCGCTGGGCAAACACGGTGTTCAGGTTGGTGCCCGCCCATTCCAGGTTGATTTCGGGCAAGCACACCGAAAACGACATGTCGGATTTCACCGTTTCCACTTGAAGCTCTTCGAACAGGCGGATCAGGTTGGGGTAAGTGCGTTCGTTGTACACCAGAAACCCGGTGTCCACGGGCACTTGAACGCCATCAATGTCCATGTCGACTGTGTTGGTGTGCCCACCCACATAATCACCTGCTTCAAAGAGGGTGACATGGGCATGGTCACGCAGGGTGTAGGCTGCGGTCAGTCCGGAAATGCCGCCGCCGATGACGGCGACTGAAGGTTTGTGCTGTGGGCTTGCTGGGTTCATCGCGACTTTGTTCAACGGTTGAGGCCACCATGGCCGGTGGCGGGTTGATGAGCAGGCAAGCAACACCGGCACAATTCGCCATCTTAGCCCAGCGCAGTGGGGGTGGTGGGTGTGCCGGTTTGCAAGCTCTGCAGGTACAACCGGTCAGGCGGCTTTCTGGATGCGCTTGTCTTCTTCAATCCACGCTACAGCTGAGTGATTGTGGATGGACTCAAAGTTCTCGCTTTCCACCCGGTAGGCCACCACATTGCGGCTTTGACGCAGACGCAGGGCGATGTCGCGCACCAAATCTTCCACAAACTTGGGATTGTCGTAGGCGCGTTCGGTCACGTACTTCTCGTCGGGGCGCTTGAGCAGGCCCCACAGTTCGCAGGACGCAGACTCTTCGGCCATACGGATCAGCTCTTCCACAGTCAGGTCGCGGTCTGCAAGGGCGCGAATCGAGATGTGTGAGCGCTGGTTGTGTGCGCCGTAGTCCGAAATTTTCTTGGAGCAGGGGCACAAGCTGGTGACCGGCACCACCACACTCAGGCTCACGTCAACTGGCCGGCCCACGTCCTGATTGGCTTCCAGGGTCACCGTGTAGTCCATCAGACTGGCCACGCCGGACACGGGCGCCACTTTGCGCACAAAGTAGGGGAAGGTCATGGTGATGGTTCCCGCCACTGCCTCAAGCCGACTCAGCATGTGCTGCATCATCGTTTTCATTTCGGCAATGTTTTGTGCGCCGTCCTGGGCCTGCAACACCTCCAGAAAACGGGACATGTGCGTGCCTTTCACATGGGCGGGCAGGTGAACCGTCATCTCAATGTTGGCCACAGTGGGTTGGGGCCCCTCGGGGGTCTCGATGATCGTTGGGTGGCGAACCCCACGGATGCCAACCCGGTTGATCACGAGGTTGCGTTCATCCAAGCGGGATTGCTCGTCCGGCAAAAAAAGGCTGTCAGGTGCGTTCATGGTGTGCTCTCCAGAAAGAAAGTTGGCTTTTTAGGGCCGGGGTGCTGCCAGAGCACGGGTAATTGCCTGGGTTAATTCGGGGCTTTCGGGGGTGACGCCGCTGCGGTAGGTGCCGATCACCTTGCCGTTGCGGTCAATCAGGTATTTGTGAAAATTCCAGCCGGGTTCCTGGCCAGTGGCTTGAATCAGTTCGCGGTAAAACGGGTTGGCATTGCTGCCTTTGACCACGCTTTTGGCCACCATCGGGAATTTCACGCCGAAGGTGTTGCTGCAAAAGTCAGCAATTTCACTGTTGGACTTGGGTTCCTGTTTGCCAAAATCGTTGGACGGAAAGCCCAACACCGTAAAACCTTGAGCCTTGAAGCGCTGGTTCAGCTTTTCCAGCCCATCGTACTGGCTGGTGTATCCGCAGTAACTGGCGGTGTTGACCACCAGAATGACTTGGCCGCTGAATTGGCACAGGGGCATGGGCTTTTCATCCTGCAGTCGGGCAAAGGTGTGGTTCAGCAGACTTGGGCAGGCCGGGGTATTGCCTTGTGCCGCTGCTTGGGTTGTTATGGGGCTGACCGCCAACAAAGCCATTGCGATTAACATAAATACACAATTAAGCCAGTTTGGCGTAGACAGAGTCAGCGAACCCTTCAATGTTTTTTGCACGTGAATGTCTCTATATGTGTGGTTAAGGTCAAGGACTTGTGTTAATTTGACGGTCATCGAACCTTGTGGTTCCATTATCAACAACAGTCCAGTCCAAGTCAATTTTGTCTAGGACAAAAAATCGAGTTGACCAAGCGATGTACCAGGAATTGACATGAACGAGAGAGCCGACCTCAGCCAGCCCTCTTTTTCGATCGCCGCCGTTGAGCGGGACACTGGCTTGCCCAAGGATACCTTGCGGGTGTGGGAAAAGCGCTATGACTTTCCCCGCCCGGGGCGTGACGCCTTCGGCGAGCGCATTTACCCGGTGGATCAGGTTGAAAAGCTGAGGGTCATCAAGCGGCTGCTGGACGCAGGCCACCGCCCGGGCAAGGTGATTGGTTTGTCCATCGACGAATTGGTGCGGCTGTCCGAAGCGGGCAGCTCAGGCACCCGTTTGAATGTCAGCGCCGACAGCCTGGACCAATTGGCTGCGTATCTGGAGCTGATCAAGCGCCACAATGCCGAGGAGTTTCGGCAGGCCATGTCCCGACTGGTGTTGACCATGGGCCTCAAGCGCTTTGTGGTCGAAGTGGTGGCCCCCTTGAACACCATGGTGGGCGATGCTTGGGCTCGCGGCTACTTCGAGATTTTCGAAGAACACATTTACACCGAAACCATTCAAGTGGTGTTGCGCAATGCGCTGAACACGATTCCATCCAGCGGGCAATCCCCCCGGGTACTGCTGACCACCTTGCCCAACGAGTTGCATGGCTTGGGCCTGCTGATGGCGGAATGTATCTTCGCCATGCAGGGTGCACAATGCGTGTCCTTGGGTACACAAACACCGATTTATGACATTGTGCTGGCCTGTCGCGCCCAGGACATCGACATCGTGGCCCTGTCCTTCTCCATCACCCAAAGCACCGGCTCCGTGCTGGACGCAATTTCGGAACTGAGGGCCAAACTGCCACCCAAGGTTGAGGTGTGGTGCGGTGGCGCGTCTACAGTGCTGCGCAAAAAATCCACGGATGATTTTCGTGTGCTGGGCACCCTGGACACCATCGAAGAAGCCTTGCAGGATTGGCGTCAGCGCCACTCGGCCTGAGGTTCTCGATGCCCCGTCAAAGCGGTTTCAAGGGCAACAAATCGGACCTGCCTCACAAAGCCTGCGCCGTGTGCGGGCGGCCCATGACTTGGCGCAAATCGTGGGCCAAAAACTGGGACGACGTGAAGTACTGCTCTGATGCCTGTCGTAAAGGTACCCCCCGAGGTCAACATGGCCCCAAGTAACCCACGCAACGTCTTGGTGTTGGGTGACCAACTCAGCCTCGACAACCCCCTGCTGCACACCGGTCAGCCGGAATCAGTGCGGGTGTTCATGGTGGAGTCGCTTTCTGAAAGCAAGGTGGTGTGGGTGCACAAAGCCCGGGCCGCCGTGTTTTTGTCGGCCATGCGGCATTTTGCCCAAGCGCTGCGCGACCAAGGCTACACCGTGGTGTACAGCGATTTGGCGCAGACTGGCGAACATTCCCTGACCGAACGTTTCATGCAGTTGCTTCAGGCTCACAACGTGAGCCTGGCTGACATGCTGGAACCCGGTGAATGGCGCCTTGAACAGGACTTTCTGGCGACTTTCCGCACGCACGGTTTGCGATTGCGCCTGCATGCCGACCCGCATTTCATCTGCTCCAAGGCGGAATTTGCCCAATGGGCAGCCGGTTACAAGCAGTTGCGGATGGAGTTTTTTTACCGTGAATGGCGCAAACGCACCGGCGTGTTGATGGACCAGGGCCAGCCTGCAGGCGGCCAGTGGAATTACGACAGTGACAACCGAAGCGCCTTTCCCAAAGCGGGGCCAGGTTTGATTCCTGAGCCCGCGTGGTTCGAACCGGATGCCATCACGCGTCAGGTATTCCAGGAAGTGGAGCAGCGTTTGCCTGATCACCCAGGGCAATTGGCGTCCTTTCAATGGCCGGTGACCCGAGATCAAGCGCTGCAGGCCTTGGACGTGTTCATCCGCCACAGGCTTGTGCATTTCGGGGACTATCAGGATGCGATGTGGACCGACACGCCCTTCGGCTGGCATGCCTTGCTGGCTTGTGCCATCAACCTGCACCTGCTGGACCCGCGCGAGGTGATTGCCCGGGCCGAGCTGGCCTATCGCGAAGGGCAGGCCGAGCTGGCCAGTGTGGAAGGTTTTGTACGGCAGATTCTGGGATGGCGTGAGTTCATTCGCGGGGTGTATTGGCTGGACATGCCAACCATGCGCACGGACAACGCCTTGAACGCACACACCCCCTTGCCGGCCTGGTTCTGGACTGGGCAAACCCGCATGAACTGCATGCGGCACAGCATCGGGCAGACGCTGGAACATGGGTACGCGCATCACATTCAGCGCTTGATGGTCATCGGCAACTTTGCCCTGCTGGCGGGCCTTGTGCCGCAATCCGTGGAAGATTGGTTTTTGGCGGTTTACGTGGATGCGGTGGAATGGGTGGAATTGCCCAATGTGGCCGGCATGGCTTTGTATGCCAACGGCGGGCGTTTCACCAGCAAGCCCTACATTGCATCGGGCGCTTACATCAAGCGCATGAGCAATTACTGCCAAGGTTGCCAGTACGACCCAGCGCAGCGTGCAGGCGACAAAGCCTGCCCCTTCACCACCCTGTACTGGGGGTTCATCGATCAACACCACGACAGTTTGGCGGCCAACCCGAGAACCAGCCTCATGGCCAAGAACCTGGGCAAATTGGACCCGGCCGAACTTCAGCGGGTGCGCGACCGCAAGGTCATTCTGCTTGAGCAAATCGACAGCCTCTGAAAACCCGCAAACGCCGAACAATGCTAGGCTGGTGGCCTTCACTTGCAGCCCTGTTTCAGCATGAGCCCACTTCCCACCCTTGGCGGTTTCGACCCGGCTGACCCCATCGTTCAGCGTCTGCCCGACTCAGTGCAGGTGTATGTGGTGGGTGGTGCCGTTCGCGATGCCTTGTTGGGCCTGTCCAGCAGCGACAGGGATTGGGTGGTGGTGGGGGCCACCGCACAGGTCATGGAGGACGCCGGTTTCAGGCCGGTGGGGGCTGATTTTCCGGTGTTTCTCCACCCGCAGACCCAAGAAGAATACGCGCTGGCCAGAACCGAGCGAAAAAGCGGTGTGGGGTACAAAGGCTTCACTTTGTTTGCAGACCCTTCCGTCAGCCTTGAAGACGACCTGCGCCGCCGTGACTTCACCATCAACGCCATGGCGATGCGTGCTGACGGCACCGTGATCGACCCTTACGGCGGTTGGGCTGACCTTCAGGCCAAGGTGTTCCGCCATGTCAGCCCGGCTTTTGCTGAGGACCCGCTCCGGGTGCTGCGTTTGGCCCGCTTTCTGGCCCGTTTTCACGCATTTGAGGTGGCCCCCCCAACACAGGCGCTCTGCCGCAGTTTGGTCGCGTCTGGGGAGTTGGCCCACCTCACCGCCGAGCGGGTGTTTCAGGAATTGAACCGAGGCATGGCGCAGGCCCATCCCTCACGCATGTGCGAGTTCCTCAGCAGCGTGGGTGCTTGGGCCAGCTTGGCGCCTGTGCCCCCCGGTGCCCTGGCGGCCACTGAGGCGGCTGTGCTAAACCGCCTGGACCACTGGCCTGCACCCGACCTGCGCTGGGCTTGGGCCGTGGGTGCGTCGTTGGGCCAGGAGGCCGAGCTTGCAGCGTTGGCCAAGGCATGGGTATTCCCCGCAGACTTGACGGATTTGTGCCGTGTTGCACTGCAAGTCCAGCAAGTGAGCGAATCCGCTGCCAGTCAAACGGCCGCCGATTGGGGGGCTGTGTTGGCTCGCCTGGATGTGCTTCGCAAACCCCAGCGCCTGCTCAGGGCGCTTGAGCTGTGGCCTTCCCCTGTCGCAGGGTCCGCCATCCACTTTGTGCATGAAGCCGCCATTCGCCATGAACGGGGCGAGTACCGCGATGCCTTGCGGCAGCACCTGGCCACTTGCGGTGCGGCAGGGGCCATGGTGGCCTCTGCGGTGGAGGCATTTCGCCTCAACTGGGTACAGTCGTTGTTGGTTGAGTTACACACCGCATCTGCTCCAGACAGGTGAGCCACCCGCGCCAGTGATCCACGGTAGAACCGCCGGGCGCAATACTGCCTGCGCGTTTTACTATGAATGGATCATTCTATGCAGCACCTCAACGCCGATACTTTTGAAACCATGGGGCATCGAATCAACAGCGGCATGTTGGCGCTGGGGGTGATGATCGCGCTGGGTTTGGGCTGGTCATACCAGAACTTCCCGGAAATTCTGGTCTGGACACTGGTGGCCTTGATGCCCGCCTTGGCCGCTTGGCTGGTCAGGGGAAGTGAGTGGGTGCGTTACCTGATTGCATCGTCCGCCGTGGCGCTGATTGCAACCCACATTCACGCCGCGCGGGGGCAACTGGAGTTTCATTTTGGCTTCTTCGCTTTGCTCGGCATTTTGGCCTATTACCGTGACGCCCGCCTCATTCTGTACACCGCTGGCTTGATTGCAGTTCACCACGTGCTGTTTGCCGTGCTACAGGACCAAGGTTTTGATTGCTACGTGTTCCGGGGGCCATTCACTTTGGTGGGCACGGTTGGCCTGCACGCCAGTTATGTGGTGGTTGAAAGTGCCATCTTGGTGTTGCTGTGCCAGCAGGCCCATCGGGAGGCTCAGGAGGCTGGGCACTCGCGTCGTATCCTTCAGCGTTTTGAGGGGGAGGGGGGTGTAGTCGACCTTCGCGAGCCCGAGCCCGAGGCCCTCAATGGCCGGGTGTTTCGCCTGGCCCAAGTGTTCAACACCTACCGGCAGAAAATGCAGGCAGTGCTGTCCGCGTTTGAGGACCTGCAACGCCGCGTTCGTGTGCTGGACGGGCATGCTTCTGTGCTTGATTCGACCACCCACCAGTCGCAGGACGCGCTTCTGGCCCAGCAACAATCGGTCATGGCTGTTCATGAAGCGATGGCGGTGTTGTCTAGCCGTGTCCGTGCCCTCGCCGATGAGGTGTCTCGTCAGGCTGAGCAGGCCAGCACCGCCCATCTTGATGCCAACCGCAGTTTTGAGGCCCTTCGGCATGAAATGAGCCAGTCCAGCCAGGATGTGCGGAAAATGGCTGAAACCACACAGTGGATACAGCGCATGGCCGAGTCCATGCGGGCTGTTGCTGAACAAACCCGCCTGCTGTCCCTGAATGCTGCCATTGAGGCTGCGCGCAGCGGCGAACAAGGACGTGGCTTTGCCGTGGTCGCCGATGAGGTGAGAAAGTTGTCCGAGCGCTCTGCATCCGATGTGGAGCAGGTGGAGCAGGCCACCCGGGACATTCAGGCGGTGGTGGCCTCAGTATTGGCCCGGGTCGAGTCTTTGGATTCAATCGCCGAGGCGGCCGAGCATGCCAACCGGGCCCTGTCGGACCATGTCGGCCAAATGACGCAGGCGGCCCATTCCCAAGCCAAGGTGGCTCAGCATGTCTCTGGCGAATTGGACCGCGTCAACGACTTGTGTGGGCAAATGACTGCACAGGTTGGGCAGGCTGAGCAGGCTTTGCAGCAGTCATCACAGCGAACCCGGGAAACCTTGAGCGAGCTGGCGGGCACGGTGGATACGCTGGATCGCCTGCATGCCAGCCTGGGGGAATTCAAAGTGGGCTGAAGCTGACCGGACCCCTTTGTCCACTGCTGTCGCACCCATGCGTTGAACAGGGGGTGTGCGAATTAGCATATCGAGCGCAAGGGGGGGCAGCATGAAGCGGTTGTTGAGTAATCTGGGTTTGTTGGTGGTGGCCGTACTGGTCGGGTTTTCTTGGCTGATGGTGATGCCCCTGGCCCGCATCGGCACCACGGGCGATGTGCTCTGGATGTGTGTCACCTTGGCGCTTTTTGCCTGCCTGCGTTGGTCGTCCGGGGTTTTCAGGCGGGTGTTGCTCTGGATGAGCACCTTGTCCATTCTCGCCGCCATCATCACCTTGCTGGGCCCGGCCAGTCAGTGGCCTTTGGCCCAATGGCTCACCGTGTTGCCCGATTTCCTTCAATTCAGCCTGCCGCAGACCGATCCCCCCCTGTTCTTCATGGCTTTGCTGGGTCTGGCCGTGATCACGATTGCGCTGCCCGTGGTGCGAAGGGCCTTGGTACCCAGCCGCGGGCGCAGCAACCCCTTTGACGCCTATTGATGCAATCTGCGCTTCTCATGCACAATCCCAGCGTTGTGATTCGTGCCCGAGGTTGGGGTGGCGTCGTCGAGAGTCAAACAGGGAATGTGTGCATGCTGTGGGCGCTCGACCACGCTGACTTTTCATCATCTGATTCCTAAAAAACTGCACCGCCGGGCCTATTTTCAGCGTCATTTCAACAAGATGCAGTTAAATGCCGGCATCAACATCTGCCGCGCCTGCCACGACGGCATCCACAACGCCTACGATGAAATGCAACTGGCCAAGGGCTTTTCCACCCTGGACAGCCTTTTGGCCGACGAGGGGTTGAAACGGCATTTCGCTTGGGTGGCCAAGCAGAAGTAAAGCGGTGCAAAGCCTGATAAAATAACGGGTTCCCCTGTTTAACCCGGCTTGCACACCTTGATGCGGGCCAATCCCCTTCGTGCCCTGAACGCCATGCTGCCCATTCAACGCCAAACCCTCATTGCCGCCTTTGAAACCGCAGCCCAAGCTGTGCTGGGGCACCCCGTGCAAGGCGTCACGCTGGAAAAGCCCAAAGACGCCAGCCATGGCGACGTGGCCTGTAACCTGGCCATGCAAGTGGCCAAAGCCGCCAAAAAGAACCCCCGAGAACTGGCTCAGGCTTTGGTGGCAGAGGTGCAGTCCAACCCCACCTGCGCGGGCTTGGTGGCCAGCATTGACATTGCAGGCCCCGGTTTCATCAACATTCGCCTGTCCGAACAAGCCCGTGCCCAGGTGGTGCAGGCGGTGTTGGCCCAGGGCGCTCAATTTGGCGAATCGGCGGCCCATGCCGGCCAAACCGTGTTGATCGAGTTTGTGTCTGCCAACCCCACTGGCCCGTTGCATGTGGGCCACGGCCGTCAGGCCGCGCTTGGCGACGCCATGTCCGCCGTGATGGCCACCCAAGGCTGGAATGTCTACAAAGAGTTTTACTACAACGACGCGGGTGTGCAAATCCAGACCTTGGCCACCTCGGTGCAGTGCCGGGCCAAGGGTTTAAAGCCAGGTGACGCCGCCTGGCCCGAAAGCGCCTACAACGGCGATTACATCGCCGACATCGCCAACGATTTTCTGGCGGGCAAGGAAGTGAAAGCTGCCGATGGTGATGCCGTGAAAGGCACCGGTGATGCCGACGATTTTGAGGCCATTCGCGCATTCGCAGTGGCTTACCTGCGGGCCGAGCAAGACCTGGACCTGAAAGCCTTCGGCGTGCAATTCGACAATTTCTATCTGGAAAGCTCGCTGTACACCGACGGCAAGGTTGAAGAGGCTGTTCAGAAAATGGTTGCCTCGGGCAAGACCTACGAAGAAGGCGGTGCGCTGTGGCTCAAGTCCACTGATTTCGGGGACGACAAAGACCGCGTCATGCGCAAATCCGAAGGGGGTTACACCTACTTCGTGCCCGATGTGGCTTATCACATCGCCAAGTTTCGTCGCGGTTTCGGCAAAGTCATCAACATTCAGGGCACGGACCACCACGGCACCATCGCCCGTGTGCGCGCTGGCCTGCAGGCTGCCGATGTGGGCATTCCCCAAGGCTACCCCGACTACGTGCTGCACAAAATGGTCACCGTCATGAAAGGCGGTCAGGAAGTCAAAATTTCCAAGCGTGCCGGCAGTTACGTCACTGTGCGCGACCTCATCTGTTGGTCCGGCGGAGTGGACGAATCCCGCCCCATGCTGGAACAGCCCGAGGCCTTGACCAAAGGCCGCGATGCGGTGCGTTTTTTCCTGGTGTCGCGCAAGGCCGACACTGAGTTCGTGTTTGATGTGGACCTGGCCCTGTCCCAGTCCGATGAAAACCCCGTGTACTACGTGCAGTACGCCCACGCCCGCATTCATTCGATTCTGGACCAATGGGGCGGCGATCAGGCGGCGTTGTCCAAGGCTGCACTGGGCTTGCTGACAGCACCTTCCGAGCTGGCGCTGATTCGCACCTTGGCGGCCTATGGCGATGTGCTTCAGAAGTCGGCGGATGAACTGGCCCCCCACCATGTGGCGTTTTACCTGCGCGAACTGGCTGGCGCATTCCACACCTTCTACAACGCCGAACGCGTGCTGGTCGATGACGTGGCTGTGAAAGAGGCCCGCCTGGCCCTGCTGGTGGCGGTGGCCACGGTGCTGGCCAATGGCTTGCGGGTGTTGGGCGTGTCCGCGCCCAAACGGATGTGAAATCCCAAGGGTTTCCAACGCTGACCATGTTGCTAAAACCCTGATGCAACAAGGGTTTTGGCCCATATTTAGGTGCTGTTGCTCTAGGCGCAACAGCCATGCCTTTGCTACCATAGCAGGCTAGGAAGTAAAAAGGTTTTGCATGAACGCACCTGTCGAATTGAATACGCTCAAACCCGCCGCCAGCGATGCAACCCGCCTGCGCGAGATTCCGTACAACTACACCTCGTTTTCCGATCGGGAAATCGTCATCCGCCTGCTGGGTCAGGGGGCTTGGGACATCCTGCAAATGCTTCGTCAGGAGCGGAAAACAGGACGTTCTGCCCGCATGCTGTTCGAAGTGCTGGGCGACATTTGGGTGGTGCGCCGCAACCCCTATTTGCAAGACGACCTCCTGGACAACCCCAACCGCCTTCAGGCCCTCATTTCAGCGCTGTTTCATCGCTTGAATGAAATCAACATTCGCCGCGTGGAGTCGAACGAGAACCACGAGGCTGACGAACGCAGCGAAAAGGTGCGTGAGCTGTTGAACCGGGCTGAGCGCGCCGTTCAGGACTTCCAGAAAGAATTTGAAGTGCTGGCCGATTTCCGCCAGAAAGCCCGCTCCGCCCTGGGTGCGCACACCGCCAAAGACAACATCAAGTTCGATGGTTTGTCGCGTGTCTCCCACGTCACCGACGCCACCGACTGGCGCGTGGAGTACCCGATGGTGGTGCTCACCCCTGACCGCGAATCTGAGATTCCCGGCTTGGTGAAAGCCTGTATCAGCCTTGGGCTGACCATCATTCCCCGTGGAGGCGGTACGGGTTACACCGGTGGCGCAGTGCCACTGACGGCCTTGTCTGCCGTCATCAACACCGAAAAGCTGGAAGACTTGGGCCACGTGGTGATGGAAAAGTTGCCCGGTCTTGATGTGGAGTACGCCACAGTGATGTCGGGCGCAGGTGTGGTCACCAAGCGTGTGTCTGAGGCTGCCGAAAAAGCAGGCCGTGTGTTTGCTGTGGACCCCACTTCAGCTGAGGCCAGCTGTATCGGCGGCAACGTGGCCATGAACGCAGGCGGCAAGAAAGCCGTGTTGTGGGGCACCGCGCTGGACAACCTGGCCTGGTGGAGGATGGTGGACCCGGAAGGCAACTGGCTGGAAATCACCCGCATCAACCACAACCTGGGCAAAATTCACGATGCGCCCCAGGCCGAGTTTGAGTTGGTCTGGAGCGATGGCAACCGCAAGCCGGGCGAGAAGGTGCTGAAAACCGAACGCTTGGTGGTGGAAGGCAAAGTGTTCCGCAAAGTGGGCTTGGGCAAGGATGTGACTGACAAGTTCCTGGCGGGCCTGCCCGGCATTCAGAAAGAGGGCTGTGATGGCCTGATCACCTCGGCCAAGTGGGTGCTGCACCGCATGCCGACCCACACGCGCACCGTGTGTCTGGAGTTTTACGGCCAGGCCCGCGACGCGGTGCCTTCCATCGTGGAAATCAAGGACTACCTTGACGGTGAAGGCAAAGCCATGGGCGCCATTCTGGCGGGCCTTGAGCACTTGGATGAGCGCTATCTGCGTGCGGTGCGTTACAGCCCGAAATCCAAGCGTGGCAGTTTCCCGAAAATGGTGTTGTTCGGCGACATCGTGGGCGATGACGAAGACGCGGTGGCCCGTGCCACTTCGGAGGTTATTCGTTTGTCCAACGGCCGTTCTGGCGAAGGCTTTGTGGCTGTCAGCCCCGAAGCCCGAAAAAAGTTCTGGCTGGACCGGTCACGCACTGCGGCCATTGCGCGACACACCAACGCCTTCAAAATCAATGAAGACGTGGTGATTCCGCTGCATCGCATGGGCGAATACACCGACGCCATTGAGCGCATCAACATCGAGCTGTCCATTCGCAACAAGCTGCGATTGGTGGCTGCCTTGCGCACCTACTTTGCACAACCACTGACGCTGGGCAAGAGTGACGACGCCGACACCAGCAAAATGACGGCAGACGAAATCATTGGCGACCGCGTGCTGCGTGCCAATGAGTTGCTGGACGCCGTGCATGACCGCTGGAGCTGGTTGCTGTCGAACATGGACATGCCCTTGGCGCAAGCCCAGCCCGTGCTGGCCTCGCTGGGTTTGAGCCAACTGGATGCCGAGCTGGGCCGCCGATTGGGTGTTCAGCCCGACGCCCGTGTGTTCGACGTGCTGCAGGACCGCACCATTCGTGTGTCCTGGAAAACCGAGATTCGCGCCCACCTCGACCGTATTTTCTTCGGCGGCGTGTTTGCGCCTGTGGTGGCCGAGGCCCGCGCCATTCACAAGAAAGTGCTGCGTGGCCGCGTGTTTGTGGCTTTGCACATGCACGCCGGTGACGGCAACGTGCACACCAACATCCCGGTCAATTCCGACGATTACGACATGCTGCGTGAAGCCGAGCACACGGTGGACCGCATCATGCAAATTGCGCGGGACTTGGACGGCGTGATTTCCGGTGAACATGGCATCGGCATCACCAAATACCAATACCTCACCGAGGCTGAACTTAAGCCCTTCCAGGACTACAAGCAGAAGGTGGATCCGGAGGGCCGATTCAACAAGGGCAAGCTGTTGCCCGGTGGTGATTTGTCCAACGCCTACACACCCAGCTTCAACCTGATGGGCCATGAAAGCCTCATCATGAGCCAGAGCGACATCGGTTCCATTGCGAATTCGATGAAGGACTGTCTGCGCTGCGGCAAGTGCAAGCCCGTGTGCTCCACGCACGTGCCTCGCGCCAATTTGCTGTACAGCCCACGCAACAAAATTCTGGCCACCTCCTTGTTGGTCGAAGCCTTCCTGTACGAAGAGCAGACCCGCCGTGGTGTATCCATCAAGCACTGGGCTGAGTTTGAAGATGTGGCGGACCACTGTACCGTCTGCCACAAGTGCGTGACCCCATGCCCGGTGGACATCGACTTCGGTGATGTTTCCATGAACATGCGCGCCCTGTTGCGCAAAATGGGCAAGAAGAGCTTCAACCCGGGCACGGCTGCGGCCATGGCCTTCCTGAATGCGAAAGACCCAGCCACCATCAAGGCCATGCGCGTTGGCATGACCGACATTGGCTTTAAGGCCCAGCGCCTGGCTCACAAGGTGGGCAAGGCCATTGGCCTGGTGGACGGGCAGACCAGCAAGCCCCCCGCCACGGTGGGCAAAGCGCCCATCCGCGAGCAGATCATTCACTTCATCAACAAGCCCATGCCCGGCGGCTTGCCCAAGAAAACTGCGCGTGCCTTGCTGGACATTGAAAACAGCGATTACGTGCCAGTGATCCGCAACCCGCAAACCACCGGGGCCGATTCGGAAGCAGTGTTCTACTTCCCCGGCTGTGGGTCAGAGCGCTTGTACAGCCAGGTGGGTTTGGCCACCCAAGCCATGCTGTGGCATGTGGGCGTGCAAACCGTGCTGCCACCGGGCTACCTGTGCTGTGGCTACCCACAACGTGGGGCAGGGCAGTATGACAAGGCGGAGAAAATCATCACCGACAACCGGGTGCTGTTCCACCGTGTGGCCAACACGCTGAACTACCTCGACATCAAAACAGTGGTGGTCAGTTGCGGCACGTGTTACGACCAGTTGCAGGGCTATGAATTCGAGAAGATTTTCCCGGGATGCCGCATCATCGACATCCATGAATACTTGCTCGAAAAAGGCGTGAAGCTGGAGTCGGTCACGGGCACCCGTTACATGTACCACGACCCCTGTCACAGCCCGATGAAGGCGCACGACCCGCTGAAAGTGGTCAACACCTTGATCAACAGCGAAGTGCAGGGCCAGACCATTGTCAAGAACGACCGATGCTGTGGTGAATCAGGCACCTTCGGTGTGTCCCGCCCCGACGTGGCAACCCAAGTGCGTTTCCGCAAGGAAGAGGAAATGCGCAAAGGCGCCAACGCCCTGCGCAAGGATGCGCCTGAAGCCGACGTGAAGATTCTGACCAGCTGCCCGTCCTGTCTGCAGGGGTTGAACCGTTACAGCACCGATGCGAATGTCGATGCCGACTACATCGTGGTCGAAATCGCCAAACACATTCTCGGTCAGGACTGGTTGCCCGACTACGTGCGCCAAGCCAACGCCGGCGGTATTGAACGGATTCTGGTGTGAGCGCCAAACCCTGCACCCTGTGTGAGACCGATGGCGGAGAAGTGATTTTCCGCCATCCCTTGTTCCGTGTGATTGATGCGCTGGACACCAACTACCCCGGTTTTTTGCGGGTTGTGTGGAATGCCCATGTGCGCGAATTCTCGGAGTTGACCGCCGAGCAGCGTGCCTTGTGCATGGATGTGGTGGTGTGTCTCGAGCAGTTTGTGCTCGCTGAATTCAAAGCCGACAAAGCCAACTTGGCGACCTTGGGCAATGTGGTGCCTCATGTGCATTGGCACGTCATTCCGCGGTTTACCGACGACCCTCACTTCCCGGCCCCGGTGTGGGCTGCTTTGCCGGAGGGTGCAATGCTCTCGCCCCGGCAGGCGGTGATACTTGAGTCCCAATCGCAGTGGAAGCCGCGTTTGGCTGCGATGTTGGGCCAGCGTTTTCCTTTCTAGTTGAAGCAATGTGCGATGGTGGGCAAATCACCAGAGTGTGTTCAACGCCCCCGCCACCGGATGGGATGGGGCCCGCCCCTTCAAGGGCGTCGCCTCGGGGGCAACTCGCCCCGCTTCGCCGGGCTCAAACAGCCCTAGGCTCGGGCCTTCGCGTACTGGTGCTTCGCCCGTAAGCCCCCCACCGAGCAAGAATGTACAGCGCAAGCCCATCGCGGATTCGCGCCCCGCACGCCAACAGCCGCGTTAAGGGGCGACCCTGCCGAGCCCGGGGCTGTTTGAGCCTGCAACGCGGGCGAGTTGCCCCCGAGGCGGTCGAACCGAGCGGCTGTGCGTGCAACAGGGGCGTGTAGCGATGCGGCTTGCGCTGAGCGTTCATGCGACGGTAAGGCTGTGCGTTCTTGCGGCAGTACCGACTGCGCGTGCTAATCAAGCGCTCTTCAGCGGAATCTGAATCGTGAACGTGCTGCCCTGATTGGGCTTGCTTTGAATATCCAACTGACCATCGTGGCGTTGCACCACGTGTTTCACAATCGCCAAACCCAAACCAGTGCCACCGCTTTCCCGCGAACGGCTGCGGTCCACCCGGTAAAAACGCTCGGTCAGGCGCGGTATGTGTTCCGGGGAAATCCCGATGCCAGTGTCTTTCACCACAAACGAGGCACAGGCACGCCCCATGTCGTTCTCAGACCGGAAAAGACGGATATCAATCTGGCCGTTCTCTGGGGTGTAGCGCACCGCGTTGGTGACCACATTGGAAAAAGCGCTGAGCACTTCATTGAAATTACCCATGGCCACCAAGCCGGGCTCAACCTCGGCTGTGATTTGGTGCTTGCCGCCCGACACCTGACGCCCATCCTCGGCGGTACGAACAGCGATGGCTGACAAGTCCACGCGTTCGCCGTTTTCTGTCGCCAATGGGGCCGATTCCAGTGCCGACAAGGCCAGCAGGTCTTCCACCAGGTTTTGCATGCGGTTGGCCTGCGTGTACATCAGGCCCAGGTATTCAGTCTGCTGCTCCGGGCTGAGGGGCAGGTCGCGAATGGTTTCCAGAAAGCCGCTCAAGACCGTCAGCGGGGTTTTCAGCTCATGCGACACATTGGCAATGAAGTCACGTCGCATGCGTTCCAGCTTCTCAACTTTGGTGACGTCGCGGCTCAGCACCAGCATCTGGTTGTCGCCGTAGCTGACCAATTGGATCGACAGAATTTTGCTGCGGCTTCTGGGGGAACTCATGACCAGGGGTTGTTCCCAGTTCTGGTCATTCAGGTATTTGGAGAAGCTGGGGTTACGCACCAGGTTGATGAGGGGTTGACCAATGTCGGTGCTCAGTTTCAAGCCGAGGTGGTCTTGTGCGTTCGCGTTGCACCAGGCAATGTGGCCCTTGGAATCAAGCGTTACTACGCCGTCGGGCAGGGCTTGGGCCGCCGTGCGGAAAGACACCAGGGCGCTGGTCAGCGCATGTTGCTGGCGTTGATGCAGGCGCAGGTAGCGAAACAGCCGGGCGGTGAGGTCATCCCAGTAGCCAGACACGCGGGGAATGTTGTCTGCGGTGAACTCGTCCAGCCAGTCGTAGACCTTACGGGCCGAGCGGGCCTGCCAGGCGTAGTTGATCAGAGCCATGCCTATGGCGAACGCCACGGCGCCTTGGTCGCCGTACAGCATTTGCCCGGCGATGGCGGCCAGCGCAAAGACAATCCCGATCCAGATCAGCCTGAAAATAATGGAGGTCATAGCCTTCTATTCTAGGGCAACTTGGCCCTGCTGGCGGCCCACCCCGGTGGTTCCGGGGGGTTGTCGGGGCGCTGGTAAACCCTCGGTTCAGGCCTGCTGGGCGGCGTTTGCGTTGGTGGTGAAGCGGTAGCCTGCGCCGCGCACGGTTTCGATCAGGCGGTCGTGGCCAGACACGGTCAGGGCTTGGCGAAGGCGGCGGATGTGCACATCCACCGTGCGCTCTTCGACAAACACATGGTCGCCCCACACCTGGTCCAGCAGTTGGGTGCGGCTGTGGACACGCTCGGGGTGGGTCATGAAAAAATGAAGCAGACGGAATTCGGTGGGGCCCATGTCCAGAATTTTGTCGTTACCGCTGATCCGGTGGGTCACCGGGTCCAGTTTCAGGCCTTGCACTTCAACGGTGTCATCGGTCAACTGAGGGGCACGGCGGCGCAGCACGGCTTTGATCCGTGCCAGCAATTCTTTTGGGGAGAAAGGCTTGGTGATGTAGTCGTCCGCACCGGCTTCCAGGCCGTCGACCTTGTCCTGCTCGTCTGTGCGTGCGGTCAGCATAATGACCGGCACTTGACGCGTGCGTTCCTGGCTGCGCAATTCCTGAGCAAACTGAACCCCTGATTTGCCGGGCAGCATCCAGTCCAGCAGCACCAAATCGGGCAACTCCGCCGTAATCAGTGTGCGGGCCTGGTCAGCGTCCCCAGCGCGCAGCACCTTGTGGCCTGCAAAGCTCAGGTTCACAGCTACCAGTTCGGCGATCGCCGGTTCGTCTTCCACCACCAAAATCGTGCTCGTCATTCTGTCCTCAGTCTTGTCTGCTTTGTCATAGTCGCCAAAGTAGTGCATCTGCGTGACAGTAATATGACATTTGAGTGATGCGTCATCAAATAATTCCGGACAGCGGGTGCGCGCCGCAGGGCTTGCCCGTGCGTTACACTGTCGGTTTCCAGCATTTCGGACCGCCAGGGCAGTATGCAAAGCGATCAGAATCCAGTGCCCACCAAGCTGGTGGTGCATCAGCAATCCAAGGTGCTTGAGGTGGAATTTGACACGGGTGCCGTGTTCAAACTGCCCTTTGAGCTGCTGCGGGTGTATTCCCCGTCGGCGGAAGTCAAGGGGCATGGCCCTGGGCAAGAGGTGCTGCAGGTGGGTAAGCGCGATGTGGGCATGACGAGCCTTGAGCCCGTGGGCCTGTACGCCGTCAAGCCCGTGTTCAGCGATGGGCATGAGTCGGGGTTGTACACCTGGTCGTACCTGCATTGGCTGGGAGAAAACCAGACCGGCCTTTGGAACGATTACCTGGCCCGTTTGAAGGCCGCAGGCGGCAGCCGAGACCCGAATGCCCCCGAAAACATTCCACTGCAACAAAAACAAGGCGGTGGCTGCTCCAGCCACTGATCAACATGAACGACAAAACCACCCACTTCGGGTTTGAACAGGTGCCCGAAGGCCAGAAGGCCAGCAAAGTTGCCGAGGTGTTCGATTCCGTGGCCGCCAAATACGATGTCATGAACGACTTGATGTCTGGCGGTATGCACCGGCTGTGGAAAGCCAGCACCGTGCGCGAGGCAGGTGTCCGCCCCGGCATGAAAGTGTTGGACATTGCAGGCGGCACCGGCGACCTCAGCAAGGCCTTCCTGGACAAGGTGGGGCCGCGCGGTGAGGTTTGGCTCACTGACATCAACGAAAGCATGTTGCGCGTGGGGCGCAATCGCATGATTGACCATGGCTATCTGCCCAAGATGGCCCTGTGCGATGCCGAAAAATTGCCATTCCCTGACAATTATTTCGATGTGGTCACCGTGGCCTTCGGCCTGCGCAACATGACCCACAAAGACAAGGCTTTGTCTGAAATGCGGCGGGTCATCAAACCCGGCGGCAAAGTGATGGTGCTGGAGTTTTCCAAGGTGAACCCCGCCCTGGCCCCCGCCTACGACTTGTATTCCTTTCAGGTATTGCCGCGCATGGGGCAATTGATTGCCCAGGACGCGAAAAGTTACCAATACCTGGCCGAAAGCATCCGCATGCACCCTGACCAGGAAACCCTCAAACAAATCATGCTGGACAGCGGGTTTGACCACGTGAAATACACCAACTTCACCTTTGGTGTGGTGGCTTTGCATCAGGGAACCAAATTCGAGTAAGGCAGTCTTACCGCCGGACATGTTGTCCTTCTGAATTTTGATGAGAGCAAAACACATGAGCTTGTTCAATGCCCTGTCTGTGAAGTCCCGCGTACTGGTGGGGGCGCTGTCCCTGGCTGTATTGTCCGCCGGTTTTGCGCCCGGCATGGCTGAAGCCAAACGCTTGGGTGGTGGTGGCAGTATCGGAAAAACTGCGCCATCCTACAGCCGTCAGGCCACGCCTCAAACACCCCCATCCAGCCCCGCTGCCGCACCCACTGCACCTGCGAAGGCTACACCGGGCCAAACAGCGCCGAACCCGGCTGCTGCGCAACCCGCCCGCAACCGATTCTTGGGCCCCATCATGGGCTTGGCCGCAGGCTTGGGTTTGGCAGCACTGTTCAGCCACCTGGGCTTGGGCGATGAGCTGGCCAGCTTCATGGGCACTGTGTTGATGGTGATTCTGGCTGTTGTGGCCATTCGGTTCCTGTTGAGCAAGATGCGCGGCCAGCAGCCGGTGCGTCGTCCCCAGCCTGCGTACAGCGCTGCAGGTTCCAGCACCTATGACGGTTTTCAGGGGGATTCCACCCGGATCGATGAGTCGCGCCCCATGGCCCGTGAGGCCCTGCGTGACAACGATTTCGGCAAGCGCGACGTGCGCTCGGCGTTTGACGACGTTCAGCCCGTGGCCACGCAACAAGGCATGGTCAAGGAATTGCCCGTTGGCTTCGATGAAGCGGGTTTCGTGAACCGTGCCAAGCAGTTTTTTGTCACCATGCAAGGCCTGTTCGACAAAGGTGATGTGCAGGCCCTTCGTGAGTACTGCACGGACCACGTGGTGGACCACCTGGCCATGGACATTCAAAGCCGCAATGGTGCGGCCAACGTGACTGAAGTCGTCATGGTTAACGCCGAGTTGCTGGGCTTTGAGACCGACGTGGACGAACAATTGGCCACGGTAGCCATCACGGCCATGGTTCGTGAAACCGTGGGTGGCCCGGCTGAAGAAATCCGCGAAATGTGGGTCTTGAGTCGCCCAGTGTCCGGCCAAGGCGGCTGGCTGTTGGCCGGCATCCACAGTCTGTAAGCAAAACTGAACCGCCGCTCAGGCGAGGCCACGTGGCTGGGGTACACTCAAGCGGTTTTTGAGTGAAAGTGGACCCCACCGTGGCCTTCAACCCTCCTCCTTTGTTCGGCTTGGCCTCCAGGCTTCTGGCCAACTCCCCACTGCGCCATGCCCCCGGCTTAAGCTCCCTGGCTGCATTGCCGGCACAGGCTTTGTCCATGGCGTTGGGCACCAGTGTGTCGCTGGTCCTGAACCACCTGATTGACCAACAACGCACCAGCAAAACCAAACTGCAGCGTGAAGCAGGCAAGGTGCTGGCCATCAAGGTGTCGCCGGTCCAATTGCAGTGGCGCATCAATGACCAAGGCTATTTTCAGGTGACTTCAGCCACTCAGGGCGTGTTGCCCCCTTCGGACACCGAGATTGCTTTGCAATGGGCCGACCTGATGGGGTCTGTGGCCAACCCGGGGTCCATGGTTCGCAAGGCCAGTGTCACGGGCGACATGGAATTTGCGCAGGTGGTGTCCCAAGTGGTCAATGATTTGTCTTGGGACCCAGAGCGTGACTTGGCCCGTGTTGTGGGCGATGCCCAGGCGGTGTGGATCATGAACAGCCTGTCGGCCATGGGCACCAATGTGCAGGATGTGGTCGCCCGCTTCAAAAGCAGCCTGCGTGAGTATGTGGTGCATGAAAAGTCCATGGCCCCGACCGCTTCGGAGTTTGATGCCTTCCGCGCCGATGTAGGCCAGTTGCGCGATGAAATCGCCCGGCTCGAGAAACGCCTGGCCCGCCTAAGCCCCCAAACTCCAGAAAGCTCGAGAGGGCAGGGCTGATGAAAATCCGCCGTTTGGCACGCATTCTGTTGGTCGCCCGTCGGTATGGTTTGTTCCTGCTGGCGGCCGACTCCATTCGGTACCCCTGGGCCAAGTGGCTGCTGCGCTTGGTGTCATCCAGCAAGTCGGTCGATGCGCCGCGAGGCGAGCGCATGCGCCGCGCCCTGGAAGATTTGGGCCCTTTGTTTGTGAAGTTTGGGCAGTTGCTGTCCACACGCCGCGACTTGTTGCCCGAGGATGTGGCCGATGAACTGGCCAAGTTGCAGGACCAAGTCCCCCCCTTCAGTTCCAGTGAGTCGCGCCGACTGATTGAACTCAGTCTGGGCCGCCGCATTGAAGACATGTTCACCGAGTTTCAGGATGAGCCGGTGGCCAGTGCTTCGATTGCACAGGTGCATTTTGCGGTGATCAAGCACGGCCCCAAAGCCGGGCAGCCCGTGGCCATCAAGGTGTTAAGGCCGGGGATGAGCACGGTCATCGACAAAGACCTGGCTTTGATGCGCACCGGGGCCAACCTGCTTGAAAAAGTGTCTGCCGATGGCAAGCGCCTTCGCCCGCGTGAAGTGGTGCAGGAGTTCGACAAGTACCTGCACGATGAATTGGACTTGATGTTCGAGGCCGCCAACGCATCGCAGTTGCGCCGCAACTTCTCGGCGGCGTCGGGCAGTGGCCATTTGTTGCGTGTGCCGGAGATGTATTGGGACTATTGCTGCAGCAGTGTCATCACCATGGAACGGATGCACGGCATTCCGATTTCCCAGATTGACCGTTTGCGCGAACGTGGTGTTGACCTGAAAAAATTGTCCCGCGACGGCGTGGAAATTTTTTTCACCCAAGTGTTTCGGGATGGATTTTTTCACGCCGACATGCACCCGGGCAATATCTATGTGGGTGAGTCGGGGCCTGACTTTGGCCGCTACATTGCGCTGGACTTCGGGATTGTCGGCACCCTCACCGATGTGGACAAACAGTACCTTGCCCAAAACTTTCTGGCCTTCTTCCGTCAGGACTACAAACGCGTGGCCGAGTTGCATGTGCAGTCTGGTTGGGTGCCCAAGTCCACCCGCATTGACGAGCTGGAATCGGCCATTCGCGCCTGTATCGAGCCTTATTTCGACAAACCGCTGAAAGACATTTCACTGGGCAATGTGTTGATGCGTTTGTTCCAGGCCTCGCGCCGTTTCAACGTGGAAATTCAGCCGCAGTTGGTGTTGCTGCAAAAAACCCTGTTGAATGTGGAAGGCTTGGGCCGCCAGTTGGACCCCGAGCTGGACCTCTGGAAAACCGCCAAACCGTTCCTTGAAAACTGGATGAACCAGCAGATTGGCCTGAAGGGTTTTCAGACCAGCTTGCAGTGGGAAGCGGCTCAATGGTCGCAAATTCTGCCTGCTTTGCCTCGGCTTTTGCACCAATCCCTGACCCAGAACAATGGCCGCGTTGACATGCAGATTGAGCAATTGGCCAAGCAGCAAAGGCGGCTGAACCGGGCGCTGTTCTGGATGGTACTGATGCTGGCTTTGCTGTTCGGGATTGTGTCGCTGGACCTGCTTTGGCCGGTATTGGCTGGAGCGCCGGGGCCATTCAAGGTGTTTTGAATTCACCACGGCGGTGGGCATTTAGAGAACCACGTCGATTGTTTCGGCCTGAATTTTATGCGGGGTTTGCATGATTCTTGCCTATAATCCGCCATCAAGTCTTGTTTCGGGTGGGCCTGTGCCATGTTGCTAGCGTCGGTGATTGGGTATCTTCTGCTGTCCGTGGCAGTGGGTTTGTATGTTGCACGCAATGTCAAAACCTCGGCGGATTACGCTGTGGCAGGTCGCCATTTGGCTTTGCCCGTGGTTACTGCCACCGTGTTTGCCACCTGGTTTGGCTCGGAAACCGTGCTGGGTATTTCTTCCACCTTTGTTGAAAAAGGTTTGCATGGCATTGTGGCTGACCCTTTTGGTGCCTCGCTCTGCCTGATTCTGGCCGGTTTGTTTTTCGCGCCCAAGCTGTACCGTTTGAACCTGCTGACCATCGGCGACTATTACCGTGTGCGCTACAACCATGTGGTCGAAGTGTTTTGTAGCCTGTGCATCATCATTTCCTACCTGGGCTGGGTGGCTGCGCAAATCAGTGCACTGGGTTTGATTTTCAAGGTCTTGTCCGACGGGGCCATCACCCAGCAATGGGGCATGTTGATTGGCACCGCGGTGGTGCTGACGTACACCCTGTTTGGGGGCATGCTGTCGGTGGCCGTCATGGACTTCATTCAAATGTCGGTGATTGGTGGCGGTTTGCTGTACATCGGCTGGTTGGTGTCCACCATGACCGGCGGTGTCATGCCGGTGATTGAGCATGCGGAAGCCGCGGGCAAACTGCGCTTTTTCCCGGAAGAGTTCAGCTATGTGCTCTGGGTGCCGTTCATCGGGGCATTTCTGACCATGATGCTGGGCTCCATTCCCCAGCAGGACGTGTTTCAGCGCATTACCTCCGCCAAAGACGAAAAAACCGCAGTGCGGGGCGCCGTGCTGGGGGGCAGCCTCTACTTCTGCTTTGCCTTCATTCCGGTGTTTCTGGCCTATGGCGCGGTGATGATCGAGCCCAATGTATTCGGGGCCTTGATCACCGAGGATTCCCAGATGGTGTTGCCCACCTTTGTGTTGAACTACACCCCCGTGTTTGCTCAGGTGGTGTTTTTTGGGGCACTCATCTCCGCCATCATGAGTACGGCCAGTGCCACGTTGCTGGCCCCGGCTGTGTCGTTCTCTGAAAATATTTTCAAGGTGATTTTCCCCAATTTGGACGACAAACATTTCCTGCTGGTCATGCGTATTTCCGTATTTGTGTTCACAGGCCTTGTGCTGGCTTTTGCGTTCAACACGGAGTCGTCGATTTTCGAGATGGTGGAAAGCGCTTACCAAGTGACTTTGGCTGCAGCCTTTGTGCCGCTGGTGTTTGGGCTGTACTGGAAACGGGCGACAACGCAGGGGGCGATTGCGTCCATCGTGGTGGGGGTCAGCACCTGGTTGCTGTCCAGCCATGTGTGGGTCAGCGAGATTTGGCCTCCCCAGTTGCTGGGCCTGGTGCTGGGCGCTTCCACCATGATTGTGGCTTCTTTACTGCCCCAATGGATTCCTCATCGACCCTTGTTGCGCGATGGTGTGGTCCATCCGGAATAAAATAGGGCAAACCAACACCTACAGGACCCTGTCTTGAACTACCTCACCATTGAAGACACCATTGGCAACACGCCCCTGGTGCGTCTGCAACGCATACCGGGCCAGGCCAACCTGGACCGGGGCAACATCATTCTGGGCAAGCTGGAAGGCAACAACCCGGCTGGGTCCGTGAAAGACCGGCCGGCCATTTCCATGATTCGCCGCGCCGAGGCCCGTGGTGACATCAAACCCGGCGACACCCTGATTGAAGCAACTTCGGGCAACACCGGAATTGCTTTGGCGATGGCCGCTGCTTTGCGGGGTTACCGCATGGTGCTCATCATGCCCGAGCATTTGAGCATTGAGCGACGCCAGACCATGCGTGCGTTCGGGGCCGAGATTATCCTCACACCGCAAGCCGGTGGCATGGAATACGCCCGCGACCTGGCCGAGCAAATGCGCGACCAAGGCAAAGGCGTGATCCTTGACCAGTTTGCCAACGAGGACAACCCGCAGGCCCACTTTGAAACCACCGGGCCAGAGATTTGGCGCGACACTGGCGGGCAAGTGACTCACTTCGTGAGTGCCATGGGCACCACCGGGTCCATCATGGGGGTAAGCCGTTATTTGAAGTCGGTGAATCCGCAGGTGCAGATCATCGGCGCCCAGCCCAGTGAGGGTTCACAGATTCCGGGTATCCGCAAATGGCCCGAGGAATACCTGCCACGCATTTACAAACCCGAGGGCGTGGACCGTCTGGAATATGTCACCCAAGCCGATGCCGAAGACATGGCCCGCCGACTGGCCGCCGAAGAAGGCATTTTCTGTGGCATTTCAGCCGCTGGGGCCGCGTGCATCGCACTGCGCATCGCCGAGGAAGTGAGCAATGCCACCATTGTGTTCATTGTGTGCGACCGTGGTGACCGTTACCTGTCCACGGGCGTATTTCCTGCCTGAGTTATTTCCAGCGTGAGCAGGGCAGGGTGCTTACGGCCTTGCCCTGCGCAGGGCAGCAGCCAATTCCAGCACGGCCGTGGCGTAGAAGGCGCTGCGGTTGTAGCGGGTGACGGCGTAGAAGTTTTGCCCGCCCAGCACGTAAACAGGTGAGTCTTCACCGCGCACCAGTTCGACCAAGGCCAACAGCTCGTCAGTCAGCACAGGCCCTTGGGCGACAATGCCGCGCTCAGTCAACGCCTGGTTTGTGAACTTGGGCAAAATGTCCGAGGCCAGTACTTCGGGCAGTGCGTCGGTGCGTGTGAAGTCCACCGCCACAATGCCGGTTTTGCCGGCCTGCCAGCCATGCACTTTCAGAAAATTGCCCACACTGAGGATGGCATCGGCACGGCTGTGAAACAGGTCGATGTGCTGGTCTTGGTCGCCATCGACGGCGAAATTCAACCATGAGCTGGGCATGAATTGGCCCAGCCCCACGGCCCCTGCGTAGGACCCTTTCACTTCCAGTGGGTCCAGCCCCGCTTTGCGACACAGCACAAAAAAGGCTTCCAGTTCGCGCTGGAAAAAATCAGAACGGTCCTTTTGGCCTTGAGGGTAGGCAAAGCCCAGTGTGCTCAAGCTGTCGATGACCCTGAAATTGCCGGTGTGTTCGCCATAAATGGTTTCTACGCCGATGATGGCCACGATGACCTCGGCGGGAACGCCATAGGCCTGCGTGGCTTGATTCAGCAGGGCTTCATTCTCGCCCCAAAACTTCAGCCCTTTGCGAATGCGAATCGGCTCGACAAAGCGGTCGCGGTAAACCGTCCAGTTCTTGACTGTGGGGCTTTTCGGGGGCCGCACCGCGTCAACGACTTTGGGTTGGTACTTGGCCGACTGCAGGGCTTTCAGGGTTTCCTGGGCGGGGATGCCTTCCCGTTCTTCCAGCCGTTTGGCCAAGGCCACTGATTTCTCATAGGCCACACTCATCATGTCGGGCAAATCCGAAGACCGGGTTTTCGCAAAGCTGCCTTGAGTGGCCAGCAGCGTGGTGAGTACAATGAGACAACGGGCCGAAATGGTGCGCATGAAACAGGTGAAATAAGGACGGTGAATCAGGTGGAGAACAAGGTGCAACACGTGGTCCCAACTATACCCCAAGTGCCAGCAGGCCCCAAGGCGGCGGCATGACCACGGCTTACATTTCCCACACCGACTGCACCCTGCACAACCCCGGCGTGGGCCACCCGGAAAGCGCGGCCCGTTTGAAGGCCATACAGGCGCGGCTTGAAGCCTCAGACCTGTGGCCCAAGCTGGTTCATTGCACGGCGCCTGAAGTGGCTTGGCCCCTGGTGACCGCTGTGCACTCTGCAGCGTACGTGGAAAGCATACGCAGCCTGTTTCCCTTGCGTTATCCGGTGGAGGTTGACGGTGACACCACCTTGTCCGAGATGTCGCTGGATGCGGCTCGCCGCGCCGCCGGGGCTTGCGTGCATGCGGTGGACTTGGTGATGTCCCATGCGGTGAACAATGCGTTTTGCGCGGTGCGCCCACCCGGCCACCATGCCTGCCGCGACCACGCCATGGGTTTTTGTGTGTTCAACAACATTGCCATTGCAGCCCGTCATGCGCTGGATGCTTACCGGCTTGAGCGTGTGTTGATCGTTGATTTTGACGTGCACCACGGCAACGGCACTGAAGACATTTTTGCAGATGACCCGCGCGTGTTGATGTGCGGCACGTTTCAGTCGCCCTTGTACCCCTACAGCGGCGGTTTGCAGGGCCCGGCGAACATGGTCAACTGCCCGGTCCCGGCCGGGGCGGGGCGGGAAGAAGTCAAGGCCGCCATTCAGGCCCACTGGCTGGCGGCCATCGATGCCTTCAAACCCCAATTGGTGCTGGTGTCAGCCGGGTTCGACGCCCATGAGGCAGACCCGCTGGCCAATATGCGCCTGACCACCGAGGACTACGGCTGGTTGACGCATTTCCTGCGCCGCGTGGCCGATGAATACTGCGAAGGCCGCTTGGTGAGCAGCCTGGAAGGCGGCTATGAGTTGGGTGCATTGGCCGAATCGGTTTACGCCCATGTGGCATCCTTGGCTGACTGAACGTTTGTTTGAATTGATCAAAGCGGTCTTCCGAGTCTTTTCCCTAATTTCCTGCCGTGCACGGCTCGACAGATCAATTTCTTGCGTGTACACTTCCCGAAAATCGAACGACCGTGCGTTTTTTGATTCTCAGCGCCCCGGTTGCTTCACCGAATTCACTTATTGTCCAATTCAAACAGGGATGGCCTTTCGCATGAAGATCCTAGTACCAGTCAAACGCGTGGTGGATTACAACGTCAAGGTGCGCTGCAAGAGCGACGGTTCCGGTGTAGACATTGCCAACGTAAAAATGTCCATGAACCCCTTCGACGAAATCGCCGTGGAAGAAGCCACACGCCTGAAAGAAGCTGGCGTGGCGACGGAAATCGTGGCGGTGTCTTGTGGCGTGGCTCAGTGCCAGGAAACCCTGCGCACCGCGCTGGCCATTGGTGCCGACCGCGGCATTCTGGTGGAAACCGATGCTGAGCTTCAGCCCCTGGCCGTGGCCAAAATTCTGAAAGCCTTGGTTGAAAAAGAAGGCGCCAATCTGGTGATTCTGGGCAAGCAGGCGATTGACGACGATTGCAACCAGACTGGCCAGATGCTGGCCGCGCTGGCTGACCTGCCCCAGGGCACCTTCGCCTCCAAAGTGGTTATCGAGAACGGCAAAGCTGTGGTCACCCGTGAAGTGGATGGTGGCTTGGAAACGGTGAGCCTTTCCCTGCCCGCCGTGGTCACCACAGACTTGCGCTTGAACGAGCCCCGTTACGTGACCCTGCCCAACATCATGAAGGCCAAGAAAAAGCCCATCGACACCATCAAGCCTGAAGACTTGGGCGTTGATGTGTCACCCCGCATCAAACTCCTGAAGGTGAGCGATCCTCCCACACGTTCTGCTGGCATCACCGTGCCTGATGTCGACACCCTGATCGACAAACTCAAGAACGAAGCCAAAGTGATCTGAACCGCCAGGTAAACAGGAGACCAACATGTCCGTACTCGTAATTGCTGAACACGACAACCAAACCATCAAGCCTGCGACACTGAACACCATCGCGGCTGCGCAGAAAATTGGTGGAGACATTCACGTGCTGGTGGCTGGCAAAGGTGTGGCTGGTGCCGCAGCTCAAGCCGCCGCTGCTGCAGGTGTGGCCAAAGTGCTGGTGGCTGACGCCGACGCACTGGCTGACCAACTGGCCGAGAACCTGTCCGCACAGATCCTCGCCATCGCATCGTCTTACAGCCATATTCTTGCCCCCGCCACCAGCGTGGGTAAAAACGTGCTGCCCCGCGTGGCCGCGAAGCTGGATGTTGCGCAGATTTCCGACATCATCGGTGTGGACAGCGCTGACACTTTCAAACGCCCCATCTACGCGGGCAACGTGATTGCCACCGTGCAGTCTGCTGACGCAGTGAAAGTGATCACCGTGCGGACCACCGCTTTCGACCCTGTGGCTGCCACAGGTGGTTCAGCTGCCACAGAAAACGTGGCCGCAGCAGCCGATTCCGGCAAGGCCGCATTCGTGAACCGTGAACTGGCCAAGAGCGACCGCCCCGAGCTGACTGCAGCCGGCACCATCGTGTCCGGTGGCCGTGGCATCGGTTCCGCAGAAAACTTCGCCATCCTGAACCCGCTGGCTGACAAGCTGGGTGCCGCCATCGGCGCCTCCCGCGCAGCCGTGGACGCAGGCTACGCCCCCAACGACTGGCAGGTTGGCCAGACCGGCAAGATCGTGGCCCCTCAGCTGTACGTGGCCGTGGGCATTTCCGGTGCCATCCAGCACTTGGCCGGCATGAAGGACAGCAAGGTGATTGTGGCTGTGAACAAAGACCCCGAAGCACCCATCTTTGGTGTGGCTGATTACGGCCTCGTGGGCGACCTGTTCGAAGTGGTGCCGCAATTGGCCGCCAAGCTGTAAGCGAACCCCGCACCCCAAGCAGAAAGACGTCAGGCTCACAGGTTGAGCCTGATTTCACATGAAGAGACAGACAAGTTTTTGGAGAATACGTGATGAGCTACAACGCCCCAGTCAAGGACATGATGTTTGTGTTGAAGGAACTGGCCGGCCTGGACCAGGTTGCCCAACTGCCCGGTTGCGAAGACGCCACCGAGGAAACCGTTGAGGCGGTGCTGACTGAAAACGCCAAATTCACTGGCGAAGTGGTTGCCCCCCTGAACTGGACTGGCGACGTTGAAGCCGCCACATGGAACAACGGCGTGGTCACTACCGCCAAGGGCTTCAAAGATGCATTCAAGCAGTTCACGGAAGCCGGTTGGCAAGGCCTGCAACACCCCACCGAATTCGGCGGTCAAGGCCTGCCCAAGGCAGTGGCTACGCCCTGCATGGAAATGGTCAACGGCGCGAACCTGAGTTTCGCACTGTGCCCCCTGCTGACCGACGGCGCGATTGAAGCCCTGCTGGTGGCCGGTAGCCAAGAACAAAAAGAAACCTACATTCCCAAAATGATTTCCGGCGAATGGACTGGCACCATGAACCTGACCGAGCCACAGGCCGGTTCAGACTTGGCACTGGTGCGCACCAAAGCCGTTCCCCAGGACGACGGCAGTTTCCGCATTTTCGGCCAGAAGATTTACATCACCTACGGTGAGCACGACATGGCGGACAACATCGTTCACCTCGTGTTGGCCCGCACGCCCAACGCCCCTGAAGGCGTGAAGGGCATCAGCCTGTTCATCGTGCCCAAGTTCCTGGTCAACGCCGATGGTTCGCTGGGCAAGCGCAACGATGTGTTCTGTGCCTCCATCGAACACAAGCTGGGCATCAAGGCTTCTCCAACCGCAGTGTTGCTGTATGGCGACAACAAAGGCGACGTGGGTGAGGGCGCGATTGGTTACCTGATCGGCGAAGAAAACAAAGGCCTGCAGTACATGTTCGTGATGATGAATGCAGCCCGCTTCCAGGTGGGTGTGCAGGGCATCGGCGTGGCTGAGCGCGCTTACCAAAAGGCCGTGCAGTACGCCAAAGACCGTGTGCAGTCCCGCCCTGTGGATGGCTCTGCCAACGAAGCCGTGGCGATTATTCATCACCCCGACGTGAAGCGCATGTTGCTGAGCATGCGTTCCCAAGTGGAAGCGGCGCGCGCAATGGCGTGTGTGGCTGGTGCTGCTTATGACGCAGCCCACTTCCACCCTGACGAGGCTGCCCGCAAGCAAAACCAGGCTGTGTACGAATTCCTGGTGCCGCTGGTCAAAGGCTGGTCCACTGAAATGAGCATCGACGTGGCCTCCACCGGCGTGCAGGTGCACGGCGGTATGGGTTTCATTGAAGAAACCGGTGCGGCCCAGTACTACCGCGACGCAAAAATTCTGACCATCTATGAAGGCACCACGGCCATTCAGGCCAACGACTTGGTCGGCCGCAAAACCTCACGCGATGGTGGTGCCGTGGCCAAGGCCCTGGCTGCCGAAATGGCCCGCACTGTGGCTCAACTGAATGAGTCTGGTTCAGCCCATGCCAAGGCTGTTGCTGCCCGTTTGGATGCCGCACGCGCCGCACTGCTGGACACCGTGGACTATGTGGTCAACAACCTCAAGTCCAACCCCAACGCCGTGTTTGCCGGCTCCGTGCCTTACCTGAAATTGGCAGGTGCCACAGTGGCCGGTTGGCAAATGGCCCGTGCGCTGCTGGTTGCCGAAGGCAAGATCAAGGCTGGTGAAACCGACAGCTTCTACAGCGACAAAATCCTGACTGCCCGCTTCTTCGCAGACCACGTGCTGTCTACAGTGCCTGGCCTGCGCGACAGCGTGGTGGGGGGTGCTGACGCTGTCACAGAAATGGCTGTGGCCAATTTCTGAGCTTGAGTTCTGAGAATGAGCCCACCCGCTAACCGCGGGGTGGTTCAAAAACCCGACTGGGGCAACCTGGTCGGGTTTTTTTATGCCCCGGGGGATCCAGTGTGTTCAAAGAAACCGCATTGTTGTCACCCGGACTAGACCGCGCTTAGCATTGCAGTTTGCACTCGGAGAAAACACCGATGAACAGGCAATGGCCAGTGCCAGAGTGGCTGTCTCAGTACAGCTATCACGAACGGCCTAGACAATTTGGTAATCAGAGAGATGGCGGGCGTCGGCTTCATGCCGGTTGCGATCTATACGCACCCCTGTCCTCGCCGGTCGTCGCCATTACGAATGGCCGAGTCATATCCTCGGGGTTATTCTATTTGGGCTCGTATGAAGTCACCGTGGATCACGGTGCTTTAGGGCTTGTTCGATACGGAGAGTTATCCGCCGAGGAGCTCACCCACGTCGGTCAGTTAGTGCAACCCGGTGAATTGATCGGTCGTATCGGGAGCTTGAGCGGTATAAAGGTGCATCCGATGTTGCACATTGAATGGTACGACCCTAGGGCCTTGGCAGACTTGCCCTTGACCAAGCGACAGGCTGGCCCATATGAACGCAGTCAGTGGCTAAGGGATTGTTCGCAGTTACTTGATTCACTGCTTTGTTTACGAAAGGGGGCCCAATGCGCTGGTTAAGTTTGGTGGCTTTTTTAGTCAGTGTGGCAGGGTTTACGGGTTTTGCTTGGGCCAAGCCTGAATGTATGGTGAAGCCGCGTTCATTGTCAAACCCGATCAAGCAACCGATAGCGATGACAGGATTGCAGCCTTTTGAGGGCGTGAATAAACGGAGTCTTCTCCTCGGTCGAAAAGTCGGTGCATTGGCCGAAAAATGCGCTCACCTTGTTGTGGTCACTGATCTTCAAAAAGCCTGTGGCAGCAACCGATGTTCCAACACGGTGTTCAACAATCCAAAGAGGGCAATTTCCCAACAAGGTTACGGACAGCGAGGCATTTTGGTTTATGACTGCTCGGTCATCGATCCCTACACTGTTCAAGGTGACCTACTGTTGGACGATGGTGTGGTCAACAATCGGACCAATATTCTTGCCTTTGAGGTCTATCGAGTTGGGGATAGCCTCTGGAAGCAAGTGGTTTCCGGCGGGGAGTACATCATTGAACTCCCTACCGAAGCGGCGTCCAGCCATCTGACGTACAAAAATGGTGAGTTCCAATGGAAGGAGTTTGGTGGAGATTAAATCCATCAAGCTCCTGATGGCATAGCCAACCCTCAGAAACTCAGGCCCGGGCTGTTCATCGAGCTGCCCCAGCCCTCAGTCAGCCAGTGGGTCACCGGTTGATCGCCCAAGTGGCGAACTGTATTCAGGCCGCCTGCGACACCGGGTGCTGCCACCACCAGTGTGCCTGCCAGAATTCCAAACACAATCGCTGATTTACGCAACCACCGCACCGCGGCCTTGTGGGCCAAGTGGGCGTTGTCCATGCCGTCAAGGTTGTCGGGCCATTCATTCATGATGCACCTCCTGTTCAAAAGCTGTGATGCAAGGACAGGTTATTCGTGTTTGTAAATTGGATAAATCACCTCGAATTCATTAAGCTGTTGCAGTAAACGCATTAATCCGAGGGCGCCATGAGTGGGCATTTCAACGAATTGTTGGCCGCAGAAGCCTTTGTGCAGGTGGTCAACACCGGCAGCTTTGCGGCGGCGGCCAAGCTGCGCAACGAAAACCCGTCCAGCGTGAGCCGCGCCATTTCGCAACTGGAGCATCACCTTGGGGTGCGTTTGTTGATCAGAACCACCCGGACTGTACGCATCAGCGAAGCAGGGGAAACCTACCTGCGCTATGCCCGCCACATGCTGGACCATCAACAGCAGGCCCGCGATGCACTGGCCCAGTTGAACACAGGTCGACCTCGAGGTTTGGTGCGCGTCAGCATGCCGGTGGTGGTGGGGGAATACCTGCTGGCAGATCGCCTGAAGGAGTTTCACGCCGAGTTTCCAGAGGTGGAGTTGCAGGTGGACCTGTCGAACAAAACCGTACAGTTGGTGGAAGAGGGCATCGACCTGGCGTTTCGCTTTGGCCCTTTGGCTGACTCATCGCTACGTGCCAAGCGCATCAGCACCATTTGGCGCCATGTGTACGCCTCCCCTGCGTATTTGGAGCAGCACGGCGAGCCCAAGCACCCCTCTGAGCTGGCGAACCACCAGTGCATTGCCTTCTCCCAGCGGGGGGAGGTCAAAGAATGGGAAATCTGGCCCCCAGAGGGCGGTGAAAGCCAAAAGTACAGGGTCAACAACTGGCTGACTTGTTCAAGCCCGATGATGGTGGTTAAAGCCATCATCGCGGGGGTTGGGTTGGGGCGCAGTGCGTATTGGATGACCTCGGCAGCGCTGGCGCGTGGCGATTTGGTGCAGGTACTAAAAGACTGGCGTTGCGACGACCCGGTGAGGGGTGGCGTGCCTATTCACTTGGTGTATCCGCCCGGGCCGAGCGGGCAGGTGTCGCTGAAAGTCAGGGTGGTGGCGCAATTCATGGAGCGTGTGCTGAAAGAGGCCTTTGACGCGCCGGGGCCGGAGTTTTGAATCACGGTTGATCATTTGCTGGCGGGGCGAAGCACTTCGGTGGGTTCAAAGCCCCCGCCACCGGATGGGATAGAGCCCGCCCCTTCAAGGGCGTCTCCTCGGGGGCAACTCGCCCTTCGCAGACTCACGGCTCAGACAGCCCCAAGCTCGGGCCTTCGCGCATGGGTGCGCTCAGACAGACGCCTTGTGCGGGTTGGTATCATCCCGGTGGCGTGACTGGGGTCTTGAACACACCGCTGGTGCGTCGCCTAGCACCGATCAAGAACGCACAGGTGTAAGCCCATCGCGGATTCGCGCCCCGCACGCCAACAGGCGCGTCGGGGGTGCCCTTGCCGAGCATGGGGCTGTCTGAGCCAGCGAAGCAGGCGAGTTGCCCCCGAGGCGGGAGGCCCCAGCGGCTGTGCGTGCAACAGGGGTGCGTAGCGATGCGGCTTATGCCGTGTGTTCTTGCAACGAAACGGGCTGCACGTAGCGATGGGCTGATGCTGTGTGTTCTTGCGACAGCCGAGGCTGGAATCAGGGGCCTCATTCGGGTATAATGCTCGGTTAGCTGAACAGTTCTCAGGCAAAAGCCTGCGCGGGTGGCCCCAAGCCCCCCGGGTTTTGTCACATCTATTGGAGTTTCCCTTGTCGAAATTAGTCGCCAGCGCAAGATCGGATCAAGCGCGCGCATTGCTTGCGCTCGCCGACGGCACCGTGTTCGAAGGGATTTCTTTTGGCGCCGCCACCGTCAAGGTGGGCGAAGTGGTGTTCAATACATCACTGACGGGCTACCAGGAAATCGCCACGGATCCCTCCTACTGCCGCCAGATCGTCACCCTGACCTACCCCCACATCGGCAACGTCGGCACCAACCCGCAGGATGAAGAGTCCACCGGGTTGTTCCTGTCTGGCTTGGTCATCAAAGACCTGCCCATGCAGGTGTCCAACTTCCGGTCCACACTGCCCTTGAGCGATTACCTCAAGAAGCATGGCGTGCCCGGCATTGCTGGCATTGACACCCGCAAGCTGACCCGAATTCTGCGCGAGAAAGGGGCACAGAATGGCTGTCTGCTGACCGAAGGCAGCGGCGAGCCATTCACCGCCGAACGTGCACTGGAATTGGCCCGCAGCTTCCCCGGCCTGGCTGGGATGGACTTGGCCAAGGTCGTGTCCTGCACGGCCACGCACGAATGGACTGAAGGCGAATGGACGCTGGGCGAGGCCGCCGAGCAGCCCCATTTCCAACAGGGTGAGCGCCCTTACCATGTGGTGGCCTACGACTTCGGCGCCAAGCGCAACATTCTGCGCATGTTGGCCCAGCGCGGCTGCCGCGTCACGGTGGTGCCCGCACAAACGCCTGTAGAGCAGGTGTTGGCCCTGAACCCTGATGGCGTGTTCCTGTCCAACGGCCCTGGCGACCCCGAGCCTTGCGACTATGCCATTTCCGCCATCAAACACGTGCTGGACCACACCAAGTTGCCCGTGTTCGGTATTTGCCTGGGGCACCAGTTGATGGCTCTGGCCAGTGGCGCCAAAACCATGAAAATGAAGTTTGGCCACCACGGTGCCAATCACCCTGTGCAGGAACTGGACAGCAAGCGTGTGTTCATCACCAGCCAGAACCACGGTTTTGCGGTGAACCCGGACACGCTGCCGGCCAACTTGCGCGTCACGCATGTGTCGCTGTTCGACGGGTCCATTCAGGGCCTGGAGCGCACCGACCGTGCCGCGTTCTGCTTCCAGGGGCACCCGGAAGCCAGCCCCGGTCCGCACGACCTGGCTGAACTGTTTGACCGCTTCATTGCCGACATTCAGGCAAGCAAGCGTTGAGGGGTGGTGCTGGAGGCCTTAGCGCCTCGCACCGGCCCGCGAAGTGAATTTTGAATCAATACTGACCCCAACTTGACCCAAAAGGCGAGTTATGCCCAAGCGCGACGATCTAAAAACAATCCTCATCATCGGCGCTGGCCCCATTGTGATTGGCCAGGCCTGTGAATTCGACTACTCCGGCGCTCAGGCCTGCAAGGCCCTGCGTGAAGAGGGTTACAAAGTGGTGCTGGTCAACAGCAACCCCGCCACCATCATGACCGACCCGGAAATGGCCGATGTCACTTACATCGAACCCATCACTTGGCAGGTGGTTGAGCGCATCATTGAAAAAGAACGCCCTGACGCGGTGCTGCCCACCATGGGTGGCCAAACTGCGCTGAACTGCGCGCTGGACCTGGCCAAACACGGCGTGCTGGCCAAGTACAACGTGGAGTTGATCGGTGCCAAGGAAGAGGCCATTGAGAAGGCCGAAGACCGCCAGAAATTCAAGAACGCCATGACCAAAATCGGTCTGGATTCTGCCAAGTCCGGCGTGGCCCATTCCATGGAAGAAGCCCTGGACGTTCAGCGCAAAATTGCCGCTGAAGTGGGCAGCAATGGTTTCCCGGTCATTATTCGCCCCAGTTTCACCTTGGGTGGCACCGGTGGCGGTATTGCGTACAACGCCGAAGAGTTCGAGACCATCTGCAAACGTGGTCTGGAAGCCTCCCCCACCAAAGAATTGCTGATTGAAGAAAGCCTGATTGGCTGGAAAGAGTATGAGATGGAAGTGGTGCGTGACCGCGCCGACAACTGCATCATCATCTGCTCGATCGAAAACCTGGACCCCATGGGCATTCACACCGGTGACTCCATCACCGTGGCCCCTGCCCAAACCCTGACCGACCGTGAATACCAGATCATGCGCAATGCATCGATCGCGATTCTGCGTGAAATCGGCGTGGACACCGGTGGCTCCAACGTGCAGTTCTCCATCAACCCTGCCAATGGCCGGATGATTGTGATCGAGATGAACCCACGCGTCTCACGTTCGTCAGCGCTGGCTTCCAAGGCCACCGGTTTCCCGATTGCCAAAGTCGCTGCCAAACTGTCGGTGGGCTACACGCTGGATGAATTGAAGAACGACATCACTGGCGGTTTGACCCCGGCCTCCTTCGAGCCGTCCATCGACTACGTGGTCACCAAGATTCCACGTTTCGCGTTTGAAAAGTTCCCCACAGCCGACAACCGCCTGACCACCCAGATGAAGTCAGTGGGCGAAGTGATGGCCATGGGCCGCACTTTCCAGGAAAGTTTCCAGAAAGCCCTGCGTGGTTTGGAAACTGGCGTGGATGGCCTGAACCAGAAAACAACCGACCGCGAAGTGATTGAGCGCGAGCTGGGTGAGCCCGGCCCCGAGCGTATTTTCTACGTGGGTGACGCCTTCGCCCAGGGCTACAGCGTAGACCAGGTGCATGCGCTGACGCACATCGACCCTTGGTTCCTGGTCCAGATTAAAGACATCGTTGACATCGAACTGGAACTGGAAACCAAGACACTGGCCGATTTGTCCGAGCCCGTGCTGCGCTTGCTCAAACGCAAGGGTTTCTCCGACCGCCGCCTGGCTTACCTGCTGGACACCTCGGAAGCCGAGATTCGCAAACTGCGCCACCAGCATGGCGTGCGCCCCGTCTACAAGCGCGTGGACACCTGCGCGGCTGAATTCAAAACCGGCACGGCCTACATGTACTCCACCTATGAAGAGGAGTGCGAAGCCGAGCCGACCGACAAGAAAAAAATCATGGTGCTGGGCGGCGGCCCGAACCGGATTGGTCAGGGTATTGAGTTTGACTACTGCTGCGTACACGCCGCGATGGCCCTGCGCGAAGACGGTTACGAAACCATCATGGTCAACTGCAACCCGGAAACCGTGTCCACCGACTACGACACGTCCGACCGCCTGTACTTCGAGCCGTTGACGCTGGAAGACGTGTTGGAAATTGTGCAACTGGAAAAACCGGTCGGCGTGATTGTGCAGTACGGTGGCCAAACGCCCCTGAAACTGGCCAAGGCGCTGGAAGCCAACGGCGTGCCCATCATTGGTACAAGCCCGGAAAGCATTGACATCGCTGAAGACCGTGAGCGTTTCCAGAAACTGTTGTCCAAGCTGAACCTGCTTCAGCCGCCCAACCGCACAGCCCGCACCGAAGCCGAAGCCATTGCCCATGCGCAAGACATCGGCTATCCGCTGGTGGTGCGCCCCAGTTACGTGCTGGGTGGCCGTGCCATGGAAATTGTGCATGAGCAGAAAGACCTCGAGCGCTACATGCGCGAGGCTGTGAAGGTGAGCAACGACAGCCCCGTGCTGTTGGACCGCTTCCTGAACGACGCCATTGAAGTGGATGTGGATGCCTTGTGCGATGGCGAAAGTGTCCTGATCGGTGGCGTGATGGAACACATCGAGCAGGCGGGTGTTCACTCCGGTGACTCGGCCTGTTGTTTGCCCCCGTACAGCCTGTCGCCCGCCATGGTGGACGAACTGAAACGCCAGTCCGTGTTGATGGCCAAGGCCCTGAATGTGGTTGGTTTGATGAACGTGCAGTTTGCCATCCAGAACGACAAGGTGTTTGTGCTGGAAGTGAACCCCCGCGCATCGCGCACAGTGCCCTACGTGTCCAAGGCCACAGGCAAGCAATTGGCCAAGATTGCCGCCCGCTGCATGTCGGGCCGCACCTTTGCGGACCAGGGCGTGAGCGACATTCCTGTGCCCGAATATTACTCGGTCAAGGAAGCGGTGTTCCCCTTCGTGAAATTCCCGGGCGTGGACACCATCCTTGGGCCAGAAATGAAGTCCACCGGTGAAGTGATGGGTGTGGGCCGCAGTTTCGGTGAGGCTTTCGTGAAGTCGCAGTTGGCGGCTTCCGTCAAACTGCCTTCCAGCGGCACCGCCTTCATCAGCGTGAAGCACGAAGACAAAAAACGCGCTGTGGTGCTGGCCAAAGGCCTGGCCGAGCTGGGCTTCAAGATCATCGCCACCCGTGGAACGGCTGCGGCCATTTCCGAAGGCGGTGTGGAATGCACCGTGGTGAACAAGGTGCTGGAAGGCCGCCCCAACATTGTGGACATGCTGAAAAACGGCGAAGTCCAATTGGTGGTCAACACCGTGGAAGAGCGCCGCAGTGCCATCAATGACAGCCGGTACATCCGCACCACGTCCCTGACGTCGCGGGTCACGGTGTTCACCACCATGGCAGGTGCCTTGGCTGCTGTTGAAGGCATGAAACATTTGAACAAGATGGATGTGTACAGCGTGCAGCAATTGCACGCGGAACTGTCCGCCTGATCGTCTGGTCTAAACCGAAAGCCGTCTCTGGCGAAACCGCCGGTGGCGGCTTTCCATTTGCAGGAAAAGAGTTGTTATGACCACAGTACCCATTACTGTCAAAGGTGCCGAGAAGCTCAAGCTTGAGCTGCACCGCTTGAAAACCGTGGAACGCCCGTCAGTGATCAATGCGATCGCTGAAGCGCGCGCGCAGGGTGATTTGTCCGAAAACGCCGAGTACGATGCGGCCAAGGAAAAGCAGGGCTTCATTGAAGGCCGAATCAAGGAAATTGAAGGCAAGCTGAGCAACGCCCAGATCATCGACCCGTCCACGCTGGATGCGGAAGGCCGTGTGGTGTTTGGTGCCACGGTGAAACTGGAAGACCTGGACAGTGGTGCCAAGGTGGAGTACCAGATCGTCGGCGACGATGAGGCCGACATCAAGGCCAACCTGATTTCCATTTCAAGCCCCATTGCCCGTGCCCTGATCGGCAAGTTCGAAGGCGATGTGGCGGCAGTGCAGGCCCCCGGTGGCGTGCGCGAGTATGAAGTGTTGGAAGTTCGTTACCTCTGAGTCGGGGTAAAGTCGCAGTGGGGGCGGTCCTCGACTGCCCCGCTCAACAGCAGGAGCAGTCGAGATGATGGAACGAAGTGTGCGCGGGTTTGAGTTGGCCATGTGGGCCATCTGGCTGGGTGCGCTGTGGTTCATGGCCATTCTGGTGGCCCCCGGTTTGTTCAAGTGGTTGGCGCGGGCCGATGCAGGCCTTGTGGCAGGGCGGCTGTTCGTGATGTTGAGCTGGTACAGCGTGGGGGCCACGGTGTTGCTGGCTTTGCTGTCCAACGCGGGCTCGGCCCTGAGGGCAGACTTCAAGCTGAACCTGGCTTTGGTGTTGGTGCTGGCGGTGGCTGTCGTTGAGTTGGCCTGGATGCACCCTCACATGAACGCGTTGCGCGCCAGCATGGGCCAGTTGACGGGTGAGGCGCTGCTGGAGGCGCAAGCCCGTTTCAAGCAAATGCACATGACGTCCAGCGTGCTGTATTCCGTCAAAATGATTGGTGCGCTGGTGTGGGGGTTGCGCCGGTATGGCGTAAAAGCCCAGCACTAAGCCCCTTGGCGCTTTGGCCCCTTTGCGGGGCCGTATTTCGGGGGCTTAATCCCGTGCGTTATGCTGGCGCTTGGTCATGCGGGGCGCCTTGGGTTTGCGCGGTGCGGGCTTGGCTTTGGCAGCCAACACTTCAGCAGGTTGGGGCCGGTACAATACCAGCAGTTTGCCGATGTGCTGAACCAGCGCGGCGCCGGTGTCGTCACAGATGGCTTGGGCGTATTCCAGCCGCGCTTCACGGTCATCGCCTGCCACCCGAACCTTGATCAGGCCGTGGGCGTTCAGGTTCATGTCGATTTCCTTGATTACATTGGCGGTCAGGCCTTTGTCTCCAATCAGGACCACAGGGTCAAGGCCGTGGGCTTGTGCCTTCAGGGCTTTTTTCTCTGCGGCGGTCAGGTTGGGTGCGGCTTGCGTCATGGTGTGTTCTCAAGGTTGTTCGTTGTTTCGCTTAGAAAAACTCGGGGTTTTCCGTGGCAAAGAAGAAAGTCAATAAAAACTGGTTACACGACCACATCAATGACCCCTACGTGAAAATGGCCACGGCGGCGGGTTACCGCGCCAGGGCTGCGTTCAAGCTCAAGGAAATTGCCGAGCCTGAGGGCTTGATCAAACCGGGCATCAATGTGGTGGACTTGGGCAGCGCCCCGGGAAGCTGGTCCCAGGTTCTGCGTGAAGGCATGGTTGGGGCAGGTGGCGTTGTCCAAGGCCGTATTATCGCACTGGACATGCTGCCGATGGAACCCATTGCGGGTGTGGAGTTCATTCAGGGCGACTTTCGGGACGATGAGGTGTTGCAGGAATTGAACACGCGGCTCAACGGCGAGAAGCTGGACTTGGTGGTGTCCGACATGGCCCCTAACCTGTCCGGGGTAGCTGTGGCCGATGCAGCCCGGGTAGAGCATGTGTGCGAACTGGCCATCGACTTTGCCCTGAACCACCTCAAGCCGAACGGGGTGCTGATCATGAAGATTTTCCATGGGTCGTCCTACAGCAATGTGGTGCACCAGATGAAGCAGGTCTTCAAGGTGGTGGCCCCGCGCAAGCCGAAGGCCTCCCGCGATCGCTCCCGCGAAACCTTTTTGCTGGCCCGTGGTCTGAAATAGGTGTTATTTTGGGTGGGTGTTCAGCCCATTGGAAAAGTTAATTGAGTGGGTCAATGGACCCCATGAAATAGTGTGATGGCGAATTTGCCGGGCTTGGGTTTAAAATGGACATTCCGCCCCCATGTCAGTAAGCAGGGTGGAACATTCAGGAGATGTCGCGTTGAATAATTCGTTTTCCAAAGCAGCGGTCTGGTTGGTGGTGGCGTTGGTGCTGTTCTCGGTGTTCAAGAACTTCGAAGGCACACAGGCCCGTTCCAATGAGATGACGTATTCGGACTTCATGCAGGAAGCCAAAAACGGCCGAATCAAAAGTGTGGTGGTGGATGGCCGCACTGTGCGCGCCCAAACGTCTGAGGACCGTGAGCGTGTGGTGTATTCACCCGGCGACATCTGGATGGTTGGTGATTTGCTGAAATACGGCGTTCAGGTTCGGGCCAAGGCCGAAGAAGAGCCTTCCCTGCTGATGAACCTGTTCGTGAGCTGGTTCCCCATGCTGCTGTTGATTGGCGTGTGGGTGTTTTTCATGCGCCAGATGCAGGGCGGTGGCAAGGGCGGGGCTTTCAGCTTCGGCAAAAGCCGCGCCAAACTGTTGGATGAAAGCACCAACCCAGTCACTTTCGCCGATGTGGCGGGTTGCGACGAGGCCAAAGAAGACGTGCAGGAATTGGTGGAATTCCTGAAAGACCCCAGCAAGTTCCAAAAGCTAGGCGGCCGCATTCCCCGGGGTGTGTTGATGGTGGGTTCGCCCGGTACCGGTAAAACCTTGCTGGCCAAGGCCATTGCAGGTGAGGCCAAGGTGCCTTTCTTCGCGATTTCCGGTTCGGACTTCGTGGAAATGTTCGTGGGTGTGGGCGCGGCCCGTGTGCGCGACATGTTTGAGCAAGCCAAAAAGCAGGCCCCTTGCATTATTTTCATCGATGAAATTGATGCGGTAGGGCGCCAGCGTGGTGCTGGTTTGGGTGGTGGCAACGATGAGCGCGAGCAGACCCTGAACCAGATGCTGGTGGAAATGGACGGTTTTGAGACCAACCAGGCCATCATCGTGATTGCTGCAACCAACCGCCCAGACGTGCTGGACCCAGCGTTGCTGCGCCCTGGCCGTTTTGACCGCCAGGTGGTGGTGGGCTTGCCCGACATTCGCGGCCGCGAGCAGATTCTGAAAGTGCACATGCGCAAAATCCCGATGAGTGCGGATGTGGATGCGTCTGTGCTGGCCCGTGGTACCCCCGGTTTCTCCGGTGCTGATTTGGCGAACCTGGTGAACGAAGCAGCCCTGTTTGCTGCACGCCGAAATGGCCGTGTGGTGGAAATGCAGGACTTCGAGAAAGCCAAAGACAAGATCATCATGGGCGCTGAGCGCAAGAGCATGGTGATGCCTGAGGAAGAGCGCCGCAATACGGCGTATCACGAGTCTGGCCATGCGATTGTGGCCCGCCTGATGCCGAAAACCGACCCAGTGCACAAAGTGACCATCATTCCCCGTGGCCGTGCCTTGGGGGTGACCATGCAGTTGCCTGAAGGTGACCGTTACAGCATGGACAAAGAGCGCATGCTGTCCACGATTGCGGTGCTGTTTGGTGGCCGGATTGCGGAAGAGATCTTCATGGACCAGATGACCACTGGTGCATCGAACGACTTTGAGCGCGCCACGGCCATTGCCCGTGACATGGTGACGCGTTATGGCATGACCGAGGCGCTGGGCCCCATGGTGTACGCTGAAAACGAAGGCGAGGTGTTCTTGGGTCGCAGTGTGACCAAGACAACCCACATGTCTGAGGCCACCATGCAGAAGGTGGATGACGAAATTCGCAAGATCATCGATGCCCAGTACAAAGTGGCTTGGGACATTCTTGACCAGAACCGTGACAAGGCCCATGCCATGGCCAAAGCGCTGCTGGAATGGGAAACCATTGATGCGGACCAGATCAAGGACATCATGGAAGGCCGCGACCCTCGTCCACCTGTGGGCGGCAACACGCCCCCGACCGGTGGCAGCCCCAGCAGTGGCGGTGGTGAGAAGGTCAACCCGAGCAGCCAGCCAGCCCCTGTGGCTTGACCCTGGTTTTCGGACTGATGTAAAAAACGCCAGCCTTCGGGTTGGCGTTTTTTTTGGCGATCCACCATGGTGTGTTCAACGCCCCCACACACACCGGGCGAGAATGCACAGCGTGAGCCCATCGCGAATTCGCGCCCCGCACGCCAACAGCCGCGTTAAGGGGCGACCCTGCCGAGCCCGGGGCTGTTTGAGCCTGCAAAAACAGGCGAGTTGCCCCCGAGGCGGTCGAACCGAGCGGTTGTGCGTGCAAAGAGGGGCGCGTAGCGATGCGGCTTGCGCAGTGCGTTCTTGCGGCGGTAGAGGCTGTGCATCCATGCGACGGCTCACGCGGTGCCTTCTTGCGACTAAAATGCTTTTTTGTCCCGGTGCAATATCCATGTCCGTAATTTGGTCCGCAGGCCGCTTTTCTCTCACCTGGCAAACCGGCCGCCCTTTGGTGATGGGCATCGTCAACACCACACCCGACTCTTTTTCCGACGGTGGGCAACACAACTCAGCAACCTCGGCCATTGCCCATGCAGAAATCTTGTTGAAAGAAGGCGCAGCCATTTTGGACATTGGTGGCGAGTCAACCCGACCCGGTGCACAGGCGGTGTCTGCCGATGAGGAATGGGCGCGGGTTGGCGCGGTGTTGGCTGAGGTGGTTCGCTGGAATGTGCCGGTGTCGGTTGACACGATGAAGCCTGAGGTGATGCAGCGCGCGCTGGATTTGGGGGTGGACATTCTCAATGATGTGAATGGTTTTCGGGCACTTGGGGCGTTGGAGGCGTTGGTGCACAGCAATGCCGGTGCTGTGGTGATGCACATGCAAGGTGAGCCACGAACCATGCAGGAGGCGCCCCAATACACCGATGTGGTTGGCGAGGTTTTTGGCTTTTTGGATGCGCGTTTGAATGAACTGAGCACCAGCGGTGTGGCTACTCAGCGCGTGTTGGTTGACCCTGGTTTTGGGTTTGGAAAAACCCAGGCTCATAACGTGAGCTTGATGCAGGCTACGCAACGTTTTTCTGCCCTTGGGGCTGGGGTGTTGGTGGGGGTGTCGCGCAAGCGGATGATCGGTGAAATGACCGGCCAAGCCACGCCACAGGACCGTGTGTATGGTTCAGTGGCAGCCGCCTTGTACGCTGCAAGCCAGGGTGCTGCAGTGTTGCGTGTGCATGATGTGCGCGCGACCTGTGATGCGCTGGCCGTGATGGCGGCCCTGAACGCGCAAGTACCGTTTAAGCCAGTCTGAGGAAGATGGACCGAAGTGCCTGCGGCATGACGGAGTGTTCCGCATCAAACTGTTTGTGGGCTTTGGCCAGCAGTTCTGATTTGAACTTGGAATTCGCTGGAATTTTGCGCACCTTGCGCATGTGCTCTGCGGCTTGGTTGATGTCTGGGTCGAACCACACGGCTTTGTCGTCCGAGGCCACGAAGGGGTATTCGCGGGCTTTGACGGGGACTGTTTCGCCACCCACCGGGAATGAGTGCTCTTCGAACATGAAGTCTGCATTGCCGGAGTAGTTGGTGGCGATCACCGGTTTGCCAAAGAGCATGGCTTCGGCAACGGTGCGTCCGAACCCTTCTGAGCGGTGCAGGGACAAATACGCATCACAGTTTTTGACCAGGGCCAGCACTTCCCCGCGGTCCATGGTTTTGTCGATCAGCACAATGCGCGGGTCGGCATCGACCCTGGCTTTGAACTCTTTCCAAAGGTTGTCTTTGTCGCGCGCGTGCATGGTTTTAAGCACCAGCCGCACGGAATCGTCGTGGGGGTTGAATGCTTTCTGGAATGCGTCGACGGCGGCAAACGGGTTTTTGCGGGCCAGGTAGGAGTTGAAGTCAAACACGTACAGGAATAGGTAGCCGACTTCTGGCAGGCCAAGGTCTTTGCGTGACTTCAAGGCGACCCGGTCCACCTGCACGGTCAGCGGCACCCTGCGCACGGGTTTGAGCGTGGCCTTGCGGTACATGTCGACGTTGAACTGGGTGGCGCCCCACACTTCGTCCACCAGTTCGAAGGCGGGTGACCAGCGTTTGGGCCAGGTGGGCAGTTCCCACGGCCACCAGCCCACGTTGTAGCGGTGGCTGAACAAGGTGGGGCCCAGTTGCAGGTAAATGCGTGCAGTTTCAAAGCCGGTCAGGCAGAACACGTTGACCGGGTACGGCGCAGCATTGGCCGGGTCGGTGTTGGCTTTGACCTTCTCTTCAAGCACCAGGTCGCCTTGCCGAACCACCGAGCCCGGGTTGATGTTGACCACGCTGTAGGGAATGCCGTGCTTCTCGCAGGTGGCCGCTGCCATACGGATGTCTTCGCCGATGCCCAGTTCCCCGAATGCAAAACCGATCAGGTTCACGCCGAATTTTTCAGTCGGTGGGTGGTATTGCACCTGGGTGGAGTACAGGGCATGCAGTTTCTTTTCTCGGGTGGGGACTTTAAGCCACTTCCACTCGTCGTCGGTTTTGAACTTGTCGTCCAGCCAGCCCAGAAAACTTTGATGGGACTCTTCGCTGTCCAGCGGATAGTCGTTTTGCAGTTGGGTGCTGATGACCCAGCTCATGAACGCGATGCGGGGGCATTCGAAGCCCCACGGGCCAGTCATGATGGGGGTGAAGCACCACAGCCGCCATTGGTCGCTGATCAGCGGGTGCAAACCCAAGCGCCTTGCCCCCATGGTGAAGAACCAGGACAGCAGGGCCAGCCGGCCCAGCGGGGCGTTCAGGTCGAAAGTGTCTTTCAGTTCCGGGCGTGTACGCAGCACCAGCACCAACAGCAGGGGTGGTCGCTCTTCATCGCCTTCGGCGTATTCCCACAAGCTGTCGTCGGCGCGTTTGTTCAGCGCGAAGCGGATTTTCGCGGGCACATGGTCAGCCAGCAGGTGCTGGCGCATGCCGTCGCTGTAAAACCAGGCAAGGAAGTCCCAGAAGCCGGTGGGGTCTTCGAGATTGAATTTTTCCTGCAATTCCGGGCGGGCATGCCACAGGAAGTACATGGCTCGGTTCATCGTAAGGCCCTCGAACACGGGCCACCCAGGCATGTCTTCGAAAGCCTGCCGCAACTCGTCCACCGTGGGCGCTACCCCACGGGCCAATTCAACCCGCCCGATGAGGAACCACCACAACAGATTGCGGGTTTCTTCGGAGAATTCGGGAATGCGGACACTGGCCAGCCGATCGCTGCGCAGCAGGTTGGCCAGCGTCTCTTCAAAGCTGGCTGACCGCGGGCTTGCGGCGATGGATGTGTTAGATTCCATGCGGGGAATTGGGATAAATACAAAAGTTGTTGCGCGGCTACCCCCGGATTGTCGCACAATGCGGTTTTGACTTGTCGGGTTTTGGGGCCCGAGGCTTCATTCGCGGTGATATGGACGGTAACAGTCAATCCAATTCTCAGGCCCGCTGGGCCTTGACCAACAAGGCGCTTGTCGAACCTGAGCAACTGGCTTCGACCATGGTGCGCTTGGGCTGCCGTGTGCATCGGTCTTTGGTTGAGAAGTTGTACGGCATGGTGACCGTGAGCCGCCCCGTGGAGTTGGCAGCCAACCTGGAGCTGAACCATGTGAGCCTGGGCGCGTATTCCTACATCTCAGAAAGCTCGGTGGTGTGGCATGCGCAGATTGGCAATTATGTGTCTGTTGCCCGGGAAGCACTGCTGGGTATGGCTGGCCACCCCATTGATTGGTTGAGCCCGAGCCCGGTGGGTTACATGAATTTTTTTCGTGAGCATGCTTCGGACTTTGTGCCGCAGAGCCGGTTTGGTTTTTTTCCGCAACTGACTCGCATTGAGGATTCCGCATGGATTGGTGCACGGGTGACTGTGCCGGGCAACAAGGCCTTGACGATTGGCCGTGGGGCCGTGGTGGCCGCCGGTAGCATTGTGACCAAGGATGTGCCTGCTTACGCGATTGTTGCGGGCAACCCGGCGCGTGTGATTCGCATGCGCTTTGATGACGCGACGATTGAAGCGTTGGAGCGCAGCCGCTGGTGGCAGTACGATGTGGTGAAGTTGCAGCGGGCTGGCGTGCTGCTGGATTTTTCCAAGCCCTTGGCGTGTGTGGCGCAGCTTGAGGCCTTGGATGAGGGCAGGCTTGATTCTTGCCTGATCAGTACTCAGCGGATTCAGTTGGCCCGACAGGGGCCACAGGTGCTGGTGCAGGTGGTGGACCGTGTGGCCGATGAGACAGCGGCTGGTCCAAAAAACTAGATAAATTTTGATTTCACAGGGACGAATGTTGTGGGTACGTTGAATCGATTGAATTGGGCGGTGTTGCAGCAGTCTGCAGGCGCAGACCAGTTCGTGGCTGCGGGTGGCCCTTTGGCCGCGCAGTTGGGCAATCAGCAGTTTCCGGGGTTCAAGTCGACCGTGGTGATTGGGGCTGACCAGGGCTATGCCTTGCCCAAGACCCGTGGGGTCAAGAAGCGGGTGGTGTATGTGGATGGCCACACTGCAGCCGAGTTGTTGGCCGCCATGAATGCCTTGGTGCCCCAGCTTGGTGCCGACGATGTACTTGTATTGACACGTGCCTGGTGCTTTTTGAAAGAGAAGTTTCTGGCGGGCGCTTGCCCGGCCAAAGCAGCGGCGTATGACCAGTTTCCCCAGTTGCAGGCGTTGACCCAGTCGCGTTCCGAAACGCACGCGGTGGTTCGTTCACTGGCGGATGATGGCTATGTGTTGATGGTGCCCAAAGGGCTGTATGGGCAGGTCAAGGATTGGTTCTATCTGTTGCCCACCGACCCCAACCCCAAAAAGTTGCAGTTGCGGGCCAATGTGCCGGGTGTGACGTCCATTTCGGTGCTGAGGCGTGTGCATGATGCCCGGTTTGCAACCCGGTACTTCAAGGGCGCAGGTATTGATGTGGGCGGCGGCAATGATTCCCTGGCCTTGTACCTGGAGTTTTTCCCGCTGATCAAGAATCTGATTGTGTATGAGCAGGAGCAGGGCGATGGCCAGTATTTGGCCAATGTACCCACAGCATCGTTCGATTTCCTCTATTCCTCGCACTGCCTTGAGCATTTGCGTGACCCTGCGGTGGCCTTGGACAATTGGCTGCGTGTGGTCAAGCCCGGTGGGCATCTGGTGTTCCAGATTCCCGATGAGGACATGTATGAGCAGGGTGTGTGGCCTTCGCGTTTCAACACGGACCACAAACACACGTTCACCATGGCCAAAGACAAGAGTTGGTCGCCCGTTTCGATCAATGTGCTGGACCTGGTGTCGGCTGTCCGTGGCAAAGCCAAGGCGCTGAGTGTTGCCCAGATTGACCACGGTGTGCGTGGCCGTTTGCTGGGCAAGGGTGTGGACCAGACGCGTTTCCCAATGGCTGAATGCGGCATTGAAGTGGTGCTGCAAAAGCTGCCGGTGTGAGTGTGATGATGCAGGTGGTGCCCCAATGAGAACTTGGCTGGGACAGTGGTTCGCGGGCCGGGCGATGGCCGGTGGGTTGATGAGGGCGGCGCTGGCGGCGTCTGTGTTGGCTTTACCGGTTCAGGCGCAGGTGCCCCCCGATGATTTGACCACGATGACTGCCGAGCAGCGACGGGCTTATCTGGAGGAGTATCTGAAGCGCTTGTCGGGGCAGGAACAGGTTGAGACCGGGCAAGACGCCCCGGCTGCAAGCCCTGCGCCTTCACCGGTTACTGCACCTGCCCAGCCGGTTGTAACGCCACCCCCAGCGCCTGTCAAAACGGCACCTGCGCCCAAACCGGTGGTGGTGCGCGAACCCTTGGCCGAACAACCCTTGACATGCACCTCGGCGTTGGCGCCCGCAGCGGTGTCGCCTTATCAGCGCTTGGTTGATGACGGTGGTTTGCCGCAGGGCAGTCAGTGGGTGTTGCGCAGCCAGCCCGCGGCCGATGGCCGATTTGGGGCGTTGATGAAGGACGGTGATTCCTTGGTGTTGGAGCAGCGTTGTGTTCAGCAGCCAGCGATGTCGGTCCGGTATGCGAGGGTGTCGTATTCATCAGGCCAGTGGGCTTTGGAGTTTGACAATGGTTTGATCGCCGAAGGTGGCGTGTTGGTGCCGACCAGTCAGGGTTATTTGCTGGACCAGAAAGGGGTGTTGATGGATTTTCGGCTTGGGCAGCCTGTGCGTATGGTGCGTTTGCCCGAGCGGTTCCGATTGGCTGAGATGCAACACACCGATGTGGCGCAGAGCAGGGTGGTGCTGTTGCTGTCCACGCAATTGCTCAAACCCCGCTTGAGTTTGAAAGCCTTGGGACAGATGTTGGGCCTGCGCGGCAAAACTGAAGAAGTGAACCCCGCCGATTCAGACTTGCCTGCGGTGTTGTTCAACCTGGACACGGGCAAGGCATGGGCTGTGGAGTTGGATGCTGATGAGCTGGCGAAAGGATTGAAGGCCCGTTGCAAGCACAAGGAATGGTCTGAATCACGCGGATGTGGCGCCCTGTCGGACCGAGAATGGGCTTTGGATGGGGCCTTTGGGCGTTTGTCTGATTTCTATTTCTGGCGATTGGGCTGGGTGGGGTCGCCACGCGGGTTTGACCTGTGGGTGTTTAACCCCGAGCAGCGCGAGCTGCTGCTGAGCAGCCAGAATGGGTCCAATTTCCGGCGTCAGGTGGTGCCCGCAGGCATCAAGGGCGTTTGGTGGCGTAATGAGGGCGCAAAGCCCTCTCTGGTGCTGGACAGCAAGTAATACTTTGACGCTGGCCCGCGTTCAGAAGAACAGGGCCAGCAGTTTGCTGTTGTCAACCCGGTTGCCAAAGCCGTTTGTTTTTCGCTGGTTGAACAGTTCTTTGTCCTGCGGATGCACGGGCGCGCTGTCTTTTTTCCAATCCACTTCGATGAGTACGCTGTTGGCGTTGTAGGTGTACTGCTTGTCTTGCATGGCGAGCAGGGTGAGCTCGGCATCGGCGTAGTGGCGCAGGTAGCCCGGGTGAAAGAACAGGCCCGCGTAGTTGCGCACAGCCCAGCTTCGGCGTGCCAGTCCGAAGGAGGCCAACAGTCCAGCCCATTTGCCGTCGTTGAAGGCGATCAGGCTGGCGTTGGAGGTTTCCAGGGTTTGTGTGGCGATGGACAGCCAAGAGCGGCCTGCGTAGGCGTCTTGCGCGAAGTAGCCAAACCAGGGGCTTTCTGTGCGCTGAAAAGCGGTGTTGGCGACTTGTATGAAGCCTTTGCGGGCCTGATCGTCCACGGCGAGGATAAGCCCTTCCTTCAGCCCAGAGCGCCGGGCTGCATTTTCACAGGCCCTTTCGGCCTCTGCGCGTTGTGTGTAGGGCATGACCATGATGGGGCCACTGCTGCTGAAGCGGGTGACCGACAGTTCTTTTTCGGTGATGTACTCAATGTTCATGGTTTAAGCCTGATTATCGATCGTGAAGTGGCGAGTTAATGTTATTTATTTAACATTATTTAATATTATTTCGCTGGTTTAAACCAGAAAATTCATTAGTTTTTTATAAGCAATATACCTACATTTTTTTGGAGCGTGAAAGCGGTGTGGGCATTTGGATGGGAATCGAATAAAATCAATCGTGCAGTTAAGAAAATATAACCACTTTAATCCATCAGAGCCTTCTCGGGACTCTGTATTTTCGCCGTATTTTTTTGAATCCGTTTGAGCAATACCGGTAGTAGTAGTGACTACAAGCCCGCGTGTTGGCCATGCGGCTCGCTCAACCCAATTGGTGTATTTCATGAGTAATTTGACTCCTTTGATCGGTGATGTGCTTGACGTTGAAGCACTGCAAATCCAGCCCCCACCCAATTCAGTTGGTTTGGTTTCCGTCGGTGCCGATGGGCGCGCCGCAGCGCTTGAAATCGTTCGCGATGGTCAGACTGTTAACTTGGCCACTGGCTCCTGGCTGTTTGCCGGGGATGTGATCAAGGCATCCGAGCAGCCTTTGCCGCCGATTGCTGTGGCTGGCGCAAGCGCCAGTTCGATGAAAGTGCTGCAATTGGCCGGTACTTCGGATGTGGCTTTGCCTTTGCAGGACAACGACCCTGCAGTCGCATCCGTTATGGATACGCCAGCCGAGCCGCTGGTGGACCAGATTACTGTGGCTGCCGCTGAAAATGGTGATGAATCAGGCTTGGTAGGCTTGGTGCCCCCCGGCGCTGGCTTTTTGACCGCTTTGGGAATTCCGGGCCTGGGCGCTTTGGCTTTCGGTGGAGCCTTGGCTATTGGTGCGACGGGCGGCGGTGGCGGCGGTGCAGGCCCTGATGACTCT
>NZ_JBKBHM010000002.1:0-682126 GCF_046297615.1 Limnobacter sp. | reverse complement strand
AGCATGATGATTCTCCAAGCAATGTGTTTGTTGATTCCGGGTCATCTGCCTGCCGGTTCGTGCCGGTCAGTGCGCTGCCCTGTTGAATCCTTTAACGCCCCCAAAAAAACAAACTTGAGGGTGCCAAAGCAAAAAACAGCAATAAAAACGCCCCCTTTTTTGAAGGGGGCGTTTTTATTGCTGGAGTCAGCCCGAGAGTATCGGGCGGGTTCCGGGTTAACGCAGCAGGCTCAACACGTTGTTGGGCAACTGGTTGGCCTGGGCCAACATGGCGGTGCCAGCCTGTTGCAGAATCTGCGAGCGTGTCAGGTTCGCAGTTTCCTTGGCGAAGTCCGCATCCAGAATTCGGCCACGGGCAGAACTCAGGTTGGCGCTGCTGGATTCCAGGGTAGAGGCAACCTGTTCCAGTCGGCTCAAGCCCGCACCCACCGTTGCACGCAGGTTGGTGATGGTGTTGATGTTGGTGTCAATGTTGGTCACCGCGTTACCCGCATTGGCTGCGGTGTCGATCGAACCGAATGCCGCACCAGTGGTGGCGAAGATGGTGGTCAAATCGTTACCGCCCGCTGCACCCGTGTCAGTCAGGTTAATGGTCAGCGAATCGGTGGTAGCGTTGCCAGAGCCGATTTGCAGGGCCACTGACTTGTTGGCCGAGGTGAAGACTGCGTTGCCGTTGAAGGTGGTGCCATCAACAATCCGGTCCACTTCAGAGGCCAGTTCCTGGTATTCACGGTTCAGGTTGGAGCGGTCTGTAGTGTTCAGCGTGCCGTTTTTGGCTTGCACGGCCAGCTCACGCATCCGCTGCATGTTGTCACTGATCTTGCCCAGGGCGCCGTCAGCAACCTGCAGCAGGGAAACACCATCGTTGGCGTTGCGGGCTGCGACGTCGAAGCCGCGAATCTGGGCGGTCATGCGTTCTGCAATGGCCAGGCCAGCAGCGTCGTCTTTGGCTGAATTCACACGCAAGCCAGAGGACAAACGCGAAATCGAAGTTTCAAGAGACCCAGCAGACTTGCTGAGGTTCATTTGTGCGCCGAGGGACGAGGGGTTTGTGTTGATGCCTAACATGGTTCTTGACTCCATCAAATTTGGTTTTCACCAGTACAAGGAACTGATCCTTTGCTCATTCGGTGTCTTGATCACCGATGATTTGATAACGAGGTTTTACGACGAAACTTAAGTAGTTAACCCGAATAAATAATTTCGTAAAAACAATGACTTAAAACAAAAAAGCCACGCATTGTTGCGTGGCTTTTTTGAGCCCGTAGGCCGGTAAAAAAAGGCGGGGTGTTCGCCCCAAAAACAGCGGGTTCGGGGAATCATCGGCCCGCTGTTGCCTGGAATTACAAGTGAATCATTTGAGCAGGCCCAACACGTTCTGGGGCAACTGGTTGGCTTGAGCCAGCACAGCGGTGCCTGCTTGCTGAAGAATCTGGAATCGCGTCAGCGAGGCGGTCTCCTTGGCGAAGTCGGCGTCCATGATCCGTCCACGGGCGGCGCTGAGGTTGACCATGGAAGTCTCGTTGAACGCGGACACTTGTTCCAATCGGCTTTGGCCGGCGCCCACCACAGCGCGAATGCCGGTCAATGCGTCAATGGCGGCGTCCAACCGGGTAATCGCCGTGGTGGCATTGCCCGCTGTGTCCACACTCACCAGGTTGGCTTGAATGGTGCCGTTGCCGTTGACCAGGAGCGTTTGCAAGTCATTGCCTGTGGGCAGCGCGTCTGCAGTCAGGTTGACCAAGAGGGTATCGGTCGTCGCATTGCCAGTCCCCACCTGAAAGGACAAGCTTTTGTTGGTCGGTGTGAATATGGCGTTCCCATTGAATGTGGTGCCGCTCACAATCCGGTCCACTTCATTGCCCAACTCAGTGTATTCGCGGTTCAGGTTCAAGCGGTCCGATGCATTCAGGCTGCCGTTCTTGGCCTGAACTGCCAATTCCCGCATGCGTTGCAAGTTGTCGCTGATCTTGCCCATGGCGCCGTCAGCAACTTGCAGCAGTGAAATGCCGTCGTTCGCATTTCGCGCAGCCACATCAAACCCCTTGATTTGGGCGTTCATGCGCTCTGCGATGGCCAGGCCAGCAGCATCGTCCTTCGCGCTGTTCACGCGCAGTCCCGAGGACAGGCGTGAAATTGCATTTTCGAGCCCCAAGCCGGAACCAGACAGGTTGCGTTGGGCAGTCAATGAAGCGTTATTGGTGTTGATTCCTAACATGATGTTTCTCCAAGCAGTTTCTTTGTGTGTAGGGCTCATGGCGGCCCCGATGACTGCTTAACGTGAGTGCGGAGTGTGATCTTTAGAAAAGCCAGCCAAATGGGGGAGGCTGGTGTTTTAGGGCCACAGCACGGCATCTATTCAATGTGTGACGATTGTTTACACATTTCCACCCGGTTAACTGCCTCAAAACCTTCAGTTCTTCAGCAACTTGCCGATAAACCGTCATGACCTGTACCAGAGGCGAGTGAACCTGCCTGAGCCAAACCATCCGGGTTTCCGGCACTTGGGGGGATCACCCCAAACCGTGATTCAAGCCTGGTGCGCTTCTTGGCACAGTGGGTTCCCCGGGGCCCTGGTCTTGTCATCCAGATTCCTACATGCAACGGCGAGGCAGCCGTACATGCAGATAAGTGTTTGGATGATTCAGGTTTCTTGGCGAAAAGCCGAGACTACGACTGAGGGAACTGTACTTTGAACCGCCGGTTTGAAGTGTTTGAATGGAGGATGAATCTGATGAAAGCCAACCGACTGCTCGATGAAATTCGTGAAACCAACTTGTCCTACCTGTTGCTGGCACAGCAACTGATTCGTGAGGACCGCGCTGAAGCCATTTTCAGGCTGGGTGTGTCTGAGGAAGTTGCTGATTTGATCGAGCAACTGACTACGGCCCAGGTGCTGCGTGTGGCCTCCAGCAACATGCTGATGTGCCGCTTCCGCTTTGATGATGAAGTGGTTTGGAATCTGTTGACCAGTCACTCCAAAGACAAAGCTGTTTCTGGCATGCATGCCGCAATCATCATGTCGGGCAAAGCAACCAGCACCGTGTCCTGAGAGATAACGCCTCTTTGAAATTCTGGTCTAAACCAACCCTATAGGCGTTGTCATGGCGAAAGTAAAATCGATTTTGTCCGAAGCAGCACAAATCCAGTTGGCCACTGAGCTGATCAAGCTGGATGCCCGTTTACAGGTGCTGGAATCGGAAACCCAGTTGTCCCGCGAGCGTTTGCTTAAGCTGTACAAAGAACTGAAACACAAGTCGCCACCCAAAGGCATGCTGCCTTTCTCGACAGACTGGTTCATGACCTGGCAGCCCAATATTCATTCGTCGCTGTTCATCAACATCTACCAGACTTTGATCAAGAGCACCGAGATTGAAGAAATCGAGGCCATCATCAAGGCCTACCGGATGTACATGGAGCAGGTTCGGCAACTGGGCATGCCCGAGGTGTTGTCTCTGACCCGTGCATGGCGACTGGTCAAGTTTTTTGATGCGGGCATGCTGACCACCACGGCCTGTACCAGTTGTGACGGCCACTTTGTGGTTCACACCTATGAACTCGTCAATGACTATGTGTGCGGCCTGTGCCACATGCCTTCTCGTGCTGGAAAAACCAGACAATCGTTGGCAGAACGCTTCGTCAATGAAGAGGCCGACATCGAAATCTAGGCATTTTTGAATTGTTGGGGAAGTGAGGACCCCACCGTTTACCTCCGCTGCAACAAAAGATCCGGTTGCATCCTCCCACCCTCTGTCTCTTCCGGGTCTGCAGCGGGGGTTTCTCACAGGCAGGGCCTGTCACCCAAGGTGGTGCCAGGCCCTGATTCTTTTGGGGTTTGCGGCAGCAACGCAAGCCTGAGATTGTGTCTGCAAATCCTGAAATCCCCGAAAAAATCCGTGTTATTCAACGCAAAAGAATTGACGCGGGCTGCCGACAATACCCATACAGAACAATTTTGAACGCAGAGGGTTTAAGCCATGATTGTGATCGTTGGATACGTGGTCGTGATCGCCTCAGTGCTGGGCGGTTTTGCCATGGCGGGCGGGCACCTGCACGTGCTTTGGCAGCCCGTGGAGGTCATCATCATCTGCGGTGCAGCGGCCGGCGGTTTCGTGGTGAGCAACACTTCGAAGGTGTTGAAGGCGGTGGGCAAGGCGCTGGGGAGCTGCTTTAAAAACACGGCAGTGACGCGTGATTTCTACATGTCGCTGATGGCCTTGATGTATGAAATCCTCACCAAAGTCCGCAAGGAAGGCCTGATGTCGATTGAAGGCGACGTTGAGGAGCCTGAGCAAAGTGCCTTGTTTCAGAAGTATCCCGAAGTGCTTGCCGACCATCACATTGTCGAGTTTCTGACTGATTACCTGCGCTTGATGGTCAGCGGCAACTTGAACCCAATGGAAATTGAAGCGTTGATGGATGGTGAGCTGGAGACGCATCACCAGGAAGCCCACACCCCTGCATCGGCTGTGCAGAAAATGGCGGACGGTTTGCCCGCCTTCGGTATTGTGGCTGCGGTGATGGGGGTGGTTCACGTGATGGGGTCTGTAGGGCAGGTGAGCAACGCCGAACTGGGCAATATGATTGCTGCGGCTCTGGTCGGTACCTTCCTCGGTATTTTGATGTCCTACGGGTTTGTTGGCCCCTTGGCCAGCTTGATCGAGCAAAAGATCAGTGAATCATCCAAACCTTTCGAGTGTGTGAAGACGACACTGCTCGCCAGCTTGAACGGCTATTCACCTGCGCTTGCGGTGGAGTTTGGCCGCAAGGTGCTGTACTCCACAGAGCGCCCATCCTTCATCGAACTTGAAGCCCATGTGAAAGGGACCAAGGGTTAAGCCATGGCCAAGTCGGAAGAAGAACGCCCAATCATTGTAATCAAGAAGATCAAGAAGGGCGGTCATGGTCATCACGGTGGCGCCTGGAAGATTGCCTACGCCGACTTCGTGACAGCCATGATGGCCTTCTTTCTGTTGATGTGGCTGCTGGGGTCGACGTCCGAAGGGGACCTCAAAGGCATTTCCGATTATTTCAATTCACCACTTAAGGTTGCCCTGATGGGGGGTGAAGGATCGGGGGCTGCTACGAGTGTAATAAAGGGGGGAGGAACTGATCTGACACGCTCGGTGGGTCAAATCAAATCCGGCAGTGCAGAGAAATCCCCAACCCTGAATTCCGCCAGTGTGGGCGAAGCCCGTGAAGCACAGCGCTTGATGGAATTAAAAGGGGAAATTGAGGGGTTAATCGACGCATCGATCAACCTGAAACAGTTTGAAAATCAAATCATTCTGGACATCACGCCTGAAGGGCTGAGGATCCAGATTGTGGATGAGAAGAATCGTCCGATGTTTGATACAGGCAGTGCAGTCCTGAAGGATTACATGAAAGACATTTTGCGCAATCTGACCAAGGTGCTCAATGAGGTGCCCAACAAGCTGACCCTGTCAGGCCACACGGACTCGACCCCGTATGCGCTGGGCAACAAGGGCTACAGCAATTGGGAACTGTCCGCTGACCGCGCCAATGCCTCTCGCCGTGAGATGACCGCGGCAGGCATGTCCGATTCCAAAATGATGCGGGTTGTCGGTCTGGCGTCTTCGGTGCCTCTGGTGCAGTCCGACCCCTCGGCGGCCATCAACCGCCGTATCGCCATTGTGGTCATGAACAAGAAGGCCGAGGACAACTTGCGATCCTTGGCCCAAACCGATTTGCCCGGAAAGCAGCCCATGGTTGAGCTGCCACCGGTTCCAAAAATCAATGAACTGTCCAAACCCAGTGCAATCAAGCCGCAATAAGCCCGGCTGAGCAATTTTTCAGGAGCAGCAGCAATGCAGAACGACTACCGCTTGATGAACATGATCGATGAGAAGGCCCGTCTGGCAGGCTCCAACAAAATGGAGCTGCTGCTGTTCTCGCTGGGTTCGACCGAAGTGTTCGGCATCAATGTATTCAAGGTGCGCGAGGTGTGTGAAACCATGCCAATTACCCGCACACCCAATATGCCTCCAGGCGTAGAAGGCATCATTTCCCTGCGGGGCAGCATTCTGCCGGTGATTGACTTGGCCCAATGCCTGCACATGAACAATGAGGCCAAACGGACCAAGTTGATCATCACCGAGTTTTCATCCCACACCCAGGCCTTCCTGGTCAGCGATGTGGACCGCATCGTTCGTGTGGATTGGGAGCAGGTCAAGTCCCCACAAAGTATCGGTCAGTCACAAAGCGCAATGATCACTGCATTGACCGAGTTGCCTGACGGCAAGCTGGTGTCGATTCTCGATGTTGAACAAATTCTGGGTGAAGTGATTGGCGAAGGCGATGTGCCCAATATGGATGCGCTGCGCCCCGATCATCCATTCCCTGTGTTCTTTGCAGACGACTCCACCTTGGCCCGCAAGAAAATCACCGAAGTGCTGGAGAAGCTGCACCTGCCTTACCAGAGCGCCACCAATGGCCGTGAGGCCTGGGAAAAGCTGCGCAACATTGCAGGCCGTGCCGAACAGGAGCACCGCAAGCTGCGCGATGAAGTGTCCTTGATTCTGGTTGATGCCGAGATGCCTGAAATGGACGGCTATGTGTTGACCCGTCACATCAAGGAAGACCCCCGATTCCGCGGCATTCCCGTGGTGATGCATTCCTCCCTGTCTTCTGTAGCCAACAAGAAGTTGGGCCAGCAGGTGGGTGTAGACGCCTACGTGGCCAAGTTCCATCCCGACGAACTGGCCCAGATGGTTACCTCAATGCTGCAACCCGCCTAAGGAGCGAGCATGAACCCCGAAGACCTCAAGATTCTCATCGTCGATGACTTCTCCACCATGAGACGCATCGTGCGAAATCTCCTTAAAGAGATTGGATACAACAACGCTGATGAGGCTGAAGACGGTGCTGTTGCACTCAGCAAGCTCAAGGCAGGCAGTTTCAACTTTGTGGTCAGCGACCTGAACATGCCCAACATGAACGGCTTCGAGTTGCTGCAGAACATTCGCAGTGACCCTGGCCTTAAGCACTTGCCGGTGCTGTTGGTGACCGCGGAAGCGAAGAAGGAAGACATTGTGACCGCTGCCCAGATGGGAGCCAATGGTTACATCGTCAAGCCATTCACCAAGGCCACCCTTGAGGAAAAGCTGACCAAGATTGTCGCCAAGATGTCGGTCTAACAATAACCAGCGGAGAGCGTACGACCATGAATTCTGATCAATTGAAAAGTGGCGATTCAGACGATCTTGAAGCGTTGTTTGATTCCATTGCAGAACAGCGAGTCTGGGACAATGACACACCCGAACCCCAGCCAGCCGCAGTTGCAGCCAGTGTGCCCGCAGCCAGCGCGGCCGATTCAATGCCTGCCGCACAGGCCAATGATTCCGTCGAGTCCAGTGGCGGTTTTGACTTATCGCCGTCTGGTGACGAGCCGAATGATGTGTTTCACCGAGTGGGCACGCTGACCCGTAAACTGCACGACGCGCTTCGTGAGCTGGGCTACGACAAGAAAGTTGAAGACGTGGTCGGCAGTCTGCCTGATGCGCGTGCCCGGCTGAACTACATTGCGAACCTCACAGGCCAAGCCGCTGAAAAGGTGTTGGCCACAGTGGAGAATTCCCAGCGCATGAATGACGATCTGGCTGAACAGGCCCGTTCCATGGATGCGCAGTGGGACCGCTTGTACAACAATGAAATGTCACTGGAAGAGTTCAAGGCCCACGCCCAGCAAAGCCGCGACTTTGTGAAACGCGTGGCCTCACACACCAACGCCATGGGTGGTCAACTGACTGACATCATGATGGCGCAGGACTTCCACGACCTGACTGGTCAAGTGGTGAACAAAATCACCACCATGGCACAAGGCCTGGAAGAACAGTTGGTTCAATTGTTGTTGGACACCACACCGCCTGACCAGCGTAAGCAAATGGAAGAGACCTGGCTGAATGGCCCGGTCATCAATGCCGAAGGGCGTACCGACGTGTGCGCCAATCAGTCCCAAGTGGATGACCTGCTGGAAAGCTTGGGATTCTAAGGCATTCATACAAAGCGCAGCCGGAGAAACGCGATGAGCGCATTCAGTGATGTGGAATTGCTGCAGGATTTCCTGACAGAGGCGGGAGACCTGCTTGACGATGTGGACAGCAAGTTGGTGGAGTTGGAGCAGAGTCCGGAAGACGCCGAGCTGTTGGCCTGTGTCTTTCGGGGCTTTCACACCATCAAGGGTGGGGCAGGTTTTCTTGAAGCCACTCACCTGGTGGAGTTGTGCCACAAAACAGAAAACCTGTTTGACAAGTTACGTTCCCGTGCCTTGATTTTGAACAGCGAGATGATGGACGTCATCATGGCCGCCACGGGTGAAGTGCACCGCATGTTTGGTGAAATGCGCAATGGCCAACAACCCACGACAGCCCCTGAAGAGGTGCTGGATGGTTTGGATGCTGTGTTGGAAGGCCGGGCCGCCTCATTCAGCGCTGAGCCCAAAGCCGCGGGTGCGCCGGTGGCCATTCAACCGCCTGTGCCGACCCACACCGCAGCCACTGTGGCTGCGGCCAGTACCGATGATGAATTGGACTGGGCGGGCATGTATGAAGCGGTGGTGGGTGAGTCACCCCGTGAATTGAAACAGGCGCAAGTCAGCACTGAGCTGGTGACCGAGGCTTTGTCCCGGCAGTCCGCAGCGGCGGTTCGTGCCAAGCCTGCGCCCAAGGCCAAAGCGGCACAGCCTGCGGCGGCGTCGGCCCAGAAGGAAAACACCATCCGGGTGGACACTCAGCGATTTGACCAGATTCTCAACCTCAGCGGTGAAATCGGTTTGACCAAGAACCGGCTGAATTGCCTGTTCGAAACCATTGCGCGTGGCAGCCCTTCCGAGGAAACGGTCAAGGCACTGGATGCGGTGGTGGGCCAACTCGACATGCTGGTGTCTGACTTGCAATCCGCAGTGATGAAAGCCCGTATGCAGCCGGTAGGCCGCGTGTTTCAGAAGTACAGTCGCTTGGCACGCGATGTGTCTCGGCAATTGGGCAAGGATGTTGAGCTGGTGATCGAGGGTGCGGAAACCGAGGTGGACAAATCCATCCTCGAAGAACTCAACGACCCGCTGGTTCACTTGGTTCGAAACGCGGTAGACCATGGCATTGAAACCATTGAAGAGCGTCAGGCCGCAGGCAAGAACCCCAAAGGCACAGTGAACCTGTCTGCACGGCAGACAGGTGACCACATCGTGATCGAGATTCAGGACGATGGCAAGGGCATGCGCCCCGAGATTATTCGGGAGAAGGCTGTCGAGAAAGGTTTGATCAGCCATGAAGAGGCCAGCCAGCTCAGCACGCAAGATTCATTGCAACTGATTTTCCTGCCTGGGTTCTCCACGAAGGATCAAATCTCCGACATCTCCGGCCGTGGTGTGGGCATGGATGTGGTCAAGACCAATATCCAGCGGCTCAATGGCCGCATTGAGATTGAGTCAGACCCTGGCCAGGGCTCCCGAATCACCATCTTGCTGCCGTTGACATTGGCCATTCTGCCGGTGCTGATGCTGAAACTTGAGGAGCAGATTTATTCTCTGCCGCTGTCCTGTGTGCGAGAGATTCTGCCCATCGAGCAAGAGAAAGTGCAGTACGTCAACAGCAAGCCCACCATGGTGGTTCGCGGTGAAGTCATTCCTTTGCTGGACCTGGCTGAACTGATTGGTCGCCCAAGCGGTGGTGGCAACAAAGTTGGTGTACTGGCCGTGAGTGGAAACCGAACCTGCATTCTCGCCGTAGACAGCCTGGTTGGGCAGGACGAGGTGATGATCAAACCGCTGGACGGCGTCAAACCCAAAGGTGTGGCCGGTGCAACGCTGTCAGGCGAAGGTTTGCTGGTCTTGGTGTTGGAACTTCGAGAGCTCATTCAGGGCAAACTCTGATCTATTTCGCACCGTGGATGTGAAAAAGGGCGACCTTCGGGTCGCCCTTTTTCATGGCACTGACCATTTCCTTACACCGCCCTGAAATACCAGTTTTTCCACCCCTTGTTAACCCGATGGTGTTGGGTGGCTTGCCCCCAAAATGGCTTAAGTCCGAAGGGTGAGTTGTCACATCGCCCCGGAATCCTCAAGCTTTGGGAGAACAGGTCGATGAGTTCCTTGTACCGCGCCATCGAGGCGAATTTCTTTTTCACACTCAGCAGAAAGTTGTTGGGTAACCTGCTGACGGTGGTGGCTTTGGGGTGGGCTGCTTTGGCCAGCCTCAGTCTGACCCATGGGGTGCCGTGGGTGACTACGGGCCTATGGGCTGCAGTGCTGGCCGTTGCAGGCCTTGGGGCATTTTTCTACTTGAAACACCTGATTGTGAAACCTGTGCAGCAACTCAGTTCTCGGATGGCTGAGTTGGCCAGTGGCGGTGGCGATCTTTCTGTGGATTTGCCCGCCAGCACTCAGGATGAGCTGCGGGAACTGGCCGAGGGCTACAACGCATTCATGGCTCACCTGCGTGAACTGATTCACGAAGTGCGCCGAATGACAGCTCAAGTGTCGATGGAATCTGTCCGCGTGGCAGGTAGCTTGCGTGATGCCACCAAGACCGCCGATAAACAGGGCCACATCACCACCGAAATTTTCTCGGCAGCCGACCACGCCAATGTGGCCATGGAGCAAGTGGCACAACGGGCAGACCTGTTGCTTCAGGCCACGGATTCTCATCTGGACACTGTCAATTCAACCTATGGTGAACTGCTGAAAGTTGCCGATGAAATGAACCAGGCGTCCGGCAGCCTGGAAACATTTCAGGTGACAGTGAAGGAGTTGGCCGCCAAAGGGCAGGGCATTGAAAGCATTGTGAAGCTGATCAACGACATTTCTGACCAAACCAATCTGTTGGCCTTGAACGCGGCCATTGAGGCTGCCCGCGCAGGTGAACAAGGCCGTGGGTTTGCAGTGGTGGCAGATGAGGTGCGGGGGTTGGCTGAGCGTGTGAAGTCGGCAACTGGGGACATTCGAGGCAATATTGCATCCATGCTCAAGTTGGTTGGCATTACTCAACAAGAGACCGAAACCATCAACCAGCGTATTCGCCAGGGCCAAGGCACCGTGTCTGCATCCTCAGAGCGTTTTGCGGGCATGCTCACCAGCTTTCAGCAAATGAGCGGGCACATCGGCGAGGTGACTCAGCAAGTGCAATCCGTCAAAACGCTGAACAGCGATGTCAGTGAAAAAGCGGCTGAGATTCGCACCACCGCACAAGTGGTCATTGATCAAACCGTTCAAAGCGAACAGTCCAGCGGAGAATTGTCGGCAGCGACTGACCGCATCAAGGAACTGGTGGCTCAGTTCAAGATTGGCAAAGGGGCTTACGAACACATCATTGCCCAGGCCATGCTGGCGAGAAACGCCTGTGCGGCTGTGTTGCAGCAGGCCATGCGCGAAGGGTTGGATATTTTCGACGAACGTTACTCCGCTATTGCGGGCACTAACCCGCAGAAGTATTCCACCGTGTATGACAAGCGGGTTGAACTGCCCTTGCAGCAGATTTATGACCAGTTGGTGTTGGACATTCCAGGTGCCGTGTTTTCGCTGTGTGTGGACCGTAACGGCTTTGCCCCAACCCACAACAGCAAATATTCAAAGCCGATGACCGGTGATTTGCGTAAAGATTTGATCGACAGCCGGGACAAGCGCATGTTCAGCGACCCAGTGGGTCTTCGTGCGGCTCACAACATCAAGCCATGGCTGCTTCAGACCTATCGACGTGACACCGGTGAAGTGCTCAATGACCTGTCTCTGCCGATTGACATTGATGGGCGCCATTGGGGCGGCTTGCGGCTTGGCTTCAGCCCCGATTTGTTGATTCGAGACTGAACGCAAGCCATGAGGTCAGTGTTCGCTGGCCCATGCCGTCAGTGCTGGCTCGCAGGTGTCGAGCGCGTTGAGCAACTCGGAGGCCTGCCGTTGCAGGGCAGTGTCCTCCAGCCCTACGCCAGAACGCGCCAGTTTCTCAGTGCGTTCTGCAGGGCTGCGGACATACTCCAAGCCGATGGCTGCGCTGGCGCCTTTGACCGTGTGGGCCGCATCGCCCAATGCGGTGGCCGACGCTGATTCAATCGCCGACTGTATTTTCTGTCGGTAAGATTGACGTTCGCCCAGAAAAACACCGATCAGCATTTTCAGCAATTCGGTGTCGTCATCCATACGGGCGAGCGCTGCGCTTGGGTCGAAATGAAGTTCCATGTCGTGGTCTGCCCGCCTGTGCGGGGGGTGTTTTATTTAAGTTAAGGTTGATTCATCATAGACGCAAACAAGACTTGGGTGTGATCGGTGGCAGAGGAAAGCGATCAAGAACGGGAATTACCGGCCTCGGAACAGAAGATCCGAAAGGCCAGGGAAGAGGGCAACATTCCCCGCTCGCGGGAATTGGGAGGCGGTGCCGTGCTGCTGGCCAGTGTGGGTCTGTTGTACGCCACAGGCACTGAGCTGCTGGCACAAAGTGAGCAGTTGCTTCGCGAAGGCTTGCGACTGGACCGTACCCAAGCTTTCGACACCAAAGCCATGGGCCTGAAATGGTTGGCGATGATGGAGAACAGCCTGTGGATTTTGCTGCCGCTGTTCCTGGTGGTGTTCGTGGTGGCTATTCTGGCCAACCTCATGGTGGGTGGTTTGAATTGGTCCACCAAACCCTTGGAACCCAAATTCTCAAAACTCAATCCGGTTAGTGGGTTGAAGAACATTTTCTCCAGCAATGGCTTGGCAGAATTGTTCAAAGCAGTGCTGAAAGCCTTGTTGTTGGGTGGTGTCGGGTATCTTTTGATCAGTGCTGACCTGCCCCACATGGTGCAGTTTTCCGCCATGCCCCTTGAAAAAGCCATGGCAGAAACGGCCCGCATCGCCATCAAAGATTCGTTGATCCTGGCGATCGTATTTCTGCTCATCGTGGCCATCGATGTACCGTACCAGTTGTGGAAGTACTACAAAGGCTTGCGCATGAACCTCGAGGAGATGAAGCGCGAAGCCAAGGAAAGCGAAGGCGATCCGCACCTGAAAGCAAAAATCAAACAGATGCAGCGGCAAGCTGCCCGAAAGCGCATGATGGCCTCGGTGCCTGATGCTGATGTGGTCGTCACCAACCCAACCCATTACTCCGTGGCGTTGAAGTACGACAAACAGGGCAACGGCGCCCCCAAACTGGTGGCCAAGGGCCTGGGCCCCCTGGCCTTGAAAATCCGTGAAGTGGCTGCCCAAGCCCAAGTGCCCGTGCTGGAAGCCCCACCGCTGGCCCGTGCCCTGTACACCCATGTTGAGCTGGAAGAGGAGATTCCTGGGGTGTTGTATGCCGCCGTGGCCAAATTGTTGGCCTATGTATACGCCTTGGGTGAAGGCAAAGCCCATTTGTTGGAATTGCCGGACAAAAACGATGTGCCCAAGGGCATGGACCCTGCTGAGAGTGGCGTTTAGAACGAACCATTGATTCGAAGTAGTACTTTGGGCTTATGCGCGTGTGTTCTTGCGATGCAACAGGGGGGCGTAGCGATACGGCTTACGCTCGTGTGTTCTTGCGAACCAAGCGCCGTATAGCCCAATAAGCCCCTAAATCCGCCTCAATTCCCCAATTGGTGAACCCCTCAAGTTTTCCATAATGGTGCCGTTAACACCTACGTAGCCTTGTATTGTGGTCAATCCGGCATTCAACCTGAATCTGCTCAAACAAGGACTGGCTGGCGACAAAGCCAAGACTTTAGGGGCGCCCGTATTCATCATCCTGATTCTGGTGATGATGATCCTGCCACTGCCCCCCGTGGTGCTGGACCTGCTGTTCTCCTTCAACATCGCCATCAGCCTCATGGTGCTGGTGGCCAGCTTGTACACCACTCGCCCGCTGGACTTCGCAGCGTTCCCCACCATCCTGTTGGTCACCACCTTGTTGCGTTTGAGCCTGAACGTGGCCTCCACCCGTGTGGTGTTGATGCATGGCCACGAGGGTGCCGACGCGGCAGGTAAAGTGATTGAGGCCTTTGCCCACTTTCTGATTGGTGGCAACCTCGCTGTGGGCCTGGTGGTGTTTGTGATTCTCATGATCATCAACTTCGTGGTGATCACCAAGGGCGCAGGCCGTATCGCTGAAGTGTCGGCCCGCTTCACCTTGGACGCCATGCCTGGCAAACAAATGGCCATTGACGCTGACTTGAATGCTGGCCTCATCAACGAAGACGAGGCCAAGCGCCGCCGCGGTGAAGTGACTCAGGAAGCCGAGTTTTTTGGCTCCATGGACGGTGCCTCCAAGTTTGTTCGCGGCGATGCTGTGGCCGGTATTCTGATTCTGTTCATCAACATCATCGGTGGATTCGCCGTGGGTGTGATGCAGCACGACTTGAGCTTTTCCGAGGCCGGACGCAATTACGTCATGCTGGCCATCGGTGATGGCTTGGTGGCTCAGATTCCCGCGCTGGTCATTTCGATTGCTGCCGGTATGGTAGTGGCCCGAGTGGGGCAAGGGCAGGACATTGGCAGCCAAATGGCGGGCCAATTGCTCAAATCGCCACAGGCCATCGCGATCACTTCCGCCATTTTGGCCATGCTGGGCATCATTCCGGGCATGCCACATTTCGCCTTCCTGTCGCTGGCGGCTGGGTTTGGCTATCTGGCTTATTCAATCGCTGCCAAACAGGCCGAGAAGGCGCAGGCTCCCAAAGCGGAAGACACCGAGAAGATCAAGGCCGCCACCACAGAAGCCCAGGAGGCCACCTGGGACGACCTTGTGCCCGTGGACACCATTGCCTTGGAAGTGGGTTACCGCCTCATCAGCTTGGTGGACAACAAGCAAGAGGGCGACTTGCTCAAACGCATCAAAGCCATCCGCAAAAAATTTGCACAAGAAGTCGGCTTTTTGCCGCCTGCGGTGCACCTGCGCGACAACTTGGAGCTGCGCCCTTCGGTGTACCGCATTCTGCTCAAAGGCGTGTGCATGGGCGAGGGCGAAGTATTCCCCAACCAGTTTCTGGCGATTAACCCAGGCCGTGTCACCATGCAGTTGCCCGGCTCTCAAACCAAAGACCCTGCGTTTGGCCTGCCCGCCGTGTGGATTGGTGACGACCAGAAAGACAAAGCCAGCGCCGCTGGTTACACCGTGGTGGATGCGTCCACTGTGGTGGCCACACATCTCAGCCATGTGCTGCAGCAGTCGTCTGCCCAGTTGTTGGGCCGCACCGAAACCCAGCAGTTGCTGGACCACTTTGCCAAATCAGCCCCCAAAGTCATCGAAGACCTGACCCCCAAAATGATCGAGGTGTCGGTCATTCAGAAAGTGCTGCAAAACCTGCTGGATGAGCAAGTTCATATCCGCGATCTGCGCACCATTTTCGAGACCTTGCTGGAGCATGGCGGGCGTACCAAGAATCCGCTGGAACTCACAGCGGCTGTGCGGGTTGCCTTGGGCCGCGCCATTGTGCAGGCCCTTGCGGGCCCCAGCGAAGAGCTCAGTGTGTTGGTCATGGAACCTCGCCTTGAACAAATGATTTCGCAAGCCCACAGCAACGTGGCCACCGAGCATGTCGGCATCGACCCCAACCTGGCAGAGAACCTCGCACGCCAGACCGCTGAGGCCGCTGGCCGTCAGGAGCAGTTGGGCCAAAGCCCCGTGCTGTTGGTGCCCGATGTGTTGCGCTTGTCCATGTCCCGTCTTTTGAAGCGGGCAGCCCCGAACTTGAAGGTGCTGTCCCACAGTGAAATTCCTGAGAACCGCTCAATCCGTGTGGCTCAGGTGGTAGGAGCCAAAGCATGAAACTCAAGAAGTTCACAGCCCCAAGTACACGCGAAGCCTTGCAGAAACTGCGGGCCGAGCTGGGCGAAGACGCCATTATCCTGTCCACCAAGCGCACTGCTGCGGGCACTGAAGTGCTGGCCGCTGCCTCGGGCGATCTCGACAACATGACCCAAGCGGACACGCAACCGCAGCGTTCAGAAGCGCCTCCCTCATGGACCCGCGCTGAGCGTCAGCAATACGAACAAAGCCGCGTTCAAAGCAACCAGCAAGCCAGTAAGGTGGCTGAGCAGGTCAAAGCGCAAACAGCTCAGTTGATTGCGCCAAAAGCCGTGGCACCAACAAGGGTTCAGCATGAATTGCCGGTGACGCAGCCAGCACCCAGCGCAGACATGCTTTCTGATGTGGCCCATCGCCGTTCCTTGGCGGCGAGCCAGGCCATGGCCCAGGAACAGGTGGCTGTGCTTGAAGAAATCAAGCAAATGCGCCAACTGTTGAAGGACCAGATGTCGATGCTCACTTGGCGCGACTCCCTGGACCGCAACCCCAACCGCGCCGAACTTTGGAACCTGTTGACTCGCGCTGGATTCACCCCTTTGTTTGCCCGAACTGTTGTTGATCGGTTACCCGAACAATGCAGTGAGGCCCAAGCGCTGGAATGGGTCACCAATGTGCTCAAAAACAACCTGAGTGTCAGCCAAGCCCACAATGACATGGTGGAAACAGGCGGCACCTATGCCTTGGTGGGCCCCACCGGGGTAGGTAAAACCACCACCACAGCCAAGCTGGCCGCCCGGTGTGTAGTCAAGTACGGCGCCGATTCGTTGGGCCTGATTACCACCGACAGCTACCGGGTGGGTGCTCAGGACCAACTGCGCATCTACGGCAAAATTCTTGGCGTGCAGGTGTACACCGCACAAAACCAGGCCGACCTGCATCAATTGCGTTCCACCATGCAGCGCAAGCGTCTCATTCTGATTGACACAGTGGGTATGGGGCAGCGCGATTCCCGGGTTGTTGAACACAACCAGATGCTGGCTGAAAGTGATGTGCGCCGCGTCTTGCTGCTCAATGCAACCAGCCAAACCGAGACGCTGGATGATGTGGTTCGCCATTACAAAGCCACAGGTCTGCACGGCGCCATTGTGACCAAGCTGGATGAGGCGATTGTGCTGGGCGGTGTGCTCGATGTGGTGATGCGCCACAAACTTCAATTGCAGTACATCGCCACTGGGCAGCGTGTGCCGGAAGACCTTTTCCTGGCGGACCCCCGAGTGTTGGTCCACCGGGCTTTGAAGCCCCGAAGCGGAAAAGCCTTCGATTCTTCAGAAGAGGAATTGAAGTGGAAAATGGCCCAAGTCTCGACAAACGGAATTTAAGCGCGTCAATAGAATGATTGCTATGGATCAAGCCAAGACATTGCGACATTTGCTGCGTCAACCGCAGGTCAGCATCCGACCGATTTTCGGGGATGTGACCGTGGATTATTCAGCCTGCATGGCCCGTTTTATCCAGGAACAACTTGACGGTTTGGGGCACACCTCAGTGATTGTGGACACCTCCACCCGTGGTTTGAACCAACTGGTTCCCCCCCGCAGTCGTGTGGACATGGCTGAATTTTTGCTGCGCCGCGCACCGCTCGAAGACCAGGTGATTGAAATGCAGCAAGGGCAGTGGTTGTTGCCCGCCCGCAAAGGCCTGGATGTGATGATGCGCGAGCCAAGTGCGGCACGCAGCTGGCTGGACCAGTGGCACCGCATGCCCGCCACTCTGGATGAGGTGTTAATCACCTTGCCCTACGAGGGTGTGGCAGTGGCCAGCGCGCTGGGTGTTCATCAGGATTGCTGCTGGTTGATCCAGCCTACGGCCGAATCAGTGACTCGGGCTTTCCACGCCTTGCGCACCGCCAGTGGGGTAGATACCGCAACAAGGCACCGTGTTATCGTGGCCGGAGTCAAACACACGGACGAGGCTGATCATGTGTTTGCCAACCTGCTGGAAAGCACGACAGGATTTTTGGTTGAACCACTTCAGTATGCGGGCCATTTGCCTGCGCTGAAACCGGGGCAACCTTTGAGTGAGATGAGCAGGGACATGCTGGCCGCAGGACGCCGGGTCGCCAAAACATTGTGCGCCCTTGAAGAGCAGATGGCAGCCAGTTAACTGACAGGACGAACAATCCATGTATACAGCCCAAGGAACACTAGACAAAACTCGGCAGGTCGACCAGTACATTCCGCTGGTGCGCAGGCTGGCTCACCACTTGATTGCCAAGTTGCCAGCCTCGGTGCAGATCGACGACTTGATTCAAGCGGGCCTGATCGGCCTGATGGACGCCATCTCCCGGTTTGAAGAAGGGCAGGGCGCCCAGTTTGAAACCTACGCCAGTCAGCGTATTCGTGGTGCGATGTTGGATGAACTTCGTCAGGCCGACTGGATGCCCCGTGGCGTGCGTCAGGCCCAGCGAAAAATTGAAAATGCCACGGCCAAAGCTGAACAGAAACTGGGCCGCACGGCCAGCGAAGCTGAGATTGCTGAAGTGTTGGGCATGCCCCTGTCTGAATACCAGGACCTGTTGTTCGAGTCGCGCGGTGCCCAACTGGTGTACTACGACGACTACGCCGAAGATGGCGATGGGGAAGGCTATCTCGACCGTCAAATGGGCGGTGACGAAGAAGCCAACCCGCTGGGCATGCTGGGCGACCAGCGGTTCCGGTCTGCCTTGATTGGCGCCATTGAAGATTTGCCCGAGCGGGAAAAGATGCTCATGGGCCTCTACTATGAACAAGAGCTGAACTTCAGGGAAATTGCGGCGGTGCTTGGGGTGACAGAATCCCGCGTGTGTCAGCTGCACACACAGGCCATTAACCGGCTGCGTGCCAAAATGCGCGAACATTGACGATTTGACAATTGTTGACTATTGTCGAAGTTGTTTGGCCTGCACGCTGGGCATTTTTTTGCGGGCTCGAATACACTGGGTAAAGATTAACCTTCGCGCTCAGGCCCACAGCCATGGTGACCAACCAGCCCGCATTTCGAGATCAGGACGCAGTCACCCACGACCGCACTCGTTTCGGTCGAACCTGGCTTGTGTTGCTGCTTACAGGTGTCATGCCTACGCTGCTGGTCGGCTTGGCAATGGCCTTCCACGATGCCACCCCCCAAAGCTGGGCCATGACCTTGGCATTGGCCAGTGTCGGTGCCATGGTCGTTGGTCTGTTCATCACCCGGCCCATCATCGACAGCATTTCCGGTTCTCGCGACGAAGCTATGGCCTCGGAGCGGCAATTGCGGCAACTCATGCAACTGTCTGGCGATTGGTATTGGCAACAGAACACCCGCCACGAACTGACTCGAATCATCCACAGGGGGCGAGATCAGGACTCCAACGATTCCCACGCCGAACTGCCGTTTCATGGCCTGGCCCGTTGGGAAGTCGAAGGCTTGCGTTTGGCTGACAGCCGGTACACCTGGGAATCCTTTCGCGCCTTGCTGGAACGTCACGAACCCTTCGACCGTGTGCTGTTTGACTATTGGCCGGAGGGGCGCAAGCGTGTGATCTTTGAGTCCACCGGGCGGCCACTGTTTTCCGACAACAGCGAGTTTTGCGGGTACATCGGTGTCTCCAGCGACCTCACACAGAAGCGCCTGAATGAAAAAATGCTCTCGCTGCAGCGCTCACTGTTGCAGGGCGTGTTGCTGTCGGCCCCTGTGCCAGAACTTTGCGCCTCCTACTCCAAAGGCCTGAAGAACTGCCTGACTGCCCATGCGGACGTGTTGCTGGGTTACCGTGAACACGCTGGTTTGCCCCGCTGGCGCATTCGCGGCACCAACCCGGCGCTGCACCTGTCCTTGGACAAAGGCAGCCAGTTCTGGGCCAACCCGGATCAGTTTTGTGGGCCCATCGAGGGCCACGAGCAACATGGCCTGGTGTGGCTTGGGCAGATCAAACCGGAACATTATTTCGACCCTTCTTGGTCCACGTCCATGGGTTACAGCACGATTTGGGTCGCCATACGCAAAGCGGTGGAACCCAATCAGCCTGAGTATTGGATGATGATTGCCCAGAAAGGGCCGGTGCCTGTGGTCGATGACGATGTACTCAGGGTGCTGACCGCCATCCGCTTGTTGGGTTTGTGTGTGGAACGCCGGGTGTTTGAGGATGACCTGCAAACCTTGAATGCCACGCTGGAGCAGCGCATTGAAGCGCGAACTGCTGAGCTTCAGCGCAGCAATTCTGAGCTGGAGGCCTTCACTTACACCGTGTCGCACGACCTTCGAGCGCCACTTCGGGCCATCGACGGTTTTTCCAGCATTTTGCGGGAAGACTTTGCAGCCCAACTGCCCGAAGACGCCAACCGACTTTTGGACCGGATCAGCAACAACGCCCGGCAGATGGGTGGTCTGATTGATGGCTTGCTGGATTTTTCACGCCTGTTACGAACCGATGTGGCTTTAGTGCCTGTGAACTTTGCCCAACTGGTGGAGCAAGTGCTGGAGCAACTGGACGCGCAAGCCCGTGCCACAGTGATTGTTCCGGCATTGCCTGTGGTCAAGGCTGACCCGGTATTGATCCGCCAAGTCTGGATGAACCTGGTGGACAACGCCTTGAAGTTCTCCGCCAAAGTGGGCTCACCCACAGTCACCATCGAATATGAGCGGTTGGGTGCCATCCACCGCTTCAAAGTGCGCGACAATGGGGCTGGTTTTGACATGAAATATGCGGACAAGCTGTTCAATGTGTTTGAGCGTCTGCATCACAAACAGGATTTTGATGGCACCGGTGTTGGGCTTGCAATCGTCAAACGCATCATTGATCGTCATGGTGGCCAGATTGTGGCCCGTGGCTGTCCGGGTGAGGGTGCCGAGTTTGAATTCACTTTGCCGGTCGAGGCAAATGTTCCAGAAGGAAAGGAATAAACCCCATGGTTGATGTGGTGTTGGTGGATGACAATGCCAATGACGCAGACCTCGCCTTGCGCGTGGTTCGGAAAACCTCGGCCAATTCCAGCACTGTGTTGCTGGAGGACGGTGAGCGTGCGATTGAATACTTCAAGAAGTTACTGGATGAGCATCCGGGCGATCAAACTGCGTTGAACCTGCCCAAACTGCTGCTGCTGGATTTGAAGTTGCCCAAGCTGGATGGCTTGGAGGTGCTGCGTTTTCTTCGCGACAACGCCAACTTCAACACCATGCCGGTGGTGATGCTGTCGTCGTCTCGGGAAATCAGCGATGTGCGCAGGGCTTATGAGTTGGGTGTGAATAGTTTTGCGGTCAAACCCGTGCAGTTTGACCAATACCTCACCCGAATTTCATCTTTGGTCAGCTACTGGCTGACCATCAACGAATTACCGCGCGGGGCATAGGGTTGGCCGCTGGGCCAGTGTTGCTCAGGCTGCCTTTCGGACCATAAGTGGTGGCAGTGCCGGGTACCTGTTCGGCCACAGCCGCGGCGGTCAAAATGGCGATGCGCTCCTGAAGGCCCGCCAACTGTTCGGTGACTAACTCACCATTGTTAGTGTTTAAGCGCTGAGCTTGCTGCAGCGTGGTGCGCAGGGTGGAGTAGGTGCCCTGCAGCTTGGGTTCGAACACCACCAACTGGTCAATCCACAAGGCCAAACCATCCAGCGAAGGTTCAAAGCCGTGCTGATGCGCCAAGTGGGCATTGGCCTTGAATCGTTTTTCAAGGTCCAGCATCAAGCCTTCCTTGTTCAAGGCCAACTCGGCGAGGCGGTCGGTTTCCAGTTTGACCAGGCAGGCCTGCTCTTCAAACAGCACGTCCACCAAGGCCATGGCCAGGTCGCATTCAACAGCCAGTTGGCTGTACAACTGGCGGGCCAGGTCAATCTGAGTCATGGTCTTGCTCCCGTTCAAGGCTTACTGGTCGCCCAGCATTTCACGGGCACTGCGAATCACGCCATCGGCCACGGCTTCGGCATTGACTTCAAACGTGCCATTGCGAATGGCCTGTTGAATCTCAGCCACCTTCTTGGTGTCAAAAGGGGCTTGAGGGGCGCTCAGCTCACCAAACTGCTTGGACAGTTTGGCCACTTCGCTGTCCTGGCTGCTGCCGGTGACTGAAGTGCTGCCTTCTGTCTTGCTGCCACCTTTCGGTTTGGTCAGGTTATCCAGTTGGCCCGGTTCGAATTTACCGTTTATTTTCATGATTTCCTCCGCTGAAGGCAGAGCCTTGATTGAATCCATGTTCCTTTAACGGACATGGTGCCATTAACTTTAACGAAATCTTCCAACAAACTGCTACTCATTTCCGGCCGTTCCACCCAATCGGGGCTAAAGCCCTAAATCAGCAGTTCAACCACCATGGCGTCTTTCACCACGGCTTGAATCACTTTGCCCTGAGGCATGCGGATTCTCAAGGTTTGTCCCAATTCAGCCTCTTCAAGCGCCACGGCCTGCCCGCCAATTGAAAACCCGGAACCCTGAATCAGCACTTTGACAGTGTCTCCCTGCCGGATCAAGGCTTGCCCTTTGAGCAAGTCTGGCCGAAGCACCAGCCCCGGGTTCAGGCTGCGTGTGGCTGTTTTCTGGTTCAGGTGGGCCAGTTCACTGACCCAACCGCCTTTGAGGGTGGTCAAGTCCATGGCCTGTACCTGTACATCATCGGCAGTGACGGGCTGGCCTTGAGAAACAGGCTTTTTAACCACCAGCACCGGGGCTGTCACGCGGAAGTCGACGGCCACAAAAAATCCGGGGGTGTCTGTGCCCACGCAGGACACACGCAAGAAAGTGCGCCCCCAAAGTTTCTGCTGGGTCGTATTGGCCAACAAGGGGGCAGGGCAGGCTTCAGCCCCAAGCCGCTTGTCTTCTTTGACCAGGCTCACATGCACCAGACTGCCGGGCGGCAGGTCGTCCACTGGCAACAAGTCAGCCAAGCGTTCAGGGGTGACCCAACTGCCACTGACCGGCAGCGGGCCCGCCGCATTCGCTGAGCGGGCACCCAGTACCATCACCAACACAGTGACGGCCAGCACCAATGCGGTCAGCACCCATTTGAGCATGGGCTGCCGGCAGGGGGCCGTGCGGTGTTTGGTGGGTTGATCACACATCATCGAAATTTACCCTCAAGTTTCGTCAGGGTCTGTCGTTAACTCGACATGACGAATCACTCTATCCTCCACAGCAGTGTAGGGTGGGGGCACGTCCGTCTACTCCACAAATAGAGGCCACTTTGTGACCTTTCTCCTGCATTTGACTGGACAGTCGCACAGGAATAATGACTTCATCCCGCCACAGGTGAATGAGGTGTTGACATGCTGGATCGATTGACGGACTCCATGGAGTTCTCGGCCACAGCCCTGAAGCTCAGGGCCAAGCGCCAGGAGGTATTGACCTCCAACATCACCAATGCAGACACCCCGAATTACAAAGCCGTGGACATGGATTTCCGCAAGGCCCTGGTGCAAGCCACCGGTGCCGGTGATGCCAATGCCACAGCCAACCCCGCCACGCTGAAAACCACCCACGCTGGCCATATGGCCTCGCCCATGGGTTCGGGTTTGTCCACGCAGGGTTTACTGCAGTTCCGCCGTGGCAACAACGCGGCCGTCGACAACAACTCGGTGGACTTGGACCGCGAACGCGCCGCATTCGCCGAAAACACCGTGAAGTATGAGGCAGCCCTGCGAAACATCAATGGCCGAATTTCCAGCCTGAAACAGGCCATGGGCTCCGGTAACCAATAAAGGCGCTTGAGCCCACCACTCAGGAGAACGACAGATGTCCATGTTCAATGCATTCAAGCTGGCGGGCAGTGCCATGCAAGTGCAAACGCAGCGGCTCAACACCGTGGCCAGCAACATCGCCAACGTTGACACCGCTGCCAGCGACCCCAAATCGGTTTACCAGGCCCGCAAGGTGGTGTTTGAAGCGGTGCTTCAACAGTCGACCCCCGGCAATGCCGCGCTGGCTGAGGATGTGAAAGTCAAGGAAGTGGTCACCGACAAGACTGACCCCAAGAAAATGTTTGACCCCAAACACCCCATGGCCGACGACGACGGCTATGTGTACATGCCCAATGTGAATGCGGTTGAGGAGATGGTGGACATGCTGTCTGCCTCGCGCAGCTACCAGACCAACGCGGAGGTCATGAACACCGCCAAATCCCTCATGTTGAAAACCCTCAACATGGGCAACCAGTAAGGAGTGCACTGAACCATGGCCATTACCACCAATTCGGTGAACAGCACCGCAGCGTCCAGCAGCTCAAGCACTGCCAAAAAAAATGACAACAGCCCTGAAGCCATTCAGGAGCGTTTCATGACTCTGCTGGTGGCCCAGTTGAAAAACCAGGACCCCATGGCCCCCATGGACAATGCGCAGGTGACCAGCCAAATGGCGCAGTTGAACACGGTCACCGGCATCAACAAACTGAATGATTCGATGTCTTCCATGGCCTCATCCTTCACTGCGACGCAAACTGCGCAGGCCGTGACCATGTTGGGCCGAACCATCCTGACCGAAGGCGATGACCTGGCTTTGGCCAATGGCCAAGCCACCGGTTCCGTGGAATTCAAGCAATCGGCCGACACAGTCAAGATCAGCATCTTGAACAGCAAGGGCGAAACCGTGCGCACGCTGGACATGGGGCCCCAATCCAAAGGCACCGCCGAGTTCACTTGGGATGGCAAAGGCGACTCTGGCAGCACCTTGCCCGCCGGCAACTACACCTTCAAGGTGGATGCGATTGCCGCAGGCCAGGCCGCCGAGGTGGTGCCGCTGAGCAAGGCGGTGGTTCAAGGCGTGCGAAACGCCGGTGCCGAGGGCACCAAGTTGCTGACCAATTTGGGCACGGAAGTGGCCTTCTCCAACATCAAGCAAGTGTTCTGAACGGACACAACCCACGAATTTTTGAGTGAATCAAGGAGCTCAACATGGCAATTGCAGGCGGAACATTTCAACAGGGTCTCAGTGGACTGAACGCAGCACAGCGCGGTCTCGAAGTCATCGCCAACAACGTGTCCAACGCCAGTGTGGTTGGTTTCAAAGGGTCTGACGCTGAATTCGCCGACGTGTTTGCACGTGCATTCAATGGCTCTGGTTCCACCAATGGTATCGGCTTGGGTACAAGCCTGTCGTCGGTGACCCAGAACTTCAAACAAGGCAACATCAACGTCACTGGCAACCCGCTGGACCTGGCCATCAACGGCAATGGCTTTTTCAAAGTGGCCAGTACAGCCGGTGAAATGGTGTACACCCGCAACGGTCAGTTCAACTTGGACAAAGACGGTTTCATCGTCAACTCCAAAGGCGACAAACTGCAGGGCTTCCCGATTGACGCCACAACAGGCCGCGTGTCGGACGTGTCTCAGAACCTGGCCATTTCACAGGCCAGCATTCCACCGTCGCCCACCCGTGGCTCCAGCCTAGAAGTAAACCTGGACGCGCGCGCCACACCGATTGCCGCGGCAGTGCCTTTTGATCCAGCCAACCTGAACACGTACAACAACTCCACTGCCTTGACGGTGTATGACGAGTTGGGCCAGTCCCACATCATGAGCATTTACCTGCGCAAAGAAAGCGGCAACACCTGGAGTGCTTACGCCACTGTGGACGGCACTCAAGTGGATGTGGGCGTTGCACCCGTGACCCCCACCGTGGCGCCTGCCCAAGCCGCCGCCGGTTCACTGGTGTTCGGTGTGGACGGGCAACTGACCACACCGGCCAATGCCCAATTCACCGTCGATTTGTCGCGTTTTGTCACCGCCACTGGAACACCGTTTTCCTCCACCGGCACAGGCCCCAACAGCTACACCTTCGACATGAGCAAAGCCACCCAGTACGGCAGTTCATTCTCGGTTCAGAACCTGGGGCAAGACGGTTACACCGCGTCGCCTTTTGCGGGTTACAACATTGGCCCTAACGGCACACTCACCATCAGTTATGCCAACGGCAAGCTGGTGGATGTGGCCCGCGTAGGCCTGTACAAATTCACCAACCCTGAGGCCCTGCAGCCGGTGGGTGCCAACGGTTGGTTGGCCACACAGCAGGCCGGTGCAGAGCTGGTGTCGCTCAGTGACGACTCCGCATTTGGACTGATTCAGGCCGGTGCCTTGGAAGAGTCCAACGTGGACCTGACGGCCGAGTTGGTGGCCATGATTTCCGCGCAGCGTGTGTACCAGGCCAACTCCCAGAGTATTAAAACCCAGGACTCGCTGTTGCAGACCATCACCAACCTGCGTTGATGATGATCGACGGTTTGAAACCAATCCACTGAACAGGCTGAACACCCGATGGACAAACTGGTATATCTGGCCGCGCAAGCGGCCAAGGGCACCATGGCCCGGCAGGACAACATTGCCAACAACCTGGCCAATGTCAACACACCGGGTTTTCGCCAACAGCTTATGGCCTTTCAGGCGGCGCCTGTCATGGGTGAGGGCAGCGGTACACGCGCTTTTGCCACTGAAACCTCGGTGGGGTATGACACCACACCGGGGCAGATTCAGGCCACTGGCCGCGATCTGGATGTGGCTGTTCAGGGCAAGGGCTGGTTTGCAGTCACCGCACCCAACGGCACCGAGGCTTACACCCGCAATGGCTCGTTTGAAATAGACGCCACAGGCAACTTGGTTACCCAAGAGGGCTACGCGGTGATTGGCACCGCAGGCCCCATCAATGTACCGCCGAACCACAGGGTGTCCTTCGAGGCGGATGGCACAGTGTCCGCCATTCCGCTGACGGGCGAACCCACCGTCGTGAATCTTGGTCAATTGAAATTGGTGGATGCCGAGGACACGCCGATGGTTCGCAGCGACGATGGGCTGTTCCGCGCCAAAAACGGGCAGGAACTCGAGGACAACCCCGAAGTACGAATTGCAGGGGGCTTCATTGAAGGCAGCAATGTGAACGCTGTGGACATGATGGTTCAAATGATCGCAGCCGCACGCCAATACGAAACCCAAATGAAAATGATCAGCACTGCGCAGGAGAACGACCGCGCAGCCAACAGCCTGTACGGCATGAATTAAGGAGAATCCGCCATGATGCGTTCCCTGTGGATTGCGAAAACCGGGCTGGACGCCCAGCAAACCAACCTGGATGTCATTTCCAACAACCTGGCCAACACGTCAACCAACGGGTTCAAGCGTTCCCGGGCTGTGTTTGAAGACCTGCTGTATCAAACCCTGCGTCAGCCCGGCGCCCAAACCACCGAGCAAACTCAAGTGCCTTCTGGCCTGCAGGTGGGTACCGGTGTGAAGCCCGTGTCCACCGTGCGCAATTTCGCGCAGGGCAATTTGCAGCAAACCGGCAACAACCTTGACATGGCCATCAATGGTCAAGGATTTTTTCAGGTTCAAATGCCCGATGGCACAACCTCCTACACCCGCGATGGCAGCTTTCAGCTGGATGCCAATGGCACTTTGGTGACTTCCAATGGATTTCCCATCATCGGCCCCATCACCGTGCCACCGGGCGCGCAGGACATTTCTGTGTCGCAGGACGGCACCGTGTCCGCCATCGTGGCTGGCCAGGTGGCGCCTCAGCAGTTGGGTCAAATTCAATTGGCCACCTTCGTGAACCCGGCCGGTCTGTTCAGCCGTGGCCAAAACCTGTATCAGGAAACAGCGGCTTCAGGTGCACCAACCCAGGCGGTGGCGGGCACCAATGGCACAGGTCTGGTTTCTCAGGGTTATGTGGAAACCTCCAACGTGAATGTGGTGGAAGAGCTGGTCGGCTTGATTCAGGCCCAACGGGCGTACGAAATCAACTCCAAGTCAATCTCCACATCTGACCAGATGTTGGCTCGCTTATCGCAGCTTTGATCCTGAAGGGGCGTTGAGATACTGACGATATCGAATGGGAGAAAATCCATGCGCACATGGTCAGTTATCGGTTTAACGGCAGCGCTCAGCATTTCTTTAGGGGGCTGCGCGATGTTTAACCCCAAAGTGGACATGCCCGAGCAAACCTCGGTGCGTCCACTGCCGCCCCAAGAGGCTTCCGCAGTACCCACTGGCAGCCTTTACAGTGTCGCCACGTACCGCCCGCTGTTTGAAGACCAGCGTGCGCGCCTGATCGGTGACACCTTGACCATTCAGATCACCGAGCAAATCAACGCCGAGCAGACCAACAGCAAGTCGGCGTCGCGTTCCGATGACGTCAGTTTGCAACTGCCGGGCATTCCGGGTCTGCTTTTCGGTCAGGCCGACCTCAAGCCCATCGACAAATCCGCCAGCAGCAGCAAGGATTTCTCAGGTTCAGGCCAAACCAAGGCCGCCAACACCCTGACAGGCACCATCACGGTGACTGTGAGTGAAGTGCTGCCCAACGGCAACCTGCGGGTGATTGGTGAAAAGCAGATTGGCACCAACCGCGAGGTGGAAACCATTCGGTTTTCTGGTGTGGTCAATCCACGGAATATTCTGCCCGGTAATGTGGTGCCCAGCACCCGGGTGGCTGATGCACGCATTGAATACAAAGGCCAGGGCGCCATTGATGCTGCCACCACCATGGGCTGGTTGAGCCGGTTCTTCCTGACCGTGCTGCCCTTCTAAGGAATCCCTGACATGTTCAAGTTTCGTTACTCCGCATTGTTGGCCTTGCTGGCTGTGGTCAGCAATATGGCCATGCCCTTGACGGCCAATGCGCAAACCCGAATTCGTGACCTGACTACCGTGCAGGGCGTGCGCTCCAACCCGGTGTTTGGCTATGGCTTGGTGGTTGGGTTGGATGGCACTGGCGACCAAACCACACAAACCCCATTCACCACACAAAGTATTCAATCCATGCTGCAGCAAAATGGCGTGAATCTTCCGCCCGTCAACATGCAGCTGAAAAACGTGGCCGCAGTGATGGTATCGGCGAACTTGCCAGCTTTTGCACAGCCGGGCCAGTCCATCGACATCACGGTGTCGTCCATCGGCAATGCCAAAAGCCTTCGCGGTGGCATGTTGCTGCTCACACCACTCAAAGGTGCGGATGGGCAGGTTTATGCCTTGGCCCAAGGGCAGTTGATTGTGGGTGGAGCCGGTGCCTCGGCGGGTGGTTCAAAAACCCAGATCAATCACCTGTCCTCTGGCCGAATTCCCAACGGTGCGCTGGTTGAAAAGGCCGTGCCCACGCCATTCCTGCTGGGCGAAAACCTGCAACTGGAATTGAACAGCACCGACTTCTCCAATGCCAGCCGTGTGGCCGATGTCATCAACCGCAGCTTTGGCCAAACCCTGGCGCAGGCCTTGGATGGCCGAATCATTCAAGTGCGTGCCCCGTCAGCACCGAATGACCGTGTCGCCTTTTTGTCCAAGGTGCAGGAACTGGCCATCGACAAAGCTGTGGGTACAGCCAAGGTCATTGTGAATGCCCGAACCGGCAGCGTGGTCATGAACCAGGCCGTGATGCTGGAAAACTGCGCAGTCGCCCATGGCAATTTGACTGTGAAGATCACCAGCACCCCGGTCATTTCCCAGCCTGCACCGTTCTCGCAGGGCCAAACCGTGGTCACTCAGGAATCGGACATTCAAATTTCCCAGTCCGGCGGTGAATTGATCAACCTCAAAGGTGCTGCGCAGTTGTCTGATGTCGTCAAAGCCTTGAACACCTTGGGCGCCACGCCTCAGGATTTGATCTCCATTCTGCAAGCCATGCAATCGGCCGGCAGCCTGAAAGCGGAAATCGAGGTGATTTGATGGACATGCGCTTGCCTGCCAGCACCAGCACTGACCAAGGCCTGTCGCTGGATTCCCGCAATCTCGAAGGCCTGAAGAAAGGGGCACGGGCCAAGGCAGGCACCGAAGAATACAACGACGCCATCAACAAAGTGGCGGTGCAGTTTGAGTCGGTGTTCCTGCAGATGGCCCTCAAAAGCATGCGTGAAGCGTTGCCTGAGGGCGGTTTGTTTTCGGACAGCAGCACAAAAATGTACCAGTCCATGTACGACCAGGAAATTGTTCAGCACCTGTCCGGCAAAGGCCTTGGCCTTGCGCAAGAGATTGCACGTCAGCTCAAGCAGCAGTCGGGCTTGACCCCCCAGAATGGTCAACCCTCAACTTTGGGAAAACAGGACCGTTAACCCGTTGAGGACATCGAAGGATCCGCAATCATGACGAACTCGGTCTATGGAATCGCGCTCAGCGGGCTGAATGCAGCCCGGTCTGGCCTGGCCACCACATCGAACAACATTGCCAACGCCAACACCGTGGGCTACAACCGCCAGCAGGTCATCCAGCAGGCGCGCCCCTCCTTTGGCAGTGACATTGGTTACATCGGGCAGGGCGTGGATATTGAGTCCGTGCAGCGGGTTTACTCCGAGTTTCTGAATGCGCAGGAGCAGAAAGCGACGTCCGAGTACGCATTCTTCAATGCCAAGTATTCCCAGATTTCCCGTGTCGATGGCCTCATTGCCGACGACACCTCGGGCCTGTCCAGTGCGCTCAGCGATTTCTTCTCGGCGGCACAAACCCTCAGCACCTCGCCCGGCGACTTGCCTGCGCGCCAGAATTTTTTATCTGCCGCCGATTCCCTGGCAGGCCGCTTTAACAGCTTGAATGCGGTGTTGGATGACTTGCGTGCAGCCACCAACCTTCAAGTGAAAGACACAGTGACGCAGATCAATGACGTCACTGGTCAGATTGCAGAATTGAATGACCGCATCGTGGCGGTGAAATCGCAAGACTTCAACAGTGGCGCACCCAACGACTTGATGGACAAGCGCGATGCGCTCATCAAGCAATTGGCCGAGCAGGTGCAAGTCACCCGCGTGAACATGGACGATGGATCGGTCAATCTGTTTTTGGGCAACGGTCAACCTTTGGTGGTCAAGACCAACGCCTTCAAAGTGTCCACCGAGGTTGACCCGCAAGACCCTAAAAATCTGCTGGTGGGCACCACTCAAGTGGTGAACGGGCAGAACAGGCTGATCACGCTGGACCCAAGCACACTGGGCAAAGGCGCTTTGGCTGGTTACCTGAGCTTTCGCGAAACCGAACTGGCGGAGTACCAAAACACGGTGGGCCTGATGGCGGCCCGCATTGGTGAAGCGGTGAACACCGTGCAGCAAGCCGGTGTGGACCTGGATGGCAATGCCGGGCAAGCCTTGTTTGCCTTTGGCACCGGTTCTTTGGTCAGCGGCGTGTCTCGTGTGGTGCCGAACACTGCCAACAGCACCACCAACCCCACCACCGTCTCCATGCGCAGCATCGACCTGAGCAAAGTGTCTGCGGTGGACTATGAAGTCACCATCGTGGGCGGCCAACCGCAGTATCGGGTACAGGGCTCAGGCTCGCCATTCACGGCAGCCAACTTGGTCAACGATCCGGGCGGCGACTACTACGAAATTCGCGATTCTTCGAACGCACCCATTCTGAGCTTTCAACTGAGCAATGCCAGCCCGCAGAACGGCGACACCTTCACGCTGATGCCCACCCGCGATGCAGCACAGAACATGCGGATGGCACTGAGCAAGCCCAATGAGGTGGCGGCGTCGTCCACCACCAACGCCAGTGTGGGCAACAACGAGAACATCAAGGCCATCAACGCCCTACAGAATCAGCGCACGCTGTTTCAGTCCAATGGTGCAGCCGGTGTGTCGATTTCTGACGCCTTCAACCAACTGGTCAGCAAGGTGGGTAATAAAGCCCGGGAATTGAAAGTGTCTACAGAGTCCCGTGAGGTACTGCTCAACCAAGTGGTGGAAACCCGCGATGCGTTGTCCGGTGTGAACATGGACGAAGAAGCCGCCAACCTGCTCAAGTATCAACAGGCCTATCAGGCCGCAGGCCGAGTCATTTCCCTGTCCAAGGAAATGTTCGAGCAGATCCTGCAAATCTTCTGATCAAGGTGAATGAACATGGCCATCAATCGCGTCAGCACCAACCAATACTTTCGGCTAACCACCGAACGCATGTCCAAGCAGCAAAGTGAGCTGATCAAGATTCAAGGGCAGTTGGCCACCGGCCAGCGTGTGCTCAAGCCGTCGGATGACCCACTGGCCATGTCCACCGCCTTGGGTGCCAAGGCCAGTCAGCGAGTGATCGACAGTTTCCAGTCCAACATTGTGTACCTGAACAACCAGTTGGGCCAAATGGACATCGCCTTGGGCTCTGCCAGCGACATCATGGTGCAGATCAAGCAAACCATGTTGTCGGCAGGCAATGCCACCATGACGCCTTCAGACCGTGAAATTCTCGCGCAAGACCTGGAAGGCCGGCTGGATGAGTTGCGCGGCATTGCCAATCGGCAGGACGCCAATGGCAACTACCTGTTCGCAGGCACTTACGAAAACCAGGAGCCCTACCAGACCCCCAACCCACCTGCGGTGACAGGCCGCTTTCTGGAGCAGCCCAACGCCACCGCTGCGGCTGCTGTCGAAGGCCGCAGTGTCGAAGTGGCCCGAGGCCGCTCGATTGACACCAACATCACCGGCTACCAGTTGTTCACTGACCCAGCCAGTGGCGAGGATGCTTTCGAAGTGTTGCGTGATGCGATCAGCCTGCTGCGCAACCCGGGCTTCCCCAACGGGCAGGAAGGCGCTACACCCAGCGACACCTACAAAAAAGCCTTTGACGATCGCCGGGCCCAACTGGATTCGATTTTTGACCAGGTTCAACTGGGCCGAACCAAAGTGGGTGTGCGTTTGCGTGAAGCCGAGACCTTGGACCAGATTAATGCCGCCGCACAAACCGAACTGGAACGCGTGGCTGGCGAGGCTGTGGGTTTGGACTATGCCAAGGCCATCAGTGAACTGTCGCAAGGGCAGTTGCAGTTACAGGCCTCTCAGCAAAGCTTCGCGTCCACGTCTCAGTTGAGTTTGTTCAGCTTCCTGAAGTAAGCCAACACAACCCAGCGCAGAAAAAAACAAAGGGGCCCATGTGGCCCCTTTTGCATATGAGAGCAGTCTGGCCTGCTCAGATCAAGCCATTTTCCAAGGCGTAACGGGTTAACTCTCCGTTGGTTTTCATGCGCATTTTTTCCAGAATTCGCGCCCGGTAAACGCTCACGGTTTTGGGGCTTAGGTTCAGTTCATCGGCAATTTCGCTGAGCTTCTTGCCGGCGGCAATCAGTCGAATGGTTTGGAATTCACGGTCGCTCAAGCTGGTGTGCAGCGGCTTTTCCGTGTCTTCAGTCAAATGGCTGGCCAACGATTCAGCCAACTCGGCGGTGATGTATTTCCGGCCTGCTGCAATCACCTGAATTGCATCCACCAGTTTCTCCGGGGCGGTGTTCTTGGTCAGGTAACCCGAGGCACCTGCTTTCAGGCTGCGCACCGCATATTGGTCCTCAGGGTGCATGGACAGCATCAGGATTTTCAAGGCAGGGTACTTGTCTTTCAGCACCTTCACCACGTCCACCCCGTTTTTGCCCGGCATGGAAATGTCCAGAATGGCCACCTCCACCTCGGGGTGCAGGGTCATGGCTTTCATGATCTCGGCGTATTCGCCGGCCTGTGCCACCACCTGAATGTACCCAGTGTCCTCAAGCAACTGCTTCAAGCTGCCTCGCAGCAAGGCGTGATCATCCGCCAGAAGTACCTTAATCATGAGCCGTCTCATCCCTGTCTTGTGTTCTCGGTAGGGACACCATCACGGTGGTGCCCTGTCCCGGTGCGCCGCTGACATCAACCCACCCTTCGAAAGCGGCCACGCGTTCCTGCATGCCCCGCAGTCCAAAAGAAGTGTCCTTCAGCTTGTCGGTATTTTCAATGCCCTTGCCATCGTCCCTGATTTCCAGCGAAACCTCGTCGTCTGTGACGAACAGTTCCACAGCCACCAGCGAGGCTTGCGCATGCTTGACTATATTCGTCAATGCTTCTTGCAAAATCCTGAAAAGAGCGGTGTTTTGCTCCCCACTCAGGCTCAACTCCTCAACATTGCAGGCAAAGCGCGTGTTGATTTGACTGCGTTTTTCAAAATCCTTCAACTGCCAGTCCAGGGCTGGAATCAAACCGTAGTCCAGAATACCTGGCCGCAATGCCTTCGCAATCCGTTGGCTGCTGGCCAACAGGTGCTCAATCAGCGTCAGCATGTCGTCCAGCCGTTCTTCAACCGCAGGGCTGGCGGGCAGGCTTTTGTTCAGCCAAGCCACATCGGCCTTCAACTTGGTGAGCGAACCGCCCATGTCGTCGTGAATCTCACGCGCAATGGCGCCGCGTTCTTCCTCCCGGCGCTTTTCAAACTCGTGGGTCACTTGTCGCAGGTCAGCCTGCGCTTTCAGCAACTTGGCCTCAGCCTGTTTTCGGTCGGAAATGTCCAGCAACACACCATCCCAGGTCCAATCCCGGCCTTGTCGGCGTGCCACCGCGTTGATATAGCCCCAGCGGTTTTCCCCCCGGCCCGGTTTAAGCCGTCCTTCCCAAATCAGGTGCTGCCCCTCAGTCACGCGGCCCAGTAAATCCTCGAACAACAGGGCGGTGTCTTCTTCCTCAAACTGCTCGAAAAACAGGTGGGGGTTTTCCAGAAAATGGCGTGGGGGCAGGCCAAACAGGCGCAGGGCCCCTTCACTGACGAAGGGCACTTGCGGGCGCAGCAAATCCGCCCCGGTGATCATTTGAAATATCACCCCGGGAATGTTTTCAGCAATCGCCGAAAAACGGCGTTCCGATTCCCGCTGGGCCATTTCAGCCGCAGCCAGGTTACGGCGTTCATTGGCCGCTTTCAATGACCGTTCGATGGCTGGCACCAGCCGCGCCATCTTGTCTTTCATCAGGTAGTCGTCGGCACCTGCCCGCATGGCTTCAACCGCCACATGCTCGCCGATGCTGCCCGACACAATGATGAATGGAATGTCCAGGCCCGTGTCGCGCACCATCTTCAGGGCTTCTTCTGAGCCGAAGCCCGGCAGGTTGTGGTCTGAAATCACCACTTGCCATTCTTCGTGCGACAGCCGGTGCTTCAGGTCTTCAAGCCGGTCCACGCGCGCCGACACGTACTTCAGGCCACCTTGTTTAAGCCTGTAGCAAATCAACTCGTAATCCGAGTCATTGTCCTCGACAACCAGCACACGCAGGCCATCGTCCGAGAACCGGCTCAGATCGAGTAGGGAAGAGGGAATCCCAGTGTGTTTGTCCATGCGTCCACTGTGCCTGATTGGCCCTTTGACCAAAGCTCAAAGAGGCCGGGTTTCACCGGTTTAATTCGGTCTTCTTGAGTCTGGAGTGTAGCGGAACATCATGGGGTAGGGAACTCACCCCAGCGGTAGGCCCAGCCCGTTCAATCACACAGGGATCGCCAGTCAATGAGCAACAGCCTCTTCAAGTTCGACAAGCCGGCACAAGGCTCCTCCTTGTCTCAGGTCAGTGCAGCCAAACAGGTGGTCGCCTCATTGGGGAAAACCCTTTTGCAGGATGAATCCGCTGGCCGTGAATTTGAATTCTCCGACCGTGATTTTGAACGCGTGCGCCTCATGATTCTCAAGGTGGCCGGTATTTCACTGGCTGCCAGCAAACAAAGCATGGTGTACAGCCGCCTGGCCCGCCGCTTGCGGGCCTGTAACCACACCCGCTTTGGCCCCTATCTGGACCATCTGGAAAACAGCCCATCCAGCCCTGAGTGGGAACATTTCACCAACGCGCTGACCACCAACCTGACCTCGTTTTACCGCGAAGCCCATCACTTTGAGCTGCTGAAAAAGCAACTTCAGGGCCTTAGCCACAAGTCACGTATCGAAATTTGGTGCAGTGCCGCTTCAACCGGGGAAGAGCCTTACACCTTGGCCATCACCGCCATGGAAGCGTTTCAAAGCCTGAACCCGCCTGTGCGTATCTTGGCCACCGACATCGACACCAAAGTGCTGGAGCATGGCCGACAGGGCGTGTACAAGATGGACCAGGTTGAGAAAATTCCCCAGGACATTCTTCGCCGCTATTTTCTGAGGGGCAAAGGCGACAACGACGGCCTGATTCGTGTGCGCCCCGAGCTTCAATCCATCATCACCTTCCGCCGCCTGAACCTCATGGACAGCCATTGGGCCCTCCGCCCCGGCTTTGACGCCGTGTTTTGTCGCAATGTGATGATCTACTTTGAAAAGGATGTGCAAATGGCCATCCTCAAGCGTTTCGCACCCCTGATGAACACCGGGGGCTTGTTGTACGCCGGCCATTCAGAAAACTTTGCCATGGCCCGGGACTACTTCACCCTCAAGGGCAAGACGGTGTATTCGGTCAATGACGACAAAGCGTTCAAAGGTGGCGATGCCAACCCCGCTGGCGCTGCAAGCCGGTTCACGGGGGCCTGATGACCCGTTTCCCCCGTGTTCATCTCATGCCCGGCGAATGCAAGGTGTCGTGGGAGCCTGTGGTGTTTACCACCCTGCTTGGGTCCTGCGTGTCAGCGTGCCTGCACGACCAGCGCCTCAAAATTGGTGGCATGAACCATTTTATGTTGCCCGATGTACCAGCCCGTGACGACTCGCTGGGTGAGAAAACCCGATGCATGCGTTATGGCCTTTACGCCATGGAACGATTGATCAACGACCTTGTGCACTTGGGCGCCCGCCGGGCTGACCTGGTGTGCAAAGTATTCGGCGGTGCCAACATGACCGGGTCGTTAAGCACCCAGAACATCGGTCAGCGTAACGCCGATTTTGTACTCCAGTTTCTGCGTCAGGACGGCATCCCCGTCATTGCGCAAGACCTCAACGGCACCCACAGCCGACGCATTCAGTTCAACTCCGCCACCAACGCCGTGCGGATCGAGCGGGTGCCCTCGGCCGACAGCCAAGCCATACGCCTGGAACGCAGCTATCTGCGGTCCATCAACCAGGACCCCGTTGCCGGGGACATCGTCTTTTTTTGAAGGGCCCGCACCATGAACAAAATCAAAGTGGTGGTTGTTGACGATTCAGCGCTCATCCGCAACCTGCTGACCAAAATCATCAACGCCCAACCCGATATGGAAACAGTGGCCACTGCCCCCGACCCTTTTGTGGCGCGTGACCAGATTCGCAAGTTCAACCCGGATGTCATCACCTTGGACATTGAAATGCCCAAGATGGACGGCATTGAATTTCTGGAGCGCATCATGCGCCTTCGCCCCACGCCCGTCGTCATGGTGTCCACCCTGACTGCAAGGGGCGCAGATGTCACATTCCGTGCGCTGGAATTGGGTGCGGTGGATTTCGTCACCAAGCCCAAGCTGGACATCAACCAGGGCATGCTGAACTACGCCAACGAAATCACCGACAAAATCCGTGCGGCCCACGCTGCACGCCACCGCTTGAAACTGCTGCCGCACAAACCTCTGGGTGAAATGACCGCCACGGCACAGGCCAAGCCCGCTCAAACCGCTGCGCTGGGCAACCGGTTTGCCGCCACTGAAAAACTGGTGTTGATTGGGTCGTCCACTGGCGGCACCGAGGCGCTGCGCGTCATTCTCGAACAGATGCCCACAGACAGCCCAGCCATCATGATTACCCAGCACATGCCTGCCGGTTTTACCCGCAGCTTTGCGGACCGACTCAACCAGATCTGCCAAATCACGGTCAAAGAGGCGGAACACGGCGAACGTGTCTTGCCCGGCCATGCCTACATTGCGCCCGGCGATCAGCATTTGCAACTGGCACGAAACGGGGCCAATTACGTGTGCCACCTGTCAGCCGGTGAACCCGTGAACCGCCATCGCCCCTCGGTTGAAGTGTTGTTCCGGTCGGGCATCGAAGTGTCGCCCAAGAACATCATCGGCATCATGCTCACCGGCATGGGCAAGGATGGTGCGCAGGCCATGGCCGACTTGCGCAAGGCCGGGGCCTACAACATCTGTCAGGACGAAGCCAGTTGCGTGGTGTTCGGCATGCCGCGCGAAGCCATCGCCTTGGGCGCGGCTGATGAGGTGTCGCCTCTGAATCAGATTCCCCGAAGGCTCCTGGAGCAATTGAACAAAATTGGCGGGCGGGCCGCCATTCGGGTGTGAAGGTGTTCAGGCCTTGCGCATTGGCTGGTCTACCAGCCAGTCCAGCAGCGCCTGAAGGGGCAGGGGGCGGCTAAGCAGATAGCCCTGCATACGGTCACAACCCATGGCCAGCAGGGCGTCCATCTGCTCGGTGCTTTCAACACCCTCGGCCTGTACCGTCAGGCCCAGTGCATGGGCCAGGTCGATGATGGCCTGCACGATTTTTTGGCTGTGTGGGTTGTGGGCAATGTCGGTCACAAAACTGCGGTCCACCTTCAACACATCCATCGGCAGGTTTTTCAGATAATTCAACGTGGCGTAGCCCGTGCCAAAGTCATCCATCGCCACGCTGCAGCCCGCCTCTCTCAGGCGCTGCAGCGACTGTATGGTAGCCGCAGCATTTCCCAAAGCAGACGATTCCGTCACTTCCACCTCCAGCCACCCTGCACGCAGGCCTGCCACGCTCAAACTGCTCAGACAGTGCTCGGCAAACAGCGGGTTGTCAAACTGCCGGGGTGAACAGTTGACCGAGCAACGCAAGGCGAAACCCGCTTCATGCAGGCTGCGTAAGGCACTCAGACTGTGCTGCAGAACCCATTGGCCCAAGGCTTCCGTCAAACCCGAGTCCTCGGCGGTGTTCACAAACTCAACCGGGTAGATCAGCCCCAAGTCCGGGTGGCTCCAGCGCACCAGTGCCTCAACGCTGCAAATGCTGCCAGTGGCACAGTCCTGCACCGGTTGAAACATCAGGGTTAACTCGTTTTGTTCCAAGGCCCGTGCCAGCCCTGTTTCAATCAGCTTTCGGCGTTTTGCAGTGGCGTGCAGGCTGTCCTTCAAGGCCTCGGTCAACGGCAATTGCTGTTGCGCCAGGTTCAGTGCCACCGACTGTGCGTGGCTGACCCACTGCCCCGGCAACTGTCCATCCAGGCCGGGCCGCGCCAAACCGATCCGCAACTGCGGCCGCATACGAACGCCCCGCACATCAATCGAATCGGTCAGTGCGTGTTCAATCGCATCCAGCCGAACATGGTGCTCATCGTTCAGCGCAGCCCAGTTAAACCCGCTGGTGATCCCTACCAGCAAAGAGTCCGACCACGCCCCGATCAATTCACCTCCGCACAGCCTGCCCAGCCGCTGGCTTAACTGATTCATCACATGGTGGTGCGTCGCCGGGTCCGCGCTGAGGTTGTGTAATTGCTCCCGCGACAACTGAACCGAGATCAAAGCCAGCGTGCTGCCACCTGTCGGGTCCAGCGGAGCCCGCATTTTGAGCGCCTGAGCCAGTCCTCGCCTGTTGAGCAGGCCAGAATCCTGGTCAATGAACAGCGCACGATTGCGGGCCACCTGCAAGTCCCGTTTCTCTGCCTCCAGTTGTTTGACCATGGCTGCAGTGGGCGCTGTCAGCGCGGCCGGGTCCAGCTCGTTCTGTTCCGGTTTGACGGTCATGAGGTGTGGTGCAGTGTGCAGAAGCGGTGTTCAACTTCGGGTATCCTGACGGCTCCACCATTCAATGTCCAGTGTCGTAAACCATGAGCAAGGCCTTTACCCGCGAAAGTGAGTCCGATCAGGATGATGAGGGTCAGGATGGCGTACCCGCGTTGCCCCAAGGGCTGAAGAATTACATGACCCCGTCGGGCTACAAACGCCTGCGCGATGAGCTCATTCATTTGGTGAAAGTGGAGCGGCCCGAAGTGGTGTCGGTGGTGTCGTGGGCGGCTTCCAATGGGGATCGCTCCGAAAACGGCGATTACCTCTACGGCAAAAAGCGGTTGCGGGAAATTGACCGGCGTATTCGCTTTCTCACCAAGCGCACCGAGATTGCCGAAGTGGTGGACCCCGCCACCCAGCAGGGTTTGGAGAGTGTGTTTTTCGGTGCGACCGTCACCTACCTGAACGGCAAAGGCGACGAGCTGACCGTCAAAATTGTGGGGGTGGACGAGGTTAACCCGGCCCAAGCCCACATCAGCTGGATCTCCCCGGTGGCGCGTGCCTTGCTGAAAGCCAAAGTGGGCGATGTGGTGGTGGTACAAACCCCGGCTGGCCCTGATGAACTCGAAGTGCTGGCCATTGACTACCTGATTGACTAAGGCGCGGATACTGAGGCTTATTGAGGCCTAATGAGGGCCTCCCGATGAACCCGCACTGGGCACCAAGTTACGTGTTTTCACAAAGTTTTTGCCCTTAACCCGGGCCACCCGTTCCACGCATTCCTGTCGGCGCAAGGCCATCAGAATGCGGGCCAGGTGAATACGGTCAGTCACCTGAACCGTGAAGTGCAATAGCTTGCGGTTCACGGTTTCGTCGCTCATGGTCAAGTTGGTGATGTTGGCCCCCATGTCCGAGAAGGTGGCTGCCACAATCGCCAGGGCCCCTTTTTCATTGAGTACCTGCAAGTCCACATTCACATCGAATGCGCGTTCAATGTTGTCGTCCCAGGTCAGGTCCGTCCATCGGTCAGGTTCTTTGCGGATGGCTTTGCGGGCGGTTTCGCACTCTGCCGTGTGCACCACCAAGCCCGAGCCTTTGCGCACATAGCCAATGATCGCGTCCCCAGGAATGGGCAAACAACAGGGTGCGCGCTGCACCGACATGCCTTCACAGCCAGTGACCACAATTGGTGCCCGGGGGCCGTTGGGGCCTTGAGTGGCTTGGTCTACCCGTGCGTCAGACCTGCCCAGTGCCATCAGCACCCGGCGGGCCACCACTGGGGCCACACGCCGGCCAGCGCCGATGTCAGACAGCAATTCTTCACGGCTGGACACCTGTGTGTCCTTCATCAACCGGTCCCAGGCCTCATTGCTCATGGATTCCAGTGTGAGGTCATCCGCCTCCAAAGCCTGGTTCAGCAGGCGGTGGCCCAAGCGCACCGTATCTTCCAGGTTCATGGTTTTCAGGTAATGGCGAATTTCGGAACGGGCTTTGCCCGACCGCACGAAACTCAGCCAGACCGGGTTGGGGCGTGCATGGGACGAGGTGATGATTTCCACCACATCGCCACTTTTCAGCACGGTCCGCAACGGTTCAATAACCTGATTGATACGCGCTGCCACACAGCGGTTGCCCACATCGGTGTGCACCGCGTAGGCAAAGTCCACCACCGTGGCACCCCGGGGCAGGCTCATGATCTTGCCGTTGGGCGTGAACACGTACACCGCGTCGGGGAACAGGTCCACCTTGATGTGTTCCAGAAACTCGGCAGAATCGCCAGTCTGGTTCTGAATGTCCAACAGGCTTTGAAGCAGACGGTGAGTTTGGGTTTGCAGGGTATTCAACCCTTCGCCATCACCCTTGTACAACCAATGGGACGCCACACCCTTTTCAGCCACTTGGTGCATTTCCTGGGTGCGAATCTGAAACTCCACAGGTGTGCCATAAGGGCCAAGCAGCGTGGTGTGCAGGCTTTGGTAGCCGTTCACCTTGGGAATGGCAATGTAATCCTTGAATTTGCCGGGCACGGGCTTGAACAACTGGTGCAAAGCGCCCAAGGCCAGGTAGCAGTTGGGCATGTCTTTCACCACCACCCGAAAGCCGTACACATCCAGCACTTGGGAAAAGCTCAGCCGCTTTTCGATCATTTTGCGATAGATGCCGTACAGTGCTTTTTCCCGGCCATACACTTGGCATTCCACACGGGAATCGTTCAGGCATTTTTCCACCGACTCCAGAATCTTGCCCACCACCTCGCGCCGGTTACCCCGTGCCGCCAACACCGCCTTTTTCAGGGTGCGGTAGCGCAGGGGGTAGGCGTGCTGGAAGCTCAAGTCCTGTAATTCGCGGTAAATCTCGTTCAAGCCCAAGCGGTGGGCGATGGGGGCATAAATCTCCATCGTTTCCAGGGCAATGCGCCGCTTTTTCGCCGGGCTCATGATGTCCAGCGTGCGCATGTTGTGCAGGCGGTCGGCCAGCTTCACCAGAATGACCCGAAGGTCACGGGCCATGGCCAGCAGCATTTTCCGGAAGTTTTCGGCCTGGGCTTCCTCGCGGGAGGAAAACTCCATCTTGTCCAGTTTGGACAGGCCATCGACCAGTTCGGCCACTTGGGGGCCAAAGCGCTCGATCAAGTCTTGTTTCGTGGCGCCAGAATCCTCCATCACATCATGAAGGAGGGCGGCTTGAATGGCTTGGCTGTCCAATCGCCAACTGGCGCACAGCTCGGCCACGGCAATGGGGTGGGTGACGTAAGGTTCGCCAGTGGCCCGGAACTGGCCCAAGTGGGCCGAATCCGAGAATTTGTAGGCTTCGCGCACACGTTTGATCTCGGCCTCGGGCAAGTACCCCGAGGCGAGACCAATCAGCTGGGCGATGGAGACTACCCCGCTGTTTCGTTGGCCGGCTGTCTTAGGCTCCGACTGCGCTTCCCTGGTTGGCATCAACCTCATTCAAACCTTCAACACCTCTGGAAGTCCATTGTGACGGATTTACTTCTGATCCGGCAAGACGATATTGACTTCCAGCATTTCCATATTGCCTTGTTTTTGCAGATTAAATTTAATCCCATCCTGATCAATTTTCACGTACTTGGCAATCACTTGCATCAATTCGTCGCGCAATTGGGGCAGAAAGTCGGGCCCATCGGTGCCCACCCGTTCCCGCGCAATGATCAGGGAGAGTCGTTCTTTTGCAACATTGGCGGACTTTTTCTTCTCGCCAAACAGCATGGTCAACAGGGACATGGCGCTTAACCCCCAAACAGACGCTTGAACAGGCCGGGTTTCTCGTAATCCACGAAACGCAGGGGCTTGGTTTCACCCAGGAAACGGGAAACACAGTCGTGGTACGCCTCGGCTGCTTCGTTGGTTTCTGCGTGGATCACCGGCATGCCTTGGTTGGACGATTGCAGCACGGTTTCAGACTCGGGAATCACGCCCAGCAGTTGGATGCGCAGCAGGTCAGCCACGTCGGTGTAGCTCAGCATTTCTCCGTCTTGGGCGCGCTTGGCCGAGTAACGGGTGATCAGCAGGTGTTCTTTCACCGGTTCGCCGCCTTCACGCGCGCGTTTACTTTTGGCCTGCAGGATGCCGATGATGCGGTCTGAGTCGCGAACAGAGGACACTTCCGGGTTGGTCACCACAATGGCTTCATCCGCGAATGTGAGGGCCATCACCGCGCCGCGCTCAATACCGGCCGGGCTGTCGCACACAATGTATTCAAAACCCATGTCGGACAGGTCTTTGATGACTTTCTCCACGCCTTCCTCGGTCAGCGCGTCTTTGTCGCGGGTTTGCGAGGCGGGCAGGATGGACAGCATTGGGCAATGCTTGTCCTTGATCAGGGCCTGGTTCAGTGTGGCTTCGTCATTGATGACGTTGACCAGGTCGTACACCACGCGGCGCTCGCAGCCCATGATCAGGTCGAGGTTGCGCAGGCCCACGTCAAAGTCGATGACCACGGTCTTGAAACCACGAAGGGCCAGGCCGGAGGCAAAGCTCGCACTGGTGGTTGTTTTTCCCACGCCACCCTTACCGGATGTGACGACAATGACTCGACTCACGACTTGTTCTCCTAACGGATGTTGATGGATTTGAGCCTGAGGCTTTCAGGCTCTTGATGTTGGTCCAGAAACACCAGGGTTGGCTTGGACTGGTTTTCCGGTGGAAAACCGCCTTCGAATGTTAAATAGTAACCTGCCACGGCCACGAGTTCGGGCTCAAAGCAGGTGGAAAGTATCCGGGCGTCCCGATCACCAGCCGCACCGGCCAATGCACGGCCCCGAAGCACGCCGTACACATGCACATTGCCGTCGGCAATCACTTCCGCACCGGCGGACACCTGCCCCATGATGATGAGGTCTGCGCCTTGGGCATAAATTTTCTGGCCACTGCGCACTGGTTGGTCAATCACCAGCGTACGTCGGGCCTCGGTGGGCTCAGCGTCTGCGGGGGCGTCGGCCTGTGAACCCACGTTCTCGGGGCTTTCAGGCTCCTGCTGGGTTGCCTGGGCAACGGCTTCAGTCACAGGCTCAGCTTCCTCGGCGGGTTGCGCCGTGGCTGTGCCGGGGGTTGGTTCGGCAGGTGCAGGGCTGGCAGAGGCAGGGGCCTCAAGCCGAAGGCCCAATTGCTCGGCCTCTTCGTCAAAAACACTCAGGCTGGACCGAACTTCCACCAGGTTCACACCGGCTTTTTGAAACACCGCCTGAAAGGCTTTCAGGGTCAGTTCGTATTCGGCAACCTCGGCTTCATTCCAGGCGCTCAGGTCCAGAATGGCGGGCTCGGCATAGTAAATGCCGGGTGTGGGGCCGAGGCGTTTTTTGAGTTGGTCCAGCAGGTCGCCCACGGGGGCAGGGCGGGGCGCGAAGGCCACGGCTTTGGTGGTGGCAAATCGAATGTCCAGTGAGGCGCTGGTGGAAGTGTTCAAGGCCGGTTCAATCCCTGCGATGGTCCGTTCTGGAGGCCCGTGACGGGTGCCAAAGTACAAAAGCCCGAGCGTTGCCCGGGCTTTGCTGGTTCAGTGTAAGGGGTTTAGCTGGGCACGCGTTTCAGCATTTCCACGCCAACCTCACCACTGGCGATTTCGCGCAGTGCAGTCACAGTGGGCTTGTCGCGGCCAGCGCTCACCTTGGGGGTGTGGCCTTGGGCCAGCATGCGGGCGCGGTAGGCGGCGGCCAGGGCCAGTTGGAAACGGTTGGGGATTTGCTTGAGGCAATCTTCAACGGTAATACGTGCCATCTTCAGGTGTTCCTTACAGTCCAATGTTCTTGAGTTGCTGGCCGTGCCGCGCCATTTGCTGGTTGAAACGGCAGCGTGCGGCCACAACGATGGATTTCAGTTCAAGCAATGCCTGATCAAAATCATCGTTCAGGATAACATAATCGAAGCGCCGGGCCTGCTCGATCTCCAATTGTGCGGCGCCCAATCGCTTCAGAATCACCTCTTCAGCGTCAGTGCCCCGGCCTCGAAGCCGCCTTTCCAGCTCTTCCATGCTGGGTGGCAGAATGAAAATCGACACCACGTTGGGCACCTTGCGCACCACTTGCTCGGCGCCTTGCCAGTCAATTTCCAGCAGCACGTCGCGGTCGGCCGCCATCTGCGATTCCACCCAGGCTTTGGAAGTGCCGTAGTAGTTGCCGTGCACATGGGCCCATTCCAGAAAACCGCCTTCTTCGCGCAGGTGTTCAAACTGCGGTACGCCAATGAAGTGATAGTCCACGCCGTCCTGTTCACCCGGTCGGGCTGGCCGGGTGGTGCTGGAGATGGAAAGTCCGATGCCGCTGACCTCGGCCAGCAGTGCCTTCACCAAAGACGATTTACCCGCACCCGATGGGGCGCTGACGATGAACAGGCTACCCGCGTAGTGTGGGCTGGCACCGGGCTGTTGCAATTGGTTCATGATGCAGTGTTCGTGGGGGTATGTGACACAGTGTAAGTCAGCAGGCCCGTTTGCGGGTCACCTGTTTAAGGCAGGCCGGGCTCGCCGATGGCCTTATTCCAGGTTCTGTACCTGTTCGCGGAACTGTTCAACCAGCACTTTGAGGTCAATGCTGGCTTGGGTTTGGGCAATGGCGTGGGCTTTGCTGCCCAAGGTGTTGGCTTCCCGGTTCAGTTCCTGGGTCAGGAAATCCAGCCGCTTACCCACCAATCCGCCAGTGTTCAAAATACGGCGCACTTCGGCAAAGTGGGTGTTCAGGCGGTCCATTTCCTCGGTCACGTCAATGCGCACGCTGTGCAAGGCCACTTCCTGGCGCACCCGCTCGTTCAGGTCTTCAGTGCTTAACTGGGCGCCGCGTTCCTGCAGCACTTTGTCCAGGCTTTCGTTCATGCGTTCGCGAATTTTCTGTTCGTAATGGGCCAGAAACTCGGGCAGTTGGGGCTTGAGGTGTTCCAACACCTCGGCCATGCCATTCACTTTGTCCAGCAGCACCTGGGTCAGTTGTTCGCCTTCCCGTTCGCGGGCCGCGCGCAGTGCGCTGACGGCTTGGTCGCACAGGCTGGCCATGATCTCGGCCAGTTCTTCGCCCTGCAGGCTGTTGTCTTCAACCACACCGGGCCAATTCAGAATTTCTGTGATCCGAAAGCCCTGTGCGCGGGGCAGTGCCGATTGAATGGCGGCTTCCAGATTGCCCAGCAATTTAACCTGTTCCAGGTCAACCTTGGGAATGCGCTTTTCGCCCTCGCTGCGGCCCCAGGACACGCGGCATTCCACTTTGCCCCGACTGAGGGCAGCCATCAACTTTTCACGCAGCAGGGGCTCAGTCACGCGCAAGTCGTCGGGCATGCGAAAGTTCAGGTCCAGAAACCGGGAGTTTACGCTGCGCAGCTCGATGGTCAGCGTGCCTGCACGGGTGACGCGCTGCACATTCGCATAACCGGTCATGCTGGCCACAGGGCCCTTCTTGGTGTCCTGGGATTTGCGTGTGTTCATGGTGTGGGGTCCTGAAGAGTCAGACGGGATTGTAAACTCTCCGGATGGCCGGTCACGACAACAGCGGGGAGGAATGGCACATGCCGCAGCAGAATGGGCGGATTGTGGCGCATCTGGACATGGATGCCTTCTACGCCACCGCCGAGTTGATCCGCAACCCGGCGCTCAAAGGCCTGCCGGTGGCTGTGGGCGGGCGGCGCGGCATCGAACCCCTGCCGGGCCAGCCCTTTCCCACGTTGGCGCAGTATCAAGGGCGGGGCGTGTTGACCACGGCCAACTACGAAGCGCGTGCCTTGGGCTTGAAATCGGCCATGCCCACCATGAAAGCCGCCAAACTGGCACCCCACGCGGTGCTGTTGCCCGCTGATTTTGACTGGTACAAAACCCAGTCCCGCCGGTTCAAGTCCGCGGTGCTTGAATTGGCCCCGGTGATGGAAGACCGTGGCATCGATGAGATTTACCTGGACTTGACGGAACAATGTGAGGGCAGCTTTGAGCAGGCCATCGCATTGGCAGGGCAACTGAAAGCTGCGGTGCGGCAGGCCACCGGGGGCATGACCTGCTCAATCGGTTTGGCCGCCAACAAGTTGACCGCCAAAATCTGTTCGGACCTTCAAAAGCCCGATGGCCTGTCTGTGGTGAAGCCTGAGGCGTTTTTGGAGCGGCTTGGCCCGCTGCCCGTAGGCCGAATCAATGGGGTGGGGCCCAAAGCGCAAGCGAGGCTGGCTGAGATGGGTGTTCAGACCATTGCCCAATTGAATGCTTGCCCACTCGAGTTGTTGCAGGCCCGCTTTGGGGCCAACCTCGGTGCATGGATGCACCGCAGCGCCCATGGTGAGGATGAGCGCCCGGTGGTGCAGGAATCCGAGCCCAAAAGCATCAGCCGTGAAACCACGTTTGAAACCGACCTGCATGTGCGCCGTGACCGCGATGCCCTGACCGCGACTTTGCTCAGGTTGGCTGAGCGTTTGTCCGCCGACTTGGCGCGCAAGGGTTGTGTGGCCCGCACCATTGGTGTCAAGGTGCGCTACGCTGATTTTCGTTCTGTAACGCGGGACATCACCACCGGGCAGTTGCACCGCGAAGCCCCCAGCATTGTGGAGGCGGCCAGGCAATGCTTGAAGAAAGCACCCTTTGACGTACAAGGCCCCCGATCAAACCTGCGCTTGTTGGGCATCAAGGCCAGTCATTTGCTGCCAGAGCAAGCCGCATTGGCTGCAGACACGGCCAGTGAGCCCGTGCCGCAATTGTCCCTGGCCTTCGATCCCGAGGATTGACTTCGGCGATAATGAGCGCCAACCCCATACACACTACTTGTCCGGAGCTTTTCAATGACCACCCAACGCCCTGACGGCCGCACCGCCAACGCCCTGCGCCCAGTCTCTATCCAGCGCGCTTACACCAAACATGCTGAGGGCTCGGTGCTGGTGTCCTTCGGTGACACCAAGGTGCTGTGCACCTGTTCAGTGGAAGACAAAGTACCGGGTTTTCTGAAGGGCCAGAACCAGGGTTGGCTGACCGCGGAATACGGCATGCTGCCCCGGTCCACCCATTCACGCATGGACCGCGAAGCCGCCAAGGGCAAGCAGAGTGGCCGCACCCAGGAAATTCAACGCCTGATTGGCCGGGCCCTGCGTGCCGCTGTGGACTTGAACAAGTTGGGTGAGCGCACCTTGAAAATCGATTGCGATGTGATTCAGGCCGACGGCGGCACGCGCACTGCGTCCATCACAGGGGCCATGGTGGCGGTGGCCGATGCGGTGCAAACCCTGTTGGATTCCGGCGCTTTGACCGAAAACCCGATTGTTCAATTTGTTGCGGCGGTCTCAGTCGGAGTGGTCAATGGCGACGTGGCCCTGGACTTGAACTACATCGAAGACTCTGGCTGTGAAACCGACCTGAATGTGGTGATGACGGAAGCCGGTGGTTTTGTGGAAGTGCAGGGCACCGCAGAAGGCAAGGCCTTTTCGCGGGCCGAACTCAATGCCATGCTGGACAGCGCAGCCGATGGCATTGCTGCCTTGATTCGCCAACAACGCGCCAGCCTGGCCGAGCCTTTGGTGAAGGTGAACTGATGAGTGCCGTGCCCCAACGTTGGGTGCTGGCCAGCGGCAATGCGGGCAAGCTGCGTGAATTTCGCGACCTGTTTGCGCCGCATGGGGTGGACTGGGTGGCCCAAGGCGAGTTGGGCGTGCCCGACGCTGAGGAGCCTTACCACACCTTTTTGGAAAACGCCTTGACCAAGGCCCGCCACGCCAGCCGGCTGACAGGTTTGCCCGCATTGGCCGACGATTCAGGCCTGTGCGTGCCTGCGCTGCAGGGTGCACCCGGTGTGTTGTCGGCCCGTTACGCCACCTTGTTTGGACAAGCCAAAAGCGACGCCAACAACAACGCCTGTTTGCTTGAGCAACTCCAACACATCACTGACCGCCGTGCCTATTTTGTGTGCGCGATGGTGTGGGTGGCCCACGCCGATGACCCCACGCCTCTGGTGGCCCAACGCATGTGGTGGGGCGAGGTGCTTCAAAGCGCTCAAGGCGAGGGTGGGTTTGGTTACGACCCGCTGTTCTGGGTGCCCGAACACGGCATGACCGCTGCTGAAATGCCCAAGGCGTTGAAGAACCAGTTCAGCCACCGGGCGCAGGCCACTGCGGTGTTGCTGGATGAACTAAGCCGCCGTCTGCAGTGGGCTGGCGCCAAGCCATGAGCCAAGTCCCCAAGCCCCAAGACATGACTGCCACCGTGCCCACCTCGGCCCTGAACTTGGTGGGCAAGGTGTTCAAGCCTTCGGAGTTGCGTTTCCCGGCCATGCCGCCCTTGGGCCTGTACATCCACCTGCCTTGGTGCGTGCGCAAGTGCCCGTATTGCGATTTCAACAGCCACTTGGCCCCTGACAGCCCCCTTCGCGAGGTGGGTACAGCGTCGGTGATTCCCTTGAAGGACGCACGCAACCCCCGCGATGAGGCCCCGCTGACCCATGCCTTGCCGGTGGATTTGCAGCGGCGTTATCTGGACGCACTCATTGCTGACCTGGACCAACAACTGCCGAAAGTGTGGGGCCGCAAGTTGCACAGCGTGTTCATTGGTGGTGGTACGCCATCCCTGTTCGAACCCGCCTTGATTGATGAGTTGCTGGGGGCGGTGCGTGCGCGCCTGGGCATGCCCATGAGTGGCGAAATCACCATGGAAGCCAACCCCGGTACCTTTGAGCTGGCGCGCTTTGAGGGGTATCGGCAGGCTGGTGTCAGCCGGTTGTCCATTGGCGTGCAAAGTTTTTCCGATTCGCATTTGGCCAGCCTGGGCCGTGTACACGGCGGCGAGCAGGCCAGGGCTGCGGTTGCAGCAGCAGTCCAGTTGTTCGACGAGGTCAACCTCGACTTGATGTACGGCTTGCCTGGCCAAGGTGTTGAAGATGCGCTGGCCGATGTGAACATGGCTTTGGGCTTGGGCACCACCCACCTCAGCCTGTACCAGTTGACGATGGAGCCGAACACCTTGTTTGCAGCGCATCCGCCCGAACTGCCGGATGATGAGGTGCTCAGCGACATTGAAGACGCCGTACACGCCCGCGTGGCGCAGGCCGGCTTCGAACGCTATGAGGTGTCCGCCTTCTGCAAACCGGGCCACCGTTGCCAGCACAACCTGAATTACTGGGGTTTTGGTGACTACCTGGGCATAGGCGCTGGGGCCCACGCCAAAATTTCCTACCCCAACCGCATTGAGCGGGAAACGCGCCACCGCAACCCGCAGGCCTACATGGATGAAATGCTGGCGCAGGCCCGCCCAGCCGAAGTGCGCAGCCTGACTGTGCAAGAGTTGCCCTTCGAATTCATGCTGAACGCCCTGCGCTTGATTGATGGGGTGCCTGACGCGTATTTCGTCGAGCGCTGCGGGCGCCCACTGAGCGACTTGCAAGGGGCCCTGAAAGCGGCTTTGGACAAAGGCTTGCTGGACCCAAAGCCCGGCGTGTTGAAAGCGACCCCCTTGGGCCTGCGTTTTCTGAATGACCTGCAAAGCCTGTTCCTTTAAGTTCATTATTGACATGGTGTAAATCCTTGTTCATAGTCCATGAGACTTTGTCCAAGACCTTGCGCCATGTCCCTTCGAACCCTGCTCACCCCCATCATTTCATCGCGCATGTTGTCGCGAGATCGTTTGCTTGCGCACCGAATCAAAGCGGAATCAGCCCGAGCCAAGGCAGGTAAGCCTCACGTGGTGCGGGTCTACCTGCAGGTGGATGACCCGTACAGTGTTCTACTGGCCCAGGTGTTGCCCGAATTTCTTCGAAGGTACCCGGTGGCTGTGCAGTTAAGCCTCGTGAGCCCGCCCCCCGACGGTGCTGCGCCCGAGCGCGACAAGCTGGTGGCCTACAGCAGGGTGGACTCGCAATTGCTGGCCCGCCGCCATGGGCTTCAGTTTCTGGACCACGGCACTCAACCCGATGCAGTCTGCCTTCAGCATGCAGCCCGCCAACTGCTCACCGCCATTGAACGGGGCCAGGGTGTGACCATGGCCGCCCCTGTGCTGCTGGCGGCCTGGGGCATGCCTCTCGACCCTGCAACCTTGCGTGAGTTGGCCGAGACGCCTTTGGCCACTGAACAGGCTCTGAGCAGCCATCAGCAAGCTGCGGATGCAGAGCGTACCCGCCTTGGCCATTACCTTGGGGCCACCCTGCATTACGAGGGTGAGTGGTATTGGGGCATTGATCGGCTGCATCACCTTGAGGCCCGGCTGGAGCAACTCGGCCTGCGCCTGCCGGAAGACCCGCAGCCCGGCATGTCGCCCCGGGTGGTACCTTGGGGGCCGCTCATTCCCCCGCATTTTGATGTGCAAAACCCGCCCAAATTGCCGGCAGGTTCGCCACCGATCGAGTTCTTCCTGTCGTTTCGCAGCCCATACTCCGCGATTGTTGCACCCAGGGTATTCGCCATGGCTGAGCGGTTTGGTGTTCAGGTGCAATTGCGCTTTGTATTGCCGATGGTGATGCGTGGTTTGCCGGTGCCCAAAGAAAAGCGCCAATACATTGTTCGCGACACAGCGCGCGAAGCCTGGCTTCAAGGCACGGACTTTGGCCGCTTGAACGACCCGGTGGGAAAACCCACCGAGCGGGGTTTGTCCCTCATTCCTTGGGCAGAACAACAAGGCCATGGCCGGGAATACGTGCTGGCGTTCATGGACTTGGTGTGGGCCAAAGGTGTGGATGCCGGCAGTGACCGTGGCCTGGCCCGAATTGTTCGCACCGCTGGTTTGAATTGGGACGAGGCCAAGGCGGCTCTGCGCAATGATGAATGGCGGGCACGGGCCGAAGCCAACCGCAGCCTGTTGTTTGAACTGGGCCTGTGGGGCGTGCCCTCATTCCGCTGGGGCAATGTGACCGCTTGGGGGCAGGACCGTTTGTGGGTGCTTGAGCAGGCAATGCTCAGTTCAGGTGGCGGCTCTCTGGGCGCTCAATGATGGTGGGGGCACTCTTGAAGTTCAGGCCCCAGTCGGCCTGCTGACAGGTTTTGATCAGCAGGTCAGCAAATCCATGCTGCAATTGCTCGGCCATGCGCATTTCAAACCCTTTCCCGTCCGATGTCGCCAGCTTGAGCAGCAGCTCGGCACCATTGCCCTCGGTCACCGGGCGCAATTCAATCTGGGTAATCAGCAAGGGTTCGGGGCCAAGGGGCAGGGCAGCGCTTTGGTCCTGAAACGGGGTTTGGAAATCGGCTGAGTACAACGACACTTCCCGGCTCATGTCCAGCAGTGCTTTGCGGCCAGAGTCGTTCAGCACACGGTCACTGGCCAGCAGCTTTTGCATCATTTCATCAAAACTGGGCACCAGCATGTTGACCATGCGCCGTGTCAGCCAACAACGAACCTCCTGTTGGTCCGACGAGTTGATCCGCATCAGAATACGGTCATGCTCGGGTGCATAGGCGATCTGGAGTTGTTTGATCTGCATGGTGACTGGTTCTGAAGCTGCGGCTCAGGCATCGTGTTGAAGGCCGCTTCATTGTAGGGGAAATGTGCCTCCCCATCACTGGCCCACTTGAAATCGCCAACCGTGCCCGCATGTATTGCCCATCTGAATGGGCACAAGCCCACCACCGAAGGAATACAGCCATGCGATTGGACAAGTTGACGACCAAGTTTCAGGAAGCCCTGGGCGATGCGCAGAGCCTGGCCGTAGGGCGAAACAACCCAACCATCGAACCGGTGCACGTGTTGCTGGCACTGCTGAAACAGGAGGGCAGCACCGTGCGCGGCCTGATCAGCAAAGCAGGCGGTAACCCTGCCGCGCTGCACAAGGCGCTTGAACAGTCATTGGACAGCCTGCCCAAGGTCAGCAACTCGGGTGGACAGGTGCAGGTGGGCAGCAAACTGCAAGCCACGTTCAACCTGACCGACAAGGAAGCCCAAAAGCGGGGTGACCAGTACATTGCCAGTGAACTGTTTGTGCTGGCGTGTCTGCATGAGTCGAGCGGGGTCGCCCCCCTGTTGCGTGAAGCGGGTTTGACCGCCAACAGCCTTGGGGCTGCCATCGAGCAGGTGCGCGGCGGGGCTGCGGTGGACAGCGCCGAAGGCGAAAGCCAGCGTGAGGCCTTGAAGAAATACACCTTGGACCTCACTGAACGCGCCCGTGCAGGGAAGCTTGACCCGGTGATTGGCCGCGACGATGAAATTCGCCGTGCCATCCAGATTCTTCAACGGCGAAGCAAAAACAACCCCGTGCTGATTGGTGAACCAGGGGTGGGTAAAACCGCCATTGTGGAAGGCTTGGCCCAACGCATTGTGAACGGTGAAGTGCCCGAAACCCTCAAGAACAAGCGGGTGTTGGTGTTGGACATGGCGCTGTTGTTGGCCGGTGCCAAGTACCGCGGTGAGTTTGAAGAGCGGCTGAAAGCGGTGCTGAAAGATGTGGCTGCCGATGAAGGGCAGACCATTGTGTTCATCGATGAAATTCACACCATGGTGGGTGCAGGCAAAGCGGAAGGGGCCATTGATGCGGGCAATATGCTCAAGCCCGCACTCGCCCGTGGCGAACTGCATTGCATTGGCGCCACCACGCTGGATGAATACCGCAAGTACATCGAAAAAGACGCCGCCCTGGAGCGGCGTTTCCAGAAGGTGCTGGTGGGCGAGCCCTCCGTGGAAAGCACGATTGCCATTCTGCGCGGTTTGCAGGAACGCTATGAGTTGCACCACGGTGTGGACATCACAGACCCGGCCATTGTTGCTGCGGCGGAACTGAGCCACCGGTACATCACCGACCGCTTTTTGCCCGACAAAGCCATCGACCTGATTGACGAAGCAGCAGCCCGAATCAAGATGGAGATTGATTCCAAACCCGAGGAAATGGACAAACTGGATCGGCGTTTGATTCAACTCAAGATTGAGCGGGAAGCGGTGAAGCGCGAAACCGATGAGGCGTCCAAACGCCGGTTGGGCTTGATCGAAGAGGAAATTGTGCGGCTTGAAAAAGAGTACGCCGACCTCGAAGAAATCTGGAAAGCCGAAAAAGCGGCAGTGCAGGGCAGTGCAGCCATCAAGGAAGAAATCGACCGAATTCGTGCCGACATTGAAGCGCTGAAACGCAAGGGCGACTGGCAGAAAGTGTCTGAATTGCAGTATGGCCGTTTGCCCCAATTGGAAGCCCAACTGGGCAGCGTGAAGGCCAATGAGGGCGGTGAGAAAAAGCCCAACCGCTTGTTGCGAACCCAGGTGGGCGCTGAAGAAATTGCGGAGGTGGTCAGCCGTGCAACCGGAATTCCTGTCAGCAAAATGATGCAGGGTGAGCGCGAAAAGCTGTTGCGCATGGAGGCCGTATTGCACCACCGCGTGGTGGGGCAAGACGAAGCGGTCACTCTGGTGTCCGATGCCATTCGCCGGTCTCGGGCTGGCCTGTCCGACCCCAACAAACCACTGGGCTCATTTCTGTTCCTCGGCCCCACGGGTGTGGGCAAAACCGAGTTGTGTAAGGCACTGGCGGGTTTTTTGTTTGACTCGGAAGATCACCTGATTCGCATCGACATGAGCGAATTCATGGAAAAGCACAGCGTGAGCCGTTTGGTGGGTGCGCCCCCAGGGTATGTCGGTTACGACGAAGGCGGCTACCTCACCGAGGCTGTGCGCCGCAAACCCTACAGCGTGATTTTGCTGGATGAGGTGGAGAAGGCCCACCCGGATGTGTTCAACATTCTGCTTCAGGTGCTGGACGATGGGCGACTGACGGATGGGCAGGGCCGAACTGTGGATTTCAAAAACACCGTGGTGGTGATGACGTCCAACCTCGGTTCCCATGAAATTCAGCGCTTGGCGGGGGAAGAGCCCGAAGTGATCAAGGACGCCGTGATGAACGAGGTTAAGCAGCACTTCCGCCCCGAGTTCATCAACCGTGTGGATGAGTTGGTGGTGTTTCATGCACTGGGCAATGCCCACATTGCCAACATCGCACGTATCCAACTTGAACGCCTGCAGGCCCGCTTGGCCGCGCGTGACATGCGGCTGGAAGTCAGCGATGCGGCCATCAATGAAGTGGTGAAGGCCGGTTTCGACCCGTTGTATGGTGCGCGGCCGCTGAAGCGGGCCATTCAACAGTTGATTGAAAACCCGGTGTCTCGCCTGATTCTGGAAGGCCGGTTTGGGCCCAATGATGTGGTGCCGGTGGATTTCAAAGAGGGTGCATTCACGTTCGAGCGTGTGGTGCATTGAGGACCTTTTTTGCCCAAGGTTGGCCGCTACAGCCCGAACGCCCTCCGAAAGGAAAGGGTTGCCCCGCGCGTATCGAACCGGCCAGACAACTCGCCACTGCGTGGCTCAAACAAGTCTGTCCGTGTGTTCGAACGCTGTGCGGGTCAAACCGATCGGAGGGCTGAACGTTCGGGCAGCAGCGGCCCACCTCGGGCGTCGCTCATCCTCCCCTTAGCGAGGGGAAAACCAATGGGCCGTCGCCAAGGGAGGTGACGGCGCCAAGCGACGCAAGGTCGATTAATGCGCCGCTGCGTACATGGCCTCACCCGCAGCCAGTGCATTGCCACCGGTCTCGTTGAAGGTGTTCAACCAAGCCTTGTAGTTGTGAACGGTTGGGTCCTGCCAAGGGTGGAACCCAGGCTTGTAGTAACTCAACAGTTTGGGGAACAGGCGGGTATACAAGCCACGTGGGCCAATTAGCCACCACAGGCCCTTGAAATACATCTTTGTGCGTGTCCAGCCCTTGAAGCCGTCTGTGCCCAGAATCACCCAAGTGAAAATCAGGGTGTGCATGGTGAAGTTGAAAGTGGCGTGGGCCATGGCCAGGCAACGCTTGAAGTAGCCCACCTTGGCCACTTTCTGCATCACGTCAAAAGCAACCGCTTTGTGTTCCATTTCTTCCACCGCATGCCACGCCAGCATGGCGCGCACTCGGGGGTCGGCGTCGGCCATCACTTCTTTGCGGGCGAAGAACATCTCCGCCATCATCGCGGTGAAGTGCTCAAGCGCGGCGGTCATGGCCACGTTGTACTCCTGAGACATGTTTTGCAGGCGGCCGTTCATGATCTTGTTGATCACGGCCAGCATTTTGTCCACGGGCACGCCTTGCTCTTTCAAGCGTTTGTTGAAATCGGTGTGCACCTTGCCGTGCTGGCCTTCCTGAAAGGAAAAATCCTTCACCGCTTTTTGCAGCTCAGGGTCAGTGATGCGGTCCTTGAAAAAGCGCACACTGGAAATGAAGTAGCGTTCCCCATCCGGGAAGCTCATTTGCACGCCATCAAACACGCGTGTCTTGAAGGGGTCTCCGCCCATCCAGTAACGGGGCAAATCAGCAGCGTCCAGACCAAAGTCCAGGTCTTTGCGCACCACGATCTCTTCTTTGTGTTCTTTCTTGCTCATGGGGTCCTCCTTGTACGGCTGGCTGCACTTTACCTCGGCAGCATGTGAACCAATGTACAAAAGTCAGGCGGGATCATCTATGATCGTGCATGACAAAAAAGGAATAGATCGCGACAACTGTCAGAATCGCGACACTCAGGGGACACCATGGAAACCATCAACTTTCAGATGCTTGCAAGCATGGCCAATGCCGCGCGCCGATGCGACATCGACTTGAACGAGGTGATGCAGGCGCTGAAGCTGGACATTGACATGACCGGCGACCCTCGCCGGCGGATGTCATTGCCCTGTTTTCGGGCCTTGTTTGAGCAGGTGCAGATGCGCAACCCGCGTTTGCATTTCCCCTTGGTGTTTGGCGACTCTTTCAATTTTGATGGCCTGCCTGAATTGGCCACCTTTGTCACCAGTGCCTCAACGCCGCAGGAAGCCATGCGGGTGTTGGAGTGGTCCCCCAAGCTGCTGCACCCCACCTTGTATTTCACCCCCGGCAACGACGGTGAGTTTGTCACCTTGGTGATTGATGTTCGTGACCCCACAGGCCAGCACAGCAACCTGCCGGGGTTTGTCGAGGCCACCACGGCGTCCGTGTTGAAGTTTGTCCGCCTGCTCAGCCCCATGGCCCACATGGTTGACCGGGTGGAATTCCAGCACAGCCCGTTGACCGAACCTGCCATGTATGAGGAGTTGCTCAACACCCGCGTGCTGTTCAACTGCCCCGTCAATCGCATTCTGGTGGATGCAAAAGCCATGGATGCGCCCTTGCCTGGAGGCATCCCATCGGCTCACCTGAAGGCACAAGCGGTGATTCTGTCGCGCTTGCTGCCCCAGGTTGAAGAGCAAACCTTGAACCGACAAATTGAGCGCCTGATGAAGTCTCGATTGAGTTTGCTTTCGGCCCCGCTGGAGGCCATTGCGTCCGAGATGAACCTGCACCCCAGAACCTTGCAGCGCAGGTTGAAGGACGAGGGGGTCAGTTTCGGGGATGTGCTGGTCCGCGTACGCCATGAGTTGGCTTGCGAAATGCTGACCGGCTCGGTGATGGACATTGAAACCATCGCGGACAAACTCGGCTTTTCAGACCGCCGAAGTTTCACCAGCGCCTTTCAACGCTGGGAAGGGGTCAGCCCGCGTGAGTTTCGACAGGCTAAAATGAAGCCCTAACCATTCAAACCATTTTTTACACATTGCTTGAGGACAACCATGAAACCGACCACTGATTTGTGCGACGCCAATGAAGACAAGATTGCCGCAGGCTCTCTGCGTGTCGTTGAACCCATGTTCAAGCCTTGGGGCAAGTCGGCTGCATTCACTGGCCAGGCCCACACCCTGAAAGTGTTTGAAGACAACACCTTGGTTCGCACCGCGCTGGAGCAACCGGGCCAGGGCAAAGTGCTGGTGATTGATGGCGGCGGCAGCAAGCGCTGCGCGCTGGTGGGTGGCAATCTGGGTGTGCTGGCCGACAAAAATGGCTGGGCTGGCATCGTGGTTTACGGCTGCGTGCGCGACACAATCGAGCTCAACGCCTGCCAGGTGGGCATTCGAGCGCTGGATTCACACCCCATGAAAAGCCAGAAACGCGGTGCGGGCCACGAGAACATTCCGGTCGCCTTGGGCCAGACGGTGGTTCGCCCCGGTGACTGGGTTTACGTGGATGAAGACGGTGTTCTGGTGTCGGACCAACCCTTGGCGTGAGTATGCCCAATACGGGTGAAACTAGCCCCTGCTCGTCAGGGGCTTTTTCGTATTCAAAATTTACCCCGCAGTGCGGGATTAGAGCACATACTCAATTTTACAAGAAGAAAATATATTTCATATCTCAAAATAAACTTCACAAGTCATTGATTTGTAAACATACTGGTTTAGGTCTTGTATAAGATATAACTCTTGTTGCCTTGCGAAATGAGTTGTACACTACGGCCATTCGCATGATCAGTCACTCTTCACAGTGAAACCCTGAACCAGCATCACCCGGGGTTTGGTCTGCTCCACCTTTTCTTTTCTACTCTCGGCTGAGGACACAACCATGAGCAAGACTTTTGAACAACAAGTTCAAGAACTGAAAAAAGACTGGGAAACCAACCCCCGCTGGAAAAACGTTAAGCGCGATTACACCGCTGAAGACGTTGTTCGCCTGCGTGGTTCCCTGGTTCCCGAGTACACATTCGCCAAGCGCGGTGCAGAAAAGCTGTGGGAAAAAGTGAACGGCTCCGCCAAGAAAGGCTACGTGAATGCCTTCGGCGCGATCACCGCTGGTCAAGCCATGCAACAAGCCAAAGCTGGCCTGGAAGCTGTGTACCTGTCTGGCTGGCAAGTTGCTGCTGACGGCAACACTTCCGAGACCATGTACCCAGACCAATCTCTGTACGCTTACGACTCAGTACCTACAATGGTTCGTCGTATCAACAACACCTTCAAGCGTGCTGACGAGATCCAGTGGAAAGCCATCTCCGAAGGCAAAATCAAGCCTGAAGATGCAATCGACTACTTCCTGCCCATCGTTGCTGACGGTGAAGCCGGTTTCGGTGGTGTTCTGAACGCCTACGAACTGATGAAGAACATGATCGCCGCTGGTGCTGCTGGCGTTCACTTCGAAGACCAACTGGCCGCTGTGAAGAAGTGTGGCCACATGGGCGGTAAAGTGCTGGTTCCTACACAGGAAGCCTGCCAAAAGCTGACCGCTGCTCGCCTGGCTGCTGACGTGATGGGTACCCCCACCATCGTTCTGGCCCGTACCGACGCTGAAGCTTCCAACCTGCTGACTTCTGACTTCGACGCCAACGACAAGCCTTTCCTGACTGGTGAGCGCACTGCCGAAGGTTTCTACCGCGTCAAGAACGGTCTGGAACAAGCCATCTCCCGCGGTATCGCCTACGCTCCTTACGCTGACCTCGTATGGTGTGAAACCGGTACGCCCGACATCGGCTTTGCCCGTGAGTTCGCGCAAGCTGTTCTGGCCAAGTGCCCAGGCAAACTGCTGTCCTACAACTGCTCGCCTTCCTTCAACTGGAAGAAGAACCTGAACGACAGCCAGATCGCTTCCTTCCAGGAAGAACTGTCCGCACTGGGCTACAAGTACCAGTTCATCACACTGGCCGGTATCCACGTCAACTGGTACAACACATTCCAGTTCGCACACGCTTACGCCCGCGGCGAAGGCATGAAGCACTACGTGAACATGGTTCAGGAACCCGAATTCGCAGCTCGCGACAAGGGTTACACTTTCGTATCTCACCAGCAGGAAGTTGGTGCAGGTTACTTCGACGACGTGACCACCGTGATTCAAGGTGGTGCTTCCTCCGTGACAGCCCTGACAGGCTCCACAGAAGAAGAGCAGTTCCACTGATTGGAACTGGCCGAGTCGAAACGGCATTGCTGACGTCGCCCCGTGCAGTCTCAAGCAACCCTTGGTGGGGTTGAGGGGCGAGTCAGTGGAAGAGGGGGAGAGGAGACAAGCTCGACAAAAAACAAATGAGTATTTTTCCCCTTGCTGAGCTTTTACAAAAGGCTCAACAGCAGGCGCTGAAACCCGATGAGAAACTCATCGGGTTTTTTATTTTGTGGGCACTTGGGTGATTTCGCGCTGAAATACTTCCGTGAATTGGGGTGGTTCGTAGTCAAACTGTAACAGTTCAAATATACTATTATTCCGTAATCATCGAAATATAAAATCATGAACACGCTTGATGTCGTCAAGTGCCTGTCTGCATTGGCTCAAGAGACCAGGCTTCAAATTTTTCGAGCCTTGGTTGTTGCGGGTCCTGACGGACTTACACCAGGGCTTATCGCCGAGCGGCTGGGTTTGCCTGCGGCAACGCTGTCGTTCCATCTCAAGGAATTGACCAATGCGGGCCTCATCGGGCAGCGACGGGAAAGCCGAAACCTGTTTTACAGCGCGAATTTCGAGCAGATGAATCACCTGCTTTCTTTCCTCACCGAGAACTGCTGCGCAGGCCAACCCTGTGCAGCCGAAGTCGCCAACCAATGCGATTGCTGAACCCAAGGAGAACCCAATGAAGCGATTTCACGTGCACATCAGCGTAGAAGACTTGGACAAGAGCATTGCCTTTTACTCAAAGCTCTTTGGCACTGAACCAACGCGCACCGAGACCGATTATGCCAAGTGGATGCTGGAAGACCCCCGGATCAACTTCGCAATCTCAACCCGCGCTGGCAAAGTGGGTTTGGACCATCTGGGCTTTCAGGTGGATGCCGAGTCTGAATTGGATGACATGAAGGAACGCGCCAAGGCCGCGGACATGGCACTGATCAACGAAGGCGAAACAACCTGCTGCTACGCCGCCAGCGACAAATATTGGCTCACCGACCCTCAGGGGATCGCGTGGGAGCAATTCCACACGCTGGGCAACATTCCGGTGTTCTCGGAAAAGCAAGCCAACAGTGCCAGCGCGTGCTGCGCACCCAAAGCGGCTGAGCCTATCAAGGTTGAGTTGCCCAAGAAGACCATCCCCATCAAAGGCAGTTGCTGCTAAGCCAAGAGGAGCGAGCCACCATGTCAGACCGCACTTTCAATATTCTGTTCATCTGCACAGGTAACTCGGCCCGGTCGATCCTTGCCGAGGCACTTTTGAATCACATGGCCCGTGGGCCGTTCAAAGCGTATTCGGCGGGAAGCCACCCTGCTGGAGTAGTCAACCCCTATGCCCTCAAGACGCTTGAGAAGTTCGGTGTTGATGCAAGCGCGGCGCGGAGCAAAAGCTGGAATGAGTTTGCCAAGCCTGATGCGCCAGCGTTGGACTTCGTGATCACGGTTTGTGACCAAGCCGCCGGCGAAGTTTGTCCCGTGTGGCCCGGTCAACCAATTTTGGCCCATTGGGGCGCACCCGATCCCGCCAAGGCAACGGGCACCGACGAGGAAATCATGTCTCAATTTGCCAAGGTGGCGGCATTGCTCCGGCACCGCATTGATCTTTTCCTTTCCTTACCAATTTCAAAACTTGAACGGCTGGCCTTGGACCAAGCTGTTAAACACATCGGACAAACTGCACCATGACAACCCGCGTACTCATTCTTTGCACCCACAACTCTGCCCGTAGCGTACTGGGCGAAACCATGCTTAATCATCTGGCAGCCAAGCTGGGTAAAGATGTCAAAGCCTACAGTGCTGGAAGCTCACCCAAAGGTCAGGTCAATCCATTCGCCTTGAAGGTGTTGGATGCAGCAGGACTTGACACGAGCTACGTTCGCAGCAAAAGCTGGGATGAGTTTTCAGCGGCAGATTCCCCCAAGATGGATATCGTCATCACGGTGTGCGACAGCGCAGCAGCAGAAACTTGCCCGTATTGGCCAGGCGCTCCTGTCAAAGCGCATTGGGGCTTTCCTGATCCATCCAACGCGGAAGGTGGCGATGCCAGCAAGGCCACTGCATTTGAAATCACCCGTCAAGCCATTGGCTACAAGCTCCTGCAGCTTTTGGCCTTGCCCTTGGAAGAACTGAACAGCAGTGAGCTGCAAGCTGCGCTGAACGAAATTTCCAAATCGTAATCACCATGAATTCTCACTTTCGGCTTCGCCTGTTGAGCGAATTGGTGGGCACCGCGCTGCTGCTGTGCATTGTGATTGGCTCAGGCATCATGGGCGTTAACCTGTCACAGGGCAATGACGCGATTGCTTTGCTGGCCAACACCATGGCCACTGTGTTTGGGCTGTATGTGCTCATTGAGCTTTTCGGGCCGATTGGCGGTGCCCACTTCAACCCGGTGGTCACTGCTATCATGGTGCTGCTCAAACGTCAGCCCAAGCCGGAGTTTCTGCCTTACCTGCTGGCGCAGTTGATTGGCGCTGCCCTGGGGGCCTGGCTGGCCAACCTGATGTTCGGCTTGGAACCGATTCAAGCATCGACGAAGGTGCGAGAGGGCTTGGGAATCTGGGTGGGCGAAGTAACGGCGACGTTCGGTCTAATCACTGTAATCCTTCTGGGCAACGCACAACGGGTTTCATCGCTGGTGGCCGCGTACATTGGCGCAGCCTACTGGTTTACCTCGTCCACGTCGTTTGCGAACCCAGCGGCCGTGTTTGGCCGTATGTTCTCCGACACCTTTGCCGGGATAGCTCCTGAAAGTTCAATGTCCTTTGTGATGGCCGAGTGTTTGGGTGGACTGCTGGCTTTGGGCTTCTTTCAGTTGATTGCCAAACCCAACGAAAAAGTGACTTAACCCGTATCGACGTCCGTTGGAGTGTGTTGGCGCTAGTGCTTGACGGCGCCAGACTCCATGGCATTGAGCGTGGCAACCATCTGCTCTGCCAGAATGTCTTCCGCCCGGTACACATGCACCTGTGGGTTGTGCGCGAGGTTGTCGGCTTCTTCTTTGGAATAGACCTGCACATGAATGTGCACAGCCGGATTCAACAGCAGGGCATGCTCGATGATTTGCGTCAATTCAGGGGTGTTGGCACTGGCAACCACCAAATGATGGGCATTGGTGATGTGGGCTTGAACCAGCACCACAGGGTCAGCCAATTCCCCGGCAATCGCCGCCTTGCCCTCGTTGCGTAACTTGGCCACCAGTTCCCGGCTGGTGTCGACCACAACCACCGCATGCTGTTGTTGTTCCAGCGCCTTGATCACCCGTCGGCCCAAGGCGGTGTAGCCCATCACCACCACGTGCAGGCCCAGAAAGCGCGAATCGGTTTGAAGCGGCAGTGCTTCGGTGACATGGCTACGCGCATTCAAGGCCCGCAGCCCTGCAAAGCGGTTCAGCAACACGTCATTCACCTTGGGAATCATGGAAAACACGACCGGGTTCAAACCGATCGACAGAATGGCCCCAGCCACAACGAGGCTTTGTACTTGCAGGTCCACCAGTTTCAGGTGCAGCCCAAGGCCAACCAGAATGAAGCTGAATTCCCCAATTTGTGCCAAGCTGGCCGCAATCACCAACGCACTTTTCAGGGGGTACTTGAACAGCAGCACCAGCGCCGCCGCCGCCAATGACTTGCCAAACACGATGATCAGTACCACGGCCAGCACGCGCAACGGGTAGTCGATCACCACCTGCGGGTCAAACAACATGCCCACTGACACAAAGAACAGCACGGCGAAGGCATCGCGCAGGGGCAGTGACTCTTCCGCAGCGCGGTGGCTGAGTTCGCTTTCCCGCATCACCATGCCGGCAAAAAACGCACCCAAGGCAAAGGACACACCAAACAGTTTGGCCGCCACAAACGCCAGTGTCACGGCCATCGCAATCACCGACAGCGTGAACAGTTCTCGCGATCCGGTCTTGGCAATCTGCCACAACACCTTGGGGAAAATCCGCTTGCCCACAATCAGCATCAGGGCCACAAAACCAGCCACTTTCAGAAGTGTCAGGCCGATCTCCAGCGCCACTTGTCTAGCCCCGCCTTCCAGCTCGCCGCCCAGCAACACGCTGGACAATGGGGGCAGCAACACCAGCACCAAGACCATGGCCAAGTCTTCAACCACCAGCCAGCCCACGGCAATTTGGCCGTTCACACTGGCCAGCATATTGCGGGCCTCAAGTGCCTTGAGCAGCACCACCGTACTGGCCACTGACAAAGCCAGGCCAAACACCAAGGCCTGTCCAATGGGCCAATTCCAGAATTGGGCCACACCCACGCCCAAAGCGGTGGCCACACCCATTTGCACCACAGCACCTGGCAGCGCGATGTTTTTGACGGCCATCAGGTCTTTCAGCGAGAAGTGCATGCCCACGCCGAACATCAACAGCATCACGCCGACTTCAGCCAACTGGTTGGTCAGTTCAGGGTCTGCCACGAATCCTGGTGTGGCAGGGCCAATACAGAAACCGGCCACCAGATAACCCAGCAGGGCAGGGGCTTTAAGCCGTTCGGCAATAAAACCGAACACCAGTGCAAGCCCAAAGCCAAAGGCCAGGGCCGCGATCAGGGAAACGTCATGGGGCATGAGAGTATTTTTGTTCTAGGTCGTAAGGACGTGTTCTATTGAAACACACTCTCAAAGCAGACCCGCATTGTGAACAAAAGTTTCGTGAAATTCACAGCCTGTGGTTTATCCCGATCACACGGCCGTTTTGCTCAAGTCTTGAAGGATCTGAAGCAGGTCTTCTTTGCGGAAGGGTTTGATGACATGGTCGCACATGCCTGCGCGGAGAATGGCTTCGCGGTCCTTGGCGGTGGCTGATGCAGTGACCGCCACAATCTTTGGGGCGCGGGTGCCATGCTCAGCCAGAATTTGCCGGGTGGCTTCGTGGCCATCCATCTCAGGCATTTGCAGGTCCATCAACACCAACTCAAAGGTTTGTTCACGGCAGGCCTCTACCGCTTCAACGCCATTGGTGGCCAAGGTCACTTCGGCGCCCCATTTGCGCAGCATTTCTTGGGCCACCATGCGGTTCAGCTTGTGGTCATCCGCCACCAGTACCCGGACACCGGCCAACGGCGCTGTATCCGTGTCGGCGTTGCCGGGGGTCGCCGGTACAGGCGCTGGCAAGGCCAACTCCGGGCGCACGGTGAAGTCGGGTTCCAGGCAGGGTAGGGTGAAATGGAAGGTAGTGCCTTCTCCCAAAGTACTTTCAACCCAGATGGTGCCGCCCATCAGCTCAACCAGGTTCTTGCAGATGGACAGGCCCAGGCCCGCGCCGCCATATCGCCGTGAAGAACTGTCGTCCACTTGTGAGAACGGCTGGAAGAGGGCGCTGCACTGGTTGGGGCTCATGCCCATGCCGGTGTCGCGAACCGAAAACAGTAAATCGTTGCCCTGCCAAGGTTTCACATTCAGGTGAATGTGGCCATGCTCAGTGAATTTCAGCGCATTGGACAACAAGTTATTCAGCACCTGCGCAAGGCGCAGCCTGTCGCCCACCAAGCTGCTTGGGCAACTTGGGTCTTTGGTACAGAACAGGCGAATCTGTTTTTCTTCAGCGCGGTAGGAGAACAGGTCCACACTTTTGCTCAGCAGCGTGTCCAGTTCAAACCTGGCCATGTCCAGTTCCAGCTTGTTCGCTTCCACGCGGGAGATGTCCAGAATGTCATTCAGCACATTCAAGAGCACATCCGCTGCTGAACCAATTTTCTGGAGGTAGTCCCGCTGCAACGCGGGCAGTTCCATGTCCTGCATCAACTGCAACAGCCCCATGATGGCGTTCATGGGGGTGCGTATCTCATGGCTCATGTTGGCCAGGAATGCGCCCTTGGCCCTGTTCGCTGATTCGGCCTGTGCAGTGCGTTCCACCAACTCCACGTTGATGCGTTCCAGCTCCCTTTGCTGCGCCTTGAAGTCGGTGATGTTGGTTGAAATGGAAAAGAAGCCCTCAACCCGCCCATACAGCACATCGGGAATCAAGTGCACCAGCACATCGGCATAGCCCCCAGTGGGCAAGGCTTTGCGCACCTCAAAACGTTGTTTGGCACCACCCAGCACCTGCTGGTAATGGTGGGCGTGGGTCTTGAAGTTCTCTTCACCAAGCACACGCTTCAGGTGCAATCCCCTGACTTTGTCGCTGGGCAGTCCAATCCATTTTTCATGATTGCGGTTGGCAAAATGGCACCGCAGGTCAGTACTCCAGTACGACACCAGCCCCGGCAGACATTCCGACAGGGTGCGCAGGAAGTGTTCCCGCTCGATCAGCGCGGCTTCTTGCCGTTTTCTTTCGGTGATGTCTTGAACCTGCGCAATGAAGTACGCCACCCGGTCCTCGGGTTCGCGCACCGCAGAGACCGACAACGTGACCCACACCACATGGCCTTCCTTGTGCCGGTACCGTTTTTCCAGTTGGTAGCTGTTGCGCTCGCGGTGAAACACGGCCTTCACCAAATGCAAGTGTTGTTGCGTGTCTTGCGGGTGAGTGATGTCTTCATAGCTCATGCTCAGCATCTCATCCCGGCTGTAGCCGACGATGCCGCACAAGGCATTGTTCACCTGAATGAAGTGGCCCTTGGCCGAGAGTATGGCCATCCCAATGGCTGCCCATTCGAACGAGGAGCGGAAGCGCTCTTCTGCATCGCGCAAAGCGCCTTCGAATTGACGCTGCTGGGTAATGTCCACACTCACGCCAATCAGGCGCAGGGCTTGTCCCTCACTGTCGGCGTGTACCTTGGCCCGGCTTTGAATGTTGCGCGTGGCTTGGTCATGCTGCCGGTGTATGTCGAAATGCAACTCCACCATGCTGTGGTGAAGTGGCGCGCGGCGAATCAACTCCTGCAGGCGGTGTTGATGCTCCGGCACAATCAAGGCCAACCATTCCCGCACATTCAATTCATGGCGCTCTTGCGGTACACCGTGAATCTGGCACATCGCACTGTCCCAGCGAATGTGGTGCGCGCTCAGGTCGTATTCCCACACTCCAATCCCCGCACTTTGGGTGGCCAGGTGAAAACGTTCTTGCTGGTAGGCCTCTTGAGCGCGGGCCTCGCGTTCCAGGTTGCTTTGTAAACGCCGCTGTTCATTGGCCTGACGAATGGCCCATGCAGCCACCAACGAGAACAGCAGAAAGCCCATGATGAGCAGCAACGTGTCGCTGACCCAGGCCGTGTGGGCTGGCGCATAGTCCACCCAAGTCACCACGTTCACGGGCCAGTGGTCCGATTTGGCTTGGGCTGGGTAAAGCGTGGTGCTGCCTTGGTAGTGGTGGGGGAAGGCCGCGTTACTGGCTGGCACAACAGTGGCTTGAGTATTGGGCGAAATGGCTTGCCGAAGCGCCGCATGGTACTGCTCATCCAGTTGCGCGTCGCTTCTGCCCGGGCTGCTGGCCAGCAGTTCGCCTAACGGGTCCACCAGTGCCGACTCCACATCCGCGCCCAAATGCAAACTGGCCAATAAGCGGGACATGTTCTGGAAGTCCATGTGCGCCATCAGCAGCCCCACCGTGCGGCCCTCAGGGGTCAGAAGGCGGTAGCGCAAGTAGAGCCCCGAAGGCCCCTCGGTATCCCGACGTGCGATTCTTTCTTCTCTGTCCGGCCAGGATTCCGGTGCTGTTGGGCCATAGTCCCGAGGGGTTTTAAGCGTTGGGCTGGCCTCGCCCCGCCTGGCTTGGGCAACAACTTGGCCTTGGGTGTTGAGCACCACCAGTTCGTCAACCGTGTTCATGGCCTGGATCAATTCACCAAGGCGACGACTTAAATCAGATTGGGTTGCACCCTGAAGCGCGTCAATCAAAAAAGAGCGGCTGGCGGTCAATGTCCGTTCTTCAGCAGCAATTTGGTCTCGAATGCCATCGTGAAGCAGTCGCAACTGCTGTTGCGTCCTGATCAGGGTCTGATCATGCATCCGCTGATAATCGAAAAAGGCTTTCCCAATCAGCAACAAGGCCAACACGCAAAGCAGACCGGAGGCCAGTCTGCGGGGTTGTTGTTCTATGGCATGGGACAGGGGCATACAAGGTGCATTGGGATGGAATGACCGCAGCAAAAGGCTGTCGCCGTGGACATGGAAACTCACGAACATTGTGCCAAGCCGCGCCTGTGTTGATTGCCGGAACAGCGCCTTGTTTGTCCCCCTTTTGTGCCGCTAAGTGTGGCCGTCTGGAGCAATTCCGTCTTTAAAAATCAGACGCTTGCAAGCCTTCCCTCCAAATGATTAGGGGAACGGAGTGGTTTTGGTGATGTGCAGTAAATGTGTCAAATTCGTGACAAATATAAGCTTATAAGCAACCTGCTGTTTCACCTCCACTCAACAGGTCCGATGGAGTAGACATTCAGTGTTCACAACCAGCGCCCTTGGCGCCAACACCGTTGGCACACCCGAAAAAGTGGATTCCACTCCGTTCAAGGAACTGGACCGCCCCTGGGATGCGACCAAAGCATGGACCTACGTCATCGGTAAGGCCGACTGCAAGTATGTGGATGGTCAAGTGGTTCGTCTTAGCCGGTGGGCCAAAATCAAGCAGGTCATTGAAGGTGGCACTGGTGTCAGGCGTTATCACAAAGCCAAGTGTGAAGGGCTTCACATTGAAGCGTCAGCAGCCATCCGCGCCAAGTACGAGGCCAAGCAGATGTATCCCTCTGCCAAGGCCGATGAATTGGACAAGATCGTCGCAACCGATGCGGCTGTGCGCAGCCATCATTCCCGAGTCGACGCGCGACGTTACAGGGCCCCCGCCAAAAACAAAGCCGATGCCACAGGTCGCTCACGCTTCGCCCGTAATCTGAGCCGCATGGCGCATCACATTGCCGGTTTTGGCGAATTGGCCGTGGCACCTACTTCGCTGGTGTTGGCCGTGTCGGAACGCGTATTCACGCCCAAGTTGCCATCCACGTCGGGTAAAGCGTTTGCAAGGGCGTTCGGAACTCTGTTCGCTGCGGGCGCCGCGGTGTACTTCTTGATTTGGGGCATTGGCAGGGCCGTCCGTGATGTCGGGCTTCACAGCGCACTGCGTTTGGTCGTGACCAACTACAGCGTCTTCACCTTGAGTTTCTACGGGGCGTCCTTGCTGGCAGAGGGCGTCGCCACCTTGGTCGATGACCAGGCCGAGCTGAGTAAAGACGACGTCAAAATCGTCAACAGCAATGCAGACATGATTGTGCGTCGGATTGCTGACATGGTGCGTGCGTCCATTGACGACCCAGTCAAGCGGCAGGTGTTGTGTGTGGCGCTGTGCCGCAAGATCGCCCCGGAGTTTTGTAACCCGGGAGTGAACGGAGGGGCACCAGAGCCCAAGTTGCTGACCTTTCTGTATGACAACATTAATGCCAAAACAAGCGACGAAGAGGCCCACGCAATCGTCGGTGAGATTCTCGGCCGATACCTGACGCAGGGTTCATTGCTTGACGAAGGCGTAACCCTGGACCTCAGCAAACCTCTAGACGACAACGACCGAGTGAAGTCCAGTGTGAATTCCCGTTCCCGCATGACTCGAGAAAAGCATGTTGCAGCGTTTGCTCAGTTGATCGACAACCACGCTCTTTACACCGAACCTGAGGCCACATTGAGCCATGGCTTGCTTCAGGATGCCCGGGCCATTATTGTCGAATCTGCAGGTCGATTGGCAGACAAAGTAGCTTACAAAATGGGCTCAAAAGCGGCCCGTCAAGCCATCGACTCCGACGAAACCCCGTTGTACAAGCGTTTGGATTTGCGCGGTGCGGAGATGAAAGACCCTGCCAGAGCCCACTTGGTTAAGGGGAGGCTTGACCATATTTTGTCTCACCACCACCAATACGGTGCGTTCACCGTGGGTTTGGCGCGCGTGTGCGAGGGGTTCCGTATTCTTAACTACTCAGGCTTTTTGTCGACCAACATGCAGGTGTGTCGGCCATTTGCGTGGGTGGCTGCCAAAGTCCGGGAGAACGCGCCAGGACAGCTCAAAGGCCACGCCTCACAAGCGGTCAGTTGGGGTGTCGGCCGGGTGATTTCCAGTGCAATATGGGCTGTTCTGGAAGTGCTGATGATTTTGCCCGCCGGAAATGGGGTGCCACAGGCCAACGTGCTCAACCTGCCGAGCACCACGACGCCAGGAACAACACCGACCTTCCCCTTGAATGGTGGTAACACCAACCTGCCATTCGGTTTGTCGTTGATTTCAACGGCCGCGCACATGTTGGTGGTTGGTATTCTGCAGGCCCCCTTCATCGCCTTGACTCAACTGGCCTTCCAAATTGAGGGCTGGCAGGGCAACACTCGTCGCCAATATTCTGCCGACAGGATTGTTGGAAGAACAGCCATTTGACCGCTGTTTGCTTCAGGTTGTTGATGAACAGGCAATAAAAAAGCCCGCTTGCGCGGGCTTTTTCACATGCAATCTGCTGAGGTATTTACAGCGCGTTCACATTTTCGGCTTGTGGGCCTTTTTGACCTTGTGTCACGGTGAACGACACTTCCTGGCCTTCGGTCAAAGTCCGGAAACCTTTTCCTTGGATGGCGCTGAAGTGTACAAACACGTCAGGACCGCCTTCGCGGGAAATGAAACCAAAACCTTTGGTTTCGTTGAAAAACTTGACTTTGCCTTTGATGGTCTCAGACATAACGAATTCCTGATCTCTTGATTAAATGAACTAGCTAAAAAACTGGAGATCGCTTGAGAAACAGACACAATGAAGAACGGAAATCGTCCTGACTTGAACTGACCTGAAGTAGCGCCAAATTTTTTTTGCTATCAGCAGTTTAGGGTATTTCCAGTATCTGTCAAGCGATCTTTTCCGATCAGGTCATTTTTTCTTCACAAAAGCGTTATTCCTCTGTCACACACGCCTCTTAGATTTCATGTCATCGAAATGAAAAGAGGACAATCCCATGCTGATGAATGCCTTGCGTGATGTACATCAAGCCCTGTATCTGAAAGCCAGTTCAAAAGACGCTGGCCCCAGTCTGGAAGTTGTACTGGCCAAAACACCCGAGGAAGTTCTGGAAGCCCAGCGTTTGCGTTTTGCCATTTTCTCGGAAGAATATGGTGCAGCCTTGGGCAATACCGGCATTGATCAGGATGTGTTTGATCGCTATTGCGACCACTTGCTGGTGCGTAATGCAGACACGGGTGAAGTGGTGGGCACTTACCGCATTCTGCCGCCCCATGCCGCGGCCCAACTGAAGTGCTGGTATTCCGAAACCGAGTTTTTCATGAACCGCATCGAACGACTGCGCAAATCGACCGTGGAAGTGGGGCGCTCGTGTGTTCACCCGGATTACCGTAACGGCTCGGCCATCATGTTGCTGTGGAGCGGTTTGGCGCAGTACATGAAATTGGGTGGGTATCAGCACCTGATTGGTTGTGCCAGCGTCAGCCTGCGCGATGGTGGGCACCAAGCGGCCAGCTTGTTCAAGCAACTGGAACCCCATCTGGCCGAGGCCAGCTTGCAGGTGTTCCCCAAGAACCGGCTGCCGATTGAAAAGCTGCAGTGCGATGTTGAAATTGAACCACCCCCTTTGGTGAAAGGTTATCTTCGCCTTGGGGCGGTGGTGTGCGGTGAGCCCGCCTGGGACCCCGACTTCAACACCGCAGACTTCATGATGTTGTTGTCCATCGACAAGATGAACCCCCGGTACGCCCGCCACTTCGGGTTCATTTGAACCAGCCGCAGGTCAGGACCGCCGGGCTTGCAACTGCAAGTCCAGGCCAATCCTGGCCCACTGGTCGACCTCTGTTTCAAGGCCGTACTGGGTGAGCGGGTGCGTTTTCAGGTAACTTTGCGGCAGGTTCAGCACCAGCCCTTTGTCTTGCAGGGTTAACCGCGCTGCGGGCAGCGCCTCAATGTCGCGCCGGCGAAGCAGCAGCGTGGCCAGCCTCAAGCACATTGGGGCAGCCCAGTGCACCGGCGTGTCAGCCAGGTTTTCCACTTTCCCCAACTTGCCGTTGTGAGCCAGCACCCACGTGGCCAATTGTTGTTGCTCGCGTTTGGAAAAGCCGGGCATGTCCGCGTTCGCCAGAATGTACGCCGCGTGCTTGTGATGGCCGTTGTGGCCAATGGACAAACCAATTTCATGCAGATTGGCTGCCCAACCCAAATGGGTGGTTTGTTCTTTCAGCACCGGTAACTGCTTCACCAGTTGCTTAAAAAGCCCCTCGGTCAGTTCACGAACGCGTTGTGCATGCACCGGGTCGATGTTGTAGCGCTTGATGAATTGGGCCACGGTGACTTCCCGCATGTCGTCTTCATGTTCACGGCCCAACAGGTCGTAAAGCAAGCCCTGTCGCAATGCGCCGTCAGTCACTTCCATCTGGGTAATGCCCAGTTCTTCAAAAACGGCAATCATCACGGCCAGCCCGCCGGGCATCATCGGCAAGCGGTCGTTTTTCAAGCCCTGAAGGGTGATGGCATCCAAATGCCCAACTTCAACCGCATGGGCCCGAATTTTTTCAAGGCCGTCGGCTGAAATGCCATGCTCAGTGAACCCGTTGCTGACGCAGATTTCGGCCAGTGCGCGGGCGGTGCCCGACGAGCCTACCGCATGTGTCCAGCCCTGAGTCATGTCCCGGCGCAGCACAGCCACCTCTTTGCGGGCGCTCAGAATGGCGCTGCGCATGGCCTTGGCCGTGATGCTGCCATCGGCAAAGTAGGCCTGTGCGGTGCTGACACAACCGATGTACAGGCTTTCCATGGCGTGGGCGTTGTAATCCTCTCCGATGATGAACTCGGTTGAGCCACCACCAATGTCCACCACCAGCCGTTTGCCCTGGTTCAAGGGCAGTTGGTGGGCCACGCCGCAATACACCAGGCGTGCTTCTTCAACGCCGGAAATGACGTCAATCGGAAAGCCCAGGGCCGCTTCGGCTTTGGCAATGAACTCTGCGCCGTTGCGGGCCACACGCACCGCGTTGGTGGCCACAGCCCGAACCTGGGCGGCATCGAAGGAGCGCAGCCGTTCACCAAAACGCTGCAAGGCGCTGATGCCCCGCTGTTGGGAGGCCTCATCCAGCATTTTGTTGCTGTCCAGGCCTGCACCCAAACGGACTGGTTCGCGCAGCGAGTCGATGATGTAAATTTGGGAGCGTCCATCCAGTTCCTCAACGCGGGCCACAATCATTCGGAAACTGGTTGAACCCATGTCGACTGAGGCGATCAGCGGGTGTTTAGTGGCCATGGCGGTGAACAGGTCTGGGTTGATGGAAGGCGCCTAGCATGCCACAAATGTGGCGCTGCATCCTGAAGATTGGCGTGGCTGTGGCTGCGGGTCCACAACGGTCACGGGAATGTCATGGAACATCACTATCATGTCAATATTTTGTCATGTTCGCGCTTGAGTGGCGCGTGGAGCCCTAATTTTGAAGACCGTTGTTGAACAGCCCCAAGTGGCCCCCAACAAAGACTTGTACCTGAACCGCGAACTCGGTGTGCTGGGCTTCAACCGACGGGTCTTGGCCATGGCAGAAGACGACACGGTGCCACTCCTTGAGCGCCTTAAGTATTTGTGCATTGTGTCCAGCAATCTGGACGAGTTTTTTGAAATCAGGGTTTCTGGCCTGAAAGAACAGATTCGCCAAACCCCGGGCTACACCGAGTGTGACGGGTTGAGTGCGCTCGAAACCATGCACCGGGTGTCGCAGGTGGCCAAAGAGTTGGTGAACCGGCAATACGAGCTGTTCAATGACGCCATACTGCCGGCCTTGCGTCAGGAAGGCATTTCCTTGCTGACCATCAATGGCTGGACTGATGAGCAGGCGCACTGGGCGCGGCAATACTTTCGAAGCGAAGTGTTACCCGTGTTGACGCCCATTGGCCTGGACCCGGCCCACCCGTTTCCCCGTGTGCTCAACAAGTCGCTGAACTTTGCGGTGGAGCTGTCAGGCCAGGATGCGTTTGGCCGCATGTCCAATGTGGCCATTGTGCAAGCGCCACGAGCCTTGCCGCGCCTGATCCGCATGCCGTCTAACCTGTCGGGTGTTGAGCATGGCTTTGTGATGTTGACCTCCATCATGCAGGCGTTCATTCCCGAGTTGTTTCCGGGGATGGAGGTGCGTGGTGTGTACCAGTTCCGCGTGACACGCAACAGTGACCTGTATGTGGACGAGGAAGAAATCACCAACCTGCGTGTGGCCTTGCAGGGCGAGCTGTCGCAACGCCACTTTGGCGATGCGGTTCGTCTGGAAGTGTCTGACCAATGCTCCGAGGTGATGATTGCCAGGTTGCTGAAGGAGTTTGGGCTGGGTGAGGATGCCTTGTACCGGGTCAATGGCCCTGTTAACTTGGTTCGCCTGATGCAGTTGCCCGACTGGGTTGAGCGTCCAGACCTGAAATTCAAGCCCTTTGTCCCCGGTTTGCCGGAGGTGTTTCGCAAAGAGCAAAACCTGTTCAAGGCCATTCAGAAGGGCGATGTCCTATTGCATCACCCCTATCAGTCGTTCAACCCGGTGCTTGATTTTCTCAAGCAGGCGGCGGCTGACCCCGATGTGGTGGCCATCAAACAAACCATTTACCGCACCGGCACCGATTCCGCGTTGATGGAAAGTCTGTTGGCTGCAGCACGCAGTGGCAAGGAAGTCACAGTGGTGCTGGAGTTGATGGCGCGTTTTGACGAAGAAGCCAATATTCAATGGGCCTCCAAACTGGAGCGGGTTGGGGCCCACGTGGTGTATGGGGTAGTGGGACAGAAAACCCACGCGAAAATGCTGTTGGTGGTTCGCCGCGAGAAAACGGAAACCGGCCGTGCGGTGCTTCGGCGATACGTGCATGTGGGCACTGGCAACTATCACCCGCGCACAGCCAAGCTGTACACCGATTTTGGTTTGTTCACGGCGGATGAGTCCCTCGGTCATGATGTGCATGAAGTGTTCAATCACTTGACCGGCTTGGGCCGTGCCCGCAAGCTCAGCAAAATCTGGAATTCGCCCTTCAACCTGCATGGCAATGTGGTGGAGGCTGTTCGCCACGAGGCTGAACTGGCGCGAGCCGGCAAGAAAACCCGAATCATGGCCCGCATGAACGCCTTGCTGGAACCCGCCCTGATTGCAGAACTGTATGCTGCCTCGCAAGCGGGTGTGCGCATCGACTTGATTGTGCGCGGGGTGTGCGCGCTTCGGCCTGGGGTACCGGGTTTGAGTGAGAACATCACCGTTCGGTCAGTGGTTGGGCGTTTGCTGGAACACAGCCGCGTGTTCTATTTTCTGAACGACGGCGCAGAGGACGTGTTCATTTCCAGTGCAGACTGGATGGACAGAAACTTTTTCCGCCGGGTCGAGTTGGCCATTCCCATCACCGACAAGAAGCTGAAAAAACGGGTGATTGACGAAGGCTTGAAGGCTTTGCTCGCTGACAACTTGTTGGCTTGGGCCATGGATTCCGACGGCCAATACACCCGCAAGCGCCCGACAGGCGCGCGGCGTGTGAATGCGCACAACCAATTGTTGAGCCAGTTGGCGGTGAATTACACGCCGGATGAACCCAGCGCATTGGTTGAGCCTGAAGAGGGCTGATGCCGCAAGTGTGCAGTTAACGGCGGCGCACTTCAAACACCCCATCAATTTCCAGAAGGTGGGTCAGGGCCTGGCGCAATTGTTCGCCATTGTTGACTTCAGCGGTGAACTGCATTTTGGCGACGCCGCGCTGGCTTTCTGTGTTCACGCCGATCACATTGATCTTGTCCCGCGAAAACACCTCGGTGATGTCTCGAAGCAGCCCTTGCCGGTCGTTGGCGGTGATCGAAATGTCCACCGGGTAATGCAAGCCACCCGATTCACCCCACGTGGTTTCAATCAGCCTTTCCGGGTGCCTGCGCATCACTTCAGCCAGGTTTGAACAACCCAGCCGATGGATGGACACCCCCTTGCCCCGGGTGACGAAACCGATGATGGGGTCGGGTGGGGCAGGGCGGCAGCAGCGGGCCAGGTTGGTCATCAGGGTGCTAACCCCGACCACCAACACCCCACTTTGCTGGGTGTCTGCGTTGCCTTTGCGGCGCTTGATGATTTCAATCTGTTCATCGTCGCCAGTCGGGGTGTCTGTGGGTGGCGCTTCCCGCAAGGCGTGTTCGATGGCCCTCGGGCGAATCTCTTCCCGCGCAAGCGCCACGTAAAGGTCTTCAGGTTTGTCGTAACCCAGTTTTTGGGCCAGCAGGTCCTGATTCTGGGAGGTTTGGCCGATGCGTTGCAACTCGCGGTCTGCAATTGCCTTGCCGCGTTCCAGCGTTTCACGGCGCTCTTGTTGCGCAAACCACTGTTTCACCTTTTGGCGGGCACGGTGGCTGACCAGATATTTCTGATGGGGGTTGAGCCAGTCGCGCGAAGGGCCGGAAGGCGCATCACCACGGGCGCTGATCACTTCCACGGTTTGGCCGTTTTCAAGCGGGGTATTCAACTGGATCATCTGGCCGTTAACCCGCGCGCCTCGGCAGCGGTGCCCCAACTCAGTGTGCACATGGTAGGCAAAGTCCAATGGGGTGCTGCCGGTGGGCAGCTCCACAATGCGGGCCTGCGGTGTAAACACATAGACATGGTCGTTCAGGGCCGACACCTTCATTTCCTGGGCCCAGTCACTGGCTTCACCCATGGTGTCAGTCACGTCTTTTTGCCAAGCCAAAAGCTGTCGCAGCAGGGCAATGCGTTCTTCAAAGTCGCCTTCGGCGCGGCTTTCTCCGCCGTACCCGTCACGCCCGGCCTCCTTGTAGCGCCAGTGCGCAGCCACACCGTATTCAGCGAACTGGTGCATTTCTTCGGTGCGAATTTGCACTTCCAGCGCTTTGCCGGTGGCGTCCTGAACCACGGTGTGCAGGCTTTGGTAGCCGTTGGGCTTGGGTTTGCTGATGTAATCGTCGAACTCTTCAGCAATGGGTTGCCACAGGCTGTGGACGATGCTCAAGGCCTGATAGCACTCAGCCACGCTGCTTACAATGACGCGGCAGGCGCGCACATCGTACAGCTTGTCAAAGCTGACCCCTTTGCCGCGCATCTTGTTCCAGATGCTGTAAATGTGTTTGGGCCGGCCACTGATTTCGCAGGCAATGCCCGCCTTGTTCAGCGCAGTACGAATGGCCTCCATGGCTGATTCGATGAACGCCTCGCGCTCAGTGCGCTTCTCGTCCAGCATCTTGGCCACGTTTTTGTACACGCCCGGTTGAAGCAGGCGAAACGACAAATCTTCCAGTTCCCACTTCAATTGCCACAAGCCCAGCCGGTTGGCCAGGGGGGCGTAGAGCTCCAATGTTTCCTGCGCGTGGGATTGGGCATACCGCCACAGCGGGCCTTCCTCACGTTTGATTTCATCCAGCGAGGTGAAATGCCGGAGGGTTTGCAGCCGTGAACACAAGCGGATCAGAATGACGCGGATGTCGGTGGCCATGGCCAGCAACATCTTGCGCAGGGTTTCCATTTGGTCCGCCAGGCGCAGGGTTTCAATGGCGGTGTTGGCCATGCTGGGGCCCACCATGGATCGCATTTTGAACAACTTGCGCAAAGCCGCCAGCATGCGGCCCACCTCGGCACCAAACCGGTTTTCCATCCGGTTTTCAAGCTGTTTGTCAAAGAACACCAAGGGGCCCAAACAACCGGCGATGCGGGTGTCTGCATCGGTGCGCAATTCAGCCAGCAGGTCCGCAACGGCCAGCATGTGCTGAAGCGCTGGTTCCTGTGTGTCCAGAACATGACCATGGGCGTGTTCGCGGGCGTAGTCCAGGGCTTGGGATACACGGCTGGCGTCACTTTTGCTCAAGAGCGCAAGTGCAGGCAATCCTGATTCGCTGTGCCCTTCCTGGGCCAATGTGGAGGTGACTGAAACCATGCGTGTAGGGTGTGTGAAACGGCTTCACCGACTGTCAAGTTTACGCCAAAAAGCGGCGGATGATGTCGATCTGGTCATCCTGCATGAATGTGGGGGCATGCCCCACGCCAGGGATTTCAACACACTCCGCTTTGGGCCCCCGGCTTTGCATCGCTTGGCAGGTGGCTTTGCTGAGCAGGTCTGAATGCTCGCCGCGGATGACCAGTGTTTTGGCGGTGATGGCATCCCAAGCAGCCCACAGCATCGCCTCGCTGGCTGCCACAGTTTCCGCCGTGATGGTTTGAAAGGCTTCACCAATTTTTGGATCGTAGTGGGTGGTCCAACCACCGTCCCGTTGCACCAACACGGAATCGCACAATTGGTTCCACTGGGCCTCGCTGTGGGGGCCAAAGGGGGTGGAAATGCTACGTATGGCTGCACGCGCGCTGGCCTTGTCCAGAAACACGGGCGATTTGCCGACGTATTGGCCGATCCGTTGAAGGGCTGCAAGGTCCAGGCTTGGGCCGACATCATTCAGCATCAGCGTTTTGATGGGGCAGCCGGGCATGCTGGCGTAGGCCATGCCAATCAAGCCACCCATCGATGTGCCCAGCCAATCCAGGTGCTCGGCATTGGCCCGTGCAACCAAGGCCACGCAAGCACTCACGTAGGTTGGCACTGCGTACAGTGCGCCTTGTTCAAGCCAGTCAGAGCGGCCACGGCCCGGCATGTCAGCGGCAATCACCCGGTGGGTCGCCGACAGGGCTTGGGCCAGGGTGTCGAAGTCCTCACTGACCCGGGTCAGGCCGTGTACACACAGTAGAACCCGTGGGTTGTCCTCGTCGCCCCATTCGCGGTAGCCTAGTTGTTTAAGCCCTGTGGGGCTTAGCCATTGAACGGTGCGCAAGCGGGCTGTCAGCATGGTCCACTAGTCTCCTTCATGAAGGTGGTCGTTGTTCTGTGACCAGTATTTCAGGTTTTTCTGACCAGATTTTTTCCTTGGGGTCTTTTTGTGAGCATTCAAAACAAAATTGCTTTGGTCACCGGGTCCACCAGTGGCATTGGTTTGGGTGTGGCCCAGCGCTTGGCCGCCCAAGGTTGTCACATCATGCTCAATGGTTTTGGAACACCAGAGCAGATTGATGCTGCCAAGGCGGCTGTGGCGGCTTTTGGGGTGAAGGTGGGATATCACGGCGCTGATTTGTCCAAACCGGAGGAGGTGCAGGCCTTGGTGTCGGCCACTGAGGCACAACTCGGCTCGGTCGATATTCTGGTGAACAATGCAGGCATTCAGCATGTGTCGCCCGTGGAGTCGTTTGATGTGGCCCGTTGGGATGCGGTGATCGCCATCAACCTGTCAGCAGCGTTCCACACCACACGCCTCACCTTGCCCGGCATGAAGGCCCGCAATTGGGGGCGGATTGTGAACATTGCTTCGGCGCATGGTTTGGTGGCTTCGGCCAACAAATCGGCGTATGTGGCAGCCAAACATGGCATTGTGGGGCTGACCAAGGTGGTGGCGCTGGAAACAGCCACTACAGGGGTGACGTGCAATGCAGTGTGCCCGGGCTGGGTGCTTACCCCGCTGGTGCAGGCGCAAGTGGATGCCCGCGCTCAACGTGAGGGGGTGAGTGTTGAGCAGGCCAAGATTGGGTTACTCAGTGAAAAGCAGCCTTCCCAAGAGTTTGTGACGCCTGAGCAGTTAGGGGGCTTGGTGGTGTTTCTGTGTTCCGAAGACGCGTCTCAGGTTCGCGGTGCGGCGTGGAACATGGACGGCGGTTGGGTGGCCCAATAACACCGGGCTGATGGTTTCGGAAAAGGCCCCCACGTGTACCACGGGGGCCGTTCCGGGTTCAGTTCAAGGGCACTAGGAAGTCTTTACTGATGCGGTTGCCCAGGTCGTTCACACGTTCCAGAAAGTTGGTCAGATAGGCGTGCAGGCCCATTTGCAGAATGTCATCAATCTGGCTGTACAAAAGCTCGGCACGCAGCTTGCCCGCGCGGCGTTCGGTGTCTGCTGAATAGCTGTTGCGCACGTGGCTGAGGTTAAGCACCACTTCGTTCATCGATGCAATCAGCGACCTTGGCATGTCATCACGCAGAATCAGCAGTTCGCACACGCGTTCAGGGGTGATCACGTCCCGATACACCTTCCGGTAAATTTCAAAAGCCGACACCGAGCGCAGAATGGCCGCCCAGTGGTAATAGTCGGCGTGTGGGTCTGCAGACACCACTGAATTGGCCAGCGGGTTGAAGGGTACGTTGTGGAACTTCACATCCAGCAGCCGCGCGGTGTTGTCTGCGCGTTCGAGGAAGGTCCCCAGCCGCGTGAAGCGGAAGGCGTCGTCTTTCAACATGGTGCCAATGGTCACCCCGCGTGACAGATGGCTGCGAAACTTGACCCACTCAAAAAATGCAGAGGGGTCGCGTTCCACCAAACCTTCTTCAATCAGCTTGCGCAATTCAAGCCAGGTGGTGTTGTTGGTTTCCCAAACCTCGGTGGTCAGGGCACCGCGCACAGCGCGTGCATTTTCGCGGGCCGCTTGCAGGCAGCAGTAGATGCTGGACGGGTTGTTCGGGTCTTTCACCATGAAATCAATCACGGCTTCGGCCGTCACAGCGGAATGCCGCTTGGAGAAGGCTTCCTGCAACTCGCAAATGGACAGCATGGCGCGCCAACCCTGTTCGGCGTTGTCAGCGTCCTGCGGCAGCAGGGCAGTTTGTACATTCACATCCAGCATGCGTGCTGTGTTCTCGGCCCGTTCAATGTATCGGGCCATCCAGAACAGGTGGTCGGCGGTGCGGCTCAACATGGCTCAATCCTTCATTCTTGTGTGTTTATCGTTCCAGCACCCAGGTGTCCTTGGTGCCGCCACCCTGGCTGCTGTTCACCACCAGCGACCCTTCACGCAAGGCCACGCGGCTCAAGCCACCGGGGATCATGGACACTTTGCTGCCCGACAGTACAAAGGGGCGAAGGTCGATGTGGCGGGGTGCCAGGCCTGACTCTACAAAGGTGGGGCAGGTGGACAGTGCCAGCGTGGGTTGGGCAATGAACTTGGCTGGGTCTGAAATCAGCTTGGCGCGGAATTCTTCGATTTGGGCCTTGGTGGACGCCGGGCCGACCAGCATGCCGTAACCGCCTGCACCGTGAACTTCCTTGACCACCAGCTCGGGCAGGCGGGCCAGTACTTCTTTCAAGTGCTCCGGTTTGCGACACATCCAGGTCGGTACGTTGTTGATGATGGGTTCTTCGCTCAGGTAGAACCGGATCATGTCGGGCACGTAGGGGTAGATCGATTTGTCGTCGGCTACACCGGTGCCGATGGCGTTACACAGGGTCACGTTGCCCGCGCGGTACACGTCCAGCAGGCCGGGAACACCGAGTTGGGAATCAGCACGGAAAACTTTGGGGTCGAGGAAGTCATCGTCCAGACGTCGGTAGATCACATCGACCCGTTTGGGGCCCAAGGTGGTCCGCATGTAGAGCACGTCGTCTTCTACAAACATGTCCTTGCCTTCCACCAGTTCAACACCCATCTGTTGGGCCAGAAAGGCATGCTCGAAATAAGCGGAGTTGTACATGCCCGGGGTGAGCACCACGACAGTCGGGTCGGTGTGGTTCTGCGGTGAGACTGACCGAAGGTTCTCCAGCAGATTGTCGGGGTAATGTTCGACAGGGGCCACGCGGTTGCGCACAAACAGTTCAGGGAACAGCCGCATCATCATTTTGCGGTTTTCCAGCATGTAGCTGACACCTGAGGGCACGCGAAGGTTGTCCTCCAGCACGTAGAATTCGCCTTCGCCGGCCCGCACCACATCCACGCCAGCGATGTGGGCGTAAATGTCGCCAGCGACTTTGACGCCTTGCATTTCGCGGCGATATTGTTCGTTCTCGAAAATCTGTTCCGGCGGAATCAGCCCTGTTTTCAGGATGTGCTGTTCGTTGTAAATGTCCTTCAGGAACATGTTCAACGCGGTCACCCGTTGGCGCAACCCGGCTTCAAGTGTTTTCCATTCCGCGGCTGGAATGATGCGCGGAACAATGTCGAAGGGGATCAGGCGTTCGGTGCCAGCATCATCGCCGTACACGGCAAAGGTAATGCCGACTCGGCGAAATATGAGGTCAGCCTCAGCCCGCTTGTTCTGAAGGCGGTCGGCTGGCTGGGCAGTCAGCCAGCGGTCAAAATCCTGGTAGTGGGCGCGCAGTTCACCAGAGGCGGTGTGCATTTCATCGAAGGCTTTTACAGGCATACGGCGAGTCCTTGTTCAATATAAAGAATGAATAACAAGAAGCGTGCCAGCAAATGTTTGCAGGGCCTTGCACAAATTAACAGTGTTCGTCGGGGTGTGCACCTGATTTGTGCATGTGCCAATACTGCCCCCTGAACCTCACTGCGGTGCAGGTGCTTGCAGGCATTTGATTTGATGGGAACTTCATCTGGATTGCACCAACTTGGGCTGTGTTGAGCACGTTAATGCCGCGTGAAGTGTATCTGGCCATCACCTCGGGGTGTGGGTGGCCGTAGCTGTTTTTCCAGCCCGACTGAATGATGGCGGTGCTTGGTTGCACGGCATCCAGAAAAGCCGGGGTTGAGGAGGTTTTTGAGCCATGGTGAGGCACCACCAACACGGTGCTGCGCAACACCTTGGCGGGCCAATACTCGGTCAGTCTCTTCTCGGCGCGCAATTCAATGTCGCCAGTCAGCAGCACACTGTGCGCGTGGTTGCTGACCTTCAAGACACAGCTTTGGTCGTTGTCAGAGTCGCCTTGTTGAACCGGTGTGGTCAGTGGTTCAAAGCGTATGCCCTCCCAGGTCCAGGCCTTCATGGTGCTGCAGGGCTGGTGATTCATGTCGCTGCCTTGTTGTTGCGCGGTATGTTTCAAGGTGCGCATCAGGGGCAGGTCATCGGGCATTGGGCTGACCCAACGTTGGGTTGGATGCAGGCTCAAAAGGCTGGCTGCACCACCCGTGTGGTCTCCATCGGCATGGGACAACCACAGCACGTCAATGCGCTCATGGCCTTGGGCTTGCAGCCAGGGGTGAATGGTGCGCAGCCCTTGGTCGCTGCGCGGAGTTTTGGCCGCCCCAGTGTCGTACACCAGCAGATGATGACGTGTTTGAATCGCAACCGCTGTGCCTTGGCCAACGTCCAGCGCGGTCAACCAGAATTCGCCTTCTGCGGGGCGAGGTGGGGGCCACAGCAAAAGGCTAAGCAAGGCGATACAAAACCACCGCGGCAGCACTCCCTTGGGCAGGCACAAACCGATGCACCCTACCAAGGCCAAGGTGTAAACCCACCAGGGTTGGGCTGGCACCGCCCAGGCATTGGGAGCCCATGCCGACAGCCAAACCAGCCAGCCGTGATGCCAATCCAGCGTTTTGGCGGCCAAAGCAATGGCCCAGGACTGATTGAACAAACCGCCCAGCAGCGCCAGCGGCGTGCTGACCCAACTGACCCAGGGAATGGAGAGGGCGTTGGCGATGGGGCTGAGCAGACTTTGTTGGTTGAACAGCACCGCCGTAGGCACCAGCATGCCCAAGGTGACCACCCACTGGGCTTGCAGAGCCGAGGCCAACCACGCGGGCAGGCAGGGTTGCAGATGAATGCGGTTGTGATGGCCCAGAATCAACACACCAACAGCGCCAAACGACAGTTGAAAGCCGAGGTCCCACCAGGCAAACGGGTCCAGCCATACACAGACCAGTATTGATTTGACCCAGATGTCCCATGGGCTGGTGTGTCGGCCCAGCAGGCGGTGCAATTGCCACAGCCCCAGCATCACCACAGTGCGCTGTGCGGGGGCTGACCACCCTGTGAACAGGGCGTAGCCAAGGGCGGCCAGAAACCCGAGGCTGTGCCCAATCGCTTGAGCGCTGATTGGGCTGGAAGGGTTGCGAACCCGTTTCATGCCCGCAATCAGCAGGGCACTGACCAAGAACGCCAGCAGCGTGATGTGCAAGCCTGAAATGGCCAAGAGGTGAGCCACGCCAGTGAGTGCGTACAACTGTCGGTCTTCGACGGAGATCTGCCCTTGGTCGCCGGTCACCAGCGCAATCAGCGTGGCTTTGGAAGAGCCGGTCCACGGGTGGGCATTGATGCGCCGGGTAACCGCCCAGCGCGCCTGTTCAGCCCAATAGCCGGGCATCCACCCTGGCCGCTGGTCGGTCAACAGCATGGGGCCTTTGGGGCGTCCGTGGCCAGCCCGTCCTTCGGTCAGCCCATGCCATTGGGCATCAAAGCCCTGCAAGGGCAGGGCATAGTGGGGGGCGGCCAAACCCAGTGGCACAGCCAGCGTGTCACCGGGTTTGGCGTTGGCTGGCAAAGCCGAAACTGGGCTGGTCACCGACACAAGCGCGCCTGGTTTCAGGCAGGGTGTGGTGTCACCCATCGCCCTCAGACTCAGCCTGACCTCATCCGTGGCTGTTAGCGTCTGTGCTTCCCACTGGCCGGTGAAGTTGACCTGTTGTCCGTGACATTCCTCGGTGATGCGTGTGTGCAGGGCTTGGGTCAGTGGCACGGTCAGTTGCAAAGCGCCTGCCACGGCTGCCGTAACAAAGCCCAGCCAGCATGGCCCGCCCAAACGTTTGCACAATCCAAGGCCTAGCGGCAGGGCCAGGGTTGCCAGTGCCTGCGCCCACATTGACCCACATAAGCCCGGTGAGCAGACGGGTTGCCAGCCCTTGACCAGCACAGCCGACAGCCACAAGCCTGCGGCCATGGCGATGAAGGTATTCAAGGGCATGGGGCTGAAGCGTGATTAAACCCTCATCTTCGCCGCGCGCCGGTGTGTAAACCTCATCGAATTAACCAGAAGGAAGTAACCGGTTCACCAAAGGGGTATGGCTGTGCAGTAGTCGGCTTTTGGCGCATAAGATCATCAAAAACAAAAGGTTATGTCCACCATGTTCCAGTCCGTTCAATGTACGCCCAGTAGCCCGCCGGCCTTGCCCGTGGCCCCCGATGCCTTGTCTGACGACGGCTTGCCCGCCTCGCCCCGGCCTGCCGAAACCAACTGCCTCAACACTGAATGGCATGCGCTGTTGCAGTCGAAGTGTTTCAGTCAGGCGTTTCATCGGCAACTCTCTTTGCCTCAATGTCTTCAGGCCCTTCAAGACGCCTGGAAAGACCGGGGCGGGGTGGGGTTGTACGGCAAGCGTAACCAGCATCTGACGGTGGGTGACCGTGCGGTGGTTGTTCGTAACGGTGCGAACGATGTTCGGGACCTGAGCCCCCAAAACCCGGCGGAGCCATCAAAGCCAAAGGCCAGAGACGATGAACTCTCATACTTGCAGTACGTACCTTCAAGCATAGACAAGGGCTGCGTTTTTTTCAGTGTGCTTCAGCCCAGCTTAAATGCGGTACCTGCCTTGGCTGTGGCCCTGTGCATGGATCATGAACACCGCGCCTTTTCCTGCGGCAATCCAACCAAACAGTCAAATCACGGCCCGCGATACCTCTTCCACCGGCAATTCAGCCATTGGCTCAAGGACATGAAATACAACGAGAGGTATCAGCGCCACACCGTGGAGGTGGCCACTGGCGTGTGGATGGCCATGGCCCAGCAACTTGTTTCCGACGATTCGGACCGTTGGCTGGGGGCAGCTCTGGCCCGGCAACTGCGCAGTGTCCACCGAAGTGAAGCACAGTCCTCGACTGCGCTGTTCGCCTCAGCCTTGGTTGGGCCGGGGCCTGCAAAGCCGGAGCACCTCGAGCTGGCCACAGTGGTTCGTTGCTCAAAAGAGCTTGCTGGTTTGGAGTACAGCACCATGAAGGCAGCGGGCACGAATTACGACGTCCAAAGCCCGGTTTTTGAATCCTGGCTGGGGCTTTGGCGTTCAGCGGTGGCGCAACACCTGGGCCTTGCAGATCTACTGAATTGTTCTGCCTTTGACCGTATGTGCGACATCGAGCGATTGTGTTTGATGAGTGAGTCAGAGCGGTACGATGCGCTACCAGGTCGTTATTCCGCGTTGTCGCAAAACCCCCTCACGTTGTTGGGGGTACATCATCAGCCCTCAGACACCGAGGTTCACAGCCATTCCATGGCCCTGTTTCAGTCCATGAACAAGTACAACAAGCGTGCCTTGTTGGATTTGTCGAAACGCTCGGACCGCATATTCCCTTTCGATGATTTCTAGGTGTGTGCCGCCAGCGCGGGCAACGCCGCCCAAGCGTTGTTGCGCATCGCTTGGGCCAAGTCCGCCACAGCCATGCCTCGAAGCTGCGCCAACGCTTCGCCTATTCTCGGCAAGTGGAATGGCTCATTGCGTTGACGGTTAATCCATTCCGGAGGAATGTCGGGCCCATCGGTTTCAGTCACTAACGCATCCAGTGGCAATTCGACGGCCAGTCGGCGTATCTGCAGCGCGCGGGTGAAGGTGCTGGCACCTCCAAAACCCAGCTTCATGTGAGCATTCAAAAACTGTGTGGCTTGTTGAACACTGCCGTTAAAGGCATGGGCAATACCGCTGCGTGGTTTGAACTGGCGTAACCCTTTAAGGATGCTGTCTTGTGATTTGCGCACATGCAGCACCACTGGCAAGTCGAAGTCACGGGCCAGCTTTAACTGCGCGTGGTAAAACTCAACTTGCCGGTTCCAGTCCAGGCCCGGCACAAAGCCATCCAGGCCGATCTCGCCCACGCCGGCCAGCAAGGGGTCATCTCGGTGTTGCTCCAGGGCGAGTCGCAGTGTGTGAAGGTCTTCAATGGTGGATTGCCCCACATACAGTGGATGTATCCCCAAGCAATACACCGCACCGGGCGTGTTGTGGGCCAGTGTGCGAACCACGTCAAAATTACTCACGTGCACGGCAGGCAATACAAACGCGTTAACATCAACAGACCGCGCACGCGCCACCACGTCGCCCCTGTCAGGGTTGTACTCGGCGGCGTCCAGATGCAAGTGCGTATCGATCCACATGACTGAAGTTTGCCATGATTCGCCGCTGGATACGCCAACACCTGCCGACCCCTGAACACTTCGAACGCTTGCCGGTCATTCACCGTTTTCGGCATCACTTGTCCCAACCCAACCTGTGGGCCTTGAACCGCCGCAGCGTGGCGGGTGGCGTTGCGCTGGGCCTGTTTTGTGGTTTGATTCCCGGCCCCTTGCAGATCGCCGGGGCCGTCTTGTTGGCCGTTGTGTTTCGGGTGAATCTGGCGGTGGCCTCTGTGGTAACCCTGTACACCAACCCCTTGACGATTGTGCCCCTGTACCTAGTTGCGGTCGCTTATGGCGAATGGTTGTTGGGCAGCGCAGGGCAGGGCCATACGGCGCCTGCCCCGGAATGGGTTTGGTCGAACCTGTCAGGTTCCGCGTCGGCGTTGCTGGACTGGATGCTGGGCTTGGGGCCCGCTTTGGCGGTGGGTTTGCCTGCCCTCATGCTGACATTGGCCGCGGCAGGTTATGCGGTGGTGCGGCTGGCCTGGGCTGTGGGTGTGCGCATTCAATGGGCGCGCCGAACCCGGTAAGCGTCAGCCCTCACTCAGAGTGCTTTCAGTTCACCTTTGTCCAGCCGCATCACGCGTTCACAACGGCGTGCCAGGTCCATGGAATGAGTCACCATCACCAGCGCTGCTTGGTGGGTTCCCCGCGCGCGAAGCAGGGCCTCGAACACTTGGTCGGCGGTGGATTGATCCAAATTCCCCGTGGGCTCGTCAGCGAGAATCGCTTTGGGGTTGGTCACCAGTGCACGGGCAATCGCCACGCGCTGGCGTTCACCACCCGACAGCTCAGCCGGCTTGTGGTTCAAGCGGTGGCTCAAGCCCATTTCATCCAGCACTGCGGCGGCTTGCGCCCGGGCTGCGCCTTTCGCCGCCCCGCCGATACGCAGGGCCATGGCCACGTTGTCCTGCGCGGTGAATTCCGGCAACAGGTGATGAAACTGGTACACAAAGCCCAGTGTCTTGTTGCGTTCCTGCCCCAGTTTTTTGACTGACCAAGGCTCGATCGCTTGGCCCATCCATTGCACTGAACCGGAATCGGCTTGTTCCAAGCCACCGAGCACATGCAACAGCGTACTTTTGCCAGCACCCGAGGCCCCTACGATGGCGACCGACTCCCCAGCCTGCACAGAAAAGTTCAGGTTGCGGATGATGGCTGTGCCCGCATCGCCGGGTGTAATGCCTTCAAATGATTTGGACAGGTTGGTGGTGCCCAGCACCGCAACGGCATTATTCATAACGCAGGGCCTCTGCAGGCTGCGCACGGGAGGCACGCCAGCTTGGATAGATCGTCGACAACACGCTCAGGACCAAGGCGACCACGGCAATCGTGACGATGTCGCTGGCGCGTGGGTCCGAAGGCAATTGGCTGATGAAATAGATCGACTTGGGCAGAAACTCCACGCCCAGCGTGCGTTCAATGGCCGGAACAATCACGCCAAGGTTGATGGCAATCAGCCAGCCAAAGGTGATACCGAGGAAGGTGCCGATCCAGCCCACGAGTGCGCCTTGCATCATGAAAATGCGTTGAATGGACATGGGGCTGGCACCTAAGGTGCGCAAAATGGCGATCTCACCGCGTTTGTCTTTCACGGTCATCACCAACATGGACACGAGGTTAAAGGCCGCCACCGCAATGATGAGGGTCAAGATGATGAACATCATGCGTTTTTCGGTTTGTACCGCGGCAAACCAGGTGCGGTTCTGCACTGACCAATCCCGCACCCACACGGTGGGTGGCAGGCTTTGTTCCAGTTCGCGGGCCACCTGTGGGGCGGTGTTCATGTCCTGCAATTTCACACGCAGGCCAGTGGGGCCGTTGCTGCGGTAAAAGCGGGCTGCATCCTCGAGGTTCATCAACACCAGCCCACTGTCGTATTCATAGTGGCCAGTGCTGACCAAGGCTGCAATTTCAAAGGCTCGCAGCCGGGGAATCATGCCGGCAGGGGTCATTTGGCCAGACGGTGCGATCAGCGTAATTCTGTCGCCCACGCTCACTCCAATTTGCCGAGCCAAGTCGGTGCCAATCACCACGCGGAATTGCCCAGCCTGCAACAAATCCAGACTGCCGCCGATGACTTGCTCAAAGTGGCTGACCTGCGTTTCCAGGGCCGGGTCGATGCCCCTCACAATGGCAGGCCGTAGCAGGTCACCGTAGGCCAGCATGCTTTCACCGGCCACGTAGGGGGCCACGCCGGTCACCCTTGGGTCGGCCGCCTTGATTTGTTGCCGCAATTCATCCGCGTCGAAAAAGCCTTCTTGTGGGGCGAGAATTTCAATGTGGGCAATCACGCTGAGCATGCGGTCACGCACTTCTTTCTGGAAGCCGTTCATGACCGACAGCACCACAATCAGTGCCGCCACACCCAAGCCAATGCCCGCCATGGACAAGCCCGAGATGAAGGAAATGAACTTGTCCCGACTGCGGCCACCACCCCCGCGCACATAGCGCAGTGCAATCTCGACATCAAAGGGTAAACTAATCACAAAATCATCCGACTGTAGTTATTCGGTGCTGGCCTGGCTGGCGAGCGCCCTCATTGTAGTGTGAATACCAACGTGACCACCCCAACCCGTGCCCCTTTGTGGGTTCTGATTCCCGATGCCTTGCTGCCTGAGCCTCATGCGCAACGGTTCCTGTCTGCCAAGGCGGACGCGGTTGTCTCCGCCCTGCCCAAGCCCCTGAAGCAGGCCTTGGCCCGAACCGGCGATGCACCATACCACCACGTAGACGGGCTTGATGTGGTGGAGGCTTGGTTGTTACGCCACTTCGACCCTGAACAACAGGCGAAGTTCGATGTGTATCCCGCTTGGGCCATGATCAACGCCGACGGTGTGCCCGCATTCACCCGTTTCATGGGCACAGTGGGCTGCCTTGAGATTCAGCGCGATGGCGTGGAGTTCACGCCGCCCGAGGCTTTGGCCATCACGCCAGAGGAACTCGGCGCCTTCTGGGCGGTGGTTCGCCCGGTGCTTGTTGAGCATGGCTGGCAATGTCCAAACGACGCATTGCTGCACTCGGTATTGAATCGGGAAGAGGCCTTGCCCATGGAGCAAGCCTCACCCTGGTCCATTCAGGGGGTGCGCTTGACCGACTATCTGCCCCGCAGTGCAGAGACAGCCCAATGGCGAAAAATGTGGTTGAACCTACAGGTTGAACTGCATCAAGCGCCATTCAATCAGCAGCGGCAGGAACGTGGCCTGAAGCCCCTCAATGCCTTGTGGTTCTGGGGGGCGGGCCATGCTTGGGCAGCCCGCTGGGCCATGCCCTTGGTTAAATCAGTCTCCAGCGAAGGCGTGTTTGACGCTGTGGTTATGCGGGGTGAGGCCAACCCAGCCTTGAACCGCCTGATTTTCTGGAACCGTGTCCTCGGCCCCTTGTTCATTGAACAGGCGCTGGCCCCCAGTGCTGTCTATTGCGTGGACTTTGAGGGTTGGGGTGGGCCATCACCCAGCCTTCACGTGCTGAACGACGATGTACTGGCCAGCCTGTCTCAGGTTGGGGTGCAGGTGGATTGGGCGCTGATGGGGCAGGGCGGCTGGGTGGAACTGCACCCACGCTGGCCAGAACGCCTGAAGTTTTGGCAAAACACGCCCAAGTTGAACCACTTGATAGAGCCAAGCGATGGGCAGGAGCTGACTGAAGCAGAGCTTGCCCAGGCGCACCGGCAGGCGGCTTTGGAACAGGTGCAACTGCAAACCCTGATGCAGGCCGATGAACCCCGGGCCTATGGCCCAATTGACCACGGGGGCAAGCCATGAGCGCCGCTGTGAATTGGCGGGTACGCCCGGCTGACCCCGCTGTTGAAGCAGGCTTGATCCGTGATGGCCTGTCGCCCTTATTGGCCCGTTTGATGGCCGCCCGCGGTGTGGCCCAGGCCCAGGAAGTTCAAAGCCGCCTGGCCGATTTGCTTAGCCCCATGGCCTTGAAAGGCATGGATGAAGCTGCAGAGCTGTTGGCCAATGCACTGGAAGCAGGCGCCCGCTTGGTGGTGGTGGGTGATTACGATTGTGACGGCGCCACAGCCACCGCTGTGGCGGTGAGGGGCCTGCGCATGTTGCTCAATGCCTTGGGTGCAGGCCATGACGAATGCGAACAGCAAGTGCAGTTCATCGTGCCCAACCGGTTTGAATTCGGGTACGGGTTGAGCCCGGAAATTGTTCAGTTGGCTGCGGCCCAGTTTGAGCCAGACTTGTTGATTACCGTGGACAACGGCATTGCCAGTGTGGAGGGTGTGCGCGAGGCCCAGGACTTGGGCATCGAAGTGCTCATCACCGACCACCACCTGCCCGGCGACACATTGCCACCCGCAGCGGCCATCGTGAACCCCAACCAGCCCGGCTGTAGTTTTCCCAGCAAGTCGATTGCTGGCGTGGGCGTCGTGTTTTATGTGCTGTTGGCTGCACGGGCCGCCCTGCGTGAACGAGGGCATTTCGACGCCGCCACGCAACCCCGCCTCGATAGCCTGTTGGATTTGGTGGCCCTGGGTACTGTGGCCGACGTGGTGCGGCTGGATGCCAACAACCGCAGACTGGTGGCGCAGGGGCTTCAACGCATACGCGCCGGGCGGGCCCAGCCCGGCTTGCTGGCCCTGTTTCACGAGGCGGGCAAAGACCACCGCAAAGCGGCCGCCAGCGACTTGGGTTTTGCCATTGGCCCACGCCTGAATGCGGCAGGCCGTTTGTCGGACATGTCGATTGGCATCCGTGCCCTGATCACTGACGATGCCCAGCAGGCCAGCGCTTTGGCCGCTGAGCTTGGGCGGATGAACGAAGAGCGCAAGCGCATCGAAGAATCCATGAAACGCGATGCCATGGAAGACATCGAACAATTGTTGGCCGACCTGGATCAGGTGTCTGGCGTGGTGGTGTCCAACCCGGGCTGGCATCAGGGCGTGATTGGCATTCTGGCCTCCCGCATCAAGGAACGCCTGCACCGCCCAACCATCGTGCTGGCCCCTGGGGACGACGGTTACTGGAAGGGCAGTGGCCGTTCCATCGCTGGTGTGCACCTTCGTGATGTGCTTGACTTGGTCTGCAAGCGTTTGCCCGACGGGGCCATGCCCAAGTTTGGCGGCCATGCCATGGCCGCGGGCTTAACGCTGCACGGCGAAGCCCTCAATCAATTTAAGCTGGAGTTCGACCGGGCGGTGAATGAGGTGGTTGACGACACCGTACTCACCCAGACTGTCGACACGGATGGCTCTTTGCCCGCCGCCTATATCAGCGGACAAACCGCTGATTTACTGGATGCGCAGGTGTGGGGGCAGGGCTTTCCAGCCCCCCTGTTTGTGGATGAGTTTGAGGTGCTGGAGCACCGCCTCTTGAAAAACGCCCACAGCAAATTCACCTTGCGCCGCGACGGCAAAACCTACACCGCCTTGCGCTGGCGCAGTGTAGAACCCCTGCCTGCAAGAGCCTTGCTGGCTTACCGGTTTGAACGCGACACCTTCAATGGGGGTGATGCGGTGCAACTGGTGGTGGATTATGTGCTGCCCCGAGAAGCAGCCTGACTCTGTACGGCGGCGCTTTCGGAGTAAAATAGAGGGTTACGCACATTTCGCAGAAAAACCATGGAAGCCGAACGCTTAAATGCCCTGATCAACGCCCTGACTGACCTTGCCGACCGTGCAGGCCAGTTGCGGAGGTATCTTTGACGTCGATCGCAAAGCCGAGCGCCTTGCGGTAGTGGATGCCGAGCTTGAGTCGCCAGACGTCTGGAACGACCCCAAGCACGCCCAGGAACTGGGCAAAGAGAAAAAATCGCTGGATGCCGTGGTCACCACCATGAATTCCGTTCAGGGCAACTTGAAAGACGCGCAGGAACTGGCCGAGATGGCCCAGTCCGAGGGTGATTTCGACACCCTCACCGCGATTGAAGCCGATGTGGCCGAATACGAGAAGGTGATTGCTGACCTGGAGTTCCGCCGGATGTTCAGCAACCCCGCCGACCCTGCCAACTGCTTTGTGGACATCACCGCAGGTGCTGGCGGCACCGAAGCGCAGGACTGGGCGTCCATTCTGCAGCGCCAGTACATCAAGTACTGCGAACGCAAGGGCTTCAAAGTTGAAATCATGGAACAGTCCGACGGTGAAGTGGCTGGCATCAAATCCACCACCTTGAAGGTGGAGGGCGAGTACGCCTTTGGTTACCTGCGCACAGAAACAGGCGTTCACCGCTTGGTGCGCAAATCGCCGTTCGATTCATCCGGCGGCCGCCACACCTCGTTTGCCTCACTGTTTGTGTATCCCGAGGTGGATGACTCCTTCGAGATCGAGATTAACCCGGCCGATGTGCGCACCGACACCTTCCGTGCCAGTGGTGCGGGCGGTCAGCACATCAACAAAACCGACTCAGCCGTGCGTTTGACCCACATCCCCACCGGCATTGTGGTGCAGTGTCAGAACGACCGTTCCCAACACCGCAACCGCGATGAGGCCTGGGGCATGTTGCGCGCCCGCCTGTATGAATTGGAGCTGCGCAAGCGCATGGCTGAGCAGCAGGCGCTGGAAGACACCAAGACCGATGTGGGTTGGGGTCACCAGATCCGCAGCTACGTGCTGGACAACAGCCGCATCAAAGACTTGCGCACCAACGTGGAAGTGGCCAACACCCAGCGTGTATTGGACGGCGACCTGGATGTCTTCATCGAAGCCAGCCTGAAGCAGGGCATTTGACCCTCCACCCCAACGCACCAAAGACCCGGCAATAGAGGCCTGACATGAACGACAAGACACAGCAAGTTGGCGCCGACGAGCAGCCATTGGATGAAAACCAGATCATCGCCGAGCGCCGTGGCAAGCTGGCCCGCCTGCGCGAGCAGGGCGTAGCCTTCCCCAACGGCTTCAAGCCCACCCACAAAGCCGCTGACCTGCACGCCCAGTACGGCGAGTTGAGCAAAGAAGTGCTCGACCCCCAGGGCATTGAAGTCAGTGTGTCGGGCCGCATGATGCTAAAGCGCGTGATGGGTAAGGCCAGTTTTGCCACCGTGCAGGATGGCAGTGGGCGCATTCAGTTCTACATCAACAACGACGGCGTTGGCGAAGAGGCCCATGGTGCATTCAAACACTGGGACTTGGGCGACATCATTGCTGCCAAAGGCAAACTGTTCAAAACCATGAAGGGTGAACTCAGTGTGCATTGCACTGAAATCCACCTGCTGGCTAAAAGCCTGCGCCCTTTGCCTGACAAGTTCCACGGCTTGGCCGATCAGGAAATGAAGTACCGTCAGCGGTATGTGGACCTGATCGTGACTGAGGAAACCCGAAGCACCTTTGTGGCCCGTTCCAAGGCGATGTCGTCCATTCGCAGTTTCATGGCGGACAGTGGCTTTCTGGAAGTGGAAACCCCCATGTTGCACCCCATCCCCGGTGGTGCGTCAGCCAAGCCTTTTGTGACGCATCACAATGCGCTGGACATGGAAATGTTCCTGCGCATCGCCCCTGAGCTGTACCTCAAGCGTTTGATTGTGGGCGGGTTCGAGCGGGTGTTCGAGATTAACCGCAACTTCCGCAATGAAGGTGTCAGCCCACGCCACAACCCCGAATTCACGATGATGGAATTCTATGCGGCGTATTGGGACTACCGTGACCTGATGGACTTCACCGAGAAGGTGATTCAGCACGCCGCCACACAGGCCCGAGGTTCTGCCACGCTGACTTACCAAGGCCGCGAGCTGGACCTGTCCAAGCCGTTTGCCCGCTTGACCATTGTTCAAGCCATTCAGAAATACTTCCCCGAGTACACCACTGAAGCACTCAACGATGTTGCGGCGCTGAAGGCTGCCCTGTTGAAAAAGGGTGTGAACACCGACAAAGAGCCCGCCTTGAAAAATGCGGGTGTGGGTGCCCTGCAGTTGGCCCTGTTCGAAGAAACTTCGGAAAGCCTGTTGTGGGAACCGACGTTCATTGTGGATTACCCGGTTGAAGTGTCTCCACTGGCCCGCGCCTCGGACAGCAACGCCAGCATTACCGAGCGTTTTGAGCTGTTTATCACCGGGCGGGAAATTGCCAACGGTTTTTCCGAGTTGAACGACCCCGAAGACCAAGCCGACCGTTTCCGCAAACAAGTGGAAGCCAAAGAGGCGGGTGATGACGAGGCCATGTTCTTTGACGCCGATTACATCCGCGCACTGGAATACGGCATGCCCCCAACTGGCGGCTGTGGCATCGGCATTGACCGCTTGATGATGCTGATCACCGACAGCCCCAATATTCGGGACGTCATCCTGTTCCCGCACCTGCGCCGGGAAGACTGAAGCCAGAAAAAAAGCCCGGTTTGAAGACCGGGCTTTTTTGTGGGGCCTGGGCCGGTTTTACGCCGCTGCGAACTGGAACACCCGCTTGCGCAGCACTTCCAGCAATCCTGTACAACTGTCTTCGATGTAGTTCAGCACTGTGTCAAAGCCGTCCGGGCCACCGTAGTACGGGTCTGGCACAGTGGCTTCGTCATGCTCGGTGGCATACCGCATCATCAACTGGATTTTGTGCGCGTACTGGCGGGGGGCCTGCTGCTGCAGCAGGCTCATGTTGTCCCAATCCATGGCCAAAATCACATCGCTGTCCCGGAAATCGTCGGCCGTCACCTGCCTGGACACCAGGCTTGTGAGGTCATAACCCCGTTTGGCGGCGGCTGCCACGGCGCGGGGGTCCGGGCTGTTGCCCAGGTGGTAGGCATGTGTACCGGCAGAATCCACAGTAATTTCATGGTCCAAGCCTGCGTCTTTCACCATTTTGCGAAACACGCCTTCTGCGGTGGGCGAACGGCAAATGTTTCCCATACACACAAACAAGACTTTGCTTTTCATAGTGGTTTCCTATCACTGAGCCTAACTTAAATTGGGCCGCGCATCATTATTTCAAGATTTGGTCTGAAAATAAAGCTATGCGCGTTTTGCATCCAGGGCGGTGACGTTGCTGTCGCCCCGGCTGCCAAACATCTGTTCTTTCAACAAACCCAGCTGATCGCGAACCTGGGCGGCTTTCTCGAACTCCAGGTTTTTGGCGTGTTCCAGCATGAGTTTTTCCAAGCGTTTGATTTCCTTGGACAAGTTCTTTTCGCTGACGGGGGCTTGCTCCAGTGCTTTGTCGGCTTTTCTGGCCTTGGAAGCGTTTGGATCGAAAACCCCGTCAATGAGTTCCTTGACTTGTTTGTTAACGCCCCGGGGCGTGATGCCGTTGTCCAGGTTGAACTGAATCTGCTTGTCACGCCGCCTTTGGGTTTCCGAAATCGCCAAATTCATGGAATCGGTCACTTTGTCGGCGTACAGGATGGCTTTTCCGTTCAAATTGCGCGCAGCGCGGCCAATGGTCTGAATCAGGCTGCGTTCGCTGCGCAGGAACCCTTCCTTGTCGGCATCCAGAATGGCCACCAAGGAAACCTCAGGAATATCAAGGCCTTCCCGAAGCAAGTTAATGCCTACCAGCACATCAAACTCGCCCAATCGCAGGTCACGGATGATCTCAACCCGCTCCACGGTGTCGATGTCCGAGTGCAGATAACGCACCTTCACCCCGTTGTCGCTGAGGTAATCCGTCAGGTCTTCGGCCATGCGTTTGGTCAGGGTGGTGACCAGAACCCGGTCGCCAGCCTTGGTCCGTTCATGAATTTCGCTTAACAAATCATCTACTTGGGATGTTGCGGGTCGAACTTCGATGATTGGGTCGATCAGGCCCGTGGGGCGCACCAATTGCTCCACCACCTGCCCGGCATGTTCTTTTTCATAGGTGGAGGGGGTGGCCGACACAAAGATGGTTTGACGCATCTTGGCCTCGAACTCCTCGAACTTCAGCGGTCGGTTGTCCATGGCTGAGGGCAAGCGGAACCCGAAGCTGACCAGCGTTTCCTTGCGGGACCGGTCGCCCCGGTACATCGCGCCCAACTGGCCGATGGTCACGTGGCTTTCATCAATCACCAGCAGGGCATCCTTGGGCAGGTAATCGATGAGGGTAGGGGGTGGGTCCCCGGGGGCTGCGCCGCTCATGTGTCGGGAATAGTTTTCGATCCCCTTGCAAAACCCGAGTTCCTGCAGCATTTCCAGGTCGAAACGGGTGCGCTGCTCCAGCCGTTGGGCCTCTACCAGCTTGCCTTCCTTCACGAAAAAGTCCACTTGCTGGCGCAACTCTTCCTTGATGGTTTCAATGGCCCGCAACACCGTGGTTCTGGGCGTGACGTAATGGCTGCTTGGGTAAATCGTGAAGCGCGGTATTTTTTGCCGGATTTTCCCGGTCAGGGGGTCGAACAGTTGAATGCCGTCGATTTCATCGTCGAACAGGTCGATGCGTACGGCCAACTCGGAATGTTCGGCAGGGTACACGTCAATCGTGTCGCCCCTCACCCGAAAGGTACCCCGAGTGAAGTCCAGGTCGTTGCGCTTGTACTGCATGGCAATCAGGCGCTTGAGGATGTCCCTCTGGCTGAATTTGTCTCCGTGCCGCAACTGGAGAATCATGGCGTGGTAGTCGCTGGGGTCGCCAATGCCGTAGATGCAGCTCACGGTGCCCACGATAATGGTGTCGCGCCGCTCCAGCAGGCTCTTGGTGGCCGACAAGCGCATTTGCTCAATGTGCTCGTTGATGGAGCTGTCCTTTTCAATGAACAGGTCCCGGCTGGGCACGTAGGCCTCTGGCTGGTAGTAATCGTAGTAGCTGACGAAGTATTCCACCGCGTTCTTGGGGAAAAACTCCCGCATTTCTGCGTACAACTGGGCCGCCAGCGTCTTGTTGGGGGCCAGAATGAGGGCAGGGCGGCCAGTGCGGGCAATCACATTGGCCATGGTGTAGGTTTTGCCGGACCCGGTCACACCCAGCAGGGTCTGAAAGAATTCCCCGTCCTGCACACCCTCAACCAGCTTGCCAATGGCAGCAGGCTGGTCCCCAGCGGGGGGGTAGGGTTGGTACAGCTGGAAGGGGCTGTCGGGGAACTGGACGAAACCTTGGGTCATGCTCTTGTTTGGTTGTTGGCTTGCCACATGTCAGCAAATGCCTGCTCGGTGCGTTGTTAATTGGGGTAGGCAGGCCGTTGCGCTTCCTTTAAAATCAGGCTTTTGCGCGGTTGCGGTGTTGCAGCTTGAACAAAACCGAAACGCTACGGGCCGAACGTCACCAATTTGTGATAGGCCAATCGCGCATTATGGTCTGAAATAGAATTTATTTCCAGACTTGACTTTTCCAATTTCCACTTGTCATAGACACAAATCATGCTTTCAAAACGCGCACTTACGATCAAACCCTCTCCCACACTGGCTGTAACAGCCAAGGCCGCACAACTGAAGGCCGAAGGCAAAGACATCATTGGCTTGGGTGTGGGTGAACCCGACTTCGACACGCCACAGCACATCAAGGACGCTGCCAAGAAGGCCATCGACGCTGGTTTCACCAAGTACACCAACGTGGGCGGTACACCTGGTCTGAAGAACGCGGTGATCACCAAACTGAAGCGTGACAACGGCTTGGACTACAAGCCCAATGAAGTGGTTGTGGGCGTGGGTGGCAAGCAATGTATTTTTAACCTGGCCCTGGCCACCATTGATGAGGGCGATGAGGTCATTATTCCAGCACCCTTTTGGGTGAGCTATGCGGACATTATTGAAATCGCGGGCGGCACGCCAGTGATTGTGTTCGCTGGTATTGAGCAGGGCTTCAAAATCACCCCAGCCCAATTGGAAGCGGCCATTACCCCCGCCACCAAGATGTTCATGATCAACAGCCCCAGCAACCCGACCGGCGCTGTGTACACGCTGGAAGAGCTGAAGGCGCTGGGCGAAGTGCTGCTCAAGCACCCCAAAATTTTGGTGGCCACTGATGACATGTACGAGCACATCAACCTGAATGATTCCAAATTTGTGAATATTCTGAATGCGTGCCCTGAACTGAAAGACCGCACCATCGTGCTGAACGGCGTGTCCAAGGCCTACAGCATGACTGGCTGGCGTATTGGTTTTGCCGCTGGCCCAGCCAAGCTGATCGACACCATGACCAACCTGCAAAGCCAGTCCACGTCCAACCCCACCTCCATTTCCCAAGTGGCAGCCGAAGTGGCGTTGACCGGCGACCAGGAATGCCTCAAGCCCATGGTGAAGGCTTTCCGCGAGCGCAATGAGTTTGTGTACAACGCGCTGAATGCTTGCCCCACCATCAGCTCGTTGAAAGCTGAAGGCGCTTTCTACGCGTTTGTGGATGCGCGCAAGGCCATCACCAAACTGGCTGCTGAAGGCAAAATCAAAGCCGCCAACGACATTGAACTGACTGCGTACCTGTTGGATGCTGGTGTGGCTGTGGTGCCCGGTTCTGCATTTGGTGCTGAAGGTTACTTCCGCATTTCCATTGCCACATCGATGGAAAACCTGGAAAAAGCCTGTGACCGCATCACCAAAGCTCTGGGCTAAGGCCTGTTGCGCAAGGGTTTGAACGGGGTTGTATCGGTGCCTGAAACTTTTTTGCAAAAAAGTGCCCGATTGGGTGTGAAACCCGGTGTTTGCACTTGCGGAAAATTTTTTCGCTGATATAATCTCGGCTCTTTCCCCGATAGCTCAGTCGGTAGAGCGACGGACTGTTAATCCGCAGGTCCCTGGTTCGAGTCCAGGTCGGGGAGCCAAATACAGAAGCGCAAAGCCCAGGAACACTCTAGTTCCTGGGCTTTTTTGCTTTTTGGTTCTCCTGAACTTGAAAGTCTAGAAGTTCAAAAACTGGCCTTTGCCGGAAATCTGCCGGAATGTAACCATCGAACGAAGCGATTTCGATTTCGACTTTAAAGGTGATTGCATTTATGGCTTATATCAGTCAACGAGGTGATTTTTGGAGGGTAGAAGTTCGACGTAAAGGTCACAAGCCCATTTACCGGACTTTTGATACAAGAAAGCAGGCCCAGCAGTGGGCGAGCAAGGTCGAGCTGGAGATTCAATCAGGCGCATATATAGATAATTCACTGGCTGAAAAAATGACCTTTAGGGATGCCCTGCAAAAGTACCTTGATGAAATTGTTCCAGAGAAGAGGCATCCATATCAAGAGGAACGACGCGTCAGGAGATGGATGGAGCATGATTTAGCTCACAGGATGCTTGCCAGTTTGAGAGGTGTGGATTTCGCAAAATATCGGGATCAGAGGCGGATGGACGGTAGGGCCGAAAACACCATTCGCCTTGAGTTGCAGTTGATTTCTCATCTCTATGAAATGGCAAGAAAGGAATGGGGTATGGAGGCACTAATAAACCCCCTAAACAGCATAAGAAAGCCCTCGGGTAGTTCGGCCCGAGATAGGCGTTTGATGCCTGGTGAGTATGACCGCATCAAAGATGAATTATCAGTATCAAGAAACCCTTTTGTTGTCCCTGCGTTTGATTTGGCGATTGAGACGGGCCTTCGCCAAGGTACTTTGTTTAGTTTGCAGTGGGAATGGGTGGATCTTGATAAAAGGTTAGTTACTTTCCCCAATTCTGTGCTGAACATAAAAAATAAGGGCGTACCGCCAATCCTGCCACTGTCGATTAAGGCTTCTCAGGTTATGGAGGGCCTTCTATTGAAGCGTCGGGAAATTGATGAAAACGATGGTTGGCATGAAGTCTTGCCCACCACTGCCAATGCGGTCATTTGTGTTTGGAAGGAGGCTTTGAAGCGGTTGGGTATTGCTGATCTCAGGTGGCATGATCTTAGGCATGAGGCAACGTCTAGGCTTTTCGAAAAAGGTTTGCATCCACTTGAGGTGGCGAGTATCACGGGTCACCGAAGTATGCAGATGTTGAAAAGGTACACTCATTTGCAACCATCAGACCTTTTATTAAAGTTGGGATAGTTGGCATGAACTTTTCCTGATGGTCTCAAATTAAGCCGTCTCCGACCAGGCATCCTAGAGCAGGTCGGGACGGTGAAGTTTTAATTGGATTGCTGACCCGCCTTCATAATTTTGTCGGCACAAGCGAAAATCTTGCGAATGGACTGGTCGGTGATGGGCTCAGAACCAAGCCAACCTTGGATATAGGCCCTGGAAGATTCCTGGCCAGGTGTCCCTAGAATAGAAGTCACAATGTATGCAACGGCCTCGGCTTCCACCTCCGCGATGTTTCGGGGGGTTAGCTCACTGTCGGCGCAATCAGCCTCTGTGGTGTGACCCAAAAGAACGTGGGCCATTTCATGGATGGCTGTTTTTAAGGGGAAAGCCGCCACTGGGTTCACCGCGATTTTTCGAGCCGTGGCGTAGCCTTGGCAATTGCCGTTCATCATTTCAAAATCAACTTTTTCCACATCCAAAAACTCAAGGGCGCAGCTCAAGTTCCAAGCGGGCAGGGCGGGGAATTCCGCCTCATTACCTTCGGTCTGGCTCAACACGAACCAATGGGGCTTCAAAGCAAAGAAAGTACGGCTCTTTTCCTCGGTTTTGCCTTGCTCGGTTTCCGCTTCAATTTTTTTGGTCAAGGGCATAAAAAGACTGATTGCCTTCTGGCCTTTTTGAACCATCCGTCCTTTTTCTTTCCATGAATTAAAGCTCGCCAGTGGGGAAACCTGTAAACCACGCTCCAAGCACTGCTTGAACGCAAGCGCCTGGTTCAGGATTGAAAAGTTGTGAAACGCCTTGTAAGCCGTGCTCAGTTGGCCTGGCTGGGTAAGTGCCTGAGTTAACAAGGCTTGAAAATCCACTGTGTCTTTCTTGAAATTTGCTTTTTGGTGTGCCTCGGAGGGTGCGGGGGGAAAACCCGCTTGGGTTTTGGCTTTTTGAGTTGTAGTGGTGCTTGCGTTCATCATGTTTTCCTCACTTTGTCGTACAAAATTTGCTCTTCGGAGCCGCCTCACCGATGAACAAAAGTGAGGCCAGAGGAAACATCAAGGTCCTGAGCGCAAGTCGCAGTCTCGCAAGGCGAGAACCGAGTGAGCACAGGCCAAAGGGCAACCTTGAGGGAGAGGAGGGCGGAACGCTGAATCGGGGAAAAGGGGCGGCTTAGAGGGGCAAATGTACGAAAGGAAAACTGATGTAGCCACCTCACTGGAAATGAATAAAGCGGTTTACCTATATGTTTTTCACAATAGGCTTGCACCAGCCGGAGAAATACTGTAATGTAATTTTTATTCGTACTGTACTGTAATATTATGAATAATTCTCGAATTCAATACAAAGACGTTGAAGCCGCCATCGCCGCCCTGCTAGCAGACGGTCAGAAAGTGACCAATGACACCATCCTCGCCAAGTTGGGCAGGGGCTCGAAAAGTACCATCCACAAACATTTTCGCGCCTGGCAAGAATCCCAGCCTCAGCCCAAGGCAGAGGAGCGCAAACTACCCGAGTCGATTTTCAAGGCCATCGTTAAAGAAATTGATGAGGTAGAGACCAGAGCAGTTGCCACGCTGAAAGCAGAACTGGCAGAAGTTCAGCACAACGCCGACGAACTCGCGAGCGCAGGCGAACAGTTGGAGGAGCGAGTACTCGACCTAGAGACTCAACTGTCAACAGTCAACGAAGAAAAAGCCAAGCTCTCGGCCGTACTTGAAGAAAAAGAGAACGGCATCAAAAAACTCGAAGCTGACAAATTGACCCTACAAACCGCAATCGACAGGCTGACAACAGACCTGGCCAAGGCAGAACTGAAGCTGGAAGGTTTTGGTGAACTCAAAGCCGAACACAAAGAAACACTAGCGAAGCTCCAAGCCGCGTTAATTGAGGCAGCAGAGCTCCGTGGGAAAAACCAGCCCAAAAAAGCATAAAAAGAGCCAGCACAATGACCGCGCTGATTTTTAGCCTTGCACCATCGCAAGTAACCATCGCGATGGATACCCTCGTAACTGACACCGAAGGCACCCCCATCGGATACACATCAAAGTTTTTCCCCTTGATGCATTTGGGTGGGATCATGTGTGTAACTGGTTTATCTAATCTGGCAACAGATTGGCACACCAGGCTGATGCGATTCGTAGCAAAAGACATTCATCATCTTGATGAATTCACAACGGAGCAGCTACAAGGAATTTGGTCCCAATACGAAGACCAAGTTTCCTTTACATCCACGGTGTACCACTTCGGTTTCAGCCAACAGGAAAACCAGTACCTTGGCTATGCGTATCGGTCAGCAAATGAATTCACCTCAGAACGACTGCCTTACGCAATGGGCATCAAGCCCCCGATTCAGGATGTGCAGATTGAGACCCTCCCTGATTTTATCGACACCATGCAAAGGCAGCGAAATATCGAGGACTCCAAATCCAGCGGTGAACGCCTTTACATAGGCGGAGAAATTCAACTCGCAGTACTGGAAAATCGCTGCATGAGTCTTGCCACGGTTCACCGCTGGGAAGACTACGAAGAAATGTACACCACCATGTGTCGCCAATTCCCCATTGCATAAGCCACCCTCGGCCAGCAGCTCAGCCGCCACGGGCGGGACAAGCAATTTTCAGCCACGGGTGCAACGCACCCCAAGCTGAAAAGTCTTGCGCAGTCCCCTGAGCATCGTCCACCCCAGTGGACCCAGCGAAGGGCAGGGGGGAGCCAAAAACAATTTTTGCGCCCACGCAAAAAAGGGTCCCCAGACCCGTTTGGTTTTGGGGGGCTTGCCCCGCCCGTGTGCGCCTTGCGGCGCATCACCCCCCGTTGCTGGGTGAGACAAAGACCGCGGTCGGGCAAGCAAAGCGAGCCTGGCCGACTGGTCGTCTTGTCGAATCCGCCGCGCAAGCAAGGACGAGCAAATGCAGATCCCGTTCACGGGTCCTCGCATGCTGCGAAGCCCACGGAACGGGGGGTGATGCGCCGCAAGGCGCACACGGGCCAATGTTTGATGAGCGAACAGCCCCTAGGCTGAAGTGCAGACTTGCCCTGCCGTCCAGGCTGGGTGGGGCTTTCAAGCCACATCTGCGCGACGCGCAATAAAAGTCATCTCGCTTTTCGGCGACGCCGCTCGAGGATTATTTTCGATGACCATCCGAGCCCGAAATGAGCCATCGACAAAATTCGACATAGTTACTTTTATTGTCGGGCATAATCAAGGGCATCCAAGTTTATTTTCCCATTAGAGATTATGAGTGGAGTATTGATCCGCCGACCCAGAACCATTCAAATTTACCTGCCCTCTGGTGACCCTTCTGGGATTCGCCAAGCTGAGCTAACTACTTCTATTGTGAGGGTATTTGAGGTTCCCAGAAATCAGGTTTCTGAGTTTTTGTCTATGCCTGAATCTTCCCAAGTGGGACTGTACTTTTTGGTGGGCGGTGAAGACCTCTCAGAACTGTACATCGGCCAGTCGGGCAATGTAGGTCACCGTCTTGGTCAGCACAATAAGGATTCCAATAAAGAATGGGACCGCGCCCTGGTGGTGGTCTCATTGACTCAAAACCTTACTCAGACCCATGTCCTGTATCTTGAGTCCGTCAGTATTGAAAAGGCTAAACGGTATGAACGATATAAACTGATAAACGGGAACTCTGGTTCGTTACCGCACACCCCCAAGCCTTTACAGGCGGATTGTGAAGACATCCACGAAACCGCTGCGTTGTTGCTGACCACGTTGGGATATCCCATTTTCGAACCGCTGATTGCGGATGAAAAGCGAAGCGATGCTGAAAAGCTCTTTTGTACGCGAGCGGGTACGAAAGGGGAGGGGTACTACACAAATGAAGGGATGGTGGTTTTGAAAGGGTCTGAGGGCCGTCTGCACCCAGGCGGAAAGATTCGGGATGACATTGTTCGAGCTCGTGACCGTTTAATTGATGCAGGGGTGATGAGTGTTGAAGGGGAAAGGACCGTCATGCTAAAGGACCACTTGTTCAAGACACCGAGTGCTGCTTCTTGTGCATTGCTTGCCGCTGCTTCAAACGGATGGATTGACTGGAAAACCTCTAGTGGTCGAACCTTGAGTGATATTGAACGAACGGAATAGACAATAAATACCGTATATACGAAATATAAAGTATTAAAATGATGTGTACATCTGCGTTACAAAATCTTCTGCATTCCCTAAGTGAAAGCTCCAAGTTCGGATGTTTGGGCAATGGGTTACTTTTCAAGGCTTATGAAGGAATGATGTTGGCAGTGATTTGTTTGCCACTACGCTCACAGGATTCGTGAAGACCAGGGGAAAAAGTCGGTTGGCTTTAAAAAATCAAATTCAGAATTGCCATTAATATGGTTTTATGGATTTTGTTATCAGTAACATTAAATAGAAAACTACAAGAGAGACACGGTTGCATATGCCCTCAAAGCAGACAGTAAATAAGTTAGATAGGGAGCCCGCTCCTATATTAGCGAGACCTTTGTTGAAGTGGGCGGGCGGGAAAGGGCAGCTGCTAGATAAAATCCTGCCCAAATTTCCTAAGACCTACAACAAGTACATTGAGCCATTCTTTGGGGGAGGCGCTGTGTTTTTTGGACTGGCGCCAGAACACAGCCTTATCGCTGATAGCAATCCTGAATTGATTAACCTTTACCGATGTATCGCCGAAAATCCAGAAGGGGTCATGCATTTTTTGAAGGGTTTTCAGAACTCAAAAGAAGCTTTCTATGAGATGAGGGCGTTGGACCCAACTAACTTGGACCCGCTACATGCGGCGGCGCGTACCATTTATCTGAATAAAACCTGTTTCAACGGCCTCTACCCTACTCTCTGTCCTTCAATAGTCACTCGAACGGCTCGATTGTCATGCGGATTGGAGTCCTCCAAGTAAAGGATGGCCTCTGTCACATACTCGGCGCCGTCCTCTGAGCGACCGCCACTGATGGCACAGCATGCACTCCTCCACAATGGCCCTGGTGGTGTGCCAGTCATTTGAGGCCGCATTCCAGCGAATTATCTCGTCGGGTGTGGTGTACGCCTCCCACACCCGTTCAATCGGGGCTCGTACGTTCGTCTCGACGGTGAGTTGCATAGCGGCTCTCTCCAGTTTGGTGGCAGCGGGTTGTTCACTGCCATTTGCGGGGTGAACTGCAGATATTACCGTGCAAAGGCCTATTGTGACGTAGGCAGAAAGCGACACGGGCGGCGCTTACCAGGCGCTGCGACCATCCTTCTGTGTTGCATTCCGCGTCCCGCTGTCATGCCTATGTCATACCGACGATCTACCATCCTTTCATGATCGATCTGTAGATCAAAGTAACTTATTGATTGCATAGTCGAAACAAACATGCCGGAAGGAGCCGCAGTTTGCCCTCCCGATTATTCGTTGGAAGACCTAGGAGCATCACCATGTTTGCAGAGCAGCAACGCGAATATCTCGACAAGGGATATACGAAGATTGAAAGCTTTTTCTCCGCGGAGGAAGTAGCGAAGATTCTTGAAGACGTCAAGCAAATTGAATTGGGAGCTATTGGCGTAGCTTCGGACAATGAGACTTACCAGTTCGAAAAGAAGAATGGCGAGACGACGAAGCTACTGCGTCGCGTCGAGAATCCTCACCTTTATTTCGATGCAATAGATTCTTTGGTCAGGTCGGAAAAAGTCGTCGATTTGCTTCGGCATTTCCTGGGCGAAAACATCCGTTTGCACAATAGCAAAATCAACTTCAAGCCGCCATCAGGCGCGCCAGTCCAGTGGCATCAGGACTGGGCATTCTATCCCCACACAAACGATGATTTTCTTACTCTCGGAATTTTCCTCGACGAGACAAGTGAGAAAAATGGCGCGATGGCATGCTTGCCAGGCTCCCACAAAGGAAAAGTGTACGACCACCGGAACGTCGAGACGGGCGAGTTTTGCCACGCGATCTCTCGCTCCAACTGGGACGAAGCGCTCGACCCGACAGAAGGGGAGTTACTAACGGGACCCGTAGGAACTGTCACGTTGCATCACGTCCGGACCCTTCATGGTTCAGGCCCAAACCACTCAACGATCAGGCGGCGTTTTCTGCTCATCGGCTATGCCGCGGCTGATGCTTGGCCACTTCTGGGCTGTGGCAACTATGGGGATTATGAAAGCCTCATGGTCTCTGGCCGATCCACCGTATTCCCGCGCATGGTGGAACTCCCTTTGACTATCCCGTATCCGTTGTCGATGTACGGTGATCGCATCTTTGAAAGTCAACGAGCTTTGACTCAAAAGTACTACTGAAGTCTTTAACTCACTGAGGTCATAATGCAAGTTTTTACTCTGTTTTCGAAATTCAAGAAGGCGTTAACGCGCGCCATTCTTGCCTTTATCGCCACAATCATAGTGTGCACACCCGCGCAGGCAGCTGAGGTTGTCAATGGGAAACTTCACCTGCGTTTTGCAATTGCGCCGGTGCGTCCAACGCCTAGCCAGACCATCAAAGAGTTTGAGCCGATATTCAAGTATCTCGCCGACCAGCTCGGCGCGACCTATGAAATCGTCTCCCCGGAAAGCTGGGCGGCAATATCTGTGGCAATGACAAATGGCCATGTCGATGTGGGCTGGCTCGGACCCTGGGGCTATGTCTTGTCGAATAAAAAGGCCGGCACCGAAGTGCTTGCAACGGTCAAGTACCGCGGGGAGCCGTTCTACAAAGCCCTCATTGTCGGTCGCGCCGATCTGCCGATCAAAAAATGGCCCGAGGACGCGAAGGGTTTGAAGCTGTCACTCAGTGATCAGGGCAACACTTCTGGCTGGCTCATCCCGATGGCGTACTTCAAGAGCATCGGCATCGACCCTAAGAGCTATTTTGAATATCGTGAAGGTGCCACGTTTGGCCAGAACGAATCACAGATTCAGCACGGACTGATCGACCTCGGATCCGATATGGATCGGGGCCGGAACGGGATGATCGAAGCGGGTCAAATCGATCCTTCGAAGTCCAAGATCGTGTGGGAATCCAGCAAGCTGCCGAACGACGCGATATCCGTGCCGAAGGATTTTGATCCTGCTCTGAAAGCGCGCATCACGGAAATACTGACGTCCTTGTCCGAAGAGAAAGCACAGTCGCTGATGGGCTCGGGCTATAACGGCTTCGTGAAGGCAAAGCACAGCGATTACAAGGTAATCGAAGACGCCGGCCGCATCCTGGGAAAACTGTAAAGCACGAGGGGTCCGTTCTTGGATGAGGGCAGCGGACGACAAGGTGGACTGACGCACGCCAGCTCCTTGTCTCCGCTGCACGAACATACGGGCGCGCATCGCAATACCACAGAGGATGAACCAATGAATCAGCGAATCGAAGAAGTCATGCTGGCTAATGTCAAGAGGGACGTAGCCAGGAGAAAGCGGCATTTTGCAACGTCGGTCGTAGTACTCAGTTTGCTGGCAGTGGCCTGGTACGTGTGTCAGATAGAATTCCAGAAGCTAGGCGCCGGTTTACCGAGACTATGGTCATTCGTCGTGCAGATGTTTCCACCCGACCTGAGCGACCTGGACGTCATTCTAAAAGGGGCTGGCGAGACGCTCGCCATGGCGACGATTGGCACGATATTCGCCACAATCATTGCATTTCCGCTGGCACTCATGGCTGCGCGTAATACCTGTCCGAACAAGTGGACCTATCGGGTATCCCGCGCCATCCTGAACGCCAGCCGCGGCACGGAGACATTTGTCTTTGCACTTGTATTTGTAGCAGCAGTGGGCTTCGGTCCGTTCTCCGGCGTACTGGCCATTACTTTCCACATGGTAGGGGCAATCGGCAAAATGTTTGCTGAAGCCATCGAGCCCGTTGACCAAGGGCCGTTGGATGCGCTCGCCTTGACCGGTGCCAGCAGGGCAAAGATTATCCGCTACGGTCTGATCCCGGATGTTATGCCGCACCTGATCGCGAGCGTTCTATACATTTGGGAATTCAGTGTCAGAACGTCCACAGTACTGGGCATCGTAGGCGCAGGTGGAATTGGGCAGACCCTGAAAGATACTGTGGACTTGTTGGAATTCAACAAGATGATTACGGTACTGGCGGTTGTATTGCTGATGGTGTCGGCAATCGATTTCATCAGTGACCGGCTCAGGTACTTGATATTGGACACAAAACGCGAGGGATTCGAAACTCTCCCTGCGAATAACTGATTGCTTCACGTATTACTGGAAGGGAGGTTCGCAATGAAAGATGTAGCGTTGCAGTTAAAGAATGTCGGTAAGTCATACGGCAATAAAGTTGTCCTGGAATCGATTGACTTCGAAGTACGTCACGGCTCAATGGTTGCCTTGCTCGGCACAAGCGGGGCAGGGAAGTCGACGCTTTTCCGATGTCTCACTGGCCTTGAGCCGATTGACTCCGGTTCTATCGTGGCGCTCGGAGAATCCATACATGAACTGTCTCCGGCGCGTCTGCGGGCAGTACGTGGCCAGATCGGGTTCGTGTTCCAACAACTGCACCTGGTGAAAAGGTTCTCAGCACTCGAGAATGTATTGGGTGCGCGTCTGGCAGAGATGCCCATTTGGCGCGTCACATTGAAAAGCTTCAGCCGGGCTGACAAAGTGCTCGCGTTCGAATGTCTGGACCGGGTCGGCATGCTCGATTATGCAAACACGCCTACGCAACTGCTGTCAGGCGGTCAGCAACAGCGTATTGCGATAGCGCGAGCCTTGGCGCAGAAGCCCAAGATTATTATTGCGGACGAACCCGTCTCCAGCCTCGATCCGCTGACGGCGCGCTCGGTTCTGCAAACGCTGAAAGCCGCGGCTACAGATCTTAATGTCGCGGTCCTGTGCAGCTTGCACCAGGTAGACCTGGCACTTGAAGTGTCTGATCGAGTCGTGGGATTGCGGGATGGGCGAATCAGTTTGAATATGGCTAACCAACCGAATGATCAAGGCATGATGCAAAAGATACGATCCATTTATCAGCAGCGTGCCGTACACAGCGACAGAGACGAGCCGTTGCAGCGGCATGTCGCGTAGTTCGTTCCTCAGAGGTCCCATGAAACCAAGAATCGTAACAACGCATCGAATCCACCCCGACACGCTGGCCCTCCTTGAGACCGCCGCTGAAGTAATTTCCAATCAGTCCGATTCAACCATGTCGCGGGAAGAGGTACTGTTGCGCACCAATGATGCGGACGCGATGATGGTGTTTATGCCGGATAGCATAGATGCGGATTTCCTATCCGCGTGCCCCAATCTGAAGGTCATCGGCGCCGCGCTTAAAGGATATGACAACTTTGATGTCGAGGCATGTACCCGCCATGGGATTTGGTTTACGATTGTTCCTGATTTGCTTACGATTCCCACAGCTGAACTAACGATTGGCCTGTTGCTGAGCATCACACGGAATATGCTGCAAGGTGATAATTACATTCGATCACGCCAGTTCAATGGTTGGACCCCGCGGTTTTATGGCACAGGTTTGACGGGTAAAACCGCCGGCATCATTGGGATGGGAGCGGTCGGGCGGGCGGTCGCAAAGCGGCTGGCCGCCTTCGATATGCAAATTCAGTACACGGATCCGCAGCCTTTGCCGCAAGAGTCGGAAAGGGCGTGGAATGCAAGCAGAACATCGCTGGACCAGCTATTGGCGACAAGCGATTTCATCATTCCCATGCTGCCGATGTCGTCAGATACCCACCACACCATAAATGCTCGGGCATTAGACCGCATGAAGCCCGGTGCGTACCTCGTCAATGCCTGTCGCGGCTCCATCGTAGATGAGCGGGCCGTGGTGCATGCGCTTCGGACGGGGCATCTGGGCGGTTACGCCGCAGACGTCTTCGAGATGGAGGAATGGGCGCGTCCCGACAGGCCGCATTCTATTCCTGACGAATTGCTTGATCCTGCTTTACCCACATTCTTTACGCCTCACCTGGGTTCGGCGGTCAAATCGGTACGGATGGAAATCGAGCGTGAAGCCGCCCTCAGTATCCTCGAAGCGTTGCAAGGGCGCATTCCACGCGGAGCGGTCAACCATGTTGGAGCGGGGAGATGACTGAGTGATCAATCTCGATCACGTTGAGAGTTTTCTGGCCGTAGCCGCAGCCGGAGGCTTCCGCGACGCCGCAAAACAACTCGACATTTCGCAGTCGACGGTGACGCAGCATATCAAGCAGCTTGAAGAGTCGCTTAAGACGGAAGTAATCGTGCGAAGCAATGCCGGTTGCAGTTTGACAGCCGAGGGTGAAACTTTTTTGCCGTATGCGCAACAGCTTGTCAACCTGGCGTGTAAAGCCGGAACTCTATTTGAAAAGAAAGATGAAATCACGATTGGGGCGAGTTCTAACACGGGCATATACTTGCTTCAGCCATATATAAAAAAGTTTAAAGAGCGAACGCCATTTTCGGTCAAGGTGGTCATCGATAGAAACGAGGCGATAGCGCGGACCATAGAGAATTACGACGTGGACATCGCTGTCGTCGAAAGATGGGACGAGCGCCCGGGATTCGCTGCCAAGCTGTGGCGACGAGAAGAGCTGGTACTCATCGTACCGCTGGGGCATCCGTGGGCGGGCATGCGGAGTGTTGGGCCGAACCAGCTTGAAAACCAAGTCTTGATCGGAGGCGAGGCGGGCTCGGGCACCGGACGGGTCCTTCGGCGGTATCTTGGTACACGGGCAAATACGCTGGGGTTTTCCTTGCAACTGGGCAGTACCGCCGCTGTAAAAAGCGCTGTGCAGGCAGGACTGGGGATATCAGTCGTGATGAAAGCGTCCGTCGCGAACGAGTCCCGACTTGTCTTGTTTTCAACGGTTCCCTTTGAGGGCGATCCGCCCCGGAAGGAGATCTACATCGTGTTTCGGAATGGCATGCTGAAGCATCCGTCCATCGCTGCTTTCGTCGACATACTTTTGAGCCGTCCGCACTGAATTGGCTTGTGGAGCTCGGCTTGTAACGCCGCCGACCCTGGGCGCCGAAGTTCGGGCTGTCGCGTCGCCACGCCGATTCTTGCCACGGCAGCTTCGGCTACGGCGGAGTGATAGATATGGGCTAGGACAATCGGCATAGGGGGCAGCTCTTCTGAGCCGCACCCCTGCCACACCACCCGGCATGCGGGTCCGCACCGGGCGGTTCGAGAAGTTGAGGTTATGAGAGGCGAGGCAGACCCAGGTTATCGAACCACGCGATCGTCAGCACACTATTCAGGAGTTTGCCACTGTTGCGCCACCAGCGACGGCTGTTGGCCGCCACGCGGTGTGCCACTGTGACGCTGGCTCCCAAGGCTCGCAGTTCTCGGAACATGGTGGCGCCGCGTTTCCACTGTTTGAGCTGGATTGCCCGTAACCGGTGACGTATCCATTCATCCAGCGTTTGCCAGAGTCTTTGGGATTGCGCCAGCCGGAAGTAGCCCTTCCAACCCAACATGTAGGCACGCAACCTGCCTTCGCTCGCGCCTCTGCATTCGCGACGCCTGCAAGCATCGGCAGCAGGGCCACGTTGTCGGTGACATCGAGAAACGGAATCAGGTACGGCGATTGGAAGACAAAACCAATTTTGTCGCGCCGCAATGGAAGAGGAAAGTTGAGGAAGTGGTTAATGAAAAAGCAGAAACTCTTTAGTTTTACGAGAAATGCCGTCTGTGATTACAGACTTGAAAAATGCCAGTAAATAGTATATACAGTTAATATCATAATAATGGTATTAATCATGGCTGTTGGCAAATCAAAAATGACATTGCAGGTCAAAAAGAGAACATCTTCCGAAGGGCTCTTGGACGAAGAAATCGAGGCGTTTGGTAACCAGGCGGAAACTGAGGTAAAGAAGCCTGTACCGAAATCAAAAGTGATTCAAGCGCCCGTGAAAAAAGTCGTTCGGGATAGCTTTTCAATGCCTGAAGATGACTACTCTTTGATAGCCGTCATGCGGAGTAGGGCTTTGAAAAATGAGTTGGCTGTCACGAAGGCAGAGGTCATTCGGGCAGGACTTCAAGTTTTGAATGCCCTGAGCGACTCAGAACTTTCTAAAGCACTCCGTGCTCTTGAAAAAGTCAAAACTGGACGGCCAAAGGTCTGATGGATTGGTGTTGTCTTTGTCCTGGGTCTAATCTTTACAAAAGGCCCATTTTGTTAAGAATTGAGGTTGACGATGACCAGTTCCACTGACTTTGCACTTGAAATACAAGAGTCGCCCAAACGGCGAAATGTAAAGAATGAGAAGCCAGATACCCTAGATGTCCACGAACGCCAGGGAAAAGATTTCCTCACCGCTGGCGAAATGGATATGGTTTTGAAGGCTTCACGCAAAGGCAAGTTTGGTAGCCGCGACCATTGCATGTTCTTATTGATGTATCGGCACGGCTTAAGGGTTTCTGAACTTATCGGAATGCGTCGTTCAGATGTGAGTCTTGATGAAGCTCGTGTTTTTGTTCGCAGAAAAAAAGACGGCTTATCAACATCTCAGCCCCTGGATGGAGAAGAAATTAGGGCACTGAGAGCCTATTTGCGGACCCGTTCTGATGATATGCCCTGGCTTTTTATCAGCATGCGACGTGCCCCATTTACCAGACAAGCATTGAACTACCTTGTCTCTCAGGTCGGAGAGAGGGCGGGTTTTGCTGGACTTCATCCACACATGTTCCGTCATTCTTGTGGTCATGCGTTAGCTAACAAAGGCACGGACACCAGGCTTTTACAAGACTGGCTTGGTCACCGCGATATTCGACACACTGCGCATTACACCAGGACATCGGCAAAGCGGTTCGAAGGAATTTGGGGCTGAGTTAGAAATGATTGGTGACTCGAATGGCACATCTTGATGAACAGTTGGTGGAGCAATGGTTAAACAAAAACAAATTCTTCACCATTCAGGGTCTAAAGTCTGGGAATGACGAAATAGATTTTTTGGCCATCAGATTGTTGGACGATGGCGGGGTCGAATACAAGCATGTCGAGGTTCAGGTCAGTTTTCGGCCGATTGGATTTGTTTGTGGGTTGCCTTTGGCAACTAAAGAACAAGTGGATGTCCAGGCAGGGGTTGATGCTTGGATTCACAAAAAATTTCTTAGCCCGAGGAAGGTTCAGTTGCGCGAGATGTACGCGCCTAGAAATGCGAAATGGGAGTTTGTCCTTGTTCACGGAGAGATGAAGCACTCGATTGAAAGTGAAATCTTTCAGAAATCAATCATTCAATTGGTCCCGTATAAATCGGTGTTGTCCGAGTTATCCAGTGAAGTCGCTCATGTGACCTCCTCACCCGCAAATGGCATTCTCGAAATTTTGAGATACGTTGCTAACAGAAACGGAAAGTAGCGTTGCACTTTATCAATTAGGCCAGTCTGCAATTGTCGTGAAATGAAGCTTTGAGTGATGGCGCTCGGGGTCAATCAACACACTTTGGCCGCGAACGTTCACCTTCCTGATACTCAGGATGATTTTTTCAAGCCGTTTCTTAAATTTGAGGTCTGGACAAATCCATACGACAGCATCCACTTCGCCTTGCTTCAGACTTTGAAGGTAGGTGGAAAGTATGGCTTCGTACCTTTTGATGGTTTTGAAACTTCGTTCGAATTCAATCGCACACCTGTTACCACTTGGTGATGTGAACAAGGCATCTGGTCTTTTTCCGTCTTTGGTCGAAGCCTTGAGTCTATTGCCGTCAGTCCAGTTGGTCCACCCGCTTTTTTCGGCAAGTAAGCGTATTTTCTGAATACCGATGTGATGGTGAGCGGTCGTTTCAGCGATGCGAGAGGGGTCAAAATAGTTTTGGTTAGGCGCCTCATCCGCATCTGGGTCAAAAGCGCAAATCTGACCGTGATTTGTGATTCCCCACACTGTTTTTTTCCCGCCGAGGCTCTCCAGGTGGTGCCTTTTAATAAGGTCCTGTTTTTCCATTCTGGACAGCGTTTGATGAATAGTTTGCCTGGCCTTCACATTAGCAACCTCCCTGAGGACTTCTGAGGTACTCCAAATTTGGTCGCGTAAGAAGCGCAGAATTTTATGTTCCTTTTCTTCTTTTCGAGCCATGCGTTCACTGGGTGATGCAATAAGGTTTTGTTGTTGGGTCATCAAATCAGGTCCGCCGCTTTTGCAATTGCAACTACATGTGGAGTTGCCTGGTAAATGGTTGGTTTGCTGTTGCTGTGTGGAACAGGTGATGTGCTGAAAGCCTTTGCCTCAGCGCCAATAAAAAGAACGCCACAAGACACGGTTTTCCCATCTGTATAGTCAGTTGGCATTGGTAAATTGGTTAGAACATTGGCTGGAATTGTGGGCTCGTAGACCTCGCGCCAACTACCTGTGCCCTGGTTGGTGAGTTCGTGTGGCTGCTTGCCTGTAACTTCATCAAAGCGCTTTTCTTGCACGGTCATCCGAGACAATTCATCGGCATAACCGACTTCAGGAATTCGAAAAATCATTTTGATGGCTGTGTTGGTCAAAACGGCGCTTTTTGCTGATTCCTCATTTAGTGTTGGATTGTCTGCTAGGTCGCCTATGGCTTGGAATGCCAGGAGGCAGTGGCAATTCGAACTTCGCATGACCCCAAGCGCTGTGAGAGCTGCAGGAGAGAGCATATATTTAAACTCATCAAGAACTACCGCAACAGAACGCTCCTTGTTCTCACGATCTTCGATGATTTGCATTATGCGCAGTAAAAGAAGTCTCTGAGCCATCCATACAGATTCGCTGCTAGAGCTACACTCAATATAAATTACAGCACCTGCTTGAATTTTTATTTCAAGGTCGGGGCCTTCGGCAGTCATAAAAACTTTTGAGCGTTCCAATTTTCGGAGTTTGCGAAGGAAATTTTCTTCTTCACAAACTACTGGGTCCGCATGTGCTTTTCCAATGATGCTTGCTAGTGAGTCGATTCCTTGGTCTGCCAAGGTGTAGGCGCAATCTTCTTCCCTGCCTTTATAGTAATCACCATCACTGCCTTTGGAACGCAACTCAAATGCTGCAATCAGGAGATCGGCGGACCTAGCAGCGGTCGTTTTGGCAAAGGGATTTACTTGTGGTATGGGCTTTTTGAGATTGAGGTAAACGAATTCTCGGCCGCTGGCCTTTGCTTCTTCAAGAAGGATAGATTTCGCGTGGGAATCGCCTTTTGGGTCAAAGAAAATGACCGTCTTTTTCATTCTGATGAACTGTTTTCCCATCAAAGACAGAGACACACCTTTTCCTGCTCCAGTGCTACCCATGATTTGGAAATGGGTCTCGTCGATTTTGCGCCATGGGACATAAATCGGAAGGCGGTTTATATCGATCCCGATGAAAAGACCTTTTGCTGTATTGATGAATTGATTGGGGTCAAACTGTGGTGATTTTTTAAGCGCATCCAGTAGGGATTGCGTTTTTGGCCCTAGCCCCTGTCTCACCACGCTGGGTATCAGGAAAACAGTGATTGCCAGGCTACAAAAAATTCCAAATATCAAGCCTATGGCCTGTGCCGTATGCGTACTGGATGTGGCTGTCCAGTACGCATCAATCGCTTTCCAAAACAGTGTGTGTGCGGAGAATCCTGCAAATGTTGGATGTGGGTGAATTCCAAAAGCCAAAACATAGCCTGCAATGGCAAGCCCCGTGGTGGAGAGTACGACGAATCCACTGAGCCAAAAAATAGGGTAAATCGACGTTGCACAAATCCGAACCAGATTTGAGACCTTGGGCCACGTTGGTTTTTCAAATTCGCGAAGTCGGCTCTGACTGAGTACCATCGTGACAATCAACATCGTCAATCCAGACCATACCAGGGGATGAAAGATGTTAATGGTGTTTGAAATCAGCCATTCAGAACCCTGAAAAGCGCGGTTGGCGATATTGGTCATCATGGGTTCAAGCATGGCGAGAAAACCTATAGTCAGAAGTAGGAAAGCGAAGAGGCGAAACATGGTTGTGAGACCTCAATCGAAGCTCTAGGGCTTTTCTCGCTCCTTCCGCGATTGTTTGTATCTCGTTTGCGGAAATTGATTCAGACCGCTCAAGTTTTTTGAATATGCTAAGCAAATCTGAAAGGTTCTCCGTTGATTCCATGCAGTAGTGCGATTGATTTGTCATATATGATGCCTTCATGAGCTACGTTTAAAATTTGGTGGCTAATTTCTAGGTTCCCCTAGACGTTGGGTCAGCTTTTGCTTGTTCTTGGCAAGAGACTTTTCGCCTTCCTTAGGGCTAACTCCGCAAGTTCTTTATTCGGTGTGTGGGCAAGCCTTGAGGGATTGCTTGCAATATCTCTCTCTATCTGGTTGTTGCGTTGTTCTGCTAGCTTCACCCCTGCCACTGGTTCAAATTCACGTTTTTGAAATTTGTGGATCAAACCTCTGAACCATTGAAGGTTTGTTTTCTTTATGGTTTTTGTTTGAATTGCTGCGCTAAGTTCGTCAAGGAGTTGTTGCGCAGCAACAGCTGGAATGCTAGTGAGCATTTTTTGTATGCTCGATTTTTCGATTTGCGATAGTTCGGGTGGGTATATGAGTGGTGGTAGTAGTGATGGATCATGTGGTGGTTCTAGGGGTGTCAGGTAAGTGACCGGCTCCCCCATGCCTACATCTGTCACCCTCTCCCCTGGCATTTGCTTCTCGTTTTTCGGGTAGGGTGTCAAATTGTCACGGTTCACTGAAACCGAAAGCATCAGGCGGTAACTGTTTGAGGTCTGCCGTCCATTTCCTTTAAACCGAGATTCTTTGGACAGCAATTTCATGCTGATTAACTTTCCAATTGTCCTTTGAGCGGTCCGGGTTGATATATTGCATTTCTTGGCGATCAACCTCATTCCTGGCCAACAAATTCCGAGATCATCGGCACAGTCTGCGAGGGCAAGGAGCAAGAGCTTTTCGGATGGCGCTAGCTGGATGTTCCAAGCCCAGTTCATTGCCTTTATGCTCATTTTTTCAGTCCTCTGAGCGGGGTCTGCCGATTTTCGACGATTGCTTAGTTGCAGGCTCTGGTGTACGACTCTGTTCGAGCCAGGCTTTGATGTCCCTGACGAACCATAAAGCACGACGTTTTTTCGGAAATGCCGTGGCAGGTAATTCCCCTCTGTAGGCCATCTGACTGATTGCATTTTCAGATGTGCATAACAGCTCCGCCAGTTCTGACCTGTTGATTATTGAGTCAGCTGCAAGTTGATTAAAAATAATTCTGAAATCTTGGGTCATTTCGATCACTCTGGTTTTTTAAAAATGCTAAGTTATTGATCGGAAGGCTATTCCCGATTGTTCTTGTTTACTAGGGCCAGTTTTTGAAAGGTGAGTTATGAACCGTGGGAAAAACAGAGGTAGGAGATTAAATCCTGCGTTAGTTCGCTTCGCTTCGATTTTGATAACCGAAGCGCGTGAATTGACCGGCCTGTCTTTGGCAAAATTAGATGAGGCTTTAGATTTGTCAACAGGCCAGTCAAAGCGTTACTCAAGCCCTTACGTTACAGACAAAGGGCGTGCGCCTCAGGCTGCAGCAATTCAACGCCTTGAGGATCGAGTCGCTGCGCTTTTAAAGCGACCAAACCATAAACTGTTCGTTTTTAAGATGGAACACGAAGAGGAACAGTCGGCGAGGCCGCTAAATCCGTTCGGGTTCTCCTTGGATGAAGTAATTGGAATCCCCGAGTCGGAGATGAATCTTAGGTTTGCAGATTCAATTGAACTGAGGATTGGGTATGAATACGAGTGGCCCGACTACCGTAGACTTCGAGCCACGAATTACAGACACGTAGATGAGACTGGAGTCTATTCGCTTTTTGATATTTGGAGCTGGCAATACGGGATATTTTGGGATCTAACCGACCCTTGTCCCCTCCGAACGAAGTTTTCTATTCCTACAGAAGTTCCTTCTACTGAGGCGATTAGGAACATTTACGAGTTTGCTCGTGCAGAGCGAATTAAAGTTTTGGAGGGAAGGCCTGACTCATTTTTCGCAAAGTATCCAGACCTAGTTATTAAGCCAAATCGCGTGTTTTTTGGACCGAATTCTCAAGCTGAAGACCGGTTTAAGGTTTAAATTGACCAATCTGGATGCAAGGCATGCGCAAGTACTAAACTTTTTGAATTGTGATTACATTATCCCTTCAATTTTTGTAAGTTCAAATCTGCCGGAAATCTGCCGGAAACCCTGAGAGATTTAGAGTTAATTCGAGAGATTAAAGAGTGCGTAAGCTGCTGTTACGTAAGAACAAATTGTGTTATGGTTTAGGGGCTTTGTTCGACTGTTAATCCGCAGGTCCCTGGTTCGAGTCCAGGTCGGGGAGCCAAACACAAAAAGGCCCGCAGCAATGCGGGCCTTTTTCTTTTTCCGTACGAGCTTCTCTCTGAAAAAAATTTGAACCAGGTTGAGCGTCAGGCGGGCGCGGAGCAACCGCTGTCGCCTACTTGCGCAATCAGAACGAAGCAGCTAGTTTGGTCGACCGATGGTGTTAGGCCGCCTTTTTACTGGCTTTCTTCGACGATTGAATGACGACATCGTAATCAGCCATGTTGAAGTGGCTCAGTCGTTTTTTCAAGGTGGCCAGTGACCATGGCCAGGCTGCGAAGTTGCGGCCGTTTTCGTCGAGGTAGTAGCTTCTGCATCCGCCTGCATTGAACACGGTGCCCTTCAGGTGTTTTTGCACTTTCTGGTTGTGGGCATCCAGCACGTCGGGTTTGATGGTGAGCTTGCTGATCGATTTGTTTTTGATCAATTTCAGGCCATCAATGATGTAGTCCAGTTGCGTTTCGGCCAGGCCGATGAACGAGTCATAGACCAACACATTGGGGCCCAGTACAAGGAATGCATTGGGCACATCGCGCAGTGTTGCGCCCAGGTAGGCTTCTGGCGAGCTTTTTTTCCACAAGTCGGCAATTCGCTGGCCCTTGGCATTGATCACTTTTTTGCCAATGGGTGGGTGCGACACGTTGAAGCCGGTTCCCCAGATGATCACATCCACTTCATGCTGTTCGCCGTTGGCAGAAATGACGGTGTTGCCGTCGATTTGTGTCAACCCATGGGGAATCAGTCGGGTGTTGCTGGCTTGCAGGGCAGGGTAGTAGTTGTTGGCAAACAGGATGCGTTTGCAACCCAAGGTGAAGTCGGGTGTAACTGCTTCTCGCAGGGCTTTGTCTTTGATTTGTACTTTCAGCAGTTGTTTGGCCGCAGTGCTGACTGGTTCAAGCACGCTGGGGTTTCGCAGGCCAAAGTTAATCACATTCAATGAGCCTGCCACGGCTTTGCGCCAGGTGCTTTGAATGACGGGCAATTTGTCCATCAGCAGTTTGCCCTTGGCACCCAGTTGCATGTCGGGTTTGGGCAGCACCCACGGGGCGGTGCGCTGAAACACAACGAGGCTTTTGACTTTGGGCTGAATCTGCGGAATGAACTGGATGGCGGAAGCACCAGTGCCGACCACGGCCACGCGTTTGCCGGTCAGGTCGATGTCGTGGTTCCAGCGGGCGGAGTGGAACATGTCGCCCTTGAAGGTATCGAGGCCGGGCAAGTTGGGAATTTGCGATTCGGTGATGGGGCCAGTGGCGAAGATCACTGTTCTGGCCAGGTACTGGCCCTTGCTGGTGTCCATGACCCAAAGGTGGCGTGTGTCGTCCCAAGCCGCCTGTTCCAGTTCGTTTTCAAATTCAATGAGCGGGGTGATGTTGAATTTGTCGCTCACGTCTTCAAGATATTCCAGAATTTCCGGTTGCAGCGCAAACAGACGGCTCCACTTGCTGCTGGGGGCAAATGAATAGGAATAAAGGGAAGAAGGCACATCGCATCCGCAGCCGGGGTAGGTGTTTTCACGCCAAGTACCACCCACTCGCTTCGCTTTCTCAATGATTTTGAAGTGATGGTAGCCTTCTTTCTTCAATTTGATGGCTGCTGCAATACCGGATATTCCGGCACCGACAATGAAGGTGTCATAAACGGTGTCGCTGGAATGAATTGTATTTTTTTGGGCGGGCATGGTGTGTACAGGGCCTTTTTCGAATTATTTGACAAACTGATAGGAGAAGCCGAGGAACTTGGCGTACAGGTTGGGCGCGGCGCGTTTCATGAGCCAGAACAGCTTGGCATCGACCTGGGGGGTGGTGTAGAGCTCACCGCTGTCCAGTCGGTTCAGGGTCAGCTTGGCCACCGAGTCGCTGGTGACCATGGCGTAATTCATGAGAGCGTGATCGGCCAACTTGGAGTACCGTGCAGGCAGGCGACCATCTTTAATGATGTTGGTGGGCACCAGCGTTGGGCAAAGTACATTCACCGAAATCTTGTCTTTCTTGAGTTCTGCGAAGAGTGTTTCTGACAGAGCACGCACCCCGGCCTTGGTGGTGTTGTAGGCGCTCATTTCCGGTGCTGCTGTGTACGATGCAGCGGACGCCACATTGACAATCGCACCCCGCCCAAGTTTTTGGAATTTGGGCACGAAGTAATGGCAGCCATGAATGACACCCCACAAGTTGACGTTCATGCACCAGCGCCAGTCGTCTAGAGTGGTTTCTTCAATCTTTCCACCCAAGCCAACACCTGCATTGTTGATGAGCAAGGTCACTGGGTGCCCCATCAATTCCTCGGCCTGTTCAGCCAATTGCTGCACCTGTTCTGCAATGCCCACGTCGCAAGCCACAGCAAATGCCTTTCCACCTTGGGCTTGGATCAGCCGTACGGTTTCCTCAGCACCTTCCAGCTTCAGGTCGGCGCAAACCACGACACCCCCCCTGCGCGCAATCTCCAGTGCGAAACTGCGACCAATGCCACTGCCCGCGCCAGTCACCACGGCGTAGGCGTTGTGGCTGGGCAGGTCCTTTTTTCTTCTCAGTAAATTCATGGTTGTCTCACTTTGGTTTGCTCAGCAAGGGCTCGCGCTGACTCAGGCTGCCTTGGCATTTGGGTAAAATTCCCGCGTCATGAAGGGGCTTAGCACGCCATTGACGGGGTTCAGCAGCTTTTCTTTGTAATAGGCCAGCAGGTCGCTGGTGTCATGGTCGCTGGGGTGGAAGTCCCGGCGCAGGTATTCAAGAATGTGCTTCATGCTGCCGCCAAAGACACTGTCCTTGCCGGTGAACAGCAAATTGAGGCTTACGCGGGCATCTTTCCAGAACCCGAGTGTGAAGACACTGCTGGGCTTGCGCAGAAACGGAATCAAGGCTCCACCCAGTGGCACCAGCATCAGGATGGTGACGAATGCCATGCCGAATCCGGTGATGCGCATCAGGTAGTCGCCCGACAATTGTTGATACACATCGTAGGCAATGTCTTTGTGCTCGCACTCTTCCAGCATGTGCCACATCCACAAGGCGCGCTGCTTTTCATCGTGGCTGAGGAAGAAGATTTCCTCGTGCTTCATCATGTATTCGGCCAGTACGGCTGTGAAGTGTTCGATGCCGGCCATCAAGGAAAGCTGCATGCCGTTGGGCAGTTGCTTAAAGCCATACTTGAAAACCTGTTCGGCAAGGAAGCGGTAGAACTTCACGGGGTAGTCGTTCTCGGCCAAGGTGTCATTGAACTCATGGTGCAGTTTGGAATGAATGGCTTCTTGACCAATCAGTGCGGTGACGCGCGCCTTCAAATCAGGGTCTTTGACAAATTGACGGTGGTGGCGGGCCGTGTCGATCACCAGGTCTTCACCAAAAGTCAGGAAGATGGACAAGGCGTGAAAGTAGGCGCTGGCAAAAGTCGTGTTTTTGTAAAACACGGAGTCAAGGTCTTTGCTGTCGAATTTGAAATCCATGTGCCGGATTGGGATTCGGGTGCCGCTGGGCATGGAAAAAACGTTGGTCATGATCACACTTCCATTGAATAAGACTGAGCGTTAATTCGGGGTTGTTGAAAAAAGTGCTTGGGTTAAAAAGTGGTTACTGGGCCGCCAGCCAAAAGCGCTTGAGCAGTTTCGCGGCCTTGACGGGTTTTTCCACCATGGGCATGTGCCCCACACCGGGAAGACTTTTGATCTCTGCGTGGGGTATCAAAGCCTTGAAAGTGTGGGCGCAACTGGAATGAATGATTTCATCCTGATCGCCCCACAGAATCAATGTTGGCGCTGAAATTGCCGAGAATGAAGGCTGATCAGGAGCCGGTGCATATTCCAGAAGTTGGCGAAAAATGTGCTGGTTCACATGGCGCCGGGACACCACATCCCAGTAAGCAAAAGGCGTCATCAACAGGGGCAGTGTCCGGCTGGCTATCGTCGAGCCCAGCAAATCCAATACACCTTTGATGTCATGGGCGATCAGCGTATTGCGCCCCTCCTGCAGGTTTCGTTCGAAGGGAGTCAACTCGCTGCCGACGACCCCTGCTGCGTTCATGAGTGTCAGGGAACTTACCCATCGTTGATGGCGTGCTGCGAGCAAGGCGGCAATGCCGCCACCCATGGAGCTGCCCACCCAGTGTGCAGGGCCTTGCAGTACCGATTCGGCCCAGTCGGCAAGCCTTTCGACTTGTTGGTCGAACCCGTATACCTTGTCGCTGCAGAAATGGCTTTGCCCCCAGCCTGGCAGGTCGGGAACGAGCAGCCTGTGCTGCTTCATCAGAAAAGGCATCAGGGGCAGCCAGTTCTCTTTGCAAGAACTGAAGCCATGAAGCAAGACCACGGGGCTACCTTCAGGGTTGCCCCCCTCGAGCCACACCATGGTGCTGCCGTCAATCGATCTGCGGTGCGTTGCAAAGCCGGTGAGTGAGCCATGCAGGCGGTGCAGCAGGGGGAAAAAACTGCGGTAACGCCAAGCCTTGACTCGCTCAAGGTTGGGCGATTTGGCCTTGCTCAGGTAAGCATGGGCCACCTGATTGACGAAACTGTTTTCCAGAACTTGCTGGGTGTTCAACATGACACGAACTTCCATAGGATACAAAACATGCTAAACCGTGACATTGATTGATGTAATGGTAAAACGAATGTTTGTTCGGATTCAATGCGGAATGCGCTCGGTTTGTTGGGTATGCCTACGATGAAAATAAAGCCATTGTTCTCAGGTGTTTACCTTTACAAATGGATGCAGAATTGAAAAGCACACATTGATTGTTCGGTTTCTAATCGTCTATGTTGTGGCCCAAAAGATGAAATGCAGGCTGCTAATGACGAGGTTGATGCTGCAGAAACTGGTGCCCGCCTGTGGGCGAAGCAACGCCTTTTGCCCTTAAACTAGCGTAGGGCTTTTTGGGGGTAGAGGGATTTCTATGGCGCCGTCTGATACAGAGGACAGTGGTGGGCAGAGGGCGCAGTTTTGGCATCCCCAGATGTTCTGGGCCGTCTTCCTGACGGTGGTGTTTATTGTGCTGATGGGCTATGTGTTGTCGCGCCCCGCTGCCCAACTTCACGACAACAACTTGATTACCGACTTGTCTGTGTTTCGGACCTCTCGGGTGTTGACTCTCGAACAAGCCATGTCTCAGCCTTTCAAGCCGTCTGACGGGGTACTGGTCAAAGGCAATTCCCGGGAGCAGGTTTGGTTTCGTTTGCAAACCCGGGCGATTGATCAACCGGTTGTGTTGACTGTGCAGCCGCCCTATCTGCGTCACATTCGGGTTCATGTGTTTGACGCCAGTGGCCGTGTTCACACCGAAGAGCAGGGCATGGTAGTGCCCTTTCAGAATCGTGAACTCAAGGCCTTTAGTTTTGCCTTTCCCCTCAATTTTGATCCGGATGGGTTCAATGCTGAGGTCAGCGTGCCGCAGGCCTACACGGTGTTTGTGGAGGTGAATAGTGAAACCTCCGTGATGTCGGTTCAGATTATGGCTTTGAGCCAGTTTTTGCAACTGGAAACCTCGTTGAATTTCGCCTTTGGTGTTTACATCGGCTTGTCAGCCATGCTGGTGCTGTTGGCCACTGTGGTGTGGGCCGTCACTCGCGAACGGTTGTGGATTCGGAGCGTTTGGTTTGACGCTGTGGCTTTTAACTTTGGGGCTATTCAGTTCGGTTTGGTCAGTCAATTCATACCGGAGTCGTGGGCCAGTTCGATGATGGTCATTTATTGCCTGTCGCAAACCTTGCTGACCATGGGGATATGTCAGTTCTATCCGAAGTTGTACGGCGACTTTGGTTTAACGCCCAGGCAGCTCGTGGTCTACCGGCCTTACCCCTTGGTGCTTTTGGTGTCTCTGGGGCTGATTGCTGCGGGCTTTTACGCTGAGGCACTGATGTTGAACAACATTTACATTTTCATGTTGGTGTTGGCTAGTTTTTACTTTGTTTATAAAGCCCGAATTGACGAGCCCTACCTGTTGATGATGTTCAGGGTGTTTACCCTTGGGGTGGTGTTGATGTCGGCGTTCTGGATGAGCTCGATCCTGTTGGGGATGAAGGTTTCCCGGGAGTACCTCTTCTACGCCTTGGCGCCAAGCAATTTGTTTTCCATGTTCATGATTCTCATGATTTTGGCTTACAAAACCATGTTGAAGGGCCAGGAACGGCAAAGGCTTGAGGTGGCGGAGAGGGAGGCCCGTACCCGCTTGGTGATGGAACACCAGAAACTGGAGGAGACGACGAGTTTCTTGGGTATGGTGATTCATGAGGTGAAAAACCCCTTGAACCACATACGGCTTGCAGTGCGCAACCTGCAAATGCGTGCCATGCAACGGGGGGAAAACGACCCGCGCCTGGATCACATTGTGAATTCGGTGACGGCTGTGGACGATGTGCTGGAACGCAGTCTGCAGGTGGATATGCTGGAGCAGGGCGCCTTACAGGTGCAGATGCTGCCTTGGGATTTGGACGAACTGGTGGCCCAAGGGGTTGCCCGGCACTTGGAGCACGAACGTGTGACCGTTCGTTCGCCCGGGCCGATGAGAGTGTTTCTGGACGCAGACGTGTTTACGTTGGTGTTTCGTAACTTGCTGGACAATGCGCTGAAATATTCGCCCAAGGGCAGCCCCGTATTCTGCGAGCTTGAACAAGCTGCAGAGGGCGTGGTGTTGAGGGTGAGAAATGCGGTGGGTTCGGCGGGGAGGCCAGACCCGGAGCGCCTGTTCAAGAAGTATTATCACAATCAGGCAGTTCGGCCTGCTACAGGGATGGGGCTGGGCTTGTATTGGGTTCAACAGGTGCTTCGCCGGATGAATGGGGACATTGCCCTGTTGCCAGGCCATGAAGAGGTGGTGTTCGAGCTATGGTTACAGGGATGAATATTATTGTCGTTGAGGACCATGACCTTGCACGCGAGGAGTTGGTGACGCTGCTGCAAGGGCAGGGTTGGCATGTGGATGGTGCCGATTGTGGTGAGGAGTTGAATAATCTCCTTCGGCAGCGCCGCTATCACTTGGTGGTGTTGGACTTGAACCTGCCTCAGGAAGATGGCCTGAGCATTGCCGCACGGCTGCGCGAAAGCCACCCCGACATGTGGATTGTCATGCTGACGGCGCGTACTCGGGCCACCGAGCGTTCGGAGGGCTATAAGGCGGGTGCGGATGTGTACATCGCCAAGCCTGTGAACCCCGATGAGTTGCTCGCGGTGATTGCCAATTGTGAGGTTCGCATCAACCCGGTGTTTGAGGGGGGCGCTCAATTGAATATGGCGGACCGGAAACTGACCTTGGCCAGTGGGGTTGAGGTTCGCCTCACCTTGTCTGAGGCTTTGTTGATTGAGGCCATCATGCTGATGCCCGACCGCATGGCCCACACCGATTACTTGTTGGAGAACTTGTCTCCCGGAGGTGATCAAGCGCTCAGTCGTGATCAACTCACGGTGATGGTTAGTCGCCTTCGGTCCAAGGTTCAAGACGCCGACGCAGGGCTTGATAGCCCTTTTATTTCTGCGGTGCGTGGAGTGGGTTACCGCCTTGACTGTGCGGTGTTGGTTCGCTGAATGCGGCGTTTTATTCTTCCGGCCCTGTGCTGTTTTTCGACTGCCAGCCCGGTGCTGGCGCAGTCGGCTGGTGGGTCGCCCTCGCGCTCTCTGGCTGAGGTGCAGGTGACGGCGGGCAGCACTGCCGTCAAGGACTTGTTGGACACGCCTGGCTCGTCCACCGTGTTGTTGACCGGGCAATCGGTTGAGGCATCAAGCAGCCAAACCCTGACTGACTTATTCAAGCAAGTGCCGGGCGTCACCAATTTCGGAACCACAGCCCGAAATTCAGGATTGTCTGTTCGGGGTTTGGGCAACACACAGTTCAATGATGGCGTGAGCAGCAGCGTTGGCTTGTACGTCGACGGCGTGTATCAGCCACGGCAGGCAGTGTTGGCCATGGGCCTGTACGACCTGGATTACGCCGAGGTGCGCCGTGGGCCGCAGGATGCCTCCTATGGTTTGGGCAGCACTGCGGGTGATTTGCTGGTGCAAACGCGCGCGCCGGAGCCCGGCCACAGGAAGTCCTTGTCGTATTCAGTCGGTGAGCTCGGCTTTCAGAGCGCCACGGCAGTGTTCAACAGCCCTTTGGGGCAAAGTGGTGTGTTGGGCCGATTGAGCGTGTATGGGCAGGTTCGGGACGGCAACCTGAAGAACCTCTACGACGGCAGCATGATCAATGCCCAGAACAAGTTGGGGCTGAGGGGCCAGTTGGCCTGGCAACCGAATGCGAACTCGTCAGTGAGGCTGATTGGTGAGTATGGCTTGATCAACCAATTGTGTTGTGATTTTCCATTGTTGGGCCCTGTCAGCAGAGGCACGGCAGCCTCGGACGCCTACATGCAGTTTCAGCGGCCGGGGACCAACCCGGCGGACCGTGTGGTGTCCAACGACACGCCCAACCATCAGCGCCAGTCGCTTAAAGCCTTGACCATGATTGTGGAGAATCAGGTGTCTGAGCGCAGCCGCCTGACCAGCATCAGCAGTGTTCAGGATTTGTCCTACGAGTCGTTCATTGGTGACAACACCCCACTGAAACTGTTGTCGGGTGAGTTCAGCACTCGGTCGCGCCACATGGTTCAAGAACTCAGATTGAGCACCGAGTTGAAACGTTGGCGTTCCACAGCCGGGGTGTTCTACCTCAAGCAGCGCATCAATGGCCAGGAGATTGGGACGCTCGGCCCTGACATTGCCCGCTATGCCTTTGGTGGGCAGTTGAATCAAGCGTCGCCCGCATTGAACCAGAGCAACAGTGGGCTGTTGATTGACGCGGTGGTGCCGCCTGAAGCAGTGAATGGTTTGCAGGTGGTGACCCCGGGCCGGCAGGAAGCGGATACGCTGTCCACTTACTGGATGAATGAATTGGCGTTGAGTACCCGAACACGGTTGACGGGCAGTGTTCGAATGACCGCCAGTGATCGCTCCTCGTCGGTGTTTCGGTTTCAGCGGGGCGGCAACCTGAACGCAAGCCCTTTGGCCTTCACCAACAGCTTGAATGTGTTAGGCGGGCTGCTGGGGCAAGATGTGAGTGGAGTCACTTTTAATGGCCTGATTCAGGACTTGGTGGGCCGCAATTTTCAACGCACCGATGGCCGCCGTGACTTTGGCATGTCGACCACTTTCGGCGCTTTGCACCGTTTGACCTCTGAGTCGTCAGTGCATGTGCGTTTGGCCAGTGCGTATAAAAATGGGGGGCTTAACCTGGCGGGCACCCCTGCGTATGTGCCTGCCCAGTTTGAGCGGGAGCGCTTGAATGGTTGGGAAGCAGGGTGGGTGTTCAATTCCACGTCCCGGCGTTTGCAGTCGCAAGTGAATGTGTTTCAAAGTTGGGTGAAGGATTTTCAGGCAGTTACTTTTGACCAGGGCGAAGGGTTGATTCGTGTGCCCCGGCAGTCGGTGGTGTTGAATATTCCGCGGGTCAAATTACAAGGCGTGGAATGGAATGCCTCGGGCCGCTTTGGGGCCAATTGGGCCTTGGGAGGTGGCTTGTCCTACACCGAAGCCATCAGCACCCGGTTTCCGAATGCACCCAATGAAGACACGAATCAGGCGGACAAGGACTTGTCCGGGCGCCAACTGTTCAATGCACCCCGGTGGAGTGGTTTTCTGGGTTTCGAGCACACGCTGGCACGGGTCAACGGCGCGCAATGGTATTGGGGCGGCAATGCAATGTTCAAGTCGTCCTATTTTGGCGCGGTGGAACAAAGCCGAACCAGCTTCATTGACGGCTATGAGGTGCTTGATGCACGGGTGGGCGTGCGCAGTTTGAAACCGGGATGGCAGGTGGAGGCCTGGGTGCGTAACCTGCTGGATGAGCGTTATCTCAGTGGCGTATCCACCGTGTACGGTATTGGAGATTATGGTGGCATTGCCGGGGATGCCCGCATGCTGGGGTTGACCACCTCATTCACCTTGGGGCCTTGAAAGGCGTTTGCACTCAGCAATTGTGTTGCCCAATAGTGCCAGCATCACTTGGCCCGCTTGGTCCAAGGCTTGCGTACTGCGTTGAATGCGGCACGTCAAAATGGCCCCTTCAAGGGCGCAGAGCACTGCTGTGGCCAGTGGCCGCGCTGCAGATTGGCTGACGCCGTGGGCTTGAAGTGAATCGGCCAGCAGTTCAGACCAGCGCGTCAATGCGCTTGACGCACTGTTCAGGGTAGGTGTGAATTCTGCCCCGGATTGACTTTCAACGGCAATCGCAATGACCGGGCAGCCCGCTTGGAAGTCCGATGCTTGAAGCACTTTTTTCCAATGCTTCAGGAAGGATTCAATGCCTCCGAGCGTGCCATATTGGTTCAACACTTTGGCCAGGGTTTGGCTGACATGCTCGCCAGCCAAGTCAACCGCCTCGGTAACCAGTTGTACCTTGCCCTCGGGAAAGTAGTGGTACGTGGACCCCAATGGGGCACCCGTGTGCTTGGCCAGTTCACGCACACTGGTCGCCCCAACGCCCCGAGTTCGAAGCAGGTCGATCGCACCCAACAACAGCTTGGAACGGGAATCAGACATGGGCGGGCGCTTTTTCCAGTTTCACCGGCACGAACTTGTGGAACGGTGTTTTGCTGAAGGGGTCGCAGTCTGCGGAGCGGGTCAATTGATTCAGTTCAGGTCCCAAAGGTGGATTGCCTTGGCTGCGGATTCCATAGCCGTGCGGAAGGCTGACGGTGCCCCGTCGCATGGACGCGTCCAATTGTACAACCGCCCGAATTTGTCCCCCTCGTGAGCTGCATTGAACGGTGTCTTTGTCGGCCAGGTTCAGGGCCATGGCGTCGTCCGGGTGAATGCGCATGCTGCCTTCTCGGTCCACTTTGCGCCATGCAGGGTCGCGGAAAATCTGGTTGGCGTTGTAGGCGCGTCGTTCACCCGCAGCAAGAATGAATGGGTAGTCTGGGTCGGTTTGGGTGCGTTGGGCGGGCAGTGCTTGAAGCTCTTCCAGCATTTCCGAAATATTGAGGTGAACTTTCCGGTCGGGTGTGCGCAGGAGCGTCCAGACATCGGCGTACTCGTGTCGGCTGATGATGAGGCCGGAACGGGCACGAAGGATGGCTTTGAACAGGTTGATGCCCAAGGTGAGTCTGTTGCCTTTGATGCCCGCTGCTGCAACAGCTTTGGCGTGCCTTTTGCCGTAGTCCATGCACATGGCGAGCAATGGCGCTGCAGCCGCAGACCCATTGGGCATGTTCGGCCCCAGTGTGCGGTACATCAGTGAGACGGCGTAGGGCATCAGGTGTTTGTTGCGTGCCAGTGTGGCCATGGTTGCTGCCATGTAGGCCATTAACCCGAGGGTAGAGCCCGCCGTTTTGCCCAGTAGGGCCAGTAGGCGATTGGGTTTGGGAAATACGCCCATGCGTTCGATCAGGCGGGTGTAGATTTCTGGCTCGGGCAGGGTGTCGCCTGTGGGTTTGACAACGGGGTGTCGAAGGTGAAAGCCGTTGACCGGGAAGTCAAGGTTGAAGCCGGTGAATTCCCATTTTTCAAATTGGGAGGAAGCGGGTAGCACATAGTGCGCCAAGCGTGCAGTTTCAGTCAGTGCGACGTCGGTGACCACCAGCAAATCCAGGCTTCGGAAGGCTTGTTCAAGCCGGGGTGTGTCAGGCCAGGTCAGCATGGGGTTGCAGCTGTCGATCACCATGGCACGAATGCGATGTTCGCCCGCCAGCAGGATTTCATCAGGCAACAGGTTGGGGGGCATGATGCCGGCGATGGGAAACATCTGGTGGTGAACAGTTCGAACCACTTTGCCCCGTTCATCCGTGTGGCCCAAGATGGGGGCCAGAAAGGTGTGCAGGTTGTTGCCGCCTTGTTTGCCGAATTGCCCGGTCAGTAAATACAGCAGTTTTTCGAGGTATCCGTTCAAGGTGGTGTTCAGGGTGTGTTGAATGCCCAGGTCGATGCGCACACTGGCGCTGCGGGCTGTGGCGAACCCTCGCGCCACCCGTTCAACCAGTTCAAGAGGCACATCGGCACGTTGCACGTAGTCCTCAATGGGCACAGCCCTCAACACAGATTCAACGGCCTCAAAGCCGGTGCAATGTTGGGCGATGAAGTCACGATTGTGGAGATTGTCCCTAAGAATGATGGCCAGCATGGCGCTCATCAAAAAGGCGTCGGTGCCGGGTTTTAATTGCAGGTGGATGTCCGCGTGCTCGGCAGTTTCCGTGCGGCGAGGGTCGATGACCACCACCGTTCTGTTCGGGTCTTTTTTGAGGTGCTTGAGGGTGTCCCGTGCGTTGGGAATGCCGTGGGCTTGATAGGGGTTGCATCCGATGAACAGCGCGAAATCCGCATGCTCGACATCTTCGGTGGTGTGGCAGGTTTGGTGCCCAAACAGTCGGCCATTCACCCAGAAGTCGCCGGTTTTTTCCTGCCCCAGTGAGTTGTAGTTATAGCGGCTCTTCATCGCAGCCCGCACTTGCGCAAGGTAAGCGCCGCCGAGGTGATTGCCCTGGCCACCGCCGCCTGCCGTAGCAAAGGCTTTGCCGCCATGTTGGTCGCGGATGGTGGTGAGTTGCCTGGCGATGTCTGTCAGTGCTTCGTTCCAGCTGACGGCTTCAAACTCACCCTGCGCGTTGCGTTTCAGCGGGTGTGTGAGCCTGTCGGCATGGTGTTGATAGTGGCCCAAGCGTGCCGCTTTCTGGCAGATGTAGCCCCCGGTCAGCGGGTGCGCCTCATCCCCTTTGATCTTGGTGATCTTGTTGTCTTCGATGGTGAGTTCCAGGCCGCAGTTTCTGGAGCACAGGATGCAGGCGGAGGTTTCGGTGGTCATAGAATGATGCTCCATTTATAACGGATGTTATAAACGAGCTTATCGGCTTGATATGGTGTCGTCAACCGTTCCTCTGCGAGCCTTGCTGGGCGGGGGTGTGAGCATTGTCACACCTGCCTTTCGGCAGTGCTTCGGGTTAGCTTGCCATGGTGTTACCATTAAGGGTTAACTCGGGTTAAACATTCGAGTCCTGTGGCGTTTTAGGGTATCTGGGGGGCAGCTTGGGGCGTGCTGGATTGAACCGTTGTTACTCACTGGTTTGGAGTGTGAGCCGATGGGCCTGGGTGGTGGTGTCCGAACTCGGCAGGACAACGTCCGGCCGTTCGGGTGGTCCATCCTCCAGCAGGCTGGGTGCTCTGTTGATGGCATTGTCGTCCCTGGCCAGCCCGGTTGCGTGGGCACTCGACCCGCTGGCCCTGCCCGGCGGTGCCGCTGTGGTGTCCGGCACTGTTCAGCTTCAACACACCTCGCCGGGCGCATTGACCATCCAGCAGACCGGCAGCCGTGCCATGGTGGATTGGCAGTCTTTCTCGATTGGCCGTGATGCTTTGGTAACGGTGAATCAGGAGTCTACTCAGTCTCTTTTGGTGAATAGGGTCACAGGCGCCACGCAGTCTGTGCTGGACGGCAAACTTCAGTCCAACGGACAAGTGTGGTTGCTTAACCCCAACGGCGTGTTGATGGGGCAGGGCGGGCGTATTCAGACCCACGGTTTTTTGGCCTCCACGCGAAGCCTCAGCAACGCTGACTTCTCGGCTGGCCGCTTTGGGTTGTCCGGGCAAAGTGTTCAGCCCATTGTGATCCATGGTGAGATTTCTTCGGGTGTGGGTGGCTACGCAGTGCTGAATGCCAGTCAGCTTGAGCAGAATGGTCGCGTTCAAGCGCCGCAGGGCAGTGTGGTGTTGGCCACCAGTCATGGCTTGAAACTCGATTTGGTCGGTGACCGTTTGTTGTCCTTCAATGTGGAAGACACGCCCGTTGCCACACAGTTGGTGCATCAGGGCATCACGGTGGCTGACGGAGGCCTTGTTGCGCTGAATGCTGCAGCCGCCCGCGAGGTGGTGGGCAGTGTGGTGAATGTGGGCGGTTTGGTGCAAGCCAATTCGGTGAACACCAACAACGGTGTTGTGGTGCTTGGGGCCGGTGCGGGCGGTCAGGTGCAGGTCAGTGGCACTGTGTTGGCCCAGGGGCAGCAGGCAGGCCAGTCGGGCGGGATGATTCGGGTTCAAGGCCGACAAATCACCGTGGGGCCCACCGGTGTGCTGTCGGCCTCCGGTGAGGGGCATGGGGGCCAGGTGCTTGTTGGTGTTGGCAGCAACAACACGCTGGCTGAGCAACTGACGCTGAAACACGGTGCAAAGATCACCGCGCAATCGCGCACTTTCGGCGACGGTGGTTTTATTGAAACCAGTGCAACGCGAGTGAATATTGCTGATGGTGTGAACATCAGTACGAAGGCCGCGCAGGGTAAGGATGGCCAGTGGCTGATTGACCCGGATGATTTCACCATTGCCGCCACGGGCGGTAATGTCACTGGCGCAGCGCTCAGTGCCGCTTTGCAAAACAACCATGTCACGATTCAGACCCTGGCTTCGTCCAACACCTGCAGCGGTGTGACTTGTTCTGCGGGTGCCAGTGCTGGCAACGGTGACATCGTGGTTAACGACACCATCAGCGCCACAGGCAGCGGTAAAACACTCACCTTACAGGCTGTCAGGGATGTGAACCTGAACAGTGCTGTGTCCGTGGATGGCCTGGAGCTTACGGCCGTGCGTGATGTGAATGTGGGCGCTGTCGTCAGCGTGGGCAATCAACTGTCCGTGAACTTCTCGGCCAATCCTGATTTCACACCCAACAGTGCTGCAATTCCCGGCAGTGCCGGGGCCTTGAACATGACCATGAATGGTTCGGGGTTCGTGGGTCGAATTGATCTGGGTGCATCGGCCACTGTGGCCATCAACGGTGTGGCCCACACCGTGTTGCGTTCGGCCGCTGAAGTGGGCAGCGCACGGGATGCCATCAACGCCAATGTGGGCCTCACCAATTCATATGTGCTGGGTAACGACATCGACCTCGGGAACGTGAGTTGGGTGGGCATTGGCAACGAGCAACAAGGCTATCAAGGTGCATTTGACGGTTTGGGCCATCAAGTTTCTGGCCTTAACGCCAATTCACAGTACCCCGGCTTCTTCGGCATTAGCCTGGGGGCGCGTGTGAGTAACCTCGGCGTTGCCGGTATGTCAACCATCAATTCCACAACGGCCGGTTTTGGGGGTGGTTTGGTTGGCGCTGTTGTCAACTCAACCCTGAGGAATGTGTACGCCAAAGTGGATGTGAGTAACCCTGCGTCAGATAGAGCGCGCGTTGGGGGCTTGGTGGGCTATTTGTGGACGAGCCCTTCATTTGCCGCACTCCCGAATTCTTCAATCACCAATGCCTTTTCGACAGGCACAGTCAGCACTTCCCAAAATGCCACTGTGGGTGGCCTGATTGGGTTGGCCGATGGCAGCATTCAAGTCACCAACGCCTTTGCCACGGGTGATGTGATGACATTGGGCGGAAGCTCGAATGCGGGTGGACTGGTGGGCATTGCCGATGGTGCAACATTCAACCGGGTATTCGCGACGGGCCGGGTGGGTAGCTTGGCCAATGCCGCTGCTGCGGGTGGTTTAACGGGCGGGGGTACTGGTCATCATTTTTCAGATGCCTACGCCACAGGGGCGGTGGAAGGTGCTTACGCAGGCGGTTTGGCCGGTGTGACATTTTCATCCTCATTCAGCAGGGCTTACGCCACTGGCGCAGTGACCGGGCCAGCCGGGCAAGCAGGGGGCATTGCGGGCTTTGCGGATTCGGCGGGCACCCATGTGTATTGGGATGACACATCCACTGGGCAAGCCACAGCGGTGGGCGGTGGTGGTATCAACGCGCAGGCGATTCGAATTGGGCAGTTGACCGCGTTGCCCACCGGGTTTACCGCGGACGTTTGGCGTTTGTCGGGTGGGGTGCCGTTGCTCAACAGTGTGTTGCTGGCCCCCCCGGTGATCACCACACCAGTGTTTGTCCGACTGAACTGTGACCCATGCTCGAGCACTTATGGGGATCTGCCAGTGTTCAGTTTCGCCCTTTACGATGCAGCGACCGGCGGGCAGTTGGTGACTGATGCGCAACTGACCGGGACAGCGCTGTACAGCCTGACGCGCAACGGGCAGTTGAGCGGTACTGAGCTAGGGCGACTGACCGACGCAGGCACGTATTCAGTCAGTTACACCGGTGGCCTCGTTGCGGGCAATTCATCCTATCAATTGGCCGCAGGTTCGGACATTACCTTCACGGTACAACCCAGAGCCCTGACAGTTGCCTTGGCCGGAACAGTGGCCAACCCGTTGAGCAAGACCTATGACGCAAGCCGTTTGTTCACGCTGGTGGCCAGCAACTTCACCTTGGGAAATTTTGTGGACCAGCAGGGGGCCGGTGCCAGTGTCAACCAGACGCAGGGCATGTTCAACAGCAAGGATGTTGCGCAGGCTAACCAACTGACTGTCGAGTTAAACGCTTCCAATTTGGTTGTTGGGCCCGGCGTGAACCCTGACAACTATGTGTTGCCGAGTTCAGTGACGGCGGCAGCCAACATCACACCCCGTGCATTGATGATTTCTGCCAGCAGTGTGGCTGCGCGTCAGTATGATGGCACTCGTGTGGCTGCAGTCACTGCGGGCAATCTGTCTGGAACCGTGTCAGGTGAAACCTTGGGGCTTGTTACCTCGGCCTTGTTTGACACCGCTGATGCGGGCGATGCGAAAGCGGTGACCGCTGCGCATGTGCTGCAAAGCACTGGAACAGGCTTGGCCTCCAATTACACCCTGGGCCAGTTGGCCAATGAGTCGCTCACCGGTCGAATTGATCGGCGGGACTTGTCGGCACAGGCCACTGTGGCCGACAAGGTGTTCGATGGTGGCACAGCCACGGCAGTGTCTGTGGACTTGGTGACAGGCTACGTTGGCCTTGAGACATTGGCGGTCAGCGCGGTTGCCAATTTCGACACACCCGCAGTCGGCCAGCGAAAAAGTGGTGTGACTCAGTTCACATTGAACGATGGCAGGAATGGCGGCAAAGCCTCCAATTACCGGTTGGATGATCAGGTTTTTGAGGCGTCCATCACGCCTGCGCAGCCTGCTGTGCCGGCACAGCCTACGCTACCCGTGGCGGGGGCGCCTTCGTTAAGTCAAATTACCCAACTGTTGATTCCTTCGGTGACACCCACTTTGGCGCCTGCGCCAGCCGCTGCAAGTAACTCGGGCTCCGGGCCATCAGCCACCGGGAATACTCAGCCATCCTCGTCCAGAACGGAAAAAGCATCGCCCTCCAAAACATCGGACTCGGGACCTGCAGCCTCTTCGGCATCTGTTTCTTCCGCCCCTGTTTCTGGCACTCAGGGCGCAGGGACTTTGCCCACTGCAGGCGCGGCACCGGTGGCAAGCCCATCTGCAGCACCCGCTCAAAACGTGGCACCAGCCAACGGACTGGTGGTGGCCTTCGTTCCTGATGTGGGGGGCGCGGCGGTGACACCCACGCCACCGTCCCCGGTCGGTGACACCAAGCCAGAAACCAAAGCCGACGAAGCCGATGCAGCCGACCCTACGCTGCAGTCCGTGGGCGAAGGAAACACTACTGGCCTGAGCGGTAGTGGGCCTGTCAGCACACCCTTGGTGCCTGGGCTTTTGTCACAGGTGACTCAGCCACCACGCCGGGCAGCCCGTTCTGCGGCCGCGGCCAGAGTGTCGAATTTGGGGGATGAGGGGCGATGGTAATCCGTCAATGGCTGTTGGCATTGCTTGGCCTGTTGGGCAGTGGGCTGGGCATGGCAAGCCCGTTGGATGAGGCTCGCAAGCTGGACGCCAATGGCCGCTATGCACTGGCCGAGCCGCTGTATCGCCAGGCCTTGGAGCAACTGCTCAAGAGCAAGGGGGAACGTGATTCGGACACAGGCAATGTCCTGCTGGATTTGGCGTTGAATCAAAGCAATCAAGGCAATTTTGAAGTCGCTGACACCTTGTTGCGCCGTGCCGAGAATTCCCTTCAGTCGTCGGTGTTTGAGTCGGACCGCGCCCGTTTGGCCATGTATCAGTCGTATCACTTCGCCAATCAGGGGCGTTACGATCAAGCCTTGGCCGCAAGCCAAATGGCTGCGGGAGTCTGGCGCAAGCTGTTGTCCGGTCAGGGGGCGAACAAGCGCCTCGGGGCCACTGAAGACGAAGCACCCGACCAAAGCGTGGAGCAGGGTGAACTGGCGATGACCCTGAATTTTCAGGCGAGAATGGCTTTGCGTCGTGGTGAGTTGTTCACCGCTTTGGCCCTTGGAGGCGAGGCCCTCCGAGGTTTGCAAGCCACCGAAGGCTTGCCTCCAGCGTGGATGGCCAGTGTGATGCAAACACTGGGAGAGATCAGTCTGGTGCAGCGCCGCACTGCGGCAGCCGAAACTTACTTTGCCAAAGCCTATGACTTGCGCAGGCAACAATTCGGTGTTGGCCGTGCCACGGTGCAAACACTGGCGGAGCTGGGGCGGGCCTATCAAGCCGATGGGTTGGACACGTCTGCCATCATCACCTTCCGGCGTGCATTCAATGAGGCCCGCCAGTTGCGCAATCAGCAAGACCTCTTCACCCGTCAGCAACTGGTGGCTTTTGGCACTGCAGTTGCCGACTACAGCAAGAGGCTGACCGACCCGGCCCAGAAGGCCGCTTTGTACGCTGAGGCTTTTGACGCATTCCAGTACAACCGAAGCACCGTGGTTGAACAAACCATCGACAAAGTTCAGAACGCTGCGCGCTTGAATGACTCGGAGTTGCAAAAGCTGGTGCAGGACATTGCCTTGGCCGATCGTGAATTGACCCGTGCCAAAGCAGACCGTTTGACCGAGGAGAACAAACCCGTACAGGAACGCACGCGTGGCCTGCTGGAGCAATTGAGTTCAGCACAGGAGGCTGCCCTTCAGCGGCTTACCCTGCTGGAGCAAACCCTGCGTTCACGATACCCCGACTATGTGGCAGCCAGTGACCCGCTGAAGCTGAGCCTTGAAGATGTGCGCAGAAGCCTGCGCGATGATGAAGCCATGGTCAGTTTCATGCTGGGCCGCACGGAGTCTTTCGTGCAGTTGATTCGCCGCAGTGGGTCTATCGTGGCCCGAGTGCCCGTTGGTGAAGATGACCTCGCAGACTCAGTCAAGCAATTGCGCCGTTCATTGCAGGTACAGGCTGGGACTGTGTCTGAATTCAATGTCGCAATTGCGAGTCAGTTGCATGACCAGTTGTTGGGTGGCGTGGCTGAGCAACTGAAGGGTGTAACACATTTGGTGGTGGTGCCCGATGGGCCCTTGGCCAGCTTGCCCTTTGGTGTGCTGGTGCGCAGCGCGCCTCAAAGTGGCGATTATGTGAAGGCGGACTGGTTGGGGCGTCACGTGGCACTGTCACACACGCCATCCATTCAGGCCTTTTATCAGTTGAGAACCCGGGTCCGCAGCGCTTCTTTCAAGCGTACTTTGTTGGCGTTCGGTGACCCGGTTTTGCAGGGAGGTGCCCAGCGCAACGCCCTTCGTGGAGGGTCGACCCCAACCCAGCCACCCACGGAAGTTTGCCGTGCAGAAGGGCCGATGGACCCCGCGGCCTTATTGGCGATGCCCCCATTGCCAGAGACTGCGGTTGAGCTTAAAGCAGTCCAGAAAGCATTTGGACCTGGACAGTCTGACGTATTCCTGAGGGCTGACGCCACCGAAAGCCGCCTGCGGCGAATGCCCTTGAGTGATTACCGGATTGTGTACTTCGCAACACACGGCCTGTTACCCGAAGAGTTGACATGCCAGGCGGAGCCCGGGTTGGTTCTTACTCCGCCAACATCAGCGCGTGCCTTGTCGCGTGCTGACGATGGCCTGCTGGATGCCAGCGAAATCGCTGCCTTGAACATCAGGGCAGACCTCGTTGTTCTGTCGGCCTGCAACACAGCAGCCAGCGGTACCTTGGGTGGAGAGGCCTTGAGTGGCTTGGCCGAATCATTTTTCTTCAGCGGGGCCAAAAGCCTGCTTGTCAGTCATTGGCAGGTGCCTTCAGGGGCAACCGCCGCGTTGATGGGCGGCTTGTTCGCAGAACTCTCGCAGTCCAAGGGGCTCACACCGAGCAGGGCCTTGCAACAGTCGCAAGGCCGATTGATGAATGCAACAAAAACAGCGCATCCGTTTTTTTGGGGATCGTTCGTGGTCGTCGGCGATGGCATGGGGGTGGTTCAACAATGAAGCTTGCACGGTTTTTCAGCAGCGGGCTTTTCGCCTTGGCTGGGGTCTGGGCCATGGGCTCGGGGTCGGCTTGGGCGGCTTACACGCTCATCGATGTGAAGGGTGGTGGTTTTAAAACCGGGCAACAATTGGAAGCCAGCGACACAGTCAACCTCAAAGAGGGCGAGCGTATCACGGTGGTGGGGGTCAATGGCAAAACCATCACCTTGCGGGGGCCCTACAGCGGGCCTTTGTCCAAAGAGCCCGAGGGGGCGACTGACCGTGCATCGGCTTTGGCTGCACTGATCGCCAATCGTGACGCCCGAACCAGCACAGTCGGAGTCATTCGTGCGGGCAATGATTCAGCCCGCCTGCCATCCCCTTGGCTGGTTGACGTCAGTTTCTCCAGTACCAAATGCATACAGCCGGGCAACAAACCGGTGTGGTGGCGGCCCGATGCCGCCGGTACCGACACCCTCAGTGTGTCGCCTGCCGACAGGTCCTGGAAAGCGGACTACGTGTGGCCCGCAGGTCAAGCTGTCCTGAACCCGGACCAAGTGTTGCAATTGCAAGCCCAGAACCTGATGTATGTCCGCACAGGGCAGAAGGAGGTGGGCATTCAATTGTTGGTGCTGCCGGCAATGATCAAGGACCCGATTGTTCAACTGGGCTGGATGTTGGAGAAAGGATGTGTCCAACAAGCCAACGCGTTTCTGGATGAACTGCGAGACAGAGAGCAGCGTCAGTGATACCCACCAACACCGCTGAAGTGGTCAGCCATGACTAAGCACCAGCGCAGGGTCTGGTTCACAGCCGCGTGGGCGACCCTGCTGGCCACCTGTTTGGCTGTGGGTGCGACACGCTACCTCAGCTTTTTGAACCACTTGGAGAATGTGGCGCTGGACATCCGGATGGCCGCATTTCAGCCGCCGGTGCCTCAATCCAAGGATGTCGTGATTGCCGCCATCACTGAAGACACCGTTGCACAGTTTCCCTATCGTTCACCGGTGGACCGCGCATTTTTGGCAGAGTTGATTCAAACCCTCGACCGCAAAGGCGCCAAGGTGATCGCTGTTGATGTGCTGATTGACCAGGGCACCGAACCGACCAAAGATGAGCAGTTGCGTGCGGCGATGCTGTCCACCCGTGCCCCCTTGGTGTTCAGTTACTCCTCGACACCCAGCATCGTCAATCAAGCCCAGTTGAGTTTCTTGAACGGATTTGTTCCAGAGTCAATGCGCGCAGCCGCCAATTTGGCCACTGACCCTTTTGATGGCGCAGTTCGATGGATATTCCCTGGCCAAACCAGCGCGGGTATGCCTTTGGGCTTTGCCTACAAGGTTGCATCTCTGTATGGTGTTACACGAAGCCCGGGTTGGCCAGAGATTGCCTGGCGGCCGCAGAGTGATGCTCAAACCTCGGCCTTTGCCCAATACCCAGCCCACGCCATTGGCCTGTTGCCGGACGATTGGTTCAAAGACAAAGTGGTGCTGGTGGGCGCGGTGCTGTCAATCACTGACCGGCACCGTACGCCGCTTCGCGTGGTGTACGACGATGAGCGCGGCTTGATGCCGGGCATTCTCATTCAAGCGCATGCGGTACAGCAATTGATCGAAGGTCGAGAGTCTCCCCGGTGGTCGTTTCCACCGTCAACGGCATTCACAGCGGCCTTGGCCTTGGTTGGGGTGCTGATTGGCTTGGCAGGCCTGGGGGTGATGTACACCTTGTCTGCCGGTGTGCTGGCGCTGCTGGGCTTGTGGTTGTCGGCTGTTCTGGGTTATGCCCACGGTTTGCCCATGGTGCCTTTGGTGGCGCCAACCTTGGCCATGGCACTGGCCTTGTGGTTGACTGACCTCGCCATTGGCCGACAGGAACGGCGGCAGCGGCAGTTTGTTCAAGGCGCGTTTTCTCGCTATGTGTCACCCGCAGTGGTTCGGCAACTGCTTGACCATCCTGAACGCCTGTCCATCAGCGGGCAACGTCAAGAGGCTACTTTTCTGTTCACCGACATTGCCGGTTTCACCACCTTGTCGGAATCGTTGGAGTCCGGCAGTCTCTCGGACCTTCTCAACGAATACCTGGATGGGGCTTGTCAAATTATTCTCAGGCACGAGGGTACAGTCGACAAATTCATTGGGGACGCCATCATGGCCATTTTCAATGCGCCTGTTGCTCAAGTTGACCACGCTGAACGGGCCTTGCGCTGCGCTTTGGAACTGGATGCGTATGCCGAGTCGTTCAGGTTGACGAAAAATGCTGAAGGCATCCCCCTTGGGTCCACGCGCATCGGCATTCACACTGGTGTGGCGGTGATCGGAAACTTCGGCTCTGTCTCACGGATGGACTTCACCGCACTGGGTGACACGGTCAACACGGCCGCGCGCACCGAAGGTGTGAACAAAATCGTGGGTACGCGAATTTGCTGTACCCATGAAGTGGTGGCCCGCGCGCCCCTCATCAATGCCCTGCCGATTGGTGATGTGCTGTTGAAGGGGAAACACCAAGCTGTGCGGCTTTATACGCTGATGGATCAGCACACTGCGGCAAGCGATTTGCCTTGCGCATATGCAGACGCGTTTGCCTTGTTGGAGCGTGGTGAACCCAGCGCCTGCGACGCCTTCGAACAGCTTCACCAACAATACCCCCATCACGCCTTGGTGAACTTCCATCACCAGCGTTTGCGTCAAGGGCTTTGTACTGCCCGCGTGGTGATGGATGACAAATAACCCGATCGAACGACAATCTTTCAAGATGATGAATGCACCGGCACCCCAGTTTTTTCTGACGGCTTACCTTTGCACAGCCATAGCCCTGTTGTTCGCAACGCCTATTGGCCATGCACAAGTGGTTATTCCGCCGCAATTGGACATCTCCCGGCAGCGCGCACCACAACTGCCTGTGCCCACAGACCAGCCTCGGTTTGACCTGAAACTGCAGTCCACGGAAAAGTCCGCAGTCCCCAAGTCGGCTGACTTCATTGAATTTCCCGTGCGTCAGTTCGACATTCAAGGGGTGACCGCTTACCCAGCAGAACGCGTGGCCGAGATTTTTGCCCCATTGGCCGAGGGCACCAGCAGCTTGGTGAAAATCAGGGAAGCTGCGGAACAACTCGAGAGGGTGTACCGCAACGATGGTTTTTTTCTGACGCGGGTGTTTGTTCCTCCGCAATCCATCGGTGACGGCACAGTCCGAATCCAGGTGATTGAAGGCTACGTGGGGGACGTGCAGTTTGAAAATTTGTCGGCTGGCCTGCAACAAGCCGTGAATGCCCGCCTGCATGCGGTGTTGGAGGAAAAGCCTGTCCGCTTGGCGACACTGGAAGACGCGTTGATGCGCATCAACGATTTGCCTTCACTCAGCGTGCAGGGGGTGTTGAAATCAGGCCGGGAATTGGGTGCTTCAACCTTGACTGTGACGCGCGCCGAGTTGGATGACGTGCAACTACTGACCCTGAATAACCAGAGTTCAACCGTGACAGGCCCCTGGAATCTGGGTTACAGCGGGCAGTTTAAGGCGCCGTTGACCGTGCTGGATACCCCACACACGCTGTCCGTGGGGGTGAACGGGGCAGGTGGTGGATTGAGCGAAGTTCGTTCAGTGAACGCCTTGATCAGCGCGCCCCTGGGCGACAGCAACTGGATTGCAGGTCTCGGTGGCTTGTGGGCTCGGGCCGAGCCGGGCGGCGCTGCCAAGCCGCTTGATCTGGTCAGCCAGTCTTCCAGCCTCTCTGCCCGAGGGCGATATGCTCTGCAGCGTTTAAGGGCCAGTTCATGGTTTGTTGACCTCGGCCTGACCTTGAACCGGACAGAAACCACCCTGTCAGGCATTACGCTGGCTGCCGATCAAACAACCGTGGGTGAAGTGGGGTTGAGTTGGTTGGGGCAAGGCCCACTGGGGGGCAACAGTGCCGCGTCTGTACAGGTGTACAAAGGGCTGGATTGGTTCGGTGCCATGGACCGTTCGGCAAGCAACCCCAGTGTGATCGGCTTTGAGCCCGATTTCACCAAAGTGGTGGTGAATCTTCAGCACACCCAGCCATTGGCCGAGCAATGGAGCCTTCATGCCCAAGCACTGGCCCAACTGAGCCGCGACAAATTGGTGGCTGGGGAGCAAGTGGCTTTTGGTGGCGCCAACTTTGCCAAGGGTTATGACCCCTCAACCATTTTGGGAGACAAGGGGCATGGGGTTGCCTTGGAACTTCGGCGCGACGTCAGCAGTCCGGTTGAATGGCTGAAGGGCCTGCAACTGTATGGTTTTGTGGACATGGGGCAGACCACCGCTTTGGCCACACCCGGAACGCCAGAATCAAAGTCCTCTCTCGTTTCAGCGGGTGTGGGTGCGCGAATGGCGATTGGGCAGGCGTGGAGTGTCAATCTGTTTTATGCCAAAGGGCAACGGGAGCGGGGTGTGATGACCGCCGTCGATGAGGACCGTATCGTCCTCAGTTTGATTCACCGGTTTTGAGCCCCCAAGCCCCTGAATCTGAGCGTGGCACTCACGAGTATCAACTCATGGTGCTCAGCACCAGACAATGACTGGCAATCAAGCCAGCGTGAGGAGCCATACATGACTTTGTTGTTCACGGGTGATTGCACTCAACCGTGCCCGAATGCGCCTTTGGACCTGCCCAACCCATGACACAGGGTGTTGACCAATCGGGCTTGAAAGGCTTCAGGTTCTCAAGCCGCCATGTGTTACTGGCCGCACTGGTTCTGGTTGCCTTAGGGCTTGGATGGCTGGTTGGCCCACGCCTTGCTGCCCTGGTGACTCCCGCTGAAAACCACTTGCCTGCGGACCTTAACGCAGTGGATGTCGGGTTTGCCCAATCCATGATGTTGCACCATGCCGCAGCCATTCAGATGGCCATGGCCGTGAAAGCGGCGGACGACCCGCACCTGCGCGGCATTGCGCAAAATATCGTGTTGAACCAAACCCGCGAGAGTGGGGTGCTCGAGGGGTGGTTGACCGCCTGGAAGCAGCCTGTGATGGCCATTGGCCCCCAAATGGCGTGGGTTGAGCAGGCCAGGGATATTCAGCATGTGGACGACCAACTCTACGCCAGCCAATGCAAAGACAGTGGCGGCAACATGGCGGGCATGCCTTCTGCACAAGACATTGAAGCGTTGGCGGCACTGACTGGCGTTGCGCAGCAGCGCCGATTTTACGAACTGATGATTGCACACCATTCGGCAGCGATTCCCATGGGTTGGTTTGCTTACCGGAATGGACAGTCCAGCCTGGTTCGTGCCATGGCCCGCTCGATGATTCGTGACCAGGCCTTCGAAATTGCCTGGATGCAAACCCGTTTACAGGCCTTGGGGGCGCCCTGATCAGGGGGCGCAAAGCCTGTTAAAGAAAAAACACAACAACAAGACGGAGACATTCGGCATGAACAGTCGAAACAGAGTGAGCCATGCGGTGGCGGCCGCATGCGTATTGACCGGCCTATTCGGTTGTCTGGGTAATTCATCCACCTCGGGCTCGCCCGACAGAATCACCCCCAGCAGCGTGCAACCGAGCAACGATGGCATCGACATTGCAGCCACGCCCCAAGGCCTTTGCGGTCCGGGTTCCCGTCCAGAAATGGGCATGCAGGGCAGGGTCAGTCAGGAAGATCACGACTCAGGCCGGGCCGCCTTGGGCTTTACCTGCAACACCGAGATGATCAGCAGCTTCAGCCCCGGTTTTGTCATTGGCACTGTTGGCGGTTTCAAGGTAGAACGCTACCGCGACAAGAATGGCCGCGACTGCGCGTACTTTGACAGCACCCTGTTGTTTCCCACCAATTTGTTGGACCGCGAAATTGGCGTCAATGTCATGGACATGACCGACCCTGCCAAACCTGTGCGCACCGCGCGTTTGGTGACGCCAGCCATGCTGTCGCCCCATGAGTCGCTGGTGGTGAGCCAGGACGGCGGCATTCTGGCGGCTGTTCTGGGCAACCCCAGTTTTGGCCCCGGCGTGGTGGATGTGTATGACTTGAAAGAGGACTGCCGCTTTCCAGTGTTGAAGTCATCAACCCCGTTGGGCATTTTTGGCCATGAAAGCGGCCTGTCGCCCGATGGCAAAACCTTTTATTCAGCCTCGCCATCAACCTCCACCATTTTTGCGTTGGACATCTCCAACCCCAGCCTGCCTAAACCCGTGTGGAACGGCCAGTACCCCTCGCATGGACTGTCGCTGAGCCCAGACGGAAACCGGGCTTATGTGGCTGCGGTGAATGGCCCCGGTGGCTTGGTGGTGCTCGACACGTCCGAGGTGCAGGCCCGCAAGGCCAATCCGCAGGTTCGACAGATTTCTGCTTTGACTTGGGACACGGTCACCATTCCACAAAATGCGATTCCCATCACCATCAAGGGCAAGCCCTACATCGTGGAAATTGACGAGTACTCCGGCAACCCCAGCGGCGACCTTGCACCCGTTGCACCTCACGGCCAGTTGGTGGGCGCCGGGCGAATCATCGATATCTCGGATGAAACGCGGCCCAAAGTGCTGTCCAATTTGCGGCTGGCTGTGCACAACCGCGTGAACCGCGATGCCATTGCCAATGACCCTGGCGCGTTCAACCCCACAGGCGGCTATGCGGGCCATTATTGCAACGTGCCCACCCGTGTGGACCCCACCATCGTGGCCTGCAGCATGATCCTCTCCGGTTTGCGGATTTTTGATATTTCCGACCCCGCCAACCCGGTGGAAGTGGCTTACTTCAACGCACCCGTTAAACAGAGGGCCATCACCGCGCCTGCCCCAGCCAGCAACTGGGCCATGTCCAGCCCGTCCTTTGTCCCTGAGCGCAAAGAGATCTGGTACACCGACGGATACCAAGGCTTCTACGTGGTCCGCGTCACCAACGGCGTCTGGAAATGATGGCCCGGTTGGCTGCCGCGCTGCTGTGCCTTTTGCTCGCAGGCTGTACGGGCAATGAAGGCTCAGAAGCGGCGTCGGGCTCACGGGTTGAGCCCGGGCAGTTCGACCCCTCGCAACCGACATTCACCACCAGCAATTTTTCAGCCTTGCCCCCAGCCGCGCCCGATACAGCGCTGATGGCTGAGCGTGAGCGGATTCTGGGGCCTGGGGCCAACAACCCGGATGAAGTACGGCTGTGGTGGGTGGGCGTGTCCAGCTTTGTGGTCACCATGAAAGGGCACCTGTTCCTGCTGGATGCTTGGGAGATCGTCGGCCTTCACGCCAATTACGTGCCCATTGGGCGAGAAGAATTGGCCGCCTTGAAGCCCGAGGCCATTTTTATTGGTCATGGTCATTTTGACCATGCGGCCGACGCAGGCTATGTGGCTGGCCACAGTGGTGCAGTGCTGGTGGCTGGCAGCACCGTCTGCGACAGCGCCCGTGCCAGCGCAGCCCGCGATGGCTTGTCCACTGCATTTCCCTGTGTGGTACTGGGCGATGTCAACAACACCGCACCGGGACAAACCCAGTCCTTGAAGTTGTGGGCAGACTTGCCCGCGGTGACCGTGCTGCGCCACACCCATTCCGAGGCCGATCCGACCGACCTTGCGATGGGGGGGCGCCCCTTGCTCTACATCCCCGATGTGCTCACCTACCCACAGTACCTGAACACCAACGTGGGCGAGACTCTGCGGTTCCTCGCGACGTTGCGGGACGATGGGGGTGTTGGGCAGCCCGCAGGTGGCACCTGGGCCTACCATTTCAGGGTGGGTGATTTCACGCTGTTGTGGCACGACTCCACTGGGCTGATGCGCAGCGGCGATGCCGACAGCGAGGCCATCTTCAATGCCTTGCGCAAATTGCCTGATTGTGTGGATGTGCAGCTCAATGCGATCGTCGGCTTTGGCATGGTGACCAGTGCTTACCGCGATGCCTTGGCGTATGTGGCCGCCGCGCAGCCCCGACTGAGCATGCCCACCCATCATGATGCCTGGGCGCCCGGCATTGGCGGTGGGGCCAACGCCTATGAACAAAGCTGGACGTCTGCGGTGGCCAGCCTGCCATTCAACACTGAAGTTGATTACCTGAAAGACCCTTCGGACTACCTAAAACCCCGTGTTTTCAAGTCCGACGACCCTCGCTGGCAACCCGGGTGCCGTTGAGCAGTCGGCGCATCAGTACTTCTCAATCGCCGGGTCGGCGCGTTGCAGGATGGTGCTCACATCCGTACCCGCAGGCAGTGTGCCGTAATGATGCTGCCCTTGCCCGGCCAACCGGCTTGCGCAGAAAGCGTCAGCAACCGCTTCGGGGGCGTGTTGCACCAACAGCGCAGCCTGTGCAGCCAAGGCCATTTGATCCACCAGGAAACGTGCGCCAAACTGAATGGTGAGGGCGTCAGCGCTCATTAATTGGCCAAGCTGGCTGCGCAACTGGCTCATGTACTGGTCCAGGTGCCGGTTGCCGCCGCGCGCTTTGTCCAGTTCTGTCTGGTAGCTCATCAGCACGCTGGGGTCTTTGGCCACCGCACGCAACACATCGAGACACTGAACATTGCCGCTGCCCTCCCAAATCGGGTTGATCACCGATTCACGGAACAAACGCGGATACACCGAGTTCTCCATCACGCCACTGCCACCAATGCATTCCATTACTTCGTAGGTGTGGGTTGGGGTGCGTTTGCAGATCCAGTACTTGCCCACCGCAGTCATCAGGCGCGCCAAACGGGCCTCATGTTCGTCGCAGTCTTTGTGGTCAAGCGCGCGTGCCATGCGCATGCTCAGTGCAATGGCCCCTTCGTATTCCAGTGCCAAATCAGCCAACACGTTCTGCATCAGCGGCTGGTCAATCAAACGCGCACCGAATGCCGCCCGGTGACGGGTGTGGTGCATGGCATTGGCCAAGCCCATACGCATCAAACCGGCTGAGGCCCCCATACAGTCAAAGCGAGTCAAGCTGACCATCTCAATGATGGTGGGCACGCCACGGCCTTCCGCACCCACCAGCCACCCTTGGGCGCCCCGGAATTCCACTTCGCTGGATGCGTTGGACTTGTTGCCCATCTTGTCCTTCAGGCGAATCACATTCAGCGCATTTTTGGTGCCGTCCGGCAACCAGCGAGGCACCGCGAAGCAAGACACCCCAGCCGGTGTTTGGGCCAGCACAAGAAACAGGTCACACATCGGGGCCGACAAAAACCATTTGTGCCCCACCAGCGAATACAACTGCCCGGGCCCGGCCTGGCTTATGGGCGTCGCCTGTGTCGAGTTGGCCCGCACATCCGAGCCACCCTGTTTCTCGGTCATGCCCATGCCCACCGTGATGGATTGTTTTTGATCAACCGGTACATTGCGCGGGTCGTATCCTCGGTTCAATACCTTGGGCAAAAACAGTGAGGCGACCTCAGGCTGCAACTGCAGGCTGGGTACCGCTGCGAAGGTCATGGTGACAGGGCAACCATGGCCAGCCTCCACCTGGCTGTGCATGAAAGCCTTGGCCCCCCGCACCACGTGCGCACCTGCAACAGGGGCTGTCCACGGGGTGCTGTGCAAGCCTTCCTCAAGGGAGGCCTTCATCAAGGCGTGGTACGCGCTGTGGTAACGAACAAGGTCCACCCGGTTGCCGAAGCGGTCATGGGTGTCCAGCTCGGGTGTGTAGCGGTTGGCCAAGTGCCCAAGTTCGAGCGTGTCCGCTTGCCCGCAGTACTGGCCAAATCGTTTGATCTCGTCCATGCCCCACGCGCCACCCTCGCGTTGCACTGCCTCCACCAGTGGGGCATCGGTGGTGAACAGATTGAAATCCGTCAGGTCGTGCGCCACATTGTGGACATGGTGTGTTTCACCGACTGGGGTTGATTTCAGGAATTCATGGGTGGCGTTCATGGTGCGTTCACGGGCTGAGCTGGACGATGTGTCAAATAATTACACGAAATGACAATACTGTCAAAATAAGGTAATTATTTACAGGAGGTTGCTCACCCCGGTGTGGGCCTTGTTGCGTGCAGCCGGGTGGGGTATAACAAACAAGACCCACACCGAGGCGATAGCATGAGCGAAACCCATCGAGTGAGTATTGACCTGGAGACCCTTATGGCCTTGGTCAATGAAGTGGCCCGGGAAGACCCGCTGGATTATGCCGACCTGCCCGTCGACGAAGCGGCGCTGAGGCAGGCCTGCTGCCTGGGGGCGCTTAACATTCTTCAACACGCCTCAGAGTTCAAGGCCGAGGAAGTGTTGTATGTCTTGCTCAGCGCCATGGCCAAACTGATTGAAGAAAATGTGTTGCTGCATGCCCAGCACATCGAGAAGGGTGCGCAGATTCACAGCAATCTGGTCAGGGATGTGCTTGAACGTGCGAAGAAAGGAAAGGGGTAGACCAGGCGCCTTCAGGCCTGGGTGGCCAAACGCAAAAACGACTGGCGCGCCGCTTCTTCCAACTGTTTGCGGGTCAAGCCACTTTGCGGCCCCACCAACTGCGTGGCCAAACCGTGAATCTGCACCACAATCATCGCCGCCCTCAATTTGTACTCAGCCGTGCTTAGGGCGGGGTTGATGCCCACAATCAGTTTGAACACCTCTTTGCGCTCACGCGCATACACGCTTTCCATCAGCCGCGCGGCAAAAGGCAGGCGGTTCGCCAGGGCATAAATTTCCGCAAGAATGCCGTAGGTTTCAGGGCGGCGTATCTCCTCAATGACCATGTCCACAATCACCTGAAAACGTTCGAGCTGGCTTTGGCTGCCCAAGGTATTCATCAACTCCGCCACCACGGCTTGATAATTGTCCATCACATAAGTCAACACCGCCTGCACCAGCGTGTCTTTGTTTTTGAAGTAATGCTGCACGGTGCTCAGAGACACCCCCAGCGAATTGGCCACCGAACGCATGGTCAAACCGGAATACCCTTCGGCCGCCAGCAGGTGTTGCGCCGCTTTCAGAATTTCTTCAAGCCGCTCCTGGCCTTTGCCGGTGGTGTGGCTGAGTTTGTCTTCGTAATACTCGGACAGTGCTTTGGACATGGGTTCAAGCCCACAGGGCAGGGCGCGCAAGGTTGTAGGGCCACAGAATACCGCAGGATTTGACAAATAGGTCATGTGACCTATAATCGATGCGTTTTGTAGGTCATGTGACCGGTTATTGAGGATGATTTGCCATGAGATACCCCAACCCCAGCTGGATGAACGCCGATCTTGAACTGTATCGCTCCAATGTGCGCCGGTTTGTGGATGAAGAAATTGTCCCCAACCGGGAACGCTGGGCCAAGCAGCAGCATGTGGACCGCAACACCTGGCTGAAAGCAGGTGAGCTTGGGATTTTGCTGGCCGATATTCCTGACGAATACGGCGGCAGTGGTGGCGACTTCTCCCACATGGCCGTCCTGTTCGAGGAATTGGCCTATGCGGGCGACCGCGCCTTTGGTGTGCATGTGCACGCCATCGCGGCGCATTACATTCTGAACCACGGCACGGAAGAGCAAAAGCAGAAGTACCTGCCCAAAATGGCCACCGGCGAAATGATTGGCGCCATCGCCATGAGCGAGCCAGGAGCAGGCTCCGATCTTCAGGGCATTCGCACCACAGCCACGCGGGATGGCAACGATTACGTGGTCAATGGCTCGAAAATTTTCATCTCCAACGGCTACATGGCCGACCTGATTGTTGTGGTTACCAAGACCGACCCCACCGCAGGTGCCAAAGGTGTCAGCCTGCTGTTGCTGGAAACCCGCAATGCCCCCGGCTTCAAAGTAGGTCGCATTCTGGAAAAGCTCGGCCAAAAGGGCCAAGACACCTGCGAGCTGTTCTTCGACAATGTTCGGATTCCCACCAGCCAGATTCTGGGCGCTGAGGGGCTGGGTTTCATGCAGTTGATGACCGAGTTGCCCTACGAGCGGCTTATGCTGGGCGTCGGGGCCATGGCGATTGTCGAACTGGCATTGGAAATGACCCTGGAGTACACCAAAGAACGCAAAGCCTTTGGCCGCAGCGTGTTCGATTTCCAAAACACCCGTTTCAAATTGGCGGAGCTGAAGTCTCAAGCGGTGGTCGCCCGCGCATTCATTGACGATTGCGTAAACAAAATCATTGCGGGCAAGTTGGACACCACCACCGCCTCAATCGCCAAACTCCACCTCAGCGAACTGGAATGCAAGGTCATTGACGAATGTTTGCAGTTCTTTGGCGGGTACGGCTACATGATGGAATACCCCATCGCCCAGATGTACGCAGATGCCCGTGTGCAGCGCATCTACGGTGGCACCAGCGAAATCATGAAAGAAATCATTGCGCGTTCCCTTTAATGCCCGAAATTGTGAATCAATGACAAAAAAACCCCGAATTGTTTCGGGGTTTTTTGTTTGTGGTTTAATGATTGATGAGGCCAAGTCAACCAGTAAAATTTGTCTATTCGCGGGGTTTCAGGTTTGGTAGACTGGTCTTGGTCGATGTTAAAAAATATTAAGAAATCGGGAGGTGCTGTAAGTACCTCACTGATACAACTATTGCCTCTGAACAGTCTCCCCTATTGAACTGGGCTTATCCGCGCAAGCCGCGGTGTTTGGCCCAAAGTTGGTGTTTTGCTGTGTTGAATAACAAAAAATACACTGTGTTGATTGTGGACGATGATCCAGTCACCACAGCCATGTTGGGCTCTCTGTGCACCAGCTACGGGTTGAATGTCATCACCGACACTGATGCCGAGCGTGCACTTCAACGTGTGGCCGATGGGCAGGCCCAAATCGTCATTTCCGATTGGCACATGCAGGGCATGAATGGCCTGCAGTTCTGCGAGCGCATTCGCAGCCTGCCCGTGGGCGATTTTGTTTATTTCATCCTGATGTCCGCGTACAGCGAGGATGAATTCATCCGTGACTGCATTCTCAGTCAAGTCGATCAGTTTTTGCCCAAACCCATCGAGAGCCAGTTGCTCAGGCACAGCCTGTTCAACGCATTTCGTATTCTGGATTTGAAAGACAGCTTGGGCAGCCTGGACCTTGAACTGCCTGAGCAACAAAAGACCTTGCAACAAGACCTTCAATTGTTGCGTTTGTTGCAATTGAGCATGATGCCCCAGCGCAATCAGGTTCTGTCGGGCACCCGCTACACACTTACTCCAAACCCAGGGCAGCACTCTCAGGCGACCACTGCGGCGTATTCCGCTTGAACGATGACACCATCGGTTTTTACATCGTTGATGTGGTGGGGCACGGCATGCCTGCGGCCATCCGTGCGATGGGCGCTGCGCGTCTTCTGTCGTCGTCGCCCTACGAGTCCGTGGTGTACAAGGACCGCGAGAATCCGGACGATCCCCTCGAGATTCGGGGCTGCGCCGAGGTCATGACGGTGCTGAACACCATCTACCAGATTTCCGACGAAGACCAGGCCTACGTCTGTGGCCTGTATGGCAAATTCAACCGCACCACCGGCGAGCTGGAAGTGTCCGTGGCGGGTATGCCATTGCCCTATCTGGTCTCAGAACTGGGCGAGGTCGAGCTTTTGGGCCAGAGCGATTTGCCGCTGGGGATTCAGGACACTCAGCAGTATCGCAGCGTTCGCCGCACCCTCAGACCAGGCGACAAACTCGTCATGATTTCGGACGGTTTGGTTGAGATACGCAACCCCGCAGGTGAGGTTCTCGGGCTGGAGCAGTTCAACGATTTGTTGGCAGGCTGCGTCAAAACGGCCACAGACAATTTGCTGGATTGCGTCGTCGGTGGCGTCCTTAAGTGGGCCGACCGACAAGAGAGCAAGGAGTTTCAGGACGACGTCACCCTGATGCTGCTGGACTTCTACCCGGAGCCTGCGCGTCCTGCCGTCCAAGGCGAAAAAAGGCCAGTCGCTGAGCCACTGCCCAAACCCAGAGTCAGGCGTTTGGGGTGGCCTTGGGCCGGCATTCAGAGCGCCGCTGAGGTGAACAAAGCGGGGCAGGCACTCAGCGAATTCAACCTTCGCAAATGCTTGGTCGTCTCCGGCGAAAACACCATGTTGGACGCACTGCTTCAGGGTTTGCAAGCCATGCACCTGAGTGTAGAGCGGGTGGCACAGGACTATTTTCTCAATGCCGAAGACCCCATTCTCAACGGCGTGGATGTCGTGTTTATCCACGCACAGGACGGCAGCAGCAAAGCCGCCAAGTGGGTTCAGATCATCCGTGACGCCATGGATGATCATCCGCCTTACATCGTTCTTTGCTTTGATCAACCCAAACTCAAGCAGGCCAGCGACCTCATCAAGCTGGGCGGTGACAACTTCCTGCAAGCGCCCGTGAGGCCGGAACGGTTGAGTTTCCTGATGGAAACCATCAACCGGCAGCACACCCTGCGCCAAAATGTGCGGCGGCGCACGCGCGAGTTGAAAAGCCTGCGACACGAACTTAAACAAGACCTCTTGGCCGTCTCCCGGATGCAGGCGGCCACCTTGCCCAAACCCTTTCCTGATCTCAAACACCTGAAGTTTGATTGGGTGTTCAAACCTGCAGAGTCTGTGTCTGGCGATTTTCTTGGGGTGATGAAGATTACCCGCTCAGTCATCGGTTTTTACGCTATTGATGGTGCAGGGCAGGGGGTTCTTGCCTTGATCAAGGGCTGGCAAGTGGCCCGCCTGTTGGCGGGTGTTCAACGCAGCAAAGCCCCCTCATCATTTCAGGCCATCAGCGGGCTTAGCGGGCACAGGGTATTGAAGTCTCCTGCCGCAGTGCTGAAGGGTTTGAATGAGCGACTGTTGGCCATGCCCTCGGCCTACGGCATGCGCTGCTCCTTGGTGTATGGCACGCTGGACTGCGAGACTGGGCGCGGCATGATTGCCATCGCGGGCCACCCGATTCCGGTGATCTCCCGGCAGGACGGCACCTTGACTGCGCTGGGCCATCAAGGGCCTGCGGCCGGTGAATCCAGCGGACACGACTATGTGGACGTCGCCTTTGTGCTGCGCCCTGGCGACCGCCTCAACCTGTTTTCCGATGGCTTGGTGCAAATGTTGGGCGCACCCAATTCAGGTGTGGCACAACCATTGGAGCAGGTTCATGCCCTGCTCAGCACCCTTGGGCGTCATCCCCTGCCGGAATCCAAGGCCCTGTGGGACAGTCGGCTGGACATGATCGAAGCCGCAGACTCCAAGGATGTGTCCTTGTTGATGATGGAATTGGGAGAGTCCAAGCCAATCCGCAGCCGTGAGGTCAGTGTGACCGAATGGGTTGACCGGTTTCAGCCACTGCTTGAAGGCATGGCCGCGCAGCATGCGCTTCCCGGCAAAGGCAAAGTGTTTGACACCCATTACAACGAATCAGCGCTGCACAGCCTTGTGCAACAAGTGCGCGACTGGTTGTTGGTGGAGTACGGGCATGAGTTGGCTGCCATCGATCGCCTGGCCCACCTCATTGTCGAATTGGGCTGGAATATTCAACGCCAGCCACGCCTGTTCAGCGGAGAGATTCGCATGGAAGTGGCCGTAGTTGACCTAGGGGCGCAGTGGCTGGTTGTGATTCACGACAATGGCCGAAGCATCACCAATGAAGAGCTTGACCGAGCTTCATCCATGGCCGTGGACGACACTGAGCACCATGATTCCGAGGACACTCAATTGGGCATGGGCTTGATCATGGCCATGAATTTGTCGGACGACATGCGCTACCACGCAGGCCATCACAACAACACGTTTGTGGCGGTTCAGAGCAAAAATTGAGGTGTTGGCCCCCGTCCATGCGGGCGGGGCAGCCCGAACTCAGCCAGCGTTCAGGTTGTTCAGCGCATTGTCCAAGGTGTCGGCCAGCACAAACACCTTGTCCATCCGTGTCATCTGAAACACCGACATTACGGTTTTCGTGAGGTGGCACAGATTCAATCTGCAGCCGTTGTTCTTGATGAACTTCTGCAACATCACCAAACCGGCCAAGCCCCCACTGTCAATCAAATTGGTTTTCCCGAATTCGATGACAAACAATTGATGGGGGGGCACCATGCCGGCCACTGTTTGACGGATCGCGCCTGCGATGCGTGAATCCACAATCTGAGATTCCACGTGGATAACCTGAATGGCTCCGTGGTTGGACACTGTGATCATGAAAAGGGTCGATTAGAGTCTGGAAGTAGCAACTTTGCTGACAGCTAAATGTTTAAAAATGATTCATCATGTGAATCAGATCAAAACTATGCCGATACTTCAGCATACACCGAGTGTTAAAAAGGGCAACACGTTTGTGGCTAAATTCGTGTTTTGTCCTGATCAATTCGCATTTTCGGTGGGTTTGGTGTCGGGCCAATGAATCACGCGCCTTCTTGGCGTGGTCTTCAACAGTGCATTGCCGTGGTCAACTCAGCAGCAGAACTACACACCTTGAAGGTTCTCGTCATCGACGATGACCCAGTCAGCCGAACAACCGTGGCCTCGCTGTGCGAACGGCTGGGGTATAGCTCACTGGTCTCCAGTGGGCAAGACGGTGTGGTTGATCGCATTGAGCAGGAACAGATTGATCTGGTGATCTGTGATTGGGAGCTTGAACACACCACTGGCCTGGATGTGTGCGCAGCAATACGCAACCGTTGGCCCGATCGCTTTGTCTATTTCATCCTCATGTCAGCACATTCCGCAGAGCGCTACATACTTAGCGCCCTCATGGCGGGCACCGACGAGTTCATTCACAAGCCGCTGGACCAGGGCGAACTGTCTGTTCGGCTGCTGGTGGCGCGGCGCATCATTCAACTGCAGCACAAGTTGCAGACCCTTCGGGCCGAGGTGCCCAAGGCGCTTCGGGAGTCAAGCCGCGACCTGCGCGCCATGGCCTCGCTTCAGGCCTCACAACTGCCTGACCGTTCAGTGCGTTACCCGGGTGTGGAGTTTGATTATTTCTGGATGCCCAAGTTGTATGTGTCGGGCGACCACTTGAACCTGATGCAGCTTGATGAGCACACCACAGCCTTTTACATGCTGGACGTGGTGGGGCACGGCGTGCCCGCTGCACTGCGTGCACTGGCCTTGTCCAGGGTGTTGTCGACCCATCCCTATGAAGGCGTTTTGATCGACCGATGTAAAACCTCTGGTGCAGCCCGCGTTCGCAGGCCTCACGAGGTGTTGAACATTCTCAACGCCCGGTACCCCATGCAGGAAGGCTCCGAGGTCTATTTCACCGTGGTGTATGGGCTGATCGACGCGCGCGCAGCCACGGTGACGTTCTCCACCGCCGGCAGCCCTTACCCCATGGTTCAGCACCCGAGCGGGTCATTGGAGCTTGTAGGGCAGGCCTCCTTTCCAATCGGCATCGTGGACGACCCCGGTTTTGAGGATGTCACCGTGCCCTTGCAGGTGGGCACGCGTCTGTTTTTCTACACCGATGGATTGACCGAGTTGCGTGATCAACAGGGTCAGCAACTCGGTCAAGAGCAACTTGCCAAACTGTTGCAGGACAGTGCTACATTGGCCTTGCCTAGTCAACTGGCCATGAGCCGTCAGCATTTGGTGAACTGGGCGAATGGCAAGCCAGCAGACCGTGTTTTCGAGGATGACGCTTCGCTGTTGGCCATCCAGTGGCACGGTCTAATTGAGCAGAGCCAAACCGACGATTCACCCTCGCTGGCCAAGCGGTTGCTGGCCCAATTCGGCGCGCATGCCCACCAAACCCCGGAAATGACGGAGCCATTCCAGTTTGCGCGCAGAAAAGACAACAGCCGCGTGCTGCTGTTCACCGATCGACCCGACGTGGATTGGTTGACGGGCAACCTCAAGGAATGGGGTTATCAAGTGGACTTGGTTCACGAATCCGAGCAGGCTGCCGATGCGCTGCGCCAGCGCTACTACACCTTCTTGCTGTTGGACCTGGCCTCCATGCCACGCGACCTAGAGGCTTTCCTGTGGAACGCCCGGGGACAAGGTGCCAACCGCAGCCTGTTTGCCTTGATGCTCACACGCCCCGAGAACCACCGTCAGATGATGCGGGCCCTGTTGGCCGGGGTGGACAATTGCACACTCGTCGCTTACTCCGCGCGCGAAATCTACATTCGACTGGCCAACGGCTTGCGGATCGCTGACTATCACAAACGGATGATCAACAAGAACAACATTTTGAAATCGCTGCGTCACGACATTGAGCAAGACATGCAGCAGATCACCCACATGCAACTCTCCAATCTACCCGACCCCCAACTGTCCTACGGCCATGTTCAATCGCGTTGGTTGTTTGATGGCCACGGCCAACCTTCACGCCATTACATGAACATCGTGGACTTGGGCCGCGACCAAATCGCCTTTTTTCACCTCAGCGCCAGTGGCAGTGGGTTGGTGGGTGCAACGCGTGGCTGGGCCCTGCATCGCCAGTTGACTGCAGCCGCTTACGATCAGCGCAACAAAATGGGCCACGAGCATCGCTTGTTAAGGCCTGTGAATGTGCTGAGCGAATTGAACGCCTTGGTGTTGGTTGAGCAGATTCGCGACCTTGAATTCGCCATGGTGTATGGCACTTTGAATACCCAGACCGGTGAAGGCAGCTTGGCGCTGGCGGGCTACCCCTTAAGCTGCATAGCCCGGGCCAATGGGTGTAGCGAACCCTTGGGTGCCTACGGCCCCGCAGTGGGTTTGAGTGCTGAAAGTGAATTCAGGGAAGTGGGGTTTGTGTTGAACGCCGGAGATCGGCTGTATTTGGTGCCGCCAGACTTGTTTGATCAGGATGTTGCAAACCATCTGTTTGAACAACATGCGGATCAAGACCTTGAGTCCGCCGTTCATGGCATCGGCCTGGCATTGAACGAGCGCACTGGTGGGGTGGAAGTGTCGTTGCTCGCCCTGCAATTCGGTCAGTACCAACCCGTTCGTGAGACAGCGCTGGATGCCAACACCTTGCCGCAGGTGTCCGCCTTGTGCCAAGCCTTGCCTGAGCCCTTTCAGTTGCGCTACAGCGCAGGTTGCCATTTTGAAGTACCCATGGTGCTGAGTGCCGTCAGCGACCTGGTGGAGAATGTTGACCATTGCCTCGCCCGTTTTGAGGTGAGCGAGGAGCAGCGTCATGCGGCGCGCCTGGCCTTGTTTGAGGTGTGCACCAACGTCACACGGCACAGCCAGTCCGATGTGAACCAGCCATTCAAAGTGCAGGTGCTTCAAACCGAAGGCGAGCAGTTCGCGGTGCTGGTGCAAGACCACGGTGCCATGTGCCCCTCGACTGAACAACTCAGCGCAGCACATGAATTCGATTTTGTGTTTGACGCCGAGGACGACGACTCCGTGCCCGAGGGTGGGCTGGGCCTGGCCATCGCCTGCCAGTTGAGTCAGGGTTTTGAATCGCGTCGAGTGGGTGACAGCAACATCACAGCCATGCTGTTTGCCAAGGAATAATCAGCCGCCGCTGTAGGCTTTGACGGCCATCATCATGGCCACTACGGCGCACAGGGTGCCAAACAGCCGTCGAACGATTGTTGGGTCCACCGACTGGCCCAGGCGGCGCCCAAGCACCATGCCTGTGACCGCAGCCAGCGAGAAGGGCAGTGCTTGGCTGGGCTCCAGCGTGCCATGCAGCCAACTGACCCCCGCACCCCACCAAGACACCAGTGCAATCACGCCCAAGGCAGTGCCACTGATGGATTGCAGCGACAAACGTGTGAAGCGTTGCAAGGCGGGCACCAGCACAAAACCGCCACCCACGCCCAGCAGGCCTGAGAGCAAGCCTGTCACGGATGCAGCGGCCAACAGGGCCCTCGCACAGGGCAAGGTCCAGAGGAATCGCCCGGTTTCCGGGTTCAACTCGCAGGGCGCAGGGGCCACTTGTGCATCAGGCAGTTCGTCAATACCGCGTGTTTGCCCCTGCAAGAAAAGCGACCGGAAGGCCACCCAGCAGAGCACCGCGGCAAACAGCGCCTGTATCCATCGCGCGTTCACCTGATGGGCCAACCAATACCCAAGTGGCGACACCAGGGTGCCAATCACCCCCATGAACAACGCTGCGCGGTAGCGCAAGTCCCCCGCCTGAAAAGCCATCAACGCCCCCACGGTGGCTGCCAGCGCCATTGTCAGCAGCGAAATGGAGGCGGCGGTGTGCACCGGCATGCCCAGTGCGAAAATCAGCAGCGGTACGGCCAGCACCCCCCCACCAGCGCCAGTCAGCGCCATCAGTAGGCCGATGAAAACACCGAGCGTTGCGGTAATCAGCGCGGTCATTCGTACAATCGGTTCAACAATTCAGTGCCCAGCATAACCGACATTGCGGGCAAACCACGGCACCCACGCTCCACAGCACCGTGTGGCCGGTTATCCTTGGCCCTTGTCTACAAGAGGTGAGTGTCGCCATGCTGTTGAATCATGAATTGTCGCAATTGGTGTTGGTGGATTATCAGGCCAAGTTGATGCCAGCCATTCACGACCATGAGTCGGTTCTGAAGAATGCCCGCATTCTGGCCCAGATGGCCAAAAAGTGTCATGTGCCCGTGTTTGCCACCGAACACATGCCCGAGAAAATTGGTGAGTTCGACCCCACACTGGCCGCTTTGTGTAAAGGGCGCTTGCGCAAAAGCCATTTCAGCGCTTGTCCCGAGGGCCTGGTGGACCTGTTGATGGCCAAACCCCAGGCCAGCGGCAATGCCCGCAGCCTGCCCAAGCACCTTCAAAAGGCCAGTGCGGCCGAGCCTCGCAGCAGCATTGTGATTGCAGGCGTGGAAACCCACATCTGTTTGTTGCAAACAGCCCTTGACCTGCTGGACCAGGACCTTGAGGTCTGGGTGGTGACCGATGCCTGTGGTTCACGCACCGAGCGCAACCGCGATGCGGCGTTTGATCGTTTGGCTGGCAATGGCGCTGAACTGGTGACCACGGAAATGGTGATTTTCGAATGGCTTGAAAATGCCGAGCACGAGCATTTTAAAACTGTGCTGGATTTAATCAAATAATGATTTTCTCCTCATTTTGTGGATAAAATAGAATCGTTGTCCCCAAAATGTAGCGAGTATAACCATGAAAAAAATCAATCTGACCGCCATGTCTGCTTCCGAACTTCAGGCCCTGAAATCGGAAATCGAGCGCGAACTGAATCAGCGCAGCGCCAAACTCCAGGCCATTGAAGAGGTCAAGAAACTGGCCGCCTCCAAAGGCTTGAAACTGGATGATCTGCTGGCTGAGCTGGGCGGCGACAAATCAGTCAAAGGCAAACGTGAATTGGGGCCAGCGCCCATTCGTTTCCGTCACCCACAAAACCCTTCATTGACATGGTCTGGCCGTGGCAAACGCCCAAACTGGATGCGCGATGCCTTGGCGGCGGGCTTGTCTGAAGAGTCCATGCGCATTTGATTGTTGAAATTCGGAAAATAAAAAACCACCCGTTTGGGTGGTTTTTTTATTTTATTTTTATACAAATTATGCAATTGACCTGAATTGAAAGCACTCACTTAATTGCAGCGTAATTATTCTGAGTGAGAAATTACTGCTCTGTAGCGTGAAACTCGGTATTGTCCGATTCGCTGCCCTTGGATTCATAACCCAAGCGGACATAAATAGGGGCATAAGGCTCTGCCTGGGTCACTTTCACCAAGCCTTCACGGGTTAATTCCAGCATGGCAATGAAGTTAACCACCATGACAGCCACGCCCCGTGTCGGGTCGAACATGTCAAAGAATTCCACAAACTTCAGGGTTTGCAGGCGGCGTAGAATCATGGTCATGTGTTCCCGCACCGACAATTCTTCCCGCGAAATGGTGTGTGCCTTCACCAGCGAGGCCCTGCGCAAAATGGCCTGCCAGGCTTCTTTCAGCTCGTCCAGGTTCACATCAGGGTACTGAACCACTGTGCTGGGGTCGTGAAAGGCGTGGGCTGTCCAGAAATCGCGGCCCAACAGAGGCACGCGCTCCAGTTCTTGGGCCGCCATTTTGATTTGCTCGTATTCGATCAGGCGGCGGGCCAGTTCGGCGCGCGGGTCTTCAGCTTCGCCTTCGCCTTCCTTGGGAATGACGGGCAGCAGCATGCGCGACTTGATCTCGATCAGCATGGCGGCCATCAGCAGATATTCAGCAGCCAGTTCAAGGTTTCGGCTGCGAATTTCATCGACATAGCTGAGGTACTGGCGGGTCAGCTCCGCCATGGGAATATCCAGAATGTTGAAATTCTGCTTGCGGATCAGATAGAGCAGCAAATCCAGAGGGCCTTCAAAGGCCTCCAGAAACACTTCAAGGGCGTCTGGCGGGATGTAAAGGTCTTTAGGGACATTGAACAAAGGCTCGCCGTACAGGCGCGCCAATGCAACCCCATCGACTGTGTTGGGGGTGCTGTCCGCAGGAGACGGCGAGAGAACCTCGCCAGCCGTTTCGCTCAATTGCTTTGGTACACGTAAGGCTTTTGCGGCACTTTGGACTGCTTGAAGCCGTCTTGCAATTGGCGGTCAAGCTGTTTGTCCCACAGCAGGGATCGGCCTTGCTGTTGTTCCTGATCCAAGTGGGGGCGTTCCTGCTTGAGCTGATTCAGGAATTGAGTGGCTTCAGATTCGTAATGGGCCATGGTTCTGGACACAAAAAGCGGGTAAGCCTTTATTTTAGCAGGTGACTAGCGCTGTGGTGCAGTGTCGGGGCCGCCTTGAAGAATGCTTTTCATGGCCATCTGAAAGCTGTCTGCCGGGTGGTCGGGCCCAAGCGCGTCGATGAATCCGCTGCGTTTGAACAAGGAGAGCGCTTGTGGGTTGGCGCCACACAGTCTGAGGCGAACCCCTTGCTGGTCCAGTTCGGCTTTCAAGTCACGCAAGGCGTCCAGCGCTGTGGTGTCGATTGAAATGGTTTGGTGCAAGTCCAGCAGCACAGTGTGGGTTGATTCGGGCAGGTCGGCGCACAGCGACTCGATCTTGCCGACAACCCCAAAAAACAGCGACCCATAAATGCTGTAGGCCTTCAAACCCACATGTTCCGGGGTTTCGGGCAAGGCGATTGGAATGAACTGCGTCAGGCTGGACACCCGGTAAATGAAAAACAGCGCCGACAAGGCCAATCCCACTTCTACGGCGACGGTCAAGTCCACCACCACGGTCAAAATGAAGGTGGCAAGCACGATGATGCGGTACACCGGGTTGTAGCGGCGCAGGGCCTTGAATTCCGACCATTCGCCCATGTTGATGGCCACAAACATCAGGATGGCCGACAGCACGGGCAGCGGCACATGCGAGGCCAAAGGGGCCGCCAGCACCATGATAAGCAGCAGCGTGAGGGCATGAACCATACCAGAGACTGGTGTTTTGGCGCCTGAGCGAATGTTGGTCACCGTGCGCGCAATGGTGCCCGTAGCGGGCATGCCACCCACCAGCGCGCTGGCCATGTTGGCCACCCCCTGCGCCATCAGTTCCTGGTTGGGGTTGTGTTTGTCATGCGTCATGCCGTCGGCCACACGTGCGCACAGCAGCGATTCCACAGCACACAGAAAAGCGATGGTCAAGATTGGGCCGATCAGCGTTGGCAGCGCGGCCCAGTGAACCTCGGGTATGGCCAGCGCGGGCAGGCTGGCGGGAATCTCGCCAAAGCGGCCTCCAATGGTGTCGACATTCAGCCCCAGCGCCGTGGCGGCTGCGGTGCCACCCACCACCACCACCACACTCACTGGCACTTTGCTAAAGGAGGATGACTTCACCAGTCGAGACCAGCCCAGCAGCACCACCAAGCAGGCCGAGGACAATGCCAAGGCCTCGGTGTTGAAGTTGGGCAGTGCCTGCAGCAGCGCGCCCACCCGTTCAAAAAAATGATCGCTGTGCACGGCAGGCAAGCCGAGAAAGTCGCTGACTTGTGACAAGCCAATGAGCACCGCTATGCCGTTGGTGAAGCCGATCACGATGCTGACGGGCATCAAGCGAACCAGACTGCCCAAGCCCAGCCAACCCATGACGATCAACAGGCCACCGGCCACGAATGTGCTGACCAACAGGTTGACCACCCCATGCTGCTGCACAATGCCCAGCACCACCACCACAAAGGCACCTGCCGGGCCGCCGATTTGCACATTGGCGCCACCCAAGGCGGCGATGATGAAGCCCGCCACGATGGCCGTGAACAGGCCAGCCTGTGGGGGCAGGCCACTGGCGATGGCAAAGGCCATGGCCAAGGGAAGGGCCACGACGCCGACAGTGATGCCTGCCAGTACGTCTTGCCCGAGCAGGGCTTTGTTGTAGCCCCTCAAGCTGCTCAGTAACCGGGGGCGGAACCGCTGCAGCTTGATGGGTGGGGTCATGGTGTGGGGCCTGTTCAGCTGATTTTCATGCCAGGTTTCAACTGCCCCTGTGCGGTGAGCGTGGACAGCGCTGAATCATCCTCAGCCGCTGCACACAGCACCATGCCTTCAGACACGCCAAACTTCATTTTCCGCGGGGCAAGGTTGGCCACCACCACCACGTACTGATTGTTCAGCTGTTCGGGCTTGTAGTGGGCGGCAATGCCGCTGAAAATGTTGCGCGGCTTGGCCTCGCCCAAATCGACGATCAATTGCAGCAATTTGGTCGAGCCTTCAACTGCCTTGCAGTCCAGCACCAAGCCCAAGCGCAGGTCAACTTTGGCGAAATCATCAATGCTGATGAAGTCGCCTGAGGCGGGCTTGTCCGCAGAGGGTTGGGCTGTCGTTGGCGCAGTGGGCTCCAGTGTTTGTCGGTTCGCTTCAATCAGCGCATCAATCTGCTTGCTGTCCACACGCTGCATGAGGTGTTTGAAGGCGCTGATGGGGTTGTCGCTGCGCAGGGGAACTTGTACATCGGCCCATACCATGGGCGTCACGCCCAGCAGTTGTTCGGCATTGGCGGCCAGTGCAGGCAGCACGGGCTTTAAGTACAGCGTCAGCAGGCGGAAGGCTTCCAGACACACGGTGCAGGCCGTGTGCAGCGCATCGCGCTGGTCGTCTTGGCGGGCCAGTTCCCAGGGCTTTTCTTGGTCCACGTAAGCATTCACCGCATCAGCACCGGCCATGATCTCCCGAATGGCTTTGCCGTACTCGCGCTCATCGAAGTGGCCGGCAATGGTGTCGGCCAAACTGCGCAGTTGCAACAGCACCGGGTGCTGCATGGCCTCGGTTTTGATTCGGCCCCCAAAAAACTTGACCAGAAAACCTGCACTGCGGCTGGCGATGTTGATGTACTTGCCCACCAGGTCGCTATTGACGCGTGCGGTGAAGTCCGCAAAGTTCAGGTCGAGGTCTTCCATGGTGGCGTTCAGTTTGGCTGCAAAGTAGTAACGCAGCCACTCTGGGTTCATGCCCTGTTGCAAATAGCTTTCGGCGGTGATGAAGGTGCCGCGTGACTTGCTCATTTTGGCGCCGTCCACAGTCAGGAAGCCGTGGGCATTCACCTTCGTTGGTGTGCGCAGGCCAGCAAATTTCAGCATGGCTGGCCAGAACAGCGCGTGAAAATAGAGAATGTCTTTGCCAATGAAGTGAATCATCTCGGTTTGCGTATCGGCGCGCAGGAAGTCCTGATAGTCCACACCGATGCGTTCGCACAGGTTTTGGAAACTGGCGAAATAGCCTACTGGCGCGTCCAGCCACACATAAAAGTATTTGCCCGGCGCATCGGGAATTTCGAAACCGAAGTAGGGCGCATCACGGGAAATGTCCCAGTCGGCCAGTTTGCCGCTGCCTGCTTCACCCAGCCATTCTTGCATTTTGCGGCTGCCTTCAAGTTGCAGGCGGCCCGGTGTTTGGGTCCATTCACGCAGGAAACCTTCGCAGCGCGGGTCGGACAATTTGAAGAAATAATGGTCCGAGCTTTTGCGCACCGGGGCTGCGCCCGACACGGTCGAATAAGCGTTTTTCAGTTCGGTGGGCTGGTAGGTGGCGCCGCACACTTCGCAGGAGTCCCCATACTGGTCTTTCGCGCCGCACTTGGGGCATTCGCCTTTGATGAAACGGTCGGGCAGAAACATGGCCTTGACCGGGTCATAGAACTGCTCAACAGACCGGGTTTCAATCAGGCCTTCATCGCGCAACCGTTTGTAGATGACTTCGCAGTGCGCTTTGTTTTCCGGGGCGTTGGTGGAATAGTAGTTATCAAAGCCCACCAAGAAGCCTGCGAAATCGCGCTGATGTTCCACGCTGACACGGGCGATGAGTTCCTCGGGGCTGATGCCTTCCTTCTGGGCCCGCAACATCACTGGGGTGCCATGGGTGTCGTCGGCGCACACATAGTGCACTTCATGCCCCTGCATCTTCTGGAAGCGAACCCAAATGTCGGTTTGAATGTATTCAACCAGGTGGCCCAAATGAATGGCGCCATTGGCGTAGGGCAGGGCGGAGGTAACCAGTATTCGGCGTGTCACGGTGTTTGCAGGCGTATTGTTGCTTAAAACTCTATTGTACGCGTTGCTTGGGCTCTGGCATCTGGATGATGCTCATGCCTTGAGAATCTGGATCATCGAATAACTGCTGATGCCTGCCTCACGCATCGGGGTGGGGTTAATCCAATGGACCCGCATGTTAGGTATAAAGAAGAAAGTTAAATTCAACCCATATTGGGCTACCCGTTGTGACAGATCTGAAATCCAGCGACAAAGCGATCCATCCGCATTCAGTACCTTCAGAGGCCCATCATTCGTCTACTGCAAGTTATTCAATGTCCCGAAACTTGACCAGACGTCTGCGAGAACTAGGGGTATCAATCTGCTTCTCCTCGTATCAATCAGGACTTCTGCACACGGTCGGCTCTGGGCCTGACGGGATATCTCAGGTACAGCACTGCGCGGTGCGCAAACCCATGGGTTTGCATTACAGCCCGGGGGATGGGCTGTTTGTGGCCTGTAGCGACCATATTCTTCGGTTTGCAGATGTTCTTCGTCGAGGCGAGTTGGCCAATGAAATATTCGACGCCTGCTTTTTGCCCAGGACCACCCACCATACCGGGAACTTGGATGCACATGACCTGTCCCTCGCAGCGGATGGTACCCCGATGTTCGTCAATACGCGCTATAACTGCCTGTCACGATTGTCCACGATCCACAGCTTCGAGGTGGTATGGAAGCCCACGTTTATTACAGCGATCGTTCCTGAAGATCGCTGCCACCTCAATGGTTTGGCTATGCTTGATGGTGCCCCCGCGTATGTTACTGCGGTCAGCCGGTCCAATGTGATTGACGGGTGGCGTGATCGCCGTCAAGGCGGCGGGGTGGTTATCGATGTTCGCAACAACCAAATTGTTTGTGAAGGTCTGTCGATGCCACACTCCCCGCGCATTCACAACGGGACTTTGTGGCTCTTGAACGCAGGTAAAGGGGAGCTGGGGTATGTCGACCATGCCCCTGGGTTACCGGGCCGGTTCGTGCCCAAGGCTTTTTGTCCCGGCTTTTTGAGGGGGTTGGTGCTGGTCAAGAATTATGCATTTGTGGGTCTGTCCAAGCCGAGGTACCAGCGTTTCGAAGGTTTGGAGCTTGATAATCGGCTCAAGGAAGCTGACAGCGAGGCTTGGTGTGGTGTCCAAGTGATCGACATCAACACAGGCGTGTGTGTTGATTGGTTGAGGATCGATGGTGGGGTTACCGAGCTGTATGACGTTATTGCGATTCCTGATAAACAATGCCCATTTATTCGTTCGCCGACAACGATGGGAGATGATCCTGTCGTTACATTTGAGAGGTGAATCAGTTGGTTCATCGTGTGCTTCAGCCGTACACAACGACTCGTTCGGACAGAGAGTCGAAGCTTGGGCAAATTGGTGGAATTGTTTGGTTGACTGGGCTCTCTGGTTCCGGCAAGTCGACCATGGCAGACGCTCTGGATGTTCAGTTAAATGAACTTGGCTACCACACTTATGTCCTGGACGGGGACAACATACGGGCTGGGCTGAACTCAGATCTTGGTTTCTCTGAGGGAGATCGTCGGGAAAGTACTCGCCGTGTTGGCGAAGTGGCTCGGCTGCTTGTTGATGCGGGTTTGATCGTTTTGGTCGCAATTATTTCCCCCTATGAGAAGGAAAGGGCGGCAGTGCGGAGAAATTTGCCTGAGGGCTGCTTCGTGGAGGTGCACTGCGATTGTCCGCTGGAGGTGTGTATCACCCGTGATGTAAAAGGGCTTTACGCTAGGGCCATCGCGGGGGAAATCGAAGATTTCACTGGGGTTAGTGCTCCCTATGAAACACCCTCGTCCCCCGAGGTGTACCTTGATACCTCACGCATGTCCGTTGACCACTGTGTAACTAAAGTGATTCAGGGGATCTCAGGCTGGTTACGGAGGCACAACACTTTTGTCTAACCCAGCATGCACTCCGTCGCTGCAGTATTGCCCCTTCGTTGTTGCACGCTAGAATCCCGCCCTACAACTCGATTTTAAGCGATTGACTATGAGCAAAAAGGCGTTGGTGCTGTTTTCAGGCGGCCAAGACAGCACTGTCTGCTTGGCCTGGGCCCTGTCCAAATTCGATCATGTCGAAACCATCGGCTTTGACTATGGCCAGCGACACCGGGTTGAGCTTGAGTGCAGGCTGTCAGTGCTGGATCAGTTCAAAGACCAATTTCCACAATGGGCCAGCAAACTGGGGGAAGACCGAGTCATTGACTTGTCCTGGCTCGGCCAGATTTCAGACTGTGCGCTGACTGAAGAACGGCAGATTGAACTGTCCGCCAACGGACTGCCCAACACCTTTGTCCCTGGACGCAATCTGGTGTTCTTCTTGATATCCAGCGCGATTGCGTACAGGCGTGGTTTGGACACTTTGGTGGGCGGCATGTGCCAAACCGACTTTTCAGGTTACCCAGACTGCCGTGAAGACACCCTCAAAGCCTTGCAAGTGGCCACCAACCTGGGCATGGCCAGCAGCTTCCGCTTTGAAACTCCGTTGATGTGGATCGACAAAGCCGACACCTACGCCTTGGGCAACACCTTGGGCGGCACTGCTTTGCTCAACATCATTCAGGAATACACCCACACCTGTTACATGGGCGACCGCAAGCAACGGCACGAATGGGGCTACGGATGTGGCACATGCCCGGCCTGCGAGCTGCGCAAAAACGGATGGGAAAAGTACAAACTTCAGTCAAATCAAACGCTTGAAAACTATTGATGTAAAAAATGCCCAAAGCAAGTACCCATGCGGTTTTGCACAAGATTTAAGCAACGGCAAATTTCTTGTCTTTTTTTCAAAAAGTATTTGACAGCAGTTATTTTTCAGCTATAATTTCGTTCTCTCGACGACGCACTGTTGTCAAGAACGCGGGAATAGCTCAGTTGGTAGAGCGCAACCTTGCCAAGGTTGAGGTCGCGAGTTCGAGCCTCGTTTCCCGCTCCATATTCGAAAAAGGGGAAGTTGATACTTCCCCTTTTCCACGTCTGGGGGAATGTGTTTTATTCCCATCAGGTGCACCCTTGGCGGGGTGGCAGAGTGGTCATGCAGCGGACTGCAACTCCGTGTACGCCGGTTCGATTCCGACCCCCGCCTCCATTACACCCGATCTGGCCCGGGTGGTGAAATTGGTAGACACAGCGGACTTAAAATCCGCCGCTTACCGTAAAAGGGGCGTACCGGTTCGATTCCGGTCCCGGGCACCACAATCAAACCCTAATGTGATGTAAGCGTTGCTTAAACCAGCAATAAAAAAGCCCGCTTTGAACGGGCTTTTTTACTGCTGGTTTGCGAGATTGGCGGTCTGTCAGCTTGCCAAGCCTGCTGAAATGGCGTATTTGACCAACTGAACACTGGAATCCAGGCTCAGCTTTTGCAGCAGGCGGGCGCGATACGCGTCGATGGTGCGGGGTGACACTTTCAGCAACTCCGCAATCTCACGGCGTGGACGGCCTTGGGCAATCAGAGTCAGTACCTGGCGCTCGCGGCGGGTCAGTTGGGTGCTGTCTTCTTCATCGCCAAAAGTGTTGACGCTGCCACTGGCTTCGTTGCGGTCGCCAGTACTTGCTGCGGCTGGCCGGGCGTTGGCCAGTTCCTGGGCCAGGTATCGGCGGCCTGACGCCACCATGTCAATGGCTTCCCGCAGGGTTTCAACCGAAGACTGACGGCCTACACAGGCCCAAACGCCCGCTTTGAAGGCCATGGCCAGAATGTCTTGGGCGCTGCCTTCGCACACCAGAACAATACGGACATCCAGATAGCGCTCACCAATGTGTTGCACCACGTGTTCGCCGTGCTGGCTGCCACGTTCCAGAGTAACTACAACAATGCGCGTCTCTGCGCTGGCCAAATGGTTGTCAATTTCTGCAATGGTGGTTCGGTTGGTCACGAACATGGGTTGCAGGCTGACGGTGCGGTTGTGCACCGGTTGCTGCTGGGGAAGGTTGTCCCGTCCGACCACGGGTCGTCCAGCCATCATTTTTTCGTTCGTCATGGTCCCACCCATAGTAGGCTGGCTTGGCCAGCTCGATCGAATTGTCATCTCGGTCTACGCCCCGTTTGTTTGTGGATGCTGAGAAGTCTTTTTTGCTGTTCTTCGCCTATTACTGACCAGAATGTGAAATTGGATTCAAGTTTTGTCGGTAAAACTGAATGATTTATTTCACATGTATGCACGAAAACTGTGCACAAACAGGGGTTTGTCTGTCGGTAAATGCTGGAAAGGGACTGGTGGCCCTCCTCAACATTTGCTAGTATCACTTGACTGAGGGATACCGAGCAGTTACATCCTTGGTATGGGGGATACCTTAATGGGTGGATTAGGCCCGGAAAACCCCCCTTTTTGTGGGACCCTCCGGGACCTCCCAGAATTACATTACTACTACACAGGCCCGCACAGCGGCTTGAACAGGACTCTCGGGGACCTTTCTTGAAAGAAGAACTGGCTGCATTGATCGAGCGTATCGCCAAGCGGGACCGCGCTGCATTTGAGGAGTTGTATCGCCTCACCTCGCGCAAGATGTTCGCTGTGGCGTTGCGTATCGTCCGGGAACCCGGGATGGCTCAGGATGTCCTTCAAGATGCCTACATACGCCTCTGGCGTTATGCCCACACCTTCAATGCCAAGTTGTCCGCGCCGGAAACCTGGCTGCATCAAGTGGTGCGCAACCGCGCGCTCGACCTGATCGCCCAGCAGGGCCCGACACTGAACAGCATTTCCATCGACCAGTTTGCTGACCCCGATGAAGCGGAGCAGGTGGTGTTTGGCCATGCCCATGTGCAGCCCTCGGATGAGCATGACTCCGGCAGCATCATGAGAACCTGCGTGCAGCGTCTGGATGGCAAGTACCGCCAGGTGCTGACATTGGCCTACAACCACGGCATGAGCCACGCGGAAATCGCAGAGCATTTGAATGTGCCGCTGGGCACCGTGAAAACCTGGGCCCGCCGAGGTTTGCTGGAACTGAAAACCGTCTACGACCAATACCAAACCGAAATGGCTGCGCTGGCAATGTCTTCCGTGCGCAACAGCCGGGTGGATGTTGAGCAACCGGGCTATCTGGCCTGAAAGGAGTTGCACATGAATCAGGATGATTACAACTGGCTGGCCGCCGATTACGTGCTTGGCGTCATGCGCGGGCCCGAAAAAGCCGCGTTTGAAGCGCAAATGCAGCGCGAACCAGCCTTGGCCGCCTTGGTGTTGGACTGGCAAAAACGCCTCAGCCTGATTGACTCAACTCAGGCGGCCCATCCAAAAGTGATGAGCGATGCCGAGATTGATGCGGCGCTGGGACTGGTCCTGGAAAGGGTGACCAGGGCTTTGGACGCCGAAGGCCATGCCGTGCGCACCGAGGATAACCCTCTGGCTTCAGTCGGAAAAGACCAACTGGCCGCAATGCGCCCGGCAGTGGTGCGGTTGATTGCCTCTTATCTGGTGGTGCTGGAGCGTTTGAAACTTCAGCAGCAAAAGCTTGTGGGCGCTTCGTCGCCTCTGTAATTGACTGGAAACGTGTCGATGTCTGTCAAGTATCTCTTTAAAGAACGTCTGGAGGCGCTGTGGAACTTCGGTTTGAAACCGCAGGCCCACAAGACCGCTGACGAGCCCGGCACGGAGCTGGTTCAGTTGCCCGAGGGCAACACGGTACAGCAGGTGATTCGTGGGGCTTTGCCCTTGCTCAAACGTGCCGCCTTGCTGTCGGTGTTTGTGAACTTGATTGCTTTGTTTCCCGCGGTGTTCTCGCTGCAGGTCTATGACCGAGTCATTTATCGCTCCGGGCTGAACACGCTGGTGGCTTTGCTGATCGGTATGGCCATTATTTTGGCGGCCGACCTCATTTTGCGTTCGTTCCGTGCCCGGGTACTGCGGGTGGCCGCCGTGAAAATTGATGGGCAAATTGCCAGCCTGTTGATGAACAAGATCCTGTCCATTCCATTGCGCCAACTGGAGGCCCGTTCCACGGCCGCTTGGTATGCACTGTTTAAGGATGTAGACACCGTTCGCGTGGTGTGGAGTGGGGCGGTGGCCATGACGCTGCTCGATTTGCCCTTCGCTATTCTGGCGTTGGCTTTGATCGCCACGGTGGCACTGCCTGTGTTGCCCGTGGTGTTGGCAGGTTTGGCCGCATTGGCTGCCTTGGCTTGGTACAGTTCGGGCGAATTCCGCAAGCGCCGTGTGGAAGAGTTTGCGCGTGCCCGCCGGCGCGACGAAGTGCTGGCTGAGGTGTGTCGCGGTCGGGAAGCCATCAAAAGCCTGGTTCAGGACGAATCCGCCAAACGCGCCTGGGTCGGCAGCTACAACGCCTGGGTGCAGGAATCGTTCCAGAAAAACGGTGAGATGGAAGACCAGCGTGAGCTGTCCACCTCCATCATGCTGTGCGTGAACGTGGCCATCACGGCCGTGGGCGCGGTTGCCGTCATCAACCAATGGATGACCGTGGGTGGCTTGATTGCCGCCAACATGATGGCCAGCAAATCCATCGGCCCCTTGGCCTCCCTCATCGGGCACTGGCGCTCCATCGCGCATTCCCGTGAAGCCACAGACCGCTTGAACCAAGTGTTCGACTCCGAAGGCGAAAAACAGCACACCGGCTTGGTGTTGCCCATGCCTTCCGGTGCCTTGCGCCTTGAAAATGTGAGCTACCAGCATTTGGGGGCTCAAAAAGAAGTGGTCAAGTCCGTGTCCGCCCAGATTGGCCCGCGAGGCATCTATGGATTGGCTGGTGACAACGGTGCGGGTAAGTCAACCTTGCTCAAGTTGTTGCGTGGTTTGTACGAGCCACAGTCAGGCCGAATCCTTCTGGACGAATACGACCTGTCGCAGTTTTCCCGCCAAGAATTGGCCCGCTGGATTGGTTTCTTGCCCCAAACTTCCCAGTTGTTCGAAGGCACGATTGTGGACAACCTGCGCCGTTCAAACCCGGATGCCACGGACGAGCAGATTCTGCTGGCTGCCAAACGCTCTGGCGCCCATGACTTCATTGCAAAAATGCCCAATGGGTATATGACTGAAGTGGGCGAAGGTGGTAACCGGCTGTCCGGTGGTCAACGCCGCCGAATCGCAATCACGCAGGCATTTCTTTCTGACGCGCCGGTGCTGCTGCTGGACGAACCCACCAATGACCTGGATTTTGCGGCTGAAACCCATCTGATGGCGGTGTTCAAAAGCCTGGCCACGGTTAAAACCATTGTGATGGTGACGCATTCGGTTCGCTTGATGTCCATCTGCGACAAGATCATTTACTTGGACAAAGCCTCCAAGTTGCACGTCGGTTCCACGCCTGAAATGCTCAAGCTGCTGTACGGCATCTCTGTGCCCAAACCCGTGCCAGCGGTGGCTGTCAAGCCGGCGGTGGCTGGTGTTGAACCCGCTCAGGTTGGTTCTTCGGAGCAGGGTGAGTCAGCCGACAATGACAAACTTGAACCGGGCGGTCAAGCCGCGCAAGCGTGATGAACGAGTTAAGCAACATGAGCAGCAACAAATCCAACAATGCACTGGCGGAAGTGCCCAAGACCGATCCGCGTGTGCTGGAAGTGCCCGCACTGTACAAACCCACAGGCGGAGGCTTTGACACAAAAAGCCGCTTTGCCCTGGGCTTGATTGCGCTGGCCTTGTTTGCTTCCTTGTTCATTCGCGTAGACCAGGTGGTGACCGCCCCTGGCAAGGTGATTCCCTCTTCCCGCGTCAAAAGTATTCAGCACTTGGAAGGCGGTATTGTCAAAGAGCTGGCGGTGAAAGAAGGTGATGTGGTCAAGGAAGGGGCGGTGCTGGTTCAACTGGACCTGGCCACCTCCGGCATCAACATTGAAGAATTGAAAAGCCGCCGTGCGGCCTTGGAAATGAGCAGGGCCCGCTTGCTGGGCGAAGCATCGGGTCGCCAGCCTGAGTATCCACCGCAAATTGTCAAAGACTTTCCTGAGTTGTATCGCACTGAGCAATCCACGTATGTGGCCCGCATGGCTGAACTCAGCGGTGTGCTGTCTGTGAATTCAAGCCAGATGGAAAGCAATCAAGGCAAGGTTGGAGAATTGCAGGCCAAATTGGAAGGTTTGCAAAACCGGGCCACCACATCGCTGCGAGAATTGGAAATCACCAAGGAATTGGTGCGCGAACGCCTGGTGTCGCAGTTGGAATACCTCGCCAAAAAACGCGACTACGATTCGTTGTTGGCCGAGGTGGCCTCAATCAAGCAAACCATCGCCTCGGCTCAAGCCTCTGTAGGCGAACGTCGTGCGCGCAAGCTGGAAGAAGAGGGCAAGTTCCGTCGCCGAGCTGCGGATGAGCTGACCACGCTGGAGCGCCAGTTGGCCAGCTTGAAGGAAGACATTGGGCGTGCTTCAGACCAGCGTGACCGTGCCGTGATTCGTTCCCCGATTGATGGCGTGGTGAAAAACCTCAAGCTTCAAGCGGTGGGGAACGTGGTTCGCCAAGGTGAGCCCATCATGGAAGTGGTGCCCGTGGATGAGGTACTGGTGGTGGAAACCCGCTTGTCACCTGCGGACCGTGGTTATGTCAGCATGGATCAGGAAGCGCAAGTGAAGGTGTCTGCCTATGACTTTCTGCGTTACGGTACCTTGCCCGGTAAAGTCAGCCAGATTGCTGCGGACACTGATGCTGGAACCGAGGACACTGGGCCCTTTTACCGCCTCATCGTCAGCACCGACAAGTCATTTTTTGGAACACCGCAGGCACCTCTGCGAATTTCACCGGGGATGACCGCTGAAGTGGACATCAAGGTCGGTTCGCAGCCGTTCATTTATTACTTGTTGAAACCCGTGTTGAAGCTCAAGAAAGAAGCCTTCCGCGAACCATGATCCGAATGAACGCCAAACCTCGACTGATTGCCCATTGCATCGCCTTCGCGCTTGGCGCAGCGGCCTGTTTTCCTGTCACGGCACAAAACCTGAGCAAGCAGGCAGGCGTGCCTGGCCCTGCCCGCCGGATTCAGCCCGCTGAGGCGGCGAATATGAGTATTCAGGACCAAGCCAAGCTGCGGTTTCTGAACATGCTGCGCACAAACCCCGAGATTGTGACTTCGCGCATCAATGTGAATGCATCGGAATACATTGAGGACGCGGCCAGGGCCGGGTACTACCCCAAAATTTCCGTGGGTGCCAATGCCAGTTCCAGCTCCACAGTCACTAACCGCCAGTCTACCGACATCACAGTGACTCAGCCGGTTTACTCCGCAGGTCGAATTGGCGCGCGTGTCGACGCGGCGTTGTCTGACAAAACCATCGCAGATGGGCAGTTCAACCGCACAGTGCAGGATGTGGTGCTTGACGGCTTTATTGCCAGCAACAATTTGTCCCGCAACGCTTTGTTGGTTGAGGCTTCCCGTGCTGCCGAGTCCGCTGTGGCTCAGTTGTTGGCGCTTGAACAAAAGCGGGTGGAGTTGGGCGGCAGCGGTGTGACTGATGCGCAATTCGCCAAAGCGCGATTGGCTGTGACCCAGGATCGCTTGGTCAACTACGAAGGCCAATTGGAAGAAGCCAAGGCCACGTACTTCCGTTATTTTGGTGCCTACCCAGAGGGCTACAACGTGCCCGAGCTGGAGGTCAAACGCACCCAGATGCCCGCCAATCTGGATGATGCGGTCAACAAGGCAGTGTTTGGCAACCCGGAAATTCGTGTGGCTGAGTATCAAATCACCAAGGCCCGCCACAATTACAAAGCCGAGGATGCCAGCTTGTACCCCACCTTGAACGTGGTGGGCATTCAGCAGTTTTTTGGTGAGAAGGACCCGTTCACCGGTAAAACCAGTGACAGTTCGGTCAACCTGCGTTTGGCGTACAGCGCTTTTTCGGGCGGCGAACAAGTGGCCAAGGTGAACCAGGCTGCGGCCACCATCGACACGCGTCGGGCTCAGTTGGCAGCCACCCGTCTGCGCATCGAAGAAACAGTTCGCTTCCAGTGGGGCAAATACATCGCCGCCACCGGACGCTCCAACACCTTGCGCGTGGCTTACAACGATTCTCTGCAAGTGTTCAAGAACCGCAAACGCTTGCGCGATTTTGGCCGTGAGACTGTGATCGTGATGCTGGATGCGCAGGTGGAATACTTCAACGTTTTGATTGCCTACATCAATGCGGTGTTTGACTCGCGCGAGGCCGGGTTTCGACTGATGCATGCCACCGGGCAATTCATGCCCACCAGTGGTGCTGAAGCAGAGTGGTTTGCCCAGTTTTTCGCTCAGCAAACCGAACGTAGTCGCCTCGAAAAAAGCCTGCAGGAAACTGCGGACATTGCGGCGGCCCCTGCAGATGAAGAAATCGCCCAGCGACTGGGTTTGACTGTGAATTCCCGTGATGTCAAACAGGCCAATGAATTTACTTTGACTCAGGCCCAGCGCCTGCAGATTCAGCGTGATGCCGAGAAGGCGAGGGTGTCGGTGTCTGAGACTGAAAAGGCCAACATTCCCACCTTGAAACCCGCGCCGATTCTGGATCCGCGTTTCTATCGGTAAAACCTTGATTGTTGTCGGTAAAGTGCGCACAATAGGCCAATAAAGCGCACTTTTACTGGGCAAATTGAATCATCAGTTGTCCTTGTGTCCTGCGACACTGAAAGTGCACATAACCGATGGTGCGGCGTCTTTGATGCCCACCCACTGCGGCAGGCACGACATGGCAGACACCACACGCACCCAGACCAACACCATTTCCTTCGGGTCAGAGACCAATTGGGGCAGCACCGAGTTGGCCTTGAGCAAACCCGATGCCTTGAACATGCAGATTCTGCAGTCTACTGTGGACCATGTCAGCGGTGAGCTTCAGCATCTCGGTGGGCAGCCCCTGCCCGGTACTGCTCCCGTCTCGCCGACCGCGCCATCCGCCTTGCCCTCCAGCGCCGCTTTGCCACCTGCATTTTCAGGCTTGGGTTTGAGTCAGGGAACGCTCGCTGGGCTATCCCATGTGGCCACAGGCATGGGTTTGACTGCGGCCATGGCCAGTGCAAGCGCTGCAACCTTTGGTAAACAAGGCACTGCGGAGTCGATTGTGCAAACATTGGCTGGCGGTGGCGGTCACTCTGCCGCCTCGGCATTTCCTGTTGAGCGCCTTGCCGATTCACTGCCCTTTCTCAAAGGTGGTACCGACACGTCTGGTTTGCCGGTGAGTGCGGAATTTCAGCAGTTGATGGCGAGCCTGACTGACCCGGCGCATGCCATGAACCAGATTCAAAACCTGTTGCCTCCAAATGTCACTTTGGACAACGGGGCCAATGCCCTGGATATTCAAACTGCGATTGATGCGCTGACCACGCAGTTGACCATGCTTAACCAGGTGTTTGACCCGTTAATGGACAACCTCAATGGAGAGGTTCAGTCAGCTGCGGGGCAGTTGATGCTCTCCTCCGGTGAGCAACTCAGCGAATTCATTCAGTCTTCAGCAGTGGACCTCACCAATGGTTTGAGCAATCTCTTGGGGCCAGACGCGCAACTGAATCCGCTAATCGGTAACCTCATGGACGTGGGGTCTACAGTTGATCAAGTGGTGTCCATCATTGGTGGTTTGCCCGATGTCATTCAGTTGCCCGGCCTTGAGCCCGTTGCCGGAGTGATTGACGGGATTTTGACCCCCGTAACCGACATTCTCAATCCGGTCCTGGACCCGGTGACTGGTGTACTCGACCCAGTCACCGACATCCTGAACCCGGTGACAGATATTCTCAACCCAGTCACTGATGTGTTGAATCCTGTACTTGAGCCAGTCACAGGTGTTCTCGATCCTGTCACTGATGTGCTCAACCCTGTGTTGGACCCTGTCCTAGATCCTATTGACGGTTTGCTTGGGGGGGTATTGGGTGGTGGATTGCCCGGCGGCGATTCTTCAAGCTCTGGAGACCTTGGTGGCGGCTTGGCTGACATCGGTGGCTCGCTGGCCAGCGGGATTTCATCGGGCGCAGGCGATTTGACCCAGGGCCTCACTGGCTTGCTGGATGGCCTTGGGCACCCCAAGTAAGCCCAAGCTTCCGGGTTGAATCGATTCGGACATCGGGTATTTGCTGAATCCAAAACCGGCCTTGTGTCGTATAATTGACATAGCCACGGTTTTTTTTCAGACCCATGTCCAACAACACCATACGCATCAACGTTACCGAAGGAGCCACCGAAGTTCATGGTGAGCTGCTTGACGTCTCGCGTGCAGCCAGTTTGCAGGTGTTCAGTTCGGACGCAATTGCCGACAAGGCGGGCTGGACGCTTCGGATCGACCCAGTACACGGTGCAGTTCGGCCGGGGATGTGGATTGAACAACCGGAGCACGCCGTCAGTGTGGGCGAGATCCGCTGTGTATCTGCCTCCTGCGTGAGTGACGTCTCTTTCATGGCTGATCACGCCGGTTCCGCGTTCCACGCTGACCTGCTGATTGGTGGGTATGAGGCACATCTGGCCCCCATTGGGATGGAGCAACACATCATGACATCGCTTCACGGTGATCTGAACCAGGCGCTGCCCCGCATCGAGGAAGCCCTCAGCGGGAAGCTGGGTTTGGCCGAGTTGACCCAACTGATCGCTGATCTTCAAGGGCAGGTACTGGAATTGACCTCAGTGTCCACCGATGTGTTTGGCAATGTGTCCTCTGAAGTGAATCAGATTGTGACCGCTTTGCAGGATGTGGATTCACTCAGCCTGCTCACCTCCTTGAGCGTTGACTCAGCCGCCCTGGCCGATTTGGACGCCTTCGGCATGCATGGCACTTTGGCCTCGGCCACCACGCTGGATGGCCTCTTCACCAGCCCCGAGTCTTTCCCGCTGACCCTGGATTTCTCTACGCCACACCACGTGTCAGAAGCCACTGAAGTGTTCGCTTCGGCCGCCTCGTCCATCAGCAGTGGTGCATCCATTCAGTCCGACGGTTTTGGAACCTCGGACTTCCCCGGCAATACCGACCTTTCCTGATTGTTTACCGACCGAAGGTGATCACGTGGTCGAGCGCCAGCTTGATCCCGATGGGTTCGCCGATTGCATGATTGTGGTGGCTGGGTACCAGCGCCAAGACATGGGCACCGCTGTCCAACGCCAAGGTGTAGAGGAAATCCGCGCCACGGAATGACTTGCGCACCACGCGCGCCTGTTGCGCGCTAGCGTCGTCGTGAATGATGTCGTCGGGGCGGATCAACACATCAAACTGACCTGACATTGGCAGTGCAGGGTCGTTCGTTTCAATCTCACCCAATTCAATCTTGATGCCTCGTGTCGTTCGCTCCCCGGGCAGGAACACGCCTTGCCCAATGAAGTCAGCCACCATGCGGGAAGTGGGTTGATGGTACAGGCTGTAAGAAGACCCCCACTGAAGCAATTGGCCTGCGTCCATTACACCAATGCGGTCAGCCATCGCAAAGGCCTCGTGTTGGTCGTGAGTCACCAGAATGGCACTCATGCGCTCGGCTTTCAGAATCTCGCGCACTTCGAAAGTGAGCCGCTCTTTCAACTCCACGTCGAGGTTTGAGAAAGGTTCGTCCAGCAGGATCAGGGTGGGTTTCGGGGCCAATGCCCGGGCCAGGGCCACGCGTTGTTGTTGCCCGCCTGAAAGCTCATGCGGAAAGCGGTCTGCCAGTGGTTGAAGGCCTATCAGCTCAAGTAACTGGTCGGCCCGTGCCCGTCGTTCAGCAGCGTCCCATTTGTGCAGGCCAAACTCGATGTTCTTGCGCACCGTCAAATGCGGAAACAAGGCGTAGTCCTGAAACACAACACCGACATTGCGTTTTTCAGGGCTGGTGACTTTGCGTGGCTGGCTGGCCATTTGCCCATTGATTTTGATTTCCCCTTCAGTGGGTGGAAGGAAACCTGCGATTGCCCGAAGCAGGGTGGTTTTGCCGCAACCGGATGGGCCCAGCAAACAGGCAATTTCGCCCTGTTCCAAATGAAACGACACCGACTGCACCGCCGCTTGGTCAGCGTTGTTGTAATGAATACTCAGTGCGTGAACCTGTAAGGCGAGGTTGGCTTCAGTCATGACGGCGGCTTCGATGGGCAGGGCACTTGTGCTTGCATGGTGCAGTTTTGTGGGCACCTTGTCGTTGTGTGGTCAAGCGTACAAGCGCAATAAAGTAAAATCGTTCTCACTTCTATTTTGCCACGCTCCGGCCTGCACCATTCATGAATCTGGGGATTCGAAGCCGCATTTCTGTGTCCGCCTTGGGCGTCCTGCTTCTGGCGCCGTTCGTGTATTTGTTGGCGATGGCAGCGGGAAGCCTGTGGACTGCACCGGACGTGTTGGCACACCTGATCGACACCATTCTGGCTGATTTGGTGGTGCAGACCACGCTGTTGTGCTGTGGGGTGGTGGTGCTGACCAGCACCATGGGCGTGCTGCCCGCTTGGTGGGTCAGTGCCCACGAGTTTTCCGGCCGCCGCTGGGTGGAATGGCTGCTGATTTTGCCCATGGCCATGCCTTCGTATGTCATCGCATACGCCTACACCGACGCGTTTCAGTATTCCGGTTTTGTCCCTTCAACGCTGAGGCAATTGCTCGGCCCCGGCTTTCGCCTGCCTGAGATTCGTTCACTGGGTGGAGCCGTGTTTGTGCTCAGCTTTGTGTTGTACCCGTATGTGTACTTGATGGCGCGTGCTGCGTTCATGGGGCGCAGCCCATCCATGTTGGATGCGGCGCGCTCCTTGGGCTACAGCGCAAGCCGTGCATTCTTCAAAGTGGGTTTGCCGGTTGCGCGCCCGGCTTGGGTGGCCGGGCTGGCCTTGGTGTTGATGGAAACCTTGTCCGATTACGGGGCCTTGTCCTATTTCGGCGTGCAAACATTCACCACAGCCATCTACAACACGTGGTTGAACATGGGTGACCGGGCCAGTGCGGCACTGCTCTCAGTGGCGCTGCTGGCGGTGATGTTGGGCCTGATTGTGGCCGAGGGGCGTGCCCGCGGCCGCGCGCAGTTTTACACCCAGTCTGGCAAAGGCCAAGCCCCGTTGCGCAGGCCCTTGAAGGCTTGGCAGGGTTGGGTTGTCTTGCTGTTGTGTGTCATGCCCGTGGTGTTGGGCTTTGTGACTCCGGTGGCAGTCATGTTGAAACTGCTGGTGCATGTGGACACCACCGTGGATTGGGGCAGGGCAGGCAAATGGGTGTGGCATTCCGCGTTGCTGGGGGTGATTGCGGCGTCGGTGTCGCTGGCCTTGGCGGTGTTTCTGGCGTATGTGAAACGACAGCGCCACCGGTGGTGGGTGGGTGCTGTGCACCGTTTGGTGGCTTTGGGTTATGGGGTACCAGGGGCCATTCTGGCCATCGCAATTTTGTTGCCACTGGCCACTCTGGACCGCTGGACATACGCTTTGGGGCTTGGCCTGCCCGCCATCACCGGCAGTGTTTTTGCACTGGTGTATGCGTACAACGTGCGCTTTACTTCGGCTGCATTGCAATCGGTGGATGCAGGTTTGTCGCAGGTGACCCGTCACATTGATGAATCTGCACGGGTGCTGGGGCGCAGTGCGCGGCAGGTGCTTTGGCAAGTGCATTTGCCGATGCTGCGCGGGTCGTTGGCCACCGGGGTGTTGTTGGTGCTGGTGGATGTGATCAAAGAGCTGCCCGCCACACTGGTGCTGCGCCCTTTCGATTTTGACACCTTGGCGGTGGTGGCCCACCAGTTTGCATCCGATGAACGCTTAACTGAAGCGGCGGTGCCGTCACTATTGATTGTGTTGGTGGCCTTGGTGCCCATCGTGTTGTTGATGCGGCAAGGGGCCCGGCAATCCAGGCCACGTGCCGACACCATGGGCCACTGACACTGGGCCAAAACCAATGGCCCAGCGTGCCTCAGTGCAGTTGCATGGTGTTGGGCAATTCCGAGTCTTCAGGAAGCTCCGCATGCATCAGTTCGCCTTCCGGGTTGGGGTACAGCGGTGAACCGCAGTCCTCGCAGTACTCCAGCGGGAAGCGTTCTTCCAGCACATGAATCTGCCGGATGCCCACTTCCTTGAGCAAGCCTTCAATTTTGGAGCGGATCACAGGGTTGTCCGGTTCGCTCTCAATGTCGCGTTCATACACCGGGTCGGGTTCGTTGCCGTACTCTTCCCCAATCAGGGGCCACACCACGCCGTGCACGATGTCGGGGTTGCCTTCCAGTGAAAAACCGATGCGGTATTCTTCGATTTCGCCACGGTCCACGAAAGCGCCCACACTGGCAATGATCTTCTGGGGTGGAACATCCAGCGCACTTTCCAGAAATGAGGCCGATGCGCGCACGGAATACGCACGGGCTTCCTTTTCAGCCTCGCGGCATGCGTTGTACAGGCCATTGGGCAGCATCAATTCCAGAATGCAGCCCGGCATTACTTTCTGAAGCGCTTGGCTGCCCACCAACCGCCAATTGGCCTGCACTTCTTCTTTACTCAGCAAAGTGCCGTTGCTGTGGCTTTCCGTCTGCCATTTGAATGCGGGTTGCCCGGCCGGCACAGCCACCGCACCAATCAGGTAACGCACATCCGACAGAAAACTCTGGGTTGCTGGCAGGTTTTCCGTGTCGATGCGCACCAAGGCTTGGTCGATGGCGGCTTGCCCAAGTTGACGGGCCAGTTCGGCCGCAGCCGTATAGCTTTCGGGCAGTTGATCAGGGCTGAACAGCATGTTGGTCAGCACCAGGTGGGCATGCTCGGACAGCACATTTTTCTGAATCAGTTCCGTGAACTGGGCCACTGTGGGAGCATCAATTTTGCCCGAGGGAATGTTGTAGGTGGACCAAGCCATGATGGGCGCGGCCAGCAGCAGGATATCCTGGCTGCCATCGCCCAAGGCAGGCGATTCCACCGTGTTTTCGATGGCAAAAGCCAATTCGTCGTAGGCCCTGTAATGGGTGTTGTACAGGTAATCCAGGGTTTGAGTCAGTGTGGTGTCACTACGGCCTTCCAGTATTGGCATCAGGGTGGCGAACAGCTTTTTCTTCCAGAACCGGCGCTCCAGTCGACTGCCCGAATCCGCCAGCAGAATTGCCAGGTTGGCCAGTGGTTTGGCGTATTTGGACAGTTTGGAACGGGAAGTGGTGTTGAGCGGTTTGCGGCGCATGGGCAGTCCTTGAAGATGTACAGCCCATTGTAGTACGAGATATTCACGCCCCGGCACAGTCAGGCCGGGGCATGCTCATTCTTGCCGGGTTACCAGCGTGTTTCACGCAGGTTGGATTGGTCATTCAGCCCGGGGCGTACCCACTCCGGCGGTGCCCACAGGTGTTTAACACGCTGAAGAAGGGGGCCGGGTTTCAGCACGTCCGAGAACATGTCACGCCATTCATGCGTGTTCAGCGTCCACAGGTTATTCGACTTGGGCTGGCGAACAATGCCGTACTCCACGGCCTCTTCTTCAGGCTCGAAGGTGCCGAACAGACGGTCCCAAATGATGAGGACGCCACCATAGTTTTTGTCGATGTATTGCTCATTGCGACCATGGTGCACACGGTGGTGGGCAGGTGTGTTGAACACAAACTCGAACCAGGCAGGCAGGCGTTTGACGGCTTGTGTGTGCACGAAGTATTGGTAACCCAAGTTGACACCGTAGGCCAGCAGCACAGCCCACACCGGGTAGCCCAGAATCAGCATGGGCGCCCAGAAAATCTGATGCAGATTGACGGCATAAAACAGGCTTTGGCGCATGGCGGTGGTGGTGGTCATGTTCTCGCCGCTGTGGTGAACCACGTGCGCACACCAAAACCAGCGAATGCGATGGCTGGCCCTGTGGAACCAGTAATAACAGAACTCAATGCCGAACAGCAAACCCAGAAAATTCAGCGGAGTGACTTCAATGGTGGCCACACGGAAGCTGTAAAGCCATTCCATGAACACGCTGACGAACAAGGCATACCACACCACCTCCATGGCTTGATAGGTGCCGCCCAACAGCATGTTGGTGATCACTTCCTTCTTGCGAAAGAAAAACGATTGACCCTTGCGTTTCAGGTAGAGGTACTCAACCGCGGTACCCAGCAGGAAGAAGGGGGTCAGCAGGCTGAGAAACACCTGTTTCCAGTCCGGGTCCGGACCAAAAAACAGGTGGATCATCGGCAATGCGTCCTGAATCAAATTGTCCATTGGGCGTCTCCATGCAGGTGTTTTGATGGATGCATTCTTTCACCCCAAGTGGTCCAGCGTCTTGTCAATTCAGGACTCAATTTTGTGAATTCGCGCCAAATTGTGGTGGGCCATCACAGGCCACGCCGCTGGCGCCATGCCACGTAATCAGCAGCCACTTCTGCAGGCTTTTCCATCATGGGAATGTGGCCCACCTTGTCCAGCAAAATCACATCGGAATCCGCCATGGCTGCGTGCAGCTCGGCTGCGCCGTCAGGGTGCAGTACGCGGTCATTCTTTCCCCACACAATCAGTGCTGGCCCCTTGTAGCCGGAACGCTGCATGGTCTGCGGAAGGCTGGTGGTCAACTTGCGGAAATCGCCATAGATTCGGTCGTTCAGGGGCTTGTCGGCAATGGCGCGGTCGGCCAGTGCGTTGACAATAAAACCAGGTGCAAAGGCTGGGCGCTCAAACATCACCAAGTCCATGACCCTCTGAAACTCTTCTCGGTTCGACGCGGCCAACACCACTTTGCCACTGCGCTCGAACTCCTGAATCACCTCTGATTTTCTGGACGCCACCGTGCCGCCCGGGGCCAGGAACCACACAGATTTAACGTCAGCAGGAAACTGCGCCGCGTAACTGCCTGCAATCCAGCCGCCCATGGAGTTTCCACCCAAGTTCACTTGCTTCAAGCCCAACTTGCTGGCCACGTCGTGCAGTCTGCGGGCCTGAACATCGATCAGATAACTGGCGTCCGGCTGGCGGGTACTGGCACCAAAACCCGGTACATCGATGGCGTACACCGTGTAGTGCTTCACCAGGTGTTTGGCCACGCGGTTGAAGTTGTCCTTGGAGCCGCCAAAGCCATGAATCAGAATCAGGGGCTCACCTTGTCCGCCCTTCAAGTAGGGCACTTTGAACCCTTCAATGTCCACCTCGCCGCGGCTTAAGCCACTGGCCCAGCGTTCTGCAGCAATGGCTGCACCTGCAAGCCCTTGAATTTCCCCATCCGGCTGTTTGGTCAAGTTGCAACCAGTCAGCAGCGAGGCGCCCAAGGCCAGCGTTGCAGCGGCCAGCCAGCGTTTGCAGGCGGGCAGGGCGGTTAAATGGGGTGAGGGCATGTTGTCTCCAGTGGGGTTTGAGGGTTTGTTTCGCGTTAGCATAGGGCAGAGTGTCAAATTCTGACAATAAGCCTTGTCAACTGATCAGTCACAATGTCGTCCACATGACAAAGCCATCCATCGATTCCAGCCCAGTGAGCGGCCATGTGTCCGCCAGTTATGTGGCCCTGCTGTTTGACTGGCTGGCCCAGGCGCATCCGGCCGTGTTGGCCGAGATGCCTTACACCCGCCCTGCCGCGGGCGAGCTGAACCGGGTGCCTGTGCACACCTGGCGCACCATGCTTGACTGGGTGGCGGCCCGGTTGGGGTGCAGCTCCTTCACTTTGGAAGTAGCCAGTCATGTGAAATTGGCCAACACCGGGCTGTTGGGTTATGTTGCCTCGTGTTGCGCCACAGTGGGTGAGGCGTTTGCCCGTCTGCAGCAGTTTGAGCATTTGGTGTACTCCATCAATGCGCTTCAAGTGCACAGCGAGGGGGGCGATATTCACCTGCGCTGGGGTATAGAACGGGGCAGGCCCGGCCATTGCGTGGACACGTTGGCGGTGGCAGTGCTCCTGGCCTTCACACGCACCTTGCTGGACAAACCATTCCCGCTGACCCGCGTGTGTTTCGTTAACCCAAGGCCTGAGCAGGTGTTGCCCTATGAGCAATACTTTGGATGCCCGGTGCTGTTTGATCAGCCTTGGACTGAACTGTGTTTGCCCGCTGATACGCTGACTTGGCCGCTTCGCGCGCCCGACGCCGTGATGCAGCGGATTCTGGACCAACAGGCCCATACACTGTTGGCCCAGGTGCGCATGAGCGACGAGGCCTTGCCCGGCCTTCGGCGGGCCATTCAAGACTGCCTGTCGGCTGGTCAACCCAACCTTGAGGCTGTGGCCAAGCGCCTGTGCTTGAGTGGACGTACGCTTCAACGGAAATTGCAGATGGCTGGTGCCTGTTTTCGGGGTGAACTGGATTCTGTGCGGCTTGAAATCGCCAAAAACTGCCTGCACAACGACAGCATGGGCCTGTCGGACTTGGCCAGTTACCTGGGCTATGCCGATCAAAGCGCCTTCACGCATGCCTTTGTCAAACAGACGGGTGTCAGCCCAGCCCGTTATCGAAAAGCTGGCCGCTCGGAGAACCTCTGACACGACACAAGGATTTGCATTGCAAAGCAGCAAAAGCATTCCTTTGGAAGGTAAAGTCCTATATCATATATAAGACTTGTTGATTGCCGTTTTAGCCTCTCTATTGCGTTGCAGCACTTGTGTGGCGGCCGGAACTGCATCAAAATTCAATTTTCCTTTGACCCTCACCCAATCTAGGGAGCACACCCATGCTTGAGTCCTATCGCCAACACGTGGCCGAGCGCGCCGCGTTGGGCATTCCTCCGCTGCCACTGTCCGCTGAGCAAACCAATGGTTTGATCGCCCTGTTGAAGAACCCACCCGCCGGCGAAGAAGCCTTTTTGTTGGACTTGCTGACCAACCGTGTGCCCGCTGGTGTTGACGATGCTGCCAAAGTGAAGGCCGCCTTTCTGGCCGCCATCGTGGCTGGTGCTGACAAGTGTGGCCTGGTGTCCCGACTGAAAGCAGTTGAGCTGCTGGGTACCATGCTGGGTGGTTTCAACATCAAACCCCTGATCGATGCTCTGGGCGACGCTGAAGTGGGCCAAGCCGCCGCTGCTGCGCTGTCCAAAACCCTGCTGATGTTCGACTACTTCCACGACGTCAAGAACCTGGCCGACAAAGGCAATGCCAACGCCAAGCAAGTGATGCAAAGCTGGGCAGACGCTGAGTGGTTTACCAGCCGTCCTGAAGTGCCAGCGTCCATCAAGCTGACCGTGTTCAAAGTGTCTGGCGAGACCAACACCGACGACCTGTCCCCAGCGCCTGACGCATGGAGCCGCCCCGACATTCCCCTGCACGCCTTGGCGATGCTGAAAAACCCACGCCCCGGCATCAACCCCGATGAGCCCGGCAAAGTCGGCCCCATCAAGCAACTGGCCGAACTGCAAAAGAAAGGCAACCCCATCGCCTACGTGGGCGACGTGGTGGGTACAGGTTCTTCCCGCAAGTCCGCCACCAACTCGGTGCTGTGGTTCACTGGCGATGACATTCCTTTCATCCCCAACAAACGGTTTGGTGGTTACTGCCTGGGCAACAAGATTGCTCCGATTTTCTTCAACACCATGGAAGATGCCGGCGCACTGCCCATCGAACTGGATGTTGGTCAAATGGAAATGGGCGACGAAATCGAACTGCGCCCCATGGAAGGCAAGTGCCTGAAAAATGGCGTGGTGATTGCCGAGTTCCAGGTGAAAACCGATGTGCTGTTTGACGAAGTGCGTGCCGGTGGCCGTATTCCCCTGATCATTGGCCGTGGCCTGACCGACCGTGCACGCGCTGCACTGGGTCTGGAGCCCAGCCCTGTGTTCCGTCGCCCCTCCGCCAAGAATGACAGCGGCAAAGGCTTCTCCCTGGCCCAGAAAATGGTGGGCAAGGCTTGTGGCCTGCCCAAAGGCCAAGGCGTGCGCCCCGGTGTGTACTGCGAACCCAAGATGACCACAGTGGGCTCTCAGGACACCACTGGCCCTATGACCCGTGACGAGCTGAAAGACCTGGCCTGTCTGGGCTTCTCCGCTGACTTGGTGATGCAGTCCTTCTGCCACACCGCAGCCTACCCCAAGCCCGTGGACGTGAAAATGCACCACGACCTGCCCGAGTTCATTGAGAACCGTGGCGGTGTGGCCCTGCGTCCCGGTGACGGCGTGATCCACTCCTGGCTGAACCGTCTGCTGATGCCCGACACCGTCGGCACCGGTGGCGATTCACACACCCGTTTCCCCATCGGCATTTCTTTCCCAGCCGGTTCTGGTCTGGTGGCGTTTGCCGCTGCAACAGGCGTGATGCCTCTGGACATGCCCGAATCCGTACTGGTGCGTTTCAAGGGCGACATGCAGCCCGGCGTTACCCTGCGCGATCTGGTCAATGCCATTCCGCTGTACGCCATCAAGGCGGGTCTGCTGACCGTTGAGAAGAAAGGCAAGAAGAACATTTTCTCGGGCCGTATTCTGGAAATCGAAGGTCTGCCCCAACTGAAAGTGGAACAGGCGTTTGAATTGTCTGACGCGTCTGCCGAGCGTTCCGCCGCCGGTTGTACCGTTCACTTGGACAAAGAGCCCATCATTGAGTACATGACTTCCAACATCACCTTGATGAAGTGGATGATTGCTCAGGGCTACCAAGATGCACGCACGCTGACACGCCGCATCAAAGCCATGGAAGACTGGATTGCCAACCCTGAACTGCTCAAGGGTGATGCAGACGCTGAATACGCAGCCGTGATCGAGATCGACCTGGCTGACATCAAGGAACCCATCCTGGCGTGCCCCAATGACCCAGACGACGTGAAGTACCTGTCCGAAGTGGCCGGCGACAAGATCGACGAAGTGTTCATCGGTTCCTGCATGACCAACATCGGTCACTTCCGCGCCGCTGGTAAGGTGCTGGAAGGCAAGAGCGACATTCCAACCCGTTTGTGGATTGCCCCGCCCACCAAGATGGATCAGTACGTGCTGACCGAAGAAGGCTACTACGGTATTCTGGGCCGCACCGGTGCGCGCATGGAAATGCCCGGCTGTTCGCTGTGTATGGGTAACCAGGCTCAAATCCGCAAGGGTTCCACGGCCGTATCAACCTCCACCCGTAACTTCCCGAACCGTTTGGGTATCGACACTCGTGTGTATCTGAGCTCGGCTGAACTGGCCGCGGTCTGTGCACTGCTGGGCAAGATCCCGACTGTGGAAGAGTACATGGAGCAAGTGAAAATGTTGGGCTCCGTGTCCAGCGATGTTTACCGCTACATGAACTTTGACCAAATCAAAGAGTTTGTGGACGTGGCCGCCACAGCCAAGCTGGCTGCCTGACCCTCAACCGGGTTCGGTGTTGAAAAGCCCTCCCTCGTGGAGGGCTTTTTTATGGGCTAACCGCAGTGGTTCAGGTCCATTGGGTTTGGGCAACCCGGTTCATTTTGCTGTTGGCCAAGCCAGCGGCCAGTGCGTGTTGACGCCCGGGCTTTTGCGGGCAGTGCAGCAGTGTGCGCATGGCTGATTTGGTCAGGCTGACCGGTGCCAATTTGCCCAACAGACAAACATCCCGATTGTTTTCCAGCACTGACCGAATGTCGGCATGCTCCTCTTCCATGAACAGCACATTGGCCTGCGGGAATGCGGCCAGCACTCTGCCAATCCATTCGGTTTCACCGTCGTGGCTCCAGTTCATGTCCACTACCAGTAATTTCGCATGTTCGTACACTTCAGGTTGTTCGGTGGGCAAGGTGTTCAACACCGCCACGTGGAATTCGCCCAGATTGGCCAGATACTTGATGTAACCCATCGCCTTGATGGGATAGTCAGACAGAATGACGCACAGGTCGCTGAGTGGGTTGCTCATGGTTGAAAAGATTGAATGCTAAGGTGGTGCCATTGTGCGTTGAGCCCCCCGAATTCTGTATTACCTGACTGGGGTAAGATTAACTCTGACATGGTGTAATATTTCACAATGTTTCACCTTGTTCCGGTGTTGACCAATTTAACGGAGAATAAGTGCTATGGCGGGTTTCAAGGAGTATGACCAGTACGATGCGACAGGCTTGGCGGGGCTGGTGAAAGGGGGGCAGGTTACCCCTTTGGAATTGCTCGATGAGGCCATCGCGCGGTGTGGAAAGGTTAATCCAGCCATCAACGCGGTGATCCGCCCCATGTTTGATTTGGCCCGTGTCAATGCCACCCATCCGGTGGATGGCCCATTCTCTGGCGTGCCCTTTTTGCTGAAGGATTTAATCGCCAGTTACGCCGGTGTTGAGATGAACAGCGGCAGTCGTTTTTTCAAAGGGTTTGTGCCCGATCAAGATTCGGAATTCGTTCGGCGCATCAAGGCGGCCGGGTTGAACATTTTCGGCAAAACCAACACCCCGGAGTTTGGTTTGACGCCATCCACCGAACCTGAGCTGTTCGGTGCTACCCGCAACCCCTGGGACCCCTTGCGCAGCCCCGGTGGTTCCAGCGGGGGTTCGGCTGCAGCGGTGGCCTCAGGTGTCGTACCCATGGCCAGCGCAGGCGATGGGGGTGGCTCTATTCGAATCCCCGCGTCCTGTTGTGGCTTGTTTGGCTTGAAGCCGACCCGTGGGCGAGTGCCTTCAGGCCCAGAGCATCCCGACGGTTGGTTTGGATTCATTGCCGAGGGTGTCGTCAGTCGCAGTGTTCGTGACAGCGCCAATTTTCTGGATGCAGTGCAGGGCAGTTATCCCGGCCAGGTGATGCAGGTTGGTGCGCCAGCGGGCCTTTATGCCGATGCAGCCCAGCGCGCGCCAGGCCGATTGCGTATCGCATTTTCAACGGACCCAGCCTTGGGCGAAACCTTGCACCCGGACTGTAAGGCCGCCGTGCTGGACGCTGTGGCCCTGTTGACTGAGTTAGGCCATGATTGTGTGGAAGTCCGTTTGCCGATTGATCGAGAGGCCTTCATTTACCACTACACCGTGCTGATTTGCGCCGAGCTGGCGGCCACCCGTCGCGAGGGAGAAATCACCATGGGCCGCAAGGCCAAACCTTCCGATTTTGAAGCCCGCACCTGGGCGCTGATTCGGCTCGGGGACTCATTCACTGCGGGGGATGTGGCCCGTTCAGTGTGGTGGATGACGCAATTCAGCCGCCAGTGGATGACGACTTTTGCCCCCTTTGATGCGCTGCTGACCAGTACCCTGGGCGAGCCGCCTTGCAAAGTGGGTCAGTTGCGCCCTACATCGTCGGAGTCCATCGAATTGTTGGCAATGGGCCATCTGCCCATTGGCTTCATCGCCAAGCGGCCAGAATTTGTTCTTAAAGCGGCCCGAAGGGTGTTCAACTACTGTTCTCAAACCATGCCCGCCAACGTGACCGGTCAACCGTCGATGAGCGTGCCCCTGTTCTGGAATTCCGGCAATTTGCCGATTGGTGCCATGTTCACCGGGCGTCATGGGCAAGAAGATGTGCTGCTGAGCTTGGCAGGCCAATTGGAACAGGCCCGTCCATGGTTCAACAAAAGGCCACCGACCTATTCGGCATAAAACGACTTGCCACAGCGCTGCGCTGTGGCAAGCATCACCTAAAAGCCACGCATTAACCGAAGCGGCCATTGGCATTGGCCACGACTTGCATCGACATGGCAATGCCGGCATCCAGGGCCGTTTTTTCTTCCTCGATTGCAGCGGGTACCTGACGCTGGTTCTCCAAGTAGAGCTTTCGGCTTGCCTCAGTGTGGCTGGACTGTTTCAGCAATTCAATTTGCGCCATGTGTGCGAAGATTTGCAAAGGTTTTGTTGGCACCCGGCGAGTCTCGGTATTTTGTTCTTTGACTAAATCAATTTGTTGGCACGTATTGTCGAATTCGGGTTTGATCAAGCCATGAAACAGCGGGGCCGTTTCTGGATTCAACGTCTCTGCGTAAAGCTGTGCAATACTCATGTCGGCCTTGTTCAAAGCCTCTTCCGCGCGGTCAATCAAGTTCCTAAACACTGGTATGTTTTTGTACATGTCGCGTAGCAACTGGATGTTTTCGTTAGGGTTGCCAGGGCCTTCTTGGATGTAGGCTCTCAGGCCCGCACCGATACCGTAGTAGGCAGGCGCGTTCGACCCTGATTGGTACCACGAGCCCACATACGGAATCGCCCGCAATTTGTCCAAGAATGCTTTGTCTTTAAGGTCTGCAATTCGCGAGGCAGGCCGGCTTCCTGCGTTGGTTTTCGACACATGGGCCAGCGGTGTGCTTTTCAACAGGAACTCGGGCAATTGAGGGTCGTTGTACAGCGCCCGGTAGGCGTCACCTGCTTTCTCGGAAATAAAGTCCAGCGCCGCTGTGTGTTTATCTTCCAAAACATACTCGTCGCGCGCATACGTGGCCAAGGTGCCATCCACCATCTGGCTGATGTGATTGTCCGACACAGCACGCATTCCGAACTTCTTGTACACCTCTTCGCCTTGTTCGGTTTGTGTGCAGCCACCAGTCAGCGAGGCACCGTTCACATGTTGAATCTCATCGAAGTAATTACCCCGTGAACCGCGAGCCTCAGTGCCCCCGCGGCCATGAAAGAAGTGCACACCAACACCGTGTTTTTTTGCAATGTCGAGGAGTTTTCCGGTGAGTTTGTGGCCTTCCCAAGCCGCTGAAAAAATGCCATCACACCGCATGCTGTCGCTATAGCCCAGCATGATGACCTGACGATTTCCGCGCTTTTCAAGATGCTCCCGGTATGTCTTGTTGCCCAGCATCTCCTCCAACAGCGCCTCTGCATTTTTCATGTCGGGCACGGTCTCGATCAAGGGCACGATGTTCATGCCAAGGTCAGCATCATCGTTGTTCAACTTTGCATGCTTGAGCAATACGCACACCTCCAACATGTCACTCAGCGTCTCCGTGTTGGCGGTGATGATGGTGGGTAGGGCGCCCGGGCCGAAGCGTTCGCGCAGATGGGCGTAGTTTTTAAGAAAATCAAGTTCGAGCTTGATGGTGGCATCGTCTGGGGCCGAGTCTGATATTTGTTGAGCGACTTGATCCAGGTCTGCAGTGCGTCCTCTTTCCAGAAATTCGTTCAGCGTATTAACTTTGTCGCCCTCGGATAGCGTGCTGTAGTTATCGCATGGGCTGCCGGGGTTTGCATGTTTCAGCAATTGGGCCACCACTTTGGCGTTGACTGCGCTGTTCTGTCGAATGTGTGTGCCCGCAGCGTGGAACCCAAAAGCCTTGGCCCACAGGGCCAGTTGATCAAGTTTGGTGGCCAGTAGCGCTTGGTCGGGCGATGGTGACTCATCCTCAGTCAGCGGGCTGCACAGGTTTTCTTTCAGCGTATTCACGTGTTCGACCAGCTCAGCGGGGCTTTTGAATCGGCACGCGGTTTCCGGCCCGTCAACGTTGTCGACCACATAACGCCTTGTAGCCTCCAAGCGCTGGCGCAAGTCGGTCAGGTCATCTGATCGGCCCAAACGCTTGAACAAGTCGCAAAGGCGTGTTGAGCGGTTTTCTTTAGGGGTGTCGGACACCTTGCCCAGGTATTCCTGAAACGCCAGGTCGCTGAACATTCCAAGTACCTGGGTCAGCAATGCAGGGGTAATGGTGGGGTTGCCGTCCCGGTCTCCGGCAATCCAGTTTTCTGAATTCAGCACTGGGGTGATCAGTTTGGACGTGTCTGTGTTGCCCAAATTCATCAGCTCTTTGGTTTTTTTGCGGATTGATTTCAGAATATTGCCCATGGCCAGCACAACACCTTGGGCTTCGTCTACAACGGTGGGCGGGCTTGTACGCCGCTTCGCCGAATCCCACAATTGATTCACAAACACTTCTTTGTCGGCTTCAGTGTGGAATCCCCTGCTGGGCCACAAAGCCAATACAGGTTGAAGTTCCGGGCGATTCAATTGGGTGGGGTGGCTGGTCACCACTGGGCCAATTTTCGCCCCACTGTTTTGCAATTCGCGCAACGCTTTCGCCAACTTGGGGTTGCCCGGCTTGGAAAGGTCTCCCATGCTTTTACTCATCTCGTTGCGGGCTTGTGTCCGTTTTTCATCCGCAACGTTGATGGCCAATTGGTGTTGTTCAAGAATGAAGCGACAGTTCATGTAATTGAACACCGCTTCCATCAGAGCTACATTGCGCATTCCCGCTTGAATAACTTCGCTGGCCAATTCATTGATGGCCGTTTGGTTTGCATTGTCCAAAGCGTGCAAGCGGTCCAAGAATTCACTGACCAATGCTTTGTCTTTTTCAAGCGGTACCGAGTCAATGGCTATCTTTTTCAGGGGCTCGGTCAAATGCTCGGTCAAATCAGCATTGGCCTGTTGTGGGGATGTTGAGCGGCTGGACTGTTGACTGACACTGAGGGCGCTGTCGTCGTGAATGCTTGCGGCGCTGGGAAAGCCCGAAACAGGGTTAGGCATGGTGGTTGCTCCTTCTTAATCGTTATTGAAATGGAGCTTGGAGAATAGATAGGCAGTCAGGGTGCCACTCTATGTGGTGATTCTATGGAGGGGTGTTCGGCGTATTTTGTGGCGAATGGCGTATGATCACGCCATCTTTTTTTGATTGCTTTACCCAGTTTGTCTGTTGAATCTAAAACTGGTCAAGCTTTGTAAATACACACAGCAAAGAGTTCCCTCTGTTTGCTGTGTGTTCACTGCGAGTGGTCAGAATGTGTCCGAGGGCACACGCACCCAGCCTTCCATCAACACCCGCGCACTACGGCTCATGATGGCTTTCTTCACCACCCACTGGCCGTTTTCCTGCACGGCCTGCGCGCCCACCCGAAGGGTGCCGCTGGGGTGGCCAAAACGTACCGCCTCGCGCTCGGTGCCGCCCGCAGCCAGGTTCACCAAGGTACCGGGCACTGCAGCTGCTGTGCCAATCGCCACCGCAGCTGTGCCCATCATGGCGTGGTGCAGTTTGCCCATGCTCATGGCGCGCACCAGCAGGTCCACGTCGCTGGCATTGACCACCTTACCGCTTGAGCTGGTGTAGGTCTGCGGCTTGGCCACAAACGCCACCTTGGGGGTGTGCTGGCGGGTTGCCGCCTCAGCCACATCTTTGATCAAACCCATTTTCACCGCACCATGGGCACGAATGGTTTCAAACTTTTTCAGTGCCGCAGGGTCGCTGTTGATGGCGTCTTGCAACTCAGTGCCAGTGTAACCAATCGCCTCTGCATTCACGAAAATGGTGGGAATGCCCGCATTAATCAAAGTGGCTTTCAGGGTACCCACACCGGGTACCTCAAGGTCGTCCACCAAATTGCCGGTGGGGAACATGCTGCCACCGGCGCCATCCTCACCTTCATCAGCCGGATCCAGAAATTCCAGTTGAACTTCGGCGGCAGGGAAGGTCACCCCATCCAGTTCGAAGTCACCGGTTTCCTGAACCTGTCCGTTGGTGATGGGTACATGCGCAATGATGGTTTTGCCGATGTTGGCTTGCCAAATGCGCACAGTGCAGGTGCCGTTCTGCGGCACTCGTGCCGAATCAACCAGCCCGCTGACAATGGCGAAACTGCCGACTGCGGCAGACAGGTTGCCGCAGTTGCCGCTCCAGTCCACAAAGGCCTTGTCGATTGACACTTGCCCGAACAGATAGTCCACGTCGTGGTCTGCTTTGCTGCTCTTGGCCAGAATCACCGTTTTGCTGGTGGAGGAGGTTGCCCCGCCCATGCCATCGATTTGTTTGCCATAGGGGTCGGGGCTGCCAATGACACGCATCAACAGCTTGTCACGGGCTGCGCCGGGTTGCTGGCAGGCTTCAGGCAAGTCCTGAAGGCGAAAGAACACGCCTTTGCTGGTACCACCGCGAATGTAGGTGGCGGGCACCTTGAGTTGTTGACTGCTTGAGGCACTCATGCGGCGGCTCCTTCCAGGAAGTCCTGCGCGAAACGTTGCAGCACGCCACCGGCTTCGTAAATCGACACTTCTTCTGCGGTGTCCAAACGGCAGGTGACCGGGAATTCCACCCGCTCGCCATTTTTGCGCGTCATGATGACAGTCAGCGTGCCACGGGGTGTGCGTTCGCCCACCACTTCAAACACTTCGCTGCCTTCAATGCCGTAGGTGTGGCGTGTGTCGCCCGCCTTGAACTCCAAGGGCAGGGTACCCATGCCGATCAGGTTGGTGCGGTGAATGCGCTCAAAACCTTCAGCAATAATCGCTTCAACACCGGCCAAACGAACGCCCTTGGCGGCCCAGTCGCGCGAGGAACCCTGGCCATAATCTGCGCCGGCAACGATGATCAGCGGTTGTGCACGGTCCATGTAGGTTTCAATGGCTTCCCACATGCGGGTCACTTTGCCCTCTGGTTCAATGCGGGCCAGCGAGCCCTTTTTCACTTTGCCGTCTGCATCGCGAACCATTTCGTTCAGCAATGTAGGGTTGGCGAATGTGGCGCGCTGTGCAGTCAGGTGGTCACCGCGGTGCGTGGCGTAGCTGTTGAAGTCTTCTTCAGGCAAGCCCATTTTGTGCAGGTATTCACCCGCTGCGCTGTTCATGAGAATGGCGTTCGATGGGCTGAGGTGGTCCGTGGTGATGTTGTCACCCAGCACGGCCAGCGGGCGCATGTTTTTCAGTGTACGTGGGCGTGCTGCCAGCGCACCCTGGCCTTCGGTGTCCCAATACGGTGGGCGGCGAATGTAGGTGGACTGCGGGCGCCAGTCGTACAGTGGGCTTGGGGCTTTTTCTACAGCGCCCAAGTCAAACATGGGGATGTAGATTTGACGGAATTGCTCGGGTTTGACGTGCTGGTTCACAATGGCGTCGATTTCTTCGTCGCTGGGCCACAGGTCTTTCAGGCGAATTTCCTTGCCGTTCACCACGCCAAACACGTCTTGTTCAATGTCAAAACGCACAGTACCCGCAATGGCGTAAGCCACCACCAAGGGTGGGCTGGCCAGGAAGGCTTGTTTGGCGTACGGGTGAATGCGGCCATCGAAGTTGCGGTTGCCACTCAACACCGCTGTGGCGTACAGGTCGCGGTCGATGATTTCCTGTTGAATCTTCGGATCCAGCGCGCCGCTCATGCCGTTGCAGGTGGTGCAGGCAAAAGCCACAATACCGAAGCCCAGTTTTTCCAGCTCACCCAACAAGCCAGCTTCTTTTAAGTACAGCTCAGCCACCTTGGAACCCGGCGCAAATGAGCTTTTCACCCACTCTTTGCGCACCAAGCCCAGTTCGTTGGCTTTCTTGGCCAACAGGCCAGCAGCCACCACGTTGCGGGGGTTGCTGGTGTTGGTGCAACTGGTAATGGCAGCAATAATCACCGCGCCATCGGGCATCAAGCCTTGTGCTTCTTCGGCCTTGGCTTTGTCCAGATTCACTGCAATGCCACGCTTGGCCAATTCGGTGGTCGGCATGTGGGCGTGTGGGTTGGAAGGGCCAGCCATGCTGCGTGTCACCTTGCTCAGGTCAAACTTCAACACGCGTTCATATTCGGCTTTGGCCATGCCATCGGCCCACAGGCCGGTCAGCTTGGCGTACTGCTCAACCAGCGCCACTTGTTCACTTTCACGGCCAGTCAGCTTCAGGTAGTCGATGGTTTGCTCATCAATGTAGAACATCGCCGCAGTGGCACCGTATTCGGGTGTCATGTTGGAAATGGTGGCGCGGTCGCCGATGGTCAGGCTGCGTGCGCCTTCACCGTAGAACTCCACATACGCTCCCACCACGCGTTCCTTGCGCAGGAAGGCGGTCAATTCCAACACGATGTCAGTGGCTGTGATGCCGGGCTGGCGTTTGCCCACCAGTTCAACACCGACGATGTCGGGCAGTCGCATCATGGACGCACGGCCCAGCATCACCGTTTCGGCTTCCAAGCCGCCCACGCCCACGGAAATCACGCCCAAGGCGTCCACATGCGGGGTGTGGCTGTCGGTGCCTACGCAGGTGTCGGGGAAGGCCACGCCATCACGCACTTGCACCACAGGCGACATTTTCTCCAGGTTGATCTGGTGCATGATGCCGTTGCCCGCAGGAATCACATCCACGTTTTCGAACGCGGTGCGGGTCCAGTTGATGAAGTGGAAACGGTCCTCATTCCGACGTTCTTCAATCTCACGGTTCTTGCGGAAGGCGTCGGGGTCAAAGCCACCACATTCCACAGCCAGAGAGTGGTCAACAATCAATTGTGTGGGTACCACAGGGTTGATCTTGGAGGGGTCGCCACCTTCTTTGGCGATGGCGTCGCGCAGGCCCGCCAAATCCACCAAGGCTGTTTGGCCCAGAATGTCATGGCACACCACGCGTGCAGGGTACCAAGGGAAATCCAGATCGCGCTTGCGTTCAATCAATTGCTTCAGGCTGTCGGTCAAAGTCGCTGGGTCGCATCGGCGAACCAGTTGTTCAGCCAGAATCTTGCTGGTGTAGGGCAAGCCGTCGTAGCTGCCGGGGGCAATGGCCTCCACGGCAGCGCGGGTGTCGAAGTAGTCCAGTGCTGTACCGGGCAATGGTTTGCGAAATTGGGTGTTCATGTGTGGGGCTCAGTCAAGGTGTCATCAGTCGGGCATCGGCAGGGGAGGGGTTTCCCCCTCCCGTTTCAGGCTCACTACATGAGCCTGAGGCGCAGGTTCATCACTTGCGTTCGCTGATGGGCACAAACTTCTGGTCCTCGGGGCCAGTGTAGTTGGCGCTGGGGCGAATGATCTTGCCGTCAATGCGTTGCTCAATGATGTGGGCCGACCAACCGGAGGTACGCGCAATCACAAACAGGGGGGTGAACATGTCGGTGGGCACGCCCATCATGTGGTAGCTCACCGCGCTGAACCAATCCAGGTTGGGGAACATCTTCTTGATTTCCCACATCACGCTTTCCAAGCGTTCAGCGATGTTGTACATCTTCATGTTGTTTTGTTCTTTGGACAGGTCTTCAGCAACCTTCTTGATGACCACGTTGCGGGGGTCGCTCACGGTGTAAACGGGGTGACCAAAACCAATCACCACTTCTTTCCGCTCAACGCGCGCGCGAATGTCAGCTTCGGCTTCATCGGGGTTGTCGTAACGCTTCTGAATTTCAAAGGCCACTTCGTTGGCGCCACCATGCTTGGGCCCACGCAGGGCACCAATACCACCGCAGATGGCGGAGTAAATGTCCGAGCCTGTGCCAGCCACCACACGGCTGGTGAAGGTCGACGCGTTGAACTCGTGTTCTGCGTACAGAATCAGCGAGGTGTGCATCGCACGTACCCAGCTGTCGCGGGGCTTTTCGCCGTGCAGCAGGTGCAGGAAGTGTCCACCGATGGAATCGTCGTCTGTTTCCACTTCAATGCGCTTGCCGTTGTAGGCGAAGTGATACCAGTACAGCAACATGGAACCCAGGCTGGCCATCAGCTTGTCGGCAATGTCACGGGCGCCAGGGTGGTTGTGGTCGTCTTTTTCAGGTTTCACACAGCCCAGCACGGATACACCAGTGCGCATCACATCCATGGGGTGGGAAGAGGGGGGCAGTTGCTCCAAGGCCACTTTCACCGCAGCAGGCAGGCCACGCAGAGACTTCAATTTCGATTTGTAGCCCGCAAGTTCTGCCACGGTGGGCAACTTGCCATGCACCAGCAGGTAAGCAATTTCTTCAAATTCGCTGGTGGTGGCCAAGTCCAGAATGTCGTAACCGCGATAGGCCAGGTCGTTACCGGTGCGTCCCACGGTACACAGTGCTGTGTTGCCTGCGGCGGTGCCGGACAATGCAACAGATTTCTTGGGTTTGAAACCGGGGGTTGTAGTCTGTTCAGTCATCTCGATCTCCAGTTTGTTATTCAGTCATTCAGTCTTATTTTTTACCTGCAGCGAACAGCGCATCCAGCTTCTGTTCGAAGTCGTGGTAACCAATGCTGTCGTACAGCTCCATGCGGGTCTGCATCAGGTCCAGAACATTCTTTTGCGTGCCATCGCGGCGTACAGCCTCGTACACAGCCTGTGCGGCCTTATTCATTGCACGGAATGCGGACAGTGGGTACAGCACCAAGCCTACGCCCACACCTTTCAGTTCTTCGGTGGTGAACAAAGGGGTTGAGCCAAACTCAGTGATGTTGGCCAGCACAGGCACCTTCACCGCTTCAACGAACTGCTTGTACATGTTCAGGTCGGTGATGGCCTCGGGGAAAATCATGTCGGCACCGGCTTCAACACAGGCGCAAGCGCGGTCAATGGCCGATTGCAAACCTTCCACAGCCAGGGCGTCCGTGCGGGCCATGATGACGAAATCGTCCGAGCCACGGGCATCCGCTGCCGCGCGCACGCGGTCCACCATTTCAGCCTGGGTCACAATCGCTTTGCCTGGGCGGTGGCCGCAGCGTTTGGCGCCAACCTGGTCTTCAATGTGCATGGCCGCAGCGCCTGCCTTGATCATCGCGCGGGTGGTGCGTGCAATATTGAATGCTGATGCGCCAAAGCCAGTGTCCACGTCTACCAACAGCGGCGTGTCGCACACATCGGTGATGCGTCGCACATCGGTCAGCACATCGTCCAAGCCAGAAATACCCAAATCGGGCAGTCCCAGCGAGCCGGCAGCCACACCGCCCCCTGACAGGTAAATGGCCTTGAAGCCAGCGCGTTTGGCCAGCAGGGCGTGGTTGGCATTGATGGCGCCAATCACTTGCAAGGGTTGTTCTTCACGGACAGCCTGGCGAAAACGGGCGCCAGCGGATTGTTGGGTCATCTCAGTCTCCTGGTGAAAGTTCAGCTTCCCAGTGCAAGTGGTGTGCCAACGCGGCCGAGTGAGTCTTCTTTGGTTTTATTCTGTCAAAAAACCCTGATTAATCATGGGCGTACGGCTTTGCATATCCGTGGGCATGTTGAGCTGTGGGGATCTATGTCGCCCCTTCCGTTGATGTGAAACGTCAGTGACACAAATTAGTGGATATTGTGTTTCAAATGAAACATAATCATGTTTCATAAAGGTCAAGGCCATGAAACCGAGAATCGTAGTCTTTAGCATCAGCGCTTTGGCAGGCACGCTGCGAGAAATTGCACGCGACTACGCGCCACATGCCAGCATCGAACTGGTGCCCAAAGCCTACGAAGAGGCATTGGCTTACGCCCGCAACCGTTACTTCACCGACACCGTGGATGTGTTCGTGGCCGCTGGGTCCAATGGGGCCTTTCTTCAGGGGCAACTGGAAGCGCCATTGGTGGTTATCCGCACCGATGGTTTTGATTTGATGAGGGCCTTGGCCTTGGCGCGCAAAAATGCGCCACAGGTCGGTTTGGTCACTTACGAGACAGCGTTTGAAGAGCTCGCCCAGTTTTCCCGGGCATTTGACGTCACCATCCCCACACGAACCTACCGCACGCCGGAAGATGCGCGCCAGGCAGTCCGAGAGTTGGCTCAATTGGGCGTGAAAGCCATCGTTGGGCCAGGCTTGGTGAATGAAATTGCACAGGAATTTCAGCTCGACAGTGTGCTGATCTATTCCCGCCAAGGGGTGATGAAAGCCTTTGACGAGGCTGTGCGGCTAGCGGGTGCCAAAGCCGGGGGCAATGCCAGGGCCAGCCGGCAAACCTACACGTACCACACCGAACAAGACCTGCTGGGCAGCAGTGCCGCAGCGGTTCAACTGCGAAACACCGTACGCATGTGTGCCACTGTTGAGTTTTCGGTGCTGATTCAAGGTGAAACTGGTGTCGGGAAAGAGTTGGTGGCCCAATCCATCCACACCGCCAGTGCCCGCGCAGGCAAGCCTTTTGTGGCCATCAATTGCGCGTCGCTCACCGAAAGTCTGCTGGAAAGCGAGCTGTTTGGTTACGAAGAAGGCGCATTCTCGGGCGCTGTCAAAGGTGGGCGCGCCGGTATGTTTGAAAGTGCGCAGGGCGGCACCGTGTTTCTGGATGAAATTGGCGACATGCCACTGGCCTTTCAGACCCGCTTGCTGCGAATCCTCGAAGAGGGCACTGTCCGTCGTATTGGCAGCACAGCGGCCCGTCGCGTTGATTTTCGGCTGCTTGCAGCCAGCCATGTGAATTTGCAACAGGCCGTTGAACAGGGGCGTTTCAGGGAAGACCTGTACTACAGGCTCAATGAGTTACTGGTGCGTATTCCCCCGCTGCGCGAGCGCGTGGATGACATTGAAAGCCTCGCTGGTCATTTCCTGCGAACAACCCCGGTGCGTGTCAGCAAGGCAGTGTTCGACGAATTTCTTGCCGAGTCCCTGCCTGTGTTTCAAACACTTCCGTGGCCTGGCAACATCCGTCAACTCAGGAATGTGTGCAAACGTGCGGCAGTCATGTTGAGTCAGGAGGGTGATCTAAGGCACTGGCGCGATTGGTTTCCAGACCTGTTGGATGTTGCGGTGGGAAGTCAGGCCCGGCAAGCCGCAGGCCCACCACTGACCGATCAAAATCCGTGGGCTGAACTGGTGTATCGTTATCGTCAAGTGCCGCCAGCAGAACGGCCTGACATTGTTCGCCAGATGCTCAATCTCACAGGCGGTGAGGTGGGTAAAGCCGCCAAGGCGCTGGGAGTGTCCCGTTCGACAGTTTGGCGCATGTCCCGCTCAATCGCAGGAGTTTGAGAATGTCCTTATTCCGCAATTTGATGAGCATCAGTGTGTTGGCTCTGCTGCTTATTCTGTCAGGGTGCGCCGGCTTTCGGGGTGGCTGGACCAGTCTGGCCTACGTTGGCGACACGCCTCCCCAATTTGATGAAGTGCCAACATCGGGCTGGGTCATGATGCGGTCCGAGCTTAAGTTGCCTGGCCTCAAGCTGGGTGTATCCATCAACAATCAATTACGCACCTATGACAATCAGGTGTATTTCTTTGTCCTGCCCTTGGTGATCGATCCGAGAAACGTCTATCAGCTTGAAGGGAAAGAAGGTGTGACTCGTGTGTCTCTGCGGATCGTACCTACTCATCCGGGCTACATTTTTGAGCCCCAAAGGGCCCGCCTCAGTGTGAATGGAAAGACTGTTCAATCCACTGCTGCTTACGAGTTTGGTCGATGGGATGCCAACGGTGAGCCCAAACTCGCTGGCACCGACTACAGCCACAAGCCAGTGACCCAAGTCTTGTCCTTGAGCGAACTTAATGACAAGGCCTACCAACTGACGTTGGAGTTTCCGATCGAGCGGGTCTCGCCCGAAGGGGCCGCAATCAGCCTCGATTTGTCCGATGCCCTTCGAAACAATGCACAGCCGGCCATACCGCTCATCCGCTTCCACCCGGTGCGCTGGAAAGAGGGCTATACCTGAATATGGGCGTGATTGAGAGGTATGTAAGGAGTGTTTGAATGATGAAGCGTGTGTTTACAGCGTTCTTGTGTGTGGCCCTAACCTTGGCGATCGGCGCGATTGGCGCAATTGGCTCTGCGCAGGCGCCCGCTTTTTACGCCGAGCTGGTCCGTCCGGACTGGGCGCCTCCGGCAAAAGTCTTTGGCCCGGTGTGGACCACCCTGTACGTGCTCATCGGTATAGCCTTGTATTTGGTTTGGAGTCGACGCACCACGTCTCCATCGGCCAATTCATGGCTCGGTCTGTTCGCAGTGCAGTTGGCCGTGAACGCGGTGTGGTCTTGGTTGTTTTTCGAGTGGCGTTTGGGCCTTTGGGCATTTGTCGATTGCGCCCTTCTGGCCGTGTTGGTTGGGGTCTTGGTCTGGCGCGCACGCCCAGTCAGTGGTGTGGCAGCCTTGCTGTTGTTGCCTTACCTGGCCTGGGTCAGTTTTGCCACGGTGTTGTCATGGACCATGTGGCAACTTAACCCGGCCCTGCTGGGTTGAGCCATCTGTTACAGCCTGGCCCGCAGAATCTCAAAGAAGTAGCGGTAGCTGGCCCGGTCATGCAGTTCACCTTTGAACTGTATCGGCCCCCAGTTGGCTTTCATGGCCTCGGTCAACACCTGTGTGGCCTCATCCAGTTCCGCCGCAGTGGGCAACAAGGCCTGCACAATCGGCACAATCTGGGCGGGGTGTATGCTCCACATGCGCTGGTAGCCAAAGTCCCGCTTGGCGCGGGCCGCGTCAGTGCCAGCAAACTCGGGTTGATTGATCTGGCGGCACACATTGTGGGACGGTGTTTTACCAAATCGGTGGCAAGCCGCAGAAATTTCAAGTTTGGCCCGTCGCACCAGTGGAAACTCAAATTGTCCCGGCGTGTTCAGGGCGCTTTTAGGAATCGCACCGCGATGGCTGGACACAAAGTCCATGATGCCGAACGACAGCGACTCCACCGCAGGCAAGGCAGCAATCTGGTGCACCTGTGCCAACGCACCGTGGGTTTCAATCAATACATGCAACGGCGGTGCTGCGTGCCCCTGGTTCTCGCAATGGGCTTGAATCCTGTCCGCCGCCTCTTGAACATCCTCCGCTTTCTCGGGCTTGGGCAACATCAGGTAAGCCGGGCTGGGTGTCTTTGCATCCAACAGAATCGACAGTTCCTGGTCAAATGCCACATCGGACACTGGGTGCACCCGCACCCCGGGGCGCCGTGCCTGTAAGCCGTTCAGTGCCGCGTAGCGTTTCAGGCTGTCCGCTGCCCATTGGGCGCGCTCAACGGTCTGCCCAATTTCAGCGCCATCTTCAAGGTCCAGCGTGATGTCAAAACAGGCGCCCAGTTCACCTTGCAAAGCAAGGGCTTTGTCAAAGAATTTCGGGTTGCCAGCGTAGTGGTCGCACACGGGGATGCGTGGCGGCATATCGCCTTCCGAAAAAAGCACGGTGCCAATCTGGTCCAGATCCAATGCTGATTTTTTTTGACCCATGGTGTCGACGTCGGTGAAAAATGGCAATCCAAGAAAAAAGCCAGCATCGCTGCTGGCTTTTCGGTCAAACCCTGACAGGCGACAATTACTTGCCCAGCAGGTGTTTCACGCCTTCGCGCTCTTCCATCAGCTCGTTCAGAGTGATGTTAATGCGTTCCTGGCTGAATGCGTCGATGTCCAAGCCCTTCACGATTTCGAACTTGCCGTTGGCACAAGTCACGGGGAAACCGAATTGGGTTTTTTCAGGGATGCCGTAAGAACCATCGGAAGGAATACCCATGGTCACCCACTTGCCGTTGGTGCCCAGAACCCAGTCGCGTACGTGGTCGATGGCTGCGTTGGCTGCAGACGCTGCGGAAGACAGGCCACGGGCTTCGATAATCGCTGCGCCGCGCTTGCCCACTGTGGGCAGGAAGGTGTTGGCGTTCCATTCCTGGTCGTTGATCATGTCCTTCACGGAAGCGCCGTCGATGGTCGCGAAGCGGTAGTCGGCGTACATAGTGGGCGAGTGGTTGCCCCACACACACAGCTTTTCAATGCTGGCCACAGGCTTGCCGGTCTTGGCAGCCACTTGGCTCAGTGCGCGGTTGTGGTCCAGGCGCAGCATGGAGGTGAAGCAGTTCGGGTCCAGGTCAGGAGCGGACTGCTGGGCAATGTAAGCGTTGGTGTTGGCGGGGTTACCGACCACCAGCACTTTCACGTTGCGGGACGCGTGGTCGTTCAGTGCCTTGCCCTGCACAGTGAAGATGGCGCCGTTGGCTTCCAGCAGGTCTTTGCGTTCCATGCCTTTGCTGCGGGGGCGTGCGCCAACCAGCAGGGCCACGTCGGCATCCTTGAATGCAGTGGCGGGGTCGTCGGTGATCACAACGCCAGCCAACAGAGGGAATGCACAGTCTTCCAGTTCCATGACCACGCCTTTGACTGCGGGCAGGGCAGGGGTGATGTCCAGCAATTGCAGGATCACGGGCTGGTCTTTGCCCAGCATGTCGCCATTGGCGATACGGAACAACAAGCTGTAGCCGATCTGGCCGGCAGCACCGGTAACTGCAACACGCATTGCGGGTTTGGTCATGACGAAGACTCCAGAAAAGAAAGAGAAAAATTTTCAGGCCATAGTGTAGCCCCAAACGCTGACGGCTGGTTGACGCGCCTCCCGCTTTAGAGCGGTTTGCCTTTGAAAAGTCCTCTATAAGATATAAGATACCTAAAGACGAGCCGCCCAAGCCTTATTGGGGCAGGCCGCGAAACCCTGCGAGACATCATTTTGGCCCCACCCAACCCTACATTCAGTCCGCTCTATCAGCAAATCAAGGGTTTGCTGATCCAGAGCCTGCAAAATGGCGAATGGAAGCCGGGCGAGCTCATTCCGTCCGAAACCGAGCTGGCTGGCCGTTACGGAGTCAGCCAGGGTACGGTGCGCAAAGCCATTGATGAACTGGCGGCTGAAAACCTCGTCGTACGCAAACAGGGGCGAGGTACTTTTGTGGCCACCCACAATGAAGACCGCGCCCAATACCGCTTTTTGCGCTTGGTCAGCGATGCAGGGCAGGCCTTGGTGCCCAAGTCCACCTACCTGTCTGTGGACCGTGTCCGGGCCAACACTGATGTGGCCACGTTGCTGGACATCAAGCCCAGCGACCCTGTCTTTGTCGTCAAGCGAACGCTTGGCTTTGAGGGTGTCCCCCGCATATTCGATGAAATCTGGTTGCCCGCAGCCCAATACAAAGGGTTGACGCTTGAGCGTTTGCAGGCCTGTGACAGCACTTTGTATGGTTTCCTGGAGTCGGCGTTCGGTGTTCGTATGTTGCGCGCTGTCGAAAACATCAAGGCTGTCAGCGCGCAGTCAGAACAGGCCGATAGGCTCCACGTGCCTGAAGGAACCCCGTTGCTGATGGTGGAGCGTCAATCAATGACCTATGCGGACCAATTGGTCGAACTGCGTCGTGGTTGGTATGTGACCGACCAGTTCTCCTACCGAAATGAATTGTATTGAATTGATACAATTGTATTGTGTCCAAAATCGTCAATATTGGTTGAATTTCCCTCAAATGCCCAAGGTTCGAACTTTTTTAGGCCTTGGAATTGGTTCAAAATAATGGGTAATCCGACATCGGTTTTGTGACGGATCACGGCACCCAATCCCTGAATTTTTTCACAATCAAGTACTGAGCATGTCAAACACTGTTGCGAAGAAACGTCCGGAATACCGGAACATTCATGTCACCCAGATCTTGAGCTACCGTTTGCCCCTGGCTGGCAAACTGTCCATTCTGCACCGCGTCAGCGGCGCAGCGCTCTTTCTGGCCCTGCCCATCATTTTGTTGCCTTTGTTCGACAAAAGCCTGACTTCCGAGTTGAGCTTTGAAGAAATGAAAGCCTGGGTGGCCAATCCGCTGTTCAAAGTGATTTTGTTGGGCCTCATCTGGTCCTACATGCATCACTTCTGTGCTGGCATCCGCTACCTCGTGCTCGACCTGCACGTGGGTACCGACAAGTACGCCGCTGCGAAAAGCGCCGCGTCAGTCTTCGCAGCCAGCCTCACCCTGACGGCCATCTTCGGTCTCAAACTGTTTGGAGTGTTCTGATCATGACCAAAAACGTGGGTTCAAAGCGTCTGGTTGTGGGCGCGCATTACGGCCTGAAAGAGTGGGTGGCCCAGCGCATCACCGCGGTCATCATGGCCTTCTACACCCTTGGCCTTTTCCTGGCCATCGTGTTCACGCCTGACCTCGACTATGCCAAGTGGGTTGGTTTCTTCAACTTCACCGTGCTGTCCTTCCCCTTGGGCAAAATTCTGGCTTTGCTGGCCTTGCTGTCCCTGTTCTATCACGCCTACATCGGCATTCGGGACATCTGGATGGACTACATCAAGCCCACCGGCATCCGTTTGACATTGCAAGTATTCACAGCGCTGTGGCTGCTCGGTTGTGCTGGCTACGCCGCTGACATTCTCTGGAGGGTCTGAAAGTGACTGCTGTAAAAACGTCCCTTCCTCGTCGTAAATTTGACGCGGTAATCGTAGGCGCCGGCGGTGCTGGCATGCGCTGTTCACTCCAACTGGCTGAGGCCGGTTTGAACGTCGCAGTTCTGTCCAAAGTGTTCCCAACGCGTTCGCACACAGTGGCTGCGCAAGGTGGTATTGGTGCGTCTCTGGGCAACATGTCCGACGACAGCTGGTACTGGCACATGTTCGACACCGTGAAAGGGTCGGACTATCTGGGTGACCAGGACGCCATCGAGTTCATGTGCCGTGAAGCCCCCAAAGTGGTTTACGAGCTTGAACACTTCGGCATGCCTTTTGACCGCAACCCCGACGGCACCATTTACCAGCGTCCGTTCGGCGGCCACACTGCCAATTTCGGTGAAAAGCCTGTGCAGCGCGCCTGCGCGGCGGCTGACCGCACTGGCCACGCCCTGTTGCACACCCTGTACCAGCGCAACGTGCGCGCACGCACTCAGTTCTTCGTGGAGTGGATGGCGCTGGACATCATCCGCAACGCCGAAGGCGACGTGGTTGGTGTGACTGCACTGGAAATGGAAACTGGCGAAATCATGATCCTTGAAGCCAAGGTGACTGTGTTTGCAACCGGTGGTGCAGGCCGTATTTGGGCCGCGTCCACCAACGCCTTCATCAACACCGGTGACGGTATGGGTATGGCCGCTCGCGCTGGCTTGCCCCTGGAAGATATGGAATTCTGGCAGTTCCACCCCACGGGTGTGGCTGGCGCCGGCGTGCTGATCACCGAGGGTGTTCGCGGCGAAGGCGGTATTCTGAAAAACAAGAATGGCGAGCCCTTCATGGCCCGTTACGCGCCAACCCTGAAAGACTTGGCCCCACGCGACTTCGTGTCCCGTTCAATGGACCAGGAAATCAAGGAAGGCCGAGGCTGTGGCCCCAACGGTGACTACGTTGAGCTGCACCTGCAGCACATCGGCGCAGACACCATCATGAAGCGTCTGCCATCCATTCGCGAAATCGCGATCAAGTTTGCCAACGTGGACCCCATCAAGGAACCGATTCCTGTGGTGCCCACCATCCACTACCAGATGGGCGGTATTCCCACCAACATCTACGGTCAAGTGGTTGCGCCCAAAGTGGCTGGCGGCCCTCAGGAAGTGGTCAACGGCATGTACGCCATCGGCGAATGCGCCTGCGTGTCTGTGCACGGTGCCAACCGTCTGGGCACGAACTCCCTGCTGGACTTGGTGGTGTTTGGCCGCGCTGCGGGCAATCACATCGTGGGTCAAAACTTCAAGGCGCAAAGCCACCGCGATCTGCCGGCCAACGCAGGCGATTACACCCTTGACCGCGTCAACAAACTGACCTCCCGCACCAGCGGCGAGCGCACTCAGGACGTGGCCAACGGCATTCGCGCCAAGATGCAGCACCACTGTGGCGTGTTCCGCACCACTGAACTGCTCGACGAAGGCGTTAACGTTATCAACGAGCTGGACAAACAAGCCGACGAGATCGCCATCAAGGACAAGTCCAAGGTGTTCAACACTGCGCTGGTTGAAGCGTTGGAGTTAGCCAACCTCAAAGAAACTGCCAAGGCCACCATCGTGTCTGCCGCAGCCCGCAAGGAAAGCCGTGGTGCCCACGCGCACCGTGACTTCCCCGAGCGTGATGACGCGAACTGGATGAAGCACACCCTGTGGTATTCCGAAGGCAACCGCCTGGAGTACAAGGCTGTGAACACCAAGCCTTTGACCGTTGAAACCTTCCAGCCCAAAAAGCGGACTTTCTAATCAGGATTCGAGGATCACAACAATGAGCGGAAAGCGTATTGTCAAGTTTGAAATCTATCGCTACGACCCAGATACCGGCGAAGCACCGAAAATGCAAAAGCTGGAAGTCGAACTGGAGCCCACCGACAAAATGTTGCTCGATGCGCTGATGCGCATCAAGAGCGATGTGGACGATTCCCTGTCCTACCGTCGTTCATGCCGCGAAGGCGTGTGTGGCTCTGACGCCATGAACATCAATGGCAAAAACGGTCTGGCCTGTATCACCAACCTGCGCGACCTGAAAGAGCCCATCGTTCTGAAGCCGCTGCCCGGCCTGCCCGTGGTGCGCGACTTGATCGTGGACATGACCCAGTTTTTCAAGCAGTACCACTCGGTCAAGCCCTTCCTGATCAACGAAACGCCTCCCCCGGAAAAAGAGCGTTTCCAGTCTCCGGAAGAGCGTGAAGAGCTGGACGGTCTGTACGAGTGCATTTTGTGCGCATGTTGCTCAACAAGCTGCCCGTCTTTCTGGTGGAACCCCGACAAGTTCGTGGGCCCCGCAGGTCTCTTGCAAGCCTACCGTTTCATCGCGGACAGCCGCGATCAAGCCACAGGCGAGCGACTGGACAACCTGGAAGACCCTTACCGTCTGTTCCGTTGCCACACCATCATGAACTGCGTGGATGTCTGCCCCAAGGGTTTGAACCCCACCAAGGCCATCGGCAAGATCAAGGAATTGATGGTGCGCCGCGCAGTATAAAGGCGAAAGCCTCTAGAAGTTTTTTGTCAATTCGGGGTTGTGCACTGCAAAACCCCGTTTTTTTTGATGTAGCTTTATGAGTAATCAGAACCATCAATCGGATCCAACCCAGCGTGCGCGTTTGCGTTGGAGAGCCCGCAGAGGTTTGTTGGAAAATGACCTGATTATTCAGCGTTTTTTCGACAAGCATGAAATGGAACTGACCGACGACGACGTGGCGGCACTGACCGTGTTGTTTGAGGAAGTGGACAACCATTTGCTTGATCTCCTTCTTGGACGCACTGCACCAGAAGGCGATTTGGACACCCCGGCCATCCGGCGGGTTATCCAGTTGATGCGAGATGTTTAAGTTAATACCCATTAGAAGGAAACCCGATGAGCACTGAACACAAGGCAACGCTGTCGTTCTCCGACGGCACACCCGCAGTCGACTTCCCAATCCACAAAGGCACGATTGGTCCCGACGTCATTGACATTCGCAAGTTGTACGGTGCAACCGGCAAGTTCACCTACGACCCAGGTTTCCTGTCTACTGCGTCCTGTAACTCCACCATCACCTACATCGATGGTGACAAGGGTGAATTGCTGTATCGCGGCTATCCCATTGAACAACTGGCGCAGAACTGCGACTTCATGGAAGTGTGCTACCTGTTGCTGAACGGTGAGCTGCCCAATGAATCCGAGCGTGCCGATTTCGTAAGCCGTGTGTCCAACCACACCATGGTGAACGAGCAGATGCACTTCTTCCTGCGTGGCTTCCGCCGCGACGCCCACCCCATGGCCGTGATGACTGGCTTGGTGGGTGGCATGTCCGCGTTCTACCCAGATTCCATGAATCTGATGGACAAAAACCAGCGTGACATCTCCGCCATCCGTTTGATCGCCAAGATGCCTACGCTGGTGGCCATGGCCTACAAATACGGCATTGGTGCCCCCCACATGTATCCGAAGAATGAGCTGTCCTACACAGCCAACTTCATGCGCATGATGTTTGGTAACCCCTGTGAAGACTACAAGGTCAATGACGTGCTGGTGCGCGCCATGGACCGCATCTTCATTCTGCACGCTGACCACGAACAGAACGCCTCCACCTCCACAGTTCGTCTGTGCGCCTCCTCCGGCACCAACCCGTTCGCAGCGATTGCAGCTGGTGTGGCCTGTCTGTGGGGTCCATCCCACGGTGGCGCTAACGAGGCCTGCCTGAACATGTTGACCGACATTCAGGCTGCTGGCGGTGTTGAGAAGATTGGCGATTTCATCAACAAGGTGAAGGACAAAGACTCGGGCGTTCGCCTGATGGGCTTTGGCCACCGTGTTTACAAAAACTATGACCCACGCGCCAAGTTGATGCGTGAAACCTGCCACGAAGTGTTGAATGAACTGGGCCTGCATGACGACCCCTTGTTCAAGATCGCCATGGCGCTGGAAAAGATTGCGCTGGAAGACGAGTACTTCGTCAAGCGCAAGCTGTACCCCAACGTGGATTTCTACTCAGGCATCGTGCAGAAAGCCATTGGTATTCCAGTGCCCCTGTTCACTGCGATCTTCGCATTGGCACGCACCGTGGGCTGGATTGCTCAACTGAACGAAATGATTGCGGACCCCGAGTACAAGATCGGCCGTCCACGTCAGTTGTTCATGGGTGCTACCCACCGCGACGTCAAGCCCATTGGCCAACGCTGATCATTGGGTTTGCAACTGAAAAAGCCACCTTCGGGTGGCTTTTTTTATTGCAGTCACCGCCTCTGGTGTCAAAGCATTTGCGTGGTCGTCAAGCCATTCACAGCTTTGAGCATGCGGTCTCTGTCGAGCACATGCAGAAATGACTCTTTGGTTTTCACCAAACCGCCCATGACACCTTGGGGGCCCAGCAACTCAGGGCACAAGTCAATCTGTGTCACGGGAATGTTGGGTATCTCACCAAGCTCGTCAACCAGCAAGGCCATGTGTTCGCCCGATTCGTCGGGTTTGAGCAGAATTGCCTGTCGGTTCGTCAACGCAGTGTTGGGTATGGCTTGCTCATGCAACAACCCCTCCAGATGAATCAGGGTGACAGTTTTGCCTTTGTGGATCAGGCACCCAAGCACCCATGGGGCGGCGTTCGGTGAGCGTGCAACATCCCTGAGTAAAAAGGCCTCAATCACATCGTCAGTCGGCAGCCCATACCAAGTGTCAGCAACCCGGAACGTGGCCACCTCCATACTGCCTTGGCTGTGGTCGCAATACCTGAACTCTGTGAAGTCCAGAGGCGTGCTGCGTTCGTTCACTGCGGGCTCCCCAACAGTCAACCCGTAAAGCGCGGTCAGGGTGTTTTGGTAGCGGCTTTGCGGGGCTTTGTATTCCCTGTAGCTGGATGACACCGCAAGCCCAAGGGCCAACAGCTTTTGCTGGTTTTCGGCAAGGCAAGCCTGAGTGTCACCGCGGGTCAGTTGGCTAAGTTGAATCGGCAGGTTCAGGCGCCCATCGTGTTGGTGGCGGTCGGTGGTGCTGGCAATCACGTGACCCGCTTGGTCCACGATGAACCCAAACCCTGTCCCATTCACCGGTACCAGCGAATCCTGCAAAATGGCTTCGAACTGGGGTTCGCTGTCGAACACCAAGGCGATGCAGCCGACGGCCTTTCGGGCGTGTTGGTCTGCACCAAAAACCGGCGCACAGTAAATGTAGGTGGGGCGGTCGCCGTACAAGGGGCTGGGTTCAAACGCAGACACCTCGTAATGAGCCGGGTCGGTTAGCGCCATGGTCCGTGCATGCCAGCCAGTGTTCAAATGGCTCAACCCAGCGGGAAGCTCTCGGCTGCTGCACAGCACGCGCCCGTCCGCGTCCAGCAACAACACTGAGGCGTAGACAGTGTAAAGGCCGTTGATGGTTTCCAGTGTGTTTTTGGCCAGTAAGGCCAGTGTCGCGTTGTCCGGTTCAGCTGCGGCCGCCTGAATCACCGGGTTCAGGGCCCACCAGCGGCAGTCATTGGCCCGTTCGTACAGGTTGCGGTCCATCAAGTCGATGGCCAGCATTGCGCTGGCCTGTTGGGTCTGCAGGGTGCTGTCCAGTGTGGTTTGGCTGAGGTTGTCCAGGGAGTCCTGAAACAGTTGCCGGGTTCGGTCGCCAGCACGGCTGATTTCCCAAAGCAGGGTCTTGGTGAAGCCTTGGCCCAATTTGTGGTCTTTGCTACCCTGCACGATATTACCGTTCCAAACGCTTTGATTCAGCCGGTTTTGGATGGACACGGCTTTGTTTTGCTGGGTGTTCAACTCCGGGTCAATCACGTCTTTGGCCTGTTTCAGGCCCGCGCCCTGGCTGCTCTGGGTTTTCTCGCTGTGGGTGGTTGAAAAGGCGTGCATCAAGGGCACAATACAAAAGCCCGACCAGCCTGGCCCCATGTAGCCTTGGTAGCCTCGTGTGTTTCGTTGGCAGGCCAGGTACACCGTCGGTCCGCATTGAATCAGGCCCCAGGGTTTGCCCAGTGGAAGGTTCAGTTTCTGTCCAATCCGAATGTGTTCCGGGTCACTGCTCATCAGAACCCGCTGTTCCTGATTCAACACACCGCAGACTTGGTGCCCGGAGGGGGTGCCGCTGGACTGGCCCAGAATCTTGTCAAACAGCGACACACCTTCGTTGGCAAGGTTGAACGCCAGAGCCACGTAACCGATGGTGATGCCTTGGTCCTGCACCGTCCAAGCGTAAATCAGGTCTGGCTCACCCGGTGCCTCAGGGTCCAGCCGGGCCAATTGTTCGACGTAAGCGGTTCTGGTGCGGGCCTTCTCGGGAATCCAGGCCAACTGCATGCCGGGTCGCAGTTCGCCCTGCGCATCCAGAATGACCTGAGCCTGCCTGTCCAGTAGCACCGCATTCCGATACACCGAGTAAAAGCCGATGTACTGTCGCAGACGTTGAACCAAGGATAGCCGCGCCGGTTCGTCCAATTCCGCAGAATTGGCGGCCTTGCAACCGTCAACCAGAGGGGTGTCGGTCACCAGAAAGCCAATGTCAGCTGTGCGCTCAAACAGGTTGCGCACCAGAATATCGATCGAACACTGCGCTTTGTTGGCCAAATCATCGGTGACCTTCTGGAGGGACAGTTTCAACATGCCCGCCGTCAACTGGGCCGACAGGTCTTTGAAGTCTTCACGGGTGTTGGAGATTTCGGCGCCAATGTGGGTCAACTCGCCCAGCAGGCTCAGGTTCGACCATGTGCTCTGCAAATCCTTCAGTTCATCGATCAGGTCGTTCACGTTGTCCAGGTGTTTGGCAATACCGGCGAATTCCCCGCTGACGGGTATGCCTCGATAACGAAATGCGGCCATGGACGGCGCTCCTGTATGGGTCATCGTGTCATGGTGCAGTGCGGTCGCCCATCCGTGATCCCCTTGCTTGGTTAACCAAATGGATGAGTCCGTGCATTCCAGCAACAAATCTGAGTAAGCCCATCAGAAAATTCGTTAGTGCTGCCCCTCTAATCTGTTATCCTTGCAAATACTCTGAAAGTGACTCGTGGATGCGAGTCGCTTTCTTGCTATCTGAACTGGGGCAGGAGCCCTAAGAACGGACGGGGAGTGCGGTTTTAACCCACGTGTGTAGGGATTCGGTCCGAACAGCGATAGCTGCGGTCGAGTCCGAACCCCACATCTTGAACGAGAAACTCGGATAAAGGTGAAGCGCAAATGATGCGACAATTCAAACAAAGTTCGTACCTGTTCGGCGGGAATGCTCCCTATGTCGAAGAAATGTACGAAGCCTACCTGGACAACCCAGGGTCAGTGCCCGAAAAATGGCGGGCCTACTTCGACCAGCTCCAACTGGTTCCTTCCTCGCACGGTGACGTCAACGAACGTGACGTGGCCCATGCGCCAGTGATCGAATCGTTTGCGCTGCGTGCCAAGAAAGGTTTCATCCAGCCCCAGATCCAGTCTGCCGACCTGGAAGTGGCCAAAAAGCAGGTTCATGTGCAGTCCATCGTGGCTGCTTATCGCTTTTTGGGTTCCCGCTTTGCTGAACTGGACCCATTGAAGCGTCAGGAGCGCCCCGAGATCCCCGAGTTGGATCCCGCGTTCTACGGCCTCACCGAGGCCGACATGGACATCACCTTCTCAACCACCAACACCTACTTCGGCCAGGATCAAATGACCCTGCGCGAGCTGGTGAAGGCGCTGCGTGATACGTACTGCCGCACCGTGGGTGTGGAATTCATGCACATAAGCGACCCAGCGCAGAAGCGTTGGTTGCAGGAGCGTCTGGAATCCAGCCGCAGCACCGCCCAGCTCAATGCTGAAGAAAAATTGCGCATTCTGGAGCGTCTGACCGCTGCAGAGGGCCTTGAGCGTTACTTGCACACCCGTTATGTGGGCCAGAAGCGTTTCTCGCTGGAAGGCGGCGAGTCCTTCATCGCGTCTCTGGATGAGGTCATCCAGCGCGCTGGTGCCCAAGGCGTTCAGGAAACCGTGATCGGCATGGCCCACCGTGGCCGCCTCAACGTGCTCGTGAATATTCTGGGCAAGGCGCCTGGCCAGTTGTTCGAAGAATTCGAAGGCAAGCACGCCGACGACCTGCCTGCCGGTGACGTGAAGTATCACCAAGGCTTCTCTTCCGATGTGGTCACCCCCGGCGGCCCCATGCACTTGTCCCTGGCGTTCAACCCCTCCCACCTGGAAATTGTGAACCCGGTGGTTGAAGGGTCGGTGAAAGCCCGTCAAGAGCGCCGAGGCGACAAAGATGGCAAACAAGTATTGCCCGTGCTGGTTCACGGCGATGCAGCGTTTGCGGGCCAGGGTGTTGTGATGGAAACCCTGAACCTGGTGCACACCCGTGGCTATGGCACAGGCGGCACCGTGCACATCGTGATCAACAACCAGATTGGTTTCACCACCTCTGATCCTCGTGACAGCCGCTCCACGCTGTACTGTTCCGACGTGGTCAAGATGATTGAAGCGCCTGTGTTCCACGTCAATGGCGACGACCCCGAAGCCGTGATTTTCGTGACCCAACTGGCCTTGGATTTCCGTCTTCAGTTCCAGCAAGACGTGGTCCTGGACATCGTGTGTTTCCGAAAACTCGGCCACAACGAGCAAGACACACCGGCTGTAACCCAGCCTCTGATGTACAAGAAAATCAGCCAACACCCCGGTACCCGTGCGCTGTACGCTGAACGCCTGGTGATGCAGAAATTGCTGTCCGGTGACGACGTCGAAAAAATGATTGCCGACTTCCGCGCGGCGATGGACGAAGGCAAGCACAGCCGTCAAGACCCAGTGCTCACCAACTATAAGAGCAAGTTTGCGGTGGATTGGTCCCCGTTCCTGGGCAAGAAGTGGACAGACGCGGCCGACACCTCGGTGCCCTTGTCTGAACTGCGCCGCCTGTCCGAGCGCATCACCACCATTCCCGAGAACCACAAACTGCACCCTCTGGTTCAGAAAGTGGTGACCGACCGCGCGTCTATGGGCCGTGGCGAACTGCCGCTGGACTGGGGCATGGGCGAACACCTGGCTTTTGCATCGCTGGTGGCTTCCGGTTACGCAGTGCGCATCACCGGTCAGGATTGCGGTCGCGGCACGTTCACTCACCGCCATGCGGTTTTGCACCACCAGGGTCGCGAAAAGTGGAACGAAGGCACTTATGTGCCTCTGGAAAACGTGTCTGAAGGCCAGGCACCGTTCACCGTCATCGACTCCGTGCTGTCCGAAGAAGCCGTGTTGGGCTTTGAGTATGGCTACTCCACTGCCGAACCCAACACCCTGGTGATTTGGGAAGCCCAGTTCGGCGACTTCGCCAACGGTGCGCAGGTGGTGATCGACCAGTTCATTTCCAGTGGTGAAGTGAAATGGGGCCGGGCTTCCGGCCTGACCATGATGTTGCCTCACGGTTACGAAGGGCAGGGCCCCGAGCACTCCTCGGCCCGCATCGAACGTTATCTGCAACTGTGTGCCGAGAACAATATTCAGGTTGTTCAGCCGACCACGCCTGCGCAGATTTTCCACCTGTTGCGTCGTCAGATGATCCGACTGTTCCGCAAGCCTTTGGTGATTCTCACACCGAAGTCACTGTTGCGTCACAAGGAAGCAGTGTCTACCCTCCAGGACCTGTCCAAAGGCCATTTCCACACCGTCATTGGTGATCAGGGTGACTTGGACGATTCCAAGGTCAAGCGCGCCGTGCTGTGTTCTGGCCGTGTGTACTACGACCTGGTGGCCAACCGTCGCGAGCGCAATATCAAGGATGCTGCAATCATCCGGATCGAGCAGCTCTATCCGTTCCCGCACAAGTCATTGAGTGCGGAACTTCGCAAGTACCCCAACCTGACCGATGTGGTCTGGTGTCAGGACGAGCCTCAAAACCAGGGGCCATGGTTCCAGATCCAGCACAACATCATGGAAAACCTGGAAGAGGGCCAGCGCCTCGGCTATGCCGGTCGCCCCGCTTCCGCGTCTCCTGCGGTGGGCTATTACGCCAAGCACGTTGAGCAGCAGAAGGCATTGATTGATGCCGCCTTCGGCAAGCTCAAGGGCTTTGTGATGACGAAGTAATCGACAACTCAATCGTGTAGCGAGGTGGCTGTGGCGCAAGAGCGCCCAGCCCGTGAACCAAGAATTTACAAGGAATCATTTCCATGGCAATCGTAGATGTGGTCGTCCCACAACTGTCCGAATCCGTTGCTGAAGCAACCCTGTTGAACTGGAATAAAAAAGCCGGTGACGCCGTCAAGCGTGACGAAAACCTGATCGACATCGAAACCGACAAAGTGGTGCTTGAAGTGCCTGCACCGTCGGCCGGTGTCATTGTTGAAGTGCTGTGTGCCGACGGCGCTACAGTGGTGGCTGGCCAACTGCTGGCCCGCATCGACACAGAAGCCGTGGCCGGGGCCTCTGCACCTGCCGCCGCGCCTGCTGCAGCCGCTGCTGCACCAGCCCCTGTGGCCGCAGCCCCCGCGCCTGCAGCACCCGTTGCCGGTGCAGTGGCCATGCCGTCAGCCGCGAAAATGCTGGCTGAGAACAACATGAGCACTGCCGATGTGGCAGGCACTGGCAAAGATGGCCGTGTGACCAAAGGTGATGTCATCGCCGCAGTGTCCGCACCCAAACCCGCTGCGCCAGCAACTGCGCCCGCATCGGCACCTGCTGTGGCCGCCAAGCCTTCCTTGCCTGAGGTGTCCGCACCTTTGGACCCCTCAACATTGATCGAGGGCCGTCCCGAGCAGCGCGTTCCCATGAGCCGCCTGCGTGCCCGTGTGGCCGAGCGTCTGGTTCAGTCGCAGCAGACCAACGCCATCCTGACCACGTTCAACGAAGTGAACATGAAGCCAGTGATGGACCTGCGCAACAAGTACAAGGACAAGTTCGAGAAAGAACATGGTGCCAAACTGGGCTTCATGGGCTTTTTCGTGAAAGCGGCTGTGGCTGCCCTGAAAAAATACCCAGTGCTGAATGCTTCTGTGGATGGCAACGACATTGTGTACCACGGCTATTTCGACATCGGTATCGCCGTGGGTTCGCCCCGTGGCTTGGTGGTGCCCATTCTGCGCAATGCTGACCAAATGAGCATCGCCGACATCGAAATGAAAATTGCCGAGTTTGGCCAAAAGGCCAAGGACGGCAAGTTGTCGCTGGATGAGTTGACTGGCGGTACCTTCTCCATCTCCAACGGTGGTGTATTCGGTTCCATGCTGTCCACACCCATCATCAACCCACCTCAGTCCGCGATTCTGGGTATTCACGCCACCAAAGACCGCGCTGTGGTCGAGAACGGTGAAATCGTGATTCGCCCCATGAACTATCTGGCCATGAGCTACGACCACCGGATCATCGATGGCCGTGAAGCGGTTCTCGGCTTGGTGGCCATGAAAGAAGCGCTGGAAGACCCAGCACGCCTCTTGCTGAACCTGTAAGGAGCACCGCACATGAGCACGCAATACGATGTATTGGTGATCGGTGCGGGTCCTGGCGGCTACATTGCCGCCATCCGCGCTGGTCAGTTGGGCATGAAAGTGGCCTGTATCGAAGGCAATGCCTACGACGACCCCAAGGGCGAGCCTCGCCTGGGCGGTACCTGCCTGAACGTGGGCTGTATCCCCTCCAAAGCGTTGCTGGCCTCTTCTGAGGAATTCGAGAAAATCAGCCATCACGCGGCTGACCATGGCATCACCGTCAGTGGCGCCAAAATCGATGTGGCCAAAATGGTTCAACGCAAGGACGAGATCGTCACCAAGATGACCGGTGGCATCCAGTACCTGTTCAAGAAGAACAAGGTTGCCTTGATCAAGGGTTGGGCCAGTTTCTCAGGCAAGGTCGATGGTGGCTTTGAAGTGTCCGTCAAAGGGGCCAATGGCGAAGAAAAAGTGACTGCCAAGCAGGTCATCATCGCCACCGGTTCCAAGGCTCGTCACCTGCCCGGTATTCCTGTCGACAACGAAACCGTCTGCGACAACGAAGGCGCTTTGAAGTTTGGCGCTGTACCCAAGAAGCTGGGCGTGATTGGCGCTGGCGTGATTGGTCTGGAACTGGGTTCCGTGTGGCGTCGTCTGGGCGCAGAGGTCACCATTCTGGAAGCCATGCCCGCTTTTCTGGCTGCGGCCGATGAAGGTGTGGCCAAAGAAATGCACAAAATCTTCGTCAAGCAAGGGTTGAACATCAACCTCGGTGTGAAGATTGGCGATGTCAAAGCCAGCAAGAAGGGCGTGACTGTCGCGTACACCGATGCCGACGGCAAGGATCAATCCTTGGCCTGCGACAAACTGATCGTGTCCGTGGGCCGTGTGCCCAACACTGATGGCCTGAACCTGGAAGCGATTGGCCTGAAAACCAATGAGCGTGGACAGATCGACGTGGATGCCCACTGCCAGACTTTGGTCAGCGGCGTCTACGCCATCGGCGACGTAATCCGGGGTGCCATGCTGGCGCACAAAGCCGAGGAAGAGGGCGTGATGGTTGCGGAAATCATGGCTGGGCAAGCCGGCCACTGCAACTACGACACAGTGCCTAGGGTGATCTACACCAGCCCCGAAGTGGCTTGGGTCGGCAAGACCGAGCAGCAGTTGAAGGCTGAAGGCCGTGCTTACAAAGCGGGCCAGTTCCCCTTCCAGGCCAATGGCCGGGCATTGGGGCAGGGCGATGCGCAGGGCTTTGTGAAGGTGCTGGCTGATGCTGCCACCGATGAAGTGCTGGGCGTGCACATCATCAACAGCCATGCGTCTGACCTGATAGCTGAAGCGGTGATGGCCATGGAATTCAAGGCGGCGTCGGAAGACATCGGCCGGATCTGCCATGCTCACCCCAGCCTGTCTGAAGTGGTGAAAGAAGCTGCTTTGGCCTGCGACAAGCGTCAGCTCAATATGTAAGCTGGAGTGCGGGCACTAGATTCTCTGAATCGAAGTGCCCGTGCCCTCGGTTACACTGCGCTTTTTGCCGCACCCTGTGACCAGGTAAGCCACCCGGCGTGGTTTGCCTCACCGACCCAATACCGTGAACGTTCAGGACTATTACATCAAAGCGTTGGCTGACCGGGGCTATGAGCCTGATCAAGCCCAACAGCGCGCTGTGGACCGCATGCAGCTGTTCTACGATGAATTCGTGGAATACAAAAAGGCCCGGAGCAGTGTAATCAAGAAATTCCTGAACCGGCCTGCTGTGCCCAAAGGTTTGTACCTGTGGGGTGGTGTGGGCCGCGGCAAAAGCTTCCTGATGGATTGCTTTTACAACAGCGTGACTGTGCAGCGCAAAGCCCGTCTGCATTTCCATGAATTCATGCGCGGTGTTCACCTTGAACTGGATGAGCTCAAGGGCGTGCAAGACCCCTTGATTGAAGTGGCCGCGCGAATTGCCAAGCGTTATCGACTGATTTGCTTTGACGAATTTCACGTGTCAGACATTGCCGATGCGATGATTCTGTATCGATTGCTGGACGCACTGTTCGCCAACGGCGTGACCTTTCTGATGACCTCGAACTACAAGCCGGACGACCTGTATCCCAACGGTTTGAACCGTGACCGATTGCTGCCCGCCATCGAATTGCTCAACAGCCACCTGGACGTCATCAACGTCGACGTGGGGGTGGATTACCGCCGCCGGACTTTGGAGCAGGTGGACATCTACCTCACACCATTGACCGAACAGACTGATCAGCAGCTTAAAACCGCGTTCGAGCGGTTGGCCGAAGTGGCCGATGAAAACCCGGTGCTGGAAATTGAGGCGCGAAAAATTCGAGCCCTTCGCCGTGCAGGCTCGGTGATCTGGTTTGACTTTGCCACCTTGTGTGGCGGGCCTCGCTCTCAGAATGACTATCTGGAAATTGCGAGCCAATTCCAGACGGTGATACTCAGTGGCGTGCCGAAGATGGGTGCCGGCATGGCTTCAGAGGCCCGTCGGTTCACCTGGCTGATCGATGTGTTTTATGACCACAAGGTCAAACTGATCATGTCCGCCGCAGTGCAGCCTGAAGAGCTGTACACCGAGGGGGCGATGGCGCACGAGTTCTTCCGAACGGTAAGCCGGATTGTGGAAATGCAATCCAAGGAATATCTGGAAGCGCCGAAGCGAAACGCGGTGAGCCTCTGACACTCGCCCTCAGACGATGTGCGACGTGGGTTGAACCCGGCTGCCCCATGAAAGGGCAGCCGGGTCGGTGTGCCGAACTTACATGTTCGGGTAGTTCGGCCCGCCGCCACCTTCTGGCGTCACCCACACAATGTTCTGTGTCGGGTCTTTGATGTCGCATGTCTTGCAGTGCACGCAGTTCTGCGCGTTGATCTGCAACTGGTCAGCGCCGTCTTCTTTCTTCACATACTCATACACGCCGGCAGGGCAGTAACGTTGCTCAGGCCCTGCGTATTTGGCCAGGTTGATCCCAACAGGAACGCTGGGGTCTTTCAGGGTCAAGTGGGCGGGTTGCTGTTCTTCGTGGTTGGTGTTCGAAATGAACACGGAGCTTAAGCGGTCGAAGGTCAGCTTGCCGTCGGGTTTGGGGTACTCGATCGGGTCGAATTCTGCGGCGGGGCGCAGGCATTCATGGTCGGCGTGCTTGTGGTGCAAGGTCCAGGGCACATTGCCGCCAAACAGCTTTTGCTCAATGCCCACCATCAGCGTACCGGTGTACAGGCCTTTGCTCATCCATTGTTTGAAGTTGCGGGCCTTGTACAGTTCGTCGAACAGCCAAGAGTCGTGGAAGGCCTTGGGGTAGGCTTCCAACTCATCTTGGGCGCGGTCAGAGGCCAGCGCATCGGCAATTGCTTCCGCACACATCATGCCGCTCTTAATGGCGGCATGGCTGCCTTTGATGCGGGATGCATTCAGGAAGCCAGCGTCGCAACCCACCAGTGCACCACCGGGGAACACCAGTTTGGGCAGGCTCATCAACCCACCTGCAGCAATGGCGCGTGCGCCGTAGGCCACACGTTTGCCGCCTTCGAGGTAATGACGAATGGCGGGATGTGTTTTGTAGCGCTGGAATTCTTCAAACGGGGACAGGTATGGGTTTTCGTAGGCCAGGCCCACTACAAAACCGATGGCAACCTGATTGTTTTCCAGGTGGTACAGGAACGAGCCGCCGTAGGTGCTGGAGTCAAGCGGCCAGCCGCCGCTGTGAATCACCAAGCCCTGTTTGTGTTTGGCGGGGTCAATTTCCCAGAGTTCTTTCAGGCCGATGCCGTACACCTGTGGGTCGCGGCCCTCATTAAGGTTGAATTTTTCAATGACCCGTTTGCCCAAGTGGCCACGAACGCCTTCCGCAAACACGGTGTACTTCGCGTGCAATTCCATGCCGGGCTGGTAGGCGTGTGTGGGTTGGCCGTCTTTGCCGATACCCATGTCGCCGGTTTGAACGCCTTTCACGGCGCCATTCTCGTCGTACAGAATTTCAGCGCCCGCGAAGCCGGGGAACACTTCAACACCCAAGGCCTCCGCTTGCTCACCCAGCCAACGCACCACGTTGGCCAAGCTGATGACGTAGTTGCCATGGTTTTGGAAGCAGGCTGGCAACAGCGCGTTGGGCACCTTGCGGGCCGACTTTTCGGTCAGGAACAGGAACTGGTCTTCGGTCACTTCCGTGTTCAGTGGTGCGCCGCGTTCTTTCCAGTCGGGGAAGAGTTCGGTGATTGCGCGGGGGTCCATCACGGCGCCAGACAGGATGTGGGCACCCACTTCGGAGCCTTTTTCCAGCACACACACATTGATTTCCTGACCCTTCTCGGCCGCAATCTGTTTCAGGCGGATCGCTGTGGACAGGCCAGCAGGGCCACCTCCCACCACTACCACGTCATATTCCATCATGTCACGTTCAACTGCTGACATCTTGAAGGTCTCCTAATTGTGTCGTTTTGTGGTGTGCAGCAAGGCCTGCGTCAGAAAGCCCTGAGACACCCTTCCAGATTCGATTTCAAGCCGTAAGGATAGTGGAATCTGCCCGGGCCGGGTTGGTTTCTTTCTCTACTTGCGGGAAGAAAATTTGATGCATTGCAGCATGAGTTTTGTATAATCAAATGCAGTTACACTTTTTCCGAATTTCAACACACCTTTCAAGGAAAAGGACATGGGGATGAACAAGTTGGTGGGTAGCGCCACCGAGGCCCTCGCGGGGCGCATCAAGGACGGCATGACACTGGCCGTGGGTGGATTTGGACTGTGTGGCATTCCCGAAGCGCTGATTGACGCGGTGCGTGAATCGGGCGCGCGCGACCTGACCGTGATTTCCAACAACGCGGGCGTGGACGGCTTCGGCTTGGGTAAATTGCTGGAAACCCGCCAAGTCCGGAAAATGATTTCCTCTTATGTGGGTGAGAACAAGGAGTTCGAGCGCCAATACCTCAATGGTGAACTTGAGCTGGAATTCACGCCTCAAGGCACGTTGGCTGAAAAGTTGCGTGCGGGTGGGGCTGGTATTCCTGCGTTTTTCACCAAAACCGGCTTTGGTACGGTCATTGCCGAGGGCAAGGAAACCCGGGTGATTGACGGGCAACACTATGTGCTAGAACGTAGCCTGACTGCGGACATTTCGCTGGTGAAAGCGTGGAAAGCGGACACATCCGGCAACCTGATTTACCGACTGACAGCCCGTAACTTCAACCCGGAATGCGCCACTGCGTCGAAATTCACCATCGCTGAGGTGGAAGAGGTGGTGGAAGTCGGTGCGCTGGACCCGAATTTCATCCACACCCCCGGCATCTATGTCCAAAAGCTGGTGCACAACCCAAGCCCTGAGAAGCGGATTGAGAAGCGCACAGTGTCTGGCACCACCGCATAAGGAGAACAACAATGGGATGGAATCACGATGAAATGGCGGCCCGCGCGGCTGCGGAATTGCAAGACGGCTTCTATGTCAACTTGGGTATAGGACTGCCCACCCTGGTCAGCAATCACATCCCCGAGGGCATGGATGTGATGTTGCAAAGTGAAAACGGCCTGTTGGGCATTGGCCCGTTCCCCACCGAAGAGCAGGTGGATGCGGACCTCATCAATGCCGGCAAGCAGACCGTGACCACCATGGCGGGTTCCGCGTTCTTTTCCAGTTCTGAGTCTTTCGCGATGATCCGCGGCGGGCACATTAACCTGGCGATTCTGGGGGCCATGCAAGTCAGTGAGCACGGTGATTTGGCCAACTGGATGATTCCCGGCAAGCTGGTCAAGGGCATGGGCGGCGCCATGGACCTGGTGGCAGGGGTGTCCCGCGTGGTGGTGCTCATGGAACATGTGGCCCGCAAGAAAGACGGAACCACCGACCTGAAGCTGCTGAAGTCCTGCACCTTGCCGCTGACGGGCAAAGCGGTGGTTAACCGGATCATCACCGATTTGGCGGTCATGGATGTGACTCCACAGGGCTTGAAGGTGCTGGAATTGGCCCCTGGTGTCACTCCAGAAAGCCTGCAAGAAAAAACCGGTTGTGAACTGAAGTTTTAATTCCGACCCGGTCAAGTTCAAGGCGTGCTCGGTTATAATCACGCTTTCCAACTGCGCTTGAGTTGGCCCACAGGGCCGCTGGGCGTCGCTTTGAACCATGACCAAATACGTATTCGTCACCGGCGGTGTCGTGTCTTCCCTCGGGAAGGGCATCGCGGCTGCATCCCTGGCGGCTATCCTCGAAAGCCGCGGCCTTAAAGTCACCATGCTCAAGCTGGACCCGTACATCAACGTGGACCCCGGCACCATGAGCCCCTTCCAGCACGGCGAGGTGTTCGTCACTGAAGACGGTGCAGAAACCGACCTTGACCTGGGTCACTATGAGCGGTTCATTTCCGCCAAAATGAAAAAGGCCAACAACTTCACCACGGGCCAAATTTACGAATCCGTACTGCGCAAAGAACGCCGTGGCGAGTACCTGGGTAAAACCGTGCAGGTCATCCCGCACATCACCAATGAAATCCAGGCTTTTGTCGAGCGTGGTGCCAAGGCAGCCTGGAACGGTGAAACCGATGTAGCCATTGTTGAGATTGGTGGCACTGTAGGTGACATCGAGTCCCTGCCTTTCCTTGAGGCCGCCCGTCAGATGAGCCTGCGCTTGGGCCGCAACAGCGCCTGTTTTGTGCATTTGACTTTGGTGCCATTCATCCCCTCGGCCGGCGAACTGAAAACCAAGCCCACCCAGCACAGTGTGCAAAAGTTGCGTGAAATCGGGATTTACCCAGACGCACTGTTGTGCCGCGCTGACCGTCCAATTCCAGACGATGAGCGGGCCAAAATTTCCATGTTCTCTAACGTGCCACTCGAGGCCGTGATTTCAGTGTGGGATGCCGACACCATTTACAAAATTCCCGCGATGCTGGAAGCCCAAAAGCTGGACGACATCGTGGTGGACAAGCTGGGCTTTTCCTCGGCCCCCAAAGCGGACCTGTCCAAGTGGGCGTCCATCGTGCACGCGCAGGAAAACCCCACCAGCAGCATCACCATTGGCATGGTGGGCAAGTATGTCGATTTGACTGAGTCGTACAAGTCCCTGATTGAAGCCCTGAACCACGCCGGCTTGCACAGCCGCACGCGTGTGAACATCAACTACATTGATTCCGAAGAGCTGGAATCCAAAGGCACGGGCAGCCTGAACAACCTGGACGCCATTCTGGTGCCCGGCGGTTTTGGCAAGCGGGGTACTGAAGGCAAAATTGCAGCCATCCGTTTTGCACGCGAAAACAAGGTGCCTTACCTGGGCATCTGTTTGGGCATGCAACTGGCGGTGATCGAGTTTGCGCGCAACAAAGCCGGTTTGCCCAAAGCCAATTCAACCGAGTTCGACAGTCAGGCGGACACCCCTGTGGTGGCGCTGATCACCGAATGGATGGACAAAACCGGGCAGGTTGAAACGCGCAGTGAACAGTCTGACCTTGGCGGCACAATGCGCTTGGGCTCCCAGCGCTGCCCAATTCAGCCGGGCACCTTGGCCTCGTCCATCTATGGGTCCGAAGTCAATGAACGTCACCGCCACCGGTATGAAGTCAACAACAACTATGTGCCGCAGCTCGAGGCCGCAGGTATTCGCATCTCCGCCCGCACGCCCACTGAAAACCTGCCGGAAATCATGGAGTTGCCTGATCATCCCTGGTTCATCGGTGTGCAGTTCCACCCGGAATTCACCTCGACACCTCGCGATGGCCACCCATTGTTCCTGGCGTATGTGAAAGCGGCCCTCAGCCACAAACAAGCCAAGGGCGTGTAAAGTCGGTACCAACCCAGAACAGGCGCCGAGTGGTGCTGCGGAGGATCGTATGAAACTGTGCAATTTTGAAGTGGGTCTGGACCAGCCATTTTTTCTGATCGCTGGGCCCTGCGTGATCGAAAGTGAGCAGATGGCCATGGACACCGCGGGTCAGCTCAAAGAAATCTGTGCTGAACTGGGTGTGCCATTCATCTACAAAAGCTCTTACGACAAAGCCAACCGCAGTTCTGGCAAAAGTTTCCGTGGATTGGGCATGGACAAGGGTTTGTCCATCCTGCAGACCGTCAAAAAGACTCTGAATGTGCCTGTGCTCACCGATGTGCATGCCATTGAGGAAATCAAACCCGTGGCCGAAGTGGTGGATGTTCTGCAGACCCCCGCGTTCTTGTGCCGTCAAACTGATTTCATCGAGGCAGTGGCATCCGTGAAGCGCCCTGTGAACATTAAAAAAGGCCAGTTTTTGGCCCCCGGCGACATGGTCAACGTGGTGGGCAAAGCCCGTGCAGCCAGCATCGCCAGCGGCGACGATGGCAACAACATCATGGTGTGCGAGCGGGGCGTCAGCTTCGGTTACAACAATCTGGTTTCGGACATGCGCAGCCTTGCCATCATGCGCAATACGGGCTGCCCAGTGGTGTTCGACGCCACGCACAGTGTGCAATTGCCCGGTGGGCAGGGCACCGCCAGTGGTGGTCAGCGTGAGTTTGTTCCCGTGCTGGCTCGTGCGGCTGTGGCTGTGGGTGTGGCTGGCTTGTTCATGGAAACCCATCCGGACCCGGCCAAGGCCATGTCCGATGGCCCCAACGCTTGGCCATTGCCCCGCATGAAAGCCTTGTTGCAGACTCTGCAAGCCTTGGACCGGTTGGTGAAGTCTCAACCCTTGGCAGAACTAGACCTGATCAAACAGTAATTCAGAAATTCAAAAACCCCGAGAGGAAATTATGAGTGCAATCGTTGATGTCATTGGTCGCGAGGTGATTGATTCCCGCGGCAACCCTACCGTGGAATGTGATGTGCTGCTGGAAAGCGGTGCCATGGGCCGTGCTGCTGTGCCTTCCGGTGCGTCCACCGGAACACGTGAAGCGGTGGAGTTGCGTGATGGTGATAAATCTCGCTATCTGGGCAAAGGTGTCCTGAAAGCGGTTGAAAACATCAATACCGAAATTTCAGAAGCCATTCTTGGGCTGGACGCTCAGGAACAGGTGTTTCTGGACCAGAACCTGATTGACCTCGACGGCACAGAGAACAAGTCCCGCCTGGGTGCCAATGCCACACTGGCTGTGTCCATGGCTGTTGCGCGTGCAGCTGCTGAGGAAACTGGTCTGCCCCTGTACCGTTATTTCGGTGGCATGGGTGGCATGAGCCTGCCGGTTCCCATGATGAACGTGATCAACGGTGGTGCCCACGCCAACAACAACCTTGACCTGCAAGAGTTCATGATTCTGCCCGTCGGTGCGCCTTCATTCCGTGAAGCCATTCGCTACGGCGCCGAGGTGTTCCATGCACTGAAAAAAATCATTCATGACAAAGGCATGTCCACCGCAGTGGGTGACGAAGGTGGTTTTGCACCGTCCGTGGACAACCATGAAGCAGCCATTCAACTGATTCTTCAAGCGATTGAGCAGGCGGGTTTCGAACCCGGAACTCAAATCGCCCTGGGCCTGGATTGCGCCGCCTCTGAGTTCTACAAGGACGGCAAGTACCACCTGCATGGCGAGGGCATGACCCTGAGCAGCCAGGAGTTCACGCACATGCTGGAAGGCTGGTGCAACAAGTACCCCATTATTTCCATCGAAGACGCCATGGCGGAAAACGATTGGGAAGGTTGGTCCTACCTGTCTAAAACCTTGGGCCGAAAAGTGCAATTGGTGGGTGACGACCTGTTCGTGACCAACACCAAGATTCTGGCCGAAGGCATCGACAAGAAGATTGCCAACTCCATCCTGATCAAGATCAACCAGATCGGTACCCTGACCGAAACCTTTGCAGCCATTGAAATGGCCAAGCGTGCCCGCTACACCGCTGTGATTTCGCATCGTTCCGGTGAAACAGAAGACAGCACCATTGCAGACATCGCTGTGGGCACCAATGCCATGCAGATCAAAACAGGTTCCATGAGCCGTTCTGACCGCATCGCCAAGTACAACCAGTTGCTGCGCATTGAAGAAGACCTGGGCGATATTGCTTACTACCCTGGTCGTGCTGCGTTTTACAACCTGGACTGATTGACCGGTGAGGGCCCCGCAAATGCGGGGCCTTGCGCTTATGACCCCACGTCACGTCTCTCTGGTTTTACTGACACTCCTGCTTTTGCTTCAATACCCGCTGTGGTTCGGCAAAGGGGGGGTGCTGCGCGTGCATGAATTGCAGGACCAAGTGGATGAACAGCGCAAAGTCAACGATTCTCTGCGTCTGCGCAATCGTCAACTTGAAGGCGATGTTCGCAGTTTGAAAGAGGGCGTGGAAGCCATTGAAGAGCGCGCCCGTTACGACTTCGGGATGATCCGCGAGGGCGAGGTGTTCATTCAACTCATCGACCCACAGCCCGGCGTTACAACCTCCCAGCCCAAGATTCCGGGTAAGAAGTCGGCCGCACAGGCTGCCAGCAAACCGGTCGCTGATTGAAATTCACAGACGCTTGACGCGTCATGTCCGCCCGGTCAATGCAGCGTTTGGCCGGTGTGGTTTTGGTCGTCGTCGGAGGCGAACAGCCCATCACAGGCCGCTTTGTCAAAGGCATAGGCTGAGCCGCAAAAGTCACATTGCACCTCGATCACCGGCTTTTCAGCCAGTGCCTGTTCAATCTCCTCTGGCCCCAAAGACACCAACATTCGACGCACCTTGTCTGCTGAGCAAGTGCAGTGGAAGTGGGGCAGGCGGTCTGCCAGCATCTCGGCCTCTTCTTCCCAAAACAGGCGCTTGGCCAGCTCGTCCAACGGGGTGTTCAAATGTTCGTCGGCCTGAAGTGTTTGTGACAGCGCCAGCAGCCTGTCCCAGCCGTCGGCATCGTGAATGGCTTCGGTGGATTTGCCGCCACCGGTGGGCATTTGTTGAAGCATCAGGCCCACTGCATGTTGTGCATTAGCCTGAAGCACAAGCCGTGTTTCCAGTTGTTCCGAGCTGTGCATGTACGATTCAAGCGCCTGGGCCACACTGTTGCCCACCAAAGGGACAAGGCCTTGGTAGGGCGCCTGCCCAGGTTGCCGGTTGTGGGGGTCGAGAATGATGGCGCAAATGCCGCGCCCATCCAGGTTGACCAACTCCTGAAAACTCGCGCCTTCGTTGAGTGGCAAGTCGTCCCGCAGTTTGAAGGTGGCGCGCAACCCAAGGGTGCTGTTGCATTCAGCCACCATCAGCCGCACTGGCCCATCGCCTTGAATTTGAAGAATCAAGGAACCGTCGAACTTCAGCGACGCAGACAGCATGGCGCTGGCCGCCATCAATTGTCCCAGTAACTCAAGCACGCAAGCTGGTGCAGGGTGATTGGCTGCCGCCTTTTGCCAGCTTGTTTCCAGGCTCACCAATTGAGCCCGGGCACTGGCTTTGTCGAAAATCAGGGTGCGAAGTTGATCAGTCATGGTGCTGCGGGGTTGAAACGGCCCGTCAGTCCTCAAGCCGTTTCAGCTTGGTTTTGAACAGTTGAGCCTTGTATTCATAAAATGGCGCGTTCAGCATTTTGGCAACGTCCTCATCCGTGAGGGTACGCACAATTTTGCCCGGCGAGCCCACCACCAAAGAACGGTCAGGGATCTCTTTGCCTTCGGTGATCAATGCGCCGGCGCCGATGATACAGTGTTTTCCGATTTTTGCGCCATTGAGTACCACCGACCGAATGCCAATCAAACTGCCATCGCCTACGGTGCAGCCGTGCAGGCAGGCTTGATGCCCAACGGTAACCCCTTTGCCGATCACCATGGGAATGCCGATGTCGGTGTGCAGCACTGCACCTTCCTGAATGTTGGTGCCTGCCTGAATATGGATGAGTTCATTGTCGCCACGGATGGCGGCAAAGTCCCAGACCGAGGTGTTCTCATCCAGTTGAACCTTGCCGATGACGCTGGACAGCTCGGCCACATAGGCTGTGGGGTGAATGGTGGGTGCATCGCCGTCGATCTCATACGTTGCCACGGTGTGGGTCTCCTTTCCTGTGTTGTTGCTTTTCATGGCCCGCCGGGGTGGGGATGCCTTAAAATAGCATGGACTCACTTACCCCACGCTGTCACTATGCACGCTGTACCCGCCGCCAAACCCGCTGAGTTGCGTTGCCAGGCGGCCATTGCCCTCGCCACAGAAGAACTGAGCACCAAGCTGGCCTTGGTGGCAGAACTTTCGACTGAGGCGCCAGTTGACCCAACTGCCCAATTGGATGCCTGCATGGGGCGCCCGGCCAAGCCAGCCCTGGTGCATCCCCGGCGCGTGCCTGCCCGACATGTGGGTGATTCGGTGGGACGCGGCATGTTGATCCATGCCCTGGCCCACATTGAATTCAATGCAATCAACCTTGCGCTTGATGCTGCTGTTCGTTTTGCTGACATGCCCGAGCAGTTTTATCGCGATTGGGTGTCGGTGGCGAAGGATGAAGCCCTGCATCATGGCCTATTGAGCCAGCACATGGCCACACTGGGGGTTGCCTACGGCGATTACCCAGCCCATGATGGCTTGTGGCAAATGGCCGAGAAAACCCGACATAGCCTGATTGCCCGCATGGCATTGGTGCCTCGGCTTCTGGAAGCCCGCGGGCTGGATGTGTCCCCGGGGATTCGCGACAAACTGCTGGCGGTGGGCGACCATGCCGGGGCGCAGGTGCTTCAGCGAATACTCGACGATGAAATTGGCCATGTCGCCATCGGGAACCGCTGGTTCGGCTGGTTGTGTCAGCAGCAAGGCTGTGACCCACTGAGCATGTTTGAACAAGCGTTGCGGGAATACCAAGCGCCATTCCCACGCTCACCCTTCAATTACCCTGCGCGGGCAGAGGCCGGGTTCACTGAGGATGAAATGGCTTGGTTGCGGCAAATTGAAGTGGAGCAGACCTCATGAACCCGGTTCTGGACTGGGGTGACCCTCACCGCATCAATGCGGACCTGCACTGCCATTCGGTTCAATCGGATGGTGTGCTCAACCCCGAGGAATTGGCCCAAAGGGCGGCGGAGCAGGGCGTGCAGATTTGGTCGCTGACCGACCATGACGAAGTCTCTGGTGTGGCCCGCGCACGCGCTGCAGCCAAAGCCCATGGGCTGGCCTTTGTTGCGGGGGTGGAAATTTCAGTGACGTGTATGGCCCAGACGGTGCATATCGTGGGTTTGAATGTGGATGAAACCCACCCAGCCCTGTTGAATGGCCTTGAGTCGGTGCGTGAAGGCCGAAATGCCCGTGCGCAGGACATGGGGCATCAACTGGCCAAAGCGGGCATACACGGGGCTTACGAAGGCGCATTGAAGTATGTTGGCAACCCCGCTTTGGTCAGTCGAACCCACTTTGCCCGTTATTTGGTGGACCAAGGGGTGTGCAGCGATGTGCGTGAGGTGTTTACCCGTTTTCTGACGCCGGGCAAGCCTGGCTATGTGCCACACGACTGGGCCAGTCTGCCCGAAGCGGTGGGCTGGATCAGGGCCGCAGGGGGGCAGGCTGTGATTGCCCACCCGGGCCGCTATAGCTTGAGCCCTTTACAGTTGGATGCACTCATCGACTGGTTTAAGGCCTTGGGCGGAGAGGGCATTGAGGTGGTGACGGGCAGCCACACCGTGGATGAATACAAGTCATTCGCGCGCAAAGCATTGCGTTGTGGATTAAAGGCCTCGCGCGGCTCCGATTTTCATGGCCCCAATGAATCGCACGTGAATCTGGGCCAATTGCCTGACTTGCCCGACGGTTGTGTGCCGATCTGGGATAATTGGTCCCATCGTTTCCAGTGATCTCAATGATCCACACAGGTTGTTGCTTTGACCCAACTCTTCACCGTTCACCCCCAAAATCCGCAGGCGCGTGTGTGCAAACAGGCTGCCGACCTCATCAATCAAGGCGCATTGGCTGCCATTCCAACCGACAGCTGCTACGCCTTGGTGTGTCATCTTGATGACAAGCAGGCGGTTGAAAAGCTTCGTCGCCTCAAGGGAATTTCAGAGAAGCAGCACTTGGCCTTGCTGTGTAAAGACCTCAGCGACCTCGGCAGTTACGCCAAGGTCAACAATGTGCAATACCGACTGCTCAAATCCGTGTTCCCTGGCCCCTACACCTTCATTCTGGAAGCCACCAAGGAAGTGCCCAAGCGGGTGTCCCATCCGTCCAAAAAGTCCATAGGCCTGCGCGTACCTGACCACCCCGTGGTTCAAGCCCTTCTGGAACATACGCAAGGCGCGCTGATTGCCACCACAGCACAACTGCCGGGCATGGACGAGCCTTGCCGAAGTGGGTGGGAAGTGCAGGAAGCCATGGGCCACGGGCTGGACCTGATTGTGGACGATGGCGAATACTGCGGCGCATTGCCCACCACCGTGATTGACTGGACCACCGAACAGCCCGTGGTGGTGCGGGTTGGGGCGGGTGCCCTGACAGGCCCGCTGGAACCCCTCGACATCGACGAACAAGAGGCCCTCTGATTTTGGACTCCTCCATCATTCAAACCATTGCCGTGTATGCCTTGCCGGTGCTGTTTGCAATCACCCTTCATGAGGCTGCGCACGGCTATGTGGCCCGCATGTGCGGTGACTCTACAGCCCACTGGGCAGGCCGTATCACGCTGAACCCCCTCAAACACATTGACCCTGTCGGCACGATTGTTGTGCCGCTGATGATCCTCTTCAGTTCCCATTTGGTGGGGGCGGGGGGCTTCCTGTTTGGTTGGGCCAAGCCTGTGCCCGTGAACTTCGGCAACTTGAATAACCCCAAGCGGGACATTCGTTATGTTGCATTCGCTGGCCCGGGGGCCAATCTCATCATGGCGCTGATGTGGGCGCTCATGTTCAAAGTACTGCTGCTGCAGGGGTGGACCGAGCCGTTCTGGGTTCAGATGGCCAAGGCGGGCATCATGACCAACCTGGTTCTCGCGGCCCTGAACCTTCTGCCCATCCTGCCCCTGGATGGCGGTCGTATTCTGTTCAGCTTTCTGCCTTCATCCATCGCCTACAAGTACAGTCAGACTGAGCGGTATGGCATGATCATCCTGATTGTGTTGTTGGTGATGAATGTGTTGCCGATGTTGACCAAGCCGCTGGTTGAAGTGGGTTTGAATGTCATCGTCACCCTGTTTAATTTCTAAAGTCCATCCATGTCCTCTGAACGCGTATTGTCGGGCATGCGCCCCACTGGGTTGCTGCACCTGGGCCACTATCACGGTGTGTTGAAAAACTGGGTCAAGCTCCAGCACGAGTCGCCCTGTTTCTTTTTTGTGGCCGATTGGCACGCATTGACCACCCATTATGAAACCCCTGAGGTGATTGAAAACAACGTCTGGGACATGGTGATTGACTGGTTGGCCGCCGGTGTTGACCCTGACAAAGCCACGCTTTTCATTCAAAGCCGGGTGCCTGAGCATGCGGAGCTTCACCTGCTGCTGTCCATGAATACCCCGCTGGGCTGGCTGGAGCGTGTGCCCACCTACAAAGACCAGCAGGACAAACTGGCTGACCGTGACTTGGCCACCTACGGCTTCCTGGGCTATCCATTGCTGCAATCGGCCGACATTCTGATTTACCGTGCAACCCAAGTGCCTGTGGGTGAAGACCAAGTGCCTCACATTGAGTTGACGCGTGAGGTGGCTCGCCGTTTTAACCACATGTATGGGCGCGAACGCGATTTCGAGGCCAAAGCCCTGGAGGCCGCCAAGAAGATGGGCAATAAAGTGATGAAGCAGTTGCTGGCCTTGCGCACCCAGTTTCAGGAAAAAGGGGATCGGGCTGCGCTGGATGAAGCGCTGGCCTTGGTGGCTTCTGCACAAAGCTTGGGCAAGGCAGACCGTGAGCGGCTCAGTGGCTATGTGGATGGTGGCGGCAAAACCATTTTGGTGGAGCCCCAGGCCAAGCTGACAGAAGCCTCGAAGATGCCGGGGCTGGATGGGCAGAAAATGTCCAAAAGTTATCAAAACACCCTGTCACTGCGGGAGACGCCTGACAACATTGCCCTGAAGGTGCGCAAAATGCCTACCGACCCCCAGCGGGTGCGGCGCAACGACCCGGGCGACCCTGACAAATGCCCGGTGTGGCAGTTGCATGAAGTGTATTCCGACGACAGCACCAAGCAGTGGGTGCAACAAGGTTGCCGCTCAGCAGGTATTGGTTGCCTGGAATGCAAAGAGCCGGTCATCCAATCCATCACCCGTGAACTAGAGCCCATGCGTGAGCGTGCTCAAGCCTATGCAGCCGACCCGGAACTGGTTCGAAAAGTGATGGCGCAGGGCTGCGAAAGAGCCCGAGCTGTGGCCCAGGAAACCATGACGGATGTGCGCCAAGCCATGGGGCTGAATTACCGATGAATGTGATTGCGGCCTCCCCGTGGGTGGTCGCCGCACTGGATGCAGTGTGGGGCCAAACGCCAGTCCCCCATGGGTTGCGGGCGCTGGATTTGGCGTGCGGGCAGGGGCGTCACAGCCAATTGTTGGCCCGTCGCGGTTTTGCGGTGTTGGCGGTGGACCGGTTGGTGCCTGAACTCGATCATTGGTCAGACCGGGTTGCCTTCAAAGCCCTTGACCTGGAAACCGATCACTGGCCTTTGGACGGGGAGCACTTCGATTGTGTCGTGGTCACCAACTACCTCTACCGGCCTCATTTTGAGGCTTTGAAAGCCACAGTGAAACCGGGTGGGTGCCTGATCATCGAAACCTTCATGGCGGGTAACGCCCAATTTGGCTCCCCCAAGAACCCGGACTTTTTATTGAACCCCGGTGAATTGCTGGAACGCTTGCAAGGCTGGCAGATTGTTCGTTTCGAACAGGGCTTGCGCCAACACAGCACTCCGGCCATGATTCAGCGGGTTGTCGCGATTGCAGGCCCTTGGACTGGGATACAATCAATTCCAAAGACCTCACTCTGAAAGGGAATCATGATTACAGGCAGCATTGTTGCGATCGTATCGCCGATGTTTGAAGACGGCTCGCTGGACTATGACAGCTACCGCAAGCTCATCGACTGGCATATTCAGGAAGGCACCGACAGCATTGTGGCTGTGGGCACCACGGGCGAGTCCCCCACAGTCGATGTGGAGGAACACGGTGAATTGATTCGTGTTGCTGTTGAGCAGGCTGCTGGCCGAGTGCCCATCATCGCCGGCACGGGTGGCAACTCCACCGCCGAGGCCATCGAGTTGACCGAGTATGCCCGCAAGGTCGGTGTGGATGCCTCCCTGCAAGTGGTTCCTTATTACAACAAGCCGACTCAGGAAGGCATGTACCAACACTTCCGCAAAGTGGCCGAATCGGTCGATTTGCCTGTGGTGCTGTACAACGTTCCCGGGCGTACTGTTGCCGACATGGCCCACGAAACGGTGGTTCGCCTCAGCCAAGTGGATGGGGTGGTGGGAATCAAAGAAGCCACAGGCAATCTGGAGCGCGCCGCTTGGTTGATTCGCGACTGCAGCCCCGAGTTCGCGGTCTACAGCGGGGATGACCCCACTGCCGTCAACCTGATGCTGATGGGCGGTAAAGGCAACATCTCAGTGACCGCCAACGTAGCGCCTCGCTTAATGCATAACCTGTGTGCCGCGGCCATGGCCGGTGATGTGAAAAAAGCCCATGCATTGAACCTCAGCCTGCTGGACTTGCACAAGGCCATGTTCTGCCAGGCCAACCCGATTCCGGTCAAGTACGCGCTCAGCCGCATGGGGCGTATGGCCCCCGGTGTGCGTCTGCCCCTGACCCGTTTGGAAACCTCTTACCAAGGCGCCGTGGATGCCGCACTGCGTGCGCACGGCCTGATTGACTGAAGGCATAGTCTGACCATGAAACACCTGTTGAATTCTTCGTTCAAACTGCTGCTGGTTGCTGCTGCCGTATCCACCGTGGTGGGTTGCGGCACCTATCAGGAATTGGTGGACGGTCAAAAGACCGCCTACAAAAGCGCCAAGAAACGCGAAAGTGGTTTGGACATTCCTCCAGACCTGACCTCCCAGTCGCCTGACGAGCAGTTTCTCATTCCCGGTGAAAACCCCGGGGCGGTCACTGCCAGCACCTACAACAACCGCGGTGCGGGCCAAGGTGTGCTCAGCGGCGTGCGCGTGAAGTCCGAGCCGGTCTTGGTTTCCACTCAGGACATCAAGATCAAGCAGACTGGCAAGATCCGCTCGCTTGAAGTGAAGATGCCACCCGACCAACTGTGGCCCAAGTTGCGTGAATTCTGGAAGGATGTGGGCTTTGAGCTCAGCACCGATGATCCCCGCATTGGTTTGATGGAAACCAATTGGTTGGAGAACCGCGCAAACATTCCAGTTGATGGTGTTCGAAAAGTCATTGGTTCAGTGTTTGACGGCATTTTCTCCAGCAACCAGCGTGACCGTTACCGCACCCGTGTGGAGCCTTTGGACAATGGCTCGGTTGAAGTCTTCATCACCCACCGTGGTATGGAAGAAAACTACATCGACCAAAAGCAAGACCAATCCGTACTTCAGTGGATGAACCGTCCCAACGACCCTGAGCTTGAGGCCGAAATGCTGAACAAGCTGATGGTCAAGCTGACTGGGGATGCTGATGCGGCGAAACAGGCCGGCCGTACCTTGGCCCAAGATTTGATCTCCGTGCGTAAAGACAAAGCCGGCACGGCACTGGTGGTGGCTGAAGAGTTTCCTGTGGCATGGCGCCGCGTTGGTCTGGGTTTGGACCGTGCTGGTTTTGTTGTTGAAGACCGTGACCGTGCCAACGGCGTGTACTACGTGAAGTACGCCCCTGATTCCGCCAGTAAGGAGAAATCCTCAGGCGGTGGTTTCCTCTCCCGTATTTTCGGGGGCGGTGCGGCCAACGATGACAAATCGTTGAAAGAAAACCAGCGCTTCCAGGTGATTGTGGCCAGTGAAGGTCGTCAGGCAACAACCGTTAAATTCACGTCTGAACGCGGGTCTGCTGTGGACTCCAAAGTGTCTGACGAGGCCGCCAACAAGCTGGCCGCCAAGCTGCGGCAGTGATGAATCCATGCTGAAGCTGGCCAGTTTGGGCAGCGGTAGTGAAGGCAATAGCTGGTTGTTTGTGGCTGAGTCTGCTTCCGGTCAACCTGACACCTGCGTGATGGTGGACTGCGGCTTTGCAGTCAAGGAGACAGTGCTGCGCCTGCACAGGCGCGGGCTGACTCCCGAGCAGGTGACTGGTATCGTGGTTACACATGAGCACGACGACCACATCGGTGGGGTGTTCAAGTTCAGCCGGAAGTTCGGAACACCCGTGTATCTGACCCATGGTACCTGGCGTGCCGCATTGCGCAGCAAGCTTTCGACAGCAGACTACATGGACACAGGGCTGGTGCGCCTCATTGATACGGGGGCGACGTTCCCGCTTGGCACCCTTCAGATCCATCCTTTTCCGGTGCCTCACGATGCGGCTGAACCTGTTCAGTTGCTGTTGCAGCATGGCGGCGTACAGGCTGCAATTTTGACGGATTGCGGCTCATCCACGCCGCATTTGGTGGGCATGCTGAATCAAGCGGATGTGTTGGTGCTGGAGTCCAATCATTGTCCACAACGCTTGCAGCGTTCAGCCTACCCGGAAAGTTTGAAGCGAAGGGTGGGGGGCGACTACGGGCACCTCAGCAATGAAGTGGCTTGCCAGATTCTGACAAAGCTGGATTCCGGGCGCTTAAAGCATGTGATTGCTGCGCACCTGAGCAAAAACACCAACTGTCCCGACTTGGTCCACAGCATGTGGGCACAGGCCTTGAATGGCCGCTCAGTGACGTTTCAGATTGCCTGTCAGGAAGAGGGGGTGAACTGGGTGGCCTGCCATCAGGCCGGTGGTGCTGCGCAGGGCTTGCAAGCCGCTTGATCCGATAAAGCCATAAAAAAACCCCAAGGCAAAACCTTGAGGTTTTTTGTGTTCTCGATTGAGAACGGAAGAATTACTTCTTCTCTTCTGCAGGAGCAGCAGCAGGTGCAGCAGGAGCAGCAGGTGCTTCTGGAGCAGCAGCAGGAGCGGCAGGAGCAGCAGCAGGAGCTTCAGCAGCGGGGGCAGCAGCAGGAGCAGCAGGAGCAGCTTCTTCTTTCTTGCCACAAGCGGCCAGAGCAACAGCGAACAGAGATGCGATCAGAATCGAGTTTTTCATGTTTAATCCTTTTGGGGTCACGAAATTGACGCTGGTTTAGGGCGCCGTTTATTGAGCAAAGAGACCCTTTGCAGGGCCAGGAATTACCCAGTTTCCAAATACACAGCGACTTTGCACTGCACAAGGAAAACTTTGCAAATTCTAACGAAGTGTCCGTCAAATTCAAGTCATTCTTGCGACCAAATTTTCGAGAACGCCTTCTATTGACTTTGCACAGTCGTTTCGAATTTTAAATGAATTCCTTCAAATTAGGGTTTCAACCCATCCGGCTTTGGCAAAACCGATTAAAAAATATTGAAATTCTTTGTTCTCAAGTGCCGTTTTAGCTTGATCTACGCTCATTTCCCGCTGATTGCACAGCTTTTGAAGCCAAGACAGACAGATTCGGTCTGTGGGCTTGATCGCCTCGCCATTGATGAACACCTGCTCGTTGCGGAACAGCATGCGTGTTTTCATCGAAAGGGCGATTCCACGCTCAGTCAAAGCCTCCAAAATATCTGAAGGAGTCATCTCCTCAGTGTTGTGCGCAAAATACACATGAGGCTTGGGTTCTGTCAGCAAAGTGCCTAGGCTGTGGGTGGTGTGGGCCTCGGTCAACGGCAGTTGTGTCAGCAGTTGCAGGGTATGGGCAATCATGTCGTCGGGCAGCAGGCCCGGTTGGTCGCTTACTCCCCGGCCTGGGTCCTTGAACAGGGCGGACTGATACTCCGGCGTGTTCTCAATTCTGTCGGCAAGGTCGCGCAGCACACCGCCCAGCAATTCCGCGTGTGTGGGCGCCCTAAATCCGATGCTCAAAGTGGCGCACACGCCCTCAGCCACGCCGTCATGCCCGTAATTTGGGGGCAGGTACAGCATGTCCCCGGGCTCAAGCACGTACTCTTGCGTGGGTTCGAAGTGCTTCAGTATTTTCAGCGGGCAATCGGGCACCAGGCTTGAGTCGGTCAACGGGCCAATGCGCCAGCGTCGCCGGCCAGACATTTGAAGCAGAAAGACATCGTATGAATCGTAGTGGGGGCCAACGCCACCCTCGTCACTGGCCAGGCTCAGCATCACATCGTCCAGGCGCGCGTCTGGAATGAAACGGAATTGCTGGAGCAGGTCGTAGGCTTCGGGCAGATGATGGTCCAGCCCTTGAAGCAGCACTGTCCATCGCTTGGTTTTCAGCGAGGGCAGGGTGTCGAAGGGCCCCTTGTCCAGTTGCCATCCCTTGGATGTGTTGCGGATCAAGCGCGATTCTATGTCCTCATCCGAGGCCATTTCTGCAATGGTGTCCAGATCGCAGAGGGCTTCAAAGTCGGGAAAAGCTTGCCGGAACAAGCGTGGCCTGATGTGCCAATCTTCCTTCATGAATTGCTCAATCGGCAAGCCGGACAGGTGGGTCAAAGGAGTGATCATGCTTGAGTGTGAGGCCTGCGCCCCCGGTGATTTCAGAGTCAATAGCGCGTATCATAGGCCACCTTGAGTCGGGCCCTGTCGGGGCCCTGCTGTTTTGGAGCGATGAATGATTGTTGAAGAAGGCACCGTGGTCACGGTGGATTTTGAAATGCGGGATGCGCAAGGTGAGGTGATTCAACCCCACGGCGGTGACCCGATTGTGTACCTGCAAGGCGGCGAGCTGGAGGTATTTCCAAAACTGCAAGAGGCCTTGGCCGGCAAGTCAGTGGGCGATGAAACCTTTGTTCAACTCGAACCCGAAGACGCCTTCGGTGACTATGACCCCGAATTGATGAGGATTGAAGACCTGGAGAATTTTCCAGAAGAATTGACGGTTGGAATGCAACTGGAAGAAGTGCCCGTTGATGACGAGGGCAGCCCAGACGAGCAGGCCGACGAGCACAACACGGGCTATGGCCGTTTGTGGACCGTGACCGACATTGCCGACGGCAAGGTGGTGTTGGATGGCAATCATCCCTTGGCAGGCATTGCCTTGCGCTATCACCTGAAAATCACCGACATTCGTCCAGCCAACCCTGATGAGTTGGCCAACGGCGCTGCGTCAGAATCGTTGTTCAGCGTGGCCCCCAACCCGGGTGCCCACAAGCTCAACTGAACATCGGCCCAGGGCCGCCCTTTCAATGCAGCGGAACGCTTTCCACGCGGAAGGGTTCCGTTTGCCCCGGGCTGACGGTGACTTTCACCCATGAGCCTGTGAAGGGGTGGCCCCAACATTCCACCCTGCGAATCATGGCCTGAGTTTCTGGTTTTGCCCCAAATCGTTTCAGGTCTGGGGTGTCCCATTTGAATCGGTGTGTGTCGCCGTGCGCAATGAGCAATGGCCGCCGGGTGTTGTCCACCAGCTTGATCAGGCGCTTGAGCAGGCTTTCATAGCCATCCCCAGTTTTCCACAGACGGTCTAAGCTCCAGGCGCGCCCGGAACCATCAATCGGGTTGCCTTGAAAAGCGACAATAACTTCCGTGGGCGGGCTGTCGGTCAGGAATTGCTTTTCGGCTTCACTGAGCCAGGCGTCAATCGCCGCTTCACGGGTCACAAACAGTTTTTGTACTTGTTCATCGTGCAGCCCCCGTGAGCCTGGGTTGTTCAAGTCGTTGTTGCTGCCCGGCACATTCAGCGTGATCATCAACGTGCTGCCTTGGCGCCACATCAGGTGTTCTGGAAAGCCCAGCTCAGTTTGTTGTTTCACCTTGATGGGGTTTTTTCCAAGGCTCTCGGGTTTCGAAAACACTTGCTTGCGCAGAAATGCCAGCCTTTCCTGCGAATTGAAGCTGCCGTTGCTTTCGCGGTGACAGTCGGTCCATTCGTTGTCCCCGGGAGTGAACACCAGTGGTTTTGCGGATTTTCTCAACTGGTTCAGGCGGCGATTCAGCAGGCCGTCGGTGCACAGTTCCCCGCCGCCCTTGATGTCACCAACGTGCATGATCCAGTCCACCTCGTTGTTCTCGGTGATTTGCTTCAGGGTGTTGTCCAGAACCGCTTCCTGGCTGTTGCTGTAGGGTTGGTCGCCGATCAGCGCAAAGGCGAATGGTTTGTGAAAAAAAGTGCGCTCGATGCGGTCCGTAATCCGTTCGATGAAGTTGGGAGTGTCCTCGTTCTGTGCCAGCGCGCTGTGGTGCCAAACCACACCCAGGCACCAAACTGCAAGGGCAATCCAAAATGTCTGTGGGCGTGTTCGCAAGGGTCTTGATCCGGTCGGCATGTTGTAACTTCGACTCCTGAGCTGCGCGATGGTTCTTGTTGCCTTCAGTGCAGTTTGCCCTGAAGTTGTTTCAGTTGAAACAGCGCATCCAGGGCTTGACGAGGGGTGCATTCATCCGGGTCAATCTCGGCCAGTTTTTCAAGAATGAGTTCAACAGCCTCGGGCAGTGGCGCTTGGGTGTTGGCCACTTGGGCAACCGGTGGGTCGAACAGGCTGGTTTGTGGTGAGTTGGCCCGCTGTTCTGCTTCCAGTTTGTCCAAACGCTTTTGCGCATTCTTGACGACCAAGCCTGGCAGGCCTGCCAGTTTGGCCACCTGCAAGCCATAGCTTTGACTGGCAGGGCCCGCTTCGATGCGATGCAAAAACACCAGCTTGCCTTGGTGTTCGGTGGCGGACAGGTGAATGTTGAAGGCGTTGTCCTGTTCGGCCGCCAGTTGGGTAATTTCGAAGTAGTGGGTGGCAAACAGGGTCAGGCATTTGTTGGTGCCAGCCAGGCGTTTGGCAATCTCCCACGCCAGGGAAAGGCCATCAAATGTGGAGGTGCCACGGCCAATCTCATCCATGATGACCAGGCTTTGTGCGCTTGCTTGCCTCACGATGGTGGCGGCCTCCGTCATTTCAACCATGAAGGTGGAGCGGCCACCGGCCAAGTCATCCGAAGCGCCGATTCGGGTGAAGATACGGTCGAGCAGCCCCACGCAGGCGCTTTTTGCCGGCACATACGCGCCCATGTGGGCCAGCAGGGCAATCAAGGCGTTCTGGCGCATGTACGTGCTTTTGCCGCCCATATTGGGGCCGGTGATCAAGGCCATGGTTTTGCCGTGGTGCAGGTGGCAGTCGTTGGGGGTGAACACCTCCACAAGCTCCTCCAGCACAGGGTGGCGGCCTTGCGCAATGTCCATCATGGGGTGCGAAACCAGTTGTGGGCGCGTCCACTGGGACTGGCTGGCTACCTTGGCCAATGCCGACAGGGCATCCAGTTCCGAGAGGGCACGTGCACAGCGCTGAAGCACCGGGGTGAACTGGATCAACCACTGTTGCAGTTGGTCGTACAGCACTTTCTCCAGGTTCAGGGCCTTGTCTTTGGCGGACAGTGCCTTCTCCTCAAACGCTTTCAGTTCGGGGGTGATGTACCGCTCGGCGTTTTTCATGGTTTGGCGCCGAACATAATGCACGGGCACCTTGTCAGCCTGGCTGCTGCTGACCTCGATGTAGAAGCCGTGCACGCGGTTGTATTCCACCTTCAGGTTGGCAATGCCCGTGGCCTGTCGTTCACGTTGCTCCAGTTCAATCAGGAAGGCACCGCTACCGGTTTGAATGTCACGCAGTTCGTCCAGTTCGGCGTTGTAGCCGGTTCGAATCACGCCGCCATCGCGCAGCAGGGCAGGTGGGTTGTCGTCCAGCGCCAGGTCTAACTCAGCCTTCAGATTGGGTGGGCAGGCCAAAGCGTCAATGGCCGCTCTGAACACCGAGCCTGAGCCGTCGAATGCGGTCAACGCATCCTGAAGGGTTGGCAGGTGGCCAAGGCTGTCGCGCAGGGCAAGCAAGTCACGTGGCTTGGTGTTCAGCAAGGCAATGCGGCTGGCAATCCGTTCGATGTCTGCAAAGTGCCGCAGTTGGGCCAATGTGGCTTCACACCGAGCATGCCCGGTGTTCATGTCCAGTGCAATCAACTCGGCAATCTGGTTTTGCCGGTCGTTGATGGCAGACAGGTCGCGCAGGGGTTCAAGAATCCACTGCCGAAGCCGGCGCGCACCCATGGCACTGCCGGTGTGGTTCAAGCGCGAAAACAGGGTGGGGGCAGCATCACCGCGCAGGGTGGTGGTCAACTCGAGGTTGCGTCGGGCGGTGTCGTCCAACACCAGAAAGTCGTCGCTCGATTCCACCTGAATGTCGGACACATGCCTGAAGGTGTCGGTACTCAAGTGCGTTTCACGGGCGTATTGCAGGGCTGCACCCATGGCGGGCACGGCGAGGGTGGCTTTGTGCAGCTCGAGGCTGTCCAGGCTGGCCGCTTCAAGAACAGTTTTAAGGTGGGCATTGGCCACGCTGGCGTCAAAATGCCACGCTGGCCGCTCCATGCAGGCTGGTGGGTTCACCTGAAGCAGCGCCTGCTTGTTGTTGGTGAGCACTTCTGCGGCATTGAAGCGGCTTAATTGTGCATTCAGTGATGCGGCGTCGCATTCCAGCAACCGGATGGAGCCTGCTGACAAAGCCAGACAGGCCAGCCCCCAGCGTTGACCGTCCTCGGTGTACAGGCTGACCAGGGTTTTGTTTTCCTGATCGGGCAGCAGCGCGCTTTCAGTCAGTGTGCCCGGTGTGACCACGCGGGCAACCTTGCGCTCCATGGGGCCTTTGGTTTGTCCGGGTGTGCCCACCTGTTCGCAAATGGCCACCGACTGCCCCATGGCAACCAACTTGGCCAGGTATTGTTCGGCAGCGTGGAACGGCACGCCAGCCATGGGGATGGGCTGCCCGGCGGACTGGCCACGGTGGGTCAGGGTGATTTGAAGCAGTTGGGCGGCGCGCTGTGCGTCTTCGAAGAACAACTCATAGAAGTCCCCCATGCGGTAGAAGACCAGCTTGTCGGGGTACTCGGCTTTCAGACGCAGGTACTGCTGCATCATCGGCGTGTGGTTTTCAAAGTCCAAGGCGAATCCTGCAGGTCAAGGTTGGCGGGAAAACGCCCGGTCTTGGACTTTGGTCCAAATCGCCGGGCCAAGCCGCTGGGTGGTTGACTTACTTGAAACTCAGAAGGTATTGCAACGCTTTGGGGTTACCCGCAACTGCATTGCCGGTGCTCATGAAATCGCTGTCGCCGTTGGGGTCGGTGATCAGGCCACCGGCTTCGGACACCAGCAGCACGCCCGTGGCCAAGTCCCAGGGTTTCAGGCCAAAACACAGGTAGCCATCCAGCCGGCCGCAGGCCACATAGGCCAAGTCCAGAACTGCAGAGCCTGATTTACGAATACCGGCGGTGCTCTCGGTCAAGGCCAGCATCTTGCGTTTCACGTGTTCAGAACCCTCGCTGACGCCGCTGGGAAATGCAAAGCCAATCAGGAATTCATTGGGCTTGCTGCGTTTGGAAACGCGAATGCGGCGGTTGTTCAAGAAGGCACCTTCACCTTTGGAAGCAGTGAACAGGTCGTTGGTGGCCGGGTTGTACACCACGGCTTGTTGAACCTGGCCTTGCACGCGCAGGGCGATGGAGATCGCGTAGTGGGGCAGCCCATGAATGAAGTTGGCGGTACCGTCGATGGGGTCGATGACCCACTCATGGTCGGATTGCCCGGAAGCGCCGCTTTCCTCGGCTAAAATGGCGTGGGATGGAAAGGCGGTGCTCAAGACCTCAATGATGGCTTGCTCAGCGGCCTGATCCGTTTCAGTGACAAAATCATTGGGGCCTTTGACACCCACTTTGACCTGGTCGAGGTCGAGTTCGGCGCGGTTGACGATTTTTCCAGCGGCGCGAGCGGCTTTGACCGCCACGTTCAGCATCGGGTGCATGGCCTTTCCTTCAAGTCTAAATTGCGTTTAACCTGACATTATAAATGAGCCCAGCTTCAGACCTGCATTCCATCTCCATTGTTCTGGTAAAAACCAGTCATCCGGGCAATGTGGGTTCGGTGGCTCGCGCCATGAAAACCATGGGCCTTCACGATCTGAGGCTGGTTCAACCCAAAACGGCCGACATTCAAAGGCATGAGGAGGCCATTGCCCTGGCCAGTGGCGCTTCAGACGTGCTGGCCAATGCGCGAGTGTTTGACAGCCTGCCCGAGGCGCTGGCCGATTGCCAAAGGGCGTATGCCCTGTCGGCCCGTTTGCGTGAGTTGGGGCCCGCACTGCAAAGCCCGGCGCAGGCCGCCCTTGAGGCGCTCAACGACTTGGGTGGCGGCGTTGAACGCAGCGCGTTTGTGTTTGGTGCTGAACGAACCGGCCTGACCAATGAGGAATTGGGGCAGTGTAATCGGCAGGTCTATATCCCATCGAACCCTGAATACAATTCACTGAACCTGTCGCAGGCCGTTCAGATTGTGTGCTACGCCCTGCGGGTGCAGTGGGAGGCAGGGCAGGGCCTGCCCTCAATGCCCCGTGTGCCCAACCCGGAAAAGGCGGTACCGGTCGCCCCCCGATTGGCCACTGTGAAGGCCGTTGCCGATTTGCAGGCCCATTGGCTGCAAGCCATGGAATCTGTGGATTTCCTGAACCCCAGCAAGCCTAAAAAGCTGGTTCCCCGTTTGGCCCGCTTGTTGGGGCGGCTTCAGTGGGAGCAGGAAGAAGTGGATATGCTCAGGGGGTTTTTGGCTGATGTGGTGCGTGTGGCCCAGGGCCGTTTGTACCCGCATGAAATAGAGCGCCGCAAACAGGACAAGGGCTGATGCTGATACACTGTTTGCCCGCGAGGGCCGCCAGCCTTGGCCCCGCAGTTCCGATGGAATGACCATGTGGCAACGCATACAGGAAGACATTGACAACATTCTGGCCAAAGACCCTGCCGCGCGCAGCCGTCTGGAGGTACTGCTTTGCTACCCCGGCCTTCATGTGCTGATTTGGCATCGAATGGCCCATGCCTGCTGGGCAAACGGCTTTTCCACCTTGGCCCGCTTTTTGTCCCATTTGGGCCGTTTCTTCACGGGCATTGAAATACACCCCGGTGCTACTGTTGGCCGGCGTGTGTTCATCGACCACGGCATGGGCGTGGTGATTGGTGAAACAGCCGAGATTCATGACGATTGCACCATTTACCAAGGCGTGACGCTGGGCGGCACTTCCCTGGACAAAGGCAAGCGCCACCCCACACTGGAAACCGGCGTGGTGATTGGTGCAGGTGCCAAGGTGTTGGGCCCATTCACGGTTGGGGCTGGTGCCAAGGTTGGGTCCAACGCGGTGGTGACCAAACCTGTGCCGGCTGGGGCCACTGCTGTGGGTAACCCCGCCCGCATGATTCTCAAGGAAGAGGGCGAGCCTGCCGAGCCCTTGTCAGCAGCGGCGCGCACCAAGGCCGAGTTTGCGGCTTATGGGGTGTCCAAAAATGGGGATGACCCGTTGATCAAGGCCATTCATGGTTTGATTGAGCAAGCCATTGCCCAGCAACAGCGCATTGAGCAACTCGAACGTGGTCAAAGTGGGGCTGGCGGCAGTACCGAAGCAATGCCTTCACCCTGCGAGGAGTTGAAGGCACTGAACAAGTTGGTGGACGACTGATCAGCTTGTTCAGTTGAACAGGGTCAGGGTGTAAGCGCCGTTGCCACGCAAGGTTAGATAACCCCCGCGGCGGCGGCCATCGCTTTCATCATCATGCTCGGTGTCCATGCACCAATCCGGCAATACCAAGCGCATGCCGTCCTGCAGTTGGCCTGTCATGGTCTGGCTGAGTTGGCTTTCGGTTTGGGCCGCCTGGTGAACGGCGCATCGGTGGGTGTGGCCGTGAACCAGCACATTGAAGCGGCCGACATAATCACCATCAGGCCAGTGCCCCTTGAACGCTTTCTGTACAGCCAGAGCATTCACATCCTGAATGGCCAGGCTGCTGCTGGCCTTGTGTTGCATGCTTTCGCTGCGTATGGATTTGGCCAGTTGTTGCCGTGCGGCCAAGGGCTGTGCCAGCAGGGCGTCCTGCCAGGCTGGGTTACGGCTTTGAAGGCGGAAACGTTGATAGGCCACATCATCGGTGCAAAGCTGGTCGCCGTGCGATAACGCGATAACCAAGGCACCGATACGGATGAATTCCGGGTCGGGCAGCAAGGTCATGCCACATTCATCAGCAAATCCGTCTCTAAGCAGGAAATCCCGGTTGCCGTGCATGAATTCAACACGGCATCCGCAGGCCACCGCGCTTTGAATCGCGGTTTTGACGCGGCGGGTGCAGTCGTCGTCTTGGTCGTCACCCGCCCACACCTCGAAAACATCACCCAGCAGCAAAACCCGGCTGCCTTCCTGCGCCACACTGGCCAGCCAGGTTTCGAAGGCGCGCAGGGTGTTGGGGGTCTCCGTGCTGAGGTGCAGGTCGGACGCGCAATGAAGCACGTCCTGAGGGGACAGTTCCAGCACCGAGAGTTACAGGACTTCGACGCTCTGGATGATCACGTCTTCAACGGGAACATCCTGATGAAAGCCTTTGGAGGAGGTGCGTACACCCACGATCTTGTCCACAACGTCGGTGCCTTCGGTCACTTTGCCGAATACGCAGTAACCCCAACCTTGAGGCGTGGGGCTTTTGAAGTTCAGGAACTCGTTGTTTTCGGTGTTGATGAAGAACTGCGCAGTGGCCGAGTGTGGGTCGTTGGTGCGGGCCATGGCAATGGTGTACTTCTCGTTTTTCAGGCCATTGTTGGCCTCGTTCTTGACGGGCGCACCGGTATTTTTCTGTTTCATGCCGGGCTCGAAACCGCCGCCTTGGATCATGAAGCCATTGATGACGCGGTGAAACACGGTGTTGGAGTAAAAGCCGCTTTTGGCGTACTCCAGAAAGTTGGCCACAGTGTTGGGGGCTTTTTCAGCGTCCAGGGCGATGGTGATGTCGCCAAAATTTGTTTTGAGTTTAACCATGGGTTTCTTCTTTGTTTGCGCGAACGCGGTGAGAACAGAGGAATGTCCAAAAGCAGCAGCCAAAGCGCCGAATAGGGACCACTTAAGCAATTGTCGTTTGCTGGATTGCACGAATTGTATCCTTCCTGATTAGAGTTTTTCAGTGTCTTCCTGAATGATTTGCCAGCGAGTGCCCGATTTCATCCAGTATTGTTGTTTGCGCACTTCCCCGTAAACATCGTCCACTTGCCGGAAGGACACCCACATCATGTCGTTGCGCTCGCTGGGGTAGCGCATCATGGTCAGCTCGTCAATTTTGATGTTGCCGAAGGCGCGTTGGTTCAGGTGTTTGTTGCGCTGCCAGCTTTGTAAATCTTGCCCGTCAATACGAACGTCGCTTGAATAGTGGTACAAGCCTTTGTTCAAGCCCCGTTCCAGGTCGTCTTTCCACGCCTTCAGTACCCGAATGGCCGCTTTGCGCTGGCTTTGCCACACGTCTTGGGCAACGAAGTCCAGCCGTTCTGCAATCACCACCTGGGTGTTGCCCACTTTCACGAATTGCTTGAGCGCCAGCAAGTCCTGATTGGCCAGCACCACGCAACCATCGCTGGCTTTGGGCGGGCGGCTCACGTATTGCTTGGGCATGCCGTGCAACCAGATGCCGTAACCGGTCTTGCCTTGGCGCTTGTCCCAGGTGTTGGGGTAGTTGATGGGCAATGCGATTGGGCCGTAGAAGTCGCTCAGCTTTTCTTTGGGCAACAGCTCGGTGATGGTGTACACGCCAATCGGGGTGCGTTTGTCACCCTCCCGGCTTTTCACAGCCCCCATCCGGCCTTGGGAGACATAAAAGTCGGTGACCAAGCGTGGGTAGGGGAACATGTTCTCGTACAGGAACAGGCGGGACCGTGAAGTGTCCACCAAAATCACATAACGCTGGTCGCTGTTGAGCTCAACGAGTTCAGCGGGTAACAGGTCTTTGCGTGGGCGGTCCCGGACTGCACGAAACCGCGCGACGGCTTCATCTTGAAGCTCTGCGAGGTCTTCGCGTTTCGATTTGGGCACATTGGGCACATCGCCAATGCGTTTGATCTGGCGACCAGCCTTCAGCGAAAGAATGTCGCCGCGAATCATGTGGCCCAAGTGAAAATTGGGAAATTCAGCCAGCAGCCGGTCTGTCAGGCGCAAGGCTTCGTTCAGCTTGTTGGCACTGAGGGCAAGGTAGATGTCTTCCACCGCAGTGTCGATGACCGGACGGTAAGCCTGAGCATCGAAGAGTTGGTTGGCCAGTGGGTTGCTGCCTGTGCGTGCGTCGCCCAAGGCGGCCATCGCAAAGGAGCTGTTGCCCGGTTTCACAAAACTGGGGGCTGCAGTGAGCCCCCAGATGGCGATGGGCAACACAAGCATCAGGCCCTTGCGCAGGGCCGAACTGGCCAACTTCGACATTTATCCTCCAACGCGCTCGCTGACGATTCTCCATGTGCCGCCTTCAAGGCGCATGGTCAGGGTCTTAGTGGATACGTTGTTCAAACGGTTCGAATAATAGCCTTGCTTGAATTTGACCACAGCTTCATCACCCGTAATGGTGATTAATGGATTGTCGACTTCCACGCGGATGGTTTCCTTGCCCACAATCCGCTGCTCGCGCATCTTCTCCCAGTTGGCTCGGCTCATGTTGCCCGGGGTTTCGAAGGACTCGCTGTAGGAATCGAGGTAGTTGGCCATGTCTTGGCTGGACCAAGCCTTCGCCCAGCGTTCAACTGCAGCCAGTACTTGTGTGTCGGAACCCAAAGTGGCTGATTTGCCCGAGCTTGCGGGCGCACTGGCCGAAGCGCCAGGTGTGGTTGCGGAGATGGCAGGCAGGCGAGTGCCGGCTGCTGCACCAGCAGCGGCCGCACCTGCGGCAGCCGCCACAGTGCCGGTTTTGCTCTCGATCGGTGCTGTTTTGGCTGGCGCTGCCGGGGCTGCTGGTGCCGGCTCAACTGCTTTGGGTGTTGGCGCTGGGGTTGGGGCTGGCGTTGGTGCCGCAGCCACCACGGTGTTGTTGCCTTTGCCTTTGCCTGTAGTGGCGGGTGCGGCTGACGCTACGGTGTCGGCGCCTTTGCCCGCGATCAAATTGCGTACCAGCGACAATTTGGTTTGCGCGGTCTGGTTCCGGCCATCCAGTTGCAAGGCTTTGTCGTAGCTTTGTGAGGCCAATTTGGCGTACACATCGCCCAGGTTTTCATGCGCAGTGGCGTAGCTGGGGTGAGTGCGAATGGCCATTTCAAGGGATTCGCGGGCCTTCTCGTACTCGCCACGGCCTGCATACAGCACGGCAAGGTTGTTATAGGGCTCGGGCAGTTCAGGGAAGTCTTCGGTCAGCTTCGTGAAAATCACAATCGCTTCGTTGACTTTGTTGCGCTCAGTCAGGATGAGGCCCTTGAGGAAGCGCATTTGGGCATCGTTGGGGCGGTTGGCCAAGTAGGCATCGGCCCTGGCAAGCGCTTGGTCAAACAGGCTTTGCTGAATCAGGCGCGAGACTTCATCGGCTTCATCGGCCCGGCTGGGGCCTGCGGCCAACGCCATGCCCAGCAATGCGCAGGCCAGAATAATTTTTCCCTTGTTCGTTGTTGGTTTGGTCGGGTTTGACTTCATTGTTCGCTAGTCCTGATTTGCGTGCATGATTGGGGTGAGCCGCCGAGAGGCCCGGAACGGAAATACCGCTGTCCGGCTAAATGATATACTCGACGGCTATTGTAGCAAGCCCTAAAGCGGGTTGAATGGTTCATCAAGTCCGGTCCAAAGCCGGTTTTTGGCGACAGCCCCGCTTCAACCGCCGTTCACCCACACCATGACTTCGTCGCTTCATATCTACAACTCGCTGGCTCGTCAGAAACAGGCCTTTAAGCCCATTGACCCTAACCATGTGCGCATGTATGTCTGCGGCATGACTGTGTATGACTTTTGCCACTTGGGGCATGCCCGGGTCATGGTGGTGTTCGACTTGCTCAAGCGTTGGTTACGCGCCCAAGGCTACAAGGTCACCTATGTTCGTAATATTACCGACATCGATGACAAAATTATCCGCCGGGCCCTTGAAAACGGTGAAAGCATTCGGGCATTGACTGACCGATTCATTGCGGCCATGCATGAAGACGCCGATGCGCTGGGTATTGAGCGGCCCGACCATGAACCCAGGGCTACAGAGTACGTGGCCCAGATGCAGGCCATGATCCAAACGCTGATGACCAAGCGCCTGGCTTATCAGGACGACAGCGGTGATGTGAATTTCTCAGTGCGTGCTTTTCCTCAGTATGGGCGTTTGTCCGGCAAAAGCCTGGATGAACTGCGCGCCGGTGAGCGGGTTGGAGTCTCTGACAGCAAACAAGACCCTCTGGATTTCGTGCTGTGGAAACGTGCCAAACCCGAAGAACCCGCCGATGCGAAATGGGACGCCCCGTTTGGCGAAGGGCGGCCAGGCTGGCACATTGAATGTTCAGCCATGAGTTGCGCTTTGTTGGGCAATGAGTTCGACATTCATGGCGGCGGTGCAGACCTTCAATTTCCCCACCATGAGAATGAGATTGCCCAAAGCGTTGGGGCCAACGGGGGTGAGTTTGCCCGTCACTGGATGCACAACGGTTTTGTTCGCGTGGAAACCAATGGGCAGGAAGAAAAGATGTCCAAGTCCTTGGGCAACTTTTTCACCATCCGCGACATTCTGAATGTCTACGACCCTGAAGTGGTTCGCTTTTTCATTCTGAGGGCGCAGTACCGCAGCCCGCTGACCTACTCGGAAGCGCATGTGCAGGACGCTCGCGCTTCGTTGGGCCGCTTGTACAAAGCCATCGGTGATGCGGTGGCTGCAGAACAGTTGGATTGGTCCAACGACTACGAAGCCCGTTTCGCGCAGGCCATGAATGACGACATGAATACCCCGATGGCCGTGTCGGTGCTGTTCGAGATGGCCAATGCCATCAACCGCACCCATGACTCGGCTTTGGCCGGCCGTCTGAAGGCGCTGGCCAATGTGCTGGGTTTGTTGGAGCGCACGGGCGAGGCTTTCCAGAAGGCCACTGTGGGTGAACAGGCTGGCCTGTCCGAAGCCGATATCGAGGACTACATCGCCCAGCGTGCACAGGCCAAGGCCGACCGGGATTTCGCCAAAGCCGACGCCATTCGTCAGTCGTTGCTGGAGCAAGGTGTCGTGCTGGAAGACGTGCGCGGCGGGCCCACCCAATGGCGAAGAACCTGACCCGCCACAGTTTTTCCAACGACGAACAGGCACCCAGTTATTGGAATGAGGCCTGTTCCGCCTTGTCCGCTTTGCACCCAACGTGGGCTTTGCTGATTCAGGCCCACAACGACCGGGCCTTGCGTTCTCGGGGCGCACCGTATGAAACGTTGCTGCGCTCGCTGATTGGCCAGCAAATCTCGGTGAAGGCGGCTGATGCGGTGTGGGGCAGGGTGGTGGAATGTTTGGGGGGTAGCCTCAACAGTTCCACTTTGCTGGCGTGCAGTGATGAAGCTTTGCGAGCCGCGGGTTTGTCCCGCGCCAAAGTGACTTATGCACGTGCCCTCAGCGAATTTGACCAAGCCGGCCAATTGAGTTTGGATGCTTTGCAGGCACTGGACGATGAGGCCTGCAGCCGACATTTGTGTCAAATCAAGGGAATAGGCCCATGGACAGCCCAAATGTTCATGATGTTTTGTCTGCGACGCCCTGACATTTGGCCGGTGGATGATTTGGGCGTACAGAAAGCCTTGTCGCGACAATTCCTACAAGGCCAGCCCGTTGGGCCTCAAGAAGCACTACAATTCGGGGAAACATGCCGACCTTGGCGCACCGTAGCCGCCTGGTACCTGTGGCGCAGTCTGGACCCGGTGGTCGTCGACTACTAATGAGATCCTCATGAAGCAAACATTTCTTGATTTCGAATCACCGATTGCCGAATTGAAAGGCAAGATTGATGAGCTGCGCCTGGTTCAGGACGGCTCGGCGGTGGACCTGTCTGAAGAAATTCGTCGCCTTGAAGGCAAAAGTGATCAGCTCACCAAAGAGCTGTACGCCAAGCTGACCCCTTGGCAGGTGTCGCAGGTGGCCCGTCATCCACAACGGCCTTACACGCTGGATTACATTGAACACGCCTTCACCGATTTCCATGAACTGCACGGCGACCGCCATTTCGCCGATGACGAATCGATTGTTGGCGGACCGGCGCGCCTGGATGGTGAGGCGGTGATGGTGATTGGTCACCAGAAGGGTCGCGATGTGAAAGAGCGTACACGCCGCAACTTCGGCATGTCACGGCCAGAAGGCTACCGCAAAGCCTTGCGTTTGATGAAAACAGCTGAAAAATTTGGCTTGCCGATTGTGACTCTGGTGGACACCCCGGGGGCTTTTCCCGGCATTGACGCAGAGGAGCGGGGCCAGTCTGAGGCGATTGGCCGTAACCTGATTGAAATGGCACAGATTCAAGTGCCCATTGTCAGTGCAATCATCGGTGAAGGTGGCTCGGGTGGTGCGTTGGCACTGGCCGTGGCCGACCATGTCATTATGCTGGAGTACTCCACATACTCCGTGATTTCCCCCGAAGGGTGTGCATCCATCCTGTGGCGCAGTGCCGAACGTGCGCCCGACGCCGCTGAGGCGCTGGCGGTGACCGCCAAGCGACTGCGTGACCTCGGCTTGATTCAGGAGATTGTCAAAGAAAGTTTTGGTGGCGCACACCGCGACCACCAGCAAACGGCGAACAATCTGAAGGCGTCCATCAAGGCGGCCTTGAATGTGCTGACCACCTACAAAACATCCACATTGCTCGATGCCCGCCACGACCGCTTGATGAGCTACGGGCATTTCAAGGTGGTGCAAGCCTGATCAGGCTCAGACCATGAGCCTGGACCCTCAGGCCGAGTCGCTTCAGTCGGCATTGCAAGCAGCGGTGCTGGCCGGGTGGCGCAGCGCAGCCAATTCTGATCCGAGTACGCCCAATCAAACCACAACAGGCCCTGTGGCAGTGGCGTATTCGGGCGGTATGGATTCAACAGCCCTCCTGCACACCATGACCAAATTGGGTCTGCCCGTTCAGGCGGTCCATGTCAACCACCAGCTTCAAGACGTTGCCGCTGATTGGCCTGCGCATTGTCGGCGGGTGTGCGCGATGCTGGGTGTGCCCCTCACGGTATTGACAGTCCACGTCGACCGAAGCGACGGCACCGGCCTTGAGGCCCAGGCCCGCGCGGCCCGGTATGCGGCGATCGGTCAATGGATGTTGGACTCCGGGATTACACAACTGTGGTTAGGCCACCACCGTGACGACCAGGTTGAAACGGTGCTGCTGCAATTGCTTCGTGGATCTGGTTTGAGGGGCATCGCCGGCATGCCGCCTTTGGGGCCATGGCCCTCGGCGCAGTACTCACATCAACTGATTCGCCCTCTGCTGCAATGGAGCAAAGAAGACCTGCGCACCTGCGTTGCTTTGGCGGGCCTGCCGTGTGTGGACGACCCCAGTAACAGCGATGTGTCATTGCGCCGCAATTGGCTGAGGGAGGTGATGTTGCCGCAGTTGCGCAGTGAGTTTCCCCAGACCGACCACGCGGTGTTGCGCCTGGCTGAGCATTTTCAGGAATTTTTCGCCCAACGGGATGCCACACAGGGGCCGCTTCTGGACCAACTGCTGGACCAGCAAGGCCGATTGAAACTTGCTGCATGGCAAATGCTCGAGGAGCCCTTGCAGCGTGACATACTGCACACATGGTTGGGTCAGCACGGTATTCGTTGTGGGCGTGATGCCCTCATTGAACTGCATCGCCAGTTGACGCACACCGACAAGGGCGGGGTGCGGCAAGTCAAAGCGGGCTGGGCGGTTCGGGTGCATCGTGGTTGGGCCAGCGTGGTTACACAGGAGTGACATGGAACAGGATCTGAACGGCTTTGAGCCCGAGTTGGTGGCCCAATGGCTGGAGTCGAGCGGCAACTTCAAGGTGCTTCGCCGCATTCAAACCAGAGCGTCTTTCGGTGCAAAAGTCGAGCACCCTGTGAAGGTGCTTGTGGTGGACACCGAGACTACTGGTCTTGAACTGAGCAATGCAGAGCTTATCGAAGTCGGTGCCCTGCTGGTGGAGGTGGATGGCGAAACAGGCCAGATTGGCCGGGTGCTGGGTCAGTACGGCGGTTTGGAAGCACCACGCAGCCCGATACCCGCTGAAAGCACGGCCATCCATGGCATCACCAACGAGATGGTGGAGGGTCAAACCTTCAACGACGATGAGTTGCTGGCACTGTTGGACGTCGCGCAAGTGGTCGTGGCCCACAACGCTGCGTTTGACAAACCGTTTTTGGTGCGCCGTTTTCCGCGGTTTGCCGAGGTGCCTTGGGCCTGTAGTTTTCAGGAAGTGCCCTGGAACCAGGAGGGCTACCAAGCCAGGCGGCTGGATGCCCTGTTGTCGGAATGCGGTTTTTATCACGGCGCCCACCGCGCGGTGGAAGATTGCAACGCCTTGGTGCATGTACTTGCTCGCCCATTGAAAGAATCGCAACGCATGCCGTTTCAAGTCATCTTCGAGGGCATGCACGAATCCATCTATGAAATCGCTGCACTGAAAGCACCGTTTGAAAAGAAGGAAGCCATGAAGCTTCGAGGCTTTCGATGGAATGGCGAGGAGCGTGTTTGGGAGTATCGGGCTGTTGGATTTGCACAGGGCAAGGAAGTGATTGAGTGGTTGCGCACCGAGGTGTATGAAACCAACCAAAAAATCCTGCTGGGTTTTCGAACCCGTGGTGGCTTGGACAGGTATTCCGCAGACCCGGTCAAACAGCAGTTCAAGGAGGTGTAAGCCTTGGCCCAAGTCTTTCCGAGTACTCGCCCCGATGCCTTGCCGCTGGATGCGCAGGCAGCGCGGCAAGAGTCAGTTCTGAAGGCCTTGGCTCAGGGGTTGCCGGCTGATTTCACGGTTTATCATGGTTTGCATTGGACTCGTCTGGACGAGCAGTGCACAGTGCTCGGCCGGCTTCAGTTTTTGGTGGTGACACCGGCTGGGCTGATGATCTGCATTCTGATGAAAACAGGCCTGTTGCAAGGGCAGCAAGGCCGACTGATCAAGCGCGCTGGCGATGGCCATGAGGACGTGTTCACCCAGTTGACCGCACAGCTTGATTTGCTTCGAAGCAAGTTCACCAAACAGTATGGCAGTGCCTTGAATGCGCTGGGCATGGTGTATTGCCCCGATTTTTTGGTACCCAATGTTCAGGGGTTGGACCTTGAGCCCGAGTTGGTGGTCGATTCCCGCGACAGGGATGCCTTGGCCTTCAGAGTCATTCAATTGGCCAATCGACCCGTGGTTTCAGTACCCGCCAAGCTGCCCTCTGAGCAAGCCAGCCTTCGCCAGATACAGGCATTCTTGAGCAATGAACTGACCTTGGTGCCCGAAGTGGGCGCTTTGGCCTTGAGTGCCGACACCCTGATAACTCGCTTGTCGCAAGGGTTGCCGCAATGGGTGTCGCGTTTGAGTGCCCAACCTTTTCGCCTTCGTGTGACGGGCACCGCCGGGTGTGGCAAAACCTTGCTCGCTTTGCAGGAATTGCAACAGGCCCACGCGCGGCGAGAGCGTGTGTTGGTGGTGTGTTACAACCGGCCTTTGGCGGTGCATTTGCAGACGCTGGTGGCTGAACATCAATGGTTGGGTGCCCAAGTGTGGAATTTCCATGCTTTGTGCGACAGGCTGTTGAAAGACGCTGGAATTGAGCCGGATTACAGCCAGCCTGACGTGTTCAACCGTTTGCCTGAGCAGGTATTGGGTTTGCGCCAAGACTTGCGCTGGGTGTTTGACACTGTGGTGGTGGACGAGGGGCAGGACTTCGAACAGGGCTGGGTGGCCGTGCTTGAGCGCCTTGCGCACCCGGCAAGCCGCTGGCTGTGGTTGGAAGACCCGGCCCAAAACCTTTACGGTAAGCAGCCAGTGGATTTGCCGGGCTGGATGGGGTTAACCGTGCCGGTGAACTATCGGAACCCTCGGCAAGTTCTGGCCGCTTTGGACCACATCAAACCCTTGTTCACGCTCAACAGCCCAGAGTTGTTCAACCCGGAATCCGCTTGCCCGGTGGATGGTTGGCCAGTTCAGTGGTTGGGCTATGAACATGCTGCCGATATTCCTGCCGTCACCGCGCGCGCTGTCACCCAATGCCTGAAGATGGGGTTTGATCGCAGCCATGTCGCTGTGTTGAGTTGGCGCGGGCATGAGAAGTCACAGGTGTTGCGTCTGGCCCAGCTTGGGCCACACAGCCTGGCCCATTACACGGGCCAGGTGGATGCCCAGGGGCGGCATGTGTTCTCGCAGGGGGCTGTGCTGGCTGAGTCCGTGTACAGGTTCAAAGGGCAATCTGCGCAGGCCGTGGTGCTGACCGAGTTGCAACTGGAAGAGATGAACGACACCGAGTTTCGCAAACTGTTTGTAGCGATGACCCGGGCCACCCTGTACTTGGTGGTAGTAGCCTCGGTGGGCACTTTGGCCAAGCTCAAGGTGTTGCAAGGTCAGGGTTGAATGCGCCAGACCCCAGGACTAATGACACACGCTTCGCCCCGGAATTTGTTTTTTTGCCCATTCACTGCCAGCACGCCCAAGTAGCTGCGGCAGGTGTCCGATTTAGGGCCGGGGTAAATGTACAGGCCGTTCCCACTGACAGGGTTCAGCCAGCGCACAGCTTGCCCGGAAGGCACCAATTCAAGGGTGTGCGCAAAACAGTGGGAGTCAATGCGACGGGCTGGTTCGGTAGTGCCTGAGGGCAGAAGGGCCTGCCAATTCACATCGTTGTCCACCAAAGCCATCTGATCAAAAGCCCCTGCCTTGAGCAACTGGGCAATTTGTGCAGCTTTGCATTCACCGAACAAGACCCCGTAATCATTCACCCAAGGCTTGCCCGTGTAGCCGACATAGCTGCGGGCCAAAGCGTCTGTGGCCACACCCAGCCCCGCCGTCAAGAGCAGCGTGCCCAGAATTTGACTCAGCTTGGGTGGAAGCACTCGCATGGCAGCAACGAACGCGGGGCGTACAAAAGACATGAATGAAAAACGACGGATGGATAAAACGCGTTGACTCGAGGAGTGTATCTTGTTCCGTAACAAAAAACACACTGTAAAACCTGTGGAGACGCTCAAAATGGGACAAGGACCCAAAACTGTGTCCGTGCTGGACATTGCCAAAGGCGCTTTGGCTTATTTGCCGGATGTTCCCCGCCTGGTTCCCAACATGGTCAATATGGCCTTGCTCAGGCCACAACGCCGTGTGTCGTTGGCCACGGTGTTTGAGTCTCAAGCCCAGGCCCATGCCGATCGGCCCTTTTTGAGGGACCAAACCAAGACTTTCACCTATCAAGAAGCTGATGCCATGGCCAACCAGATGGCCCGAGCCTTCATCAGCTTGGGCGTGAAGCGTGGTGGTGTGGTGGGTATTCTGTCCAAGAACCGCTGGGAAACGGTGATCGCGGTGATTGCAGCGGCCAAAATTGGGGCCGTGTCTGCATTGCTGAACCCCAATCAGCAGGGTGATGTGCAAGCGCACAGCCTGAGCCTCGTTAAACCGGCGTTGGTGTTGGCGTGCGCCCATGGTTTGGCCATTTTGAAGGCCTTGCAACAAAGCCACCCCGAGCGGCTGGCCGGCGTGGAGGTCGCTGGGTTTGAAGGGGCCTCTGACAGCTTGGCGTACAGCAACTTCAAGGAGTTGTGGACGGTACAGAGCCCGCGCGCATTGATTGAGGCCTCTGAAGTGACAGCCAAGTCACCTTGCTTCTATATTTTCACCTCGGGTACCACCGGGCTGCCCAAAGCCTCTGTGATGAGCCATTACCGATGGCTGCAGGCCATGTACGGCATGCAATCGGCCACGCGCCTGTCCAATCAGGAGGTGTTGTATTGCTGTTTGCCCCTGTACCACAACAATGCACTCACGGTGTCATTGGGTATGGTCATCGCTGCCGGTGCCTGCATGGCGCTGGATGAAAAGTTCAGCGCGAGCCGCTTCTGGGAGCGTATCCGCTTCTACAACGCCAACGCCTTCTGTTACATCGGCGAGTTGTTGCGCTACCTGTTGAACCAAGTGCCCAATGAGAATGACCAGAACCACGAAATCCGTTTCATCACCGGCAATGGCTTACGGCCAGAACTGTGGGCCGATTTCGAAGCCCGCTTTGGCATTGAGCAGATTTTCGAATTCTATGGGGCCAGCGAATCGAATCTGGGGTTCATGAATGCTTTTGGCTTGCGTGAAACCGTGGGTTTTTGCCCCATGCCGTATCGCATTGTGGCGTGTGACCCGGACACGGAACAGGTGATTCGCGACAGCCATGGGCGTTGTACCGACGTGAAACTGGGGGAGGTGGGGCTGTTGATCAGCGAAGTGACCCGGCTTCGCCCCTTTGATGGGTACACCGACCCCAAGGCCAATGAGGGCAAGTTGTTGCGCAATGTGTTCAGCCAAGGCGATTGTTGGTACAACTCGGGCGACTTGATGCGACGCCAGGGCTGGCGCCATGTCCAGTTCGTGGACAGGCTGGGTGACACCTTCCGCTGGAAAGGCGAGAACGTGGCCACCTCGGAAGTGGAAGGGGCCTTGGCCAAATTGCCCTGGATTGAGCACGCCGTGGTGTACGGGGTGCAGGTGCCCGGTTCGGATGGCCGTGCAGGCATGGCGGCGATCAGCACCAAAGAGGGCAAAGCGGTGGATTGGTCAGGGCTTGCAGAGTATGTCAGCGCCCATTTGCCCAGCTACGCCATTCCCCAATATGTGCGTTTGCTGGATCAGGCGCAGACCACTGGCACCTTCAAGTATCAGAAGTCGGACCTGAAACGCGATGGTATCGACCCAAATCGCGTTCACGGCCCCCTCTACGCTTGGGATTCACGCGGTAGGCAGTATCGTGCGCTGGTTCAGTGAGCAATAAAAAACCCCGCCGAAGCGGGGTTTTTTATTGGCTTGCCCGCGTACGGGCAATCAACGCATCACTTACACAGAAGCCTTGGGAGCTGCTGCAGCTTTCTTGGCGCGTGGAGCGGCCTTTTTGGCAGCAGGCTTCTTGGCGGGCTTGGCTGCTTCTTCAGCTTTCACGCCCAGCTTCTTGAACAGTTGCTCAGCGATTTGCTCGGCTTGAGCAATGGCTGGCTTCAGCGCTTCGTTTTTCTTGGCTTGTTCCAGAGCAGTCACGCTCAGGGTTACCACGTTTTCAGCGATGGATTCAGCTTGGGACAGGGCCAGCGCTGCGTAGGAGAAGCCTTTGTCGATCACCACGGGCAATTGGGTTTCGAACAGTTCTACACCTTTTTGAGTGTAAGCCTGGCTAACACCAACCACTTTTTCCAGGCCTTGCTTAACTTCAGTGCGTGTTTTGGCAACCAGGGGCTTGTCGGCCATTGGCAGCTTTTCAGCGGCGGCAAAGGCGTTGCCCAGGCCTTGAGACAGCAAACCGAATTGTGCTTCAACCAGGCTGTTCAGGGCCTTGGCAGCCACTTGGTGTTGGGCTTTGATTTCGGTGTTGGTTTTGCTCAGCAATTCAGCAGTTTTGGAAAATGTGGTCATGGTGTTCTCCTTGGGGTAGCGGTGGTCTTAAGTCGTGACAGGGGTCACTATAGGCAAATCAATTTCTCAATGAAAGTGTTTGAACCTGAGGCTCTATACTAAAAAGACTGAAAAATCACAGATCTGGCGCATCCCTTTGAGGCATTTGACTCACTCTGCACTGCACAAAGTCATTGATGAAAATAAAACGATTGTTCGATGAATTCCTGTGTAAAATCACGGCTTTTCCAATTGTTTGAATCGCTGTGTCCATTCCCTCCGAAGTCAAGCGCCGACGCACTTTCGCCATCATTTCCCACCCGGATGCGGGTAAAACCACACTGACCGAGAAGCTGTTGCTGTTCGCGGGTGCGATTCAGATCGCCGGTAGCGTGAAGGCCAGAAAGGCTTCCCGGCACGCCACTTCGGACTGGATGGAGATTGAAAAGCAGCGGGGTATTTCGGTGGCCTCATCCGTGATGCAGATGGAATACCGTGACCAGATCATCAATTTGCTGGACACCCCGGGCCACCAGGACTTCTCCGAGGACACCTACCGTGTATTAACCGCTGTGGACGCGGCCCTCATGGTGATTGACGCGGCCAACGGTGTGGAACCACAAACCCTGCGGCTGATTGAAGTGTGTCGCGCCCGCAACACTCCTATCATCACCTTTGTGAACAAACTGGACCGTGAAGTGCGCGAGCCCCTGGTGCTGATGGATGAAATTGAAAGCACCTTGGGCATTCCCTGTGTGCCATTCGCTTGGCCCGTGGGGCAGGGCAAGCTGTTCCATGGCATTTTCGACATTCGAAAAAACCGCATGCGCGTGTTTTCGCCCGGTGAAGACCGCCGCCGCGAGGATGATGAAGCCATTGATGGCGACGACCGCGAGCAACTGCGCCGCCGGTTTGGTGCTGAATTCGAAGTGGCTGAGCAGGAAATCGATTTGGTGAAGACCGCAGCGCCCGAATTCGACCCGCAAGCCTTTCTGGCTGGCCAGCAGACCCCGATGTTTTTTGGCTCTGCCGTGAATAACTTTGGTGTGCAGGAAGTGCTGGACGCGCTGGTTGATGTGGCGCCTCACCCAGGCCCCCGACAAGCCATAGAGCGGGTGGTTCAACCCGATGAGAACAAATTCACGGGCGTGGTCTTTAAAATTCAGGCCAATATGGACCCGTCCCACCGCGACCGCATCGCGTTTGTGCGCGTGCTGTCTGGCAAGTTTGAGCACGGCATGAAGTTCAAGGTGCTGCGCACCGGGAAGGATTTCCGCCCCACCAGTGTGGTGACGTTTTTGTCCCAGCGGCGCGACCGCGTGGACGAAGCCTATGCGGGTGACATCATCGGCCTGACCACCCACGGTGGCTTGCAGCTGGGCGACTCCCTCAGTGAGGGCGAACAGCTTCAGTTCACAGGCTTGCCATTCTTTGCGCCGGAGTTGTTTGCCGCGGTTGAATTGAAAGACCCCATGCGCAGCAAACAACTGCAGAAGGGCCTGATGGAATTGGGCGAAGAGGGTGCAATTCAGGTGTTCAAGCCCATGATGGGGTCTGAAATGCTGTTGGGCGCCATTGGCCAGTTGCAGTTTGAGGTGGTGGCCTCTCGCTTGAAGAATGAGTACGGCGTTGATGTGCGCCTGATGCCCAGCCGATACAGTTGCGCGCGTTGGGTAACCAGCAAAAACCCCACCGACCTTCGCCGCTTTTCGGACGCCAACGTGGGGCGCATGGTGACCGACGCCGCAGACACGCTGGCGTTTTTAGCCACCTCCCGTTTTGACCTCGACGTGGTGCAGAAGCGGTGGGAAGCCATTGAATTCCACCCGATGCGCGAGCATGCGGGCCTGTTGCTCGCCAAATAATGACGGACTTGCTCACACGCCCCGTGGCCAAGGTGTTACAGTGCGCTTAAGACCTTTGTTCTGGACAACTCCATTGACATGAACGAACTTGATGCTTTGCTGGAACAGGTTTCTGGCTATTTTGCGGTGCTTTCCGAGCCTACGCGGCTGAAGATCATCCGTGCGTTGTGCGATGGTGAAAAGTCGGTCAATGACATTGTGGAGCAGGTTGAGTCAACACAGTCCAACGTGTCCCGTCATCTGAACCTCATGTACCGTGCCGGGGTGCTGGGCCGGCGCAAGGAAGGCACGCTGGTGATGTACACCGTGAAAGAGCCCACCGTGGTTGAGTTGTGTAGAACGGTGTGTGTGCATGTGGCCTCTCGGGTTGATGCGGCACCCGCCGATCCAAAAGCCTTGGGCGATTACTTTCGCTCCTCCGGCGCATAAGCGGCTTTTGGTCAACCATCCATGAAAAAGGCCTCCGGTTGGAGGCCTTTTCTATTTGCGGCTGACTGCGAATTACTTCTTCAGCGATTCGATCAGGTCGATGTAGTTTTGCATCGCCTGGTCTTTGCTGGTGCCTTCCAGGCCTTTCCAGGCGTCATATTTGGCGCGGCCAACAATGTCGGTAAAGCCTGGGCGCTTGCCGGTGTTGTCGCCTTCTGAAGCCTGTTTGAACAAGGCGTAAATTTTCAGCAGGGTTTGGTTGTCGGGGCGTGCCGGCAATGTTTTGGAATCGGCCACCGCTTGGTCAAAACGGCTCTTGAGGTCGCTCATGGGTAAGTCTCCAGCGTATTTTAAGTATTGTCGTCAGAAATAAAGGATTGGGCCAGGTTCTCGAAGAGTTCCTTGGCGTTGCCTTGCAGGTAGGGGGCCAGCAGGCACATGACTTGATACACACCATTGGCCAGGGCGGCGCTCATGGTGGTTTCGTCATTGAAGTGGCGTGGGTCACGAACGTATTCGTAACTCAGCCAGTAAGTGGCAACGACCACCATATTGGTGGCCAAGGCGTTGATCTGGGTCTGCGAGGCCATCATGTCCCCCGACTCAACCAGGCCTTCACACAAGCGACGGGCCACGTCCACCTTGTGCTTCAAGATGCGCTTGAAATGAATTTCAAGGGTGCGGTTGCGTGAGAGCAGGTCGTTCAAGTCGCGGTACAGAAAGCGGTAGCGCCAAATCAGTTCGAACGACACCTGAAGGTACAGCCATGCATCTTCGATGTTCGCCTGTCTGTTGCCCGGAACATCCAGCAGGCCGTCAATTTCTTTCTCGAAACTGGCGAAAATGCTGTTGACGATGTCGTCCTTGTTGCGGAAGTGGTAGTACAGGTTGCCCGGGCTGATGTTCATTTCGTCCGCAATCACCGTGGTGGTGATGTTGGGTTCGCCGAACTCGTTGAATAGCCGCAGCGACAGATCAAGGATCCGTTCTCGGGTACGGCGTGGAGGCTTGCGTTCCATCGTGGGGTCGTCTCCTGTCAAACCCGGACAGCGCGCTGTTGCTGCGTATCCCCGGGAGGCAGTCATTTGTTATTTTTCAAGTTGTAAGCATACGTGGTTTTCGCCCGTCATACAAAAGGGCTCGGGGAAAACCACGGCTGTGTTTCACACCGTCTGACGTGTTTTTGCAATACGCAGGTAACGGTCCAACTCGTTCAGAGAATCTTCAAGCTGATCGAACTTGGAGACCATCGAACCCGTGCGGGCAGGGCGCTTGTTGGGCTTGGCGGTCAGGCGCATGGTCGGGTCTTTCAACACCTCCAGGTTCAGTTCCAGGCCGTGACGCGCAAAGCGCTCGGCCAGGTCGTGACGGCGGTTCCACAACTCCTCGCGCGTGCGCTGGTAGGCGTGTTCACACAGGCGCCTGCGGCTGGCGTAGCTGAACGGGTTGGTGAAGAAGAATTCACCATCGCCGTGCTGGGGTTCAAACAGCACAATGTCAGCCTTGGGGTACATGTGGGCATAGCGTTCCATGCCGATGTCCATCCGGGAATGGATGATCGACCGGAAGGTTTGCGACAGCACCAGAGGTAACCCACCTTCATACAGGCGTGCGCCTGGCTGGAATGCTTTGCCTTTAGCCCGGCGCCGTGAATTCCTTGGGTTCAGCCTGTCATCGTAAGGCACCAAAGGGTTCAAGCACAGCAACAGGTCCACACCTTCTTTCAGTGCGGTTGAGGCATGCAGGGTTTTTTTCAGTGCGCCGTCCACGTAGTAACGGTTGCCGATACGTACGGGCGGGAACAGACCGGGCAAAGACGCTGAGGCTTGGACCGCCTTGGAGATTGGAATGTCATCGTGCCCCGGCATACCAAAAGGGATGGAGTCACCCGAATCCAGATCAGTTGCGACAAGAATCAGGCGATTCTTCAGATTGCGGAAGTCGTTGGTACCTCCGCCCTTGGCGATGATGTCGGCCATCCATTCGTGGAGGTGGTCTCCATTGAACAGACCCGTCGGAATGGCTGCACCCAGTCGTTCCACACAGCTGACCCAAGTGGCATCGTCGCGAAGGAAATAATCGGACACCGCGGTGGCCAACAAGCCTGGAATTTTGCGCAGGCGCATCCAGTATTCTTTGACGGCGGGTTTCAGCAGAAGCGATGGGTCAAAAGCAAACTCTTCAGGCTCGCCCTCAATAAACAATTGGAAAATCTGGTGGGGTGTCAGGTTGTGGGCCAGGCCTGTGGCCACAATGCCGCCGGCCGAAACGCCGACATACACCTTCATGTTGTTCAGGTCCAGGCCGTCGATGGCCTCGGACAGGGCCACCAGGGCCCCAACTTCGTAAATCGCGCCCAGAGGGCCGCCACCAGCCAGTGCCAGGCCGATGTTTGCTTGTTGGGTGTGTTCAGTCATCTGCGAACTCAAGGGCCGTAATGGTTCACGCGCGTACGCGGGGGCACACACAAAAAACCGGCTAGTTTAAAGCCGGTTCGTTGCGTGTCGTGACAAAGGCCAAACTGGGGGTTTATTCGCCCTTCTTGCCGCGAGCCGGTTTTTTGGCCGGGGCAGCGTCGTCTTTTTTGGCGGTCAGTTGGGCGATGGCGGCAGACAGTTGGTCGATGCGTTCAGAGAGTTGTTGCACGTCTTTGTTGGTTGGGACACCCAGGCGGCCCAAGGCACGGGCGACGCGCTCTTCGAACACTTGTTCCAGCTTGTCCCAGTGTTGGGTGGCTTTGCTGGAGACCGAACCGGCCAACTTGCTGACCTTGTCGGTGACTTCACCGGTGACTTCAACCACTTTCTGATTTGCAAACTTCACTGTGCGCTCCTGAATTTCCTGTCCCTCTTTAACCAGGTTTTCAATGACCCGGTTGCTTTCTTCCTGGGCTTTGGTAATTGCACCCAGTCCCGCTGTCAGCAGTTGTTGGGCGCTGTCGACCGCGCCCTTGAGCGAGCTGTCGAGGCCCGCTGCTTTTTTTCTGCTACTCATGGTTTGTCTCTCCTGGTGGCCACCTGCTTCAACTTGGTGCAAGGTGTTATCTCTTCATTCTAATAGTTTATCGATGCACCGGTAGAGCACACACACTAAACCCCAATGGGGTTTTTACGAGTGAAACCGGTCTCATGGCCAGACCGATGGCCTGAGGATGCCCCCAATAGGTGAACCACGGTGGGTCGGCGTATAGTGAACTTTCGACGACAAGGGCGCAAACAACAGCCCGATCGTTTCCAACAATCAGAAGAGAGGTGAGGCATGAACTATTTTGTGACCGGGGCGACCGGGTTCATAGGCAAGCGACTGGTCAAGCGGCTGATTCAGAGCAAACGAAAGGGCACCATCTATTTTTTGATCCGGGAAGGCAGCCTGCCCAAAGTGCCCGAGCTGCAGCAGTATTGGGGGGCCAAGAAGGGCCAGTGCGTGCCGATTGTGGGTGATCTTGAGAAACCCAAGTTGGGCGTCAGTGCCGCAGACATCAAGCTGTTGCAGAAAAATGTGGCCCATTTTTTCCACTTGGCCGCCATTTATGATTTGTCCGCTGATGCGGAAAGCCAGGTGAAAACCAATGTGGAAGGGACCCGCCATGCGGTGGACCTGTCCAATGCCATAGGTGCCGGATGTTTCCAGATGGTGTCTTCAATCGCGGCCGCTGGCCTGTACGAGGGCATTTTCCGTGAGGACATGTTCGAAGAAGCCGAAAACCTGAGCCATCCGTACTTTCGCACCAAGCACGATTCCGAAGGTGTGGTTCGCAGCAAGTGTAAAACCCCCTGGCGTGTTTACCGCCCGGCCATGGTGGTGGGCGATTCCACCACGGGGGAAATGGACAAAATCGACGGACCGTACTACATGTTCAAGTTGATCCAGAAGATGCGGCGCATGTTGCCCTCCTGGGTGCCCACCATTGGCGTGGAAGGCGGGCGAATCAACATTGTGCCGGTTGACTATGTGGTCAACGCCTTGGACCACATTGCCCACAAGCCCGGGCTTGATCGGCGGGCATTCCACCTCGTTGACCCACAACCCCACCGCATTGGCGATGTGCTCAACATTTTCGCCAAAGCGGCCCATGCACCGAAAATGGAAATGCGGCTCAATGCCGCCATGTTTGGTTTCATTCCCGGTGCCTTGAAGAAAGGCCTGATGTCGTTGACGCCGGTGCGCCGGATCCGAAACGCGATTTTGAAGGACTTGGCGTTACCCGAGGAGGTGTTCTCTTACATTACCTGGCCCACCCGATACGACTGCCGGGATGCCTTGGCCGCGCTGGAAGGCAGCGGCATTGAATGCCCAAGGCTTGAGGATTACGCTTGGGTGATCTGGGATTACTGGGAGCGCCACCTGGACCCCGATTTGTCCGTGGACCGCAGTTTGAGCGGCACCGTCAAGGGCAAGGTTGTGCTGGTTACCGGGGGCTCATCGGGTATTGGTTTGGCCACTGCGCAGAAGTTTGCTGCCGCTGGTGCAATCACCATCATCTGCGGGCGTGATTCTGAAAAGCTGGATGAAGCCAAAGCCTTGATTGAAGGGGAGGGCAACTCTGTACACACGTATGTGGCTGACATCGCTGATCTCGCCGACTGTGACCGCTTCGTTGCCCAGTTGATCAAAGACTTCGGCCATGTGGATGTGTTGATCAACAACGCGGGCCGATCCATACGCCGGGCCATTGAAAACAGTTTCGACCGTTTCCACGACCTTGAACGCACCATGCAGTTGAACTACTTTGGCGCCTTGCGGGTAACGTATGGATTGTTGCCGATGATGAAAGAGCGGCGCAGGGGGCATGTCATCAACATCTCCTCCATCGGTGTGTTAACCAATGCGCCGCGCTTCTCGGCCTATGTGGCCTCCAAAGGGGCGCTGGACGCATGGACCCGCTGTGCGGCTTCCGAGTTTGCCGACTTGAACATTCATTTCACTACCATCAACATGCCCTTGGTGCGCACACCCATGATTGCGCCCACCAAGCTGTACAACAACGTGCCCACCTTAACCCCCGAGCAAGCTGCGGACATGATTGCCCAAGCCGTGATTCACAAGCCCGTGCGCATGGCCACCCGGTTGGGCGTGCTTGGTCAAGTGATGCATGCCTTGGTGCCCCGGCCAGCGCAGATTCTGATGAACACCTCGTTCAGGATGTTCCCGGACTCGGACGCCAGTTCAGGGCGCAAGGGTGGTGCGCCTACAGCAGACCAGGTGGCATTCTCCACCCTGTTGCAGGGTATTCACTTCTAAATGGGGTTCGGGTGTTCGGGGTTCAGCGCTCGATGTGCATCGGGGCGCTGTACTCCGCACGGTGTTCATTCAGCCAGTTGAGTATGAGCTGTTCCGTGAAAGGGTGTGTCACCAGGCTGACATGCCCGCACCCCGGCACTGCAATGTTTCGGGCAAATTCCAGCTTGCTGGACGCCGGCGGGCAGACGATGTTGTCTTGCGGGGTCCACAGGGAAATCACCTTCCGTTGAAAAGCGGCGTCTCGCGGGTTTGACCGCAATTGTCTGAGGAAAAAACTGCCCCAAGCCATTTGCCGCACGTTTTTACCGATGCCCAAGGACGACAGCGCTGTGCCGTAATGTGGGCTGCCCAGCGACAACATGCTCGCGATGCGTTCGTCGCCGTACTCCGTCACGTAATATCGCGCCGCCACACCCCCCATGCTGTGCGCCAATATGCAAACCTGCGGCGCACCGGTTGCAGCCAGCAAGTCGTCAATGGCGCGTTGAATCTGGCCCGGGTATTTGCGGATCGACCCAATCGCCGGTTCCAAAGTGATGGCGTGGTGGCTGATGTTGGCCTTGTCCAGCATGCTGCGGGTTGCTGTCCACACCCCTGCGTTACACAGGTAGCCATGAATCAGCAGCACCGGCAGTGGCTTGTTGCGTTTCCATTGTTTGTGCCCCACCGTTACGCCGGGCAACCGATGCCAAGGCTGGCCCAGCATCAGCAGGCGGTAGCTGGCCACGCTTTCAGCCCAAACCGCTTTAACCCACTGAAGCGCAGTCAATCGTTTCAGTTCGTCCGCGCCTGTGCTGTGAAAGGCAAGTAACTTGGCTTTGACGGGTGGCAACTGTCTGACACTGAAGGACAGGGCAAAGCCAGAGATGTTGAAGCCGACATGGGCCAGGAACACCAGACCAAACACCAGCGACATCGCCAGAAACAGCGCATCATCGACAGTCCAGCCCAACAATACCCGGCACAGCAGATAAACCAGGTAAGCCACGGCCAGGTAGGCCACCCAATACAAGCGGTTCAGGGTACGTATCACGAGGCAGCACGGATGAAGTCAAAGCGGACACAGGCTCATGGGGTGAGCCTGTGTGTCGGTCATGCCAGCGGGGTGGGGGTGACGCCCATCACATCTTTAAGCATGTTCTGGGTCAGTTTATTGACAATTCCGTAGATGGACAATTGAGGATTGGCTCCAATACTTGTTGGGAACAGCGAGCCATCGTGAATCGAGAGGTTTTCAATTTGCCAGTGGCGGCCTTCAGGGCTGGCGACGCCTTTGTTGTCGTTGCTGGCCATGCCGCATCCGCCCATCACATGCGCTGACATCACCTTCATCAATAGCGGTTTCATTTCCAGTTTGTCGATCTGGCTGAGCGCTTCGTCCAGCGATTTCGCAGGCGTGGCCAAATCGTGAACCGGTAAGGTGAACTCTGCATCTGCGGCATGCTGCAACTCGGCCATGGCCCGCAATGCGCGACGCGCGGCGTCCCAAATGGCAGGGGTCAGTTTGTAGTCAAGCACAGGCGACCCATCGGATTGCAGGTGAACCTGCCCGCCCACGCTGCCCGACTGAAAACCGTCCCTGATCAGGGCCAGTTGCATGTGCATGTGGTTGAACTGGGTCATGATGGCCCGGTGTGACGGGCCAAAGCCGGGCATGATGGACGAAAAAATGACCGGGTGCAGCGGCGGGGCTTCCAGCTTGAAGCCCAGTGGCCCGTTCACTGCTTGGGTGTGCAGGTAATGGTCGCTGTACACCGTCTGCGGCGCTCCGGCGTCAGCCCGCACGGGCTCTTTCATTTTGGCGGCTGACACCACCACCGGGTGCAGGAAAGTCCGCTTGCCCAGAACACCGTAGGGATCAGGTGCCCCGGACCGAAGCAGCAGGGCAGGGCTGTTGATGGACCCACCCGACAACACAAAGTGTTTGGCCGTCACCTGAACCGTCCGCCCGCTGGGCAGCACGCCATCCGGGTTCATCACTGCGCAGGTCAGGCCCTTGATACGCCGTCCCTCGAAACTGAAGGCTTGCGCGCGCAAACCTGCGATCAATTGTGCGCCCAGGCCCAGCGCGGTGGGGATAGTGCTGACCAACATGGATTGCTTGGCGTTGGTGGGGCAGCCCATGCCGCAGTAGCCCAAGTTCCAGCAGCCATTCACATTGCGCCGAATGTAACCCCAACTGATGTTGCGCTTTTCGGCGCCCCTTTTCAGGATGTCATTGTTCTCATTGGGGGGCACAGCCCAGTCGGACACATTCAAGCGGCGCTCAGCCTGTTCAAACCAGGGGGCCAGTGCGTCGGTGGTGTAGTCCGACAGCCCGAATTCACTCTGCCAGTGGTTCAGGGTGTCTGTGGGGGTTCTGAAGCTGGAAGTCCAGTTCACAGTGGTGGAGCCACCCACCGCTCGCCCCTGCAAAATGCCGATGGCTTTGTCAGCAGTTTTTCGGCCTGTGGCCTCTTGGTACAAGGACGCGTAGGCTTCGGACTCTCGCATTTTGAAATCGCGGGAACTTTTCAAGGGGCCTTCCTCGATCAGCAGCACGGACAAACCTGCTTTGGCGCACAGCTCGGCCGTGATGCCGCCACCCGCGCCGGTGCCTATGATGGCCACGTCCACGCTGATGTTGGCAGGTAGTTCACGGCTGTGGGCTTCAAAGGCTTTCCAGCCCGAAGCAATGCCATCGGCCATAGGGTCGTTGACCAGGCCCTGCGTGGCCTGAGTGTTGATTGGAATCATGGTTGGAGAACAGTCAGTGCGGTCAGGCGAGTTTGAAGGGAGGGCCCTCATAGCCCATGGCTTGCCAAGTGTCGGGCTCGGCGTACCACGCGCCAAACATCAGATCATGCAAGGCGTGGTAACCGGGTTGTAGCGCGGGAACAGGGTGACGCCTGAATTCCTGAAGAAAGTGCGCAGCCTGACCAGGGCTGGTGTTTGCCCAATCCTGATCGAGGCTGGCAATCAGCCTGCAGCCTACGGGGTTAGTCAAGATGTTGAGCAGTTGCCCCAATTCAGCTTGTGCCTCAGGGGCCAAGACGTGACTGGCGACAATGAACTGGTTGACCGCCCGATCCAGTTGGTCCGGCTGGGCAGCGCCGTCGAGTATGGCGCTGGCCAAGGCCTTCAACATGGGCCGGTGTGCGTCGGTGACCACGGATTGCCCCGCAATCACCTCCACCTTGGCAAATTGGCGACCAAGCCAACCCACCCCGCCGGCCATGAACAGACCGGCGAGTCCAAACTTCAGCAGTGTTCGTCTTTGCATGGTGTGGCTTGCTTTACACCTTCCGGGTCAGCACTTCAGTCAACTTCTTGAACAGCGCGCCGTAGGGGGGCGCGAGCAGTTCAGCACTGTTGAAGCGAGCCTGTTTGAACACGGGTTTCAGTTTGCTCATGGCGTCAAAACCGAACTTGCCATGGTAATGGCCAATGCCAGAATCGCCGACGCCGCCGAATGGCAGGTTTTCCTGGGCGATGTGGAACAAGGTTTCATTCAGGCAAACACCGCCTGCGATGGTTTGCTCAAGCACCATTTGCTGAGTCTTGGCGTTGTCGTCGAACAGGTACAGTGCCAGTGGGCGGGGGCGGGCATTGACATAGGCCAGTGCGTCTTCCAGCCGCTTGTAAGTGATGACGGGCAGCACTGGTCCGAAGATTTCCTCGTTCATCAAGCCGGATTCCGGGTTGGCATTGAACACGAACGTCAGCGGGAACTTGCGGCCCGGGTTGTCGCCGGTTTTCATCAGGTTCACCACGCGGGCGCCTTGTTCTGCGGCTTCATCCACCAGCCGCTGCAGGCGGCTCATGTGCCGGTCAGACACAATGCCGGTGAAGTCGGGCGACAGCACCCCTTGCGGGAAGCGCTTGGCGACAATCTCGCGCGCAGCGCTCAGCACTTGTTCCTCACTGCCTTCTGGCACCATGAGGTAGTCAGGTGCAATACAGGTCTGCCCGGCATTGATCGATTTGCCGGAAATGGTGCGTGCTACGGCGTTCTTCAGGCGGCCAGGGTTGGCAGCGGTAGTTTCGCTGATGATGGTGGGGCTCTTGCCGCCCAATTCCAGCGTCACTGGCACCAGGTTGTCAGCTGCTGCGCGCATGACCATCTTGCCCACTTGCGTTGAGCCGGTGAACAAAATATGGTCGAAGGGCAGGCGGGAGAACTCGGCCGCCACTTCGGGGCCCCCGTTGACGATCTGTACCAAATCACGCCCAAGGTACTTTGCGCAGGTTTGTTCCAGCAAGGCGCTGAACTTGGGGGTGTATTCGCTCATTTTTACGAAAGCCCGGTTTCCTGCGGTGAAGGCGGCAATCATCGGGCCAACGGCCAAGTAGAGGGGGTAGTTCCAAGGCACGATGACGCCGATGACGCCCAAAGGCTGGGGCATCAACAGGGTGCTGCCGGGCTTGAACCAAATACTGGCGCTTTCCTTGCGGACCTTCATCCATGATTTGCCATGGGCAATCGCGTGGCGAATGCCTTCAAGGCTGGGGAATGCCTCCGCCAGCAAAGTGTCGTTGACCGAGCGGTAGCCAAAATCTTCAGAGATCGCTTGCGCGTACGCCATTTTGTTGTCGTACACCATGTCCGCCAGCTTTTGCAGCCACTCTTTGCGCTGGTTCCACGACGGGTAGGGGTTGATGCGGTAGGCTTGACGCAGGTTTTCAAGGGTGGCCTTCAGCTCTGCGGCTGACAATTCTTGGCCCAAATGGGTGCTAGGTGCATTCATGGGGTCTGTCTCCAAAGATCCATTAACGGATGTAAACATACTTTCAGTCAATTCGCCACGGGTCGCGCATGTTGCGCTGCGGCATTTCCGTGTGGTTTTGACCCGATTTTCAGGACAATGACGTGAGCATTACCTCAGTGACCCCACCCGATGGTTTAAGCCCCAGCCAACTGCATGCTGCCTTGAGCAATCTGCGTCTGAGTACCCAGAGCGACGAACGACTAGCCCTTACATTGAAAGGTCTAAAACAATTTCAAAATAAACGTTTGGCCTGTACACATCAGGATTTACTTGAAGATGAATCCACCCGCAGCGCAAGCCTGTTCTTTTTGGAGGAGCTGTACGCGGACCGCGACTTCACACTGCGCGATCAGCAGGTGGGCCGCGTGTTACCCAAACTAGAAAAATACCTACCCAATGCCATGGCCCACGTGGTGGGTGAGGTGATTGCCATGGACTATCTGGCTGAGCAGATGGATGTATCAATGGCTTTATTGATCAAAGGAATAGGCGGCATAGATGATAATTTACTGGATGTGAAAACCTACCTTCAAGCCTACCGGGCCGTGGGGCACCATGAGTTACGGCGACGCCAGGTTCACATGGTGAAGGCGGTCGGTCGATCCTTGGTCAAGCTGATGCGCTTACCCATGCTGGGTGCACTGCTGAAGATGACCGAGGGCAAAGCCCGTCGAGCAGGCTTGGGCGAATTCCACCAATTTCTGGCCAAAGGTGTGGCCGCATTCCGTACCTTGGACGACCCGGAGTGGTATTTCACCACCCTGGTGGACCGCGAAACGGCTATTCATGAGGCGATTGTGAGTGGCGCTGAACATCCTTTTGGCCTCTGGATTGGCACGAAGTGAGCCAGTGAATTAAAATCCGTGCTCTTCGATCAGATTTACAGTTGGCAGGGCGTCCAATTCTTATAAAACCCGTGCCCCGGATAACAGCCGGTGGTGCGCACCCCCAAGGAGACTGAAGTGACTGACAATGCGTGGATCCAGAGCTATCCGCCCGGCGTGCCTGAGCAGGTTGATCTGGCTCAGTTCGGCTCAATTCGCGATATTTTCGAGCAATCTTGTACCAAGTTCCCTGAAAATACCGCATTCAGCAATCTTGGGACTGCGCTGACTTATGCGCAGCTTGAGGCGCAAACCCGTGAGTTTGGTGCTTACCTTCAGTCCTTGCCCGGCATGAAAAAAGGCGATCGCATCGCCCTCATGATGCCCAACATGCTGCAGTACCCAGTGGCCATGCTGGGTGCCATCCGCGCTGGTTTTGTGGTGGTCAACGTCAACCCGCTGTACACGCCCACCGAGTTGGAGCACCAACTGCGCGATTCAGGTGCCAAGGCCATCGTCGTTTATGAAGGTGTGGCCTCTACACTGGAAAAAGTGTTGAAAAACACGCCTGTAGAATATCTTGTTGTGACTACACTTGGAGAAATGCACGGGTTCTTCAAGCGGTTGCTGTTGAACTTCGTTGTGCGGCACATCAAAAAATTGGTGCCGAAATTTAACTTGTCCGGTTCGATCAATTTCCGGAAAGCCCTCACGCTGGGGCGTGGCAAAGAGCTTAAAACCGTCAATTTGTCCCACGATGACTTGGCGTTCTTGCAGTACACCGGGGGCACCACCGGCGTGTCTAAAGGGGCAATGTTGACGCATGGCAACATTGTGGCCAACCTTCAGCAAGCTTCAAGCTGGCTGAACCAGGACATCGAAGAGGGCCGAGAAATCGCCATTACGGCCTTGCCGATGTATCACATTTTCTGCCTGACCGCCAATGTGCTGGTGTTCATGAAGGTGGGTGGGCATTGCTTGATGATCACCGACCCCCGCAACCTGCCAGGGTTTGTGAAAACCCTCAAAGCGGTTCCCTTTACTGCCCTGACAGGCGTCAACACCTTGTTCAATGGCCTGTTGAACACCCCCGGCTTTGATCAGGTGGACTTCTCCCACGTCAAGCTTGTGCTGGGTGGTGGCGCCGCCATTGAGCCCTCGGTGGCTGAGCGCTGGAAAAAAACAACCGGTACCCGTTTGTCGGAGGCGTATGGGCTGACTGAGGCCTCCCCTGCGGTGTGTATCAACCCGCTGCACGAGGAATACAACGGTTCCATTGGCCTGCCGGTGCCGTCCACGTTGGTGTCTATTCGGGATGATGATTTCAACGAGTTGCCCGTGGGCAAAGAAGGCGAGCTGTGTGTGAAAGGCCCTCAGGTGATGCGCGGCTACTGGAACCGCCCGCGCGAAACCGCCGAGATTCTCACGCAGGATGGCTGGCTTAAGACCGGTGATATCGCCTACATGGACCAAAACGGTTACTTCTACATCACCGACCGCAAGAAGGACATGATTTTGGTGTCCGGCTTCAATGTGTACCCCAAGGAAATTGAAGCGGTGGCCACTTTGCACCCAGGGGTGTTCGAGGCTGCCGCCGTTGGCGTGCCTGATGGTAAAACAGGGGAGGCAGTCAAACTGTTTGTGGTCAAAAAAGACCCAGCGGTGACTGCGGAAGCGCTGATTGAGCATTGCCGCAAGCACATGACGGCCTACAAAATCCCGCGTCATGTTGAGTTCATGACTGAATTGCCCAAGAGCCCTGTGGGCAAAGTGTTGCGCCGGGAGCTGCGTGACATGGAGAAAAAACGCCTTGCTCAGCCTGCCGCCTAAGCCCGCAAGCCTTCATGGCTTGTCGGCAGGCTAAAAACCCGCTATACTTTTCGATTGCCTGCTGCTGTGCCACGGGGGTGCGGCGGCTTTTCCAATTCTGGAAAATCCATAGGAGCTATCAATGCGTCATTACGAAATCGCATTCATCGTGCATCCCGATCAAAGCGAGCAAGTGCCCGCCATGGTTGAGAAGTACCGTGGAATCATCGAATCCAACGGCGGTAAGGTTCACCGTCACGAAGACTGGGGCCGTCGCCAACTGGCATACCCCATTCAGAAACTGGCCAAGGCCCACTATGTTCTGTTGAACATCGAGTGCAGCCAAGCCGTTCTCGAAGAACTGGAAACCGCGTTCAAATTCAACGACGCTGTTCTGCGCCACCTGACCATTCAAATGAAGAAAGCCGAAACTGCGCCTTCTCCAATGATGAAGGAAGTGCAGCGCGAGCAGGAACGCAAGGCGGCTGCGGCCACCACTGCGTCCAGCGATGACAGCGCAGACGCCGACGACGCCGACGACAACGAATAAGTTGTTTCGGCACAGTCAGGTCTGAATGAATTTGGAGGATGAGACGCAACAAAACGCCCAGTCTGGGGTGAATCAGTTCACCGTAACCGCACGCTTGATCAGCAAATCAGTGTTGCGTTACACCCCGGCAGGCTTGCCCGTGTGCGAATTCGAGTTGGAACACGACAGTGTCCAGTTTGAAGCCACCAAACCCCGACAAGTGCGATGCGAGCTTCAGGCTTTGGCCATGGGGGCAGCCGCACATCAAGTTGATGGTCTGGACGTGGGCAGTGTTCTGGACTGGCAGGGTTTTATTGCGCTTCGTTCCCACAAATCGAAATCGCTTCGCTTTCATGTGTGCGCCATGCGCCCGGTCAGCGAAGCCTGAACCAAACTCTTGGAGAACATTATGGCTTTTGGTCGTAAGAATGATCGCAAAGGACGTCGTCCCCAGCAGAACCCCTTGTTCAAGCGCAAGAAGTTCTGCCGTTTTACAGTAGGCAAAGTTGAGCAGATCGACTACAAGGACATCGAGACCTTGAAGGATTTCATCAGCGAAAACGGCAAAATCATGCCTGCCCGCATCACTGGCACCAAGGCGCACTACCAGCGCCAACTGGACACAGCCATCAAGCGCGCTCGCTTCCTGGCTTTGCTGCCCTACACCGACAACCACTAATCGGAGCAGGAGAACATCATGCAAGTTATCCTTCTGGAAAAGATGCCCAAGCTGGGTCAACTGGGTGACGTGGTTCGCGTCAAAGACGGTTACGCCCGCAACTTCCTGATTCCTTTCGGCAAAGCCAAGCGCGCCACTGAAAAGGCAATCGCTGAGTTCAACGAGCGCCGTGCAGAACTGGAAAAAGTAGCCGCTGAAAAACTGGCTGCTGCCCAAGCTCTGGGTGCCAAGCTGGCCGACCACACTGTGCAGTTGAGCGAAAAAGCCGCTGTGGATGGTCGCCTGTTCGGTTCTGTAACCAACCACAACATTGCAACCGCACTGCAAGCCAGCGGCCTGGACGTGTCCAAAGCCCAGGTTCGCATGCCCAACGGCGCTCTGAAGATCGCCGGTGAGCACGTGGTGACTGTTGCCCTGCACCCTGACGTGGTTGTTGACGTCAAAGTGCTGGTGGTTGGCGAAGCCGCCTGATTGCACGGTTGTCTGGGTCGGTTATACTCAACCGACCCGTCAAAGAAAGGTCACCTCCGGGTGGCCTTTTTTATTTGTTTTCCCTGATCCCATCCCATGAACGCATTTGCATCTGAATCGAACCGGCCTGCCTCTGAACTGGCCAATCTGCGCGTGCCGCCACATTCTCTTGAGGCTGAGCAGTCCGTGGTGGGCGGCTTGTTGCTCGACAACCAGGCTTGGGACAGGATCGGTGACGTCATCCGTTCCGAAGACTTCTATCGGTACGATCATCGGGTTATTTTCGAACACATCGCCAAGCTCATCGATTCCAGCCGTCCCGCTGACGTCATCACTGTGTACGAGGCTTTGCAGTCTTCGGGCAAGGCCGAAGAGGTGGGTGGGCTTGCCTATCTGAACACGCTGGCCACCAATACGCCCTCTGCGGCCAACATCCGTCGATACGCGGAAATTGTGCGAGAACGCGCGGTGCTGCGCCGCTTGATCACCATTGCCGACGACATCACCACCACCTGCTTGAACCCGCAGGGCAAAGAAACCAAGGCCATTCTGGACGAAGCGGAAAGCCGAATTTTCAAGATTGCGGAAGATGGTGCCAGGGGGGCAGGGGGCTTTCAGGATTTGCAGCCAGTGTTGAGCAAGGTAGTCGAGCGCATTGACGAGTTGTACCACCGGGACCACAGCAGCGACATCACCGGCATTCCCTCCGGTTTTCTGGACTTGGATGGCAAAACCTCTGGGCTTCAGCCAGGCGACTTGATCATCGTTGCAGGCCGCCCGTCGATGGGTAAAACCGCGTTTAGTTTGAACATTGGCGAACATGTGGCCGTGGAAGAGGGGCTGCCTGTTGCGGTGTTTTCCATGGAAATGGGCGCCAACCAACTGGCCATGCGTTTGCTGGGCTCGGTCGGGCGGCTGGATCAGCACCGTTTGCGCACTGGCCGTCTGAACGATGAAGATTGGCCGCGCCTGACCTACGCCGTCAGCAAGATGCAAAGTGCGCAGCTGTTCATTGACGAAACGCCCGCCCTGTCGTCGATGGAAGTGCGCGCGCGTTGCCGCCGCCTGGCGCGTCAATGTGGCCAGTTGGGTTTGGTGATTATCGATTACCTGCAACTGATGGGTTCGTCTTCGCCCGGTGAGAACCGCGCCACTGAAATTTCCGAAATATCACGCTCACTCAAAGGCTTGGCCAAAGAGTTGAATTGCCCGGTGATTGCGCTGTCCCAGTTGAACCGAAGCCTTGAACAGCGGCCGAACAAACGTCCGGTGATGAGTGATTTGCGGGAATCAGGCGCGATTGAGCAGGATGCTGACGTGATTCTGTTCATTTACCGCGATGAGGTGTACAACCCGGATTCGCCAGACAAAGGCACCGCAGAAATCATCATCGGCAAGCAGCGTAACGGCCCCATCGGCACCGTGCGAGTCACTTTCCTGGGCCAATACACCAAGTTCGACAATTACGCCGGGCCGCAGCCCGAGGGCGAGTAGGCACTGCGCGTCAAGACGGCTTTCTAAAACGAAACGGGGGCAGGTGTTTGGCACCTGCCCCCGTTTTTTTTTGCGTCAATTCACTGGGTCTTACAGGTTGTCCGACGCGAAGTCGGCCAAGCGTGAACGCTCGCCACGTTGCAAGGTGATGTGCCCGGCGTGTGGCCAACCTTTGAAGCGGTCCACCACGTACGTCAAGCCTGACGAGCCTTCCGTCAGGTAAGGCGTATCAATCTGCGCCAAGTTCCCCAAGCAAATCACCTTCGTTCCGGGGCCAGCCCGGGTGATCAAGGTTTTCATTTGTTTGGGCGACAGGTTCTGCGCTTCATCAATAATCAGGAACTTGTTGATGAAAGTGCGGCCCCGCATGAAGTTCATGGACTTGACCTTGATTTTGGTGCGAATCAAGTCGGTGGTGGCTGAGCGCCCCCAGTCGCCAGCACTGGGGTCGGGCTTGTTGAGCACTTCAAGGTTGTCCTCGAAAGCGCCCATCCACGGGGCCATTTTCTCTTCTTCCGTGCCGGGCAGGAAACCGATGTCCTCACCCACAGGCACGGTGGCGCGGGTGACGATGATTTCAGAATACTGTTTGCTTTCAAGCACCTGGGAAAGGCCTGCAGCCAAGGCCAGCAGGGTTTTGCCGGTGCCAGCCTGGCCCAGCAGGGTCACGAAATCACATTCTGGGTTCATCAACAGGTTTAGGGCGAAATTCTGCTCGCGGTTGCGTGCGGTGATGCCCCAAATGCTGTTCTTGTTGTGGCTGAAGTCCCGCAGGGTTTTCAGCACGGCCGTGCGGCCACTGATCTCGATGACTTGTGCAATCAAGGGTAGCCCAGTGTCGCAATGCACGAACTGGTTCACCATCATGTCTTTGACTGCCGGGCCACTGATGCGGTAGTAGGTTGATCCACCTTGCTGCCAGCTCTCGATGCCTTTGCTGTTCTTCTCCCAGAAATCAGCAGGCAGTTCCAGGTGGCCCGAATACAGGAGGTCCCTGTCTTCAAGCACTTGGTCGTTGAAATAGTCCTCGGCCAACAAGCCCAAGGCACGTGCCTTGATGCGCATGTTGATGTCTTTGGACACCAAGGCCACTTCTTTGCCGGGGTGTTGTTTGGCCAGGGCATACACCACACCCAAGATTTGGTTGTCGGCCTTGCCCACGGGCAGGGTTTTGGGCAGTTCAGCCGACAGCTCGGTGGTTTGCACCAGAAGGCGGCCCAAGGCATCGGCATTGCCCAACCGGTTCAGCGGAACGCCTTTCTCGATGGCGTCCACATTTTCCATGAGGGCGTCCAGCGAGCGGCTGACTTGCCGTGCGTGGCGAGCCACTTCCGACATGCCCTTCTTGTGGTTGTCCAATTCTTCCAGTGTGATCAGCGGCAGGAACACATCGTGTTCTTCAAAGCGGAACAGGGAAGTTGGGTCGTGCATCAGCACGTTGGTGTCCAGCACGTAAATCTTGGGGCCACTTTGGCTGACTTGCCTGCGCGAACGGTTGACCTTATCAGCCGCCGACTGTTTGGCCGATGCTGCTTTGGTTCCGGCGTTTTTTCCCGTGGGCGTTGGCACTTGCGTGTCGCGGGCCACAACAGGATTGCTGGAAGCCAAGGTCAATGGAGGCTTGCTGGGGGCGCCCGCAGTGGGCTCGGTCAGTATGGCTGCAGTTTTTTTGCTGGCCCGCTTGGCTTTGGGGGCAGGAATCGCGGGGATGTTGGTCAGTGTCGAGGCGAGTTTGGTCGGTTCTTTGGGCAGCGGCATGTGAACGATCAATGGAAGGAAGTCCTAAGTATGCGCAGGGTCGTCACGCCTGCGCCCATGCGTTATTAGTCCTTCATTGAGCGCACAAAGTCAAGCACTGCCTGTGCGTGACCGGGCACCTTAACCCCGCGCCATTCCTGGGTAAGCTCACCTTTCCTGTTGATTACAAAGGTACTTCTTTCAATTCCGCGAACCTGTTTGCCGTACATGTTTTTCATTTTGATCACCCCGAACAGGGTACAGACGGCTTCATCGGCGTCGCTGATGAGTTCAAACGGGAATTCCATTTTGGTTTTGAAGTTCTCGTGGCTTTTCAATGAGTCACGCGAAACACCCAGGATGACGGTGTCCAAGGCTTCAAATTCGCCATGCAAATCACGGAAGTTTTCGCCCTCGGTCGTGCAGCCTGGGGTGTTGTCCTTGGGGTAAAAATAAATGACCACTCGTTTGCCCTTCAGGCCTGACAGGCTGATGCTTCCGCCTGTGGCTTGGGCGGTGAAATCGGGAATGGCGTGGTTCAGTTCAAGGCTCATGACTTCGTTCCTTTGTTGTTGTGGACACCAAAAACGGGAGGCCAGTATAGCCCCGCTTTGTGAACCGTGCTTTAAGAGCGCGCCAGAAGGGCAACGCCAAGGAGTATGACGCCGATGGCTACCCAACGCTGAAGGCTGACAGGCTCGTTCAGGAAAGCCTGTGCCGCGGCTGCATTGATGACATAACCAAAGGCCAGCATGGGGTAGGCCAAGGTGACATCCACACGCGACAGGGCCATCAGCCAGATCAGCAAGGAAAAGCCGTAGCAGAACAGGCCCAGGATCATGGGCCACTGGAGAAACAGGGCGGACATGGCTGACAGGCTGAGTGCGCTGGACGCTTCAATGACGCCGACCTTGTTGGTGGCCATTTTCAACAAGAATTGGGCCAGTGCATTGAGCACCACACCCGACATGATCAAGCCAAATGCGTACAGGGTCATGACGTTGCCTTGCAGGGGTTCACAGAATGAGGGCTGCAATCACTTGTCGCCCCTCTGCCATCAGAATGTTGTAGGTGCGTGCGGCCGCCTGGCTGTCCATGTACTCAACCGGGCAACGAAGGTCCAGAAAAAACCGGCGTATGTCCATGCCCGGAAAAACCTGTTTGGCCCCGGTGCCCACCAGCAGGACTTCCGTGCCTTCCGGGCATTGGCCATGAACCCAGCGGGCCGAGTCCAGCGTGAATGCCTTGTCAAGGCCGTCTGGCCACGCCTGAGGGGGCAGTTGGCTGCCAAAAATCAGGCTGTGTTCAAAGCGTTGTCCATTGACCACGAGGCCATTGGAGTCGTAGGCCTGAACGACCCACCCTTGACCGACGGTTTCCGGTTGAAATTTCATGCGAAAGTTGCTCCCAACTGCGGGCCCAGTGTTGTCGACATGGGCCTGAAAGGGTTAAATTATAAGACTTTGCGCGCTGATCGGCGCGCAAGACCAGTCAACCACCACTCCAGAACGAATTTATGAAACCCATCCTCAAATCAGCCAAGCTGGCCAACGTGTGCTATGACATTCGCGGACCGGTGATGCAGCGAGCGCGCCAACTGGAAGAGGACGGGCACCGCATTCTGAAACTGAACATCGGTAACCTGGCGCCATTCGGCTTCGAAGCGCCCGATGAAGTGCGTCAGGACGTGATCCTGAACCTCGGCGCAGCCAGTGGCTACAGTGACAGCAAGGGCCTGTTTGCAGCCCGCAAAGCCATCATGCACTACTGCCAGCAAAAGAACATCAAGGGTGTCACGCTGGACGACATTATTGTAGGCAACGGCGTGTCTGAACTGATTGTGATGAGCATGCAGGGCCTGTTGAACAATGGCGATGAAGTGTTGTTGCCTGCGCCTGATTACCCGCTGTGGACTGCGGCGGTCAGTTTGGCGGGCGGTACGCCGCGCCATTACCTGTGCGACGAGCAATCGGACTGGGCACCCGATTTGAACCATCTGCGGTCCCTGATTACCGAAAAAACCAAAGCCTTGGTGATCATCAACCCGAATAACCCCACCGGTGCGTTGTATCCGGATGCGGTGTTGCAGGAAATGGTGCAGATTGCGCGTGAGCACCAGCTCATCATCTTCGCAGATGAAATTTACGACAAGATGCTGTACGACGGTGCCCAGCACACCTCGATCGCCTCGCTGGCGGATGATGTGCTGTTCATCACCATGAATGGCCTGTCCAAGAATTACCGAGCCTGTGGATACCGCGCTGGCTGGATGGTGATTTCCGGTGACAAGCGCCACGCGATGGATTACATCGACGGCCTGAACATCATGGCCTCCATGCGCCTGTGTGCCAACGTGCCGGGGCAGTACGCCATTCAAACCTCGCTGGGCGGCTACCAGAGCGTGAATGACTTGGTGGGCCCCGGTGGCCGCCTGGCCCGCCAGCGCGACTTGGCGCACCAGTTGATCACGTCCATTCCCGGGGTGACCTGCGTCAAGCCCAGGGCGGCGCTTTACCTGTTTCCCCGCCTGGACCCCAAGGTGTACCCGATCCAGAATGACCAAAAATTCATTCTTGAGCTGCTGGAAGCGGAAAAGGTGCTGGTGGTGCAGGGAACGGGCTTCAATTGGATCAATCCGGATCATTTCCGGGTGGTTTTCCTGCCCAACACCGACGACCTGACCGATGCAGTCGGTAGAATTGCACGTTTCCTGGACAGTTACCGCAAAAAGAACGCGGGTTGAGCATCATGACTACACCTTTACGAGTTGCCTTGGTCGGCTTGGGCACTGTGGGCTCGGGCACATTCAATGTTTTGACCATGAACGCCCAAGAGATCACGCGCCGCGTCGGCTTTCCCATTGAAATCAAGGCAATCGCTGACTTGAATGTGGACAAAGCCCGTGAATTGGCAGGCCCCGGCGTCACGGTGTCGGGCGATGCATTCGAAGTCATCAAGCGCGACGACATCGATGTGGTTGTGGAGTTGATTGGTGGCTACACCATTGCCAAAAAAGTGGTGCTGGCGGCCATTGAGTCGGGCAAACACGTGGTGACCGCCAACAAGGCGCTGTTGGCTGTGCACGGCGATGAAATATTTGCCGCTGCTGCCAAAGCCAACGTGATGGTGGCCTTCGAAGCTGCTGTGGCGGGTGGCATTCCGGTCATCAAGGCCATCAAGGAAGGCTTGGCGGCCAACCAGGTGGAATACGTCGCGGGCATCATCAACGGCACCTGTAACTTCATTCTGTCGGAAATGCGGGACAAGGGCTTGCCCTTTGCAGACGTTTTGGCCCAGGCCCAGCAATTGGGTTACGCCGAAGCGGACCCCACTTTCGACATTGAAGGCATCGACGCAGCCCACAAGATCACTTTGCTCTCCAGCCTCGCTTTTGGTGTGCCGGTCAGCTTTGACAAAGCCTACGTGGAAGGTATCACCAAACTGACCAAAGCCGACATTGAGTTTGCGGAACAACTGGGCTACCGCGTGAAATTGCTCGGCATCAGCAAGCGCACTGCCAAGGGCATTGAACTGCGCGTGCACCCCACCATGATTCCCAACCGCAGGCTGATTGCGAACGTGGAAGGCGTGATGAACGCCGTGCTGGTCAAGAGCAATGCTGTGGGCCCAACCCTGTTCTATGGCCCCGGTGCTGGCAGTTTGCCCACAGCCTCGGCTGTGGTGGCTGACCTGATCGAAATTGCACGCCTGAAAGACGCGCCCATCGAAAGCCGCACACCTGTGCTGGCATTCCAGAAGGATGGAATGGCCGACCTGCCGCGCCTGAGTATGGACGAGGTAGAAACGGCGTTTTACCTGCGCTTGAAAGTTGACGACAAGCCCGGCGTGTTGGCCGAGCTGACGCGCATTCTGGCCCAAGGCCACATCTCGATTGAAGCCATGATTCAGCGTCAGGCCAACGACGAAAGCAACACGGCTGAAATTGTATTGCTGACCCACCGTTGCATCGAAGGCGATGTGAACAAAGCCATTGCGGCCATCGAAGCGCTGCCCACGGTGCACGGTTCAGTGGCCCGCATTCGCGTAGAGGACTTGAGCTGACATGAAATACCTCAGCAGCCGCGGGGGCATGCAGCCCCAAGCGTTCTCCGACATTTTGCTGGAAGGCTTGGCACCGGATGGTGGCTTGGCCGTGCCTGAGCACTACCCGCAAATCAGCCTGCCCACGCTGGAAAGCTGGAAGGGGTTGAGCTACGCGGAATTGGCTTTTGAAGTGCTGAAGCACTATGCCACGGACATTCCGCAGGCAGACTTGAAAGCCCTGACAACCAAGACTTACACCAAAGCGGTGTACGGCACAGAGGCGATTACGCCTGTGCGCGAGTTGTTCGACGGAATGACCGTGCTGGAATTGTCCAACGGGCCAACCTTGGCCTTCAAAGACATGGCCATGCAGTTGCTGGGCAACCTGTTTGAGTACCAATTGGCCCGAGTCGGTCAGGAGCTCAATATTTTGGGCGCCACCAGCGGTGACACCGGGTCGGCCGCCGAATACGCCATGCGTGGCAAAAAGGGTGTGCGCGTATTCATGCTCAGCCCCGCAGGCAAAATGAGCGCCTTCCAGCGCGCCCAGATGTACAGCCTGCAAGACCCCAATATTTTCAACATCGCTGTTGAGGGCTTGTTTGACGATTGTCAGGACATGGTCAAGGCGGTGTCTGAGGACTTGCCGTTCAAGAGCCGCCAAAAAATTGGCACGGTCAACTCCATCAACTGGGGCCGAATTTCCGCTCAGGTGGTGTACTACTTCAATGCCTACCTGCGTGTGGCGGCCAAAGTGGGCGACCCTGTGAGTTTTGCGGTGCCGTCTGGCAACTTCGGTAACGTGTTGGCCGGTCACATTGCCCGCATGATGGGTTTGCCCATCCGCAAGCTGGTGGTGGCCACCAATGAAAACAATGTGTTGGATGAGTTCTTCAAGACTGGGGTGTACCGGCCCCGCAAGTCTGCGGAAACCTTCATCACGTCCAGCCCGTCCATGGACATTTCCAAAGCCTCCAATTTCGAGCGTTTTGTGTATGACCTGCTGGGCCGCGACCCCGTTGCCCTCAAAGCCTTGTGGGACCAACTGGCCCGCGACGGGCAGTTCGATTTGTCTTCTGATGCGCGATTCAAAGCCGTTGAGGCCACCTATGGGTTTGTATCGGGCTCGTCCAGCCATGCCGACCGCCTGAACACCATCCGCGAGGTGTTTGAACGCACTGGCACACTGATTGACACTCACACCGCCGACGCGGTGAAAGTGGCCAAGCCGTTTGTGGAAGACGGTGTGCCCATGGTGGTGCTGGAAACCGCGCTGGCTGTGAAGTTTGCAGAAACCATTGAAGAGGCTGTTGGTCTGACTCCCCCTGTGCCCGCAGCCTTCGAAGGAATCGAAAAGCTGCCACAGCGGGTGGTGAACATGCCGATTTCCGTGCCTCAGATCAAGCAGTTCATTCAGGAGCACACCGGGCTGTAAACGCATCCCTGTGTAGTGCCTCGACAAACCCCAATATGCGCTGGTGTATTGGGGTTTGTTGCATTGGAGGGCCAAGCGCACTGCGGTATGCTTCTAGGGCAGTGGGCGCTGTGGCCAACTCACATTTTCAGACGTATTACCATGCTGACATTGGATCAATTGCTGGACGATTTGTGGCCGCGTGCCATGAACGCTGAACGACCCACCGAAACCTTCCCCTTGGCGCTGGCCCAAGGGCGAGTGCTGGCACAGGATGTTGTGTCTTCCATGAATGTGCCTGCCTTCGACAACAGCGCCATGGATGGCTACGCAGTGCGGGTTGCGGAGATACACGAGGGGGCGCCGATGTCAGTGTCTCAACGCATTCCAGCCGGTGCTAACCCCGGGCCATTGGCTGTTGGAACTGTCGCCCGAATTTTCACCGGGGCGCAGGTGCCTGAAGGCGCTGATGCGGTGGTGATGCAAGAACAGGTTCAGGAACTGGACGATGGCCGTGTGGTGTTGGCCAATCAACCCAAGTTTGGGCAATCTATTCGACGCCGGGGGGAGGACATCGCTGAAGGCGCTACTGTGCTGCACGCGGGCACGGTTCTGGGGCCTTTGCAATTGGGTTTGTTGGCCTCGGTCGGCGTGGCCAGTGTGCAGGTGTATCGCCCCTTGAAAGTTGGTGTGATGGTCACCGGCAGCGAGCTGCAGGCGCCCGGCCAGGCCTTGGGGCCTGGGGAAATCTACAATTCCAACGAGTTCGTGTGGGTGGGGTTTCTTTCTGGCATGGCTGTTGAAGTTCATACCATCGGCATTGTTCCTGACGATTTGCAGGCCACCGTGGAGGCTATCCGGAATTTGTCCAATCAGGATGTCATCATCAGCTCTGGTGGCGTTTCTGTGGGTGAGGAAGACCATGTGAAGCCTGCACTGGAACAACTGGGTGCCTTGGAGAGTTGGAAAGTGGCCATGAAACCGGGCAAGCCAGTGGCGTTTGGGCATGTCAAACGGCCCGATGAAAGCCGCTGCTGGTTTTTCGGTCTGCCGGGTAACCCGGTGTCCAGCGCTTTGTCTTTCCTGCTGATTGTCAAACCGTTTCTGGGCTTATTGTCTGGCCGCCGCAGCGCCGATTGTGATTGGCGCCTGGCCCTGCGCCCGGTGCAAGCCGGTTTTGACTGGGCTCGACCAGACCCTCGCAGGGAAGAGTTTCTTCGGGTTCACCACGGGCCTGATGGGGCGGTCTCCCTGTTTCCCAACCAAGGGTCGGGTGTGTTGAGTTCGCTGCATCACAGTTCGGCTTTGGTGCGCTTGGCACCCGGGCAACAGGTGGAAGAAGGGCAAACGGTGATGTGTGTAACTTTGCGGGATTTGATGGCATGGCAGTGACAGTCAAGTTTTTTGCAGGCTTGAAAGAGAAAGCCGGTGTGGACCAGATGCGGTTGGATGCGCAGTTTGAACCGATGACCGTGGCCGGGCTGAGGGCACACCTGTTGAGTACGCAGCCGGGCCTTGCCCGGGCATTTGAGGATGAAAGGCGCTTGAATGTGGCAGTCAACCAGGAATTGGCCCAAGACGACACCGAGATTGACGATGGTGCTGAGGTGGCGTTTTTTCCTCCAGTAACAGGGGGCTGACATGCCTGGGCTGATGCAAAGGCGAACCATGCGCGTTCAGACTGACGATTTCGACTTGGGCGCGGAAGTTGCAGCTTTGCGGGCAGGTTTGGCACAGGTGGGGGCGGTGGCCAGTTTTGTGGGCACGGTTCGGGATGTGAACGAATCGCAGGCTGTGCAGGCCATGACCCTGGAGCACTACCCGGGCATGACCGAGAAAAGCCTTGACCGCATTCTGGATGAGGCGGACCAGCGTTTTGATGTGTTGGCCGCCACGTTGATACACCGGGTCGGGCCTCTGTTGCCCACGGATCAGATTGTGCTGGTGGCTTGCGCCAGCGCCCACCGCGAGCAGGCGTTTTTGGCCTGCCAGTTCATCATGGATTATCTGAAGACGGAAGCGCCGTTCTGGAAGAAGGAAGACACTTCTGAGGGTTCGCGTTGGGTGTCTGCACGCGACAGCGACGATTCCGCGCGTGCGCGCTGGAGGAGCAGCCCATGACAGCATTCAACGCTTTCCTTGTGTTCATAGGTGCAGGTCTTGGGGGCCTGCTGCGTTGGGTCAGTGGGCTTGTACTGGGGCAACCCGCTTGGTTGCCTTTTGCGGCACCCACCCTGTTTGTGAATGCAGTGGGCGGCCTGTTGGCTGGCGTGCTGTTCGGCCTGTTCGGGGCCACTTGGCTGAGGACAGAGGCCACAGGCCTGTTTCTGATGACCGGCGTGTTGGGTGGGTTGACCACATTCTCATCGTTCACTGCTGAGGGCGCGCAATTGATGTTTCAGCGCCCCTGGCTGGCATTGGCCCATGCGGTGTGCCACGTTGGCATTTGCCTTCTGCTGTTCGTCGTGGGCCTGAAAATCGTTCAGTGCTGCTCCCAGGGCAGCCCGTGAAAACGCCAGCCATTGACGCTGCTGCGTTGATGGTTGTCATCCTTGTCGCCCTCGAAGCCTTCCAGCACATTGATGGCGAAATCAAATCCGTGTTTGGCGGCCAATGTGGCTGCGTGGTGCGAGCGTGCGCCGCTTCGGCACAAGAACAGCACCGGTTGATGTGGTTGAACCCGAGCCGCCAATTCTTCAATAAAACGGGTGTTCCGCGTGCCTTCTGGGTAAGTGCTCCATTCCACATGGGCCAGTCGGTCTTCTGAAAAACTCACCGAGCCCACCCAGTCCATTTCCGCCTGGGTTCGAACATCGACCAACACAGCGTCTTGGTTGGTTTGCAGCAAGGCCCAGGCTTCTTGCGGTGTGAGAGCCCCCAGATAGGGCAGGTCAAGGTTCGCGGCGCGTTCGCGCGCTTGATCGAGCAGGGCGGTGGGTTGGCTGACCATGGTGGCGCATCGGATGAGTTAAGTGACTATCGGATTATATGCAAATGCGCCAATAAAGTCTTTTGTTGAAATGCACCAATAGTGTGCGAATGCTTGTGTATGCCCAATTGTGGTGCGGACTTGTTTGATTGCCCCCAATAGGTGGCCTTGATTCCACTGAGGTTTTGGGTTAACCCGTCTTGGCACATGGTTTGCTACATCCTGCAAGTCGCGGCGTGAATTCATTCCGGTACAGGCATCAGCATCACCCGAACGTGCTATCTTTTCGCCTGTTATGGAGAGCTCACTCCCCACAGCGTTTTTGATCACTATCCACCCTAGTACCAGGAGATTTCAATGGCGACCGCCCAAGACGTAATCAAGATGGTTGCGGAACACGAAGTCAAGTTTGTTGATTTCCGCTTCACCGACACCCGTGGTAAAGAACATCACGTGTCAGTGCCCGTCAAACAGTTTGACGAAGGCAAATTCGAAAATGGCCACGCGTTTGACGGTTCCTCGATTGCCGGCTGGAAGGGCATTGAAGCCTCCGACATGCTGCTGATGCCCGATGCTGACTCTGCCCGCATGGACCCGTTCCGCGAAGAGCCCACACTGATTCTGACCTGTGACGTGATTGAGCCTACAGATGGCAAGGGCTACGACCGTGACCCACGTTCCATCGCTCGCCGCGCTGAGTCTTACCTGAAAGCGTCTGGCCTGGGCGACACCGCCTACTTCGGTCCAGAACCCGAATTCTTCATTTTCGACTCCATCACCTGGGGCGACACAATGCAAGGTTCCTTCGTGAAGATCAATTCCGAAGAAGCCTCTTGGTCCACTGGCATCGACTATGAACACGGCAACCTGGGCCACCGCCCAACCGTCAAAGGCGGTTACTTCCCCGTGCCTCCAGTCGATTCTTTCCAGGACATCCGTTCCGAAATGTGTCTGTTGCTGGAACAGCAAGGCGTGCCCGTTGAAGTGCACCACCACGAAGTGGCTGGCGCTGGCCAGAACGAAATTGGTACCGTGTTCTCAACACTGACCAAGCGCGCTGACTGGACTCAAATCCTGAAGTACACCGTGTGGAACGTGGCTGCCTCTTATGGCAAGACCGCCACATTCATGCCCAAGCCCATGTGGGGCGACAACGGTTCTGGCATGCACGTGCACCAGTCCGTGTGGAAAGACGGTCAAAACCTGTTCGCCGGCAACGGCTATGCTGGCCTGTCCGATTTCGCCCTGTACTACATCGGCGGTATCATCAAGCACGCCCGCGCACTGAACGCGATCACCAACCCATCCACCAACTCCTACAAGCGTTTGGTGCCTGGTTACGAAGCGCCTGTGAAGCTGGCTTACTCTGCCAAGAACCGTTCTGCTTCCATCCGTATTCCTTACGTTGCGAACCCCAAAGGCCGCCGTATTGAAGCCCGTTTCCCGGACCCCATGGCCAACCCCTACCTGGCGTTCTCCGCCATGTTGATGGCTGGTCTGGACGGCGTTCAGAACAAGATTCACCCCGGTGAAGCCGCCACGAAGAACCTGTACGACCTGCCTCCCGAGGAAGACGCATTGGTTCCAACCGTGTGCCACAGCCTGGAGCAAGCTCTGGAAGCCCTGGAAAACGATCACGAGTTCCTGACTCGCGGTGGTGTGTTCAGCAAAGACATGATCGAAGCCTACATCGCCCTGAAGATGGACGAAGTTCAGCGCTATCGCATGACTCCTCACCCCATCGAATTCGACATGTACTACGCCCTGTAAATCAGGCGTTGTGCTGATCGAATGATCTGAAGGATGGCCCTCTCATGAGGGCCATTTTTCTTGGCAGGCTTTGGGTGATGAAATTCATCACTCTGGTTGTGTCACCTTCGCTCTGTCGAGGGAGTGGTTGACTCGGTGAGTTCGGTATCATGGTCCAGTGTTTAACGTTTTGTCTGGATCATGGCGACTCTTGTTGGTTTTGCCCGTGTTATAGCCCTTGGGGCTTGCTTGGTTGGCGTTGGGGCAGTGCATGCCCGTGGCACCGAGATGTTTGTGTGCACCGGCGCTGACGGGGTTCGGACCTATCAGAACTCGGACAACGGTGAAGGGTGTGTGCCTTTGAACCTGAACCCGATCACGGTGGTGCCCACGCCAAAGCCAGCCATGAACAAGGGTGGGGCGGACATTGGGGTGCCCAGAAGCGCCCGGCGCAGCGCAGCGAACGATGGCCGCACCTCGGCCGATTTCAATGCGCGCGATGACCGCATGAAGATTCTGCAGGAAGAGTTGAGGCTGGAAGAAAGTAAACTCAAGTCGCTGCAAGACGAATACAAAAGTGGCCAACCCGACCGGTTGGGCAATGAACGAAATTACCAGAAGTACCTGGACCGCACGTCCAGGCTGGAAAAGGACATCAAGCTGACCAGTGAGAATATCCAGATTCTCAAGTCGGAGTTGATCCGTTTGTCTGAATAAACCAGTGCCCGCGTGGCGGTGTTCTCACCGGTGCCATGAGAGGCACGCAGGGTGGGGAAGCCGTGAACAAGGAACGATTTTCTGGTCTCGAATTGTTGGCCACCGCAGTGGTGGTGACCAACGACCTCGGCGTGGTTCTTTACGCCAATACCGCCGCTGAAACACTGCTTGAAGTCTCCCGTCGTACGCTGGACGGCCAGGCCATGCCAGGCCTGTTCACCGACCCGCTCGCGTTTCAGGCCTTTGTGGACCGCTTTATGGTGGACCCGTTTGGTGTAAAGCGGCAGGTGTTTGAATTGCTGCGGCTGACAGGCGGCACTGAGCATGTGCACGTTACCTTGTCCCGGCCGGATGTGGCCAGCCCGGTGACGCTGATGGAGCTTCGTGAAATTGAGCAGCAGCTCAAGGTTGACCGCGAAGCGCGCATGCTTGACCAGTCGATTGCCAACAAGGAACTGATTCGCAACCTCGCCCATGAAATCAAAAACCCGCTGGGTGGGATTCGTGGGGCTGCGCAGTTGCTGGAAATTGAGCTGAAATCTGCGGACCTGAAGGAGTACACCCAGGTCATCATCAAAGAATCGGACCGGCTCCAAACCCTGGTCGACAGGCTGTTGGCCCCGCACCGCAAGCCCCACATTGCGGTGGTCATGAACATTCATGAAGTCTGTGAGCGGGTGCGTTCGGTGATTTTGGCCGAGCACCCCAGGGGCCTGCGTATTGTTCGGGACTACGACACCTCCATCCCTGAGTTTCTCGGTGACTTCGAGCAGCTCATTCAAACTGTGCTCAACATTGTGCGCAATGCAGCCCAAGCACTGGCCCCCAAAATTGCACAAGCCAGTGCGGAAATTCGTTTGTGCACCAGAGTGGTGCGCCGTGTTACCCTAAACCGGAAACAACACAGGCTGGCACTGGAATTGCAAGTGATCGACAACGGTCCGGGCATACCACCGGACATCGTTGACCGTATTTTTTACCCACTCGTGTCGGGTCGGGAAGGGGGAAGCGGTTTGGGTCTGACACTGGCTCAAACATTCGTGCAACAACACGAAGGCACCATTGAGTGCGCTTCCCAGCCCGGCAAGACCGTATTCAAAGTGATTTTGCCTCTGCAGTTCGAGTAATCCTCTGGCTGTAGGGGTGTGAGGATTCAGATTTCATGCGACCAATTTGGGTTGTCGATGACGATCATTCGATTCGTTGGGTGTTGCAAAAGGCGATTTCCCGCGAGGGCATTGCCTGCGAGATTTTCGCATCAGCGGCCGATGTCCTGGAACGGCTGGAAACAGAAACTCCTCAGGTGCTGGTGTCAGACATCCGCATGCCTGGCCAAAGTGGCCTGACCCTGCTGTCCAAGGTCCGCGAGTCGCACCCTGATTTGCCCGTCATCATCATGACGGCCTATTCAGACCTGGACAGTGCGGTGGCTGCATTCCAAGGCGGGGCCTTTGAGTACTTGCCCAAACCCTTCGACATTGAGAAGGCCGTAGAGCTCATTCTGCGCGCTGTTCGCGAGTCGCAATCGGAAACGGTCAGTGAAGAGGCTTTGGGCACTGCCCCTGAAATTCTGGGACAGGCGCCTGCCATGCAGGAGGTGTTTCGTGCAATTGGCCGCTTGTCTCAAAGCAATGTGACCGTACTGATTACGGGCGAATCGGGCTCCGGCAAGGAGTTGGTGGCCCGTGCGTTGCACCGCCACAGCCCACGCTCAACACAACCGTTCATTGCCTTGAACACAGCGGCAATCCCCAAGGATTTGCTGGAGTCTGAGTTGTTTGGTCACGAACGCGGATCGTTCACGGGCGCTGCGGCCCAGCGCCGCGGTCGTTTCGAGCAGGCAGAGGGGGGGACGCTGTTCCTCGATGAAATTGGCGACATGCCCGCTGAGTTGCAGACCCGTTTGTTGAGGGTGCTGTCGGATGGGCATTTTTACCGGGTGGGTGGGCAACAACCCATCAGAGCCAATGTGCGGGTGATTGCGGCCACCCACCAGGATTTGGATGAGCGGGTTAAACAGGGTTTGTTCCGCGAGGATTTGTATCACCGTTTGAACGTGATCCGTTTGCGTTTGCCGCCGCTGCGTGAACGCCCGGAGGATGTGCCTTTGTTGGCCCGGCATTTCCTCAGTGTGTCCGCCAAGGAATTGGGCACGGAGACTAAGCGTTTGTCCGACGGGGCGCTCCAGGTGCTTTCCGGGTTTCAGTTTCCGGGCAACGTCCGGCAGTTGGAGAATATTTGCCGGTGGATCACCGTGATGGCACCAGCCCAGTTGGTGGAGGGGCGCGATTTACCTCCAGAGGTACGCCAGTCCGCCATCGGAGGGGTATTGCCCATGGAGGAACCGAGCGCGCCGACCACCGTGCCGGTGTTTGTGCAGGCGCCAGCGTTCGAGCGGCGCGACGACTTCAGCGCGCCTGAGCAAGAGGCTCAGGCTGGCGGCTATGGCATGCTGGCGGCCCCACCGAGTGCGTTGCCCTCAACACCGGTGGCCTTGCCTGCATGGCCCGAGTTGTTGTTTGCGCAAGCCGAGCAGGCCTTGCTGGATGGCCTGCCCAATGTGATGGATACGCTGACTGCCCAGTTTGAAACTACCGTGATTCAGGCTGCCTTGAAGGTGACCCATGGCAAACGGATTGAAGCAGCGCAACGCCTGGGCATTGGCCGCAACACCATCACGCGCAAGATTCAAGACTTGAACATTGACGTGAGCGACCTGGATTAAGCCTCGGTTTGTTGGCGTGGGCCATTGACTTGAAAACGCTGCAAGATGCCGTTCAAGTCGGTGGCCACGCTTTGCAAGCCCTCGACCGCTTCTCGTGCTTTCTGGGCCATATGCAGGTTGTTGTCGGACAGGTGGGCCACAATGTCCACCTGTTTGCCAATATTGCCCGAGGCCTGGTTTTGTTCAATCAGCGCAGCGTGAATGTCTTCCACGGCCATCGCAACAGCGGAAGAGTCTTGGGTGATCTGAGTCATGGCGTTGCCCGCTTTGTCGACGAGATCAACCCCTTTCTGCACGCTGTTCACAGCCAGTTCCATGTTGTTGACCGCTACCTCAGAGCTGTTCTGAATGGCTTGGATCATGCCGTGAATGTCGTCCGTGGATTTGCGGGTGCGCTCGGCCAGTTTGCGAACCTCATCGGCCACCACTGAAAAGCCTCGGCCTTGTTCACCGGCTCGGGCGGCCTCAATGGCTGCATTCAAGGCCAGCAGGTTGGTTTGCTCTGCAATGCCTTTGATGATCTGCGCAATCGCAGAAATTTCTCGGGATTGTTCGCCCAACTGGGCAATCACCTGGGCCGTGTTTTGTACATGGTCCGAAATGTGGTGCATTTGCTGGGTCGCGCTGTGAATGGCACCCAAACCGTCATCGGCCAGGTGCCGTGCTTTTTGGCTGACTGCTTTGGCGTCAGTGGCTGAATCACCAACCCGTGCAATCGACGAACTCATTTCTTCCACCGCAGCGGCCATGCCGGAGGCTGCGTCGCTTTCACGCGCAGCACCCTGGCTCAGCTCGTGGCTGGTTTGCACCAAGTTTCCCGAGGCACTCTGCACCCGCTCTGTGTTGGTTTTGACGGCACTCAAGGCCTGTTCCATGCTGTCGGCCATGCGGTTCATGCCACGGGCCAGCAAAGTCAGCTCGTTGCGCGTAGGCAGCGTGCCGTTGGTGAGTTCGTCCGGTGCACGGGCTGTCATGTCGCCATTGCCCAGCCGAAGGGCGAGGCTGGTCAGTGTTTTGGTGGGGCTGGTGATTCGACGGCTGATCCACAGCAAAGCAAGGCTGGTGGCCAGACATGCGATGAGCCCAACAAGGATCAGCGCCATGCTCAACTTGAAGATATGACCAAACACCTCTGACTTGAGCGCAGGCGCGACCACCACTGCACCAGGCCACACTTTGCTTTTGTTGAAAGCCGCCACTTCATTGACTGGGTCAGTGGACACTGGGCTTTGCCAGTTGAGCGATACAAGGCCCGACGGTGATGCGCTCACAGTGCTCATCAGGGCCTGCAGGTCGGGGTTTTTGGCCACCAGTTCTTTAAACTCAGCAGCCTTCAATGACTTGTGAATCAGCACTTCGCCAGCCCGGCTGCCTTCGGTCAACACGACGTAGGGCACACCACTGGCGCCTACGCGTGTGGCCAGCACGGTGTCCTGAAGTTGTTGGAAGAGGTTGCTCATGTCAAAACCCACAAACAGGATCAGGTCGTGTTTGTTGTCACTGCTGCGTATGGGCAGGTATTTGGTCATGTAGCGCTTGCCAAACAACACAGCGTCGCCGATGTAGGTGCGGCCCTCACTGACTGCTGCGAAGCCCGGGTGTTTGCGGTCCAATGCGGTGCCTACAGCCCTGCTGCCATCGTCTTTTTTCAGGCTTGTGGAGGCGCGGATGTAGTCGTCACCAACCTTGATGAACACTGTGGCAACACCGCCAGTGCTGGCCGTGAAGGCATCAACCAAACTGTATTGGCCGGTGATGGGTTGATTGTTCAACAGAATTTGAGGCAGGTTTTTATCACCCAATGTTACGGTTTGGGCTTCATCCACCACCAAGTTGCCGCGAAATCTTGATTCGAACACATCAGCCAATTTGGTGGCCGATTCTGAGGACAGGGCGTAGGCAATGTCGATGGAGCGGCGAAGGCTTTCGGCTTGGGTTGCAATGGTGTGTTCGGCAGCCCGCATGGCTTCCCGGCTACCCAGCCAGGCCACGGTGCCCACAAGAATCAGGATGATTGCTGCGGTGAGCGATGCACCGGCTAAGCTAACCTGTTTGGACAAGGGCATGGACTTGAGGGGCATGGCAACACTCTCCTGAGGGACAATGCCATGATGCTCTCACCCATGGGGGAGGATTAATCCCTCAATTAAGGGGTGGGTTGCCCCACCTATTCAGGGTTAATTGCCTTTCAGAGGCCGAGTGTGGCGACCGCCGGTGCGTGGTCTGAAGGCTTTTCCCATTTGCGGGGTGCCCGGTCAATCACGCTGGCTGTGCAACTGTCCGCCAAAGGGGCAGACAACAGCACATGGTCAATGCGCAGCCCTTTGTTTTTCTGGAAGCCCAGCATCCTGTAATCCCACCAGGAGTAGGTTTTTTCTGGCTGGTCGAACAGCCGGAAGCTGTCGGTCAACCCAAGGTTGAGCAAGGCCTGCCAGCGGCTGCGCTCGGGTTCAGAACACAGCACCTGACCGGCCCAAGCGGCGGGGTCGTGCACATCGCGATCGTCGGGTGCTATGTTGTAGTCGCCCACCAAGGCCAGTTTGGGGTAGCGCGCCAACCAGCTTTCGGTGTCTTTCAACAGTGCATCCAGCCAGGCCAGCTTGTAGCTGTATTTGTCCGAGCCCACTTCAGACCCATTCACCACATAGGCACTGATGAACCGAAGGTCACCGAAACTGGCCCCGATTACTCGCTTCTGTTCATCGGGGAAAGAGGGCAGGTTGACCGTGACGTCGGTGGGCTCTGGCATGCTGGCTTTGCGGTAGAGAATCGCCACACCGTTGTAGGTTTTCTGACCTGCAAACACGGCACCGTAGCCTGCCGCCTCGATGGCTTCCAGCGGGAATACGTCATCGGTCATTTTCAATTCCTGCAGGCCCAACAGGTCCACAGGGTTCGTTTCCAGCCAGCGCAGCAGGTGGTCCAGCCGTGCTTTCAAGGAGTTGACGTTCCAGCTTGCCAGTTTCAATGTGCTCATGTTCTGTGTCGGAAAGTCAGTCAAGCGTCGGAATGTTCCACCATGCCCGTGTGGCGAAGCAAGGCTTCCAGGCTGGGCTCGCGGCCTCGGAAGGCTTTGAAGGATTCGGAAGCAGGGCGGCTGCCACCGACTGACAATATTTCTTCGAGGAAACGCCGACCAGTTTGCGGGTTGGTGACGCCAGTTTCTTCGAACATCGCGAAAGCGTCTGCCGACAGCACTTCGGCCCATTTGTAACTGTAGTAACCCGCCGCATACCCCCCAGCGAAAATGTGGGTGAATGTGTTGGGGAAACGGTTGTAGGCTGGTGGCACAAGCACAGCCACTTCCGCGCGCACTTTGGCCAGCAGGTCCAGCACATTCGATTCGGTGTGGGGGTCAAATTCGGTGTGCACCAGCATGTCGAACAGGGAGAACTCGATCTGCCGCAGCGTCATCAAGCCGCTTTGGAAGTTTTTGGCGGCCACCATTTTGTCGAACAGGGCTTTGGGCATGGGGGCGCCGGTGTCTTCATGCGCGGTCAGGCTTTCCACCACGCTCCATTCCCAGGCGAAGTTTTCCATGAACTGCGACGGCAGTTCAACCGCGTCCCATTCAACACCGTTGATGCCAGCAACATCCAATTCGTCCACGCGCGTCAGCATGTGGTGAATGCCATGCCCGAATTCATGGAACAGGGTTTGCACATCGTCATGCGACAGTTGGGCTTTTTTGCCACCCACAGGTTTGGTGGTGTTGCAGGTGAGGTAGGCCACGGGGGTTTGCACGCCTTGGCTGCTGAGTTTTCGGCCACGCGCATCGTCCATCCATGCACCGGAGCGCTTGCTGGCCCGTGCATACGAGTCGAGGTAGAAGTGGGCAATCGCCTTGTCATTCTGGCGCACTTCAAAGAACCGAACATCCGGGTGCCAGGTGGCTGCCTGTGCAGGAACAATCTGCACGCTGAACAGGCGTTCGGTCAACTTGAACAGGCCGTCCAGCACTCGGTCTTCCTGAAAGTACTTGCGCACTTCCAAATCATTGAATGCGTACTTTTTTTCCTTGAGCTTTTCCGAGGCGTAGCTGACGTCCCAACTGTGCAATTGCTCCAGGCCCAGCTCAGCCTTGGCAAAATCGCGCAGTTCCTGAAGGTCGCGCTGCGCAAAGGGTTTGGCTTTCGCAGCCAGGTCGCGCAGGAACTTCACCACGCTTTCAGGGCTGTCGGCCATTTTGGGCACCAGCGACAGGTCACCGAAGTGTCGGTAACCCAGCATGCGGGCTTCTTCTTGCCGCAACTGCAACAGCTCGGTGATCAACGCGGTGTTGTCCAATTCGGCAGGCCCGAATTCCGAGGCGCGCTTGGCGTAGGCTTCGTACAGTGTCTCCCGCAGGGTGCGGTTGTGGCAGTACTGCAGAACCGGAAAATAGGATGGAAATTGCAGGGTGAATTTGTAGCCTGTTTTGCCTTCTGCAGCTGCAGCTTCCTGTGCGCCTTTGAGGGCATAGTCAGGCAGGCCGTCCAGTTGGGCTTCGTCGGTCACCAGCAATTCGTAGGCATTGGTGGCGTCAAGCACGTTTTCCGAAAACTTGGCAGTGATGGCCGCTTGGCGTTCTTGAATCTCGGCAAAGCGAGGCTTAAGCTCGGCAGGCAATTCTGCACCGCCCAGTTTGAAGCCCCTCAGGGCATTTTCAAGCACCTTGGTGCGTGCCGGTGAAAAGCCTTGGGCTTGCGGGCTTTGAGCAATTGCTTTGGTGATTCCGTACAGCCGGTCGTCCTGGCCCAGTCGGGTCCAGAAGTCGGTGATTTTCGGCAAGCAGGCGTTGTAGGCGGCCCGCAATTCTTCGGTGTCGGCCACGCCGTGCAGGTGGCCCACAATGCCCCAGGCTCGGCTCAGGTGTTCACAGGCCAGGTCCAGAGGGGCCAGCGTGCCGTCCCATGTGGCTTGCTCGGGCGGTGTGCCTGCGGTGGTCTGCAACTGGGCATCCGCCACTTCTAGCAGGTGTTCAATGGCCGGAACCACGTGAGTGGTTTGAATGGCATCGAAGCGGGGCAGGCCGGAGAAGTCCAGCAATGGGTTGTTGGACAAGTCGTTGTTACTTGGGCTGACTGGGTTCATGCTGCGTCCTCGGGTCAAGCGTTCAATGGTTGGCGATGGTTCGTTCAACGGCTTCAATGGTGTTTTGAAGCAGCATGGTGATGGTCATGGGGCCTACACCGCCGGGCACTGGGGTAATCCAGCCAGCCACTTGGCTGGCGCTTTCAAAGTCCACATCGCCGCACAAGGTGCCATCGGGTAGCCGGTTAATGCCCACGTCGATGATGACTGCGCCCGGTTTGATCATGTCGCCTGTAATCATGTTGGGGCGGCCCACTGCCACCACCAGAATGTCGGCACGTTGGCAATGCGCTTTCAGGTCGCGCGTTTTGCTGTTGCACAAGGTCACCGTTGCACCTTCCTGAAGCAGCATCATGGCCTGGGGTTTGCCCACGATGTTGCTGGCCCCAATCACCACCGCTTCTGCACCACGCAAGGGTACACCGGTCAACTCCAGCATTTTCATCACACCGTAGGGGGTGCAGGGCCGAAAGAGCGGTTTGCCGGTCATCAGCAGCCCGGCGTTGCTGACATGAAAACCGTCCACGTCTTTGTCGGCTGCAATGGCTTCGATGACTGCATGCGAATCCATGTGCGCGGGCAGTGGCAACTGCACCAAAATACCGTGGATGGTGGTGTCGTTGTTCAACTGCTCAATCAAGGCCAACAAGGTGGCCTGTGTGGAATCGGCTGGCAGGCGGTGCATGTCTGACTTGAAACCAGCCTTCTGGCAGGCGGCCACTTTGTTCCTGACGTACACCTGAGACGCGGGGTCTTCACCGACAAGCACCACGGCCAACCCCGGTTGGTGCCCCAAGGCGGTCAGTTCAGCCGCGCGGCTGGCAATTTGTTCACGGATGGTGGCGGCCAATGAGTTGCCGCTGATCAGTTGAGCAGACATGAGAATGAATCAGAGAGGGTTTCAGGGGCGCAGTGCAGTGTTGCACAATCGCGATTCCCTGATTTTACAGGACGGGGCGCCCCATCGGGTGCCCCTAGGTGGGTCTCAGGGTTGTGCCAGTTCTGGCGATTTGCGCAAGGCAATTTTCAAGAGGTCGGCCACGGTGGTGACTTGTAGTTTGTCCATGATGTTGGCGCGGTGGGCTTCCACCGTTTTAATGCTGATGTTCAGGTCGTCTGCGATCTGTTTGTTCAATCGGCCCGAGACGATTCGTTCCAGCACCTGCAACTCCCGCGTGGTCAGCTTTGAATAGAGGCGGTTGATGTGTTCGTCCAGCTTGAAACTCAAGGCCAATTCACGCGCCAAAGCCATATGCTGGCCAATCAGGCTTTTGATTTTGGTGTCATCAAAGGGCTTTTCCAGAAAGTCCAAGGCACCTGCTTTCATGGTTTCCACGGCCAATGTGACATCACCATGCCCGGTGATGAATACTGTGGGGATAGGAATGCCACGGTCTTTCAGAATCTTCTGAACTTCAAGGCCAGACAGCCCAGGCATGCGAATGTCCAGCAGCAACACCGCCGCTTGTGGCCACTGGACCGCGGAAAGAAAATCCTCGGGGTCCGCAAAGCAGCGCACTTGGTAGCCTTCGGTTTCCAGGAGCCACTGGAGCGAGTCGCGCACCGCTTCATCGTCATCCACGATGAATACGGTTTCCGTCATCTGTTCCGGTCTTTGTGTGTGCAACATATCCCTAGTCCCCTGTGTGTGAGCCTTGATGCAGGTTTAGCCGGTGGCTTTGGGCAATGTGAAGGTGAACACACTGCCTTGGTCCGGGGCTGGATCAACCCACAACTTGCCTTGATGGTATTCAATGATAGTACGACAGATATTCAGCCCCATGCCCATGCCTTCTGGTTTGGTCGTGAAAAAGGATTCAAACAGGCGGGTGCGAATCGATTCGGGCACCCCGGTTCCCCGGTCGCGAACCTTCACGACAATCAGTTGCTCGCTGTGCTCATCCACTGTGATTTCCACGAGCTTTTGATCGTCAGGCAAGTGGCTCATTGATTCCAGTCCGTTTTTGATCAGATTCATCAGCACTTGTTCAATCAGAACCGAGTCTGCCATCACTTGAAGGTCCGGGCATAAAAGGCGTTGCTCAATACGGGCACCCCGGTGGCTTGCTTCAAGTTGTGAAAAACCCACTGCGTCGTCAATGATTCGCCCCAAATGGCACGCTGAACGTTTGGGCTCCTGTTGCTTCACAAACTCTCGAATACGCCGAATCACATCGCCCGCACGTTGAGCCTGGATATTCACTTTTTCAAGCACGGGCAGCAGTTCTTCAGGGGTGACCTTGCCTGACTTCAAGCGGTTGACGCTGCCCATGTTGTAGTTGCTGATGGCCGCCAAGGGTTGGTTGATCTCGTGGGCCAGGCTGGAGGCCAATTCCCCCAGCGTGATGAGGCGCGAGGTGAACTGCAGCTTTTCCTGTTGTTGGCGTGACATGTCCTCGGCCTCTTTGCGGCTGGTGATGTCAGTGGCCACCTGCATGATCACCGTGGTGCCATCCACCCAGGATATGGATCGTCGGCGCACTTCGTACCACCGTCTCGAGTTTTCGCACAGCCATTCAAAGGGTTGCATGCCCGCGTCTCTGGCAGGCCGCCCACGGCCAGTCTTGGTGAACTTGGGGGGGCTGTCCTTGGAAAACCATTCCCTGTGAAGGCGGTTCACAAAAATGAACTCGTTGTCTTTGCCATCGGGCACTCGAATGCTCACGGCTGCGTCCAATTCTTCGAGAATGCGTACAAAGCGGCGGTGTGCTGCGGCCAGTTCTTCCCGTACCCGCCTGGGCTCTGTGATGTCGGTCACCGAAGTCATCCAGCCTGTCTGTCGGCCTTCGCTGTCCACCAAGGGGGACACATACATGCGTGCATCAAACAGTGTGCCGTCCCGGCGTTTGACCTGCACTTCAATGCCCTTGGCGGGCGCTTTCCCGACAAGAATGAGGTCCAGCAAGTCCCGCTGTTCCCCGGAGTCTTCGGGCCAGTAAGGGAAGGGTGGGCCGAGTCCCACCAGTTCATCTTCAGCAAAGCCTGTCATCCGGCAAAAGGCCGGGTTCACGTAAGTAATGCGACCTTGAAGGTCAATGGCGCGCATCCCGGTAATCACCGAGTTTTCCATCGCCCGGCGAAACTTCGTTTCTTCCAGCAGGCGCCTCTCGGCCTGACTGCGCAGCTTGGCATGCCGAAACAGCAAGGCAAAACTCCAGATGACAATCAGCGACAGGCCAATCACCGTCCAGGCCAGCATGTTGGAGAACAGCTCGCTGGTGGTTCGGTAAAGCACTGCACGCAGCTTCAGCCCGTGGCCCGGGGGCTCAAGCGGCACTTCATGGCTGAGCTTTGCGTTCTCGACCGATCGGCTCACGTTGGAAGCAATCAGGTTCCCTCCGCCATCCACAATGCTGACCGAATACAGCTTGACGAAGGTGTCCGGAAAGGATCGGTTCAGCAAGTCACCCAGCGGCAAGGTGGCCGCCACAGAGCCCAGGTAGTCCCCATCTTGAATCACCGGGCTGTGAATCTCCATGTACACCTGGTCCCCTTGGCCCAGATAGGGGCGTGAAAACACGGGCAGGCGGGTTTCGCGGGCTGTGTTGTAGGCCCAGTAGCTTTCGGCGTCCTCAATGGTTTCGTACAGCGGGTGAACCGGGATGGCGCTGCGCAGGCGGGGCAGTGACAGTTCGACGACGCGCCGCTCCTGGTCGATCAGCACCACCGAATTGATTTCAGGAAACTCAGCCATCAAGGCCAAGGCCGGCACGGTGAAGCGCTCATGCCGGTTTTGACCCACCTCGAGGCTTCTGGCCAGTTGGGTGAGGCGTTCCTGTGCCGTCAACAGGCGCGTGCGGATATTGCTGCGGGCGTTTTCCACGTCCCGGGTGACCCGAATTTGCGCCTGGCTTTGGTCTTCGACGTACAGGTTATAGAAAAAGGCCCCCATGGCCACAATGAACAGAACCATGCCGACCAGCGGTGTGGCCCAGACCAGCGGGCTGGTGCGTGGTTGGTCTTTCAGTTGCACGGGCTCTCCGGAAGTCCTTGGGTGCGGGTTTCAGCAGTGTACAAAACTGCACGCCGAGGGGGAGGGTTGGCCGCGGCCCATGACTTGTGGATTACCCTAAAACGTTTCACCATATAAAAACACGAATCGTCATTTGAAACAAACGAATTTAGGCGTGCTACTCTAATTGAATAGGATGGCTGGAAAAGTCGCACTCATAAAAACCGGACCATCCGTGAATAACAACACCTCAGGAGGAAGGAATGTCCGCTCTGCCCAATTTTCCGCAGTCCAACGATCCCGATTTTCAAGAAACCCAGGAATGGCTTGATGCTTTGGAGGCCGTGCTTGAACGCGAAGGCCCGGAGCGCGCCCACTTCCTGCTGGAACAACTGATCGACAAAGCACGCCGCAGCGGTGCTTACATCCCTTTCTCGGCCAACACCGCCTACGTGAACACCATTCCTGTTCACCTTGAAGAGCGTTGCCCCGGCAACATGGAGTACGAAGAGCGCCTGCGCTCCTGGATGCGCTGGAACGCCATGGCCATGGTGGTTCGCGCCAACCGCAAAGATCCTCCCGATGGCGGTGACCTGGGTGGCCACATTGCTTCATTTGCCTCACTGGCCACCATGTTGGGTGTGGGTTTCAACCACTTCTGGCATGCTGAAGACGAAAGCCACGGCGGCGACCTGTTGTACCTTCAGGGCCACGTGTCCCCAGGTATCTACGCCCGCGCATTCCTGGAAGGCCGCCTCACTGAAGAGCAGTTGGACAACTTCCGTCAAGAGGTGGATGGCAAGGGCCTGTCCAGCTATCCCCACCCCAAGCTGATGCCAGATTTCTGGCAGTTCCCGACCGTGTCCATGGGCCTTGGCCCTTTGATGGGCATTTACCAGGCGCGTTTCCTGAAGTACCTGCACGCCCGTGGTATTGCGGACACCTCAAAGCGCAAAGTGTGGGTGTTCTGCGGCGACGGTGAAATGGATGAGCCCGAGTCCCTCGGCGCCATCGGCATGGCCGCCCGCGAAAAGCTGGACAACCTGGTGTTCGTTGTGAACTGTAACCTGCAGCGGCTGGATGGCCCGGTTCGTGGCAACGGCAAAATCATTCAGGAACTGGAAGGCGAATTCCGTGGCGCTGGCTGGAATGTGTTGAAAGTGATCTGGGGCGGTTATTGGGATTCCCTGTTTGCCCGTGACAAAGAAGGCTTGATGCGCAAAGTCATGGAAGAAATGGTCGACGGCGAGTACCAGAACTGCAAAGCCAACGATGGTGCCTATGTGCGCAAGAATTTCTTTGGCAAGCATCCCAAGTTGCTGGAGATGGTCGCCCGCATGACGGATGAGGACATCTGGCGCCTGAACCGTGGCGGCCACGACCCTCACAAAGTGTACGCCGCCTACAAGTCGGCCTCAGAGCATCAAGGGCAACCCACGGTCATTCTGGCCAAAACCGTTAAAGGTTTTGGTATGGGTAAAATCGGTGAAGGCAAGAACACCACTCACCAGCAGAAAAAACTGGATGATCAGTCCATCCGGGAATTCCGCGACCGTTTCAGCATTCCCATTCCCGACGACAAACTGCCCGAGGTGCCTTTCTTCAAGCCCGCTGATGATGCGCCGGAGATCAAGTACCTGCATGAACGCCGTCAGGCCTTGGGCGGCTACCTGCCCAAGCGCCGCCGCGAGGCCGACGAAAAATTGAAAGTGCCTGGCCTGGACGCATTCCAGGCTGTGTTGGAGCCCACCAAGGAAGGCCGTGAAATTTCCACGACACAAGCCTTTGTTCGGGTGCTGAATGCGCTGGTGCGCGACAAAGAACTGGGCCCGCGCATTGTGCCCATCGTTCCCGACGAGGCCCGCACCTTCGGTATGGAAGGCATGTTCCGCCAACTGGGTATTTTCAGCCAGGAAGGCCAAAAGTACGAGCCAGTGGACAAAGACCAGGTGATGTACTACCGCGAAGACAAAGCCGGTCAGATTCTGGAAGAGGGCATCAACGAAGCCGGTGCGATGAGCTCCTGGATTGCAGCGGCCACCTCTTACTCCACGAACAACCGCGTGATGGTTCCGTTCTACATCTATTACTCGATGTTCGGTTTCCAGCGTATTGGCGACCTGGCTTGGGCAGCGGGGGATATGCAAGCCCGTGGCTTCTTGCTGGGGGGTACTGCGGGGCGCACCACGCTCAACGGTGAAGGCTTGCAGCACGAGGATGGTCACAGCCACATTCTGTCGGCCACCATTCCCAACTGCGTCAGTTATGACCCCACCTTCGCCCATGAAATTGGCGTGATTATTCAACACGGTTTGAAGCGCATGGTCGAGGACCAGGAAAACGTTTTCTATTACCTGACTGTGATGAACGAAAACTACGCCCAGCCTGGTTTGAAGCCAGGTTCGGAAGAAGGCATCATCAAAGGCATGTATGTGTGCCGCGAGTCGGCGCTGAAGTCTGACAAGCGTGTTCAATTGTTGGGTTCCGGCACGATTCTTCGCGAGTCATTGGCTGCTGCGGAGCTGTTGGAACAAGACTGGGGTGTGGCTGCTGATGTGTGGTCCGTCACCAGCTTCACCGAATTGCGTCGTGATGGTCTGGATGTGGAGCGCCACAACCTGTTGAACCCAGAGCAGCCCGCAAAAACAAGCTATGTCACCCAGCAACTGGCTGCAAGCCAAGGGCCGATCATTGCTTCAACCGACTACATGAAACTGTTTGCTGACCAAATCCGCCCATTCATGCCCAAAGGGCGCGAATACAAGGTGCTGGGCACTGACGGCTTTGGCCGGTCTGACTTCCGATACAAACTGCGTGAGCATTTCGAGGTGAACAAGTATTTCGTAACTCTGGCTGCACTCAAGGCGCTTGCTGATGAGGGCAAAGTGCCCGCTACAGCGCCCGCTGAAGCCATCAAGAAATACGGTATCAACCCCAACAAAGCCAACCCGCATTACGCCTGAGCGTGCGGCGCAGAAGAGTGAGAGGAATGTCATGACCATTGAAATCAAAGTACCCGACATCGGCGACTTCGACGGGGTTGAAATCATCGAAGTGTTGGTGAAGGAAGGCGACACGGTTGCCACAGAGCAATCCATCATCACGGTGGAGTCCGACAAGGCCAGTATGGAAATCCCCTGTCCACAGGGCGGGGTAATCAAGCAGTTACTGGTCAAGCTGGGCGACAAAGTGTCCAAAGGCACGCCCATGCTGTTGCTTGAGGCTGCGGGCGATTCTGCACCTGCAGCAGCACCTGCAGCAGCGCCGGCTCCACAAGCCAGTGTGCCACAACCTGCACCTGCGGCACCTGCTGTTCAGGCGGTTTCAGCCCCTGTGGCTGCGCCGGTGGTGGCATCCATTGCGCCTGCTGCTGCAGTGGAAGCCCACGACCCGTCGGTGCCTGTTCTCAGTGCACCGCATGCCAGTCCTTCAGTGCGCAGTTTTGCCCGTGAACTGGGTGTTGACTTGCGCAAACTCACCGGCAGTGGCCCCAAAGGGCGCATCACCAGCGACGATGTTCGCAACTACGTGAAAGCTGCTGTGGCTGGTGTCGGATCACGCAGTGAGTCCAGTGCCCGCGCGGGTGGCGGTGGTGGGTTGGACCTGCTGCCCTGGCCCAAAGTGGACTTCTCAAAATTTGGTGCCACCGAAGAGTTGGAGTTGTCCCGCTTCAAGAAGCTGTCGGGCCCCAACCTGCACCGCAACTGGGTCATGATTCCTCATGTCACCCAATTCGATGAAGCGGACATCACCGATCTGGAAAAATTCCGGGTTGACACCAATGCGGCTTTGGCCAAACAGGGCGTCAAGCTGACCATGCTGGCGTTTGTCATGAAGGCCTGTGTGGCCGTACTCAAAAAGTACCCGGCGTTCAATGCGTCGCTGTCTGAGGGTGGCGACAAACTGATTCTGAAAAAATTCTGGAACATCGGGTTTGCAGCAGACACCCCACAAGGTTTGGTGGTACCTGTGGTCAAGAATGTGGATCAAAAAGGCTTTGCACAAATTGCAGGCGAGCTGGCTGAATTGTCCGCGCAGGCCCGCGATGGCAAGCTCAAAGGCGGCGACATGCAAGGGGCCACGTTCACCATCTCGTCATTGGGTGGTGTTGGGGGCACCAGTTTCACGCCCATCATCAACGCACCTGAAGTGGCGATTCTTGGTTTGTCCAAATCGGCCATGAAGCCGGTGTGGAATGGCAAAGAATTTGCACCCCGTTTGATGTTGCCACTCAGCCTGAGTTACGACCATCGCGTGATTGATGGTGCACAGGCCGCCCGATTCACCACTGAGCTGTCCGCCATCTTGGCTGACATGCGCAAAGTGCTGCTGTAAGGGGGCTGACATGACAACATTGTTGGTGCCAGACATCGGCGACTTCGCGGAAGTTGAAATCATTGAATTGCTGGTCAAGGAAGGCGACACCGTTGCGGTGGAGCAGTCATTGATTACGGTGGAGTCCGACAAGGCCAGCATGGAAATTCCAGCGTCGGCTGCCGGAAAAATCACTCGCCTGCTGGTCAAGCTTGGCGACAAAGTCAGCAAAGGCACCCCCTTGGCTGAAATTGAAGCGGCGTCGGGTGGGGGCACGCCTCCAGCCGCCGCTGCAGAACCGCAGCCCGCCAAGGTGGCAGAGCTTGCACCAGTTTCGGCGCCAGTGGCTGTACCTGGCGCGGCTGTGTATAACGGCGCCGTGGATGTTCAGTGCGACATGCTGGTGCTTGGCGCTGGCCCCGGTGGCTACTCAGCGGCCTTCCGCAGCGCTGACTTGGGGTTGAACACTGTGCTGGTTGAGCGCTACGCCACCTTGGGCGGCGTGTGTCTGAACGTGGGTTGCATTCCCTCCAAAGCCTTGCTGCACACCGCACAGGTGCTTGAAGAAGCCCAGCACATGGCTGATCACGGTGTGGCCTTTGCATCACCTTCCATCGACCTGGACAAGCTGCGTGCGCACAAGGCTGGTGTGGTGGGCAAGCTGACCGGTGGCCTGGCAGGCATGGCCAAAGGCCGCAAGGTTCAGGTGCTGCACGGTGTGGGCACATTCCTGAGCGCCAACCATCTTGAGGTGAAGGCGGCCGATGGCAGCGTGAAAGTGGTGCAGTTCAGTAAGGCCATTATTGCGGCGGGTTCACAGCCGGTTCATTTGCCGTTTATTCCGAAGGACCCACGGATTGTGGATTCCACAGGGGCCCTGGAATTGCCTTTTGTGCCCAAGCGCATGTTGATCATTGGCGGTGGCATTATCGGCCTTGAAATGGGCACGGTTTACTCTGCCTTGGGCGCTCGTCTGGATGTCGTAGAAATGCTCGATGGCTTGATGCAGGGCGCTGACCGCGATTTGGTCAAGGTGTGGCAAAAACGCAATGCTGGGCGCTTTGACAACATCATGCTGAAAACCCGCACTGTGGGTGTTGAGGCAAAACCAGAAGGTATTCTGGTGCGTTTTGAAGGCGAGCAAGCGCCTGCAGAGCCCCAGTTGTACGACCTTGTGCTGGTCAGCGTTGGGCGCACACCCAACGGCTTGAAGATTGGTGCAGACCGTGCAGGGGTGGCCGTCACAGAGCGCGGCTTTATTCCTGTGGACAAACAATTGCGCACCAACGTGCCGCACATTTTTGCAATCGGCGACGTAGTAGGCCAGCCCATGCTTGCGCACAAGGCGGTGCATGAGGCCCATGTGGCTGCTGAGGCAGCCATGGGTGAGAAAGCGTTCTTTGATGCGCGGGTCATTCCCAGTGTGGCCTACACCAATCCGGAAGTGGCTTGGGTCGGCTTGACTGAGGAGCAGGCCAAATCCCAAGGCGTGAAAGTGGGCAAAGCGGTGTTCCCTTGGGCGGCCTCTGGCCGAGCCATTGCCAACAACGCCGATGATGGGTTTACCAAACTGCTGTTTGATGAAGCCACCAATCGAATTGTGGGTGGCGGCATTGTCGGCATGAATGCCGGTGACCTGATTGGCGAAGTGTGTCTGGCTGTCGAGATGGGGGCAGACGCCACCGACATTGGCAAGACCATTCACCCGCACCCCACCTTGTGTGAAAGTGTGGGCATGGCTGCAGAGGTGTACAAGGGTGTGTGTACGGACTTGCCAGCAGTCAAAAAGCGGGGTTAATCGCCTCAGGCTTGTTCAAACGCGGTAACTGCTGCCAGGGCGTTAAAATGCCTGGGTGCGGGCAGGTACAATGGGGGCTTTCCGAACCACGGGAGGCCCCCATGCGTTTGTTGATCGCCATTTTCTTGCCACCCTTGCTGTTTTTTACCATTGGCAGGCCAATCGCCGGCTTGGTGTGTCTGGTGCTTCAGATCACCTTGGTGGGCTGGATTCCCGCCGCCCTGTGGGCGGTGTATGCACTCAGCCAATACAAAACGGACCAGCGCATTCAGGAAGCCTTGGGCAAACGCTGACCCCCTTTGTGTTCTGGTCATTCAATTTCAACGTCGTTTATTGGTAGTTACCTCATGGATGCATTGCAGCTTAAACAACTGGTGGCACAGGCCGCACTCAAGTACGTCGAACCCAATACGGTCCTCGGTGTAGGCACAGGTTCCACGGTGGATTGTTTTCTGGATGCGCTGGCTGCCGCCGGTATTCCCCTGAAGGGTGCCGTGTCGTCTTCGGTACGCTCCGAGAAGAAGCTGCGTGAGATGGGTGTACCCATCGTGGACATGAACGACGTTACTGAACTGTCGGTGTACATCGACGGTGCGGATGAAATTGACCCGGCCTTTCATTTGGTGAAGGGCGGTGGGGGTGCACTGACTCGAGAAAAAATTGTGGCCGACATTTCACGGCAATTTGTGTGTATTGCCGATGCGTCCAAGATGGTTGGCGTCCTGGGCAAGTTTCCTTTGCCGGTTGAGGTACTGCCCATGTCACGCGAGGCGGTGGCCCGCAAATTGACTGCGCTTGGCGGACAGGTGAAGGAAAGGGCTGGCTTTGTCACTGACAACGGCAACCTCATTCTGGATGTCAGCGGTTTGGCAATCACTGACCCGGTGGCCATGGAGCAGCAAATCAACCAGTGGCCCGGTGTGGTCACCAATGGTTTGTTTGCCTTGCGCAAGGCGGATGTGGTGCTTTTGGGCACCCCGAACGGGGTGGAAACACGCTCTTGAGCAACACGGGGGGCCTGACGGCCCCGCAGTGGTGGGAACATGGCACAATGCAATGACCATCATTGCTCAGGGTTGACAAATTCCTGTCACACAGTTGTGACAGAGTAGGGCGTTCAATCCGCCAGTACAGCGCTAGACCACTAAGGAATCAAGACATGACCGAACACACCTCCAAACAATATGACGCCGAGCTTGAGTCCCTGCGCTCGCAGGTGCTTCAGATGGGCGGCTTGGTGGAAAACCAGATTGTGTCGGCCATTGAAGGTTTGAACGCCTCTGATTCCAATATTTTTCAGGAAGTGATTCGCCGTGAGCAGGAAGTAAACCGCATCGAGATGGAAATCGATGAGCTTTGCAACCACATTCTCGCGCGCCGTCAGCCTGCCGCTGTTGACCTTCGCTCGGTGCTGGTGGCTATCAAAATGATTCGCGACCTTGAGCGCATCGGTGATGAGGCTGAGAAAGTGGCCCGCATGGGGATGATGATTGCCGAAGCCGGTAAAACATTCGTGCCCAAGATTGACCTGCACCGCATCTCCAACAACGCCATTGCCATGTTGCGCAAGGTGCTGGATGCGTATGCGCGTGTGAATGCGGTGTCTGCGGCTGAAGTAGTGAAAGCCGACCTTGAGGTGGACGATGAGTTCAAGGCGATTTTGCGCCAACTCATTACCTTCATGATGGAAGACCCACGCACCATTTCCCGATCCATCGAGATTCTGTTCATCGCCAAAGCGATTGAGCGCATTGGTGACCATTCCAAAAACATGTCCGAGCATGTGGTTTACATGATCAAAGGCCGCGATGTTCGTCACAAAGGCCCGGATGCCATTGCTCAGGAAGCTTCAGGCGACTGATACTTGCTGGAATTTCTGCATGAAAAAGGCCGCTGAAGAGCGGCCTTTTTGTTGGCTATTACGGCATTATGTAGCAGGTGAACAAATCAAGGGCCCCACTTCGGGGCCTTTTCAATCCCTCTTTTTCCCTACACTTAGAGCAAAGCCCAGTGCGGCTTTTACTCTGATTGAAGAAAGAAAAATGGCGGATAACCTCACAGTTTACGGACTCAAACATAAAAAAGCTCGGCTGCTTGGCCAACGGGTTCGGATAGTTCAACAGATGAAACCTCTTCTTGCGAAGATATCGGAATTGCAGGCTCAACTTTCCGCATTTGAGTCCGAGTGCCGAGTAATTGAGGAACAGGTAGCGGTCCTGACAAACACTCTGGAGGCTCTTGGCTCCTCTCAAACTGTTGAGGCGGTAAAAGACTGTGCCAAATGGGCTAACGGGCAGCGACGTGGTGCATTCAAGACGGAGCTTCTTAAAGCTTTACATCAAACAGATGTGCCACAGACCACGCGTGAAATAGCCATAACGATTGGCACGGCCCTTGGGCTTGATACTGACGACCCTTTCGTGTGGAACAAGCTTCGCCATCAGACGAAGAACTATCTAATCTTGCTAAAGGAGAAAGGCGACGCTGTTCTACTTGAAAGTAGCCGAACTATACGGGGGTCGCTGTGGCAAAGACCCTAGGCTTGCGAGAGGTCCGCCCGGCGCACTGCAACGCCCTTCTGAATAGGTACGCCACAGCACTGAGTGAATTGCACTATTGGTCGCAAGACCCTGAAACCTCCCCACAGGCAGAGGATGCGAGGAAGCGGGTCGAATTGTTGGCCAGCAGCTTGATTATTTTCGGGCTGTCGCCTGAAGGAGCAAAGGCCAAAAGGTACACGCCACCAAATACCCGACTAATCGGCGCGGCCTTAGACCGTGTTTTGCTCAAGCCGCTTAAGCGGGGCCAGACACTCACCCTAAGTGAAATGGTTGCCATATGCCTTGCTCACAATGGATTGGCCAACGCCAAAACTGAGCGCCAACTACGACAAGTCAAGCTGGATATTGCACAACGTCTTACACGCCATGTTACCCAGGGGTTGGTCATACAAATGGGTGAACATTACCAGTTCTCAAATCAGCAGCAGTCACGATAGCAGGGTTGCGCTTTTTGTTGCCCTGCCAATACTTGGCAAAGCTTCGAGACGGCTCATTTCTCATCAGCTTTTGCCCCAACAGGCGAAATTGGAATCCATTGCTTGTTCGCCGCCAGTCTTCCCGAAATACGATTTCATTGGCATAGAGGTCGATGTGCTTCTGAGCCAGCTTGTGAATTTGACCGTCCACCAGACGACGCATTCGTGAGAAGAATGACTCAGCCTGGTTTTGGTTGATACCGTCGTCACTCTGGTACTCCTCCTCGTGGTTAACCACCTCATGGATGTAATCCGGGTGCTTGGAAAGCGCCGAATAGGCATTGTGACCGTCTGTAAAGACATGGGAGCCTGGTCGCACATAGCGCTCCACGGCTGCCTGTACATCCTCAGGGTTCTCAGACTTCAGGATGACCGTGATGCTGCGGTCAGCGCCTCGGGCAAAATCCTTGGAACGCTGACGCATTGCCAGCACCACGCATTTCAGTGGGTTTTGGTTGGGTTCAAGCCGCAGGTCTTTGCGGTCGGTCTTCTTGTTTGCTTTGCGTACAGCCGTTTTGAGGTAACCCCCGTCAATCTCAACGACTCCTTCGAGAGGGTTTAAGATTCGCTCCTTGAACAAGGTGTCCCGCACCTTTTGAAGCAATACATAGGCGGTCTTGTAGGACACACCAATCTCGCGACACATCTGGAGGGCGGACAGTCCTTTGACGCTGTTGACGAAGAGCACGATGGCCGCCAGCAGGGTCCGCAGCGGCAGTTTGTGGGAGTTGAACACCGTGCCAGAAGTGAGAGAGAAGAAACCATGGCAGTGCTTACAGCGCCAGCGGCCTGGAACCGACTTACCATCCATACCAACCTTGGTCCCTTTGAAGAATTGGTGCGTGTCGAAAACGGCGCAGCGCGGGCACGCCTGTTTGGTTTTGCTGCCCCATCTGAATTCACAAAAAGTGCGAAACACCTTGTTCTCAGACCAGCTGAACACGTCACTCAGACTGATAGTGCGTGCCTCTGGCGACAGCAGGAAATGCTGCCCTTTCAATTTTGTGCCTCTGCGCCCCATGACGCGTTATCCTTGAAGTTGCTCTCAAGGGGTTTAGGCACTAAAAACTGACCAAACTCAGAAGTGAATCTATTGATTCGTAAATGAAGAATAAACCTCATATATGAGGAATAAAGAACAAAAAAATTTGACAGACTAAAGGTCTTCCTAATGTATTGGGCCTGAGTGCTTCGTTCGAGGCAGGATGAAGGCCGACCCCAAATGACGAAACATGAAAGACAAGCCCGAGTGGTGCTTCGTAGCATCATGGCCAGGCAGGATGTCACATACAAAGAGCTTGCGAGAAAGCTAGAGATGTACGGCTTAGAGCTTGACCACAAGGCCCTGAGCACAAAAATCAACCGAGGCAAATTCCAGTTTGCCTTCTTTATCCAGTGCCTTGATGCCTTGGACCAGATTGATAAGCTCGACAGACTCATGACCAATTAATATACTGATTAAATAAACAGTATAGTAGCCCTGTCTGATATCCGAAGCAACTGCGAATCAAATGTGTGGTGTTACTGTGACGAGCGTATTTTCCCCGTCTGTCACACTAAAAGACTTTTCTGGTTGAGGCGCGGCTAGGTGATTTCTCTTCGTTGAGCCTCTTACAATTTTTTTAAATCTCCTCACTGCCTTTCGCAAATCAACAGCTTCCAGTTGTTGGTTTCCTGCGTATGCAGTTATTACTGTTGGGTCTGTCAATCTGGCTATTCTTTCTAAAATTCCTGAGTTGACTAGAAATTTCGAAACATCTCCGCTTATTGCTTCGATAATCATCACAATCTCGCGTACCTGGATGTTCAATGCGGCGTGAACACCAGCGGGCGTTTGTGTGACTGCAATTTTCCAGGCTGGTTCATGATGAGAAATACGATTTCTCAAGTCTTTGATACCAGAAAGGGCGGCTTCCACTTGTGCCCGAGTGACGCTTGGGTTGTTACGGAATATCAAATTTAAACAGGTCGGCCAAAGCGCACTGGGGTCAGTCGCCGACTCGAAGGTGTGCTCAAACAGGTTTAGCCAAAATCCAAACATCGCGTGAGCTACAATTTGGTTGGGGGTATTAGGCTTACCGCTTTTTGTTAGACGTTGTTTTATTTCTTCTATCTTCCCCTCTGCTGGTGAGCGCCAGTGCATAAGATTTTTTTGTACAGAGCCTAATGTGATTTTCTTTTTGTTGTACGGGGGGCAGTTACTTCGGTAATACTTTTGGGTGATGCCCAGATTTTGCGCGACTTTTTGGTGCCACAGCAAATCACCTTGCCACTTGAGTAAATCTAAATACCAGTCTTGTTTGCCATAATAAGCAGATGCCGCGCCATGAATGCTATTCCTTAACACCACTTCAAACACGCTAAGGAGCGAGCTCAGCGCCCCGTTCAACTCTAAACCCCAGACGTATGAACCTATGGCATCCTCAAGTTTTGGCGAACCTATAAGCGTATGGTAGGAGCTCAGTCTTGCTGAAGAGACAAATTTTTCAATTTCAACTACGGAAATAGACTGACAAAAATACATTGCGTGCTATACTGTACGTGAGAAGTGCTTTTATAGCACGACGAAAGGCTAGATATACGAATATAGTAGTGTAGTTAGCCTACCCTTGCTAAAGAGGTTGCCATTTGGCAGCCTCTTTTTATTTTGGCTCGTATTGAGGTGGCCTTGAATGCCACCCCTCCGCGTAGATTCAACATGAGCCTCCCGTTAGAGAGGGGCGGGAGTCACCCCGAACATTGCTCAACGGAAGGGTTACAGAGGCTCTGACGTGAGTCATTGAGCAACGTCAAAAACTACTTGTTTTTGTGAAAACTGTAAAAATCCAGTGCAAGCAGTCCGCCCATGCATTCAGCCAGCACAAAAGGCATGGGGCTATCCTAGCAAAGGTATCGGAGGACATGCGACCAAATACGGCTGCAAGGTTCACAAAGGACGTGGGCGAGGTGAACCAGTAGGCTGCGCCGATGTATGCAGTTACCAGCGATGAAATCCGTTGCGAACTACCCAGCAGAATCGCCGTAAGCAAGCCAAAGGTGGCTTGAAGCTTGGTCGCCAAGAACTCAGCTGGCCAACCTTAACATGCAGCTCTATCGCAACTTATACGCCAGTTGAGCGGTATCGCTCTACCCTTGAATAAATCGGGTTACTATATTGGCTATGAAAATTCAACATGCAGAACGAGTACGGTATGCGGTAAATCCGCTGATTGAAGTTGTTGCACAGCTTCGCTTTTCGCCTATCTTCGCGCTTGAAAAAGATGTACTGCCAACGATTCAAAGCCAGCTACATGAAGCCGGTTTTTCGGTCTTGAGGTCTGAAAAATTAGCGTCTATCACGGTTACAGTGAACGCATCACCTGATGCTGTTACTGATGTGACGCACAACTCCCAGAGTTCTGACAGCACGCAGATATACCATTTCTCTACAGAAAATCAATTACACACATTTTCCATATGCAAAGATTTCGTAGCATTGACAACCCGTGCGTATTCTCAATGGACTGAATTCAATGCAAGGCTTACTTCGCTATGCAATATTTTCGAGGCTAGTTTTAAGCCAATTTCAATTTTTAGGGTAGGCCTTCGTTACAAGGACCTCATAGAACGTGAGCCGTTGAATTTACAAGACATGCTTTGGTCTGACTTGCTAAACCCTATTGTTGCGGGATTCTTGTCGACCACTGGCTTTGTTGACAAGGTAGACGAATCCTGTGTGTTGCAACAAACTTCACAAACCGTTCTTTGCTTAGATGACTGCGAACTTTTATTGCAGTCTGCCCTGTTGCGAGCGTCAGATAACCCCGAGAAACAGGCATTTTTGATTGACTCAGATTTTTACACTGTGCCTAAGCTGCCTATTGACATGAAGACGGCACTGAATTCTTTGGATTTGATTCACCGCAGCGCGAACGCTGTCTTTCAAAATTGTATTAAGGAGCCATTGAGTGCTGCACTGTGCCCCACTAGAGATTAACGGCTACAGCGGAGGATTTAACGCTGAGGAACTCGCAGAGGCGAGCTATGCACGCTCAGCAAGGTCCAGAACTACGTTCGTTTACAAGAGCCCCCACGCTACCGCATTTAACGCAGCGGAGTATCTAAATGAGCGCTTGAATGACTATGTAATCGGGGTTCCAAACCGTTTTTCGAATGTCAATTCGCTCTTCTTGCTGTTGTCTTATTGTGGAACTAAGGTAAGTTCGGCGAAGACACTTCCACTGTGGCTCACCATGGTAAACGATGAGTTCTCCGCAGTTGACATGGATGGCCTTGCTGTTACCATCCAGGCTATTTCCAAAGTAATTCACGAGGAAGGTCCCAGTGGAGTTGACCTAACGCGAGTAAGGCGTAGCACCCCTAGTCCACAGCACCTAGTTGCTATCCTGCGAACAACTTATCCATTTAGAAAAGAAATTAGAGGCTGGGGTGAACTGTGTAACTTTGCGAAAGAATATCTTCCGACGAAAGGTTACAGACCTGAATCCGTTATGAGGGGATTGCTAGTTTGACTGGTTTTTCTGCGCCACCTGTTGAAGATTTTTTCGGCAACCAAACCATCGGTATATGGGTCAGCCAAGTGGGGGCAAAACACGTTGGAATGACTTATATAATTAAAAGCAAAAATGGCAAGGCACTCGGGCTAGAAAATGATGCCCTTTGCTCAGAAAATCACAGTAACGAGAACGCATTTGACCTCCATTTTTTAGACGACAATTTTATCAAGAACGAGCCTGTTAATTGGAGCGTCTGTAACAAGCGCCGCCTGGCGGCAGTCGTAGAGTTGGATGAGTTCACCAAAGTCTCTTTTCCGGTTTACTTGCATAATACCGTTGCAAAATCAGATATTCGATACGGGATTGATTGGTTGGGTAACATTGGCTCCATAAATCAAAATGGTTCTTATAACCCTCCTCTGGACAGACCAGGTTTCACCTGTGCCACATACCTGTGTGAAGTATTTCGTAGTTATGGGCTAACAGTCGTCGACGTGAATAGTTGGCCTGTCGACTCCCCAGAAATTAAAAGCTGGGCTAGAAACCTAGTTGCGCGATTTCAAAATAAAAACCGCGAACAAACTATACGAGATATCGAATCAACCAAACCCCTGATAAGACTAGAACCGGCTGAGTTTGCAAGTGCGGCCTCGATGGGGATAGAGGCTTGGCCTGTTCAGAAATTGAATGCCAACGCGCTTGCATTAAGGATTATTCAGGACTTCAACGAGAGGTTTGCGTCAGCGAAGTAGGTTTCTCAGCTTTGGCCAAGTGTTGGCTTTAATATAGTTACAACTGACTATTTGACCTTAAAAATTCAAAGAATTGAGGGCTAGCTCTTGTTTTCCCCACAACACTGGAGAGGACCTTGTCCCCATCAAAGAGTTTGTTCAAACGCTTAGAGTGACTTCAACGGCCTTGAACAAACTATTGTGAGAAGACTCAGGCAGACTCCCGTTCCCGTATCAGCATATAGAGGCACCCCCCCTCCAAGAATCGAGGCGGGTTCCACTTGATTCAAGCCGTAGTCTGCGCTGTAGAGAGATTTTCAGCCCACAAGGACTCTAGCCGCAATCGTCAAGTCGATAGTTTTACACTTACGAAATTAGTCCCCAATCGATAAGTTAAGTTGCTATACTAGAAATATTGTTAGGTTGAGCAATGAGACGAACTTTCTTCCAAATCTTTTGCATGTGCTTAGTTGCCTGCTCTCTGTTGTTACAGGGTGTGGCTAGTGCTGCTATGGCTGGTTGTCATGAGTCGTCTTCTGATTCTTCCGCCCCCATGCACCAGATGCATGAACACGACGATGCGACTGGCGAGCATGCGAATGACCCGCATCTAAAACACTCACATGCGGGTGCCAAAGCGGACAAAGCTCAAAAAGACAAAGCAGGCGACTGCTGCGACTGCCACGCTGCCTGCAAGGCATCTTTCATTCTGCCTTTTTTGGTCAGCCCCTCAGTAAAGATTTCCTCTGTAGTAATAACTACACCCATTCTCGCGAATCAAAGTTCGGACCTCATTCCCCCCTACCGTCCCCCCATTTCTGCCTGAAATCAACTGATTTGCCATTTGATTTTTGAACACCAGAAATGGAGGTGCGTCCATGCGCGCTCAAATTTGCAATGCACTGATAGGCTTTTTGGGTCTACTCAGTGTGAACGGGGCTTTTGCTGAACCCCAGACAGACCTGACATACCAATCGGCCTTCGAACAATTTGATTCCTATCAGGCCACTCAAAGACGTGATTGGCGGACCGCCAACGACCATGTTGGAAAGCTGGGGGGATGGAAATACTACGCCAAAGAGGCGGCCTCTCGGGGGGAGGAAGGCTCTCGCGAGGAGCCTTCAGTGGCCCCTGAAACTTCGCAGGGAGTCAAAAACTCGCGCCCCTCAATGAAACACGACATGTCTCAGATGAAGGGCATGTCCATGGAACATGGGATGGGCGCAGGTGAATCTCCCCAGGGGAGGCAGCAATGAGCTACCTCCGTAAATCGATACTGGCCCTGGCTGTTGCCTCTTTGGCCGGTTGTGCCACAGTGGACATCAACCAATCCATCGACCAAACCAACCTGCGTACCCAGTCCCTAACAGCCGGAAAAGTCTCATTGGCTTTGAATGCCACGCAAAAACAGGTACTTGGCGAGACGACGGATAAGTTACTGGCGCAGCCGCTCACCATGGCAGGCAGTGTTCAACTGATGCTAGCCAATAGCCCGGATTTTCAGGCACTGCTTGCGCAGAACTGGGCCAACCAAGCATTGGCGGCTCAATCCGGACGAATTGCCAATCCTTTACTCACTTTCGAGCGAATTACCACCGGAGACCAATTGGAGATTGGCCGGCTTATCACATTTGGATTGCTGGACATCCTCTCTCTGCCATGGCGACAGCAATCTGCTTCCCTGCGGATTGAGCAAGCACAATTGCAAATGAGTTCCGATGTTATCGGGCAGTCGGTTGCGGTTCAACAAGCGTGGGTGGACGCGGTCGTCGCCAATCAGAAGGAAACCTATGCCAAGAAAGTGTTGAGTGCTGCCCAGGCGGGTGCCCAATTGGCCAAAAGGCTTGCGGAAGTTGGAAACTTTACAACCACCCAAAGAATTCGGCAGCAGATGTTTTACTCGGATGCGGTAGTGACCTATGCCCAAGCCAAGCAAACATCTATTGCAACGCGCGAAAAATTGGGTCGAATTCTGGGGCTGACAACAGAACAGATGGCGAAGCTGAAAATCCCCGACCACTTACCAGCCCTTCCAGACGCTCCGATGGACAGTGCCAAAGTTGCACAAATGGCAACTAACCGCCTGGACATTGAAATGGCCAGACTTGCTTACAATTCAGCGCTAAAAAGGGCTGGATTTGCAACTGTGGGCTCTTTTATTGATGTGGACCTTGGTATCCGTAGGAATTCAGTCTATGACCGAGCTTCTGGAAATTTGTCCAATCCCAGGGGTTATGAACTGGACATTCGACTTCCACTCTTTGACTGGGGAGAACTGAAAAGGGATGCTTTTGGTGCAGACCTGCTCAGTAAGGCAAATCTGCTGGAGGGGACCATCCGCAATGCAGAATCGTCTCTTCGGGAAAGCTATTCGGCCTACAGAACAGCCTACGACATCGCCAAACACTACAGGGATGATGTCATTCCGATGCAGGAAGCCTTGGCCGACGAGGGGGTCTCCCAATACAACGGTATGTTAATCAGCACGTTTGAGCTACTTGCGGAGAGTCGCAATCAAGTCCGCGCAGGTCAAGCTGCCATTGAATCCGTTGGAAATTTTATTAGGGCGCAATTGGCGCTTGAATCCACCCTGATGGGGAAACCACTGAATGCCAATCTGATGATGAGCAGCACCGGTGGCCAGGCCTCAGCCGGTGGGCATTAAGAGATTGGAGAACCATCATGAACTCAAGACGAGACTTTATTAAACTGGCTGGCATCGCCGGAGGTGCTGTTGCCGCCACTTCCGTGAGCAAAGTGGCCATGGCCGCTTTGCCAGAGCCAATTATTCAAACATCGCCGGACACCATGGCTCCACTGTTTCCCAAAACGGGTCGACCATACAACCCAGTGGTGACCTTAAATGGTTGGACCCTTCCCTGGCGCATGAATCAAGGAGTTAAAGAATTTCACCTCGTTGCTGAGCCAGTTGTTCGAGAAATGGCTCCAGGCATGAAGGCGCACCTGTGGGGCTATAACGGGCAAAGTCCAGGTCCCACGATTGAAGTGGTCGAGGGCGACCGAGTACGGATTTTCGTGACCAACAAATTGCCTGAGCAGACCAGTGTTCATTGGCACGGACAACGCCTGCCCAATGGCATGGACGGGGTGGCTGGGCTAAATCAACCTGCAATTCCATCCGGTAAAACTTTTGTTTATGAGTTTGAAGCCAAGCGGCCCGGTACGTTTATGTATCACCCGCATGCAGACGAAATGACACAAATGGCCATGGGCATGATGGGTTTTTGGGTGACACACCCCAAGAATAAAAACCCTTTGATTGAAGAAGCGGACCGAGATTACTGCTTCTTGCTCAACGCCTACGACATTGACCCTGGGGCATACACACCAAAAATTATGACCATGCTCAATTTCAACCTGTGGACATGGAACAGCCGGGTCTTTCCGGGAATTTCACCACTGGTGGCCCGCAAAGGTGACCGGGTACGGATTCGGGTGGGTAACCTGACCATGACCAATCACCCCATCCATATCCATGGGCATGAGTTTGAGGTGACAGGCACTGACGGTGGCCCTACCCCCAAAGGTGGTCGCTGGCCAGAAGTTACGGTGGATGTGGCTGTGGGTCAGATGCGGCAAATGGAGTTCATTGCCGACGCCGTGGGCGACTGGGCTTTTCATTGCCACAAAAGCCATCACACGATGAACGCAATGGGGCATGACTTGCCAACATTGATTGGGGTGGACCACACCGGGATTTCTAAAAAAGTGCACAGCCTGATACCTGATTACATGGCCATGGGGGAACGGGGTATGGCTGATATGACCGAGATGGACATGCCATTGCCTGACAATACCTTGCCCATGATGACCGGGGACGGCCCCTTTGGCTCTGTCGAAATGGGCGGGATGTTCAGCGTCCTGAAAGTTCGAGACAACCAAAAGCCTGGAGACTATACGGACCCGGGCTGGTACCAGCACCCCAAGGGGACTCAGGCGTATGAATACACAGGAGAAGGGTTGCCCCCTGCGCCCTCCAGTGCTCGCTCGGGACCTGCAGCCATGAAGGCTCAAAACATGCCTGCAACCAATATTGAAGTTCAGGTCAAAAAACCCGTTGGACATTCAAATCACTGAGGAAACCACGATGAAAATCCATCAATTCTTACTCAACCTAGGGGCTGTCCTGATGGCTGTAACCACATTCAATGGGGCACTAGCACATGGCAGTAACCCGCATGAGAAGGCGCCCGTCTTTTCGGAGAAGGATTTTGAACAAATGCCCTGGGGAATTGGCGCAATGCCCACCAAGGCCCAGCGTACAGTTCAGGTCACCATGTCGGACAACATGCGTTTTGACCCATCCAGTCTCAACGTCCGACTTGGCGAAACTATCCGCTTTGTGGTCACAAACAAAGGCGTATTGCTACACGAGTTCGTCATTGGAACCATTGAAGCAAACAAAGAGCATGCAGAGCTGATGAAACGCTTTCCGGGCATGCAGCACGAAGCACCTTACATGGCGCATATACCGCCTGGACAAACAGAGGAAATCGTCTGGACATTCAATCGACTGGGTGACTTTCAGTTTGCATGCCTCATTGCCGGACACTATGAAGCTGGCATGGTCGGCAGTATCCGTGTCGCAGATGCGAAAGGGGCTAAAAAATGAGGTCATTTCTTCACCACAGCTTGGTACTAGCCCTTGCTTATGGGGCCATGGGCGGGAATGCTTGGGGTACAGAGGCAACCGCACCAACAACTAACCCCAAAAGAATCATGTCCACACCTGTTAAGGTCGTTGGCTTACAGGTGTACAAATCTCCCACCTGCGGCTGCTGCGAGGACTGGATAAAGCATCTAGAACAATCCAAGTTGTCTGTTCGGTACGACAACGTGTCTGATATGCCAGCGCTGAAAAACAAACTTGGAATTGACTCTAGGTACCGTTCCTGTCACACGGCAGTTAGTGCCGAGGGATATGTCTTCGAAGGACATGTACCCGCGAAGTACATACGCCAATTTCTAAAAGAGAAGCCCCAGGACGCTATCGGGCTAGTTGTCCCCGGTATGCCTGCAGGCTCGCCTGGGATGGAGATTGGTGCTGATTTTTCCCCCTATCAAGTGCTCTTGCTCACTCGGGATGGTCAAAGCCGCGTTTACGCCACCGTCCAAACCTACGAATCACAGTTTTAACTTTTGGAGAAACACCATGAAAAACCTCAATTACTTACTCATCACCATAATTTCAGCGCTCACCCTTGGTCAAGCTCAGGCTCAGGACCCGCACGCAGGCCACTCCCCCTCTACGGAATCGTCGGTGAAAGCCTCTGACGGTTCAGACCGCATTGGCAACCTGTCCGACGCTGACATGACTGAAGGTGTCGTCAAAAAAATTGACCTCAATCAGGGCAAGGTAACACTGAAGCATGGTGAAATCAAAAGCCATCAAATGCCCGGTATGACGATGGTTTTTAAGGTCGGTTCAATGGAGATGCTCAAGGGCCTACAGGCCGGAGACGAAGTCAAGTTCGCATTGGACCCCAGCATGACAGTCACCCGTATCGAGAAAAAGTAAGGGCATGGCCATCTTCCGGTCAAAAATTGGTTTGGCTGATTGAACTTTTCAAAGTCCTTGTGTTCTATACTGAAGTGGGCAGATGGTCTGCCCACTTTTCAAAAGGAAAACTGTAATGAAAACTTTGATGTTGAAAGCAAGCGTTGTATTTACTGGTCTGCTGGCCACCACATATGCCTTCGCAGGCACATGCTGTGAAGCGGGAGCCGCCTGTTGTGCCCTGGGAATGTCCTGCTGCTAAATCAAGCACCATTATCCCTTTTGGCGTAATCGCATGACCCGAGTCCATCGGTTTTTGGCAATGATGTTGCTGTTATGCCTGAGTTTTCAGGTTGCGGCCTCAACATTGGCGGAACTCTGTCGATTCGAATGCGAGCAGGCAAATCAGTCTGAGCTGATAAAAACCAGGTCGGTCAGCCAAGACATTGTTGTATCTAAGCCCGAACAGGGAATTGGAGCCGTCAGATGGACCGCGCAACGGGATGACCTAGCTCTGTCAGGTATGACTTGCGAAGGCTGCATATCTTGTCAAGAATGCATGCCAAGCATTGCACTGATACCCTCATGCCTCGCTCAGCCTTCATCGTTCAAGAATCATCTTGAAATGTTTGTGTTGAAGCGAGTTTCCTCGGGTGAACCCGAACGACCTTTCAAACCGCCGCGTATTTTCTCCCTGCATGCCTAAGCCGAATTAATTGCTTCACTGGTGCCCATCCTATTTCTCTAGCTGTGTTAACAATTTGTGTTGATTACCGGCTAAGGCCGAGAGGGTGCTTAGATGGTTTGTGGTCACACCAGACATGCACCGTGTGCACCAGTCCATTCGTCCGGAGGAAACCAATTCAAACTACGGGTTTAGTTTCCCATGGTGGGACCGACTATTTGGAACTTACATGGCAAAACCGAAAGAAGACGCTCAAACGATGCCAATTGGCATTGAGCTATTCAGGCAAGAGGGCGACTCCAACCTCCCCAAAATGCTGATTCAGCCATTCATTTCGGGGCACTGATACCTGTTTTTTCTAATTCTAGAATCCTTCAAGAACCGCATAAACAAAGCAGGTGAGACCTACTGGTGTTCACCTGCTACATAATGCCGGGCTATTAACTAGCTTTACTGCCCGCTGGGTGGAACGTAGCCTGCAGCTTGGTCAGCCCCTTCACCGAAGAAGTGCTTTTCCAGTTGTTCCAGCAAGTACTTGCGAGCACGCGCATCAGCAAGGCTCAGGCGGTTTTCGTTCACCAGCATGGTCTGGATTTTCACCCATTCTTGCCAAGCCTGTTTGGACACATTCTCGAAAATCCGTTTGCCCAATTCACCGGGCACGGGCTGGAAGTCCAGCCCATCGGCTTCAACGCCCAGTTTGATGCATTTCACAGTGCGGGCCATGTTTACTCCTTGTTGTTCAATGTCGCGTATTGTACAAAATCGAAGCCCCATGGGCGTTCGGCAGTGGCTGGGTTGCTGATTCGGTGTGTTTCGCGGAACTGTTGCCGGTCCCAGACGGGGAAGTGGGCGTCGCCGTCAAAGTCGTGGTTAATCTCAGTGAGGACCAGCTCATCCACCAAGCCGTCGTCCAAGGCTTGTGTGTACACCTGGCTGCCGCCGATCAAAAACACGTGCTCAAAGCCGTCTAGCCAGTCCAGGGCCGCGTGCAATGATGGTGCAAGTGCAATCGCAGTGTCACCCCCCTCAGGCAAGGACGTGGGGTATTGAATCAGCGAACGGGCAGAACCATCCGGTTTGGGGGCAGGTTGCCAGTCGGCTTGCCTGCTGATCACCACATTCAAACGGCCGGGCAACGGCCGGTTGATGGATTCATAGGTGGTTCGCCCCATCAGCACCGGGCATCCCATGGTGGTCTGTTTGAAGAAGGCCAAGTCCTCGGGCAGGTGCCAAGGCAGGCGGTTGTCGATGCCAATCACACCGTTGCGCGCCACGGCGGCAATCAAGGATAACTTCATGGTCACACAGCCACTGGGGCTTTGATGTGGGGGTGGCTTTGGTATCCCACAATTTCGAAGTCGTCGAAGTGGTAGCCGAAAATGGATTCAGGCTTTCGGTGAATCTTCAACTGGGGCAGTGGCAACGGCGTGCGGCTCAATTGAAGTTCAACCTGCTCCATGTGGTTACTGTAAAGGTGGCAGTCACCGCCAGTCCAGACGAAATCGCCGACATCCAGTTCGCACTGCTGGGCCACCATGTGGGTGAGCAGGGCGTAGCTGGCGATGTTGAAGGGCACACCCAGAAATATGTCGGCACTGCGCTGGTACAACTGGCAGGACAGGCGACCGTCTGCCACGTAAAACTGAAACAGCGCGTGGCAAGGGGGCAACTTCATGTTGTTGATTTCAGCCACGTTCCAGGCGCTGACAATGTGGCGTCGGGAATCAGGGTTTCGTTTGAGCTGATCCATCAATTGGCTGATCTGGTCAATGTGGCGGCCATCGGCTGTGGGCCAACTGCGCCATTGCACGCCGTACACGGGCCCGAGGTTGCCTTGGTCATCAGCCCATTCGTCCCAAATACTGACGCCGTTTTCCTTCAGGTACGCGATGTTGCTGTCGCCCTTGAGAAACCACAGCAATTCATGAATGATGGAGCGCAGGTGCAGCTTTTTGGTGGTGACGAGCGGAAACCCGTCCTGCAGGTTGAAACGCATCTGGTGGCCGAACACTGAGCGTGTTCCGGTGCCGGTTCGGTCCATTTTGTCGGTGCCGGTGTCGCGCACATGGCGCATCAGGTCCAGATACTGTTGCATGGCGGCTGCAGCGGGTTCAATAACCTTGAAAGTGTACCATTGGGCAACCCGCTAGCCTTGGGCGTGGGGTGTAGTTGCTGAGTTACTGTTGAGCCAGTTGGTGTCCGCCTGTCCGTCGATGAATTGCAGGCTGGCCAGCTTGGCATACAGCCCCCCCAGCGCCACCAGTTCCCGGTGGGTGCCTGTCTCAACAATTCTTCCTTCATTCATCACCACAATGCGGTCTGCGGCCATCACGGTGGCCAGCCGGTGGGCAATCACCAAGGTGGTTCGGCCTTGCCGGGAGCGGTCGATGGCTTCTTGAACAAGGCGCTCGCTTTCCGCGTCCAGGCTGGCGGTTGCTTCGTCCAACAACAGCAGGCCGGCGTCCCTCAGTACTGCCCGTGCAATCGAAACCCGTTGGCGTTCCCCACCACTCAGGCGTACGCCTTTTTCGCCCACCGAGGTGTTCAAGCCCTCGGGCAAGCGCTGCACGAAGGCCGTGGCCGCAGCGTCGCGCAGGGCGGTTTGTACGGCAAGTTCATCTGCGTTCGGGTTGCCGTAACGCACGTTGTCGCCCAAGGTGCCGGAGAAAATGACGGGCTCCTGGGCCACATAGGCACAATGTCCTCGCCAGTCGTGGATGTCCATGTCACGAAGTGGAACGCCGTCAATCAAAATGGTGCCGCCAGTGGTGTCGTACCAGCGGAGCAACAAATTAAACAGGGTCGATTTACCGGCCCCTGAAGGGCCAACGACCGCAACCGTTTCCCCGCGCTCAATCGTCAGGTCAAAGCCTTTGAGCACTGCTTTGGTAGGCGACGAAGGGTAGGCAAATTCCACATGGTTGAATTGAATTCGGTAGCCGCCTTGCGCGCGGGGGGCTTTCACGCCACCATCGGGCACCACCACATTCAAATTCAATAACTCCACCAACCGCTCTGCGGCACCTGCGGCCCGCTGAAATTCGCCCAGCACCTCAGACAAGGCAGCAAAACCACCGCCAACAAAGGCGGCGTACATCACGAACTGCGCCAGTTCGCCGCCGCTCATGCTGCCTTCGGCCACAGCCCTTGCGCCCATCCACAACACACTGACCAAGCCTGAAAACGCCAACCCGATGGCCACAAACAGCAGGCCAGCGCGGTTTCGGATGCGCCGCTTTGCGGTGGCGTACATGCGGTGCGAGGATTCCTCGAAGCGGTTGGCCTCGCGTTGTTCCTGATTGAAGGCTTGCACTGTGGTGATCTGGTTCAGCACCTCTTGCGCCAAGGCACTGCTGTCGGCGAGTTTGTCTTGGCTGGCGCGGGAATACTTGCGCACTCGCCGGGCCAGAATGACAACCGGGATCATCACCAGAATCACCAAGGCCAGCACAGCGCCCGAAAGCATGGGGCTGGTGGCCACCAACATGACCAAGCCGCCCACTGTGGTCAGGCTGTGGCGCAACGCGAAAGACAGGCTGCTGCCCACCAAGGTTTGAATCAAGGTGGTGTCTGCGGTCAGGCGCGACAGCACTTCACCCACTTTCAGGGTTTCAAAAAACTCAGGGCGCTGTTTGAGAAGGTGTTTATAAACTCGGTCACGCAGGTCGGCTGACACGCGTTCGCCCAGCGAGGTGACCAAGTAAAAGCGGCTGGCCGACGCCAACGCCAACACCACCACCAACAGCAGAATCCAGCCAAAGGCCTGATTCAATCCTTCCGGGTGTTTGCCTTGAAGGAAACCGCTGTCAATGAGCCACCGAAACATCAGTGGCATGCTCAGCGACATGGCTGCACCCGTCAGCAGGGCCAGCAGTGCGGTCGCAGCCCAAGCCCAGTGGGGTGCCAACAGCAACTTCAAGGTGCCGCCCAAGGTACGCACGGCCGAGGCGGGCGCAGGCAAAGCTGAGTTGTTGGGTTGGCTGTTCAGTTCAGTCATGGCGTTGGCATCAAAGTTTCATGGGGCGATCATACCCGGTCATTTCAAGGTAACCGCGCCCCCACGGCTGTGAATGTTCGTCCATCACCCGCACAGCGCCTTCCCAGTACAAGGTGCCTGTGCTGCTTCTTGCGTCCAGTTCCTGATCATTCATCAGCGGTTCCAAGGCCCATTGGCGTGTACCCACCTTCAGCGTTTGCCGAACCGGGTATTGAACACCAGTGCGCGGTGAGGTCCAAAACCCTTGATTCTCGAATTGGATGGGGGCCAATGTGGACACTTGCCCTTCTGCCGATCGCAGTGCAGCGTGCGTCCAGATGGGGGGACGTGTGCTGTCTTTGTGGCGGATGCGGAAGGCCATCATTGATTCACCCTTGTTGCCATGCAGCCCAACCCAGTCCCACCCTTGGGCCTCGGGCGCCAGCACTGTGCTGGACCATTCATGATCCATCCAGAATGTCCCCTTAACCTGATGATTCTGCCCTTTGATGCGCACTTGGCCTTGGGCCTGCATGTGGGGCAGGGTGGCGTAATGGCTGCTTTGCTCGGGCAATGGGCCCTTTCTTGAGTAACCCTCATCGCCTTGCATCCAGAGGCGCTGTGTGGTGTTCATGCTCAGGCGCATGGACAGGTTGTTGTGCTCAATGCTGCAATGCCAAAGCTGACCATCCTTGGTCCTCAAGGCCCAGCCGGGTAGGGCGATGCTCAAAACTTCTTCAGGATTGGCTTGTAACTGGGCGCCACCGCTGCCCGCACGGCGAATGATGTCGGCGTGAATCAACTGACCTTCTTTGGGTGTCGCTAACGCGGCATGGGCAAACAACAACTGTGTGGGAGCAAAGCGGCTGTTGGTGTGTTGCGGCGTGTCGGGCGCTGACCTGAAAAAGGTGATTTGAACACCAAAGGGCCCGGGCAGCGTTGGGCTTTCAAACCAACCCGTGAAATACCACCATTCGGTTCGGAAGTCGGGGTGGGGGCCATGGTCCTGCGGCCATTGAAGGGTTCGTTTTGGCGTGGGCTGTGCAAAGGCACGGTGTTGAGCACTGCCCAAGGCCATGGACGGGTAGAGCGTCCATCCCACAAGCCCCAGGCTGCAGGCGGCCAAAAGGCGGCGTCTCGGAATGTTCATGCCCAGTCCTCCTTCAGGCTGCTCAGCGGGCCACGGCGAATGCGTGATCGCAAGGTCAAGGCCACTGTGGCGGTGCAGAAAAGCACCAAGCTGAGAATCATCACTGTCAGGTCCAGCCACGGCGTGTACCAATCCATGCTCCAGTGAAACGATTGTGGATTGATGACAAACACCAGCACAGCGGCGAACACCAAGCCCATGATCAGCCCCAAGGTTGCAGCCACAAGGGCTGACCAAGCGGCTTCCAGAGTCATCAGGCTCAGCATTTGAGCCTGGCTTGCGCCCAGCGCCGACAGCAAGGCAAATTCCCTTTGACGCTGAAGGGCAAACGCCGAGAACGTGGTGGCTACGCCAAACAGGCCAATCAGTACTGCCGCAATTTCAAGCAAGTAGGTGATGGCAAAGCTTCGGTCAAAGATGTCGAGGCTGGCCTGCCGTATTTCTCCGGGCTGGCCGAAGGTGTATTGCCCTGGGGCCAGTGATTCCGCCATTTCCTTCAGGTCATGTTGCAAGTCGCCCACCGAGGTGCCAGCCCGTGGCCAGAAGGCCCCCTGAGTGTCTCGAAGCGCGGGCAAGCCCCCATCAAGCCAGGCCGATTTGGGAACCACGATGGCGCCGTGTTGCCGGGTGTAGTCACGCCACACGCCCATCACTTCCAGTTGAACCTGTTGCCCTTCATCAAGCCGGATGGTGGGCGTGTCGCCAAGCCTCCAGCCATAGAGGTCTACCATGGGTTCGCTGATCCACACTGGCACGGCTGAGGTGGTGGGTTTGCTGTGCCATGGGCCGGTCAATGGCAAACGCCCCGAGGCTTGCGCCAGGTCCAAGGGGCGAACAATCAAATCCACCGGCGGCCTCAGTGGGTCAAGAATCAGCGCCAGGGTGCCCCAGTACTCGCTGTGGTCCAGGCCTTGTGTTTGGTTGAACAGCGCTTGAGTGGTTTCTTCAATGCCTTGGGTGGCCGGTTCATTGGCCTTCACATACAGCGGCGCTGGCAACACTTGTGTCAGCCATTGGTCCAGCGACACACGAAAGCTGGTGATCATCACATGCATGGCCACCACCAGTGAAAATGCGGCAATCACCCCGGAAAGGCCCACGGCCAACAAACGGGGAGTGCTGGCGACGCGGTGGCGTGCCAGTTGAGTCAAAGAATGAATGGCAACCAGACGCGGAAGCAGAAGCTGTACCGTCAACGCGGTCAGGCATAAGCCGCCGAAAAGCCCTAGTCCAACCGAGAGGTAGCCGCCGATGGGCACATGTCCACTGGCTGGCAGTAAAAGGGCCAAGGCTGCAAGGCCACAGAGCGCCAAGCCAAGGCGCGTCAGGCCCTGTGTGCCGCCTAAACTGTCCTCTTCCGAGCCTGTGCGCAGTTGCTTGGGCAGTGCGGATTTCCGAGCCATTCGAGCGGGCACAAGCCCACCCAGCACGGTGCTGATGACACCGAAACAGCAGTACATCACGCCTTCGTGGACACTGAGTTGAACCTGTGCTGTGCTGGCTTTGAGCATGCCGGCACCCAAGTCGGTCCCAAAGGTGGACAAAATGGCTTGGGCCAGCGCGTAACCCAGACCCACGCCCAGCAGCCCGCCCAACAAACCCATCAGCCCACTTTCGATGAGCAAATGGCCAAGCATTTGTCGCGGTGTTGATCCAATGGCCCCCAACAGTGCCCATTGCCGGTTGCGTTGGGCGACTGACAGCATCTGCGTTGAAAAACTGAGAAAGCCCCCGGTGAGCAAGGCCACCATGGCCAGAATCGACAGGTTGGCCCGGTATGCAGCCGATACTGTGGCCCCTCGGCTTGTTTGCTCAGCGGGGGTTTCCAGTCGGCCCCATTGTTCGATGAGGGCTGAATGTCGACGTTTGAATGCTTCAATGTCGGTGCCGGGTGCCAACTGAATGTCCACACGGCTCAGGCGGCCCTCAAGCCCAATGCGAGACTGCACCGCTGCAATGTCTGACATGGCCAACACTTGCCCGGCACCCGCCGCTGGCAGAGCACCTGCAACCACCCATGTTGTGATTTGCCCGTTGTATGTCAGTTCAAGTTGGCCAGCCCCGAGCTCATGGTTTGAGCCCAAGGCGTCTTGAATGGCCGGGCTGACAAACACGGTGTTGTGACCGATCACCGACAGACCGTCAGCCTGATTGGAATCGGCTTGCCCGACCAGATTGGGCGTGACCGAAGCGGCTGTGAACGCATCCAGCCCCAGCCATTGAACCGGCTGATTCACGCCTGCGATTCGAACCTGCAAGTCAAGCACCGGTGAGGCAGTGCGCACACCCTCCAGCACGGCCACCTTGTCGATGACCGTGTCGGAGAGCCACTGTGCATGGGGTTTGAGTTGCAGGTCGGCTTGCCCGGAGAACTGCCGGACGCCAGCCTCAAACTGGCCCAGCGCAGCATGGTGAATCAATTGAACCGCAAGGCCTAGGCCCACACCCAGTGCGATGGACAACACGGTTACCAGCCAACGAATTGGGTGGTCCTTCACGGCGCCTTGCATCAGCAAGACATGTAACCGAAAACGCGCTCGCATGGGTTGTCAGGTCCGCGCCAATTTAACCGTTTCCAGCCGTTTGTTTGCCAGCCGCAAACAGTGCTGCATGCGCGCAGCAGCAATGCTTGAATGCGTCACCATCACCAATGCCGCATTTTCCTGCTCGCAGGTTTCGACAAGCACGTCCAGCACCTGAGAAGCGTTGTGTTCATCCAGGTTGCCTGTGGGCTCATCGGCCAACACCAATGCCGGGTTCAATGCCAGCGCCCTGGCAATGGCCACCCGTTGTTGCTCGCCACCTGAAAGTTGACGCGGCAAGCGCTCCGCTTTGTCGGCCAGCCCCATGGCTTTGAGCAGGTGTTGACAACGCGCAAAGTCGGGGCGCTGATTGTCCAGCAGATACGGTAAAGACACGTTTTGGAGGGCTGACAGGTGCGGCATCAAATAATAGGCCTGAAACACCAAGCCCAAATGACGCCGCCGGGCCTGGGCCAAAGCGGCTGGTTTCAAGCCGCTGAGCGAGGTCAACCCAGCCGGAAGGCCCCACTGAACATCCCCTTGGTCGGCTGGTTCAAGCCCTGCCAAAACATGCAGCAACGAGGATTTGCCACAGCCCGATTCACCAATGATGGCCACCGATTGGCCTGCGTCAACACGCAGTGCCAACTGGTCAAACAAAAGTAGGTCGCCAGCACTGTGGCGCAGGTCAGATACAACAAGGGGCGCAGGCTTTGATGCCTTCGCCCCCATGGGTTGATTGCCGTGCAATTGGGTGTTCACCGAATACCGCCCTGGTGAATGAAGACCCCTTTATTCTGCCATGCCGGACACCACTGCACTGTAGCCTGCGTCCACGTAAGTGATTTCAGCAGTAATGCCGCGCGCCAAGTCCGACAGCATAAACGCGGCCACATTGCCCACATCGCCAATGGTCACATTGCGACGCAAGGGCGCAGCTTCTTCAACTGCATGCAGAATTTTGCTGAACCCCTTGATGCCGCTGGCTGCCAAGGTTTTGATGGGGCCAGCAGAAATGCCATTGACGCGGATGCCTTTGGGGCCGAGGCTTTCAGCCAGATAACGGACAGACGCTTCCAGCGAAGCTTTGGCCAAACCCATGGTGTTGTAGTTGGGCACCATGCGCACAGCGCCAAGGTAGCTCAAGGTGAGCAAAGCACCTTCGCGGCCTTGCATCATGGGGTAGGCGGCTTTGGCCAGGGCCGGAAAGCTGTAGGCCGAAATGTCGTGGGCGATGCGATAGGCTTCGCGAGACAACCCATCCAGAAAGTCACCTGCAATCGCTTCACGCGGGGCAAAACCAATGGCGTGAACCAAACCATCCAGACCATCCCACTGTTTGGCCAGGTCGGTAAACAGCGCTTCAATCTGAGCGTCTTCAGCCACATCCAGCGGGAAAATCAGGTTTGAGCCAAACTCGGCGGCCATGTCGCGCACGCGCTGCTCAAAACGCTCATTTTGGTAGGTAAAGGCCAATTCCGCGCCCTGAGCGTGGCAGGACTCGGCAATGCCGTAAGCGATGGACCGGTTGGACAGCAAACCGGTGATGAGAATTTTTTTACCTGCAAGGAATCCCACGTGTTTTGCTCCTGAGAGAGTACGGTTCTGTTGTTCTGAATGGCGCCTATTATAGGCAATTCAGGCACAGGCAAACCGCAGGGCCGTCCGGCGTGGGGGTTCAGTGTTCCTGAGCGGCGGTGCGCCCTTGCACCTTCTGCAAGCCTTTTCGTTTCTTGATCGGTGCCAAATGGCCCAGGAATTGGCTGGCGCAGTTGGACCAGCTAAAGCCGCTTGCGTGCTGCCGGGGCACCTCTCGGGGAATGTCCAGCGCGCACAGCGCCGCCATGCGCAGGTTGTCTGAAAGTACACCGGCGCCAGAGTCGCCCACCACGTCGATGGGGCCATGCACCGGGAAGGCAGCCACCGGGCATCCCGACGCCATGGCCTCCAGAAGCACTAGGCCGAAGGTGTCTGTTTTGCTGGGGAACACAAACACATCGGCCCGCTTGTAAATTTCGGCCAGAGCTGAATGCTTTTGCATTCCAAACCAGCGAACCTCGGGAAACTGACGTTCCAGCGCTTTGCGGGCGGGGCCATCACCAGCAATCCATTTTTCCCCTGGCAAGTCCAGCTCCAGAAACGCCTCAAGGTTCTTTTCTACAGCCACGCGGCCTGCATACAAAAACACAGGCCCCTGTTGGGGAAGCCCTTGCAGCGTGCGCAGTACGTTCACCACTTCGGGTTCGTCCTGGGCCAAAGCCTTGGGGTTGTAGCTCAGGTGTCTGTCCGTGTCGCTGGGCATGGGTGAGAAGCGTTGAAGGTCAACACCGCGTTGCCACAACACGCAATTGTTCAGTCCCCGGCTTTTCAGGGTGGCAATGACACTCAATGTGGGCACCATTACGCGCTGGGCAGGCCGGTGAAACCAGTTGAGCACAGCAGCGGTGAAGCGCACTGGAATACCCGAGCGGGCCTGCACATACTCTGGAAACTGGGTGTGGTACGCAGTGGTGAAAGGCAGGCGCCGGGCATGGGCAATCAGCCGCATCGCCAGGCCAATCGGGCCTTCAGTCACGATGTGCACGGCGTCCGGGGCAAAGTCCTTCAGGGTTTTGCTGACCACACCCCATGGCCACAGCGCCAAGCGAATTTCTGGATAGGTGGGGCAGGGCACTGTCTTGAACATGCCCGGGTGAATCACTTTCACCTCATGCCCCAGCGTTTGAAGTTGGTGGCACAACTGCGTCAGGGTTTGAACCACGCCGTTCACTTGTGGGTGCCAAGCATCAGTGGCAATCAGAATACGCATACTCAGCCCTCCAGGCGTGCGGTCGATTCGGCGGCAATCGCCTTGGTGGTTTGGGGTGTAGCGTCCCTGTGCGGCCAGTGCACGATTTCCAGTTGCCCGTGGCGGTGTTCCACCAAGGCAGTCAGGCTTTCGACCCAGTCACCGTCGTTGCAGTACAGCAGGCCGTCCACTTCCTTGATTTCCGCCTTGTGGATGTGGCCGCAGACGACACCATCGAAACCCCGGTGCCGTGCTTCGTGAATCAGGGCATGTTCAAACTCCAGAATGAAGTTCACGGCATTCTTCACCTGCTGCTTCAGGTACTGCGACAGCGACCAATACGGATAACCCAATTTAATGCGAACCTTGTTCAACACCCTGTTCAAGGCCAAGGCCGCGTTATATAGCGTGTCGCCCAAGTAGGCCAGCCACTTGGCGTAGCGCACCACTTGGTCGAATTCATCGCCGTGAACCACCCACAGGCGCTTGCCATCAGCCGTGGTGTGCACGGCATGGTCGAGAATCGGAATGTCACCAAAGGTCAGGCCACAGAACTGCCGAGCGGCCTCGTCGTGGTTGCCCGGTATGAAAATGACCCGAGTGCCCTTGCGCGCCTTGCGCAGCACCTTCTGTACAACATCGTTGTGGGACTGTGGCCAGTACCAGCCTTTGCGCAACTGCCAGCCATCGATGATGTCACCCACCAAGTAAAGGGTGTCGCATTCGTTGTGTCGCAGGAAGTGGAGCAGGGCATCAGCCTGGCAGCCCGGCGTTCCCAGGTGAATGTCGGACAGCCAGATGGTGCGGTAATGGTGCTTGGCGCCTTCGTCATCCCCTGTGGTGGCCGGCGTGTCGGTGGTGTCTGTCATCCCCGTGAAAGGGGCGAAGCCTGTCATCCAAGGTCCTGTTGCGCGCATAAGGTGTTCTTTGTTTTTGTTCATGCACGCATTACACCCCGGCACTTTGACCACTCTGTGACAGACGGATGAATGTTTTTTGACAGCGAGACCAAAAAAAAGACCGCCTCAGCGGTCTTTCTTTCGATCAGGATGCTGCCCCTGGTTCGGCGCGGGCCTCAGGCACGGCCTTCCATGCTTTTGGGCAGCCACCAGGTAAAGCCATACAGCAATGTTTTGGACACCACCTCAGTGGGTTTGACGTTCTGGCCTTTCAATCGCAAGAAGGCAATGGGCAGCTCCAGGGTGTGGGCCACCAACAGCAAGCCTGCCAGAATCAAAAAGACGGGCATGATCAGGCTCAGCAGCAAATAGGCTGGAACTACAATCCAGAAGCCGCCGATGAGCTTGCGCATGGTTTCAAACGATTGGGGGGTGACTTTCATCATGATGGTGTGTCCCTGAATGGTTGTTGACTGACACTCTTGGTTGCCAGTGTGCAGTGTGACAATATTTGTTGTCAGAAACTTTGTCAATTTGCCCGGCCTCATGAAACCGGACAAAACCAACGGGGTATCGCAAGAGGGGCTTTGCTGGCCATCGCAAATTCAACCACCCCTTGAGCATTTAGCCATTTGACAAACGCGGCCTATCCTGTAGAATCACGGGTCTTTCAGCGCAGGCGCGTAGCTCAGTTGGTTAGAGCACCACCTTGACATGGTGGGGGTCGTTGGTTCGAGTCCAATCGCGCCTACCACGCAACCCGGATTACCCGGCAGCGTGGTTGAATTGCTGAAGCTGAACAAGCGTGAAGAGTGCGGCGACCTGACACGCCGCACTTTTTTTTTGTCCATTGAACCGGGCCACTGTGCCGCCGTTGATTTCAAGGGAAAAGCTATGCCTGTTATCCGCCTGCCCGACGGATCTGAACGCGTCTTCGATCAGCCTGTGACTGTGGCCCAAGTGGCCGCCAGCATCGGCCCTGGCTTGGCCAAAGCGGCCCTGGCGGGTACGGTCAATGGCAAGCAGGTAGACACCTCCCACACCATCAGCGAAGACGCCAGCCTGGCCATCATCACCGAAAAAGATGTGGATGGTCTGGACCTGATCCGCCACTCCACAGCCCACTTGCTGGCCTACGCAGTAAAAACCCTGTTCCCTTCAGCCCAGGTGACCATTGGCCCCGTGATTGAAGACGGTTTTTACTACGACTTCGCATTTGAACGCCCCTTCACGCCAGAAGACCTGGAAGCCATCGAAAACAAGATGCGTGATTTGGCCAAGCTGGATGAAGTGGTCACCCGGGAAGAGTGGGACCGCGACGACGCTGTTCAGTTTTTCCGTGCTCAAGGCGAAGCTTACAAAGCGGAAATCATTGCCAGTATTCCCACCAATGAAAAAATTTCCCTGTACCGGGAAGGCCAGTTCATTGATCTGTGCCGTGGCCCACACGTGCCCAGCACTGGGAAGTTGAAGCATTTCAAGCTGATGAAGGTGGCCGGGGCTTACTGGCGCGGCGACTCCAACAATGAAATGCTGCAGCGGATTTACGGCACCGCTTGGGCCAAAAAAGAAGACCTGGCCGACTACCTGCACCGCCTGGAAGAAGCTGAAAAGCGCGACCACCGAAAGCTGGGCAAGCAATTGGACTTGTTCCACATGCAGGACGAAGCGCCTGGCCTCGTGTTTTGGCACCCCAAAGGCTGGACCATTTGGCAGCAAGTGGAGCAGTACATGCGCCGCGTGTACATCGACGGTGGTTATCAGGAAATTCGTTGTCCACAGATTCTGGACCGTCGCCTGTGGGAGAAATCCGGCCACTGGGAGAACTACAAAGACAACATGTTCACCACCGAGTCGGAAAAGCGCGACTACGCCCTTAAGCCGATGAACTGCCCGGGCCACATCGAGGTATTCAAGAGCGATTTGCGCTCTTACCGCGACTTGCCCCTGCGTTATGGTGAATTTGGTGCCTGCCACCGCAACGAAAGCTCAGGTGCTTTGCATGGCATCATGCGTGTACGCGGTTTCACTCAGGATGACGGCCACATCTTCTGCACCGAAGACCAAGTGCAAGAAGAAGTGACCCGCTTCAACCAGGTCGCCATGAAGGTGTATGCCGACTTCGGGTTTGCCGACATCGCGGTCAAGCTCGCCCTGCGCCCCGCAGCGCGCCTGGGCACTGACGACGTGTGGGACAAGGCTGAAAATGCCCTGCGCGAAGCGCTTCGTGCCTGCGGCGTGGAATGGACCGAATTGCCGGGTGAAGGGGCATTTTATGGCCCTAAAATTGAATACCACATGAAAGACAGCATTGGCCGGTCCTGGCAGTGCGGCACCATTCAGGTGGATTTCATGCTGCCCGGCCGCTTGGGCGCCGAGTACGTGACCGAAGACAATGGCCGCAAGGCCCCCGTCATGCTGCACCGGGCCATCGTCGGTTCCATGGAGCGTTTCATTGGTATTCTGATCGAAAACCACGCGGGTGCCATGCCGGTTTGGCTGTCACCGGTTCAGGTGGTGGTGGCCACCATCACCGATGCACACAATGAATACGCCAGAACTGTGGCGGAAACGCTGAAAAAACAAGGCATTCGCGTAGAGGCGGATTTGCGAAACGAAAAGATCAATCGTAAAATCCGGGAGCACACGCTTCAGAAGGTGCCCTTTATCGCCGTGATTGGCGATCAAGAGCGCGATTCCAACGCGGTGGCCGTGCGTTTGCGCGGCAATGAAAACCTGGGCACCTTGCCTGTCGATGAGTTCGCCAAACGCGTACTGGCTGACATTGAAGCAAGGGCCTGATTCGTCAACTCAGAGTAAAAGAGGCACAACATCGTCGCTGAAAAGAAACACCGCATCAACGGGGAAATCCGTATCCCCGAGGTGCGTCTCATCGGAATAGAAGGTGAGCAACTGGGCATCGTTCGCACATTGGAAGCCATCCGCATGGCCGAAGAGAATGATGTAGATCTGGTCGAAATTGCACCGCAGGCAGCGCCCCCGGTGGCCAAGCTCATGGATTACGGCAAGTTCCGTTACCAAGAGCAGAAGAAGGCCCAGGAAGCCAAGTCCAAGCAAAAGCAGGTGCAGATCAAGGAAATCAAGTTCCGTCCCGGTACCGACGATGGCGACTACCAGGTGAAACTGCGGGCCCTGACCCGCTTCCTGGAAGAAGGCGACAAGTGCAAGGTGACCCTGCGTTTCCGTGGGCGTGAAATGGCGCACCAGGAAATCGGCGCCCGTCTGCTGGAGCGTGTGCGGCAAGACCTGGATGAGTTGGGTCAAGTCGAGCAAATGCCCAAGCTTGAAGGGCGGCAAATGGTCATGATGATCGCGCCCAAGAAAAAGTAAGCCAATTCAAGGCTGTTTGCACAAATCGGCAAGTTTGCGTTATAATCGCGGGCTTGCCGATTTCATTTGGCAAGGCTGATTTGTGGCAACCCACTAACCAGCACATTTTGCGAATCAGGTCTTACAAGTATTCCATTTGACCGGAATCACCTGCACGCAGCATTCAGGAGCACCCAGATGCCCAAGATGAAGACCAAAAAGAGCGCTTCCAAGCGTTTCTTGGTCCGCTCAAGCGGATCGATCAAGCGTGGCCACGCGTTCAAGCGCCACATTCTGACCAAGAAGACCACCAAGAGCAAACGTCAGCTCCGTGGTATGCAAACCGTGCATGCTTCCGATATCGGACGCATTCGCGACATGATGCCCTACGCATAATTGGAAGGAGTGAAACATGCCTCGCGTTAAACGTGGTGTAACGGCCCGCGCCCGTCACAAAAAAGTCATCGACCAAGCCAAAGGCTTCCGTGGTCGCCGCAACAATGTATTCCGTATCGCCAAACAGGCGGTGATGCGTGCTGGTCAATATGCATACCGTGACCGCCGCAACAAGAAGCGCGTATTCCGCGCTCTGTGGATCACCCGTATCAACGCCGCAGTGCGTGAACACGGCATGACCTACAGCGTGTTCATCAACGGCCTGAAAAAGGCCGCCATCGGTCTGGACCGTAAGGTACTGGCTGACTTGGCCGTGACTGACAAGGCTGCTTTCGCTGCCATCGTGGGTCAGGTTCGCGCTGCTCAAGGCTGATTGGAACAGCCAAACTGCACCCGGCTGAATAAGCCGGTGTAAGTTGTTCAAAAACCAGATGAAAACGGGGCTTTCGGGCCCCGTTTTCTTTTCTGCGCCAGTACAATTCAGGGTTCTGTTTCAAGCCAACCTTCACGCTCAAATACACCATGGATGCATCGCTTACCGCGCTCCTCACTGAGGCGCAAACAGCCATGTCGGCGGCCACCGATTCCGCCAGCCTGGAAAACATCAAAGCTCAGTTCCTGGGCAAGCAAGGCAAGGTGACTGAGCTGCTCAAAGGCATGGCCGCGCTGACACCCGAAGAAAAGAAAACCCGTGGTGCGGAAATTAACCAGCTTAAGCAGCAGGTTGAGGCGGTGCTGAACGGCAAGCGCGAGGAACTGGCCAATGCTGCACTGAATGCAAAGCTGGCTGCTCAGGCCGTGGATGTGACCATGCCTGGCCGCCAGCGCGGCCCCGGTGGCCTGCACCCCGCCATGCGCACACTGGAACGCATCGAAACCATCTTCGCCTCTGTCGGGTTTGACTTGGCTGACGGCCCTGAAATCGAAACCGATTTTCACAACTTCACAGCCTTGAACACCCCGGACAACCACCCGGCGCGTTCCATGCACGACACCTTCTATGTGGAAGGCGGCAACCTGCTGCGCACACACACCTCGCCTATGCAGGTGCGCTACATGCAAACCAACAAACCGCCCATCCGCATCATTGCGCCGGGCCGGGTTTACCGTGTGGACAGCGACGCCACCCACTCGCCCATGTTCCATCAGGTGGAAGGCCTGTGGATCGACGAAGGGGTGAGTTTTGCTGACCTGAAAGCCGTGTTCATGGATTTCCTGAAAACGTTCTTTGAAACCGATGACCTCACCATCCGTTTCCGGCCCTCGTTCTTCCCGTTTACGGAACCCTCCGCTGAAATTGACATGGCCTTCACCAGCGGCCCCAACAAGGGCAAGTGGCTGGAAATTGCAGGGGCAGGCCAGGTGCACCCCAACGTGCTGCGCCATGTGGGCATTGACCCCGAGCAGTACACCGGCTTTGCGTTTGGCGTTGGCCCCGACCGGCTAACCATGCTGCGTTATGGCATCAATGACCTGCGCCTGTTCTACGAAAACGACATCCGTTTTCTGCAGCAATTCAATTAATTTTTGAGTAGATACCCACCATGCAATTCACGGAATCTTGGTTGAAATCCTTGGTGAATACTGACCTTCAAACCCATGACCTTGGTGAAAAGCTCACCATGGCTGGGTTGGAGGTTGAAGAACTTGAGCCGCTTGCACCCGAGTTTTCGGGTGTGGTGGTGGGCCGAGTCATCAAGAAGGACAAACACCCGAATGCGGACCGCTTGAGCGTGTGTCAGGTTGAGGTGGGCCCCGGCGATGTACGTCAAATCGTGTGTGGCGCACCCAATGTGGCTGAAGGTTTGAATGTGCCTTGTGCTTTGCCAGGCGCGGTATTGCCCGGTGACTTCAAGATCAAGCCCACCACCATGCGCGGCGTGGACAGTGGCGGGATGCTGTGTTCCGGCAAAGAGCTGGGTGTGCCCAGCGACGTCGATGGCCTGCTGGTGCTGAACGCGGAGTTTCCGGTGGGTGGCAATGTGCGGGAATTGTTGGGTTTGAATGAAATGAAGTTCACGCTCAAGATGACCCCGAACCGGGCTGATTGCTTGAGCGTGTGGGGCGTGGCGCGCGAGGTGGCCGCACTCACCGGTGCAAGCCTGAACCCACCGTCTTTTGAGGCGGTGCCTGCTGTGACCAGCAGCACCTTGCCGGTCACCATCGAAGCGCCCGACTTGTGTGGCCGTTTTGTGGGCCGTGTGATTGAGGGCGTCAACAACACCGCAAGTACTCCGCAGTGGATGGTTGAGCGGCTCGAGGCCGCAGGCCAGCGCAGCTTGAATGCACTGGTGGACATTTCCAACTACGTGATGCTCGAACTGGGGCGCCCCAGCCATGTGTTCGACTTGGACAAGGTTCAGGGTGGCCTGACAGTGCGTTGGGCCCGTGAGGGCGAAAGCCTGAAGTTGCTTAACGACACCACAGTGGCCTTGAAGCCCCACATGGGCGTGATTGCTGACGACGATGGCCCAGAGGCGCTGGCCGGCATCATGGGGGGCGACCACACGGCTGTGAATGAACAAACCAAACGCATTTTTGTGGAAGCGGCCTTTTGGCACCCCGATGCCATTGTGGGCCGGGCTCGCGAACTGAATTTTTCGTCGGAAGCGTCTCACCGCTTTGAGCGTGGCGTGGATTTCGACAACATCGAAGCCCACCTTGAACGCATTACCGCGCTGATTCTTGAGGTGTGCGGTGGCAAGCCCGGTCCGGTTCAGGCTCAAACCGTGAGCCTGCCAGAGCGCAAGCCGGTTACCCTGAGGCATGCACGCGCCGAACGTGTGATTGGTATGCCCTTTACCCAAGCCCAGGTGGAGACTGTGTTTCACCAGTTGGGTTTCAAGTTTGAGGTGCAGGGGCAGGGCGATGCACTGTCGTATGTGGTGAGCCCCCCTTCTTACCGTTTCGACATTGCCATTGAAGAAGATTTGATTGAAGAGGTGATACGCGTGGTGGGTTACGAAAGCCTGCCCCTGCGTCCGCCTGTGGGCAAAATCAAGATGTTGCCCGCGCCGGAAGCCAAGCGCACCCGCCATGCGGTTCGACGCCAGGTGGCCGCCTTGGGCTATCAGGAAGTGGTCAGCTACAGCTTCACGCCAGAGCAGTGGGAAGCCGATTTCAATGCGAATGCAAACCCTGTCAAGCTGATCAACCCGATTGCCAGCCACTTGAGTGTGATGCGCTCCACCCTGATTGGCAGCCTCACCGGCGTGCTCAAGCACAACCTTGGGCATCGGGTGGACCGTTTGCGGGTGTTCGAAGTGGCCCGAGTGTTTGAGCGCAATGCCAAGGTGGGCGATGGCCCGCAGACTGTTGCCGGTTTCATGCAAACCTGGAAGCTTGGCGGTTTGGCCTATGGCTTGGCGGACACCCTTCAGTGGGGCGCGCAAAACAACCGTCCTCTGGATTTCTTCGATGTGAAAGGCGACCTTGAACAACTGTTGGCTGGCAAAGCGGTGGACTTCAAGCCGTTTCCTGCTGACGCCCAACACATTGCCTTGCACCCTGGCCGCAGTGCGCAGGTGTGGGTGAACAACAAGGTGATTGGTTTTGTGGGGGAGTTACACCCCCGTCTGGCCCAGTCCAGTGAATTGCCTGAGGCACCCGTGGTGTTTGAGTTGGCCTTGGATGCCCTTTTGGGCAGCAAGTTGCCGGCTTATCGCGACATCTCCAAACAACCTGCCGTCATTCGCGACCTGGCGTTTGTGGTGGAGCAGGGCGTGGCAGCAGGCACCCTGAAAAAAGCACTAACGGATGCAAAGATCAGCAACCCCGAGTGGTTGAAATCGGTTATTCTGTTTGATGAATTTGTGCCCAAGGAAGAAGGTAAAGGGTTGAAAGCAAATGAAAAAAGTTTGGCTTTCAGGCTCACCTTGCAAGCCATGGACCGCAGCCTGACCGACGCTGATCTCGAACCCTGTCTGAAAGCGATGATTGAGCAAGCCGAGCAGCGTTGCGCGGCTCGTTTGCGTTGAACTGAGTATGGAAAGGAATTCTTCTGTGGAACAAGTTGTGTTGAATGATGACCGTAACAGCGAGTCCTTTGTTGTGAATAATGCGCGTGATGAACGTCAGGATCTGATCGAGGACGGACTGGCTTCCGGCTCCCTGACCAAGGCCGAACTGGCCGAAATGCTTTTCGACAGCCTTGGCCTGAACAAACGTGAGGCCAAAGACTTCGTGGACGCTTTCTTTGATGAAATCCGTACCACGCTCGAAGGCGGTGTGTCGGTCAAGTTGTCCGGCTTTGGCAATTTCCAATTGCGTGACAAACCCCAGCGGCCAGGTCGCAACCCTAAAACAGGGGAGGAAATTCCCATTGCTGCACGCAGAGTGGTAACCTTCCATCCCAGCCAAAAGTTGAAGGCTTTGGTTGAATAATCGTTCCGACTGCATTGAACCGCCGCACCATTTGCCCATGCAAAAACCCACTGATCACGCCAAGGTTGCCCCCACAGCCAGCTTGCCACCCATCCCGGCCAAGCGTTATTTCACCATTGGTGAGGTCAGTGATTTGTGTGGGGTGAAAACCCACGTGTTGCGGTACTGGGAACAGGAATTCACCCAGCTCAAGACGATCACTCGGCGCGGTAACCGTCGGTATTATCAGCACCATGAGGTGCTGTTCATCCGTCGCATTCGCGAACTGCTGTACGAGCACGGTTTTACCATCAACGGTGCCCGAAACCGCCTTGACCAAGAAAAGAACGGACCGGCCAACGACAAGCCTTTGCCCGTGCTGATCGACCGCGAGGTTTTGAAAGAACAATTGCTGAATTTGCGCGCCGCGCTTCAAGATTAAGCGAAACCTGTATATAATCTCGCTTCTTCGGAATGTAGCGCAGCCTGGTAGCGCACTTGCATGGGGTGCAAGGGGTCGGAGGTTCGAATCCTCTCATTCCGACCAATAAAATCAAGGGCTTAGGTGTAACAACCTAGGCCCTTTTTGCTTTGAAGTTAGCCGAACGGCTAATACTCTGCAAAAAATCACCTTTTTGGTAGCGCCAAATTCACCGCGCTGACCGGCACTTCACGGCTGCGAACATACCCTCTAGTGGTGCTTTGGTCGGTGTGGGCCAGCGCAACCTGAATCTCTTGCACCGAGTAGCCTTGGTCTTTGGCGTCGGTTGCCGCTTTAGCTCGCACATCCTTCAAAGTCACACCTGAAATCCCTGCACGCTCTTTGGCTCGATCAAACGCACTTCCGATGCCGTGGGCTGTGTATGGTTGACCATGCTCGGTGTGAATTACATACATGCTGCGCATTTTTCCAGCCGATTTTGCTCGATCCAAAACTTCTTGAAGCGCACTGGTCATGGGGATCATCACTTTAATACCACTGCTTTTTTCTGTTTTTGATGGCTTGAAGGTTATGCCTTCTGGTGTCACTTGGTCCCATCGAAGCAGTCTGACCTCGGTTCCGCGCTGGTAGAGCAGGTAAAGCAAGTCCATGTAGCATTGAACCATCGGGCCTGAGCGGGTGGGGCGCTTGTCTTTGCCCACGAGCAAAGCGTCCCGAATTTTGTGATATTGCTCATGAGTTATGTAAACATCGCGGTCCGCCGGTTTTTCAACGCTGACCTCGCGCGCGGGGTTGATGTTGCAAATACCCCGCCGATTTGCCCAAGCGTAGAACTTTGTGATGTGCCCCTTGTATGACTGAGCTGACCTTCTGCCTTCCCATTGATCCACAAATTCGGCGACGTCTGACGGCTGGACCTCATCAACGTCAAAGTCTGCAAATGCATCCTCAATTTTCTTGAGAACTGATGCTAGTCCTTTAGTGCCATCGTCCCAAATTTTCGCTCTGGCAGGGTCTTTGGGGGCATCGTTGGTGCGTTTGATCATGATTGTAGTGCGCCATTTGTCAAACCAGATCGGGAAGTTACCTCGACCGCCAGCGGGCTTGATGTGCCCAAGTAACTCAGCCAGTTTGTTTCGGGCTTGAAGTTCGCCTGCGCTTTCTGGGCAAAGTATTACCCACCGCGTCGTTCTGCCCGTTGCAGCGTTGAAAATCGGTTCTGGAGCGAAGTACTGATACTTCCCCCTACGCACATAAATCCGAGAGCCAGAAAGCGAACGGCCTTTTTCTCTTCGTCGGTTCATGATGATTTAGCCAACAACCTTACCTTTGGGTGCTCCCGGGCTGCGGGATTGGCGGGTAACTGTAGAACGCCCAAGCGCTTTTTGACAAGGTCTTCGTAAGCCGCCTCGGTTATGATTGGGCCCAGCCTGTCGCGGGGGACATCAACGCCCAAGTATTCTTTAAACCATCGTGCCTGAGCAGACTGACGGATGCGGCCCGTTGCTTCATAAAGTTTTTGCGGCGATAGTCTCATTTTGGCTTCCTCTCAAAAGCTTTGGTAAGTCCGCCATCAACAGCATGGCCATGCTTCAGTGCAACCTTGGCCAGCCTGCTGCGAACGTGATGGCTCTTGCTGGCTTGGCGCATCAGTCCAAAGTAACTGTTGACTGTTGCGCGCCGATCCTCAGGCGCAACCCTCTGTACTCGATCAAAAGCCACGTTCACAGTGCGCTTGCGGGTGGTCCGGTGCCATGGCCTTATCACTTGGCCAACAAAGTCGATACCGCGCTCTATGGGCTGCAAAATGGTTTTACTAGGGTTCAATCTGGCTTGCAGGCGTTCGGCCAAAAACCATTCAATCTTTGTCTTTGCGGCATTGAGCCACTGGGCGCTTTCATGCAACAGCACGAAGTCGTCCACGTACCGGGTGTAATGCTTGGCACCTATCTGGTGTTTCACGAACTGGTCCAGTTCGTTCAGGTACACATTGGCAAAAAACTGGCTGGATAGGTTGCCAATGGGCAGGCCGTGGATTTTGTCCTGGTTGCCCAGGCGTTTGTGCTTCGGTACCAGCCCCGCCGTCTTTGGGTTTGCGTGGTTGCGCGCATCGATGCGTGGGTCGTTCAGTAGCACTTCAATGGTCAGCCAGTGCCACCATAGGTCAGTCACTTTCGCTTCCAGCAGTTGCATCAGAATGGCTTTGTTGATCGTTACAAAGAAGTTGGCCAAGTCGCACTTGAGGTAGAACGCGGGCTTGCTCCAGTTCTCGGTGATTGATCGCACTTTGGCTTCAAGGCGCATTGCGCCATACAGTGTCCCCCTGCCTTTGATGCACGCGCATGAGTCGGCAACGAAGCTTCGCTCAAAGCGCGGACCAATGCGTCGGTACAGAAGGTGATGGACAATCCGGTCTTCAAATTCAGCGGCCCAAACCTCGCGCGGCTTGGGGCGGGTGATCACAAAACAAATCGAGCGACCTGGTGTGTACGTGCGGTTGATCAGCGACGCATGAAGTGCACACAGGTTGCGCTCAAGGTTGGCTTCAAAGGCCAGCGCAGTGTCGCTGTTGCGCTTGCCCTTTCTGCATTCAAAATACGCCTCGACCAATTCCCGGAACGAGGGCGGGTCTTCCGTTTGTTTTGAGCTGCGGACCGCACGGGCGCGGTTGTTGTTGTTCTTCCAGTTGTTGTTCTGGTTTCCATTGTTGAAGTTCTGGATCCAGGCATATGCCTCGCGTGCAGACTGGTTCCTGCTATCTACGTCGCCGCCTCGATCCGTGATCAAGGCGGAAACTGCACCAGACCTTCCCCGGTTGGTGTGGGCGGTTTCTGTGCTGTGCATGGCGGTGCCCTGGTGGGGCAGCGGCAAGACCAGATCAATCAAAGTCGCACTGTCAAAAGGGCCGTGACCCTCGAGCGTCTGGCGTTCAAACGGATGCTTTGCGCCAGCCATTGGCCTGCCTCCCGATTTGGTTGGTCAGGTCAATTGCCTTTGCATACTGGCCGGTTGAGATGAACCTCTTGTCTTTGGACACTCGGAGCAGCAGCTCAGTCACTTGCAAGCGTTCAATCAACTCGCCCAAGTATTGGGCTTTGTGAGTGGCCACGTTGGCCCGAAATATCAGCACCATCAATTCAACACACTCAAGCTGAATCTTGGCCCCAATCGAGGCCTTAAAGTCGCGCGGCATGTTTTTGACGATATCGGTGACCTCAACCAGTAGGTCGTAGGTCACCTTGTAAATCGGAAGGTTTGTGTGAAGTGCCATGGCCAGCTACAAAATGATTAAAGGGTTAAATGACTAACAATCTGCGGACCGCACGGGCGCGGTCGTTGCCGTTCTTCCAGGAGCTGCTCTGGACCCCACTGTAGAAGGTCTGGAGCCAGGCATATGCCTCGCTGTATTGAGTGCTAGACCAGTACCATTCTTTCTTTAACAGCTCAGGCACATTGGCGTACATCAGGCTTAGTTCGCGGCGCGCAGGCAAGTAAAAGTCGTTAAACTTGCCAATAGCCAACTCGTGCGCCCATTGCGCTGCTGGGTGCTCAACTTCGCTATCAACTGCCAAAGCCAGTGTGTTTGCCTTGCCATCGAACTCGCTGCATGCGTTTTCTTCGTTCTTGCCTTTGCCACCCCATTCGATGCTTTCAACTTCTGCTGCCGGGTCGATGGGTACAATTAGAAAATAGTCTGGCTTGCTGTTTTCGCCGCGCATAAGGCCTGCAAGCACGCCACCCTGTTCGGCCCAATATTCGCCAATTTGAACTGGTCGCGGCGTGGTTGGAATTGATGGTGCTGTCAGTGGCATCACCTTCGATTGAAGTGGCACCTCAAAACTGTGACCATCGATCACCACTTGAATTTTTGGAATTGCTGACATGAATTACCCCAAAAAAAGAAAAATGATTAAATGGTCAAATCACTGACGTTGATCGTGCGGACCGCACGGGCGCGGAGGTGGTAGCCCTTCCAGGCGTCGTTCTGGTAGCCACTGGTGAAGTACTGGATCCAGGCAGATGCAGCGCCAACCTGTGTTGATGTCCAATACCAGGTGGTGTCAAAAGCCTCTTCCCCGCCTTCTTTAAACTCAGCCAATTCGCACTGCTTTGGGCTCTCGTTCGTGTACAGGTTTTGCGGTGGTGCGCTGCTTATGTTCACGCCGGAGTAGGGCGAATTTGCATATTCCGTGGGTTTGAATGCGCGGTAGATGATTTCGAGTTGGTCGCGCGATGGAATATGCCAATCGGTGAAGCCACCAATGTTCAATGCTTTCGCCCAATTACCCAGGGCGCTACCAGCTGCAATCATGTCGAGCGTGTTTTTTTGACCATCCACCGGGCATGCTGCGCCTTCGATGCGCTCATCTGATTCAGCCGACTTGCCTTTGTATTCCCCGGTTGCTTTGGGTGCAACGATAATGCCCTTGGTTTGACTGTTGATGTTGACCAGGCCTGCAAAGAAGCCGCCAAGTACGGCTGTGCCAACTGCTGGAATTGTTTGTTCGGTGTGTGTGTTCATTGAAAATCCTTAGGTTAAATTTGTTGTTGGTTGGAAAATCGTCTTTCTTGATCGTTCAGTGTCATGCTGCCACCACGCTCACCAGCCTCCGGAAACCGCGCTCATCCGGGGCTGTAACAACACCGTTGATCTGCATGAAGTCCAGCAGAGCGCGAGCTTTGTCAGATCCGATCTGAAGGCTGCGCTGCAGAAAGCTGACGGATGGGCGGTTGTTGCTGGTCACCAGCTGGACCGCTTCTTCGTAGAGGTGGCTGATTTCTGGCTCGGTGGTGGTTGTTGTAATGGGCTCAGCCGTTGAGCTCGCTGTGGCATCTTGCGCGGGGCCTTCGCCGTTAACTGCCGGTGTTTCAGGCATACCCTCGCCATCACTGTTGGGCTTGTATTCATGGCCAAGCGCAAGGCCGCGTTGATCGTTCTCGCCCTCGATCTCGAAAATTCCTTTCAGTTCTTCACCGGGGTGCGCCACCACTAGTGCCACAGCTTCGCCCTGGCGTTCGAATATCTCTGCAAGGCCTGGGGCGTTCTTGCCTACGCGAATACTTGCCCGCACACCCTCTTTGATGGTGATTTGTTCCAGCGTACCAATTACGTGCATACGCTTCTTGGCGGCGATCAGTTCCACGGCTTGCTTAACTGCGTCCTGCACGCCGCAGCGGATGGCGTCGATTGTGCTGTCTTGCTGGTGCTTGCTCATCTGCTGCCAAGGCTTTTTCAAGTCCTGAGCGTGTTGTATAAACAGCTGCATGAGGGATACGCCAACCGAGTCGATGGTCATCTCTTTAAGTGTTTGGTCTTTCAAGTTTTGCTCCTGGTGGTGCGGGCTTGGCCCAGTCGAAAAATGAGGCGCTTGATGCGCTGGAAGAGAAGCATGCTCGTGACGATGCCGAAGGGTCCGCCCAGGATGTACGCGGCGATTTCAACGCCGCTGGCATCCGGTGCCAGCTTAAGTAAGACTAGGTTGCAGGTTCCGATTGCCAGTGAGTTTGCAAATGCCATGACGTGGTGTCCGTTGTTGACGAATTGACTCTGAAGGCCTAGGGCCATCACGAGTGCAAAGGTGGACAGAAATAGGGCGGCTGAGGTGTTCATGGCGCATGGCTCGCCAGTCGTTCGCCGCAGGCGCTTTTCACCGCCACCTGCCGCTTTTGATCTATCTCCTGTAATCGGTGGTTGACAAGAAGTAACACCTCGTTTTTGTTAAATGAGCACAGTTCCCTGGCTTGCAGAGCATCTCGGTATCGGAATAGCAGCGTTTGAACAGTGGCCAGGGAGGGGGTTCGCGAACTGCTGAATCGCCCGATATTGCTAACAAAAAAGAGTTCATCCCTTGTGGCCCATGCGGTGTTGTTATTGGCTGACTTTTGTGAGGGCATATCAATATCCTTGTTGTTGTTGCTCTGGGTGGTGGTCCTCGGCTTGCGAGGTATCTGCCTGATGGGCGGCTGCTGCGAGTTGATCTTCGTAGTCCATTTGTCCCAGTAGTCCATTGCCGACTACGATTGCCAGCAGGGTCAGAATCACCCTCAATCGTGTTGGTTGCTTGCAGTAGGAAGAGGGCTTAAGCCAGTTTTCCAAGCTTGTGGCGAGCTCAACCCGATGGGAGCAGTGATTGGGTTTCATGCTGCCTCCGCTTTCGAATCGGGCGAATTGATGATTGTTGAATTGATGGGGTGGCTTGAGGGGGCTTTGTTGGGGTGATGTGTTGTTTTGAATCATCTTTGCCTCGAACTAATTTCGAGGCAATGTAGCACGGTGCTTATATTAAATCAATGCACAGTGCTTATATTTATCGCCTCTATGGAGTAGCGATAAATAAAAATAAGCAAAATCTTAAAATTCTAGTATCATGAAATTCCTGAAGTTAACTATTCCGTTCCAATACATGGCTGTGTTTAAGGTGGCTTCCAAGCCTGTTAGTTCTGAATACAAAATGACGCCTCAGCTTGATGCTGCAGGGTCTGCTCAGATCATGGACATGGTCAGACACAACAGGCCTTCGGTCGCCAAAGCGAAACGCCTGCAGTCACTTGCGCTGAAGGCGCGAAAGGCGCTGGCCAAACCAATCGCCTAAGTCCCAGGAATGTCTTTTCCTGGGCTGGTTCTCAAGAGTATTTCTGAAGTTGCGCCCGAGTTGTATGCGGGGTTTGATTGCCCGCGCCCGGAATTAGTTGACTTTCTTGTCAGATCGGCGCTGGATTACGAATTGGACCGGTTATCCAATACCTACCTAGCTTTTCGGGAAGGCATGCAGGAAGTGGTGGGTTACTACAGCCTGGCATCTGATGCGATCACCCTCAGTGAGTTCGAGGAGTTTGAATCCAGTGGTGGCTTGATCTCCCTGCGAGCTTGGCCTGCTGTAAAACTGACAAAGCTGGCCGTTGCTTCATCGTATCAACGTCAGGGCGTGGGTAGTGAGTTGATCGAATTCGCCGTGGGTATGGTTTATGACGCTCCCATGGCTTGCCGATTTATAACCACCGATGCAGTGAATGAGAGTGATGTAATTGCGTTCTATGAGGCGCGGGGATTTGTGCGCAGCATGCACGCTGAAAACCAGAATAAATCGAAGGTGAAAAGGCCAACTATCCTGATGTTCAAGGACATCATGGCCGAGGATTAAGCTGCTCTTCTTCCTCGGTGTCCAATCAATGCCTGGATCTCTTGTGGCAGTTTCAGTTGATCGCAAAATACCATGAGCTCCGTTCCCTTGCGCTTGGTCTGTGCTGAATAATTCAGGTCTGCCGTGATCGAACGGTGGTTGCCGTACAGCTGCCGAATTTCGTCTGCGTTGTCGTAAGTCACCATCCAGGGGCGTTCAAGCTTGTTGATTTCCTCGGCCAGCAGCTGGTGATTGCTGTGCTGGTAAAAGCTGGTGTAAAGCTCTTTGCCTTTTTTGTAGTAGGGCGGGTCAATGTTGATCAAGGCCTTTGTGCTTGTTGTGGGCACCACCTGCCTCAGAAAATCTACTGCGTCGAGCCGTGATAGATGAATTTCATCCTTGAAGTAGGCAATTCTGCGCACCTTGTTCAGAAGGTCTTCCTTGTTGAAGCGGCAATCCAGCAAATAGCTCCCTGCCTGGCTTTTGCCGCCGATCACACCACCCTTGATTATTCCGGACCGATTGGTGCGGTTAAGGAAGAGGGTGGCAAAACCGATTCTCAGAAAATGCCGCTCGCTTTTGCTGAACGCGATTTCGCGCTGTTTATGCCATTCCTCGATGGTGACTGGCGTTTTTTCGATCAGCTCGCACAATTCTTCACTTCGATTGATCACGGAATGCCAGAAAGCGTAGATGCCGCGGTCAATGTCATTGATGTAGATGTTGCTGACCATTCGGTGAATCAGAAGCTCCATGGCAATCCCGCAGCCGCCAGCAAATGGCTCAACGTAGTCACCATACACGAGCTTGTTTTCCTTCATCAATTTCTTGACCAAGGGAATCATCTGGCTCTTGCCGCCGGGGTATCGAAGGGGGGTCTGAGTGGTAGGCATGCGCACATGCTACAAAAAAAGTTGCCACTTGGCCATAACTATTTTTTGTCCGTGAGCAGTATTGGAATGATGTCCTCGATTTGTGTCCAGCCTGAGTTGATGTAACGCTTATTGGGTCTACCCATCGCGCCATGAACAATCCTGCCCATTTGATATGCGGACATTGTCATTTGCCTGTTTTGCGCCATATTTTTCAAATTCTCAATCCCTGGAAGTTTGTGTCCCAGCCCTTCCATGATAGTTGCGGCCTCATTCATTTTGGCTGATAGGTCGTCTTTTACTTTACCCTCGTGGGCGTTAATGAATTTCTTCAGCGCGCACTCAAGAAAGCCGCGAAATAATGCCACGGCAGACAGAGGGCATTCCTCGACATCAATCGATCGCATTTCATCGTAGATCAGCTTCAAGGAATCCGGCTTTACTCGAATTCTAAAATCATTCGGAACAATGTGTTTTCTATCCAAAGGGTTGCGGTTGTTGCGTGCCTGTTTGGCTGTTTGAGCTGTTACCTGTGTGGATACATTCTCGCCAGGTGCCGAACTAGGTTGCTCGGTCGGCTCAGTCTGCTTTTGGTTTGGCTTGGCGGCCAGTGGCTTAGATGCTTGATTTCGAACTGTTGGTGCCACACCTGATTCAAGTAATTCATTTGCATATGCATCGATCTGCGCCTTTTTCGACCGGGAGTTGACCCTTGGGTCCTGACCAATTGAATCCAGCAGGAAGTGTTTCAATGCTGCTTTAAAAAGGTTCTCTGGAACGGTGATTTCAGGCGGCTTCGCGTTGGTAAGCCCAAGCGCATTGCGCATAATTGGGTTGCTCACGTACCTAGTGATGGTGGTGACGGGTACCTGGTCAAGTTGGTCGTCAGTCAACAGCTCGTTGGTTGTTGCATATTCAATCAGGTATTTTGCCAGCCGATCTGGGCTGTCACGGGTGCCAAGCTCTTCGAGGTACCTGGCTTTTTGAACCGTGTCCCAGGCCTTAAGGCCTTTCCCGTCTTGAGAGCCCAAGTGCCGAAGGGGGATCCAGACGTTTGCAGATTCGCGATCCGGGAAGATTCGAACCTCGATTTTGGAAATCCTGGTGACCATTGAGGTCTTTAGTGTCTGAAATTTTTTGACCTGCTCGGATGTGCCAGCCAGCTCTGGCTTGTCGAGAAGTTTGAGCGCGCACACTCTCCGATTGCCCTCAGCGACAACGTATTTTCCACTTGCTTCAGCGGGAAAAACCCCAATGAAATCCAATGGGTTGGTCATGCCTTTTTTAGCGATGTCCTTGGCAAGCGGAAGTATTTTTTCGTCTTTCAGCAGTGCTTCAATGACTGCCTGTTCGTTTTCAAATGTTCCGATTCTGGGGTTGCTGAGGTCTAGGTTTAGCTTTTTAAGATCTAATAATTTAATAGTCACAGCCACTTCCTTTTTTCTTCTTTCTGTATGCCACCAGCTGGAAAATTTCAGCCGACTTTCAATATTCGCTCCTGTAGCTCCCGGGGAAGTGCCTTGATCAGCATCAGGGTTGCACCGTACACGGCCCCCCTAGTTTCATCATCCATTGCTTCCATCAGCTCTATTACTTTGATTGTTGTATTGTTCAGTGGCTTAGAAAAACTGAAGGTAAAGGGGGTAGGTTTACCCAGCGAGTGCTCGTGATCCATCCATCCCGTTTCCAATCCTAGAGTAATTTCAATTTCTCGCGCCGCATCATCTCCGATTCCACGTGCTTTCCCAGTCCTAGAGTTAGGGCTTTTGTTTTTCAGTTGGCTGATTTGGCTGTGGGTTTTCCCAAGCCTATCCGCCAGCTTCTGGGTAGAGCCAATTTGATCAATCAGCTTCAGTAGGTTCTCGTGTCGGATTTCTTTGCATGTCTTCATTTCATAAGTATTTAGCAATGGGCTAATAATAGAAAGACGCACCGTGCTTGACAAACGATGGCACGGTGCTAATATCTTTCGCCATGAGGCTGAACAATTTCCTGAAATCCCAAAGAGGTCTCGCTGCGAAGGTAGCGAGCGCATTAAATTGCTCACCGGTGTTGATAAGCCAGTGGAGCAAAACCCGGCCAATTCCACTTGATCGGTGCGTGCCAATTGAGCGGGCCACTGATGGTCAGGTCATGCGCTGGGATCTACGGCCGGATGACTGGTGGGAAATCTGGCCTGAGCTCGTGTGCCATCCCAACGCCCCAGAAGTTCCAACAGGTTATGTCTCCTCCATCTCTGTCGATGATGGACTTGTCCCCAGCCCGCAAGGGCCGGGGAGTTTTTCCGGTGAGGTGAAGTGTGAGTGAGCTCATCAGAAAATCTTGGTTGCACCGTATATACACAGCGATATGGTCGCTATACAGAACGTTGAAACGGTGGTTCGTGCGGCGAATCGATGATAGTGGTTGGGACTCACCGAGGCTCTTATCGCTTTATTTAGACCCGCTACGTCCTGGCGAAATATTAGTTTGTCTAGATTGTCCGCTTGCTTCAGCGGACCCCGGTATTGCCAAGTGCACGCAAACACACCAGCCAGTACCGCAATTGACAGGCACACCCAAGTCAACAGAAGAGCAACGCGGGCCTCATCAGGTGTGTTGCCCTCAATGTCCACTAGGGAAAGGAGCACTGTCAGCTCAAGAGAGGACAGTGTGACCAATTGTTTCAACCAGTCGAAGTACACGGGAAAAGCCTGGGCGACGAGTCGCCTTGAAATGTCTTCGGCTGTAACAAGTTTTCGTTCATGGGTTTCTTGCTCCAAGGGCAACTCCAATGTGTGTCTGCTGCAGGTTGGGGAATTTGCAGCATGTCACGGGGTTGCCCGCCTTTCAATCAGGTCGTGTGAAGGATTGTCACGCGGCTCTTGCTTTCTGTCTGCATCAATGGAGTCTGCCAATTGACTATCGATCAAGCTGATCAAGTACTGTCCGTCCGCGACGCTGCATACCACACAGTGCATGATTATCCCGGTGGTGCAATGGCCTTGGCCCCACGGCTGGGTGTGAATGGCATGACGCTGTCCCACCAGGTGAACCCGAACAACACCAACCGCAACAGCCTTTCGCTCGAGCGGTCGGTTGAAATCCAGACCTTCACGCAGGATTTCCGCATTCTGTACGCCATGGCCCGCGCGCTTGGTCACGTATGTATCCAAGTGGATGAGGTCGAAGAGCAGAATGTGCTGGCCAGCATTGCCGAGACGGTCAAAGAGTTTTCTGGATACCTGACATCAGTCACTGAATCGGTGGCTGACAACCGGGTGACTGACAATGAAATGCGCGAGATCGACAACCACCTGTGCACTCTGGTGACCCAGGCTAACAACCTGCGGGCCATTGTGGCCTCGCTGAATCAGAGGTCCAAGCCTGTTTCCCTGGTTACCCAGGGGCTGGTTGTCCGTGCAAAGGTTCGTTCAAGCAAGAGGGACTGACCATGGGCCGCCCACTTTCTGACCACGCCAAGAAGTTGATTGATTACCTGGATGCAACTCCCGCCACCCTGGCCACTGCCTCGCGTGAGCTGGGCATTGAATACAGCAGCGCGAACAAGCTGATCAATCGCCTGCGGTATGCCAACCGTGTGCTGGTTCTGAGGAAGGAGCCCATGCGCCACTGTAAGAAGCGGGTGGCGTTGTATGCGGGCTCCGAGTGGGTCAAGCGTAACCAGGAGGCGGCATGACAGACGTGAAAAGCAGACTTCCCGCAAGTTACAAACCCGCTGAGTGGCGTTGCACAATGCCATTTGATGCGGCGAGCGGCAGAGTTGGAATTGGTTTTAATCTGCAAGAAGGCCAGACCGTCAGGCTTGCGCTTTCGGTGCAAGCCATTCGAGATGTTATTGAGACCTTACAGCCTTATTTGCATCTTTGCCATTCGGATATTTCGTCAGAGATTCCGAGTTCGGACGTGTCATGCCCACCGCTGAGCGAAAACGTATGACCTCCGGTCAAGTCATCCAGGGCCTGCTGAATGCTTGTATAGCTACCCAGGTCCTCGCCATCAAAGACCGGGTGGAATCGGCCATCTGCCGACTGGGCGATGTAGAACGTGCCCACCCGGGTTTTCCAGTAGTAAAGCGGTTTCATAAGTCTCCTTGTGTTTTTGGTTTGAATGCACAAGGTATGGCCACTGCTGCTGACCGTCAATCTGTTGCTGTAAGCAGGGGCTGCATGTCCGCAGAAACCTACAGCGCTGGGGTGAAGGGGCCGTACACGATTGTGAGCACGCCCGCCTGGCTAGCCAAAGAAGAGGTGGGGCTATGAGCGCCGGTACGAACCTATCAAGCCCCGTGCGCCACGTGCAGTTTCAGGCCAAGGGCGTGGGTCACTTTCAAGATGGTGGCAAAGCTCGGGTTGCCTTCACCCGACAGCGCCTTGTAAAGGCTTTCCCTGCCAATTCCAGTGGATCTGGCCAGTTCGGTCATGCCCCGCGCACGCGCAACGGTGCCCAGCGCCTTGGCAACAAAGGCCGCATCGTCTCCTGCTTCCTCCAGGCACGCATCCAGAAAGAGAGCGATGTCTTCCTCGGTTTTCAGGTGCTCAGCAGTGTCCCATTTGCGAAGGCTTGCTGTGGCTTTGGTTTTGCTCATGATGGTTACTCCTCAGTGTTTCTCGGCGATTTTAAGCGCCGCTTTGATGTCTTTGCTTTGGGTGGATTTGTCGCCCCCGGCCAGCAAAATCACGATTTCAAGTCCACGCTGCACGAAGTACACCCGATAGCCTGGGCCAAAGTGAATACGCATTTCCGAAACGCCGTTACCTACCGGTTCAGCATCGCCGAAGTTGCCTTGCTCGGCTCGTTCGATTCGAGCCAAGATCCGGGCCTTTCCGGCTTTGTCCTTCAGGGCATCAAACCAGGCATCGAACTCGGGGGTGGTGTGGATTGTTTTCATGTTTCTATTGTAGAAAATAGGATACACCCAGTCAAGTCACTTGAATTCTTCGCTCCTTCGAGCTATCCTCACCCCGTCACATCAAAAAAAGGTGTGATCGGGAATAGCAGCCCGGAATATACAGGAGCGAAGGAAAGCCGCTCCACGTTTGTGCGCGGCTTTTTTCTTGCTCGCAGTGCGTCCAATGGGCGGGCTGTGTGGGAGGGCGCAAGCCCTGCCGGTTCCTGTATCCGGTCTGCTACCTGCACAGTTCCGCCCACCCTTTTAGCAGAGGGGTTGGCGGTGACTCAACCGCAAATACAGGACAGCACCATGAGCAAGCCAGCCCCCGGCGTACCCGCCACCATTCCGTTCAATTTCAATTCCACCGAAGTGCGCATTGTGATGCGCGATGGCCAGCCCTGGTTTGTGGCGCAGGATGTGTGCAAGGCGCTGGGCTACGTTAACACCAGCGATGCAGTAACAACCCATCTCGATACAGATGAGCGGTATAGCCAATCGCTAGAGCGCGGTGGCAATCAAGTTCTAATCAACGAATCCGGGCTGTACGCTCTGGTGTTGAGAAGCCGCAAACCTGAGGCCCGCAAGTTTGCCAAGTGGGTCACCTCCGAAGTGCTGCCCAGTATTCGCACCAGCGGGCAATACCAAAAACCAAAACCCCAAAAAACCATCGATGTGAAGGCGCTGCTGCTTGGCGACTACAGCGAGCCACGCGTGAAGCTGCCCGCTCAGGTGAAGGCTGCCGTGGACAAGAAAGCGTTTGACCTCGCCCATGAAGCCTTTGAGTTGGCCAAGGAGCACCTGGTGGGCCGGATTGGTCACCAGGCGGTATATGGCAATCCGCCTCAATTGGATGTGCAAGAGGCGCTCGATGCAGTCGACAGCACCACGCCGGGCAATGCACTGTGCAACACCTTCCAAAGCAAGATCGGCAGGATACAGATGCTGGCCGAGGCGCTGAAAAATCTGTCCTGCCAGTACAGCGAAGAAGTTTCCCAAGTCATATCCAGCACCTGTGCAAGTGGAGGCGATGATGTCTGAGGACATGGATTCCCAGTCATGGGCTCAACTGGTGGAGCAGATCAAGGCGCTTGAGGGCGTTGATCGCAAGGAGGCTTTGGCCGATTTTGAGGATATTTACGGTCGTACTAAGGCGGACCGCATGCGTAGGGAGGTTGAAACCCAACTGGCCCTGGCTGCCGGCACGATTGTAGGCTGGGAAGAGGGCGCATTCACCAACATCACCGAGCAGAAAATTGCTCTGTGGTGCAAGGCCTACCCAATGGTGAACGTCAAATCGGAGTTGGCCAAGGCCCAGGCCTACCTGGTGGCCCACCCCGGGCACATCAAGTCGAAGTATGAGCGCTACCTCACCAACTGGTTTTCCAAGGAAATGTCGCGTGCCGTCAAAACCCGGCGAGCCACTGGCCGTGTCACTGCCACGCAGTTACACCAGGCCTTTCAGCAGCAACATGAGGCAACCCGAATATGCCCTGCAAGCGAGTTGATTGAACACTTGGGAAGAAAGCCCCTTGGTGCCAAGTATGTGGTTGATTGGCTGTTTGATGAGCAATTCCGCCTGTATGGCAACCAGTTCAGCAGCAAGTGGGTGGGCTGTGATGTGCAACAGCTAAAAAATGAATGGGCAGCAGACATCGGCAAGTTGACACCGGATCAACTGCGCATTGGCATTCGCCGCATGAAAACCGAATGCACCATTTACCCGCCATCAAGGCCGGAATTCATCCAACTGTGCAAGCCAACAGCCAGCCTTGAAACGCTTTTCATGACCGCAGCTACGCTGTCTGCCCGGCACCTGCACGACCATGCCACGCCGTGGCCCGATGCGGTGTTGTATTGGACCGCTCAGCGCTTTGGTATGGGTGAACTCGCCCGGGTCAATTGGCTGGCTGGCAAAGCAAAATTCACGCAGATTTACCACGACGTATTGACCCAGCAGGAAGACGGCACCTTGCCCCCATTGCCTGCTGCGGTGCCGCGATTGAACGCGCCTGCAGGCAAGATACGTAGCGAAGCCGGTTCCAGAGCGCTTTCCGAGGCTCTTGCCATGCTGAAGCGTACCCCGCACAGGCCGGAGGCAGCCATGTAGCTGCTCACCAGACCGCCTGCTGGCTTTACGGGCTCGACACATTTTTCCAGCGGGTGTACGCACTAAAAAGAGCGCAAGGTGCAAGCGTGGGGGCGAACGTCCAGAGCGCGCGCAGGGGAGACTGTTTTCTCTAAAAGTCTGGACAAGTCATGTGGCAAACAGGCCTGCATGGCGCCGTAATCGACCGACCAACTGACGGGTCAGATTTTTTTTGGCAACGCCCGGGCAAGGCTCAATCTGTGAGCGTTGCTTGGGGGAGCTATGCCGATTTCCTCCCTCCCTTCCTTCTGGGTCACTGGTGTTCTTGGGGTGTAGTGGTGTTAGTCGAAGAAATGAATTCAAAAGAAGTCACTTAGGAGCGGGCGGGTTGATGAAATCACATTTCGATGAAAAGCTGAAAAACTGGGGCGACTGGATGCGCAGGCGCGATGAAGGTGGAACTGGTTGGGGAAACAGTGTGCTGGCCGGCATGATGGCCAAGACCACCAGGAGCGAATACACCGCAGTGATTCCAGTCGATGAGATCGATGCCAGCAAAACAGATTCGGCTGTCAACAGCCTGTTGCCTGAGCTGCGCAAGGTCGCATTGCTGTGGTACGTGAAGGGCCTGAGCATTCGCCAGATGGCCAGGGAAATCGGGTGTAGCACCACCACCGTGCCGGTCAGGGTGGAGCAGGTAAGGCATGGAGTAGCGATCTGGTTTCGCGAGCAGGAGGAGGCCAGAAGGCGCCTTATTGCACATCGGGAAAGAAATCATTTCGTCCATTAATACACTTTGTAGTTAAATTCGCTATGCTCTGCGGCTGCTTTGACTGGTGGACAACTGGTTGATGTGATGCAGGGCATTTTTCATTCTGGAGATGTGCCTTGCTGAAGATCGACATCAGGACTGATCTGAAGAAAGAGGCAGCCCGGCTGAAAAGACTGTCCGCCAAGATGAATGAACAGGTGGTGGTGCGGGCGCTGAACAAAACAGCCCGACAGGCTAAGACTCAAGCGAGCAGGGAAATCAAGGACTATTACAAAATCGGTACGCGGGTGGTTAATCGCCACATTACTGTCAAGACCGCTGGCCGGGGAAAGCTTGAGGCTTTCGTCAAGGCTGAGGGCAAGCCAATACCAATGCTGGCATTCAAGGCAAGGCAGACAGCCCAAGGGGTAAGCGTGTCCATCAAGGGCAGACGCATCCTGATTCCTGGTGCATTCATCGGGAGAATGAAGTCAGGCCATGTGGGTGTGTTTCGCCGGGGTGGATACAAGGGCAACTTCGAGCAGACAGGTGAAAGCTTTGGTAGGTTCAAGTTTGGGCGAAAGCGATTGACGATCAATGAGCTGTTCAGCTTCAACATCCCTCAGGGTTTTTCCAACAAGGTGGTGATGGACAAGGTGATCAGCCGAATCAACCAGCAGTTCCCCAAGGTCTTGTCCCAAGAGCTTCGGTTTGCCCTCTCCAAAATATAACGGGTCCTTTTTCCAGACTCCCTTTACGGGCGAATGCAGCGCGATTTCTCGCTAGTTCCCAAGTTCCTAAGGGGGGTATAAACCAACATGCCAACACAGCAGGAAGTAGCAGATCACCTGGACATGACTCAGAAGTCAGCCAGCGAGGCCCTGAAAAAACTGTCCATTGACTGGACCAAATCCACACTCGATGAAATCCGCGTTGCCTACATCAGGCACCTGCGCTCGGTCGCCTCTGGCCACAAGAGCGAGGAGGGTTACGACCTGATCATGGAGAAGGTGCTGAGCGAGCGAGTGGACCGTGAATACAAATCCCTCCTGGTTGCCGAGAAGCGCGGCCAGCTGGTGAATGTGGAGCAACTGAAGCCTGAGCTGGTGCAGATGGTGTCGGCGTTCCGCATTGAACTGTTGTCCCGGGATGACAAATTGAAGGCGGACCTGGACGCCCAATACGGCATCGATGTGGACGTGAAGTTACTCAATGAATACACACACAACGCGATGGCTCAACTCGCCCGATACGACCCAGACCGTGAAGGCGATGGTGTTGGAGCTGGTGAGGATGTTGACGCCTCCGATCCAGATCACGACCACGGACTGGGCGACCCAACACCGTAGGATGTCGTCCAAGGCTTCGGCGCGGCCGGGCCAGTATCGATGTGAAGTGACGCCCTGGGTGCGGGGCATGCATGAGGCAATTGACGACCCGAGGGTCACCAAGATTGTGACCATGAAGTCCGCCCAGGTGGCCTGGACGGATGGCGTGCTGCTCAATGCGATTGGCAAGCGGATCGATACCGACCCTTGCCCCATGATCATCATGTTCGCCAAGGAAGGCGCGGCCAAGGAATTCAACGACGAAAAGTTTGTGCCAATGGTGGAGGTGACGCCTCGCCTGGCTGAAAAAATACCGGTGCACCGGCGCCGGGACCGGGAAAACCGGTGGCAGTTCAAAACCTTCCCTGGTGGCTTCCTGAAGTTCGTGGGCTCGAATTCGCCCAGCTCAGTGAAGTCCACCCCAGCCCCGTTCGTGGCCGTGGAAGAGCCGGACGACTGTAATGACAACGTGAACGACCAGGGCGACACGATCACCCTGCTGGAAGAGCGGACCAAGTCCTTCCCCAGGCGCAAGGTGATCTTTGGTGGAACGCCCACCATTGGTGGTGTGTCACGGGTGGAGAGTGGCTACAAGGGCAGCGACCAGCGCAAGTTTTATGTGCCCTGCCACCACTGCGATGAAGCGCATGTGCTGGACTGGGAGAACGTGCGCTGGGACAGCGATGCCCAGGTGTCGCATGAGGTTTTCGGCAATGCCCGCCCTGACACTGCGTTCTATGTCTGCCCGCACTGTGGCGGCATCTGGAATGATGCGGACAAAAACCGCAATGTGCGCCGGGCCGAGCGTGATGGCCACGGCTGGAAAGCCAGTGCGCCGTTTTTCGGTGTGGCCGGGTTTTACGTCAATGAGCTGTACAGCCCCTTTCCCGGATCGGTGCTTGAGCAGCTGGTGACCAAGTACCTGACTGCCCAGCACCAGCTGGATCAGGGCGATGACACCAAGATGCGCTCCTTTGTGAACAACACACTGGGCAAGGCGTATGAGTACAAGAGTGACCTGCCGGAAATTCAGGACCTGATTGACCGGGCCGAGAGCTATTCCGAGAAAACCGTCCCCTGGGGCGGCTTGATCCTGACTGCTGGCGTGGACGTGCAGCACGACCGACTGGCCGTAATCATCCGGGCATGGGGCAAGGGTGAGGAAAGCTGGCTGGTGTTTTGGGGTGAGATTCATGGCGCGACCATGGTGCCCGAGCAGGGTGCCTGGGTTGACCTGGATGCGCTGCTGAGCCAGGCGGTTCGGCATGAGTCTGGCGCCATGCTGCGTGTGCGCGCAGTCAGCATTGACTCATCGGATGGCCAGACCTCGGATGCGGTGTACAGCTATGTGCGCAGGCGGATTGCCCGCGGTTACATGGCCGTGAAGGGTTCATCCCTGGATGATGGCCGGGAGATTTTCAGCCCGCCCAAGATGTCGGTTGACACTGACCGAAAGCAGAAGGCCCACAAGTATGGCCTGCGGCCGTTCATTGTTGGTACCCAGCGTGCCAAGGATTTGCTGCTGGGTGTGGATGCAAGCGCCGGCCGCATCAAGTTGATTGGCAATGGGCCGGGTCGCCTGCACTGGTATTCAGGCGTTCGGCCTGACTATTACGAGCAGATGACCTCGGAAGTGAAGGCACCTCACCGCACCATCCGGAACAAGAAGGTGTGGCAGAAAAAGGCGGGTGTCAGGAACGAGGCGCTGGACTGCGAGGTGTACGCCTTGCACGCAGCTCGAAGCCTGAAGATCAACCTGTGGAAAGACGAACGCTGGGATGATGAGGACCGAAAGCTGAGGCAGGCGGACCTGCTCTCGGAAGTCGTGGAGGATCTTCCTCCACTGGCTCCAGATCCAAACGGTGATTCAGACAAGGCAGCCGACAGACCCAAGGCTGAGAAAAACAAGCAACCCGCTGTGGCCCCGCCCAGCGGGTTTTTTAATGGCCAGGGTTCTGGCGGATTCAAGGCAAGCAGCTGGTAATGAACATTCCTTCACAACTCATCGCTGGTGACTCGGCCTCCTGGGCGGATCGTCCTTTTCAGGATGCCCAGGGCAGGATCTTCGGTTCAACTGAATTTGCGCTGAAGTATGTGCTGCGTGGACCGGCTGTGCTGGATTTGCCAGCAGTGTCCAGCGGTGATGGCTGGACCACCAGCCTGACTGCCACACAGTCTGCTGACTTGGAAGCGGGTGTCTATTCCGCCTTTGCCGTGGTGAGCTCTGCTACCGAGCGATTTACATTCGGGCCGGTGCGGCTGACCGTTAAGCCTGACCCGCTGACTGCGGGGCTTGGGTTTGATGGCCGCTCGATGGCAAGGAAGGCGCTCGAAGATGCTGAGCTTGCCCTGTCCAAGTTCAAGGCCTCTGGCGGCCGGATGCGCAAGTACAAGATCGGCACTCGGGAAATGGAGTTCGAGTCGAGCACTGAGATATTGAGCCTGATCAGCTACTGGCGATCCCGGGTATTGACCGAAGAAAAAGCGGAGGCTGCAGCCAAGGGCCTGGGTGATCCCACCAATTTATACGTGAGGTTTAAGTGATGGCCACCTGGTACGACGAAAAGCGGGTGGCCTACAAAGGTTCGGTGGTGTTGCGGGACTGGAATTACACACGCAACCAGGAGCGACTGAGGAAAGAGCGGTCGGAATCTTCCCGGGCCTATGCCGGTGCGGCCGTGAACCGCCTGACCTCTGACTGGAATTCGCTGAGTACCTCGGCTGACTCCGAGATCCTGACCAGCCTGACTGCCCTGCGCGCACGCTCCAGGCAGATGGTGCGGGACAATGCCCACGCCCGAAATGCGGTTCGCATTGTGCAGAACAATGTGGTGGGTACCGGCATCGGTGTGCAGGCCCAGGTGAGCAACGCCCGCGGCAAATTGATTGATGCGGTCAATTCCCTGATTGAAGAGAAGTGGGCTGAATGGTGCGACAAAGGCACCTGTCACACGGCTGGCCTGCTGGGTTTCCCCGAGATGATGCGCCTGATCATGGCGCAGCTGGTGGAAGCCGGAGAAGTGCTGGTGCGAAAAGTGCGCCGGCCTTTTGGTGGTGGCCGTGTGTCACTTGCGCTGGAAATACTTGAGGCTGATCGCCTGATGGACCAGTGGCAAACCGCCAAGGCACCCAACGGCAACTCCATCCGCATGGGTGTGGAGGTGGATGAATGGGGCAGGCCCCAGGCGTACTGGTTTCACCCAACCCACCCAGGGGACTACCAGTTCAGCAGCTTCGTGCCAAGCAAGTTCATCCGCGTGCCAGCTGATGAAGTGATCCACCTGTACATCGTTGAGCGTTGGCCACAAACCCGGGGAGTGCCCTGGTTCCATGCGGTGCTTAGACGCATCAATGACATGAAGGGTTACAGCGACGCTGAAATTGTGGCGGCGCGGGCCTCGGCCAATATCGTGGGCTTCATCAAGGCACCTGAGCCTTCACCTGGTGATGACGTTTCCTTTGGTCAGCGGGTCATTGATTCCGAGCCTGGAACATTCCGGCAGCTGATGCCTGGTGAAGATTTTGTGGGGTTCAACCCCAGCAGGCCCAATGCAGCGCTGGAGCCGTTCATGCGGTTCATGTTGCGTGAAATGGCAGCCGGTGTGGGTGTGAGTTATGAGGCCTTGTCCCGGGATTACTCCCAGTCGAATTACTCCTCCAGCAGGCTTTCGCTTCTGGATGACCGCGACTTGTGGCGGGTGCTGCAGGGCTGGTTGATCCGCAACTTTGTGTCGCAGGTTTACCGGGAATGGCTGAACCAGGCAGTGATCAGCGGTGAGTTGAACATTCCTGACTTCTTCAGCAACCGGGCCAAGTACGAGAAGGTGCGCTTCAAGCCACGTGGCTGGAGCTGGATTGACCCGACCAAGGAAGTGTCTGCATTCCGAAGTGCAGTGCGGGCGGGCTTCATGACGGTCTCTGACGTGATCGCCCAGACCTCGGGTGGACAGGATGCGGAAGACGTGTTCAAGAGCCGCCGTCAGGAACTGGACATGATGGATGAGCTTGACCTGACTTTCGATACCGACCCGGCCAGTGTGGACAGCACCGGAAAAGACCAGCCTGCAGTTGCGGCTGCAATCTCGGCTGGTGTACCTGAGGACGGCGAAGAGAACGAAGAGGGAGAGCCTGCTGAAGAGCAGGACGAATAAGCGTTCAGGAAGCAATTGATTGAAAGCCTGCTGGTGAAAACCGGTGGGCTTTTTTATTGGAGAAGAGCATGTCAATCAGAGAGCGCCCAAAGGCACTGGCACCGCAAGTGCGCCAGCTGTCGCTGCGGGCCGATGAAGCACCAGTCATTGACCTGGAAGCGAGAACCCTGCGCTTCTCGTTCAGCTCCGAGCAGCCCTGCGAGATGTGGTACGGCACCGAGGTGTTGAGCCACGCGCCTGGGTGCATGCGGATGGGGCAGCGCCAGCAAACCTTGCCACTGCTCTACAACCACAACCGGGATGACCTCCTTGGCGTGGTGGTTGGCCTGGAGATGGGTGCAGACCGGCGCGGTTACTGCACGGTGCGCTTCGGAAAGGATGAGCGTGGCCAGTGGGCCATGGACCAGGCCAGCGATGGCGTGCTGGTCAATGTGTCTTTCATGTACCGGGTTTTCAAATTCATTGAAGACACCGAGAAAGAACTGTTTACGGCAATCGATTGGGAGCCGTACGAAATCTCGCTGGTCACTGTGCCAGCAGATCCATCCGTGGGTCTGCAGCGCAATGAAGGCGACCAACTAGCTGATGTCGAAATTGTCACCAGCCAACATCAACCGGCATCTGCCGATCATGAGGAGCAATCCATGTTTAAGTCACGTCATATCGTGCAAAACCATGCGAGTGACGGCACAGCCGGTCATTCTGCTGGTGGCGCTGCAGTAGTCATCAATGAAGCCGAAGTGCGCGCCCAGGGTGCCGAGGCCGAGCGTCGCCGCATCAACGAAATCGACAGTATGTGCCGTGCACACAATGTGCCAGCCGATGTGCGGGAAAAGATGATCAAGGAAAACACCACCGTCGAGTCAGCTCGCGGTGTAGTGCTTGATCTGCAGCTCAAGCGCTCTGCCGAGCCCACTGCAAATCTGGGTGACGGCTATGCGCCAGACATGAGCACCAAGGAAAAGGCTCAGTACTCCATGGTTCGTGCCGTGAATGCGGTGTTGAACGGTTCCTGGAAAGAGGCAGGCTTTGAGCTGGAAGTGTCCAATGATATCGGCAAGCGCATGGGCAAGAGCACCGGTGGCTTCTTCATGCCCACCAACATTCCGTTTGCCTCTCGTGCGCAGTATGCAGCGGGTGCCCAGGCAACCGGTGGTGCCCTGGTTCAGACTGAATTGCTGGCCGGTAGCTTCATTGAGATTCTGCGCCGCAAGGCCCGCGTGATGCAGTTGGGCGCGACCATGCTGTCTGGCCTGGTCGGTAACGTGGACATTCCACGCCAGACCAACGCAACAGCCACTGCCTGGGTGGTGGAAGGTGGTGATCTGCCCCAGAGTGAAGCGACCTTCGATAAGGTCAGCCTGTCCTTGAAGAGCATTGGTGCCTACAGTGCCATGACTCGCCAGATGCTGCTGCAGTCCACGCCTGACATTGAAATGCTGGCCCGTGCGGACCTGATCGCTCAAATTGCCCTGGGCATCGACCTGGCTGCATTGTCGGGCACTGGTTCTGCTGGCCAGCCACTGGGTATCGCAAACCAGGCTGGTGTGGGTTCAGTGATTGGTGGTGCCAACGGTGCGGCCATCACGATTGATCACATCATTGATCTGGAAACCCGCGTGGCCGATGCCAACGCGGATGCTGAATCCATGGCTTACCTTGCCAACGCCAAGACAGTGGGCGCGCTTAAAAAGCTGAAGTCCACAACAGGCCAATACCTGTGGACCAACACGCCAAACGGCAACCGCTCGGGTACCCCAGGTGAAATCAACGGTTACGCCGTGGCACGTTCCAACCAGGCCCGCAGCAACCTGACCAAGGGCACATCGGTTGGTGTGGCTTCCGAAGTGTTCTTCGGCAACTGGGCAGACCTGCTGATCGGTGAGTGGGGTGTGCTGGAAATCATGCCAAACCCATACGATGCAGCCCTGTTCAAGCAGGGTGGTGTGCTGTTGCGCGCCATGCAGTCTGTGGATGTGGCAGTGCGCCGCGGTGCCAGCTTCTCAGTGATGTCTGATGCGCTGACTGCCTGATTTTCAGGTGGTGACCAGGGGGCCATGAGCCCCCTTTTTTGATTCATGTAAACCGGATTCCAGGAGTGCCAGATGGCTACCAAGACTTATGTTGTGCGCGAAGGCTTTGTGTTCAAGATTCGCGATGAGAAAGGCAATGAAAAAACATACACCGAGGGCGACACCGTGAAGCTTGACGTGTCAATTGGTGATGAAGCCCACCAGCTGGAGCTGGCTGGCAAAGCTGCTGCTTCTGACGCTGCCTAATTTGCTGGTGCACTGATGATCGATATTGGACTGGATACCGAAATGATGTTTGAGGATTTCGGTGACAAGGCAACGTGGGTACCGTCTGCGGGCGGGCCTGCAAAGCCCGGGCTTGTGATTCTTGATGAGCCGGATGCGCTTTTCTTCAATGACATGTTGCACAGTCCTGACCCGGTCATTCATTACCCGGCAAGCCAGTGGGCAGGCCTTGATGAGGGCGAGGTCCTGATGGTCGAGGTTTGCCGTTCGATCCGCAGATACCGCTTGACCAAGCCTCCTGAGGCAATTGATGACGGCGCGGTGATGAAAGCCTCGGTCAGGAAGTTGTGACATGCATTCAAGAATTCAGATCAGACAAGCAGTCAAGACTGCGCTGCAGGGTACACCTGGCCTTGTGAATATCTACACCGGCAGGGTACAGCCCAGCCGTGCAGCCAGGATGCCCTTTGCCAGGATTGAAACCGGCACTGAGGTTTCAGAGAAACATACTGACCAGTGGACGGAGATCCGCACGGTGCAGGTGTTTGTGCATGTGTATGCGCAAGCCGATGAGCAGCTCGATGATGTGCTTGATGCAGTGGCCGAACAGGTCGAGCAGCGCTTGGCAGTGGATCAGACCTTGGGCGGGGTCTGTGAGTCATTCATATACAAGGGGGCTGAATCTGATGAGGAGTCTGCTGCACGCGTTGAAGATGGCCTGCTGAGCCTGCAGTTCGAGTGCGTGTATGTATGGCAGCCAAGCCTGGTGCTTGATTCATTCACTGTGGCCAGTGTCCAGATCGATATGGCCAGCCCGAGAAATGATCCCCCAATTCCAACTGAGCCGGACGGGCAGATAGATGCCTCGGTCCGGATCAATTTGCCGTCTTGATAGGAGACCGATGATGAAGATTTACCCAGTAGAAGGCCGACTCGTTCGCGATCCGGTAACTGGTCGTGATGTGACAGGGCCCACTGAAGTTCCTGAGGATGACTCTTTCTGGATTCGTCGGCTCGCAGATGGCGATGTAACAGATGTCGCCCCGAAAACAAAAGCCAGTGACGGAGGCAAGTGATGAGCATTTCTTTCAATCAGATTCCTGTGAACCTGCTGACCCCTGGTCAGTACGTGGAATTCGACAACAGCCGTGCAGTTACTGGCCTGGTGAACATCGAGCAGCGCATCCTGGTGATTGCGCCTCAGCTGGCCACTGGTACAGCCCCTGTAAACGTGCCATTCCAATTGGATAACCTGGCAAACGGCACCACCAAGTTGGGTCGTGGTTCGATCGGTGCAGACATGATCGAATCCATCCTGAAGGTGACTGACACCATTGAAACCTGGGTGCTGCCGATTGCTGATCTGCCTGCGGGCGTTCAGGCCACTGGCACCATCGTGGTGAGTGGTGCGCCCACCGAGGCTGGCACAATCAATCTGTATGTCGCTGGTACCCGAGTTCAGGTGCCTGTGTCCACGACCGACACAGCCACCACCATTGCCACGGCCATTGCCGCAGCAATCAATGCCAACGGCGACCTGCCAGTTACTGCCGGCAGTTCTGCTGGCACCGTGACTGTGACATCACGTCACAAGGGCACACTGGGTAACGATATCGACATGCGGGTGAACTACTACCCACTGTCCGAGAAAACACCCGCTGGTGTAAACCTGACTGTTGCTGCCAACCTGACTGGCGGTACCGGTGACCCATCAATTGCCACCGGCCTGGCTGCAATTGGCCAGACCCAATACAACACCATTGTGATGGCATTCAATGATGACACCAACCTGGCTGCCATCGAGCTCGAGCTGGACAACCGCTGGGGCCCGCTGTTCCAGAATGATGGTCACTGCCACATTGGCTTCCGCGGCACCGTTGGCCAGATCAACACCAAGCTGTCGACCCGCAACAACTCACACCTGACCATGTGGACGGTTGAGTCTGGTGGCGAGCCCCAGCCGATTTGGGAAAAGGCTGCCCTGGGTGGTGCAATTGCATCGTTCTACCTGGGCATTGATCCAGCCCGGCCGCTGCAGACCCTGGCCATGCCCGGTCGCCTGCCAGCCTCAATGGAAAAGCGATTCACTCGTGCCGAGCGAAACAACATCCTGTCTTTCGGCGGTGCCACTACCGTGGTCAATGCCGGCGGAAATGTGGTGGTTGAGCGTGCTGTAACTACTTACACACAGAATGCGGGTGGGTTTGTGGACCCAAGCTATCGCGACATTGAGACCATGTACACCCTGTCGCTGCTGCGCTACCAGGTTCGTGCCCGGATTTCCCAGAAGTTCCCGCGCTACAAGCTGGCCAATGACGGCACGCAGTTTGCACCAGGGCAGGCCGTGGTGACACCCAAGATCATCAAGGCCGAGCTGATCGCCCTGTTCCGTGACTGGGAAGAGGTTGGCCTGGTTGAGGATGTCGAGCAGTTCAAGGCAGACCTACTGGTTAACCGGAACAATGCTGATGCCAACCGCGTGGATGTTTTGCTGCCACCGAACATCATCAACCAGTTCCGCGTATTCGCGTCACAGATTCAGTTCCGCCTGTAAGGAGATATCTAAATGGCTGGCAAGCAGATTTTTGGACGCGCCTTTATTCGCGTCAACGGCATGACCATCGCAAGTTTGCCCGGTACCGGCAAACTCAATCCTGGTGGCATGGAGCGTAGCCCGGTCATGGGCGACTATGGCTTTCTGGGGTTTACCGAGAAGCCTGTGAACGGCGAGATCGAGTGTGAAATCGCCGTCAGTGCTGACACTGACATCGTGGCGCTGAACCGCACTACCGGTGCTTCAGTCACTTTCGAGGCTGACACCGGCCAGGTGTACATCATGCGCAATGCTTCACTGGCCATGCCAGTGAGCCTGCAGTCTGGTGATGGCAAGGCTTCAGTGAAGTTTATCGGCAGCGAAGTCGAGGAGGCCTAAAGTGGGCACAGCAAAAACTATCGATTTGTCCTCACCCATCAAGCTGGGTGGGGATGACCTTCACCAGGTTACCCTGCGGGCACCCAAGGCCAAAGATCTTCGGGAAATGCCGATCAAGCAAGGTCTGACCATGGGGGATCTTTTCCCCATTGCGGCGTCTTGTGCTGATCTGCCTGTGTCCTGTATTGACCAGCTGGAAGCGGCTGACATGATGAAGGTCATGGAGGTCGTCAGCGGTTTTTTGGGCGTTGGCACTGGCGTGACGCAGTAACCCTCATCGCCTTCACCTTCCATTTTTCCTCGCGGGAAATCTGGGAGATGGAGTCGTGGGAGTTGGACTTCTGGTCTGATGAAGCCCAGAAGATTGCTGAAGCCAGGCGTGCGGAATAAGATGTGGGCATGAAAGAAAATCTGCCCACATCATCAAAGATTATCGTTGGCTCAGTGCTTGGGTTGCAGCTGTTTGTAGTTGTGCCTCTCTTTGCGCTGATGCTCTACGTGACCTGGAGCTTGTCCAAGGTTCTGTTCTACATGCTCAGGCCCTTGATTAATTTGCTGTTTTAAGCAGCAGAGTTTTCATTCATAAAGACCCGCCCAAGTGGCGGGTTTTGTTTTTTGGGTAGGCGGCAAATGAGCACCAGCAAAACCGAGATTGTCATTGCCGCGGTCGACAAGGCCACCTCCACGCTGAATCAGATCGGCGGAAAGATGGAGTCGATGCTCAAGCCTGCCAGTGATCTGAGCAAGGCATTTGGTCGCCTGTACCAGGCAACTGGTGTGGGTGGTGTGGCTTCAGCCCTGGGTGGCTTGGCCCAGTCAGCCGGTGGTGCAGCCGTGGCGATTGTGGGCCTTGGCGGTGCCTACTCCGGTGCCCTGGGTTCGCTGCTGATGTTTGCCAACAGTTCCGCCAATGCGGTGGATGAAATCGGTGACCTGGCATCCCGCTACCAGGTGGCTGCCCGGGATATTCAGGTATTTGGTTCCCTGGTGCAGGAAGCTGGTGGCACTACCGAGGATGCAGCCGTGGGTATCGGCAAGCTGAAGAAAGCCATGAACGAGGCCTTGAATGGCGGCAAGGAACAAGCCCAGGCGTTTGCCGGCGTGGGTATCAGCATTGCCTCGCTGAAGAGCATGAGCGCTGACCAGGTGATGCTGAAGATTGCTGATGCCTTCAAGGGTTCAGAAAATGACCTGGCCAAGCAGGCAGTGCTGCTGCAACTGATGGGCAAGAATGGCACCGTGTTCATGGATGTGATGAACAAGGGAAGCCAGGCCTATCGGGATCGGCTTGCCGAGATGGCAGCAGACAATGCGCTCTTTACTGAGGAGCAACTGGCCCAGGCTGATGACTATGACAAGTCCTGGAGCCGGATGATGCGCACGCTCGATGCCGTGCGAATTTCTGTTGGCGTCAGGCTGGCCAGTGCAATCGAACCCACGGTGAAGGCACTGCAGCAGTGGGTGTCAACCAATCGTGAGTTGATTGACCAAAAGCTGGACAGTTTTTTTCAGGCGCTGCCTGGTCTGATTACTGACGCTAAGGAAATGGTGGTCGGAATTTACAACGCCATGGTGTCGCTGGGCAAGGTTCTGGGTGCAATAAGTTCTGTGCTGGGCTCCACGGGTACCGCCTTTGCTGTGCTGGCTGTGGTGCTTTCGCCCGTGATCCTGGCTTCCGGCCAACTGATCCTTGCCATGGGCAAGGTGCTGTTTGTGGTCGGTGAAGTGACCAGGGTGATACCTCTGCTTACGACATCCTTCAGGTTCCTGTGGGCGTTGATGGCGGCCAATCCGATTGGCCTGGTGGTTGCCGCCGTGGCGGGTCTGGCTGTGGCCATGTACAAGAACTGGGACAAGATTGTCGCCTATGTGGATAACGCATGGGAACGCATCAAGTCAGCCTTCGATGTGGGTTTCTTTGACGGCATGATCCAGATCTGGCTGGAGCAGTGGCAGGGGCTGGCCAATGGGATTCTGGGGCTGATCAAGAGCATCACGCCTGATTTCCTGATGCCCGAAGCTATGAAGAATTTCGAGTTTACTTTTGCGACTGACCGGGCCAAGGGCCTTGGTTCTGCAGCTGCAGCAGCCCAAGCTCAGAAGCAGGAAATCAAGAACACCATCAAGCTTGAGATCGATGCCCAGGGCAGACCCAAGGTGGTGGACATGAAAAACGGATCAGACCAGACCACGCTTGATGTGTCGGCTGGTCTGTACATGACGGGAGCCTGATGTGGCCTGGCGCGATAACCTGAGGTCGGCTTCCTTTCGGGGCGTTTCATTCGAGGTTGATTCATCAACATTGACTGCTGGCCGCAGGCTGGCCCGGCATGAATACCCGCAGCGTGATGAACCCTTCCTGGAAGACATGGGCAAAAAAGCTCGTGAATACCGGATCGAGGCTTTCATCATTGGCCCTGAATACATGTCTGGGCGTGACCAGTTGCTGGAGGCCTTGGAGAAACCCGGGCCCGGCCAGTTGGTGCACCCATACCTGGGCACGCTGAAGGTGATTGTCTCTGGCCAGTGCCAGATGACCGAGTCCACCAGCTTTGGTGGCATGGCCAAGATCAGCATCGAGATGGTGGAGGCGGGCACCCAGCAGGAGCCCCGAGCCACTGATGACACACTGGCGGTGCTTGACGCACAGATCGCAGCCGCCGAAGAAATTGCAGCGCTGGAGTTTTCTGAATCCTTCAGCGTGGATGGTGCAGCAGACTTCGTGGTGGAGGATGCACTGAAATCAGTCAATGGATTGCTTTCGGTGCCTGGCATGGTGTTGGACAACCTGGCTTCGATCAGGGCCAATCCATTGTCAGCATTGCAGGCCTTGTTGCCCGAAAGGTTGCTTGGGTCCTTGTCCTCTCCGCTGGGGTTGGCCAAGGGGATCGTGCAACTGGTGCGCAATATGCCCGATGTGCTGCAGTTGTTTGGGTATGGCTTGCCCAGCCCGATTCAGACTGTGCAGACCCCAGCCAGGCAGCAGCTGAATTCAAACCGTGATGCCTTGATGGGCCTGGTGTCATTCCTGGCTGTGGTCAAGCGCACGCGCGACCTGGTCTCGGCCGAGCCTGACACGCTCGACCTGGTAAGGGCGCACCGCACCGAGATTGTTGATCGGGTGGATGATCTGATCTTCTCCGAGCTGATCGGCCAGGATGCGATTGATGCGATCGTGCAGATCCGCACGGATGCGGTCAAGCACTTCACAGCCATCACGCCTGACTTGCCAAGGATTGTGGCAAGAGAATTCGCGGTGGCTTTGCCTGCCTTGGTGGTGGCCCATGATTTCTACGGGGATCAGTGGCTTGACCAGGAGCGGGAGGCTGAATTGATTAAACGCAACCTGGTGAAGCATCCCGGGTTTGTCCCGGCTGGAAAGCCCGTGTTGCTGGTGAGCTGATGACTGATGCCTCAACCAAGTTGACCCTGAAGGTCAATGGCCAGATCTATTCGGGCTGGAAGTCCGTGTCGATTCGCCAGGGCATCGAGCAGATTGCAGGCACATTCGAATTGTCGATCACTGATCGATGGCCAGACCAGACCCTGCAGTGGAGTATTTCTCCGGGCGAGTTCTGCGAGGTGTTGATCGGTGAGGACCCGGTAATTACGGGGTATGTGGACAAGGTGTCCACTTCATACGATGCAGGCTCGCACACCATCTCGGTGGTGGGTAGGGACAAGACAGGCGACCTGGTGGATTGTTCTGCACCGTCAGTGTCGTTTTCAAGCTTGAGCTTTCTGCAGATTGCTTCAAAGTTGGCTGAGCCTTTCGACATCAAGGTGATTGACCAGACTATTGAAGGCGGGAAGGGTAAGTCGCCCAGGCGGGTTTCCAACCTGGCCAAGTGGTCAACCCAGAATGGCGAAAGCGTGCACCGCACCCTTGAGCGCATTGCCCGCAGTGAAGGCGTGATGCTGGTTTCTGATTCCAAGGGAAGCCTGCTAATAACCCGCTCGGGCCTCGGTGGCAAGTGCATCGATTCGCTCGAGCTGGGCAAGAACATCCTGAAGGCAAGTTCTGAGCAGAACCATTCAGCCCTTTACAGTGAAATCACGGTGAAGGGGCAGTCTTCGGCTGCCGGTGCTTCCCAGTTTGACCTGTCCAGGGCCCAGCCCAAGGCCAGCGTGAAGCGGGAAGTGAATGCCACAAGTGGCAGCAAAGTAGGGCGGTACCGCCCATTGGTGGTGGTAGCTGAATCCCAGGCGGATGCCGCTCGATGCCAGACCCGTGCTCGCTGGGAAGTGTCCAACCGTGAAGCCAAGGCCAGGCGCATCAGCGTGACTGTGCAGGGTTGGCGCCAGAGTGATGGCAGCCTGTGGGGAGTAAACAAACTGGTGAAGCTGGTCTGCCCCTGGATGCGGGTGGATGGCCAGTTTCTGATTGCATCGATCTCGATGCGGCTGGATGAGTCTGGCACGACCAGCGATCTGGAGCTGGTTGACCCGCGGGCTTTTGATGAGCTGGCAGAAATTCCGCAGCCTGCTGCAGGCCCTTCTTCCGGAAAATTCAATGTGGTGGGTAAATGATTGACGCGTTCACCAAGCTGACAGAGAGCATGCGCGGCAAGATCCAGTTGATGATCGGTCGGGCAATCCTGTCGGTGGTCAACGATGCTGGCCCGGTGCAAACAGTCCAGGCCCAGATGCTTGCTGATGAGGTCCAGGATGATGTCGAGCGGATCCAGCAGTATGGATTCAGTTCTGCCCCGCTGCCTGGTGCAGAGGGCGTGGTGGTGTTTGTCGGTGGCAACCGTGACCATGGCCTGCTGATTGCCTGTGATGACAGGCGGTACCGCAAGCGTGGGCTTCAGCCTGGTGAAGTGGCGCTTTACACCGATGAGGGTGATCAGATCGTGCTCTCCCGGGGGCGTGTAATAAAAGTCACAGCAGGTGCTGCACTTCAAGTCAATGCGCCGGTGGTGACATTGACTGCTTCCAGCAAGGTGCGGCTTGAAACCCCGATTCTGGAAGTGACCGGCAACATCAAGGACAACTGCGACGCAGGCGGCAAGACCATGCTTCAGATGCGCCAGGCATACAACACGCACACCCACACTGAAAACAATGTGGCCGGTGGCCAGACCTCGACTACAGCCCAACAGGTTTAACCCATGGATATCGCAACAGTGTTTGATCCCCTCGCGGTGCGGGGGGATTTTGTCGTGTCCGCTGGGGCGCTGGCCAGTGATCAGGATTTGAAGACCGCAGTCATGATCAGCCTGTTTACCAACCGGCGTGCTGAGGATGATGACCAGCTGCCCGAGGCATCAATGTCACGGCAGGGTTGGTGGGCTGATGTATTTCAGCCGTCCCGTATTGGCTCAAGGCTTTGGCTTCTGGCCCGAGAAAAGCAGGCCCGGCAGGTGGTTGTCAGGGCGAGGGAATATGCGCGCGAGGCCCTTCAGTGGCTGATTGATGACGGGGTGGCCAGCCAGGTGCTGGTGACCACGGAGGTGGTGACACAAGGCGTGCTGGGTTTGCAGGTGGAAGTGATACGCAACCAGGCGCAACCGGCCCGATTTAAATTTGATCTTGCCTGGCAACAGGTACGGAGTTGAAATGCCGTTTTCCAAACCATCGCTGAGAACCCTGGTTGACCGGGCAGTTGCAGAGATCAATGCCCGCCTGCCTGGTGCAGATGCAAGGCTTCGATTCTCCAACCTGAATGTGCTGTCCAGCGTGATTGCCGGCGCGGTGCATGGCCTGTACGGCTACCTGGACTGGATTTCCCGGCAGGTGTTTCCCGACACTGCCGAGACCGAGAACCTGGAGCGTTGGTCCAGCATCTGGGGTATACAGAGAAAGGCTGCTTCAGCAGCCACCGGCTTGATCACCTTCACCGGTGTGTCCGGTTCAGTTCTGCCTGCAGGCACTCTGTTTCAGCGGCCAGACGGTGCCCAGTTTCAGACCAGCAGTGAAGTCAGCCTGGTGACCGGCAGCGGCAGTGTTTCCGTGGTTGCAGTGTCTACGGGTGCTGCAGGCAATACCCAGGCGGGAGTTTCACTGTTCCTGGTGTCGCCAGTGCTGGGTGTTGACTCGACCGGGCTGGTGTCCGCGCCGGGCATTTCTGGTGGCTCTGACATCGAAAGTGATGATTCACTGCGGGCCCGTCTGCTTAATCGCATCAAGCAGCCACCTCATGGGGGCGCTGCCTCTGATTACATTGGCTGGGCCCTTGAAATTGCAGGCGTCACCCGCGCTTGGGTTTACACCGCTGAGCTGGGTGTGGGCACCTTGACCGTGCGCTTTGTTCGCGACAATGACGGGCAGGGCGCTGCAATCATTCCCGATGCATCCGAAGTGGCTTCGGTGCAGGCTTATCTGGATGCCAGGCGGCCAGTCACTGCAATTGTCTACGTGGTGGCACCGGTGGCCGTGCCACTGAACTTCAGCATTCAGAACCTGACCCCCAACACCCAGGCAGTGCGAGACGCTATTGAAGCTGAGCTGCGGGACCTGATTGCCCGGGAGTCCGAGCCAGGTGGAACAATCCTCCTGTCACATATTCGAGCTGCCATCTCATCAGCCCTGGGCGAAAACGACTTCACCCTGGTTTCTCCAGCAGCCAACGTGGTTAACCCCACTGGCAGCATGAGCGTGATGGGGGCTGTGACATGGCTGTAACTGTCGAGGATTACAAGGCGCTTTTGCAGTCATTGCTGCCGCAGGGCCTGGTGTGGAACCGAGATGAGGATTCGAACCTGGGCAGGCTTTTGCAGGCCATGGCCAAGAACCTGTTTGAGCTTGATGACCGGGCCATTGACCTGGTGGCCGAAGCCGACCCAAGAACAGCGGTTGAGCTGCTGCCGGAATGGGAAGCCATGGCGGGCCTGCCCGATGCATGCGTCATCGATGCCGGGATTGTTCAAAGCACCCAGCAGCGGCGCTCAGCCTTGCTGACCAAGCTGACCACTGTCGGCCGGCAGTCCAAGGATTACTTTATTGCCTTGGCTGCGGGGCTTGGATTTCAGGTGACCATCACCGAATTCAAAAGCTTTCGGGCAGGGCAGTCAGTTGCATCTGACCGGGTCGGCGAGCAGTTTGCCCTGGCCTGGCAGGTGAATTCCGCCCTGAACACTGTCATTCCATTTCGTGCCGGCGCCTCTGTCGCTGGTGATCCACTGGGTTCATGGAGCAACAAGCCACTTGAGTGCCTGTTGAGTCGATTGAAGCCAGCCCACACAACCGTGATTTTTGCCTACTCCTGATGAGGTACAACTATGCATCGTATTGATGCCGCTGGCTTTGCGCCAGGCAACCTGTTCACCGATGGCAACCCAGCCACTGGTACACCCGCCACCGTGGTGGATGCTGTCTGGCTGAATGACATTCAAGAAAACCTGATTAGGTTCATCGAGAACCTGGGCGTTACTCCAGTCAGTGGTAACTTCGACCAGTTGATTGAAGCGATCTCGACTCGCGCAATTCAGCGAAATGCGCCTGCAGTTGCAGTGGCGGGCGGTACGGCCAACGCCTTGACTGCCAGCTTTACACCCGCAGTGGCGACTTTGACTGCAGGCATGACTTTCACGGTCAGGGCTACAGCAGCTAACACGGTCACCACCCCGACATTCACGCCCAACAGTGGCGTGATTCCAGCCAAGACCATCGTAAAGGCAAACAACCAGGCCCTGAACGCCGGTGATATTGCGGGTGCTGGCCACTGGATTGCGCTGACTTATGACCTGACACTTGATCGCTGGGTTCTTGAAAACCCCGCAGCCACTGGTGCTTCTGCCCAGATTCAGCCAATTACAGCATCAGTGGCAGCCAACGCGCTGACCCTGACCCTGAACCCAACCAGGCTGGATTTCCGCAATGCCACGTTGACCAACGGCGCGGTAAGCAGCCGGACTGTTGCCACTGCATTGAGCTTGACTGTGCCGCAGGGTGCAACCTTGGGTGCAACCAACGGTCAGCCTGCAAGGCTTGTGCTGCTTGCAATTGACAATGCTGGAACGGTTGAGCTGGCCGTGGTGAATATCGCTGGCGGTAATGCGCTTGATGAATCTGGAGTTATCAGCACCACAGCAATTAGTGCGGCGGCCACAGCGGCAAACGTTTTCTACAGCACCACTGGAAGGACAAACGTACCTTACAGGGTGGTTGGTTTCATCGATTCAACGCAGGCCACTGCGGGCACCTATGCATCAGCGCCTACTCTTGTTCAAGGTGCTGGTGGATTGGTTTTGTCAGCTTTGGCTGGCGCCTCATTGTCCGCAAATGGCTATCAGCGCCTGCCCAGCGGCCTGATTGTGCAGTGGGGAACTAGCGCCGCCGTAGCAGCAGACGCAACTGTTACCGTGACATTCCCAATCGCATTTCCTACGGCATGTCATTCTGTTGTCGCTAACGCAGTTTCACCAGTTACGTCAGGAGCCGTTTGGCCAACATTCAACGTCAATAACAAGACGACAACTAATTTCCAGTTAATTAACGATGGCGGTAACACCGCGCCAGGCAATTGGATCGCGATAGGTAACTGAGGAAAAACCATGCTCTATTCACCAGGCACAAAAGGCTTTTACAGCGAAGAAATTCACGGCGACAACATCCCTGCTGATGCTGTTGAAATCACTACCGAGGAACACTCAGCACTGCTGGCTGCACAGTCAGAAGGCAAGGTAATCAAGTGGGACAGCAAGAAGAAAAAGCCTGTGGCTGTGGACCCACCACCCCCAACGCGAGAGCAGGTTGTCCAGACCTACAAAGCACACATCCAGCATCGCCTGGATGACTTTTGCCGCACACGCGAGTATGACGGCGTGTTGTCCTGTTGCACCTATGTGACCAGCAAAGTGACCAAGTTCAGGACGGAAGCGCTGTACATGCTCGAGAAACGCGATGAGACGTGGGACATTGGAACCCAAATCCTGGCTGATGTAGAAGCGGGAACCCGCCCGATTCCAACCCTCGAAGAGCTCGATGCGGAGCTTCCAGCACTGGCTTGGCCAGCCTGAAGTACAAACAACGTAAAGGGATGAAATGCAAGAACCGGCAACAACCAGCGCGGCAGTGACCGCCTCCATCACTGGCGGGATGATCGTGATTTTTGGGCCGGTTTTTGGAGTCTGGATCACGATTTTGTTCTCGGCAATTGTAGGGGCAATGTGGACTTTGGGCAGGGTAGAAACACCATCCCGCACTGTGGCTTTTCTCCTATTGTTCAGGATCGTTTCAACTGCTGTACTGCTTACAGGTGGTATTGCAATGGTGATTTCCGAGCAGTTCGGATGGGCCCAAGAACATGTGCTTCCGGCAGTGGCTTTTTTGCTGGGCACCTTGGGTGACAAGTTCGACATTCTCAGAAACGCAGCTGCAAACCGAATCAAAACCCTGATAGGTGGTGCGTGATATGAAAACGATCCTTGTTCTTGCAGTGTATTTCCTGATGTCCTGCAGCCTGTTCTACATGGCCTTCTGCAGGCTGAGCCTGACCAGTGAGTCAACCAAACTTGAAGTCCGGGCTCTGCTCTGGCTGCTGTCCACGATAGGCGCATTTTCTGTGGCTGCCACGGTGGTGTATGGCTACCTGCCTTCAGCCTGGCACATCAGTCTGCTGGCAGTGCTGACGATCTGGCAAGCCTCGACCAAGCACAAGTGGGCACATGGAGCGCCCGATGAGTTCCAGAAAAAAAGCAAGGACGATTATCCATGTCAGTTAACGCCCTAGATTGCAGTTCCCAGGTCATCGCTCACAAGAGAGGTGACACCTTTGAAGTACAGGCCACTTATTCAGATTCTTCAGATGGCTCGCCCATCAACCTGACTGGTTACACAATAGCCAGTCAGATCAGGCACCCAGGCGGTGCCTTGGTTGCCACCCTGGCAGTCACCATCCCTGATCAATCCGTCCCTGCCAACCTTGGCAAATTCACGATGCGGGTCAACAACACTGCCAGCTGGCCAGTGACAGACCTGCTTTGGGATATCCAGTACTCATTCGATAACTCGGTGATCAGCACCGAGACGGTCGTTGTGCGAGTTCAACCAGACGTAACCCAGTGATGATGATCCATGGCCCGAACAACTGTTGTAGTGAGCAAAGGCACCAGCACGGTGCTGGCGCAAAAGGGTGCTCGCCTTGAGCTAAAGCCCGCCCAGAGATCAACCCAACTTGTTTTGCAAAGTGCAGTGACCGGACCCAGGGGATTGCCCGGGCCATCTGGTGGGCTGAATGCGTATGAGCATTCCCAGCCATCTGCATCAGCCAGCTGGCTGATCAATCACAACCTGGGGCGACGCCCCATCGTCAGCGTGTATTCGATAGGCGGCATGGAAGTCAATGCCGAAGTGGTGCACCTAAATACCAATCAAACCCAAATCCTGTTTGCGGCACCGCAGACAGGTTTCGCTCGTTTAATTTAAGGAATAAGCATGGCACGTCAGCAGCTCAGTGATCTGGACTTCAATAACCAGGCAAGGCCTATTAACCTGCCTGACCCAACTGCACCCCAGCATGCAGCCACCAAGGCTTATGTTGACAGTGCTGTGGAAGGCCTGGCATGGAAGGACTCCGTTCGGGCATCGACCACAGCAAACGTCACCTTGAGCAACCCTGGCACAGCCGTTTTTGATGGTGTCACCCTAGTGGCCAATGATCGTTTGCTGGTGCGCAACCAGACTGCGCCTGCAGAAAACGGCATTTACATTTTCAATGGAAGCGCTGTACCCCTTAAACATCACCTACACAACTTGGTCGAATTGGCGTGATTTAGACAGTCTGCCTGTCGTGGACATTGTGGGGTAATCATGGCTGAAATAACCCACACAGTTTCAATCAAAAGCAAAAGCCACGCCGAGTATGAAAAAGCAGTGGCAAGGCTTGAATCGGAGCAAGCAAAAAGCACGGGCTGGACGCTGAACAAAGAACCGCTTTTGTTGCGCGTTACAGCCACAAAAGTTCAAGAAATGAATGATCTATAGTTTGATTAACTAGATTGAAGGCTGAATTCGCGCTGAACGGCCTTAGTAGAGCAAGCCCACTTCGGTGGGCTTTTTTTATGGATGCGGATCATGAGAGATGTTCTTGCGGTAGGGATTGTAACCCTCGCCTTTGCTGGAGTGATGGTTTTGCAATTTGGAGGCTGAGATGAGATTGTCGAAGAATTTCACTCTGGCTGAGGTCATTGAAAGCCAGACTGGGGAGCGCAATGGGATTGACAACACGCCTGATGCCTCGTCCTTGGCCAACCTGCAATTTCTTTTCGAGAACCTGGTGCAACCCATCCGCGACAAGTTCGGGCCCACGATCATTTCGAGCGGCTACCGATGCCCCAAGCTGAACCGAGCAATCGGTGGGGCTCTGAACAGCCAGCATGTGCTTGGCCAGGCTGCCGACTTGAAGTTCGTCAATGTGGACAAGCTCGAAGTGGCAAGGTGGATCTTGTCCAGCGGGCTGAAGTTTGACCAGGTCATCCTTGAAGCCTATGACCCAGCAGACATTCGCAAGGGATGGCTTCATGTGTCCCTGACCCGCGGAATCAACCGGATGCAGGTGCTGACAGCCAACTTCGTGCTTGGCAAGGCTCAATATTCAAAAGGACTGCCACAATGATCGCTGCTCTGCTACCAATCCTGGCGCCCATCATCGGCCAGGTCGTCAAGTCAAAGTTTCCGGACCCTGCTGAAGCCGCTCAGGCTCAATCCGAGGTCACCATGGCGCTACTGGCCCAAAGCCAGCAGATCGAGGCAGCAGCTTCCCAGATCATCCTGGCTGAGGCAAAGTCTGAGCATTTCCTGGCTGCAACCTGGCGGCCTGTGCTGATGCTGGTTTTTGGGGGTCTGATTGTCGCCAGGTGGTTCGGCTGGGCAGCGCCTGAACTGTCCGAGGCTGAATACCTCAAGCTGTGGGATATCGTGGAATTCGGCCTGGGTGGCTACGTGGTCGGCCGGTCGGTCGAAAAGATCACGCCTGACCTGGCCAAGGCTTTAAGAAAAGGGTAGGGTGGGGGCCACTTCGGCATGGGTCCATGGCCCCCTGATCATCTGACGGGTGATCGTCTGTCTGTGTTCAACCGACAATACAAAGTTCCTACCCCTCAACCCCAGGCTCTCGTTCGAAATCTCCACAGCCGTGGTTAATGGTCATGTACTTGTGCAGATCACACCACCAGTCATTGGCCAGCTGCTGCCCGCCGTACTTGATCGAGTTGAACTGAGGTCGGGCATGCGTGCAGAACTCGCAATTGGTTGGCCTGTCGTTCCAGTAACCAGGGGTGATGATGGGGTAAGTGGCGTTCATAAAATACTGTTCAGATAAACAGTATTTGATCATAGCTCAGACCAGAAAAAGCCTCCAGAAAAACCGCTAAAACTCAAAAACGCACCCAGCATTCATGCGGGTTTCCAGCCGGTACCAAAGGGCTGTTTTGTTAGCGCCTCTACCCCATGAATCCTTTTTAATTCAGTTGCTTACGTCATCAATGAAAACTTGAATGGGGTGCAAGGGGTCGGAGGTTCGAATCCTCTCATTCCGACCAATACTGAAAGGCCCGGTTTCTACCGGGCCTTTTTCTTTGCCTATCCGTCGTGCTGTGCTGTTGAAGTTTTTCTTGATTCAACACGCGGGCCCAATTACACTACGCGTACTTATTGGGGAGTAGCCTCTTTTCCTCCACGGAAAAGGCCTGCATCAACACACTTGGAACACATTCCATGGTGCAGGCGGTTCTCTGAACTTGGCAAGACCTTTGACCATTCAGCTTCCGGTTGGCCTGGAGATGCTGGGTTGATCATTTGGTTTTGTCCGGGCCCGGAAATCACTATGTCAGCGCTACTCGTCTCTACCGGGGTGATCGCCCTTGCTGAAATCGGCGATAAAACCCAGCTTCTGGCCTTTTTGCTGGCCACCCGTTTCAAGAAACCGATTCCGATTGTGTTGGGCATCACCGCCGCAACCTTGATCAATCATGGTTTGGCAGGTGCGGTGGGTGGCTGGATCACCAGCAACGTCGGGCCTGAAATTCTGCGTTGGGTTTTGGGCCTTGGATTTTTGGCCATGGCGATATGGACATTGATTCCCGATCAGATTGACGATGAAGAGGCTGGTTTTGCCAGCCGGTTCGGCGTGTTTGGTACAACCTTTGTGGCCTTCTTTTTGGCGGAGATGGGTGACAAAACTCAAATTGCCACAGTGGCCATGTCGGCTCACTATGCGGATGTGCTGTCGGTGGTGGCTGGCACGACCTTGGGCATGTTAATTGCTGATGTACCTGCAGTGTTTGCAGGCGATAAACTGGCACAAAAGATTCCGATGAAGTTGGTTCATGGTTTGGCGGCTGCGCTGTTTGCCGGCTTAGGGGTGGCCACTTTGTTGGGTGCAGGTTCAGGGTTTGGGTTTTGAGAAGTAAGGAGAAAGAGATGTCAGACAACGACACAAAAGCTAAGGGTTTGGAATGTGCGGTTTGCCACGGCGGTTTTTTAAAGCACTGGGAAAGTCGCGATGCAAAGTCGGGCGATGGTTTACCCTTGGGGTTTTGCAGCCAATGTGGCTTGGTTCAGCAGCTTGAATTGCCCAGTGATGAGGCATTGAGGGTGTACTACTCGCACCATTATCGACAGGATTACAAAAGTACCTATGCCCCCAAAGCCAAGTATGTGTGGCGTGCTGGGGTTACCGCGCGGGACCGCTTGGCTTTCATGCAGCGGGCGGGCTTGAACCCCAGTGGCTTGCGGCTGCTGGATGTGGGCGCGGGTGGTGGCGAGTTCTGTTACGTGGCGGCACAGGCGGGTTTTGCGTCGCAAGGTATTGAGCCCAATGAAGGGTACTCAGACTTTGCGCGTAAGGCGTATGACGTGGATATTCGGACCTGCAACCTGGACGATGTTGGTGGCGACCGGTTTGACGTGATTACGCTGTTCCACGTGTTTGAACATTTGGCCCACCCAGAGCGTTCGCTGGAGAAGTTATGGACGATGTTGGCTGACGGTGGGCGTTTGGTCATCGAGGTGCCCAATATCGAACAAGCCGATGCCAGCCCTCACAACATCTACTTTAAGGCGCACCTGTTTTACTACTCCCGGCACAGCTTGATTGCTGCGGCAAGCCGTTTCTTCGAGGTGGCTTATGTGGAAGACACGGGGAATCTCTCGGTGTGTTTCACCAAGCGCGTAGCCCCCTTGCCTTGCAAAGAGATGCCCTCCGAGGCCGATGTTCAGGCCACGCTCAAGCGCCTGACGGACAAGGGTTGGTTGGAGTATCTGTTTGTTGGGGGTGGGGTGTACAAGCCCTTCAAGCGGGTGGCCAAGGCGGTGAGGGAGGCCCGGATGAAGCGGATGGCACCACGCGAGATTTTGGACAACGCCATTGACAAGGTGGACCGGAATGACCGACTGGTGGCTAACGTTGTGATGGGTGCTTTGGCCATTGCAGCCCTTGAGGCGTGCACTTAACTGGTGAACCCTTAAGCCTTGGGGGGCAGCAAGCTCTCCAAGGCCATGGCGCCCAGGAATTGGCGGCGTATGCTGTTGACCAGTGCTTGGGCGATGCTTTGTTTCTTGGCTGGTGCGCGCAACAGGGGCACTGCTGCGTTGAACATTTGAACCGTGATGTCGCGGGCCACTTCAAGAAGCACGGAATCATCCTTCACAGCCACCAGTTGACCATGCCTAATCTGCTCGACACTTTGCTGGGCAATCTTGTCAATCACTTTGAGCAGCATGGGCCGTAGCGGGCTGGACACGGTGTTCAACTCCCGAACGCCTACAGCAAATGCATCGGGGTTTTTCAGCACCAGTTCGAGAAAGAAGTTGACCACACCTTCTGTGGCGTCTGCGGTCGTGCGCGCTTGCGTGCGGATGTGACGCATCTCTTCAATGATGGTTTGCGCAATCAGCTCGATGGTGCTGCGGGCCAGGTCGTCCAGGTCTTCAAAGTGCCGGTAGAAGGTGTTGTGGTTCAGGTCCGCTTCACGGGCAAGTTCACGCAAACCGAGCGAGTTCAAGGGGGTACCGTCCCTTGCCGCAATCTTCAAGGCTGCAACCACCAGTTTGCGTTTGCCTTCTGGCATGTTGGCCAATTCGTCTTCAACCATGGCGGACATGAGGTTTTCCTGAGAGTGAGTGCGCTTATTTTACGGGGCTTTGACTCAAAGGTATACATGTGTATACTGACGCAAACCTAGACACAATAATTAATATTCAGTTGCCGTGAAGAGCAACACCCGGAGACAGCCCCCATGCCTTTGTTCAGTCATTTGCGTGCCACATTGGCGCGCCTTTCCCTTGTTGCGTCCTGTTCTGTGACTGCTGTTGCGTCGCCAGCGTTGGCGCAGGACATCCCCAAAATGCCAGCAGGCATGATCGGCAGTGTGTCCGACCAGCTCATGAAAGAAATGAAGCCGCTGGACAAGCCTTTGCATGTCAAGATTTGTATCTTCGACATCATGGGTAAAGCGGGGCCGGTGTACGGCATCGCTCAGGATGTGGCCATCGAAGCCCGCAAATGGAACCTGTTTGTTGAACTGGTGCCATTCACGAACGAAAGTGTAGCGGCGGAGTCATTCCGCACTGGCCAGTGCGAGGCGGTTGGCATTACGACTCTTCGTGCCCGCATGTTCAACCCGTTCATGGGCAGTTTTGATGCGGTGGGTGCTTTGCCCAGTTATGAGCACGTGAAGACTGCGCTTCAGTTGCTGATGGGCAGCGACAAAACCTACCCGCTCTCGATCAATGGGAAATACCAAATTGTGGGCATGGCCCCGCTGGGTGCCGCGTATGTGATGGTGAATGATCGTGCCATCAATTCAATCGAAAAGGCGGCTGGGAAAAAAGTCGCGGTGATGGATTGGGACAAAAGCCAGGCCAAAATGATTCAGCAGCTGGGTGCACAGCCTGTTCCCAGCGACATCACCAACTTCGCGCAGAAGTTCAACAACGGTGTGGTGGACATTGTGGCGGCCCCGGCCTTGGCCTTTGCCCCGCTGGAGCTGTATCGCGGTTTGGGCACCAAAGGCGGTGTTTACAGAATGCCGTTGATCAACGTGACTGGGTCGGCGGTGATCAACCGAACACGGCTTGAGAAAGAAGTGCCTGACCTGGACGATCGCCTGATGAAAATGCGCAAGTTCGGCTTGACCTATGTGGACCAGGCCATCGGCACCATTCGCCAAATTGAGAAGCAGGTGCCATCGCGGTACTGGATGGACATTCCTCAGGCCGACCAAGACAAGTATCACGTCATGATGCAGCAGGCGCGCATTCAACTCACCAACGACGGCGTGTATGACCCCAAGATGATGGCACTGCTTAAGCGTGTGCGCTGTCACCACAACGCCAAGGCCGCTGAATGTTCCACCAAGGATGAATGACCATGCCTGCCTTCCAGCGATGTGCAGTGCTTCGGGTGTTGCTTCTCGGTGGGTTGGCGTTGGCGTTAGGGGTAGCCGGGGCGGCTGAGGAGCCCTCGAAAGCAGGGTCTCGGCAAATCATTCAGTCGGGTATCGAAGCCATGCCCAAGGGCGCTCAGCCGGCCTTGCCTGGTCGCGGTTTGGTGCAGTCCACCATTTCTGCTGTGGCGTCGGAACTGATGAAGGAAGTCCCCCCGCTGGACAAGCCTTTTCACCTGAAGATTTGCATTTTCGACCTGATGGGCCGCAATGGCCCGGTGTTTTCCATTGCTCAGGATGTGGCCCTGGAGGCCAAGCGCTGGAACGTGCATGCGGAGCTGATTCCATTCACCAATGAATCGGTGGCGGCCAACTCGTTCAAAGTAGGCGCGTGTGACGCTGTGGGTATGTCCACCCTGAGGGCCAGAAACTTCAATTTCTTCATGGGCAGTTTTGATGCGGTGGGTGCATTGATGACCTATGAGGAAGTGAAAACTGCGATTGCTGCCTTGATGGGCAGTGACCGCATGTATGAGAAGTCCATCAACCATCCTTATCAGATTGTCGGAATGGCCCCCTTGGGCGCTGCCTATGTGATGGTGAACGACCGCGCCATCAATTCCATTGAAAAGGCGGCTGGCAAGAAGGTGGCGGTGCTGGAATGGGACACGAGCCAGGCCAAGATGGTGCAGCAGATTGGGGCTCAGCCAGTGGCCAGCGATATCTCTAATTTTGCACAGAAGTTCAATAACGGGGTGGTGGATATTATTGCTGCGCCGGCCTTGGCGTATGGGCCGTTCGAGCTTTATCGCGGGCTGGGCACCAAAGGGGCCGTGTTTGATTTGCCACTGGCCATGGTGACTGGTTCAGCGGTCATTAATCGCACCAAGTTTGAGAAGGAAATTCCGGACCTGGACGAGAAAATCAAGAAACTGCGCAAGTTTGGTTTGCGTTTCCTCGACCAGGGTATCGAGGTGATTCGCAAACTGGAAAAAGTCGTGCCGGAAAAATATTGGATGACCTTGGGGTCGGAGGAGAAAATCAAGTACATGCGAATGATGGACCAGGCACGCGCGCAGTTGACCGCTGAAGGGGTGTACAGTCCGGAGATGATGAAGTTTCTGCTGCGGGTGAGGTGCAAGCACACCCCAACCCTTGCGGAATGTTCAAACCGGAGCGAGTAAGGCAAATGCGGATCGGTGTGTACGGAGCAGGCAGCATCGGCTGCTATGTTGGGGGTTGCCTGGCTGCAGCCGGTGTGGATGTGGTGCTGGTGGGGCGCGCCCGGGTGTTGACTTCAATCAGCAGCCACGGTTTGCGGCTGACGGATTACCTTGGCCGTGATGTTCTGGCCCAGGCTCAGCATTTGAGCCTGTCGGAATCCCCTGAGGCTTTGGCCGATGTTGACTTGGTGTTGCTCACCATGAAATCGGCAGGCACAGCAGACGCTGCATCAACCTTGGCGGGCCTGTTGCCCCAGCATGTGCCGGTGGTCAGTTTTCAGAACGGTGTGCGCAATGTGCCGGTGCTGCGCGAGCAGTTGCCCAATCACGCCGTGCTGGCGGGCATGGTGCCATTCAATGTGATTGATCGGGGTGAGGGGCGTTTTCACCAAGGGTCTGAAGGGCAGTTGGACATTGAGGTGGGGCCATTGCCTGCTGGGGCGGAAGCTGCATTTGCTTCAGCCGGCTTGCCATTGCTTCGTTCGGCGGATATGCAGGCCGTGCAGTGGGGCAAGCTGTTGATGAACCTGAACAATTCAGTCAATGCCTTGTCGGGTTTACCGCTAAAGGAAGAGCTTTCCCTGCGGGGCTACCGAAGGGTGCTGGCCCTGGCAATTGCCGAGGCGCTGGGCGTGCTGCGCAAGGCTGGTGTACCTGTGGCCAAAGTGACTGCGGTGCCCCCGCGCCTCTTGCCTTGGGTGCTGAGCATTCCTGACTGGTTATTCGCCTTGGCCGCCCGAAAAATTTTGGCGATTGACCCTCTGGCGCGTTCGTCCATGTGGGAAGACCTGCAACTGGGGCGACGCACTGAGATTGATTGGATTAATGGTGAAGTGGTGCGCTTGGCTTTGCGCAATGGTTTGCATACCCCTGTGAATGCGGCCCTGATCACCTTGATTCGTCAAGCCGAGGAAGGGGGCGGACAACGATGGTTGCCTGCCGATCTCTTGGCGCACGTCAAACAGCGTCGTTTAAAACTCCCTGGCTAAGGGCCTGCACCAAGGCGGCTGTGGATTTGTTCAGTTCGCGGTCGGCCCGAATGCAAATCTTCAGGTGGCGAGGGGCCCAGGCCTCGTCCAGTTTCAGCGCCACCACGCGGTGAGTGAGGTCTTGTTCGCTCAAGGCGCTGTGGGGCAGTAACCCCACCCCAGCGCCTGCGCTCACCATTCGAATGACTGCCTCAAAACTGCGCACTTGAATGCGCACGTCCAGATGCGCCCCAAGGGCTGCAGCGGCATTCATGGTGAAGGTGTGAATGGCGGATCCGGAATTCAGCAAGACGAAGGGGTACTCCAGTACAGATTCGAAGCGAATTCTTTTTCGCCGTGCCAGCGGGTGCTGGCGCGCAACCACCAAGACGAGGTGGTCTTCTCGATAGGGCAGTTGGATGACATTCGGGCTCTCCGGCATGCCGGCCACAATCCCGATGTCCACATCCCCTTGCGCGACTGCGCGCAAAATGTCAGCGCTGGGGTGTTCTTCCAGGCTCACCCTCACTTGTTCATGCTGTTTGAGAAACTGAGCCAAGTCATCAGGCAAGTAGGTGTGGGTGGCGTGGGTATTGGCCCACAAGCGAATGTGGCTGCGTATGCCCAGTGCATAAGGGGACAGGTCTGCGTGTAACTGCTCCAATTGTGCAAACACTCGCCGTGCGTGGCGCAAAAGGGCTTCACCGGCCGCTGTGGCCCTAACCCCGCGTGGCAGGCGCTCAAGCAGTGGGGTGCCAATGGCCGCTTCCAGGTTTTGAATGCGATGGGAGGCCGAGGAGGGCGCAAGGTTGACGACACGTGCTGCGTGGGTGAGGTTACCCAGCGAGGCCACCGTGGCAAACACACGGAGGTCTTCCAGGTCATACTTCAAAGCGTTCGTTTTCATCGAATGGTTTGTTCCGAATTCAGCGATTTTCAGGGCGTGTATTGCTTGTCATCATTGCATGAAAGCGAATGATAAGGAATATGCAGATATTGACCATGAAGTTGAACCGCTGGGCCGTGGCCAGTGACGAGCAACGGGGCGTATGGTTGGCGGTGTTGGCGGCCGCTGGCTTTTCGATGAAGGCGGTGTTCGTGAAGTTGGCCTATGGTTACGGCACAGTAAGCCCCATCACGCTGTTGACCTTGCGCATGCTGTTGGCCATGCCATTGTTTATGTGGTTGTGTCGCAGTGCCTTGCGTAACGCCCCGCCGTTAAGCCCAGGGCAGTGGCTTGGCTTGGTGATTTTGGGTTTGCTGGGGTACTACGGTTCCAGCATTCTCGACTTTATGGGGCTGCAGACCATTTCAGCGGCGCTGGAACGCCTGATTCTGTTCACTTACCCGACGATGACCTTGGTGATCAATGTGGTGGTGATGAGGCATGCATCCACCCCCAGACAATGGGGGGCAGTCGCTTTGACTTACGCCGGTATCGCTTTGGTGTTTGTGCATGACTTGGGCGCAATCGACAACACGTCAGGCTTGTGGCTGGGGGCGTCATTGGTGCTGGCGTCGGCTTTGAGTTATGCGCTCTACAACGTGGGCGCGGAGCGGATGCTCCACCACGTGGGTGCACTTCGGTTCGCGGTGCTGGCCAGTGGCGTGTCCACCATCGCTTGTTTGCTGCATTTTTCAGCCACGGAACCGTTGCAGGCACTGAACCAGCCATGGCCTGTGTGGGCCTGTTGCGCAGCCATGGCTTTGGTGTCGACGGCTTTGCCGGTGGTGTGGCAGTCGTCGGCCATTCAGTTGATTGGGTCCAGCCGGGCGGTGCTCATCGGCACCTTGGGGCCGATGCTGACTTTGGGCTTGTCCTGGCTGGTGTTGGGCGAGGCGGTGTCTGTGCTGCAGTTATTGGGGGCCAGTGCTGTGCTGGCTGGTGTGTGGCTGGTCAGCTTTACCCAGAAACGCAGGGCGCCACCAGCCAGAACCTAACAGAATACAGCCGAGTAAAAACACTTGAAGGGCCATGCGCAGGTGAAGCAACACCGGCGGGAATTCGGGAAACAGGTGCGGGTTCAGCGACATGTTGACGTTGGCCCCTGACACCGCAATGGTCAGCATGAACAACCCCAGGCCCGCTGCCTTCCGCCAGGCCGGTAGGGCCATACCAATGGCCCCTGCCAGCTCAAACAGGCCGCTGACCCACACCACCTCCAGAGGGTAAGGTACCCAGGGTGGCGTAATACGGACAAAGAAGTCGGTGGCCACAAAATGGCCCAGGCCGCCGATGATGAACCAAATCATGACAAACAGGCGGGCGAAGTAGGGCAATCGGTCTTTCATGGCAACAGCTCTTTTCAAATGGTTGAGGCTTCCCAATTCTAGACGCGCTGAGCAAGCACCGCTGCAACCATTTTGCCTTCACTGCCCGATACACTAGTGGGGATGATCTAATCGGGAGTGACACATGGGGCATGCAGCCAATCAAGACTTGTCGGCCCAAGGCAAAGTGGCCTTGGTCACCGGGGCCAACACGGGTATTGGCCGGGTGACGGCAGTGCAACTGGCTTTGTCTGGCTTTCACGTGTTTTTGGCCTGTCGGGACGCCGCCAAAACAGCGGAGGTGCTGGCGGAGATCAATGAACGCTCCAACGGCCAGGCCAAGGCGGAGTTCCTGCCGCTGGACCTCGGTGATTTTGAGTCTGTGCGGACCTGTGCGAATCAGTTTTTGGCGCGCAACCTGGGGCTGGACCTGCTCATCAACAATGCAGGCTTGGCGGGTGCCAAGGGATTGACCCGTTCCGGGTTCGAGTTGACCTTTGGTGTGTGCCACATGGGGCATTTCCTGTTGACCCAATTGCTGATGCCAGCACTTCAGAAGCCCACACAGGCGCGTGTGGTGGTGGTGGCCAGCCGTGCGCATCGGCATGCGCGGGGCATTGATTTTGACAGCCTGAGACAGGCAACCCAAGGGGCTGGGGGCATCAAAGAGTATGCGCAGGCCAAGTTGGCCAATATTCTGTTTGTGAAAGCGTTGGCCCAGCGTTTGAAGGGAAGCTCAATCACCACGTATGCCTTGCACCCTGGGGTGGTGGCGACTGAAGTGTGGCGCAAGCTGCCGGGCTTTATTCAGCCGCTGATCAAGTTGTTCATGATTTCGCCAGAGGACGGGGCGAAAACCACGCTGTATTGCGCGCTCAGCCCGGATGTTCAGCATCACAGTGGCCTGTATTACTCGGACTGCCGGGAGGGTCGGCATACGGCCGTAGCCGGTGATGCGAATCTTGCTGAAGCCCTGTGGTCATACAGTGAGCGTTGCGTGGCTGAATGGCAGGCAGGCAGCGCGAGCACCAGTTCGCTCTCCGCATGACATTCAACCATTGAGCCAAGGGGGGGCCATGCCAGGCTGTCATCACGATCACCATCATGCACCTGCTGTTGAGGCGTCACCCACCTATCGCAGGGTTCTTTGGCTGGCTTTGTTGGCCAACGCCGCCATGTTTCTGGTGGAGGTTGCCAGTGGTCTGAAGGCGGGCTCTGTGTCTTTGCTGGCGGATTCGCTCGATTTTCTGGGCGATTCGGCCAATTATGGGATCAGTCTGTTTGTGCTGGGTATGGCGGTGACTGCCCGTGCACGCGCCTCCTTGCTGAAGGCGGGCAGCATGTTTCTGTTTGGGGTGGTAATTCTAGGTATTGCGGCCTATCGATTTTTGAATGGGGAGCCACCTGAGGCGTACACCATGGGCATCATCGGTTTTGTGGCAATGCTGGTGAATGTGGGCGTGGCCTTGATGCTGTTCCGCTGGCGCGATGGTGATTCCAACATGCAGTCAGTGTGGTTGTGCAGCCGCAATGACGCCATTGGTAATGTGGCGGTGATGCTTGCCGCGGCTGCCGTGGCTTACACCGCGCAGCCTTGGCCCGACCTGCTGGTGGCTGTGTTTATGGCGGTGTTGGCGGTGACCGCGTCATACCAAGTGATGAAGGTTGCCCGTCTGGAGCTGAAAACGGGTGTTGTGGCGCAGCCCACCCAGGGTTGCGGCCATGGCCACTCGGGCCATCATCATTGAGTCGTTGTTCACAGCCCTGTGCGGGAGCTCATCAGGTCGTTGACCAGTTCGAGGCGCATCAGTGGGTTGTCGACGCCCAGTAGTTGCTCCCGCATGTCGGAAGTCATCGGCAGTAACTCGCACAAGCGGTTGGCCACCCATGCACAGTCTTCATAACTGGCCGTGTTGCCGTCAAAGGGCCACTGCTCCATCGGAATGCTGCGGTTCCTCAGCTCTGCGATGATGCGTTCCAAGTCGCGCGCACAATGTGTCAGGTGTTCTGGCACTTGAATGGCTGGGTCTTCCTCACGCAAATCGACATCGCCCAGCCACAAGCCACTGGAATCCTGTTGGGCTGACTTCAGGCGAAAGCGGTGTGTACCTGTGCATTTGATTTTGAACAGGGCCGGTTGAATGGCCTGAAATTCAACAATCTGGGCCAATGTACCTGCCCCGGCCAGGGCAATCTGTTCGCCGGGCCGCCTCACCTCTTGCCCTTGTTTAAGGTGAATCACCCCAAATGGCGTCTGGCTGTCAACACATTCACGAATCAGCTTGAGGTAACGCACTTCGAAAATGTGGAGGTGGAGCAAGCCACCCGGAAACAGGACTGAGCCAAGTGGGAACAAAGGCAGGGCTACGGTGGCATTCATACTGCGAAAGGCTTGTTTTTAATAACTGTACTCAATACGAACCTGGGGTACTTTCCGGGTTTTTGCGTTGGGAATGTTGGATGGCCCCACATACTCAATCAGGTTTTTGGTGTCCAGGTCGTAGGTCAGCGTGAGTGGGTCAGCCAGCAAACGAAGCAAGGAGTTGGGCTCGGCTTTCAGTTCAATCAGGTTCTTGCCGTCTTTCTGGCTGTTGCCGGTTTTTCGAATTCTGAACTGGTATTGATCCTTTCGGGCCACCACGCCAAAACTCAAGGGAATGGTTTTGCCATCCTGAAGGGCTTTGAGGTTGGCTTGCACAAACGAATGAAACCCCGAGTCGGCAGCGACTGGCCGTTTCACCGTAATTTCGCCACTGTCCGTTTTGCCGTTCTCAGTGGTTTCCATCTGAACCACATCGCCTTTCACACTGCGGATTGCTTCGCTGTATTGCTGGCTTGGGATACTCATCTGCGTCAGTGGAATATAAGGGTCTGCCGAGAAATCCAGTTTCTTGTCGGCGATCACTTCACCGCTTGGGCTGACGTATTTGATGGTGCCGCTGACCCAACGGCCATCCTTGAACACCTGAGTGTGTTGCTCGGTATAAATCCATTGGTTGTTGGACAGGTCGTAGGCCTTGCCTGAGAAGCGCATTTCCTGAGCTTGAAGGGGCAGGGCGCTGAACAGCAGGCCTGCGAAAAGGCCGATGCTGGCTGTCTTGCTCACATGAGAAGCGATGTGTCGATTCATGGCAATGTCTTCCTCAAGGTTTGGACAGGGTTTGTTCAACCAGTCGCCAAACGTCCTGGTTGTAAAGCATGTTGGTGTGGGTAAACCACCGTTCAGGAAAAACGTCGTCCAACACGATGTTGTTGACGCCCGGTTCTTTCACCAGTTGGTTGTCCACGGGAACCACGACCTTGTCCTGCCGGGTGGCGATGATGTTGTGACGCACATTGGGCTGGGCAATCGGGCCTTTCAGGAATGCGGTAATGACTGGGGAGTCGGTGCGTTGGTCTGAACAGGCGGGGCAATTCCAAAAGGAGCCCCCCTGGCTTTTTGACGCTGCATAGCGTTCGTCTGGGGTGCTGCCTTCGGCCACTTTCGGGGTGCTTTGGTCGGCTTTGGTGGTGCCGCGGGTGCTGGGGGCCATGGCAATCAGGGTGTGTACCTTGTCGGCACCGCCCATCATTTTGGTGTAGTACTGAATCAGCAAGCCGCCTTGGGAATGACCAATGAGGTCCACTTTCGGCGCGCCGGTTTGTTGGCGAACCTGTTCGACAAAAGCAGCCAATTGCCGCGCTGATTCTTCAACCGGGGCCATGCCTTTGAACACGTCTTTGTCATCCCGCGCACCGTAATTGAGCGCATACACGCACCGCCCCTGTTGCGCCAGGTAGGGGCCCAAACCACCCCATGCAATCAGTTTGTTGGCGAATGTGCCATGCACAAGGACCACGGGTGGCTTATCCGCAGTGGGAATGCAACTGGCAGGGTTGACGCCGGGTGGGTCCTTCTCGGGATTGCCCATCGAAGCGACCACGGCTGCCGTGCGCCAGGTGTACGGCTCAGGTTTTTGCCCAGTGGTGCTGCAGCCTGCAGCGAACAAAGCGGACAGACTCAGCAGTAAGGCAAGGTTGCGGTATTTTTTTGAAGCGTGTCTGGGGCTCATGGTCGTTTTTCAAAGAGGGTGTGAACCACACCCCATTGTCGACCCTGTTCATACCCAAAAAGTTCAGCCACGGCCATGTAAAACATGCGCCAGCGCTGAAACCAGAGCGCCGCGTCGGCTTTGCCGTAGCCTGTCTCAAACACGGGCATGATGCGGTCGCGTGCAGCGTCCATGTTCTCAAGCCAGTGATTGGCGGTTTTCTCGTAGTGCTGACCGTTGATCCACCATTGCTTTTTGACACTCAGGTGGTCCTGAAAATGCAGAAACAAGTCGGCGCTGGGCATGATGCCGCCTGTGAAGAAATACTTGCTCATCCAGTCCGAACTGTCTTTGACTTCGAAATGGTAAGCCAGGGTTTGGTGGGCAAACACATGCACAAACAGCTTGGCGCCTGTGTTCATCCAACTGGCCACTTTGGCGAACAGTTGCTGGTAGTTCTTCATGTGCTCGAACATTTCAATCGAGATGACCCGGTCGAACCCCGCCTCAACGCCAGCGTGTGGAAAATCAAACTCAGTGATGTTGGCGGTGATGATCGTCAGGTTGGTCAGTCCGCGCTCGCGGGCGCGCGCTTCGATGTACTCGCGCTGGCCGTTGGAATTGGAGACTCCCACCACCTGTGATTGGGGGAAGCGCTGGGCCATCCACAGGGACAGTGACCCCCATCCGCACCCCAGTTCCAGAATGCGCTGCCCATCGGTAAGCCCGGCACGTTCGGCATACACCTCCAGCATGGCCAGCTCGGCCTGCGCCAGTGTTTCCGCCCCAGTGGGGTACAAGGCACACGAGTATTTCTTGCATGGCCCCAAATGCAGGTGAAAAAACTCGGCGGGCACTTCGTAGTGCTGTTCATTCGCGGCGTCAGTGTCAATTGCAATTGGGGCTTGGCGCAGTTCTTCGACCAAGGCCTGCAAGCGTTGACGTGCCTGTTCAGCATCATTGAGGGATTCATCCTCGAGGCGTTGGGCCATCAGGCCCCGCATGGCAGCCCGCAAGGCGGCATCGGGCACCAGCCCGCGCTCACAGGCGTCGATGCCCAACTGAAGAGCTTTGTCCTTGATCCGGTCAAACAGGGAGGCGCCGGGCAGGGTGGTGGAGGTGCTGATGCTCATGGTGAATGCGTTCGGTCAGGATTTCGGAAACCAGGGGATCAAAGGCGACGTGGTGCGGATGTATTCAGCGTACTCGGGGCGTGTGCGGGCAGCCTGTGCTTCGGTGGCGGGAATGCCCGACATTTTCATCAGCAGGAAGGCCATCACCAACGGCGGCAGCAAGGCCAGCACGCCCCACGGGGCGCCCAAGGCCAAGGGCAGGTAAGCCACCCAGTGCAGGCACTCGAAAAAGTAATTGGGGTGCCGCGAGTATTTCCACAGCCCTTGACGACACACACGCCCTTTGTTGGCTGGGTTGGCCTTGAACTTCGCCAGTTGTTGGTCAGCCAGGTATTCACCGGCGATGGAGACGACCCACAACGCCACCGCCAGCAGCACAGCCCACTGGGCAGGTTCGTCAATGCGTTGGGAAATGACCAGCATACCCAGGGAAATCAGCATGGAAAACACGACCTGAACCTGGAAAAAGCTGAACATGCGGGTGTTGGCGCTGGCACCCCATTCCACCCGCAACTGTTTGTAACGCCCGTCTTCGGGTTTTCCGTGATTGCGGAACCACAGGTAGGTGCCCAAGCGCAGCCCCCACACCAGCGGCATGATGGCGAGCAGCCACTTCAGCGTGTCAGGCGCTGGTGAGTTGAGGGCAAACCAAGGGCCCAGAGCACCCAGAGTCCACGCCCACACGGCGTCCACGATGCCCGCGTTTCGGGTTTTCAGTTGAACTGCCCAAACCAGGGTAAAGATGCTGGCCAAACCAAGCCAGCCCCACAGAAATACAGCCAAAGCACTCATGACTCAGCCCATGGATGTGAAACAACATCAACCATAACCAAGAAGCAGCCCGTTTGGATGCACAAGGCTGCGAATTGTTTTGGGGAATGTCCGAGCAGGGGTGCTTTTGGGTTTAGTCGAGCAGCAAATGGGCGCGGGCGATGGCCACAGGCTTGTCAGGGCTTTCTTGCCAGGCGGTCACCTGAACATTGGCCACCTGCTTGCCATGTTTGGTGACACTGCAGGCTGCGTACAAGTCGCGGGCAAAACCGGGGCGCAGGTAATCGATGGAAAAGTCGACGGTTTTGGGGGTTTTGGCGTCGTCTTGAATACACACCATGTGCATGATGGCGGCCATTTCCATAAAACCACCGATCAAGCCACCATGCAGCGCGGGCATTTGGTCATTGCCAATGTTGTGTGGGGCAAAGGGCAGGTAAAACTCCAATTGCCCGTCCGTCAACTGGATTTTCATGCCGATGGTGCGCGCGTAGGGTGATTGGTCCAACAGGTGCTCAAAGGCCTCAGGCGTGTTGATCATGCGGCTTCTCCTTTGGATGGGTGGCGGCGCATGAAGGTGCCCACGCTGTAGGCCACGGGCTGTGGATTGCCTTCCTGATAAGCGGTGGCACGTGTGAATGCGATCGTGCGCGCCAGCCGGTAACATTCCGCCACGCAGTACACCGCTTGCCCAGGTGTGGCCGGGCGCAGGTAATCAATGCGCAGGTCCAGTGTTGGGGTGGCCTCTACCGATTCAAGGATGGAAAAGATGCTGAGCGCGCTGGTGGTGTCGATGAGTGCGGTAATCACACCGCCATGCATGACACCGGCGGCTTTGTCGCCAACCAAGCGCTCTTGGTAAGGAAGCCTCATGGTGACGCGGCCACGCTCGCCTTGAACAAATTCAAGTTTCAAGACATCGCAATGGGGAATGCGGCACAGCCATTGGGCCACGCCATCGAACAGCGCTTGGTTTTTAACTGGTAAAGGCAGGCTCATCCGGGCGGAGAATTGGAACAACACAAGGCCTGAAGTTTACCACTGCATGCTTTCCCGGCTTTGAGGCTGGGTTCTAGTCCCCAGCCTTAAGGCCGATCAGGTTCAGCGCGCCCGTTTAAGCCGGAACCCCAGCGCTGCGAAAAAGATCAGCATGCCAAGTACCGCAACACTGACCACGATGTTTTGGGTGTTGCGCCCGAAAGCCTGAAGGAAATTCCATTTGTGCAGGACCGAAAAGCTCCAGCGTTCCAGCTTGGCGGAGTCGGCGGTGATGTCCACCAGTGCGCCCGAGTTGGTGTCGATGAACACACTGCCGTTCACCGGTGCGCCCAAGTCGATGCGCCACACAGGCAAACGCTTGTTGCGGAAGTCATAAAGGCCTCCAAACCTGGTCACCAGTTCCGTATCCAGAATGGCTTCTTTCGGGGCGCCTGTGTGCTTCAAGGCCAGCCCGATGGCCAGTTCCCGGTCGCCTTCGGCCCACACTTGGCCGCTGTCAGCCTTCAGATACACCGCAGGCCCGGTGGGTGTAATGCCATCGAAACGGGCATTGCGCAGCGCATTGGCCGACAGGGGTTCTGGGGTGTTGGTGTTGGCCAAACCCAAACGAATCACCAACTCTCCCTGAGGGCTTTGTACCAAAGAAAGCCCATTGACTGGCAGGCCTTGTGTGATGCTTTTCCATTCGGGGGGCAGCTTGAATTTCAACTGGTCCAGCGCAATGGGTTGTTGTAAAGCCAGAACCGGTGGGGATTGCGTGCCTGCGTACTGAAACAGGTGATACACACCGCTGCCCGCCAGGGCAATCAAAGGGACGGACAACACCCAGCCCCCCGCGCGGTGCCAGCTTTTGGCACGTTTGGGTTCAACACGCCGACGTATGGCAAGCAGCATGAACAGCCCACCCAGCCCAGTGCCAGCCAACAAGCCCACCCATGCGCCGATGACGGCTACTCTGGGCCATTCCAATGAAGTGGGCATGAAGCTCCAGGTGTGTACCCATTGAAAAAGGGTCTGCATGGCCGCCTTGCGGGAATCCGACACTGCAGCCAAGGAGTTGGTTTCGGTGTACACCCAAGCGGTGAGTTGGTCTGGTCGGTTGAAAGACACTTTGTACACTGGCAGCAAGCGGTTAACTGAGGGGTACTCGTTGGAAAACTGGTCGATCCATTCAACCTTGCTCACCTTGTTTTCTGGACTCAGCAAGCCCAGGTAGTGGCGCGCCACAAATTCGGCGTGTGCGGCGTCGTGTTCAACAATTTCATGGCCGTCATCCAGCGCGAAATAACGCCGAGGCGCGTGTTGCGTGGTGGTGACCTGCAACAGGTTGGCGGGCGTGCTGACCACCACACGCACGGCCTGCGCTTGCGCGATACCCGCTTGTCGAAGGATGTCTTGCAAGGGCAGGGACTGGCTCATGTCCAGTGCGCGCCGAGGCGGTGCGAACACCGCCTGCTGCACACCAAAGGCGCTCATCAACGGGTGCAGCAGGCCCGACAGGCCCCACAACAGCAACGCTGAAAATGCCAGCCACGCCAGCGATTTGTGGGTCTTGTAGACCAATGCCCTGATGTTCATGAGCCCTTTGTCCTTGCTCGTTTTGAAGTGTGCTGGATTGTACCGGTTACTTCATGCGGTAGTTCACGCCCACGAACACCGACCGGCCATCACCCGGCAAAAACTGGGCGCTGCCTGCTGCAAACTGGCGAACAACCCCTGTGGTGGCAATGTAGGGTTTGTCGTCGAGGTTGCGTGCATCCACAAACCAGTCAGTTTGTGGGTTCAACGGGCCAGACAGCTTCGCATTCACAATGCCGTAGCCTGGCGCGGTGGCGGTATTTTTGTGGTCTACCCATGTTGAAGTGGCTGCTTCAACGGCCACAGTTGCCTTGATGCCGTAATCCAGTTTGCGGTCCAATGCAATGCGGGTGGCTGCAGAAGGTGCGCCTGCAATGCGGTTGTTGCCAAAGTCGGGGTCGGAGTCAAAGCGGAAGTGGTTGATCAGCGTACTGTTGCGCACTGTCCAAGGCCCGGTGGTATAGCTCCAGCCCAGTTCAAGGCCAGCACGGGTGGTGTTGGGCGCGTTGAAGGTGGAGGACAAAGCGGTGCCAGGAATCACGGTGGCCATCAACTCGTCTTGGATCTGGGCGTAGTACACGGTGGTGTCCCAAACCCAGTTGCTGTTGCGGCCACGGTAGCCCAATTCCACACTTTGCGCTTCCTGGGCGCGGTTGTTGGTGGTGAAGGCTGCTGTGCCCCCGGACACACCCAATTCGCCAAATGACGGCGGTTCAAAGCTGCCGGAGTAGTTGCCGTAAATTTGGCTGTTGTCGGCGAAGGTCTTGATCAGCCCCAACCTTGGGGACAGTTGATCGTAATCCTTGCGGAAGAAAAACTGTTGCGGTGTTGCACCCACGTTGAAACCACTGTACTGGCGCATGGCCTGTTGCAGTTGCAAGCCGGCCACAGTTTGCAGGCCGGGCAATACGGTGGTGCGGTTCTCCAGGAAATAGTCTTGGTTGTCAGCCGTTTGGCGGCTTTTGTCGCGGGCTGCGCCAACGGGTTGGCCGCCCACGTTCTGCCGGTTCAGGTTGTCGGTGATGCCTTTGGAATAGCCCACACCGACGGTGGTTTCTGAGGGCAGGCCTGCCAGCGTGTGGTCAACTGACCATTGCACCTGTGCACCCCAGTCGCGGTTGTCTTGTTCAATCACTTCGAAAATCGGGTGGAACAAGTGCTTGGCGCTTACATAAGTGTTCACGGTCACTGCGCCTGTGCCGGTTTTGATGACGGTGCGGTTGGAGAGCCTGTCCAGGTTCAGGTCGCGGCGCTGGTGGGCTGCAAAGTTGGCCGGGTTGGCTTGCTCCGGGTAGCTCAAGGCCTGGGCCAAGGTCAGGCTGCCGGGCAATTCAGAATTGCTGCGCACACTGGCCACGAAAAAGCGGGTGGCCACATCGGGGTTGATGGTGATGCCGACGTTGCCAATGAACTTGTCGCCTTCCTGCTTGGAATGGTCCCGAAAGCCATCCTGACGGAATTGGGACAGCAGTGCATAGGCATCCCAGTTTTCTTGTTTGGTGGCGACCTGAACCGCTGAACGCAAATAGCCAAACGAACCCATTTCCACCCGGGCGCCGAAGCGGGGGGCTGTTGCCCCTGTTTCGGACACATAGTTGATGGCACCACCCAAGGTGGCAGACCCCAGCCCGAAGGCATTGGCACCCCGGAACACATCAATGTGCTGGGTCGAGAGGGCTTCCAGCGCCTGGAAGTCGAAGCTGCCGTCGGCCAGGTTCACGGGAATGCCGTCCTGAGTGACCCGCACGCCACGGCCATGGAAGGTGCGTTGCAACCCTGACCCACGAATGGACAAACGGGCTTCTTCTGCGCCGAATCGGGGTTGAATAAACACGCCCGTGGTGTACCCCAGCGCATCGCTCAATGTTGACACTCGGCCATCCCTGAACGATTCGCTGTCTACCACGCTGGCACCACCCGGGGTTTGCCGCACGGTTTGCTGGGCCTGCTCAATATTGGGTTGGGTTAATTCAGCAGCGGGTGTGCTGGTGGCCTGTACCTTCACTTCGGGCAGTGATTCGGCTTGGGCCTGTAAACAAGTCAACAGTGCTGCACTTGCAAGCGCGGACAGCAGAAAGCGGGGGCGGTGTTGGGCAGTAGTCGAGGTCGATTGAGTGGTCATGTTAAGCCGGAAGGTTAATTTTTTAGCGCCCCCATTATCCGGTTCTTAAGATGGCTGACCATGCGACACTTTGTCGCACATATTCTGGTGTCTGCCGCCACCCAAACAAAAACCCCCGCCTTTACGGGGCGGGGGGTTGTCGAGTGCAGGCCGCAACGGGCTTTAGCCCATCACATCATCACTCAGTCTCTCAGTTCGAGTGCACGGTTCAGGCTGAGTGCTGCCACAGAACCCAAAGCGCCAGACAGCAGGTAGAGGCTGACGTATTCCAGGCCGAAGTTGGCAGACAAGCCCAAGGCGACCAGTGGTGCGAAGGCGGCACCCACCAACCAAGCCAGGTCGGATGTCAACGCCGCACCGGTGTAGCGGTATTTGGCGTGGAAGTTGGCCGTCACCGCCCCAGCCGCTTGGCCGTAAGACAAGCCCAACAGCAGGAAACCAATCAGGATGAAAATGGTTTGGCCGGAGTCACCGCCATTGAGCAGCATGGGCACAAACCCGCTGAAAATAGCGATCAAAATGGCCAGCGTACCCAGTGTGGTTCGGCGGCCAAAACGGTCGGCAATCAAGCCTGATGTAAATACGCCGAATGCAGCCAACGCCCCGCCCAGCATTTGCACCGCCAGAAACTCATCCAGGGCACGGTCGGAGTACAGGGAAATCCAGGACAGCGGGAATACAGTCACCACGTGGAAGAGGGCGTAGCTGGCCAATGCGGCCAAAGCACCCACCACAATGTTGTAACCCTGAGACTGCATCATTTCAGTCACTTTCACCGGCTGCAGCACCTGCTCTTCAAGCATGCGTGAGTAGTCGTTGGTGGCCACCATGCGCAGACGGGCAAACAGCGCCACCACGTTAATGGCAAAGGCCACGTAGAACGGGTAACGCCAGCCCCAGGCCAGGAAGTCTTTTTGGTCCAGCGCTGTCAGCAGATAAGCAAACAGGCCAGCAGCGATGATGAAGCCCAGTGGGGCGCCCAACTGGCCCATCATGGCGTACCAGCCGCGCTTGTTCTCAGGCGCGATCAAGGCCAGCAGGGAGGGCAAGCCATCCCACGAGCCGCCCAAGGCGATACCTTGGCCGATGCGAAGCAGGGCGAGCAGTACCACGGCCGCAATGCCGATTTTTTCATAGGTGGGCAAAAAGGCGATGCCCGCTGTGGAGATGCCCATGGCGAACAGCGCGATGGTCAGCTTGGCCTCGCGGCCGAACCATTGCTGCAGTTTCATCATCAACACTGTGCCGATGGGCCGGGCGATGAATGCGAACGAAAACAGCACAAATGAGTACAGGGTAGCCTGCAGCTTGGGTTCAAAAGGGAAAAACACACTGGGGAACACCAGAACCGAGGCGATGGCGTACACAAAGAAGTCGAAGTACTCCGACGTGCGCCCAATGACCACGCCCACAGCGATGTCGCCCGGGTCGACCTGGCTGGTGCCGTGGTGGTTGGCTGAAATGTTGTTGGCTTTGGGTTCTGGGCCGCCCTGGCTAAGGACAGCGGAATCGCCGGCAATCGTTTGACCGCTCATTTAGAGTCACTCCTCACATCGTGCTTTGCTTGATTTTTTGTTGTTATTCAAAGTGTTACTTGGGGTTGCTGGGGGGTAGGACAAAATGTCCAATCCCTCACCTTGGCCCGTCTCAGTAAATTAGCATGGATTTCAATTCTGGCATTCGTGTATTCGCATGATTTCGCAACTCAAACAAAGCATTTTCAAGGGCGCCTCAACGGCCTCCATGGCTGCTTTGCTCCTGCTTCTGGCAGGGTGCAACACAGTGGTCATGAACCCGTCGGGGGACATTGCCTCACAACAGGCTGACCTGATCCTGATTTCCACGGCACTGATGCTGCTGATCATTGTTCCAGTGATTGCGCTGACCCTGTTTTTCGCCTGGAAATACCGCCAAAGCAACACCGAGGCGGCGTACGACCCCGACTGGGACCACTCCACCAAGCTGGAGCTGGTGATTTGGGGTGCTCCTCTGCTGATCATCATCGTGCTGGGCCTGATTACCTGGGTGAGCACTCACAAGCTGGACCCCTATCGCCCCTTGGACCGAATCGACCATGCCCGCCCGCTGGACAGCGACCACAAGCCCCTCGTTGTGCAGGTGGTGGCGCTGGACTGGAAATGGCTGTTCATCTACCCCGAGCAGGGCATCGCTTCCGTGAATGAGCTGGTGACCCCCGTGGACGTGCCAGTGCGCTTCAAAATCACTTCCAGCACCGTGATGAACTCCTTTTACATTCCTGCGTTGGCCGGTCAGATCTACGCCATGCCCGGAATGGAGACCACACTGAACGCGGTCATCAACAAAGCAGGCACCTACGATGGCTTCTCAGCCAACTACAGCGGTGAAGGCTTCTCGCACATGCGTTTCAAATACAAGGGTGTGAACGAGTCTGAGTTCGCTTCTTGGGTTGAAGAGACTCGCAAGGCCGCTGCAACGCTGGACCGCAAGGCTTACCTGCAATTGGAAAAACCCTCCATCAAGGAACCTGTGCAGAAGTTCAGCAGCGTCGCCAATGACTTGTTCCATGCCGTCACCAACCGCTGTGTTGAAGAAGGTTCTGTGTGCATGGACGCACAGATGATGGCTGACAGCCTGCGCAACCGCACCAACATGTCTGCCGAAGAGCTGGCCATTCTCATCAACGAGTTGATGTGTACCGTGGCCCCCAACGCCGACAAGCTTCCCGTATATCAATCTTCGAAGAACGATCATGACGCAATATCCAACTGAACCGGGCCTGATCTTCGGTCGGCTGAGCACAGGCGCGATCCCGACTGACCCCATCATTCTGGCCACCTTCGCCGGCACCGTAGTCGGTGGCTTGGCGGTGCTGGGCTTGATCACCAAATACCGCCTGTGGGGCACTTTGTGGAAAGACTGGTTCACCAGCATTGACCACAAAAAAATCGGGATCATGTACATGGTTCTGGGCATGGTGATGCTGCTGCGCGGCTTTGCCGACGCCATCATGATGCGGGCTCAACAAGCCGTGGCCTTCAATGGCTCCGAGGGCTTTTTGCCCCCTCACCACTACGACCAGGTGTTCACTGCCCACGGCGTGATCATGATTTTCTTCGTGGCCATGCCCATGATCACCGGCTTGATGAACTACATCGTGCCCTTGCAGATTGGTGCGCGTGACGTGTCATTCCCGTTCCTGAACAATTTCAGCTTCTGGATGACTGCGTTCGGTGCGGCATTGATCATGGCCTCCCTGTTTGTGGGTGAATTCGCCACCACCGGTTGGTTGGCCTACCCACCGCTGTCCGGCATTTTGGCCAGCCCGGGTGTGGGTGTGGATTATTACATCTGGGCCTTGCAGATTGCCGGGGTAGGTACTTTGCTGTCGGGTGTGAACCTGCTGGTGACCATCATCAAGATGCGTGCCCCCGGCATGTCCATGATGAAAATGCCCGTATTCACCTGGACGGCCCTCTGTACCAACGTGCTGATTGTGGCTGCATTCCCCGTGTTGACCGCCGTATTGGCCATGTTGTCCATGGACCGTTTGTTCGGCACCAACTTCTTCACGACTGAAATGGGCGGCAACGCCATGATGTACGTGAACCTGATCTGGATCTGGGGCCACCCCGAGGTGTACATCCTCGTGCTGCCCGTGTTCGGTATCTTTTCTGAAGTGGTGTCCACATTCAGCCGCAAGCGTCTGTTTGGTTATACCTCCATGGTGTACGCGACTGTGGTAATTACCATCCTGTCCTACCTGGTGTGGCTGCATCACTTCTTCACCATGGGCAGTGGCGCCAGCGTCAACTCGTTCTTTGGTATTACCACCATGATCATCTCCATCCCGACCGGGGCGAAGATTTTCAACTGGCTGTTCACCATGTACAAAGGCCGCATCAAGTTTGAGCTGCCCATGATGTGGACAGTGGCCTTCATGGTGACCTTTGTGATTGGCGGTATGACCGGCGTGTTGCTGGCCGTGCCCCCAGCCGACTTCGTGTTGCACAACAGCCTGTTCCTGATTGCCCACTTCCACAACGTGATCATTGGTGGCGTGTTGTTTGGCTTGTTCGCGGGCATCAACTACTGGTTCCCCAAGGCCTTTGGCTTCAAGCTGGACCCATTCTGGGGCAAGATCAGCTTCTGGTTCTGGGTGATCGGTTTCTACTTCGCCTTCATGCCGCTGTATGTACTGGGCCTGATGGGTGTTACCCGACGCATGAGCCAGTTTGACGATCCTTCCCTGCAGATCTGGTTCCAGATTGCCGCTTTGGGCGCTGCCATGATTGCTGTCGGTATCGGTGCGATGTTGATTCAGTACTACGTGAGCTTCCGCAACCGCAAAGCCCTGCGCGACGTGACTGGCGACCCATGGGATGGCCGCACCCTGGAATGGGCCACATCCAGCCCACCCCCAGAGTACAACTTTGCGTTCACCCCCAAGGTGTATGACAACGACGCCTGGGCTGACATGAAAGCCAATGGCTACAAGCGCCCACTCAAAGGTTTCGTGGACATTCACATGCCCAAGAACACTGCAGCCGGTTTCATCATCTCTGCATTGAGCGCGGTGGTCGGTTTCGCCTTGATCTGGCACATGTGGCTGGTGGCTGGCGTGTTCTTCGTCGGCATGGTGGCTGCAACCATCATTCACACCTTCAATTACAAGCGTGACTACTACATCAAGAGCGATGTGGTGCAGCGCACTGAAGACCAATTCACCCAAACACTGATGGAGGCCAAGCATGTCTAATGCAGCAGCCATGACTGCCGATGCCGCTCAGGACCCGAGCGCACGCTTTTACGTGAAAGAGCATCACCCCCAGAACGGCTCACTGTTGGGCTTCTGGATTTACCTGATGAGCGACTGCCTGATTTTTGCGGTGCTGTTCGCGGCCTACGCCGTGTTGGGCCGCAATTACGCGGGTGGCCCCACGGGTGCTGAACTGTTCGATCTGAAGCTGGTGGCCATCAACACGGCCTTCCTGTTGTTCAGTTCGATCACCTACGGCTTTGCGATGATTTCCGCGCAGGCCAAAAACAAAAGCGCAACCCTGATGTGGCTGGGCATCACCGGCGTGTTTGGTGCAGCGTTTTTGGGCCTGGAAATCTACGAATTTCTGCACCTGATTCATGAAGGTGCAGGCCCGCAGCGCAGTGGCTTTTTGACCTCTTTCTTTGCGCTGGTGGGTACCCACGGCTTGCACGTGTTCTTTGGTTCGGTCTGGTTGATCGTCCTGATGCTGCAAGTGGGCAAGCATGGCCTGATTCCTGAAAACCAGCGCCGCCTGATGTGCCTGTCCCTGTTCTGGCACTTCTTGGACGTGATCTGGATTGGCGTTTTCACCTTTGTTTACTTGATGGGAGTGCTGCCATGAGCGACCACCACAATGACCACCATGATGGCCACCACCATGACCATGACGACCACGCCCATGGCACCGTCAAAAGCTACACCATTGGTTTTGTGCTGTCCGTCATCCTGACCGCCATTCCCTTTTGGCTGGTGATGAACAACGTGATCGCCAGTTCTCTCACAGCCGGTTTGGTGCTGATGGGTTTTGCCGTGGTGCAGATTGTTGTGCACATGATTTACTTCTTGCACATGAACACCAAGAGTGAAGGGGGCTGGAACATGCTCAGTTTCATTTTCACCCTGGTGCTGTTGGTGATCATGCTGGCTGGTTCGATTTGGGTGATGCATCACCTGAACACCAACATGATGCCTGCCATGAATCACGAAGTACTGGACGGCATCAACAAGCGGGCTCAATAATCGGGGCCATTGGGTGCACAACCCTTATCAAGGCTTTGTTACGTTATGCCTCGTTTGTCTGTTTCGTTGAAAAAAACCGCGCTCGTGTTGGGCGCGGTTTTTTTGTTTCTCACCTTTGCATCCCTGTGTGCCTGGCAACTGGCACGGCTGCAGTGGAAACTGGACCTGATTGAGCGGGTTGAGGCCAAGGCCTATGGGCCCGCCACTCATCTGCCGCCAGCATCAAGTTGGCCGCTGCTGGACGCCGCCACGGTGGAGTACCAGCGGGTTTACCTTCAAGGCGAGTTCATGCCCAGGTACACGGTGCTGACTCAAGCGGTCACTAAATATGGCCTGGGTTACTGGGTGATGACACCGATGCAGGTCGACAACCTGGGCCTGGTGTGGGTCAACCGGGGTTTCGTGACCGGTGGCTCCCCGGAGCAATGGTCCAGTCTGTTGTCATCAATGCCTCAGGAATTGATCGGCCTGATGCGTTGGACCGAACCCGAGGGCGGTTACCTGAGAAAAAACAATGTGCATGACGGGCGCTGGTATTCCAGAGATGTACAAGCCCTCAGTGCAGCCATGTCACTGGGCGACATCGGCTTACCTGTGGCGCCGTTCTTTGTGGACGCCAGTGTGCAGCCTTCACCGGTGGGCGGACTCAACCCGGCAACGCCGGCAGTTCGGCCCAGTTTCTCGGGCGATGACACGGGTGAAATCAAACCGCTGCGGCATGCGCCCGACGACCCCATTCCCGGCTTGACCGTGCTTCAGTTCAAGAACAACCACCTGCAATACGCCATCACTTGGGCCATTCTGGCGCTGATGGTACTGGCCGCGGCACTCTGGCTTCGCCGTTCCGAAGCGTGAGCGGGTTTTCGGGCACAATAGTCGTGTTGCATCAGGTTTTGTTCATGAATTAACCATGCCTTTGTCCACGCCTGTGCCCAATGCTGTGTCCACCCCCCGCGAGAGTTTTCTTGAGCGCTGGGTGTTGAACCAGACTGGCCACAAGAACATGCTTCATCTGATTCATCTTCGGTGGCTGGCTGTTGCAGGGCAAATCATCACCGTGGTGGTGGCCACCACCTTGCTGGGCATTCGTTTGCCTATGCCACAAATGCTGGCGGTCTTGGTGTGTTTGATTGCCTTCAACATTGCCAGCCATTTGCGGTGGCATGAAGAGGATGTGGCCAGCAACCGAGCCGTGTTTTTGGCCCTGCTGGTTGACGTTACTGCCTTGTCGCTCTTGCTGTATTTCAGCGGTGGCACCAACAACCCGTTTGCATTTCTGTTCCTGCTGCAAGTCATTCTTGGAGCGGTGTTGCTGCGTTCGAGCAGCGCCTGGTTCCTGATGTTGGTCACCACCTGGTGCATGGCTGCGCTGTCTGTGGTGCATCACCCGCTGGAGCTTCCACCCGCCCGTTTGCACATGATGCCAAGCCTCTACCTGCAAGGTTTGCTCATCTGTTTTGTGTTGATTGCCGTGTTGCTGGTGTTTTTCATTTCCAGAATCAGCGCCAACCTTCGCGCGGGCGATTTGTACCTGGCCGACCTGCGTCAACGCGCCGCTGAGGAAGACCACATCGTGCGCATGGGCTTGCTGGCCTCCGGGGCGGCCCATGAGTTGGGAACGCCGCTGGCGACCATGGCGGTGATTGTGAATGATTGGGCTTCTTTGCCCGCGTTGCAGGCCGATGCCACTTTGCGTGAAGACATGGCCGAGCTGCAATCGCAGATTCTTCGCTGCAAGTCGATTGTCAGCGGTATCTTGATGTCGGCCGGGGAAACACGGGGTGAGTCATCCTCGCGGACCACACTTCGGCGCTTTGTGGACGACCTCGCCCAGGATTGGCAAATTCGCCGTTCACCCATGCACTTCGAAGTGAACAATGAGCTTGATGATTCGGTTCAGGTGGTCTCCGACTCAGCCCTGCGGCAAAGTTTGAGCAACCTGCTGGACAATGCCCAAGAGGCGTGCCCGCATTGGGTGGGCCTGACTGCCCGGGTACGCGACAGTCAAGTGGTGTTGACCATCGAAGACCGCGGACCTGGTTTTCCGCAGGAAGTGATTGCCCAGTTTGGCCGCCCCTACAATTCCACCAAGGGCAAGCCAGGCGGCGGCCTGGGTTTGTTTCTGGTGTTGAATGTGGTTCGTACCTTGGGTGGCCAAGTGTTGGCGGGCAACCGCAGCGAGGGTGGTGCCCGTGTTGAGTTGGTGCTGCCGCTGTCGGCCATCGCTTTGGGTGAACCGTTGCACGACGAATTTGAGAGTACCGTGCAGTCAGTAGGGCAGAAGGCATGAGTGAGAATGGTCGTCAGTTGTTGATTGTGGAAGACGATGCGTCGTTTGCGAAAGCCCTGAGCCGCTCATTCGAGCGTCGCGGGTATTCAGTGATCCACGCCGCCAACCACGATGCCATGGTGGCTTTGCTGGACATGCATCAACCCACACACGCGGTGATCGACATGAAGCTGGATGGCAAGGCCAGTGGGCTGACCTGTGTGCAAACTTTGCACCAACGTTACCCTGACACCTTGATTGTGGTGCTCACAGGTTTTGCCAGCATCAATACCGCTGTCGAGGCTGTAAAGCTGGGGGCTTGCCAATACCTCGCCAAGCCATCGAACACCGATGACATCGAGGCTGCCTTCAACCACGTGGCGGGCGCCGCAGAACCCGAAATTACCGCACGGCCCACATCCATTAAAAACCTGGAGTGGGAACGCATCCATGAAATGCTGGTGCAAACCGATTTCAACATCTCAGAGACGGCGCGCCGTTTGGGTATGCATCGCCGAACCTTGGCGCGAAAACTGGAAAAACAACGGATCAAGTGAATGAACCTGCCGCACTACAACCATGAGCATTTGATACACCGTATCGGTTGGTTGCGTGCGGCCACCTTGGGGGCCAACGACGGCATCATTTCCATCGCCAGTTTGATGATGGGCATGAGCACCGCCGGGGCCAGTTCAACGGTGGTGCTGACAACCGGTGTGGCCGGCTTGGTGGCTGGGGCCGCGTCCATGGCGGCTGGCGAATGGGTGTCCGTGATGTCGCAGTCCGATGCGGAGCAGGCCGAGCTGGCTCTGGAACAGGCGCACATCGAGCGTAACCCGGAAGCCGAGCTTCGGGAGCTGGCCGCCATCTACGAGGGTAGGGGGTTGAAACCGGCCTTGGCGCTGGAAGTGGCCCACGCATTGACTGAGCATGATGCGATGCAAAGCCACGCCCGCGATGAACTGGGCATTACGGAGCACAGCCAAGCCAAGCCCTTGCAGGCAGCCTTGGCGTCAGCGCTCAGTTTTGTCAGCGGTGGGGTGGTGCCGGTGTTGTTGGTGTTGCTGGGCTTGAATACTGGCTTGGCCGGGCAGGGTGGTGTGTGGCTGGTGGCTGCTGGCAGTGTAGCCACCTTGTTTGCGACGGGTGTTCTGTCAGCCCGGGCTGCCAATGCCCCCGCTTTGAAAGCAGGGGTGCGGGTGGCCTTGTGGGGCACGTTGTCAATGGCCTTGAGTGCTGCCGTGGGGGCCTTGCTGGGTGTGAAGGTATAAGCCCTCAGTTCAGCTCGTCTTCCATCGGCAGGTTGGGCAGCGCAATGATGTCGATGCCCTCATCACGCAGCTCTTCGAATTCCTCGGGGCTGGCCTGCCCGCGAATGGCCCGCACCGGGGCCTCTTCATAGTGAATTTTTCGCGCTTCCTCGGCAAAGCGGTCGCCCACATCTTCTGAATGATGAATCAGCGCCTGAATGGCCTGCTTGGCCATCACAAAGGCAGTGGCCACATCCACGGTGTTGGGCCGGGCCACAGGCTGCGAAGCTGGGGGTGAAGCCGTGCTGGCTGCTGAGACGCTTTCTTCAGACCTTGACTGGCCAATGTTGATGCGGGAAGGCACTTTGCGAATGGCCGCTGTGCCGCATTGCGGGCAAGTCAGCAATTGTTGTTCGCGCTGTTGGTCGAAGTCGTCGGCGGAGCGGAACCAGCCTTCGAAACGGTGGGCATATTCGCACTCAAGGTCGTAAATGATTGTGGCCACTGCAATTGAATCTCTTTTGGAATTTCGATATTTTACAGTGGAATGGTTTGCCTACACGGACGCAAGGGAGTTCTCTAGAATTCAACACCCTGAGAAATTCTCCTAAAGCCCGCTTTCAAGAGGTGTGTATGTCGAAAAAAAGGTCGATTGAGCCGCATGTGCGCGGTCTGGTGGACTTGGTGTCGGCCACATTCGATGAAGGAACCCGACAGGTCGAGACGGTTCACCGCAAAATTGCCGACATTCCTTTTTCGGTGCTCAAGAAGATCAAGCCGATTGCGCCTGTCAGCAGCTTGGCCCACGGTATAGAAAAGAAGATCACCCATTCAGTGTACGACACGGTGCGTTTGGTGGCCAAGGTGGGTGCCCAGGCCGTGCACAACGTATTGCCCACAGACCCAGGCAGCCAGGGCATTTCCAAGCCAGACTACCGTTTGGATTCTGATGCTATTGCCCGCCAAAAACGCCTCCACAAACGCCACAAGCCCTGATTATTGAGGCTGGACATTTCAGGTCAGTTCCTTGTAAGCTTAATAAATGAGCATATGCGCATATAAATAAAGAAAAGCGCATTCGAGGAGGCAACTGTGACTCAAGAATTCCCATTGGATGGCCAAGGCGGCGTTCCGCTCGGGCGCATCCAGCGCGCACCCGAGAATTTTCTTACCCGCAACGACATTGCGTTTGTCAATCGGGCCCCTGAAGAAGACCGTCGAAGTTTTTTCCGGAAAACCTTTGCTTTGGCGGCTGCAACCGGTGTTGCGGCTGTGGCTGCAAAGCCCATTCAAGCATTGGCCGCCGAAGGCGACCCTGCGATTCTTACCCTGCCAGCCCACACCACCGGCTTGGGGCTGCCAGTGGCGGCAAGGCCTTACGGAATACCGTCCAAATACGAGGAAAACCTTCAACGCCGTGAATCGCCAGGCTTGACCCGGGTGTCCGCTGCCTCGGTGTCTTTTTGCCCCTTGCAAGGGTTGTTCGGGATTATTACTCCCTCCGGCCTGCATTTTGAGCGCCACCATCAAGGCTGGTGGGACATCGACCCCACCCAGCACCGCTTGATGATCAATGGGTTGGTTAAAAACCCCATGGTGTTTACCGTCGATGAATTGATGCGCCTTGAGCCTGTGACACGCACCCACTTCATTGAATGTGGGGCCAACACCGCGATGGAATGGGGCAACGTGGCGGTTCCCACCGTGCAGTACACCCACGGCATGTTGAGCTGCTCCGAATTCACCGGCGTGCCGTTGATCAAAGTGCTGGAGCATTGCGGAGCCGATTTCAAGAAAGGCCGGTTTGTGCTGGCCGAAGGGGCTGATGGCTCATCCATGACCCGAACCATTCCGATGGAATTGATTGAGAGTGGCGAGGTGTTGCTGGCTTACGGCCAAAACGGTGAAATGCTTCGGCCTGAGAATGGCTACCCATTGCGCTTGGTGGTGCCGGGCGTTCAGGGCGTGAGTTGGGTGAAATACCTGCGGCGCATTGAAGTGGGCGATCAGCCCTATGCGGCCAAAGACGAAGCGGTTCACTATGTGGACTTGATGCCGGATGGCACTCACCGCCAATACACCTCGATTCAAGAGTGCAAGTCCGTGATTACTTCACCGTCGGGCGGCCAGCAGTTGCTGTCCAAAGGGTTCTATACCATCACGGGGTTGGCGTGGAGTGGGCGCGGCAAAATCAAGGCTGTTGATGTGTCTGTCGATGGCGGAAAAACCTGGAAAGAGGCTCGCATTCAAGGCACGGTGCACGACAAAGCGTTGACACGATTCACCTTGCCCTGGGTGTGGAACGGGCAAGAAGCCATTCTTCAAAGCCGTGCCATCGACAGCACTGGCTATGTGCAACCCTCTACTCGTACCTTGCGTGCCAAGCGGGGCCATCAAAGCGTGTATCACAACAACGCGATTCAAAGCTGGCAAGTCCGGCCCAATGGTCAGGTCGAAAACGTTCAGGTGGAGCAATCATGATGACGCGCAAACTGACAGCGATTGCTTTGAGCGGATTGGCTGCTGTGTCCTTTTGGCATGCGCAAGCCCACGCCTTTGAGGGTTTGGGGCGTTCTGCAACCACTGCAGAAGTCAAAGCCTGGGACATTGATGTACGGCCCGACTTCAAAGGCTTACCCAAGGGGCAGGGCAGTGTGGCCCGTGGCACCGAAGTGTGGGAAAGCAAGTGTGCGTCCTGTCACGGTGTGTTCGGCGAAAGCAATGAGGTGTTTACGCCTATCGTCGGCGGCGTGACTGCGAAAGACATTGAAACGGGGCGTGTAGAAGCCCTACGCACAGGTAGCAACCCTCAACGCACCACCTTGATGAAAGTGCCGACGCTTTCAACACTGTGGGACTACATCAACCGTGCAATGCCTTGGAACGCACCGAAAAGCCTTAGCACAGACGATGTGTATGCAGTAACGGCTTACATTTTGAGCTTGGCTGCTGTGGTACCCGATGACTTTGTACTGTCTGACCAAAATATTGCACAGGTTCAGCAACGTATGCCCAATCGCAATGGCATGTCTGCGGCCCATGGAATGTGGTTGCCCTCAGGAAAACCCGATGTTTCTGAAAAACGGTGCATGAGCAACTGCGCAAAAAAGGTGTCGGTAGTATCATCAATTCCGGATTTCGCGCGTGATGCCCACGGAAACATTGCTGATCAGAACCGGATGTTTGGCCCAGTGCGCGGCCAAGTGACAGTGGCCAACGCCAGCGTAGCCAAAACTGCGACAGTGGCCAGTAAAGGCGCTGATTTGTTCAATGCCCAAGGTTGTGTGGCCTGTCATGCAGCCAAGGACGCCCGTGTGGGCCCCGCGTTGAGTGCGATTGCCAGGAAGTACAAAGACCAAACTGGCGCGGTGGCGCAGTTGGCTGGCAAAATCAGGGGCGGCAGCCAAGGCGTGTGGGGTTCGATGCCGATGCCGCCTCAAGCACAACTGTCCGAACAAGAGGCCCAGACATTGGCCCAATGGGTGCTGGAAACAAGCCACTAATTGCCCACTTTAGCCCTCGTGTCTACGGGGCTTGAGTTGAAGACGTTCAACAACAAGGAGGACACTGTCCATGAATGAAAATCGACGCGCCGTGTTGAAGGCCTCGTCCAGCCTAACCGTGTTGGGCCTGGCCGTGAGTGCCGGACTCATTAACCCCCGTGATGTGTTTGCTGCCGCACCGGGTTACAACGAAAAGGCCTTTCAGGCCAAAAACCTGGATGAGCTGATGAAGGCTCTGGGTGGTAAAGCACCTAAAGAAAGCAATGCGATCACTGTGGTTGCGCCTGACATTGCGGAGAACGGTGCGGTAGTGCCTGTTGGTGCCACCAGCACATTGCCCAATACCACCGAGGTGGCTTTGTTGGTGTCCAACAATCCTTCGATGTTGAGTGCCCATTTTGTATTGCCTGCAGGTACTGAAGCCAAGGTCAACACCCGTGTGAAGATGGGTCGCACCAGCGACGTTTATGCCCTGGTGAAGGCTGACGGCCAGTACTACTTCGCTAAAAAAGAAGTGAAAGTGACCCTTGGCGGTTGTGGCGGTTAATCAGGCTTGAATCAACAGGAGAACATGACATGCCAGATCCAATGAAAATCCGCGCCAAGCTGACTGGCGATGAAGTTGAAGTGAAAGTATTGATGGCCCACGAAATGGAAACAGGCCAGCGCAAAGCAGCCGACGGAAGCACTGTGCCCGCTTGGTTCATTCAGACGGTGTCAGCCAAATGCAATGACAAACAGGTGTTGCAGGCCTCTTGGGGCCCTTCCGTGTCCAAAAACCCTTTCTTGTCCTTCCAGTTCAAGGGGGGCAGTGTGGGCGACACGGTTGAAGTGACCTGGACCGACAACAAAGGCGAAAGCAGAACAGACAAAACAAAGATTGCCTGATTCCACAACAATGCAGGAGGCAAGGATGGTGAAACGTTCGTTCGCATGGATGGCAGCAACGGGGGCGCTGGTGTGCGCCATGCCCGTGGCTGCGCAAAAGTCCACGGAGCAGGGTATTCAGGAATACCGGGACATGTTGGCTGATGGCAACCCGGCCGAGTTGGTTGAGCTGCGCGGTGAGGACCTCTGGACCACGCCCCAGGGACCGAAAAAAGCCACCTTGGAATCCTGTGACTTGGGTCTTGGCCCCGGTGTTGTGAAGAATGCAGTCGCCAAGCTGCCCAAGTATTTCCCAGATGCCGGCAAGGTGATGGACATTGAGTCGCGCCTTGTTTATTGCATGATGACTTTGCAAGGCCGTGACCGTGCGGAGATCACCAAGAAGCCGTATTCGGGGGCTGGCGACAAGCCCACTGAGTTGGAATCGTTGGTGGCTTACGTGTATGCCCAAGGCCGTGGCGCTACCATTGCAGTGCCGCAAACCCATCCCGAGGAAAAGCTTGCCCGGGCTCGCGGTGAAAAGATTTTCTATTTCCGTGGTGGCCCTTACGATTTTTCCTGTGCCAGTTGCCATGCCACAGACGACCAGCGCATCCGCTTGCAAGGCCTACCCAACTTAACCAAGCAGGGCCCAGCCCAATCGGCCTTTGGTTCCTGGCCAGCCTACCGGGTGTCGCAAGGTGCGGTTCGTACCATGCAATGGCGTATGTTTGACTGCTTCAGGCAACAGCGTTTCCCCGAACTTCAGTACGGCTCTCAAGCCTCTGTGGATTTGATCACCTTTCTGGGTGTCAATGCCAACGGCGGCACCATGCAGGCCACTTCACTGAAGCGTTGATGGAGAACAACCCATGAAATTGATCAAAATTGCCGCACTGGGATTGTCCGTTGCCGTGGTGTCGGCCTGTGCCGTGATGAGCACCAGCGAACCCACCGTCAGCGCTGACGATGTGCAAGCTGTTTTGGCATCGTCGTTCAAAGAGAAGGGCCAAGCCAAATTGGACCGCATTCAGCAGACGGCGCTTCAAAAGTCCTGCTCTGATGCCGAGGCGAACCGAAGCCCTGTTTCAGGTTCCGCCCGTGATCAACTTGAGAAAGCCGCCTTGAATGCCATCAAATACCCCAGCGATGGTGTCTGGCTGGGTGACTGGAAAAAGGGCGAATCCGTGGCGCAAACGGGTACTGGTCTTCAGTTTTCGGATGACCCCAAAAACCCCGCTGGGGGCAATTGCTACGCTTGCCACCAACTGGACCCCAAAGAACTGAGCTACGGCAATATCGGCCCCTCGCTTTACCAGTACGGCAAAATGAGGGGGCAGTCCGAGGACATTCTGCGCTACACCTGGGGGAAAATCTGGAACTCCCACGCCTACAACGCGTGTTCCAACATGCCACGGTTTGGCGCTGAAGGTATTTTGTCCGAGGCGCAAATCAGGGACGTGATGGCGCTGTTGCTGTCGCCTGAATCACCGGTCAACAAATAAGCGTGACCTGACTGTCCAGCCCCGAGCCGCAGGCCAATTCGCCTGTGTCGGCTCGGTGTGCTGCACCCAATTCCACTGAGGCAAATACCATGCAAATGAATCGTCGCGAATTCATGGGGATGCTTGCGGCCGCAAGCGCCGCAGGATTAACCCTGAACAGCCCCTCCGTTCTCGCGGGCAACCACGCTGAAAGGCTCTATGACATTCCGAAATTCGGCAATGCCAGCCTGTTGCACATGACGGATTGTCATGCTCAATTGCAGCCCATCTACTTTCGCGAACCGAACGTCAACATCGGGGTGTCGGGTGCCCGAGGGCAAGTGCCTCACCTCGTGGGTGAGGCCCTGCTAAAAGCCTTCAAAGTAAAGCCGGGCACGGCTATGGCCCACGCATTCACCTACTTGAATTTTGTGGATGCGGCCAAAATGTATGGCAAGGTCGGTGGTTTCGCCCACTTGTCCACTCTGGTCAAGCGCATGAGGGCCGAGCGGCCCGGGGCCTTGCTGCTGGATGGTGGCGACACTTGGCAGGGTTCAGCCACCAGCCTCTGGACGAACGCGCAGGACATGGTGGACGCCACCAAGTTGCTGGGTGTTGATGTGATGACCCTGCACTGGGAATGCACCTATGGTGCCGAGCGGGTGTTGGAGATTGCAGAGAAAGACTTGAAAGGCCGCATGGACATTGTGGCCCAGAACATCAAAACGGCGGATTTTGGCGACGCGGTGTATCCATCCCATGTGATGAAAAACATCAATGGCGTGAAGGTGGCCATCATCGGGCAGGCTTTCCCGTACACCCCGATTGCCAACCCGCGGTACATGGTCGCAGACTGGTCTTTCGGCATTCAGGAAGAGTCCATGCAGAACACCGTGAACGAGGCCCGTGGAAACGGTGCGCAGGTCGTGGTGGTGTTGTCACACAACGGCATGGACGTGGATTTGAAGATGGCTAGCCGTGTGTCGGGCATTGATTTCATTCTCGGTGGCCACACGCATGATGGTGTGCCCTATGCCATTCCTGTCAAAAACCCCGGTGGCCTTACCCAAGTCACCAACGCCGGCAGTAACGGCAAATTCCTGGGCGTGCTGGACATGGATGTACAAGGCGGCAAACTGCGCGATTTCCGCTACCGCCTGTTGCCCGTGTTTTCCAATGCGTTGCCTGCCGATGCCGAAATGCAGGCCTTCATTGACCGTGTGCGCAAGCCCTACTTGGCCAAACTTGAGGAGCCTCTGGCCGTGTCCGAAGGGTTGTTGTACCGCCGAGGCAACTTCAATGGCAGTTGGGACCAACTGATTGTGGATGCCTTGATGGACGTGAAAGGCGCTGAGATTGCCTTTTCCCCGGGCTTCCGTTGGGGCACCACGGTGTTGCCCGGCCAAACAATCACCCGTGAACACCTGATGGATCAAACGGCCATCACCTATCCAAACACCACCTTGAGCAACATGACGGGTGCAACCATCAAGACCATTCTTGAAGATGTGTGCGACAACCTGTTCAATGCCGACCCGTATTACCAGCAGGGCGGGGACATGGTGCGCGTGGGGGGCCTAACCTACACCTGTCGGCCTTCAGCCGTGGCGGGCCAGCGTATCAGCGACATGCGCTTGAACGGCAAGTTGATTGACGCCAGCAAAACCTACAAAGTGGCTGGTTGGGCACCGGTCGCTGAAGAAGCCCGAAGCAACGGAGAACCACCCATTTGGGATGTGGTGGAGAGTTATTTGCGCAAAACCCCGACAGTCCGTATGAAGGCACCCAATACGCCCAAGTTGGTGGGTGTGGATGGCAATCCCGGTAGGGTCAGCAAGGTGTGATGTTGAGCAGGGTAGCCCGCTTGCTGGTGTTTGCGGTACTGGGCTTGAGCGCCTGGGTTTGGCCGTGGGCAGTTCTGGCTGTTGGTCAGCCTATGCGGGCCATCGTGTCATTTGAAGCCCAGCACCCGGGCTACCAGTTGCAAGGGGTTTCGGCGGTTGTGGTGCTGTTCTCGATGCCGGAATGCCGCTATTGCGAAATTGTGCGTAAGCAGGCTCTCAGGCACATCGAAAACGATTCAGCCTATCGCGGCAAGGTGAAAGTGTTTGAGGTGGACCAAGCTGATACATCCCGCAGCTTGGTGTGGTTCGATGGCCAGCGCGTCACCGGAAAAATGTTGGCTGAAAAGTTGAATGTGCGTTTTTCGCCCACCGTGATGGTGTTCACCGCAAAGGGTCAACCTGTCGGCCAGCCCCTGCTGGGCATCAGCATTCCAGACTTCTACAGTCAATACCTGAACGCCCTTGTGGACGATGCATTATTTCAACAAAAACAATAGGGTAGGGCGTTTATTTCGATTCTTTGTTGAGCTTCTCGATGGCCAAACGGATTCGGTCAAGGATGGCTTTGCCCGGTTTGCGTTTGGAGAGCGTACGCGCCAGTTCATACCCATGGCGTGAATCTTTCGTCGAAAAACACATTTCCAGCAGGCTGGCCTGCAGCTCGGTGTCCAGGGTGTCGATCAGCTCGCCGTTTTCCGCGTAGAACGTCCCAATCCGTTGTTGGGCTTTCATGATGTTGCCTTCGGCAATTTCCCGCTGAATGCCCATCACAGACCTTGCCAGGTCCAAATCGCTGGATTGCAAAGCCCCTCGAAGCTTGGCGGTCAGGCGCTCAGCCTCGTCGGGGCGGCCTTCCTGTACGAAAATTCGAGACAACTGCAGGTAATCACCCAGTTGGGACAAACTGGTGTTGCGGGACCGGTCAATGACCTTGCTCAGGTAATTTTTGGAACGCGCGTTGTCCCCCAGCCGAATGGACAGGTCCGCCAGTTTTCTGAGTCGGCTGGTGGAACTTTGGGCTTTTGCACCCATGCGCTCCAGCACCTCAAGCGCCTCGTCAGGCCGGTTCAATTCCCACAGCACGTCGGCGTGCAAGTCGCTGGCGGCCAGGTACTCAGGGTTGGTGCGCACCACGGTGCCCAACAGGCTGGAGGCCTCGTCAAAGCGCTTTTTCTCCACATGCACCTTGGCCAACAGCAACTGCATCCAGGGTTTCAATTCCATGGCCAGGCCGTTTTGCAGAATTTTCTCGGCTTCCTCGTACTGCTGATTGCGCATATAGGCTTCAACCCGAAGGCGCTCAAGGGGCTGGCGGTACACCGGGTACTGGGTCCAAAGCTCCTCACACAAGGCCGGCACATCGCTGTAACGTTCCTCAAACATCGCCTTGTAGGCTTTTTCCAGCCGGTTCTTCCGGTTGAAAATCCGAACAACCCGTTCGGCCATGATGGACGCCGTAAACGGCTTGATCAGGTAATCGTCCGGCTCGAACTCAGCCACAGCGATCACATTGCTGTAACTGCGTTCGCCGGTCACCATCATGAAGGCAGTGCTGTAGGGCAGTTGCTTGCGCACCCGCAATTCTTCCAGCAGTTGCTGGCCGTTTCGGTCGCCTTCCAACTGGTATTCACAGACGATCAGCGCAAATTCACGGGTCTGAAAATGTTGCTCGACTTCGCCCACAGAACCGGCAAAGACCACGGCACGGGCACCGAGTTGGGACAGTTGGTCCTGCAAAGCACGGCGAGTCGCCAGTGCATTGTCCACCACCAAGGCATTTTTGCCTTTCAAGGGGGTCATGTCTTTGACCGCTTGTTGGGCCGTGTTGACCGCGGGGGCAACGCGCTGATCCAGCAGAGTAGCGAGTTCCTCATTTCCCTGCGCAAACTGTGACATCGGCCCGCTCCTGTCGGTTCTTTCAAATACTGGAATTCTCAGCCTTTTTTGGCCAGAGGCAGACCCCGAAAAAGGGGGATATTCCGATCGAACTCATGTGATGCCCAAAATTGGCGGCTTTTGCCTGACCCCTCAATAACCGAGCGCGTGACCGTAGAATGTGACAGCGATTCATGGTTTAATACGAACCATGAAACTTTGTTACTCAAAGGTCAAATCCAAATGACCTTAAACAAAGTAAAAAAGAAAAACACAGACGGAGACAAATTCATGTTCAACGCGGGCGTATGGCGTGCTGCCGCCATCACTGGTCTATTTGCTGCTACAGCATTCGTATCGGGTTGTGCCAGAGTCGAAGGCGCTGCCACTAACTTGGCCATCAACATTGTTGAGCGCCGGGTTCTGCCTCCCCAATTGGAACTGGCTGACGTGGACATGGGGTGCAACTTTGCCCAGTCCAACTTCCCCCTTTTAAATTCAGCTTTGCGCGCCTTCCATGGCGATCCATCCCTGGTTGAGTCACTGCTCTACGTCTCTGCGGCTGCCTGTTCTGAAAGCCGGGCTGTGGAAGAAGAACTGCGTTACCTTCGTGCGTCCCGTCAAAACCGCATTGAAGAAGCGCAGGACGCACGGATCAACCAGAAGCGCCTGTTGGAGCTGACTGCTCGCCGCCAATTGTCCAGTTTTGAAACCATGCGGAACAAGCTGGAAGACAAGTACAACTTCACTTACGGTGAAAAGTGCCCTGAATTCCGCCGTGACTTCGACGAGTTGGTGTACCTGCTGGGCACTGTGGCTGGTTTGCAGGCTGTGGTGAACGACATTGCCTCCCAACAAATGGTAGGTGTGCCCACCGACATCGCCCCCAAGGCTGAGCGTGCTTTGGCCTGTCTACAGAACGCGAAATGGTGGGGTGCCCCCAACGCTGCCCGCGCCGTGGTATGGAGTATTCTGCCCGGCGCCTCTGAAGGTAAAGACATTTGGGGAACCTTCCGCTTGTCCATGACCATCGGTGAACGCCATGGTGTGCGCCTGTCCCACGTGATGTACGGTTTGTCTGCCCTGGCTGTGGGCGACACTGCACGCTTCCGTGACGCTACAAAGCGCTTTGCCAATGTCAAAGACTACAAAGGCAGCGTGCAGTACCGTCTGGTTGAAGGCCTGGCCAATGCGACGATGCTCAACCTGTCCGACCGTTACTGGACCGAAAACACTGGCACACGCACCCCTGTGGGCGCGATGGGCAAATACTGGGATGAAGAAGCCGCGATGCCCGAAGGCATGAACGTGGACGATCTGTTGAAGTAAACCGCACCTGTGTTGCAACGGTTGGGCCCTTACTCGTGGGCCTTTCCGGGTGTGGACCTATCATTTTTGGAGATTTGAGATGACTTTGCGTTTGAAAGCGATTGCAGCTGGCTTGGGCGTGGCCATGCTGACGGCAGCCACACCCGCCTTGGCTGACAAGCAGAAGGTGTGCGTGTTCGACATTCTGGGTGCCGGTGGCGATGTGTTCAACATGGCCAAGGACTACACCCTGTTTGCCAAAGGCTTGGGGTCAGACCTGCAACTGGAACCATTCACCGACGAGAAAATCGCTTCTGAAAACTTCAAGACCGGCCAGTGCGACATGCTGGTGGCCACGTCTTTCCGTACACGTGCTTACAACTCGATCGCTGGTTCTATCGACGCACTGGGTGCCGCTTCCGTGGTGAAAGACGGCAAAGTGGACATGCCCCTGAGCTATGAAGTGGTCAAGCGTACCATTCAATTGTTCGCTGGCGAAAAAGCCAACGACCTGATGACCCAAGGCAACTACCAAGTGGCCGGTATCATTCCCTTCGGCGCTGCCTACCTCTACACCCGCGACCGCAGCATCAACTCGGTTGAAAAACTGGCTGGCAAGAAAATCGCCTCGTTTGACTATGATTCAGCGCAGAAACAGATGATTTCCAAGGTGGGTGCATCCCCCGTGTCAGCGGACATCTCCAACTTCGGTGCCAAGTTCAACAACGGCTCTGTTGACATCATCGCCGCGCCAGCAGCAGCCTACAAGCCGTTGGAACTGTACAAAGGTGTGGGCACCAAAGGCGCCATTGCTCGCTTTCCCGTGGCTGTGTTGACCTATCAAATCGTATTGAACAAAGGCAAATTCCCCGATGGTTTTGCGCAGAAGTCCCGCGATTACTGGGCCAAGCGTTTTGCCGATGGCATGAAGATTGTGGACAACGCCGAAAAAGCCATTCCAGCCAGCGCATGGATGGAAATTGCGCCGGCCGACTCAGTCAAGTACACCGTTCTGTTGCGCGAGTCTCGTATTGACTTGGCCAAGGGCGGCGCCTACGATCCAAAAACACTGAACATCATGAAAAACATCCGCTGTGGTGTGAACCGTGGTGATTCTGAGTGCGCCACCAAGAACGAGCTGTAATGTAGAGCCGGTGGGCCTGCCGCTTAGGCCCACTTCAGCCATGGCAGTGCGATATGTCGGGGGTTTTAATGTCAGTTAAAACCCCCGAAATTTATAAAATCTAATCCCTGAAATACAGAGCCGGCGCTATTGCCGCCTCACAAAAGGACCCGTCATGCAGACTTCCTCCGGCAAGAAGTGGATCGGTCGGTCACCCTCAGAGTGGTTGTCCAGCCTTCCAATTTTCTCCTTGTTGTTGCTCACGCTGATTATCGGCACGGGCGAAATGGTTCACGGCCAACTGCTTCGCCTTGGCGAGCGCATGTTCGGCGACTCCGAAAAACAGGTTCAGTACTTCCTGCTGCGTGCCGACCCTGAAAAGCCCACCTGCGACCCCAACCCGGACATCGATGCACTGGTGGCCAAGGAAGTGGAGTCCGCCTCGTCTGCTGGCGCTTCCGATCTGGATGCGCTGTTTGGTGCCACTGCTGTTAACCCCGATGAAATTCGCCAGTCGCTGGAAGCGGCGCGCGGCCTGTGTCAGGAGCGTTTCTCGGTGTACGAGCGGGTCAATTCCGCCATCACCCCGGAACTGAAAGTCTTCCGCGAAATTGAAACAGGCTTCTTCGGTATTTTCCGGTTTGGTACAGAAAACCGCCCCTTGATTTTGTTGGTGATGGTGGCCATTGCAGCCATCACAACCACGCTGGGTTACCATCACATTAACCTGCGCCCACCCCGCACACGGACTGACTTCAAGGTCTACAACGTGGCCATGGTGGTGGCCAACCTGTTGATGTTCATCTCGACCAGTTATTACCTGAAGTTGCAGTACGACTCGGGCGTACCGGTTGAGCATCCGCTGATCAACTTCATTTCAATCGCCTTGTTTGGTGGCTTGACGCTCATCAGCCTGCGCGACCTGCTGAAGATTCCTGCGCAGGCCACACCCGGCGGCAACATTGGGGCGGCGCTGCTGTCCATCCCGCTGTATGCCTTCATGGCCATGAATGCGGGCCTGAACTTTTTCATCGACGACTATGTGGCTGGCTTGGCCATTTACTTTGGGCAGATCACCGAACTCGCGTCGATCTTCCTGAACCTGGCCTTGTACCTGTGGGCCGGTATGTTGCTCAAGCAAACCCGTGTGGTGCAATTGTTCATGGACATTCTGCGCCCGTGGAAGCTGCCACCAGAAGTGTTCACCTGGATTGTGTTGCTGGCTGCGGCCATTCCCACAGCCTACACTGGCGCTTCAGGCGTGTTCGTGATTGCTGCCGGTGCCATCGTGTACCGTGAAGTGCTGGCCGCAGGTGCTCGTCGCCATTTCGCGCTTGCCGCTGCCGCCATGTCCGGTTCGCTGGGTGTGGTGTTGCGCCCCTGCTTGCTGATCGTGGTAATTGCCGCGTTGAACAAAGAAGTGACCACCAGCGAGTTGTACGGCTGGGGTCTGTTCGTGTTCATCATGACTTCCACATTGTTTGTGGTCATCGCGTTGCTCACTTCCGAAACCCGCGCTACCGAGCGTGCCAAAGTTAGCGAAGCCTTGCCCAAGTCCCTGCGGGCATTGGTGCCCGTGTCCCCGTACATCGTCATCATGATGGCCGTGGTGTTTGGCTATGAATACCTGCTGGACACCAAGCTGGATGAATTCACTGCGCCTGTGATGTTGCCTGTGATCATGTTGTTCGTGATCATTTTCGACAAACTGCGCGGTGGCCCCACCAAGCTGGGCGGCGACACACCCGCCGAGAAAAAGCAGAACCAGGGCCTGGAATTCGCCGTGCGTGCGGCCACCACCGAGACCATTGGCCACATTGGTGCGCTGATCATGTTGATGGCCTTGTCCGTCAGCGTGGGTGGCATGATTGAACGCTCTGGCGTGATGGACATTGTGCCTGCCGACATGGGCAGCGTTTGGGTTGCACTGGTGCTGCTGATGGTGCTCATGATTTTCGTGGGCATGGTCATGGACCCGTTCGGTGCGGTGATTCTCGTGTCCGCCACAGTGGCCCCAGTGGCGTACTCCAACGGTATTCACCCAGTGCACTTCTGGATGATCGTGATCACTTCCTTCGAGTTGGGTTACCTGTCGCCACCTGTGGCCTTGAACCAACTATTGGCGCGTTCAGTGGTGGGTGAAGAGGAAATGGACAAGGCGGCCGAGGAAACCAAGCACCGTTCGTTCTACTACAAGTACGAGCGCTGGAACCTGCCGGTCATCACCTTGTTCACGGGCTTGCTCATCGTGACTTTCGGTGGTCAGGTCATGATCAACAATGCCGATTCGCTCAAGCCGGTTGCCCATTTCCTGGGCCTGGACAAGTTGCGTCCAACTGAGTTGCTGGGTGAAACCCCAGCGGCACCAGCGGCCGCCCCAGAAGCACCCGCCGATGCGGCCCCGGCCCCAGCAGCCGAGCAACCCGCTGCGCCTGCAGCCGAGCCAGCAGCACCTGCTGCACCGGCACCTGCAGCGCCTGCCGCACCGAACGTTGATGCACTGAAAGGTGAAGTCAAAGAGGTGGTTAGCAACTGGGCTGCTGCATGGAGCGCACGCGACGTGGACGGTTATCTCAGCTTCTATTCCTCGAAGTTTGAGGTGCCTGGTGCGCTGTCCCGCGACAAGTGGGAGAGCCAGCGTCGCCAACGCATCACGAACAAGAAGAGCATTGAAGTGGTGGTGAACAACCTGAACATTGAAGTCAGTGCCGATGGCAACACAGCCACCGCCACTGCCAGCTTTGATCAGGAATACAAGTCCGACAACTTCAAAGAGCAGACCAAGAAGACACTGCGCATGGCCAAAGAAGATGGCCGCTGGAAAATTACCAGCGAACAAGCCAACTGACCTGCTGACCTGCGCTGATCAAAAACCCCGCCAGTTGGCGGGGTTTTTTTATGCTGCGGTTTGCATAACCCGTATTCAGAACAGCAAGAACAGGCTACCTGCAACCGCAGTGGGGGCCAGCGCTGCCAGAAACAGACCGCCTGCACCCACCGAGCCATCCTTGAACGAATCCTTCAAAATCGCCAGGCCCGCAGGGTTGGGGGCATTGGCAATGACAGTCAAGCCGCCGCCTGTCACTGCCCCAGCCACAATCGCGTACTTGAATTCCGCACTGGTGCCTTCCACCAACGAAGCCAAGTAGGTGAGTGCGGCATTGTCGGTAATCGCTGTCAGGCCCGTGGCCAGGAAGAAAAGGGCTGTGTCATCCACGCCAGTCAGCGTGGGTTGCAGCCACCAGCGTTGCAGGCCACCCAACACAACCAGCCCGGCCAGGAAAAAGGCCACCAGCAAACCTTCGCGAAGAATCAAACGGTCTTGGTGGGCTTTGTACGCTTCGGTGTAACCCAGGAAAAACAGCAGCAAACCCAGGAACATCGGCGGATGGTGTGCAAACACAATCACACCCACCAAGAAGGCGAGGTGCACCCCGGCAACCACCGAGGGCACTTGGGTTGTGGAGGTTTCTGCCACCTTCAAGGCCGTCAATTCCCGACGGAACAGCCAGGTGATGGCTGTGGCATTAATCAACACCGCCACAGCAGCCTTCCAGCCAAAGTTGCTGAGCATGAAGGGCGTGTCCCATTGCCATACCCCGGCCACCATCAGCACAGGCGGGGCCGCAAAATGCGTCAGCGTGCCGCCAATTGAAATGTTCACCAGCAGCACACCCAGCGTGGCGTACTTCAGCCGGTTGCTCAGCGCCTGGTCAAAGTATCGGTCCCGCAGCAACAGGGCAGCCAGCGTCATGGCTGCAGGCTCGGTCACAAACGAGCCCAACAGGGGAATCAGGCTAAGACACAGAAAGTACACACCCACGCTGCTGGATACGGGCAAAAGGCTTGCCACTCGCAGGGTAAGGTTCTGTACCGTTACCAAAATAGGGCGGCTGGCTGCCACCACCATGATGGCAAACACAAACAAGGGTTCCGTGAAATTGCGGCTTTCCAGGTACTCAATCGCCTCGCTGGGGCTGCTCAGCAAAAACAGGCTGGCAATCAACACAAAAGCCCACAAACCAAACACCACCTCCACCTCGGCCAACAAGTGCCAAAAGCCCGAATGGTGTTTGCTGTGGTGGGCCAAGTTTGCAAAAAGTTGGGTTGAGAAGGTGTGGACCAGCGCTAGGCCAAACAACAGCGCCGCCACCCACTCTGCATGGGATGCGTCTGTGAACATGGTTGTTATCGGTTTAGAAGGGTTCAGACCCATGCTGTTAACCCGCGGAGTAGCGGGGCAGCACACGTGGGCAACTGTCAGCAGACATCGACAGCGCACTGGTTGACAGACTGTGCAGGGGGGTGAAAGTTCCGGGGGGCAAATCACGTCGCTGCCGGGCCACGCGATTCAATCATTTAATGCTTCTTGAGCGTTGAGAGGGAGCTACAAGACTCAGCAAAAACAAAGCCTCCGCTTGGGCTACGATCGGCGGGGTCCAATTCCCCTGGATGGTTCAGCGTCAGCAAAGGCTCGCTGCTAATGTAATTGGGCCTGATTCGGTTGTCAACACATCACTCAGCCGTGGTTTGGGCTAAAGCGGTTGGTTGACGCAGCAAACATCACGCTGAAGGAGACGAAAGGGCGGAAGGAGCCAACCCCTATTTACTCCGTGGAGTCGATAAAAATAGGAGACCCGCCATCGGTGCTTTCGCGTGAGAACCCGGGCGTGACCGGTATTCCCCCCCAAGCGGGACTCTGTGCGAGCCTATTGGATGCATTGAACAGTGTCAAGACCACCTGCAAGTTGGTGGACGCCTAGGGTGGTTTTTGGTGGCCACGGTGATGAAGGTGGTGATGGCCTCGTGTTCCTCGAGTGCCTTGAGCCAGCGCGATTTCCTGTCTTGTCCATGGATGGCACTTTTTCTCTGAGGGGGGCGACCCAGCCCTCACGCAATGAGGTCGTCGATCATGGCCAGAACGTCGGTGGGGCCATTGAGATCGGGCACGTCAAGGCGATCAAGCAGGACGAAGCGGATTCCGCTGTTTGCAGCGATGGCGTAGGGCATTAGGGTGTCGATGCCCCACTGGTAGCTTTCAATGTTCAGCGAGTACGCGAAGCCGTTGAACGTGATGCTCACGTCGTGGTTGATCTGTATATGGTCAACCAAGCGGGTTTGTTCGCCACACGGCAGGCAGCGGACAGGACGTTGGAGGCATGATGTTCGACATTGGCACGTTGTCTCCACAAGGTGCGCGTCGTATTGAAGCGGCTTTGATGCAGGCCGCGTACTCGGATTCCGATTTGGTGGCCGAGATGGTTGACAGCCTGGATGCGAACATTCGGGCCATCGGTGAAGCGTTAAAGACCGTGGCCGGTGAATGGGCAAGTATGCGGGATTCGGCCCGCTTGGGCGCGATATCTGTCGATGTGGATATCACTGGCAACCTGATTCAGGCTGTGAGCATGATTCGCAAGGCGCGCCGTGACGGGGGGTCGCTGTATGACTTGAGCCGACAGGTAGACCTGACGGTGGGGGATACCCCGGACCCTTTGACACTGGATCTGCTCCAAGTCTTTTACACTGGGAATTACTTCACCCGTGCGGTGGGCAAAGAGCGGCTGGTTGCACAGTTGCGAGACTACGTGAACCGGGCGATGGCCACCAGCAATGGTGCCGATATGTTTGGTGAATCGGTCGGGCCCTCCGACATTATTTCAGCGTTGACGCAAACAGGAGGTTCGGATGGAACCCAAACCACGGCCACTGAAGGCCAAGGACAACCCACTGGCAGCGGCGCTGCTGGGAACAACCCTGCTCAAGGCGGGGCAGCAAGAGAAGGATCAGAGCAAGATCGATACGGCGGTGGACCTGATCAAAGAGGCGCAGAGGGCCCCGAGGCTACCGGACAGCCCGATAGACAAGGCGATCAAGCTGGCGGTCAAGGAGTTGGAGAAGTCCAAGCTGTCATAAGGCCGGACAAAAGCGAAGGCGCAGAGGATTTTTGGGCTACGCTAACCCCTGCGCCGAAGTGGCACAAGCGGTGCGTTGAGGCGTTGATTGAGCGCTTTAAGCTGGCTTTGAGTTGGAAGGCCAGACCCCGGCGCAGCTGGCAGAACAGGACCGTGCGCAGCGTGAGCACGCCCAAGACGACAAGCTTCGCCGGGTTCAAAAGTGGTCGTGACAAATTGTTGGCGCAACGGCAACCCAGTGGTAACCGCTGTTTGACCAAACTACAAATTGTTGCGTATGGAGGTGAACCTGCTGGCCAGTGCCTAGGGCAAAGATCGGGTGGAGCAGTTGGGGCGTTGGTACGAGGCGGGTTTGCTGAGGTACTTTGATAAAGACAAAGCCTCTGCGTGGGCTACGATCGTCCGGGTCCAATTCCCATGGATGGTTCAGCTTCAGCAAAGGCTCCCAAGTAAGGTAATCGGGCCAGATTCGGTTGTCAACTCATCGCTCAGCCGTGGTATGGGTGAGGGGGTGCCGTTCAAGGCGCTGGAGGATTTGGTGGCGCGGGTTCGGGACCGGTTGCCGAATTTGCCCGATGTGGTGGTGCTGGAAGCGCCATGGCAGGCCCCCAAGGCGCTGCGTGAGTACATCGTGGAGCAGGGGGCTGTGTCGGACGTGGAGGGTGCTTCCCACAACGGCAAGCTCTATTTGTTTGCCTCTGGCTTGTCAGACATGACCCGCGCTGAGTTTGTGCTGGCTGAACACGAAGCGACCCACTATGGTTTGGCGGCTGTGTTTGGCCCTAAGCTGCCCGCCTTGATGAACAAGGTGTACAACACGAACGGGGCGGTTCGTTGGGCAGCTACGGCATTACAGGTCCGTGGCCGCTTTGGGGAAAACCTTGGCAGTCTCTCTGACGGATACCCCCATTTCTAGGGGGTGCGCCACATCAGCCAATACCGAGATTTCTTCTGCAAGACGTCAAGAATTGGCTCTAATAAATTCTGAATCCTTGTCTAAGGTGGTGGATGACGAAGGTAACGCTATTTTGGTGAAGTCTGGAGGGAATAGAGCACCCGGCAGGAACCATGCAGGAGCGATGTCCCACCCGATCCGTACGTCCGACACCACTGCCGGGATTGAGGAGAGCTTGAATTCGGACGGCCTCATTGTCAAGCAGTTGGATGTGTCTGCGGTCGTGGATGCCGAGGGTAAGCCGTTGGTGGTTATCACGGGACAAAGAACGACGATAATAGATTTGATGCAATCCGGGGGCTGAACGCCTGGATCGCAGTTTACCGCCGATCAAGAAGTAGCGGGGAGCTCTGGTGAACTGCGTCAGTTCTATCTTGCTTTCAAAAATCCTTGCACGACAAGCGACTTGGATGCGGCAAAGCGTGAAGCAGCACGGCAGTGTTGTAATGACTCAGCGAAATTAGCACAGATTAGGCCGCTAATTGGTACTGATCAGCGGGTGTTCTCATACCTAGGGCTTGGTGGTGAGGTCTTTTGGTGTTGAAAAGAGAATCTCTTCTGCAATCACTCGGTTGGCTTCTGAGACGGTGGTCTTGCCCTGAATAATGCCCTTCAACCGGGGATACCTTGCGCTTGGCTATCCAGCGCTTGATGTCGTTGTTCATTTCTGTGCTCATCGGTGAATTCCTCTTCATTGTCACCTAAGCAGATTTTCACTGGGTCATTACAAGGGTACTTTGGAGTGGCCATCGCCCCTTGGGCTTTGACTGTATGGCGAGCCAACCAGAACCGAGTAAGGGTGGTAGAACATAAACAAAAACGATGATGGCATAAGCAAAAACGTTTAATGTTTCTCTGTAATTAAAGACATGAAGATCAGATGAAGCAAAGCAAAGCGAAGCTGTCCGATGGCTGCTAGCTAAAGGTGTCGAAATCAAATAAGGTACCAAGCACCTGAAGCTGTACGTGGGTGGCAAAAGTAGCCTTTTACCCCGACACCCCAGCAAGGAACTTAAAACGGGATTTGTTCAAGGTGTAAGTAGGAAGTTAGGACTAAAGTGAAGGACGGGGGGCGTAAGGGCTCTGTCTGACACAGTGGCGTGCTTCATGGTTGATTCCGCATTATCCAAGGGGAAGTTGTATGCGTTATCCAGCACGGTTTGAGCCAGCCGAGAATGGCGGTTTTGTGGTTTCGTTTCGGGATATTCCTGAGTCTATTACTCAGGCCGACAGTCTGGAAGGGGCTGTCGAAATGGCACGAGATGCACTTTTGACTGCCATGGAGTTTTATTTTGAGGATGAAAAGCAGGTGCCTAGTCCGTCTGCAGTTCTTGATGGTGAGGAGTTGGTCTCGCTACCGGTTTCTGTTTGGGTGAAAGTGCTTCTCTTGAATCAGATGATTGCTGATCGAGTTAAGCGGGCCGACCTCGCACGTCGGCTTTCAATTAAGCCCCAGCAGGTGACCCGGCTCGTGGATTTGGAACATACAACCAAGATTGATGAGCTGGAAAGGGCTTTCCATGCCTTGGGCAAGACGTTGGTGGTGAGCGTTAGATAAGGCCAAGTGGGGTTTGGGAATCAATCGAGTTGCTGGAGCGGTGCTCTTGCGTAATGCCAGCTATTTCTGCAGAGTTGAGACCGCTAATTGGTACTGCTCAGCGGGTGTTCTCGTGCCCAGTGCCTGGCGAGGTCTCTGGGTTTGTAAACTGGATCCAGTCTGCAATGACTTGACTTACATGCTGTATGCTCTCATCCCGATGGCAGGGCACACTTGGCTCTTTGAGGGTTAGTATCACGCGTTCTACAACCCCATTTTGCTCAGGGCTGTAAGGCATGATGAATTCCTGCTGCAAACAGTAGCTGCACACCAGTGCCGTGTAGCTGCGAGAGCAGAATACCAAGCCATTGTCGGAGCGCGGCAAGGAGGGCGTTTCAACTTTGCCGAGCGCACCAAAGCGGCTGATCAACGCCTGTTCTAGGTCTGATTTCGCAGTGGCGGATTTGCCACTTCGGCTTAGATGCCAACCCAACAATTCTCGTGTGTGGCAGTCAAACATCAAGTCCAAGCTGATCCGGCAATCTTGGCCACACAAAATCCTGCACAGGTCGGTAACCCAGCGCTCATGGGGGGCAACGGCTTACAATACCTGCATCAGTGAACGAAATACCACAGGTCGTTTGCGCACCTGCCAGTTCATGAGTTGGAATACGACTTGCACGGTGTTCTTATTAATGCCCGTCAAGTAAGCAACGGTGCGATAGCCAAAGGATGGGTTGTCTTCAATAGTGGCCTTGATGGGTTTGACATAAGTATCATTGGCCTTGGGTGCGGCTTTGGTGGGGCTGTAATAGAACGTTCGGCGTGGCACCTCGAACCATCGGCACAGTTTCTCGATGCTGACTCTGATTCCCTGCATGGCTTTCCCGTAGGCATCCTGAAGGTCTTTGATATGCTTCTCGCACAGTTTTTTGATTTCAAAGGACTTGGCCTTAAGGGCGTTCTCCATGCCCCGCTTGGCTTCATCGACCCAGTTCTCAATCTCCGAGGGTGACAAATCAAATGTTTGGCCAGCCTTTGAAACCGTGGTCTTGCCCTGAATAATGTCCATGACCAGGGCTAATTTGCGCGTGACCGTCCAACGCTTAACGTTGTCGTTCATTTCTTTGCTCATCAGTGGATTCTCCTTAGTTATCACCTGAGCAGAATTCCACTGGGTCATTGCAACATTAGCTGAGTTCCAGGTCAGCTACATAGTGCTTTCCTGATCGGCTGCCCAGGTCTTAGCCCGGTTTTGTTAAGAAAGGATTTGGACTTGCGTTTGCCATCCACCCACACCTGTGCCCGAATCTTCTTGCTTCTTGCCTTCCTGAACGAATGTTGCCATGTCATGTGCGCGTGAATAGGCGCGTGAATAGGCGCGTGAATTGCGCGTGATTCATAGCGTCAAACTGCGAAAACTAAAGACGTGGCGAGACTTCAGGGAAGTCAATGGGTGAGGTACGACAAGCTCTGGTGAGCTTTGGGAAGAATTGCGACGGATCGGGAAATTGAGGGACATTCGAGGTGGCGCCCCGAACAGGAATCGAACCTGTATTTGACCCTTAGGAGGGGCCTGTATTATCCATTATACGATCGGGACACGGTCACCACGGGGCGTATTCTACACCGCCCTCAGCAAGCCGCCACAGCCCATCCGGGTTTTTCGAAAAATCCGCGCCTTCACATTCGGCCAGTTCAGAAAATTCAAACTGGCTGGCTGAGCTAATCAAAAAATAGCTCGACAAAACAATGGTCTACGAATTTCGTGTTGCTGGCACGGCCCCTGCAAATCCAGTGGCACAGGCACTAGATTCACGAGGCAGACCATGACAACCGACACACAAATCGACACCATCACCATCCAACTGTCCACCGACGAGCCCACCAGCGGACCATCGCTGAGCCGCGAGCAACTGCAGGCGCTGGAGCATTTGATTGTCAGTCAACAAACCCGTTTGAAGAACTTTGTTCGCAAACACCTGCGCCAAGACGACTTCGTCGAAGACGTGATTCAGCAAACCCACATGGCCGCCTTCCGCAACTGGGAGCGTTTCCGTGGCGACTCCAAACCAGAAACCTGGTTGTTTGGCATTGCCCTGAACTTGGTGCGTAACTTCCGCTACCGCGATGACAGCTACCGCTACTACGCCGACGACATGGAGCAGGAACTGGAGCAATTGCCAGCTGATCCCTGCCAAGAACCTGAAGAGGCGCTGATGCGGGTAGAGCGCATTGAGAAACTGCGCGCTGCCATCAACGACTTGCCCGTGAAAATGCAAAGCGTCGTTCAACTGGTGTTGTTGGAAGGGCTGAGCTACCAAGACGCCGCCTTGGAACTGGACCTGCCCATCGGCACAGTGCGCTCAAGGCTCTCCCGTGCGCGTGACATGTTGCGTGTGGACATGGACGGTTGGGTTAGCCACCAGATTGCCGCCTGATTGCGGGTTGAGCGCCAACAGGAACAACCAATGAGAGTCCGCCCAAGCTGGTGATTGGGCGATCCCTCGGCAGTGCGCACAATGGGCCAATACACCGGCCCCTATGTTGCGTCATGACCAATCTCACCCTGTGCATCGAGTCCCCCGAACTGAAAAGCCGCCTGCGCGCCGCAGCCTTGCTGATGCAGGCCAATCTGTTCGAGGTTTCACTGCCGCAACTCTTGAAAACCAGAAAGTTGCCCGATCACTGGATACTGGTGGACCACGGTTTGCATGAACTCACCGAGCTGATCCAACTGTTTCGGTTTCTGGGCAAAGACCCCTGCGCCCAAATCATCCGCTTCATCGATGAGCCTTGGCAAACCTACGTGTATCACGACATTCCGATTTTCGCGTCCATCGTGATTCCCAAGGACCCACTGTCCACCGTGCAGGTTCTAGAGCGGCTTCGCAAAACCAAGCCGCTCTCACTGGAGCCCGCAAGCACGGCCAACAATTCAAATAATCAACCCGCCCTGAACCCATACGGCAGTGAGCTAACCCGCTCACCCGGCATGCAAGTGGCTGTCAAGCAGCTTGAACGTCTGCGGCACCTGAACGTAGACACGGTTTTATTGGGGCCAACCGGCGCGGGTAAAGACACGGCTGCGCACTGGCTACACACCCAATCGGGCGCCAAAGGCCAATTGGTTCACATCAACTGCGCGGCCTTGCCGGAACAGTTGTTTGAAGCGGAGTTGTTTGGCGTCACCGCCGGGGCTTACACGGGTGCGCTCAAAGACCGCCCGGGTAAGCTGGAGCTGGCCGACCAAGGAACCCTTTATCTGGATGAGATTGATAGCCTTGCCTTGCCTTGCCAGGCCAAGTTGCTGGGTGCGTTGCAGTACCGTGGCGCGACCCGGCTGGGTGGTCAACATTTCTATGCGTCCGATTGTCGGGTCATCGCATCCACCAAAGTGGATTTCCGCACGCTCATCGAAAAGGGGCAGTTTCGGGAAGACCTGTATTTCAGGTTGAATGTGTCTCAGGTCAACTTGCCGCCATTGGCGGATCGTCTTGAGGACATTATTCCCCTGTACAAGGCCTTGTTGGCCCAGCACGCCCAGCGTTATCAGGTGTCGGTGCCCCATGTGGATGATGAATTGCTGGATACCCTCATGAGCCATGCGTGGCCGGGCAATGTGCGTGAATTGAGTGCCTGTGCGCAGCGCCATGTGATCGGCTTGGACATTGGCTTGGCCCCGTCTGATTCTACGGTTGGCCGAACCTTGAAAGAACGGGTGGCCGCCTTTGAGAAAGCCGTGATTGATCAGGCCTTGGCCAACCACAATGGCTGTGCAAGGTCCGCAGCCAAAGAACTGGGCCTGGCGCCCAACGCGTTGTATTACCGAATCCGCCGCCTTGAGCCCGAGGCCACCGTGGAACCTTTTCCGCTGGCGGCCCACTCAAAATAAAGCGTTGCGTCCTTGGTGTCTTTTTCGGGCATCCAGTCGAACCAACAACCCGGCTGCAAGGCCTTATTGGCCCTGTTGCCCCAAACTTACACTTGAGCTTAGCTATGCAACTAATAGGCAATGTAGTCAATGGTGCCTCACCCGGTAAAGTACAAAATGCTGAGGATGGCATGTCGCCCATCGCGCAGGTGTTTAACACCTTTTTTGCGGTACAACTGCAGGTTTTGGCCCCCAGTTGGCAGCGCGCCAACGACAATCCGACACTTGAACAACAAGCCTTTCAGGATTGTCCGCACCCTTAAGTTTCACCGCACAGCCGCCGAAGCATGGTCGCCAGCCCCGCCGTTGACAGTTGCACCGTCGAGGTGAATGCCCTGGCCCATCCAGGGCTGGGTCGGTTCGAGCTTCGCCGTTCCGTTTCAGTGTCTAACCAGTATGTCTGGTTATTTGTGTTGGATGCCTATCAGGCCAATTGTCACAGGCAATGGCTGGAGTATCGGTGGACGTTCAATGCTTTGGCGGGTGCCAGTCTAACCAGCAATCCGCAGCGCCTTCAGCAGTTCGCGCTACATCGCCAGTTCCCTTCTGACACCGAAGCCAAGGATGCATTCACCCGTTGGGTCGATGAATTCCTGAACGAGCTTGAGCAAGCCAAGGCGGCCTGAGATTTAGCGCTGGTTCAGGGCCAAGTAAGTGCGTTTGAATGCGTAAGCAAACTGCACAAAGTGGTCAAAGTCCCGCAGGGTGTCTTCGCGTGTTTTTTGGCGTGTAGGGGTGAGGTCGATCACTTGGCGCAAACAGTTGTCATGCAGGCTGATGGCCAAGCTGGAATGGCTGGGTGCTTTGTCCATCACCTCGGCGTAAATTTCCAACGCTTTGATGACTTGAATGTCTTGGGTGTGCAGCGAACTGGCCAACCGGCTAAGGCGGGCGCTAATTCGGCAGTGTCCGTTGGACTGCTGGTCCAGCTCAACTGTGAAATTGTTCTCGAACTGAATACGCACCCCGCTGGAGCCAGCGCAAGGCTCCAGGTCCTCAGGTTTCAGCCCAAGATTGTTCAGAATCTGAGTCAGGGGGCTGTCATCGGTGGGGGCGTGATCGGTGCTCATCATTCCATGTATTGGTCGTAAATAACCTTCAACTGATTGCGCGACCGTGAAATGCGTGACCGCACCGTGCCAATCGGTATGCCCAGAATGTCGGCGGTTTCCTGATAAGAGTTTCCGTTCTGGACCACCAGCACCAGTGTTTCGCGCAGGTCGGGTGGCAGTTTGTCGATGGCACTTTCCAGCTTGTTGCTGAACTCATTTTTCATGCAGTGAGAAAGTGGGTCGCTGCCCTCGGCCTGCTCGTTCTCCAGCTCTTCGTCTGTGGTGAAGTTGAAGCGGTACTGCGGCGAGCGCCGCGCGGTGTTGCGAATGATGTTCAGGGCAATACCAAAGAGCCAGGTGGCCCGTTTGGCGTCGCCCCGAAAGCTGTCCCAGCAACAGTAGGCTTCAATCAGGGTTTGCTGGAAGACGTCTTCCACCGCATTTTCATCCCTGAAGTGTTTGATGATGAAGTTGCGTAGTCGCTTTTCCTGCTTGGCAACAAGGCTTTCAAATTCGGTGCGGTGGGGCACGGACGGGCTGACACGATCAATCTGCTTGATGGCGGTGATCTTGAGTGTGGGGGCTAGTGGCTTCATGGCCGATCTCCGGACTGGGCTTGCGCTGACTTGCATGATTGATCGTTCGTGTGGGAACCGATGACCAACCTAGAGTAGCAACCTGTGTTTCGCAGGGCCGAATAGGTAATCCGGGGGAGGGAGAGGGCGGGGGCTGTGTTTCTCAACCCGTGTGACTTGTGGTACGCAATTCGAGGGCGCTTTTTCACGTAACTGAGTGTTTTTCTGTGTGCCATTGGTTCCACACAGGCTCCAATCTGCCGGTCTTTTGTTGCTATCATCCATTTGACCTCCATTACTCAGTTGGCCATGTCCGCGTATCAAGAATCGTCCATCCGAGTCCTCAAGGGCCTCGAACCTGTCAAGCAACGTCCCGGCATGTACACCCGGACCGACTGCCCCCTGCACATCATTCAGGAGGTGATCGACAACGCCGCCGATGAAGCCTTGGGCGGTTTCGGAAACCGAATCACGGTGACCTTGCATGCCGATTCCAGCGTGTCCGTTCAAGATGAAGGCCGTGGTATACCCATAGGTCTTCACCCTGAGGAAAAGGTTCCAGTCATTGAATTGGTGTTCACCCGTTTGCACGCAGGTGGCAAATTCAACAAGACCGATGGGGGGGCGTACCGTTTTTCGGGGGGCTTGCACGGTGTGGGTGTGTCAGTCACCAATGCGCTGGCAACCCGGCTGGAAGTGACTGCGGTGAGGGACAAACAAGTCGGCTCAATGGCCTTTTCGGGCGGTGATGTGGTGAACACCCTGAAGGTACGCCCGCAAACCAGTGCAGACCCAAAAAAAGGCACGGTGGTTCGTGTCTGGCCCGACCCCCAGTATTTCGATTCTCCAACCTTGCCCCTGGCCGAGTTGGAACGCCTTCTGCGCAGCAAGGCTGTGCTGCTCAGCGGTGTCGAGGTGGTGCTTCATGTTGAAAAAACGGGCGAAACCCGGCGCTGGAAATTTGAGCAAGGGTTAACCGGCTTTTTGAATGAAGAGCTGTCCGGCCGTGAATTGGTGGCCCCGGTGTTCAATGGTGAGCTGACCATCGACCCCAAGCGTGACGAAGGATTTGCCGAGGGCGAGGGCGCTGCATGGGCGTTGGCCTTTGTGGCTGAAGGTGCGCCGGTGCGCGAAAGCTATGTGAACCTGATTCCCACACCCGCCGGTGGTACGCATGAGTCTGGTCTGCGTGACGCGGTGTTCCAGGCCGTCAAGCAGTTCTGTGAATTGCATTCCTTGTTGCCCAAGGGCATCAAGCTGATGCCCGATGACATTTTCGCCAAAGCCAACTTTGTGTTGTCTGCCAAAGTGTTGGACCCTCAGTTCCAAGGGCAAATCAAGGAGCGCTTGAACAGCCGCGATGCGGTGCGTTTGGTGTCCTCCCTGGTGCGCCCTGCGTTGGAGCTGTGGTTGAACCAGCACGTGGACGATGCCAAGAAGATTGCGGACTTGGCCATCAAGCAGGCGCAGGCGCGGTCGCGTGCTGCCCAAAAAGTGGAAAAAAAGAAGGGCTCTTCGGTGGCTGTGTTGCCGGGCAAGCTGACTGACTGCGAAAGTTCGGACATCACACTGAACGAGCTTTTCCTGGTCGAAGGTGACTCGGCGGGTGGCTCTGCAAAGATGGGTCGGGAAAAGGAGTTTCAGGCGGTGCTTCCTTTGCGGGGCAAGGTACTCAATGCTTGGGAGACTGACAAAGACCGCTTGTTCGCCAACCAAGAAATTCACGACATATCAGTGGCGATTGGTGTGGACCCACACGGTGCCAGCGATGAACCCGATTTGAGTGGGCTTCGCTACGGCAAAATTTGCATTCTGTCTGACGCTGACGTGGATGGCTCACACATTCAGGTCCTCCTGTTGACCCTGTTTTACAAGCATTTCCCCGCCTTGATTCGCCACCAGCATGTGTATGTGGCCCGTCCGCCGCTGTTTCGCGTGGATGTGCCCGCCATGGGCAAAAAGCCCGCACGCAAGTTGTATTGTTTGGACGATGGCGAACTTCGGGCGCTGCAGGACAAGTTGTTCAAAGAAGGCGTGAAAGAAACGTCGCTCAAAATTTCCCGCTTCAAAGGCTTGGGTGAAATGAACGCCGAGCAGCTTTGGGAAACCACCTTGAACCCGGACACGCGCCGTTTGTTGCCCGTGGTGCTGGGCCAGTTGGATGGCGACCAAACCGACCAGATGATGCACATGCTGATGGGCCGCACCGAGAGTGGTGCGCGGCGCACTTGGCTGGAAGAAAAGGGCAATCTGGTTGAGGTGGACATTTAAAGCCGGGCCAATGCCAGGTTTAGCGGAAGTCCCGTGAACTGTGCTGCAGGGCGTCGAGGCTTGGGGTGAAGTCCACCAGGGTTTTGGCCAGCAGGCTGACCACTTCACCCTGCCGTTGCCAAATGCCGTAGACGCCCATGATGCGCGCGTTGCGCAGCACGGTGCGTTGTTGCTCAGCCAAGTCGTTCCAGACGATCACATTCAGTTGCCCGGTTTCGTCCTCCAGGTTCAGAAACACAGTGCCTTTGGCGGTGGCGGGCCGTTGTCGGTGTGTGACTACTCCGCAAGCGCGGGCCAGCCGCCCGTCCGGAAACTCCCGCAACTGGGCAATCGGGAAAATTCGTTTCTTGAGTAGTTCACCCCGCAAAAACGCGATGGGGTGGTGCTCAAGGCTTAGCCCCGTGGCCCGGTAGTCGGCCAGCATCTCTTGCAGGGCGGTGGGTGCTGGCAGCACGCTCATGGTTTCTGCACGAAGGCTGTTTCCCAGCAAGTCGGTTTGCAGGTCGACCCCGGCAGCCTGCCAGACCGCTTGTCTGCGGTGCCCCGCCAGTTGGCTTAAGGCATTGGCATCGGCCAATGCAGCCAATTCCTGACGGTTTAGGCGTGCCCGTTTGCCCAAGTCTTCCACCGACATGAAACGCCCGCTGTGGCGGCTTTCAACAATGCGTTGCGCTGCCTCTGCGCCAAGGCCAGTGACGCAGTTCAACCCCAGTCGCACTGGGTACAGCACGGTGCCGGTTTGGGTCTGTGTGCCTGCGCGGTGATGGCGCAGCACAGGGGGCTCCAATGTGCAGGTGTGTTGGCTGTCATGAATGTCCACCGGCAACACGGTGACCCCATGTCGCTGGGCGTCCTGTATCAGTTGCGATGGGGCATAAAAACCCATGGGCTGGGCATTGAGCAAACCGCACAAGAATGCGTCGGGGTGGTGGCACTTCAACCAGGCGGACACATACACCAGTTGGGCAAAACTGGCGGCGTGGCTTTCAGGAAAGCCGTACTCTCCAAACCCTTCCATTTGTTTGAAAATGCTTTCAGCAAACTCACGGGTGTAGCCCCCGTTCAACATGCCTCCAATAAAGCGCTCATGAAAATGGTGCAGGCCGCCCCGGCGTTTCCATGCGGCCATGCCACGGCGTAACTGGTCTGCTTCACCCGCACTGAACCCGGCTGCAAGAATGGCAATCTGCATCACCTGTTCCTGAAAGATGGGCACGCCTTTGGTTCGGGACAAAGCGCTGCGCAGCGCCTCAGAGGGGTAGTCCTCAGGCTCCAGGCCCTGACGCCTTTTTAGGTAGGGGTGCACCATGCCGCCTTGAATAGGCCCTGGCCTCACAATCGCCACCTGAATCACCAGGTCGTAGAAGGTGCGTGGTTTCAGGCGAGGCAGCATGCCCATTTGCGCACGGCTTTCGATCTGGAACACGCCGATGGTGTCTGCGCGGCTGATCATGTCGTAGGTCGCACCGTCTTCGCGCGGAATGTCTTGCATCCTCTGCGGGGCACCGTGTTTGCAACGCAGTGTTTGCAAGGCGATTCGGATGGCACTGAGCATGCCTAAGGCCAGCACATCGACTTTCAGCAGGCCCATGGCGTCCAGGTCGTCTTTGTCCCACTGAATCACGGTTCTGTCGGCCATGCTGGCGTTTTCTACAGGCACCAGTTCGTCCAGATTGTCTCGGGCAATGACAAACCCGCCGGTGTGTTGGGACAAATGCCTGGGAAACCCCAGCAACTCCTCGGCCAGGGTGAGGCAGCGTTGCAGGGCTGGGTCTGCCGTGTCAAGACCAGCCTGCTGGGCATGTTCCACGTTCAATTGCCGGTTGTAGCCCCCGTCTTGAGACTTGCTCAGTGCATCAATCAGGTGGGTTGGTAAACCCAGGGCTTTGCCCACGTCGCGAATGGCGGAACGGGGCCTGTACACGACCACGCTAGCGGCCAGCGCTGCACGGTGTCGCCCGTAGCGGCGGTAGATGTATTGGATGACTTCTTCGCGCCGGCTGTGCTCGAAGTCCACATCGATGTCGGGCGGCTCGTTGCGCTCCCGGCTGATGAAGCGCTCAAACAGCACCGCCATTTCTGCCGGGTTGACTTCCGTGATGTGCAGGCAGTAACACACCACTGAATTGGCCGCTGAGCCACGGCCTTGGCAAAGAATGCCAACGCTGCGTGCAAACTGCACAATGTCATGCACGGTCAGAAAATACGCTTCGTATTCCAGGTGGGCAATGAGCGCCAGTTCATGGTCGATCTGACTGAGAACGCTGTCGGGCACACCATTCGGATAACGCAGCGTTGCACCTGCCATGACCAAACTGCGCAGGTGGCTGATGGGTGTGGTGCCTTCCGGGCAAATTTCGCGAGGGTATTGGTAACGAAGCTCGCGCATGCTGAACTGGCATTGCTGGGCAACGAACAGTGTTTGCGCCAGCAAAGCACTGGGGTATTGCTGGGCCAGTTCCCGCCGGCTGTGCAGCCGACGCTCCGCGTTGCTCAGCAGGTGGGGCCGCGCGTCGGCAAGGCTGCAGTTGTGCTTGATGGCGCACAGCACGTCATGCAGCGGCTTGCGGTCCGCTGCGTGCATCACCGCATCGTTGCTGCCCATCAAGGGCACACCATACAGTGTGGACAAGGTTTGCAGGTGTTGAAGCCAGGCCCTGTCGTACCCATGGTGGCCCAGATGAACGGCCACACCCAAGCGGCCGTTGTAGCGGCTGGCGCACCAACCCAGCCAGGCTGGGAATGCAGCGTGGTTGTGTTCCTGGGGAATCAGCACAACAAACAGACCGGGTGGCAAATCGGCGATGTCTTGCCGATGAAATTCATACTGCCCCTTTGGGCTGCGGCTGCGTGCTTTGGTGATGAGGCGGCACAGTTGGGTGTACCCCGTCTTGTTTTTGACCAGCAAGGCCATGCGTTGCCCAGCGTGTTCGTCGGGTGCTGACAGCACGAACTGCGCCCCTACAATCAAGTGCAGGCCATGTTGTTCTGCCGCTTGGTGGGCGCGCACAATGCCCGCCAGTGAACACTCGTCAGTCAGGGCCAGTGCGGAATACCCCAAGCGTGAAGCCTGCATCACCAGCTCTTCAGGGTGCGAGGCCCCCTGCAGAAAGCTGAAGTTACTCATGCACAGCAACTCGGCAAATTCAGGCTCAGGGCGTGGGCCTTGGGCGTATTGCCCGCTCATGCAAACACGCCATGCAGGAACCAGGGCTGACCGGGTTCCTGCAAGTCCTGAAAGATCCACACCTGCTGGGCCCGTTGTCGGTGAACCGCCCAGTAATAGTCACGCCGGCAAGGCGCTTGGTCCCACCAACCGAAATCGATGCGTTCGGGCCCGCTCAACAATTGCCAGCCTTGCCGCGCTTGTGGTTCATGTGACCAGCCTGGGCTGGGGCCTTCCAGTGGTTTGGGGGCTGGCAACAGCCACAGTGGGCGCGGGGTGCTGGTTGCAGGGTGGGGCGCTGGCAGGTCGTCAGGCTGCCGTTTGTTGGCAGGTGCAGGGCCCCACAGCGTGCTTTGCTCGGGCCTGGGGTCTGGGGCCCGTTGGGGATAAAGCACCGCCTCATCACCCAAGCGGGCTTTCAACAAGTCGCAGGTGCTTGCCCAACGTGTGGGTTCCGCGTGGGCCTCAGCACTGCCGTGCAACAAGCTGTGGTTGAGCATGGGCCGTGGTTCGGTGTCGGCGCATTCAAGCACAGTGCTGCGCACTTCGTCACAGAACGGTACGCGGCTGAGTCGGTGGTGCAGCAAGCTTGCCCACACTTTGGCTTCATGCCGGGGTTGGGCGCTGCGCAAAATCAGCGGCAGCGTGTCGTGCCGCGTCCGAAATAACCACTGCACGCTGCGGGCGCTGCGCTGGTGCTGATCAAGCCACTGCTGCAGTTTTTCAAGTGCGCGCAGTGCGTGGCGTTCAATGGCCTCCTGTTGCTGCGTGTGAAAAGGCAGTTCCGAGGCGTATTTGAATTCAAGCGTCTGGCGAACTTGCACTTCGGGTGGATGCAACAGCACTGGGGCACCCAATGCAGCATCCATTTCACCCACCAAGGCAGCACCGAACCGCTGAAGCAGGTTGTCTCGGGGTAACTGTTGAAGGTCCCTGATCCGCAACAGGCCGCATTGCTCCATCAGGCGTAATGCCTGTGGCTTGCAATCAAGCACTTGCACAGGCAAGTCCGCGAGCACGCTTAGTTCGAGGTGTTGCCCGCCGTGGTTGAGCTCGTCAAGGTGTTGTTGAAGATGATCAACCGTTTGTATCGGTCGTGTTTTCAGCAGCCACCAAGCCCCCGTGCCTGTGCAGCAAGTGGCCAGTGCGGGTGTGCTCATGGGGGCAATGTGCAAGGTCTCGAGGCGTTCCAGCAAATGCATCAACAGATTGGCCAAGCCACCAAACAGGCGCAGGCAGGTGCTCACCTCAATCAAGGCGGCGCGCATTGGGCTGAATTGGTCCTGCCGAAAAAATACGTCCGGGCTGAACAGCCCCAATGTTTGAAACAGTGCTTCAGGGGTGGTTCTCACCCCTTCTTTGGAACGGTCAGAACAATGGGTGTTGCCCGGCGCTGTGGTTGTGTGTGTGGGGCTGGGCAGTTTCACCGCGATCCAACGCATCATCAAGCTCCTGTCTGCGTGGGGCCATGGCGGCCTTCAAATCATCTTCAAACATCAAGCCGGGCAGGGCGCTGGCCGGGGTTGGCAAGGCAATGTCCAGCGGGGTTTCCAGCACAGGGCCACGCCGTTTGATCAGGTGCACCCTCAAGCTGTTGGGGCTTAAGGCGGTCAGGCACAGGCGCAAAGGCGCCGGGGAGGGCTGTGTTTGTGCGCGCACAGGCCGAAACAGCACACTCAGGCCTCGGCTGCGCTGCGCCTGGTAATGAAGACGGCGCAGAACAACATTGCCCAGCAGTTGCCGCTCTTCGGGCAGCCACACCAGCAAAGCTCCAAAGCTGTCACTGCGCAGCACCTGCTCAACCGCCCAGAGCCTGTCGTGAGGGTTGGGGGTTTGAATCAGGGTAATGTGCTGCCCCTGAATGCCAAACTGTTCGAACGTAGGCAACAGTGGCAGGTGGGGTGGGCTGAGCAACACCAACTGGCGGCCTTCTCGGGACAAGCGCCGCAGCACGGGCATCAGGAAGCGCAATTCACCAATGCCTTGATGTTTGAGCAGTATTTCCACAAGTGTGTTGCTGGGCCATCCTCCGCCGGGCAACTGTTGGTCCAGCTCTGGAAAGCCGCTGGGTATGCGAAGCCCGTTGGAGCTGGCCAGTTGATTGCCCGTCCAAAGGGCGGGGTGTATGGCTTGGGCCGGGGGCATTTTGGGTGTGGATGACACAATAACCCCCGCAGACCAATGGTCAGTGCAACTGCCCTTGGCGAATCAGGCCCACAGCCAGGCCTTCAATGGCAAAGCTGTCCTGCTCCAAGTCAACGACAATGGGCGCGAAATCTGCGTTTTCGGCAATCAACTCCACGCGTCGACCTTTTTGGTAAAACCGTTTGACGGTGACTTCATCGTTGACACGCGCCACCACCACCTGCCCAGCCCGGGCAGTGGCTGTGCGCTTCACGGCCAGCAGGTCGCCTTCCAGAATACCGATGTCTTTCATGGACATGCCGCGCACTTTCAACAGGTAATCGGGTTTGTCGGGGAACAGCGCCGTATCAACCGGAATGTGTTTTTCAACATGTTCCTGGGCCAGAATGGGGCTACCCGCTGCCACGCGCCCCACGAGCGGCAACTGCATCAGGCTTTCCAGGGTTTGGGCCATCTGCTGTGTCAGGCTGGCTTGGGCTTTGCCTGCCAGCTCCTCAAGGCCCTCGGCGTATTCGCCCAGCAGGCGTATGCCTCGGGATGTGCTGGCGTCCAGCGCAATCACATTTTTTTTCGCCAGTGCCTGCAGGTGGTCTTCTGCCGCATTGGCCGACCGAAACCCCAATGTTTTTGCGATTTCAGCGCGTGTGGGTGGGCGCCCGAACTGGGCGATCTGCTCCCGGATCAAATCCAGAATTTCTTGCTGACGGTTGGTCAAACCTTTCATGGCGCACACCTGAGTTTATGGTGCTGTAATTATATCCAGTAAAAAATGGATTGCCAAGCCGTTTCACCTGCCCGGGGTGAATCTGTTTTGTTGCACGCTCAAGTACAAAAAGCATCTTCGGGAGAGACAGCCCCGGGAGAACAGGCCCATGCAGGGCGATGAGATTCGCCCTGCGGCCTACCTGCCGACAACACCGCCAGTTGCGTGCCGTTGAACGGAATCTTTCCGGAGTTCCTGCGATAATGAATGCTTGATTGCCTTCGGTTCAGCACGAGTTGTCCATGCTTGTAGTTCTTTCACCCGCCAAATCGCTCGATTACGAATCCCCTGTGACCGCCAAGTCCAGCACCAAACCCCAGTTTGTCAATCAAGCTGCGGAGTTGGTGGATATCCTGCGCCCCATGAGCCCCGTGCAATTGGCCGGCTTGATGTCCATTTCCGACAAGTTGGCCGTGCTCAACGCCACGCGTTACGGCGACTGGTCCACCACCTTTACGAAGGCCAATTCACGGCAGGCTGTGCTGGCTTTTGACGGCGATGTGTACGACGGTTTGCAGGCACGAACACTGGACGAAGAGGGCCTGAAGTTTGCCCAAAAACACCTGCGTATCCTGTCCGGTTTGTACGGCATTTTGCGTCCGCTGGACCTGATGCAACCCTACCGACTGGAAATGGGCACCAAACTGCCCAACCCGGCAGGCAAGGACTTGTACGCCTACTGGAAAAGCACGGTAGCGCCAGCCCTGAACAAAGAGCTGGGCCCGCAAGGGGTGTTGGTTAACTTGGCTTCTGATGAGTACTTCAAATCAGTGGATCTGAATGCCTTGAACGCCCGCGTGGTGCAGCCTGTGTTTCAGGACGAAAAAAACGGGCAGTACAAAGTCATTAGTTTCTTCGCCAAAAAAGCCCGCGGCTTGATGGCGCGGTACATCATCGATCAACGCATCACCGATGTTGAACAATTGAAACAGTTCAAAGTGGACGGCTACCGTTTCGATGCCAAGGCTTCCAGCGCCGATGTCTGGGTTTTCCGGCGCAAGGAGTCAGCATGAAGCCTGTCACCCGTATCTTGATCAGCAATGACGACGGTTACAGCGCCCCCGGCATCATTGCCCTGCACGACGCTTTGCTGGCCCGTTTCGGCGACCGAGTACAACTGGACGTGATTGCACCTGAGCAAGACCGCTCTGGGGCCTCCAATTCGCTGACGCTGGACCGACCTTTGACTGTAAGAACAGCCGCCAATGGTTTTCGTTACGTGAATGGCACCCCCACCGATTGCGTACATTTTGCAGTCACCGGCATTCTTGAACACCGTCCAGACTTGGTGCTTTCCGGCATCAACAACGGCACCAACATGGGCGACGACACCATTTACTCCGGCACCGTGGCCGCCGCCATGGAAGGGTACCAATGTGGTGTGCCCGCCATTGCTTTTTCACTGGCTGGCAAAGGCTATGAGAACTTGGACAGTGCCGCCCGGGTGGCAGCCGACCTTGTTGAGCGCTACCTCAACAACCCCAAAGGGCTGGAGTTTTGCCTGCTGAATGTGAATATTCCACCGCTGCCCTACGACGAGATCAAGGGGCACGAGTGCACCCGCTTGGGCAAACGCCACCACGCCGAACCCGTCATTCCGACCACCAACCCCAAGGGCGAACGTGTGTACTGGATTGGCCCACCCGGCAGCGCGAAAGACGCTGGCCCCGGTACTGACTTTCACGCCGTGGCCCAAGGCTATGTCTCCATCAGCCCGCTCAAGGCGGACCTGACCCAGTTCGACCTCATGCACACCGTGGCCGGGTGGCTTTGAACATGAACGACAAACCCCGTTACAAACCGGCACCGGTGCTCATGCCCCAGTCCGCCCGCAAGGTGGACAAGGTGCCGGAACGTATCGGGGGTTTAAGCCTCACCTCTGAGCGCGCCCGCGCCAACCTCGTCAACAAACTCAAAACCTTGGGTATTGCCACCCAGCGTGTGTTGGACGTGATCGGTGATGTGCCACGCCACCTGTTTGTCGATGAGGCTTTTGCTTCCAGGGCTTATGAAGACGCAGCCTTGCCCATCGGTCATCAACAAACCATCTCCCGCCCCTTCACCGTGGCCCGGTTCGCTGAGTACGCGCTTCAAGGGCGCAAGGGCCTGGACAACGTTCTGGAGGTTGGGGCAGGGTGCGGCTACCAAGCCGCTGTATTTGCGCGGCTGTCCAAGCGCGTGGTCAGCATAGAGCGCATCGAAGCCCTGTACCAGAAGGCCGTGCGTAACCTCAAAACTGCGGGGGTGCCTCATGTGGATGTGCAGCATGGCGACGGTCTCCTGGGTTGTCCTGCCAAGGCCCCGTTTGATGTCATTGTGGTGGCTGCGGCAGGCTTGGAAATTCCGCAGGCACTGCTGGGTCAACTCAAGGTGGGTGGGCGCCTCATCGTGCCCGTGGCGGACCAAAACAAGCAGGTTCTTGTCGTTGTAGACCGCCTTGCCCCAGACAAATGGCACCGAGAGAACAAGGATTTGGTAAAATTCGTGCCCCTGCTGAAAGGCACCCGGGACGTTTGACCGACACATCGCTATGGAGAACAGGACATTGAACACAGCCCGCATGTATGCGTTGGCCTCGGCCACCGTGCTGATGTTGTTGAGCGCTTGCAGTTCAACCTTCAACCAAGCCCCGGTGATCGACCGTTTGCCCTCCCGCAACCTTGAAGGCGGCATGACGGCCAGCACCGATGGTTTTTATACCGTCAAGGCTGGCGACACCCTGTATGCCATCGCTCTGGAGTTCGGTCACGACTGGCGCGAACTGGCGCGAGCCAACAACCTCACCGACCCCAACAAAATTTTCGTGGGTCAAAAGCTCAAAGTGGAAGGCTTCGGTGGCAACACGCCAGCGGCCGCTGCACCTGCTGTGGGCACTGGTGGCAGCGATGCCGTTGTTGAAGTGAACCCTGTTGCCCCCGCTGGTTCAGTCAAACCTGTAGAACCCCCCAAGCCGATCGCCGACACCCCGGTTGAGCCACCCAAGCCCTTTGCGGCCACCGCAGGGTTTGTCTGGCCGCATCCGGGCGAGGTCATTCAGCCCTACAAGGCCGGTGTGAACAAAGGCATCGACTTGGCCGCCAAAGTGGGCGACCCAGTGGTGGCCGCCCAGGCTGGCAAGGTGGTGTACTCCGGCAACGCGCTGCGCGGGTACGGCAACCTCATCATTCTGAAGCACGACAACAATCTGCTGACCGCTTACGCCCACAACAAAACCCTCTTGGTCAAAGAGGGCGAACCTGTTACCAAAGGCCAGAAAATTGCTGAAGCAGGGCAGTCCGATTCCGACCGCCCCAAACTCCATTTTGAGGTGCGCAAGCAAGGCAAGCCGGTTGACCCCATGGAATACCTGCCGGCCAAGCGTTAAGCCGCAAGCGACTACCAAACACCGATTAACCTTTGCTCTGAACACACACTGATGGGACGTCGCCGAAACCGGGCTCCAGCCGAGCCCCGCATTGTTGAACTGGACATTGAGTCCATCGACCTCGAGGGCAACGGCGTCGGCCACGTCGATGGCAAAGTCTTGTTTGTTGATGGGGCCATCACCGGCGAACGCGTACGCGCCGCCGTCGTCAAAGAGCGGCCTTCCTATGCCCGCGCCGTCACCAAAGAAGTGTTGCGGGCCTCCTCGCTGAGGGTAGCGCCGCGTTGCCCAAGTTTTGGGGTGTGTGGCGGTTGCGCCATGCAGCACATTGACCTGGACGCTCAGGTGGCCATCAAAAACCGCGCCTTGGAAGACCTCCTCCTGCGCATCGGGCGTCAGCGCCCAGAGCAGATGATGCGGCCCATGTACGGGCCTTCCTGGGGGTATCGCCACCGGGCTCGCCTCACCGCACGGCATGTGGATAAAAAAGGCGGCATGTTGCTCGGTTTTCATGAGAAAGCCTCAAGCTACGTGGCCCTCATGAAAGAGTGCCATGTGTTGCCGCCCCATGTCTCTGACCTTCTAAAGCCCCTAACAGCACTGCTCGCCAGCCTGTCCATCTACACCCGCGTGCCTCAAGTTGAGTTGGCTGTGGGGGAGGGCGTGACTGCACTGGTGCTTCGACATCTGGAACCCTTGGCTGAAAGTGATCTTCAGTTGCTCCGGGAATTCGGCCAAGCCCATTCGGTGCAGTGGTGGCTACAGCCCGAAGGGCCCGGCACTGTGCACCTGCTGGACGACATGGGTGAGCACAGCTTGCATTACCGCATCGAATCCTTCGGGATACACATGCGTTTCAAGCCGACCGACTTTACCCAAGTCAACCACATGATCAACGACGCCATGGTGGCCCGTGCAGTGTCACTGCTGGATCTCAAGCAGGATGACAGGGTGTTGGACCTGTTCTGTGGTTTGGGCAACTTTTCCTTGCCACTGGCCACCCGCAGCCGTTTCGTCAAAGGGTTCGAGGGTTCTGAAGATTTGGTGACCCGGGCCGCAGAGAATGCCCTCCTCAACGGCCTTGAGGACAAAACCGAATTCCACCTGCGCAATCTGTTTGAAGTTGAAAGCCCGGAATGGAGCAGTTGGGGCCAATTCGACAAAGTGTTGATCGACCCACCCAGGGACGGTGCCTTGCAAATTTGCAAAGCCATTGTGGGTGCTTCAACCGAATTTCAGCCTCAGCGCATTGTCTACGTCAGTTGCAACCCAGCCACCTTGGCCCGCGATGTGGCCGTGCTTTGCAACGTGGGCCCATACAGGCTGGTGCAGGCCGGGGTGGTCAACATGTTCCCGCACACCGCCCATGTTGAGTCCATCGCCGTGTTTGAGAAGGACCCAGGCCGCAAGCCCAGTCAAACCCTGGAATCGATTGAAGCGCTTGTTTAGGTAACGCCAGCATTTCAGCGGCAGAATAACAAACGGGGCCCTAGGGCCCCGTTTTCGTTGGAGACTGGCCTCTCCAACCTGGCGGCCGGTAGGTATACCGGCCTTTGAGCTTTTAATGTGCGCCTGTTCTGTTCGGTTTGCAAGCCTTTTTCATGTTGCACCGTGTCAAACCGGCGTTTGTTTACTCCCGGTCGCCGCCTGCGAAAGCCATCAGCAGTTGCAGAAGGTTCACAAACAGGTTGTACAGGTCCAGGTAAATTGCCAAGGCTGCAGCAATGTAATTGGTTTCACCCCCGCGCATCACCCGCTGAAGGTCGTACAGCAGGAACATCGAGAACAGGCCCACGCACAGAGTGGACAGTGTCAGTGACAGGGCGGGCATTTTCAGGAAAATGTTGGCCACCGAGGCCACCATCACCATGATCAACACAATGAACAATGTTTTGCCCATGGTGGTGAAATCACGTTTGGTGACTGCGGCGTAACTGGCCAAGCCAAAGAACAGGACGCCGGTGCCCAAAGCAGCCATGCCGATGATGGCACCGCCGTTGGAGAAGCTCAGCGCCACAGACAGGATGCGTGACAGCATCAGGCCCATGAAGAAGGTGAAGCCCAGCATCAGCACCACACCAAAACCATTGTTTTGGTTACGCTGAATACCCCAGATGAAGCCAAACATGGCTGCAAGCATCACCACGAACGACAAAATGGGGCTGCCGGCAAACAGGGTGAAGAACCCGAACTGAATGCCCAGCATGGCGCCAAGCGCTGTCGGAACCATGGACAGGGCCAGCAGGAAGTAGGTGTTGCGCAAAACACGGTTGGTGTCGGCAGTAACCACACCGCCAGCGGTACGGCCAAAAGGTGCAGTGTTCAACTCGGACATGGTTTAAGTCTCCTAAAAATGAACGGAAGGCCATTAAGCCAACCGGTTCTGTGGCTTTGAGTATAAATGGTGACAAAAAGTTTCGCCCTGTGATGAATGGTTCACCAGCAGTGGAGGGCGTACTCCATCACCCGCAAAGCAATATTCACGTAAACAGTCTATAATAGCGGGTTAAGTTTTTCACTTTCCCTTTTTCGAACACATTCTGGAGTTGTTCTCATGGCGAACGAACGCACACTGTCCATCATCAAACCCGACGCAGTGGCCAAAAACGTGATTGGTCAAATCTACAGCCGTTTTGAAGCCGCTGGCCTGAAGGTTGTGGCCTCTCGCATGGCCCACCTGTCCCGCGCTGAAGCTGAAGGCTTCTACGCTGTGCACAAAGCACGTCCATTCTTCAACGACCTGGTGAACTTCATGATCTCCGGCCCCGTGATGATTCAAGTGCTGGAAGGTGAAGGCGCCATTGCCAAAAACCGCGAACTGATGGGCGCCACCAACCCCAAGGACGCTGCTCCCGGTACTATCCGTGCCGACTTCGCTGACAGCATCGACGCCAACGCTGTGCACGGTTCCGACGCTGCTGAAACAGCGGCTGTTGAAATCGCTTACTTCTTCCCATCCTCACAAGTATTCAGCCGCTAATTGCAGGCTGAGGGCCTTGCTGCTTGCAAGGTCCGGTCAGGAATGGTAATTGTTGCAGCGGGGGCGTACCCACTTGGGCGTCCCCGCTCTGTTTTGAACCGAGGCGGTCATGACGCAGGACTTGGACAATTTGCTGGAATATTCGGTGCCTGAGCTTGTGCAATGGTGCACCACGCTGGGCGAAAAACCGTTTCGAGCCAAGCAACTGTCCAAATGGATCCACCAGTCCGGTGTGGCTGACTTCGAGGCCATGACCGATCTGGCCAAATCGTTTCGCCAGAATCTCCAAGGCAAAGCCTGTGTCAAGGCACCCCCAATCATCAGTGATCACGTGTCCAAAGATGGCACACGCAAATGGCTGTTCGATGTGGGGCAGGGCAATGCAGTAGAAACGGTGTTTATTCCCGAAGAGCGCCGGGGCACCCTGTGTGTCAGCTCGCAGGCCGGTTGTGCAGTCAACTGCCGTTTTTGCTCCACAGGCAAGCAGGGCTTTTCCAGAAACCTCACCACCGCCGAAATTGTGGCCCAGCTTTGGCAGGCCAATGTGCTGCTCAAGGCCGATGGCCGGGAATATCCTCAAGAACGCCCAGTCACGAATGTGGTCATGATGGGCATGGGCGAGCCGCTGCTGAATTACAGCGCGTTGGTGCCGGCCCTGCAATTGATGCTGGATGATCAGGCCTATGGCCTGTCGCGCCGGCGGGTGACTGTGTCCACCTCGGGAGTGGTTCCGTTTATGGACCGTTTGTCTCAGGATTGCCCGGTGGCGCTGGCCGTGTCCCTTCATGCGCCCAATGACGCCCTGCGTGACCACCTCGTTCCGCTGAACAAGAAGTACCCCTTACGCGAATTGTTGGACGCCTGCCTGCGCTACCTGAACCACGCCCCCCGCGATTTCATCACCTTTGAATACGTGATGCTGGATGGCGTGAATGATTCGGTCGAGCACGCCCATCAGTTGGCGGATATTGCACGCCATGTGCCGTGCAAATTCAACCTGATCCCGTTCAACCCGTTTCCTGAGTCGGGTTTGCACAAGTCCAAGGCCCCGGCCATCAAAGCGTTTGTTGATGTGCTGACCCAGGCTGGCGTGGTGACCACCGTGCGAAAAACCCGTGGGGACGACATTGATGCAGCCTGCGGGCAGTTGGCAGGGGAGGTGATGGACCGAACCCGCGTGAAAGAACGGATTGAAACCGCTGTTCCGGTTGAAGTGCTCAAGCGCAGCGCCAAATTTAGGAATTAAGTTGCAGTGCAGCGTTGGCTTTGAATTACAATCATTCTCAGCGATGCGAATTGAAGAATTGTTAAGTGCGGGCCTTCAGGCCGAAGTGTGAAACTTGTCACAACAGCATGAATTTTCATGGAAATTTTGCTTGTTAACAGGCGTACGCTTCACGTATTCTTAACGAATGCTTAATTGAAAATTTTACAGTCCAGTACAGTGAGAGGCCAAGCCACTGGTCATGGCCTCCGGAAACCCCAAAATGATCGAACAACGTGCAATGAGCCAAGATGACCAAGGCGCCAACAATGGCGCCAGCGAAGACATTCAGGACAATTCGCCACTTGCTGAGCGGCAACCCAATTTGACCCTGCTGGCGGCCGGGCAAAACCCGGGTGCCATGCTGCGCGCAGCCCGTGAAAAGCTGGGCATGAGCCTGTCCGATGTGTCTGCGCTGACCAAAATCAATGAGCGTCAGCTTCAGGCTCTGGAAAGTGGCGATCCGGCCCGCCTGCCGTCCGAAACTTTTGCACGGGCCTTCATCAAGAGTTATTGCAAGGCGGTCAAGCTGGACCCGGTCGCCGTCATTGCCGGCTACGGCTTTTCCGAGGCTGCTCCTGCCCACGTGAATGCCTCGGCCCGTGCGGCGCAAATTACACGCAAAGACACCCTTCAGGCGTCCATGCCCCAGTCATCCCGGCGGCTTACTGGTTTGAATTTTGATCGCAAGCCCGGTAAATCCATAGGCTATGGCATCGTGTTGGCTGCCTTGGTGCTGATGGCTGTGTTTTATTTGCCTGTATTTATGTCTGGCGAGGATGCCCCAGCCGATGTGGCACAAGCATTGCCGCCGATGCAGGAGCCTCAGGAAGCCACGCCATCGGCCAATGATGCGCCTTCAGTGCCCATCGGCGCTGCCGGGCAGTCTGCTGCTACACCCAGCGCGGTGTTTCCTGCATTGAACCCAGCCCCCACAGAGCCCACCCCGGCTGCGCCTGCTGCAACCCCTGCACCCACCGCGGCGGCACCGTCTGCACCCGCAGCGCCTCAAGCGGCAGCACCTGCGGCTAATTCTGCGACTGTGGCTGCCCCAGCACCATCAACAGCCGCAGCAGTGGTTCCACCCGCCCCGGGCAAGCCTGCGGCTACTCAGTCCACAGTTCAGGCAGCCACACCCGCAACTGCCGCCGCACCAGCAGTGGCTGCAGCGCCCGGCGCCTTGCGGTTTGCTTTTGCGGAACAGTCTTGGGTCACAGTGCGTGACGCGGACGATCAGGTCCTGGTGTCCCAACTCAATGAGGCCGGAAGCGCACTGGACGTGAAGGGCAAAGCGCCGTTCAAGCTCATCGTGGGCAATGCCAAGGCCGTCAAAGTCACCAACAACGGCAAGCCGGTGGACCTCTCAACATCCGTGAAGGGTGAAGTGGCTCGCCTGACTGTTCAATAATCAATTTCTGCAGTCGAACACCGTGATTCCCAATACCCCTCTAGCCCGGCGTGCAACCCACGCCGTGCAAGTGCGCTGGAAAGAGCATGTGGTCCACGTCGGTGGAGGCGCACCTGTGGTGGTTCAGTCAATGACCAACACAGACACCGCCGATGCGTTGAACACCGCCTTGCAGATCAAGGCGCTTTACCTGGCTGGGTCCGAGGTGGTTCGCATCACCGTCAACAATGACGAAGCAGCCAAGGCGGTTCCGTACATTCGTGAACAATTGGACAAGATGCGCATTCCCGTGCCCATCGTCGGCGACTTTCATTACAACGGACACTTGTTGCTGCAGAAGTACCCCGAGTGCGCCAAGGCACTGTCCAAGTATCGAATTAACCCGGGTAATGTGGGCTCAGCCCGCTCGCGGGATGACAATTTCGCGGCCATGGTGGCCATTGCCATCCAGTACGACAAACCGATTCGTATTGGAGTCAACTGGGGCAGTCTGGACCAGTCCTTGCTGGCGCGAATGATGGATGAGAACGGTCAGCGTGAGACCCCCTGGCCCGCTGAACAGTTGATGTATGAAGCGCTGATAGAGTCCGCGCTGTCCAGCGCCCACAAGGCGGTTGAATTGGGCCTGCCGGCCAACAAAATCGTCTTGTCCTGCAAAGTGAGCCAGGTGCAAGACCTGATTGCCGTGTATCGCGAATTGTCCCGTCGAAGCGAGTTTCCTCTGCACTTGGGCCTGACCGAGGCTGGCATGGGTGTCAAGGGTATGGTCGCTTCCACCGCAGCCCTGTCGGTATTGCTTCAGGAAGGCATAGGCGACACCATTCGTGTGTCACTGACGCCCGAGCCCGGTGGTGACCGCACCCGCGAAGTGCTGGTTGCTCAAGAAATTCTCCAGTCCCTAGGCTTGCGTGCGTTTACACCGCAAGTCATTGCTTGCCCCGGCTGTGGCCGAACCACCAGCACTGTGTTTCAGGAACTGGCTGACCGCATTCAGACTTTCCTTCGCGATCAGATGCCCATCTGGAAGAACACCTACCCCGGTGTTGAAGAGCTGAAAGTGGCGGTCATGGGGTGCGTGGTAAACGGGCCCGGCGAAAGCAAGCATGCCGACATCGGTATTTCCCTGCCGGGTACTGGCGAGGCACCAGCAGCCCCCGTGTTTTTGGATGGCCAGCGTTCGGTGACTCTCAAAGGCGACAATATTGCCGGTGAGTTCCAGCAGATTGTTCAGCGATATGTGGAGCAAAGGTACGGCCAAGGGTCAAAAGCGCCCGCAGAATAGGCGACAATAGCAGGTTGAATCAATACGTCTGTTTGCGCATTTCATGAGCCAGCCTGAATCCACGGATCAGTCCAAAACCAAAAAGCCGGTCAAATTGCAGTCAGTCAAGGGCATGAACGATGTTCTGCCCATGGAAGGTATCCATTGGGAAAACCTGGAAACCATGCTGCGTGAATGGCTGACCTCCTATGGTTACCGTCTCATCAAGACGCCCGTGCTTGAGCCAACAGCCCTGTTTCGGCGTGGAATCGGTGAGGTTACCGACATCGTTGAAAAAGAGATGTTCAGTTTCGTTGATCGTTTAAACGGCGATGAACTGACCCTGCGCCCCGAATTCACCGCGGGCATCGCGCGGGCCACCATTCAGCACAACCTGACTTACGCTGCGCCCCAGCGTGTGTATTCCATGGGGCCAGTGTTTCGCCACGAGCGGCCTCAGCGTGGCCGCTACCGGCAATTCCACCAACTGGATGTGGAAGCCCTTGGCTTTGAAGGGCCTGACATCGATGCAGAACTGATTGTGATGCTGTCGCGCCTCTGGCGTGACATGGGGCTGGAAGGTGTGCGCCTGGAAATCAACTGCCTTGGTGAGGCTGAAGAACGTCTGGCCCACCGGCAGGCGCTGATCACGTATTTCGAACAGCACCGCGAGCTGCTGGATGAAGACGCCCAGCGCCGCCTGTATTCCAACCCGCTGCGGATTCTGGACACCAAAAACCCAACCATGCAGGACATGGTGAACCAGGCGCCACGGCTTTCGCAGTACTTGGGCGAAGCTTCACTGGCGCATTACAACGGCGTGAAGCGGCTGTTGTCGGATGCGGGTGTGGAGTTTGTGGAAAATCCGCGGCTGGTGCGAGGCCTGGACTATTACAACCTCACGGTGTTTGAGTGGATCACAGAGGCTCTGGGCTCACAGGGCACCATCTGCGGTGGTGGCCGTTATGACGGCCTTATCGAAGTATTGGGTGGCAAACCCACCCCAGCCATCGGGTTTGCCATTGGCTTGGAGCGTTTGCTGGAGTTGTATCTGGAAAGCAATCAACCCGATGACACGCCCGACCTCGACATTTACGTGGTTCACCAGGGTGAGGGCACTGCACGCCGCGCATTTACACTCGCTGAAGAGCTTCGGGATGCTGGCTTTGCCGTGGTTCTGCATGCCGGCAGTGGCGGCTTCAAGTCGCAGATGAAGCGTGCTGATGTCAGTGGTGCCTCTGTAGCAGTCATCCTCGGCGAGAACGAACTGGCCAAAGGCACCGCTGCCGTGAAAATGCTGCGCGGGGAAGGTGAGCAGAAAGAATTCAATCAAGAGACACTGGCCGAGTCACTGTTTGGCCTGCTGTACAAAGAAGGAGAAGGATCGTGAGTCGCTACACCCTTGAGGAAGAAGAGCAAATCGCCAGCCTGAAGGCGTTCTGGGCCAAGTATGGCAACTTCATCCTGACTGTCCTTATTATTGTTTTCGGTGCCTTTGCCGCCAACAACGGCTGGAAGTGGTGGCAAGCACGCAGTGCAACCCAGGCTGTGGTGCCCTACGAGAAGCTGGAAAAGGCGCTGGACAAAGGCGACCTCACCTTGGCTCAGCAAATTCAGAATTCAATTGCTGATGAGCACAAGCGCTCCCCTTATGCGCCCCGAGGGGCCATGATGCTGTCCAAGGCTTTGTTCGATCAAGGCAAAGTGACAGAAGCCAAAACACAGTTGCAGTGGGTGGTTGACCATTCAAGCCTGGATGAGTACACCGCAGGTGCCTCGCTCATGTTGTCGGCCATTCTGTTGGATGAAAAGCAGTACGATCAGGCGCTGGCGCTGTTGTCCAAAGATTACCCAGGCTTTGCGGGTTTGTTTCACGACCGCAAGGGCGACATCGCGCTGGCCCGCAACGACACAAGTACAGCCCGAACAGAGTATGGCGAGGCTTTGAAGAAAATTCAGGCTGACAGCCCTTGGAAAACCGTGATTGAACGCAAATTGGCTGCTTTGCCAGCCGCTCAGCCCGCTACAGGAGAACAAAGCAAATGAAGCCGATCGTACGCGTGAGCGCGCTGGTGTTGGTGACCTTGGCCATGGCTGGCTGTTCAACGCTGGAGAAGTGGAACCCGTTCTCTTCCAGCAAAGTCAAGCCTGCAGAGCTGGTCAACTTCAACGCCGACCTGAAAACCAGCACCCGCTGGTCCTTGGATGTTGGTAACTCCGAGCAGGGTTACTTTCAGCCAGTCGTTTATGACGGCGTGGTGTATGCCGCATCAGAATCCGGTCGCGTGGTTGCCTTGGACAAGTCAACCGGTCGAATCAAATGGCAAGCCAAAACCGACAACAAGCTGCGCGCCGGTGTGGCAGTCACGGCTGACACGGTTGCCGTTGTTGACAGTGCCAACCAGTTGGTGGCCTTCGACTTCCAGGGCAAAGCCAAATGGAAGACCGCGATGGATGTGGATGTAACCAGCGTTCCGACTGGTTCAATCAATTCAATCATTGTGCGGGGTATCGACTTTTCGGTGATCAGCATCGCCAGCGATTCCGGCCAGCAGCGCTGGAAACACAGCCGCCAGTTGCCACCCCTGACCCTTCGAATCAATTCCACGGTGGACATCAACAACGCGCGTGTGTATGCCGGTTTTCCGGGTGGTCGGTTGGTGGGTCTGGACCTGAACACAGGCAACGTGGTTTGGGAAGCCATTTTGGCATCGCCCACAGGCACCACAGAAATTGAGCGTATCGCCGATGTAACGGGTAACCCTGTCTACAACTTCCGCGAAGTGTGTGCTGCAGCGTTCCAGGGCAAGGTAGGTTGTTTGGACTCCACCAGCGGTAAAACACTGTGGAACTCGGAATTGTCATCGCCCAACGGCGCGTCGGTGGATGACCGCTATGTGATTGCCGCCAATGAACTCGGCGACCTGTTTGCGTACTCCCGCAATGGTGGCAAGCAAGTCTGGCGTATTGCCAACTTCCAGCGGCGTTTGCCCACAACCCCTCTGTCAGTCGGACGTTCTGTGGTCATCGGTGATTTTGAAGGCTATGTCCATTTCATCGACCGGGACACCGGCAAGACGATTGCCCGCACCCGTGTAGGGTCCTCCGCCTTCACCGGCGCAGCCCAAGCCGCAGGCACCAACGAATTTTTGATCCAGAGTCGCAAGGGTGAACTTGCGCTGATCGCAGTCCAGTAAAGAACCCAGCATGAAACCCGTCATCGCCCTGGTGGGCCGGCCCAATGTCGGCAAGTCCACACTGTTTAACCGGTTGACCCGCACTCGGGACGCCTTGGTGGCCAACCAGCCGGGCTTGACGCGTGATCGTCACTATGGTCTTGGGCGCATCGGCCCACGCAGCTATTTGGTGGTGGACACAGGCGGCCTCGAGCCTGTGGCCAAGGACGGTATCTACGCCGAAATGGCCAAGCAAAGCCGCCAGGCGATTGTCGAAAGTGACGTGGTCTTGTTCATTGTCGATGGTCGTGCCGGCATCACTGCGCATGACCATGTGATTGCCGATGAGCTGCGAAAGGCTCGCCGTGAAGTTATTTTGGTGGTCAACAAAACCGAAGGGTATTCCCACGCGGTTGCCGCCGCTGACTTCTACGAGCTAGGGTTGGGCGAACCCGAAACCATCTCTGCAAGCCACGGCGATGGTGTTCGCCAATTGATGGAATTGGCGTGTAGCAAACTGCCTGAAATGCCCGAAGACGACGAGGGCGGGCGGCGAATCAAGGTGGCCATCGCAGGCCGTCCGAATGTGGGCAAGTCCACCATGGTCAACACCTTGCTGGGTGAGGAACGTGTGATTGCATTCGACATGCCGGGCACCACGCGCGACAGCATCTACATCGACTTCGAACGCAACGACAAGCCGTACACCCTCATTGACACCGCTGGGTTGCGTAAGCGCGGCAAGGTATTTGAATCGATTGAAAAGTTTTCAGTCATCAAGACCCTGCAGGCCATTGAAGACGCCAACGTGGTGATTCTGATGCTGGATGCGCAGCAAGACATCTCTGATCAGGACGCCTCCATTGCGGGCTTTATCGTGGAAGCAGGGCGCTCTTTGGTGCTGGCTGTGAACAAATGGGACAGCCTGGACGAGTACAAAAAAGACCGGGTCAAAGCCGAGGTCAACCGCAGGCTTGCTTTCCTGGGTTACGCCAACCTGCATTTCGTGTCGGCCACCAAACCGTTTGGTATTGGGGCCATGATGAAGTCAGTCGATGAAGCCCATGCTGCCGCATTTGCCAAGTTGCCAACCCCGAAACTGACCCGTCTGATTCAGGAATGCGTGGAGCATCAACAGCCCCCGCGCAAGGGTATTTTCAGGCCGAAGATGCGCTACGCCCACCAGGGTGGCCAAAACCCGCCCATTGTTGTGGTTCATGGCACCGCCTTGGATGCCATTCCCGACAGCTACAAACGTTATCTTGAAACCAAGATTCGCGAACGATTCAAGTTGACGGGTACTCCGCTGCGTGTGGAATTCCGAAGCACCGCCAACCCGTTCGACAAGAAAGACTGATCAAAACGGAATTTTCCGGGTCAGGATGTCCTTGTACATCACCCAGTCACCCATAAAGCTCCACAGGGGGTATTTGAAAGTGGCTGGCTTGTTCTTCTCGAAAAAGAAGTGACCCACCCATGCAAAGGCGTAACCGGTGACCAAGCCGGTCAACAGCCACGACACCTGCCCAGTTGTGAACAGCTTGAAAAAGCAAATCAACGCCAGTGTTGACCCCACAAAATGAAGCCTGCGGCAGGTCAAATTGCTGTGCTCAGCCAAGTAGAACGGGTAGAAATCCGCAAAAGTCTGGAATCGGCTGCCTGTTTTGGGCATGTTCTTGTCTCCTTGATTTAATTGAAATTGTTACACGCTGTCGCTTGTATTTCGCTAGCTTAACCGCGCTGAGTCTCAATCTCAACGGATTCCAGTCGTTTGACACCTGATCTTTTTCGGGTACGATGAATCAAAACGCATAATCAGAACTATCCCTCAGGAGGTGTGAGATGAAAGTCAAAGAAGTACTGCGCGTCAAGGGCAATACCTTGTTCACAGTGACGCCCGAAACATCGTTGTCCGATTGCGTGGTCACGATGGCTGACCATGATGTGGGTTCCCTGGTGGTGATGGATAAAGGCCGCTTGGCGGGCATTGTGACCTTCCGCGAGGTGATCGCCATTCTGGCCAAACGGCAGAAAGAACACCGCACAGGCCCTACACCCCCTGTGTCTGAAATTGTGGTTCATGAAGTGATGAACGCCCACCCTACGGTGGCCTCTTTGGACATGGAAGTGGATGCCTTGCGCAAGTTGATGCTGGAAAACCATCAGCGTTACTTGCCCGTGATGGACAACAACACCCTGTGCGGCGTGATTTCCTTTCACGACGTGGCCAAGGCCGTGCTTGAAGAACAAAGTTTCGAGAACAAAATGCTGAAAGGCTACATTCGCGATTGGCCGGTGGAAGAGGGCAGCAATTAAGTCAACAGGCCCGCGCTTTTTGCGCTGGCCTGGGTATTACCTGCCAGTTCTTGTGAATTCGGCAGCGGGGATCGCAGTTTCAGGAGGGTCCAGACATGGCCAAAAAGGTTGCAGTGGTAGGCGCCGGCATGGCAGGTCTCGCGTGTGCACGCGTGTTGCACGAAGCCGGGCACGATGTTCAGGTGTTTGAAAAGAGCAGGGGCCCCGGGGGGCGAATGTCCACCCGTTGGTTGGACATGACCTCCAGCCCCCCTGTGGGGTTTGATCATGGTGCCCAGTACTTTCAGGCCAATCACCCCGAGTTTCAGAAAATCCTGATGGCAGCCGCTGCTGCTGGTGCTGTCGCGCAGTGGGATGGGGAAGTTGTGGATTTGGGCTACGCCCGGCACACGCCTCACGCCCAGGGTGCGAAGCGTTGGGTGGGTACACCAGGGATGTCCAGCCTGGGCCGTTATTTGGCAGAGGGCTTGACGGTGCGCACCCAACTGCGCGTGGCCGGCATTGCCAGCAACTCGGAAGGGTACCAACTGACCTTACACGCCACGGATGGCACGGTGAAGGTTGAATCGGGTTATGACGCGGTCCTCAGTGCGATTCCCGCCGAGCAAAGCAAAGAGTTGTGGCAAGGCGTTTGCCCTGAACTGGTTGATCGTGCCGCCTCGGTGCAGTCCACGGTGACGTGGAGTGTGATGGTCGAGCTGGCAGAGCCCCTGAAGGTGCCCTATGACGGTGCTTTTGTGGTGGACAGCCCGCTGGGCTGGCTTGCGCGCGATTGCTCCAAACCCGGACGTGCGGCAGGTGAGCGCTGGGTGCTTCAGGCCACGGCGCCGTGGTCGGCCTCGCACAAAGACGCGGCTGCCTCAGAGGTGCTGGACCAACTGCTGGATGTTTTCCAAAGTGCAGTGGGTGTGCATCTGCCTGAACACAAGGCCACAGCGCATCGCTGGTTGTATTCATTGCCGCTGAACCCGACAGGCGAGGTGTGTTATCTCGATGAGCAGCGAATGTTGGGGGCCTGTGGTGACTGGATGTCTGAAGCGCGTGTCGAAGATGCATTCCTCAGCGGTCATGCCCTTGGCGGGCGGCTGCTTCTGGCTTGGAATGAAGCCTTGGTTTGAATATTCCGATAAAATGGCGTTTTACGTTTAAACGCCATCATCATGTCCGGAAGCAGCCTGGGTCACCTCTTTGTCGTCAGCAATTTTGGGGAAAGCCATGGGCCAGCCATCGGATGTGTGGTTGATGGGTGCCCCCCGGGCTTGCCACTCAGCGAGGCAGACATCCAGTTCGATCTGGACCGCCGCAAGCCCGGCACGTCCCGCCATGTGACGCAGCGCCAAGAAGAGGACCGTGTTGAGATTCTCTCCGGCGTGTTTGAGGGCGTGACCACCGGTGCGCCCATTGGCTTGCTGATTCGCAATCAGGACCAACGCAGCAAAGACTACGGCAACATCTCTGAAACCTTCCGCCCCGGGCATGCTGACTACACCTACTGGCATAAGTACGGCATTCGGGATTATCGCGGTGGTGGCCGATCCTCAGCCCGCATGACCGCACCCATGGTGGCTGCTGGTGCAGTGGCCAAAAAATGGCTTAAAACCCACCTGGGCATTCAAATTCGTGGGTGCATGACCCAGATCGGTGACGTAGAAATTCCATTTGCAAGCTGGGATGATGTGCCCGGCAACCCATTCTTTGCACCCAATGCCGGAAAAGTCAGCGAGTTGGAGGCTTACATGGACGCCCTGCGCAAGTCGGGTGACTCCTGTGGGGCGGCGCTGCGTGTGCAGGCCACCGGGGTGCCAGTCGGGCTGGGCGCACCGCTTTACAACAAGCTGGACGCTGACATCGCCTATGCCATGATGGGCATCAATGCGGTGAAGGGCGTGGAGATTGGTGCAGGTTTTGGATGTGTCACTCAGAAGGGTTCCGAACACGGTGACGAACTCACCCTCGAGGGGTTTGAATCCAACCACGCAGGTGGCGTTTTGGGAGGCATTTCCACCGGGCAGGACATTGAAGTGCGCATCGCGATCAAACCCACTTCCAGTATCCGTTTGCCACGCCGCTCCATTGACAAGGCCGGGCAGGCAGTTGAGGTTGAAACCTTTGGCCGTCATGACCCGTGTGTAGGTATCCGCGCCACGCCAATCGCTGAAGCCATGCTGGCCTTGGTTTTGATGGACCATGTTTTGCTGCACCGGGCGCAGTGTGGGGATGTACAGGTGGACACCCCCCGCATTCCCGCTGGCAAACCCTCGATCTGACCGAGCCAATTTCTTCCCATGCAGGCCCGTTGGCTGGCGTTGTTTTACGCCGCGTATTTTGGTTTTGTCGGGCTGTATTCCCCATTTCTTGGGCCTTACCTCACAACCCTTGGCCATAGCTTGGACGTGGTGGCCTTGGCCTTGGGCATGATGCAGTTGATGCGGATTGTCGGGCCTTTTGCGTGGGGGTGGTTATCCGACCGGACCGCCAACCGCATCCGCTGGATTCAGGTGGCCTCGCTGGGCGGGGCCTGCGTGGCTGTGGCGGTATTCACCTTTGAGCGCTCTGCCTTTGCCCTGGTGATGCTGGTTCTGCTGATGAACCTGTTCATCTCCGGTTTGGTGCCCATGTCCGATGCGCATTGCATGGAAATGTGCAAGAACGACCCTGGGCGTTACGGGCGGATCCGCCTGTTCGGTTCTGTCGGCTTTGTCATTGCTGTGTTGGTGTTCGGTGCCATGGCCAGCAAATTCGGCTATGCCAGTTACCCGGTGTGGGCCTGTGCCTGCCTGTTTTTGGCCTATTGGGCCTCCAGACAATTTCAGCCTGCTGGCCTGCCGCCCTCAACATCCAGCTCAATTCGCCACGGCTTGGAAGCCGCCCCGGGTTGGCGGGTGGCGGCGCGTGAATTGTTGTGGTCGCGAGGGCTGGCGCGCCTGTGGCTGGCTTCTTATTTCATGGTGCTGGCGCACGGTGTGTTCTATGGCTACTTTTCGCTTTATTTGATTGAGCATGGTTATGCAGAAGCCTCAATCGGGCTGCTTTGGGCGTTTGGGGTGGTCTGTGAGGTGCTGTTTTTCTGGTTTCAATCCGCATTTTTTCACCGTTTGTCCCTGAAGCAATGGATGTGTTGGGGCTATGGCGTCTGTGCGGTTCGGTTTGCAGTCACGGCGCTGTTCCCCCAGTATTGGCCCATCATGGCCTTGGCCCAAAGCGCCCACGCCATCACCTTCGCAGCCCACCACACTGCAACCATCGCCTGGTTGAAAGCGGCGCTGCCTTTTCCCTTGCAGGTGCGTGGGCAGGCCATGTACGCGACCATTGCGTATGGCTTGGGTGGTACCTCGGGCACTTTGCTGGGGCGCTGGGCTTGGGGGGCGTTTGGCCCATCCAGCGCATTTGGGTTGGCCGCATTGGCTGGCCTGCTGGCTTTGTGGCTGGGTGTGCATCTTCGAGAGAATGTGATGCCGGCGTCTGCTCACCCAAGTGCTGCATAGGCTTGGTACACTGCGCACATTGTCAACACAGGCCAATGGCCCTGCGTTGAGCGGTTAGTCTTTCAAAGGGTTGTTCAAACATGAATACTTGGTCCACCGTGGTTCGCTCCTCCAAGTTCAAAGCTGTGCTGGTTTCTGCGGGGTGTTCGCTGGCTTTGCTGTCAGCCTGTTTAACCACACAAACCACCTCGGGTGGGGCTGTGGGGGTGGACCGTCAGCAGTTTGTGGGCATGGTGTCTTCAGAAGACATGGTGGCAAGTTCGGCCAAAGCGTACAGCCAGGAGTTGGCCAAGGCCCAGCAGGCTGGCAAGCTCAACAACGATCCACAGTTGGTGGCCAGGGTTCGTAACATCGCCAAGCGGCTTATTCCGCAAACTGCGGTGTTTCGGCCCGACGCGCCAAGCTGGAAGTGGGAAGTCAATGTCATCACTTCGGACCAAGTGAATGCATGGTGTATGGCTGGCGGTAAGATTGCGTTTTACACGGGCCTGATTACCAAGTTGAACCTCACTGACGATGAAATTGCCGCGGTGATGGGGCATGAAATTGCCCATGCGTTGCGTGAGCACGCCCGTGAACGGGTGTCCCAGCAAATGGCGACTAGTTTGGGGGTCAACTTGATTTCAGCCGGATTGGGCTTGGGCACCATTGGACGGGACCTCACCGGCATGGTGGCCAATGTGACAATTTCCCTGCCTTATGGCCGAAAGCACGAGACGGAATCAGACCGTATCGGTGTTGAACTGGCTGCCCGTGCAGGCTATGACCCACGCGCAGCGATTACCCTTTGGGAGAAGATGGCTTCCAAAGCAGGTGGCTCGGCCCCCGAGCTACTTTCAACTCACCCGGCACCCGAGACTCGAATGCGGGATCTTGAGGACTATTCAGCCCGCGTGGCACCCCTGTACCAACAAGCACGGCGGGCCGGGTAAGTGGCTGTCCACCGTCCCGGCTTATCAAGGCCCACGGCCTTTGTTTGAGGGTTGCCCCTTGCCCGTAGGGGCTGCCGGGGGCGACTGCCCTGTGGCATAATTGAAGGCTATCGACAACAACCGTTGGCCAACGCGAAGGGCCACTGCCATGGCAAAGACCTTATACGACAAACTGTGGGAAAGCCACGTCGTCCGCACTGAGGCGGACGGAACCTGTCTGATCTACATCGACCGTCAATTGCTGCACGAAGTGACCAGCCCTCAAGCCTTTGAAGGCCTTGAGCTGGCGGGCCGTCCGCTGTGGCGCAACAGTGCCAACCTGGCCGTTGTGGACCACAATGTGCCCACGACCGACCGCTCCAAAGGCATTGAAGACAGCACTTCGCGCTTGCAGGTTGAAACGCTGGACAAAAACGCCCGCGCCCACAAGTTGGCTTATTTCGACATCAAAGACCGCCGCCAAGGCATTGTTCATGTGATTGGCCCTGAGCAGGGGGCGACTTTGCCGGGCATGACCATTGTGTGTGGCGACAGCCACACCTCCACGCACGGAGCGCTGGGCGCCTTGGCCTTCGGGATCGGCACTTCTGAGGTGGAGCATGTGATGGCCACCCAGACCCTGATCATGAAAAAAGCCAAAAACATGCTCATCCGTGTTGAAGGCACACTTGGGGCAGGCGTTTCGGCCAAAGACATCATTCTTGCGGTGATCGGCAAAATTGGCACCGCTGGTGGGACTGGTTATGCCATGGAGTTTGCTGGCTCAGCCATTCGAGGCCTGTCCGTCGAAGGCCGCATGACTTTGTGCAACATGGCCATTGAAGGCGGCGCCCGTTCCGGCATGGTCGCGGTGGATGACAAAACCATCGAGTATGTCAAAGGCCGCCCCTTCAGCCCGGTGGGTGAACACTGGGAGAAGGCTGTGGCTTACTGGCGCACCCTTCACAGCGATGAAGGCGCCCATTTCGACGCAGTGGTCGAGCTGAACGCCGCTGACATTCACCCCCAAGTGACTTGGGGTACTTCGCCGGAGATGGTGACCGATGTGAATGGTGCTGTGCCTGACCCTGCCCAAGAAGCAGACCCAGTTCGCCGCCAAAGCTACCAGCGCGCTCTGCAATACATGGGCTTGGCCCCAAAGCAGAAGATTCAGGACATCGCGATTGATAAGGTCTTCATTGGCTCTTGCACCAATTCCCGCATTGAAGACTTGCGGGAAGCCGCGTCAGTCATCAAAGGCCGCAAGAAGGCTGCCAATGTCAAATTGGCGCTGGTGGTGCCTGGTTCAGGCTTGGTGAAAGCACAAGCTGAACAGGAAGGCCTGGACAAGGTGTTTGTTGAGGCCGGCTTTGAATGGCGCGAGCCCGGGTGCTCCATGTGCCTGGCCATGAATGCTGACCGTCTGGGTTCTGGCGAACGCTGTGCCTCTACCAGCAACCGCAACTTTGAAGGGCGCCAAGGTGCGGGTGGCCGTACTCATTTGGTAAGCCCAGCCATGGCCGCAGCCGCTGCCATCGCGGGTCATTTCACCGACTCACGTTCCTTTTAACCGTTTTTTTGAGGGAGACCACCATGAAGAAAGCAACTGTACTGATGATTGTTCTGGGAAGTTGGGTTCTGGCTGCATGCAACACCTTCGAAGGTGTTGGCAAAGACATCCAGAAGGGCGGTGAGGCCATTGAACGGGCTGCTGACCGTAGCAAGTAACTCTTGATTTGGGCATGATGGCCCGCTGTGCCTTGTTGGGGCAGTGGGCCAGCCTTGTAATGGGAAAACCATGGATAAATTTGTCACCCACACCGGTATCGCCGTGGCCATGAACCGGGCCAATGTGGACACCGACGCCATTATTCCGAAACAGTTTCTGAAATCCATCAAACGCACGGGCTTTGGTGAGTACCTGTTTGACGGTTGGCGTTATCTGGATGAAGGGCAACCCGGCATGGATTGCAGCCAGCGCCCACTGAATCCTGAATTTGAACTGAATCAACCAGCCTTTCAGGGCGGCACCATTTTGTTGGCCGGGCCCAATTTCGGCTGTGGTTCTTCCCGTGAGCATGCCCCCTGGGCTTTGCAACAGTATGGTTTCAAGGCCATTGTGTCTTCAAGCTATGCAGATATTTTCTTCAATAATTGCTTCAAGAATGGGCTGTTACCCATTGTTTTGAAAGAAGAAGAAATGCAGAAGCTTTTTGACGCTGTGGCTGCACAACCCGGAATCAAGGCCACTGTGAACCTGGAGCAGCAGACTGTCAGTTTGGGTAGTTTGAGTTTTGGTTTTCAGGTCGACCCATTCCGCCGCCATTGCTTGATGAATGGTTTGGATGATATTGGCCTGACCCTCGAACACAGCGAGTTGATCAAAACCTACGAGGCCAAGCGTTTGGCTGAGCAGCCTTGGCTGGCCAATACTATTTAAAGCCGTTTGTAGAAAAATCACTTAAGTCTTTGAATAAAGACAATCAATGAGTTAACCATGACTTTGAAAATTGCCGTAATGCCTGGCGATGGCATTGGCCCTGAAATTACCGCACAGGCCGTCAAGGTGCTGGAAGCCCTGAAAACCGATGGCTTGAATGTGGAATTCGAGCATGCATTGATCGGCGGTGCTGCCTACCGCGCCACGGGCATTCCCTTGCCTGAGTCCACTGTGGCATTGGCCAAAGCTTCCGACGCGGTATTGTTCGGCGCTGTGGGTGATTTTTCTCTGGACACTTTGCCTCGCCACTTGCGGCCTGAACAGGCCATTTTGGGCATTCGCAAGGCATTGAACCTCTTTGCCAATTTCAGGCCCGCCATGGTTTACCCAGAGTTGGCCGACGCTTCCACGCTGCGCCCCGAAGTGGTGGCTGGTTTGGACATCCTGATCGTGCGTGAATTGACTGGCGACATCTACTTCGGAACGCCACGTGGCCACCGAATTGCGGAAGATGGCCCTTTCAAAGGTGAGCGGGAAGCGTTTGACACCATGCGTTACGCTGAGACCGAGATTTGCCGTATTGCCCATGTGGCTTTTCAGGCTGCTCGCAAGCGTCAAGGCAAACTGTGTTCTGTGGACAAGGCCAACGTGTTGGAAACCACCCAGTTCTGGCGTGACGTAGTGACTGAAGTGGCCAAAGAGTACCCGGACGTTGAGTTGAGCCACATGTACGTGGACAACTGTGCCATGCAACTGCTCAAAAATCCCAAGCAGTTTGACGTCATCGTGACCGGTAACCTGTTTGGTGACATTTTGTCGGATGAGGCATCCATGCTGACAGGCTCCATTGGAATGCTGCCTTCAGCGTCGCTGAATGAGTCAAATTTTGGGCTGTACGAGCCCATTCACGGCTCAGCGCCCGACATCGCCGGCAAAGACCTGGCCAACCCCATGGCCACTGTGTTGTCTGCAGCCATGATGCTGCGCTACACCTTTGGGCTGGAAGAATATGCCGCCCGCATTGAACAGGCGGTGCAAACCGTGTTGGCGACAGGGCCGCGCACTGGCGACATTTGGCGCGACGGGAAAGAGCGAACGGGCACCAGCGGAATGGGTGACGCCATTGTCGCGGCCTTGGCCCGTCAGTGAGGTGCAAGCCCCCCAAGCCATAGTGGGGGCCAGTAGGGACAGAACACAGACTATTCGGAGTTTTTTATGTTGAAAGTAGGTTTGGTTGGCTGGCGCGGCATGGTGGGTTCGGTCCTCATGCAACGCATGCAGGAAGAGGGCGATTTTGCCCATTTTGAACCCGTGTTCTTTTCCACGTCCAATGCGGGCGGCAAAGCGCCAGCGTTCGCGTCAGGTGCAGGGCCCCTGCAAGACGCCAGCAACATCGACGCCTTGCGTCAGATGGATGTGGTGTTGACCTGCCAGGGCGGCGACTACACCAATGATGTGTTTCCCAAGCTGCGCCAAGCCGGCTGGAATGGTTACTGGATTGACGCGGCGTCCAGCCTGCGTATGCAGGACGATGCCATCATCATCCTCGACCCGGTGAACATGAACGTGATCAAGGACGGTCTGACCAAGGGCGTGAAAAATTACGTCGGTGGTAACTGCACGGTGTCTTTGATGCTGATGGCACTGGGTGGTTTGTTCCAGAACAACCTGGTTGACTGGCTTACCTCCATGACTTATCAGGCTGCGTCTGGTGCGGGTGCCCAGAACATGCGCGAACTCATCTCCCAGATGGGCAGCATTCATGGCAAGGTTCAAGGTCTGTTGGCTGACCCAGCGTCAGCCATTCTGGAAATCGACCGTCAAGTGGCGGCTCACATCAATTCGCCCGAGTATCCAACTGACCACTTCGGTGTTCCGCTGGGTGGCAGCTTGATTCCTTGGATCGACAAGGACTTGGGCAATGGCCAGTCCAAAGAAGAGTGGAAAGGCGCTGCTGAAACCAACAAGATTTTGGGCAAAGTGGCAGGCCAACCCGGTTCCATTCCCGTCGATGGCCTGTGCGTGCGCATTGGTGCGATGCGTTGCCACTCCCAAGCCTTGACCATCAAGCTCAAGAAAGACGTGCCATTGGACGAAATCAACGACATGCTGGCCAAAGCCAACGACTGGGTTCAGGTTGTGCCCAATCAGCGTGACGCGTCCATGCGCGACCTGACACCCGCAGCAGTCACTGGCCGCATGCACGTGCCCGTGGGGCGTTTGCGCAAAATGTCTATGGGTGGCGAATACCTGAGCGCGTTCACAGTGGGCGATCAATTGCTGTGGGGGGCGGCTGAGCCCCTGCGTCGGATGCTGCGTATTCTGATTGAGCGCTGAGGCTTTTGAAGCCATTTGAAGGGCTGAAATGACCTTTCAGGGGTTCGCGGTGGGTGATTCCACGCGGACCCCTTTGCTTTTGAAGTACGATAAGCCAATGGCGCTGTGTTGCGGCTTTGTGTCGCGGCGGTGCGAACTTGAACCTTTTCACACACGGAGCATGCGGGTGAGGCAACACACAGTGACGACTTGGTCAGTTTTGTTCGGTACTGGCTTGCTGGTGGCAGGCCATGCGCACGCGGCTCAATTGGGTAAGCTCAATGTCCTGTCCAATTCCGCTGAGCCGTTTCAGGCTCAAATTCAGATTGAGGCCATACGCCCCGAGGAACGCAAGGGTTTGACAGCCAAGTTGGCCTCACCGGAGGCATTCAAAGCCGCTCGCCTAGAGCTCAACCCACTGTTGTCCAACCTCAAGTTTGAAGTTCAGGATGCAGGACAAGCCGACAAAGCGCTGTTGAAGATTTCCTCAGACAAGCCCTTGCCCGCTGGCTTTCTGGATGCGTTGATTGAATTGAGTTGGGCCGGTGGCCGTGTCGCCCGCGAATACACGATTCAAGTGGCTGAAGGCAAAATCAAAGTACCCGAGATACGCCCCGACCAGTCTTTGCCCACCTTGAGTGCCAACAAGGCCGCTGCTTCATCCGCTGCACCTAACGAGAAATCCGCCGACAAGCCCTCACCAGCCAAGCCGCAAACAAGCACCGAGCTTGCGGGGACTCGCCGCGTGCAACGTGGCGAAACCCTGTCGGGTATTGCTTCCGAGTTGGCGGGCAAAGGCGTCACGCTGAACCAGGCCATGGCGGCCCTGTACGAAGCCAACCCGGATGCCTTCATCAAAGGCAGCGTGCATTTGCTGCGTGAAGGTGTCCAGTTGCGCATTCCCAGCCGCTCGGTGATGAGGTCCAAATCCGCTCAAGAAGCCTTGATTGTTTTGGCTGATCACGATGACCGGAATGTATATGCCGCCTCTGCACGCCGCGCAGGCCTTTCTACGGTAGGCAAACAAACTGCGGGGCAAACCGCACAGGGGCAGGTGGAAGCACCCCCGGTGAAGGGCGGCGAAGCAACATCAGCCCAAGACCGCCTGAAAATTGCCCCTGGCGGGGTATCGGCCCGCAACGATGCCATGGCCGAAGAGTTGACGGCCAAAAACAAGGCGCTGAATGAAGCCAATGAGCGCATTGCGCTTCTGGAAAAGAATGTATCCGACTTGCAAAAGTTGCTGGAAATGCAAAAGGATGTTGCGCCCGCAGCCACTGAGTCCGCGGCGACTGAAAAAACCTCTGCCGAGTCAACTGCTGCCACTTCCGCTGAAGGGGCGCCCAAAGTCGAAGTGCCTGTTGTCACGGCAGAACCCCCGAAAGCCGAGCCTCCCGCCGTTGAAGAACCCAAAAAACCAGAGCCCGTCGACCAAAGCGCGCTGACGTGGCTTCTGGGCGGGGCAGGGGCCTTGGTTGTGGCTGTGTTGGCAGGTTTGATATGGCGCTCACGCCGCAAGGCAACCCCCGAAGCCTTGGCGGTGACTGATTTCGAATCGGTTCAGCCCGATGACGAGGTGGATGTCGCTGCATTGAAGGCGCGTGCGCAAGAGGCCAGTACCGTAGAGGCGGTATCCAATGATGAATTGGACCTTGATGAGCTGCTGAATCAGCAAGACCCGCAGCCTTCAGCGCCGCCCGTGCCCGAGTTCCGCATTCCCGATGAGCCAGCGCAACCCTTCGAGCCTGAGCCTGAGCCCGGGACGCCCCCGATGACCGCTGAGCCGGCCCCAGCCGCTCCCGAACCCCAGGTTGAAGTTCGCACAACACCAGTTGATCTGGAGTTCCCGGAAGACAGTCTGGAGACATCGCCTGCGCAAGGTACTTCGATTTTGGACGACCTGGACTCGCTGGAGTCCGGGGCGCGCTCAGCCCAGGTCGAGTTGGAGGCGCTGAGGCAAACCCAACCGCCCACAACAGAGCCTGAGCCAGAGTTGGAGCCTGAGACACCCGCGTCAACTCAGCAAAGCGCCGCCGATGCGTTTGACCAAGCCATGGCCGACCTCGACCTGGACCTGCCCGGCACCGAAACTGACCCGGCCGTTTGGCAAGAAGTGGCCACCAAGTTGGACTTGGCGGGTGCGTATGTCGAGATTGGCGACGCCGACGGTGCCCGTGAATTGTTGCAAGAGATTGTTCAGAAAGGCGATGCTGAGCAAGTGAAGAAAGCCCAGGCCCTGCTGGCAACCCTTGGATAATGGCAGTGCGATGAACCGTGTGGTGTTGGGCCTGCGCTATGACGGCCAAGCCTATGAAGGATGGCAAACCCAGCCACATGGCCGCACGGTTCAGGACAAACTGGCCAAGGCAATCGGCAGCATTGCGGGCCATCCGCCCCAGTTGCATTGCGCTGGCCGCACAGACACTGGCGTGCACGCTCGCCAGCAGGTCGTCCATTTCGACACGCCCTCGGTTCGGCCGGCCTCAGCGTGGGTGAAAGGGGTCAATAATTTTTTGCCCAATGACATTGTGGTCACCGGGGTGACGTGTGTCGAAGACGACTTCCACGCCCGGTTTTCAGCCGTGTCGCGCACGTATCGGTATCACTTTTACACCTCGCCGGTGTTGGACCCCTTCAAGCCCTTCATGACTTGGGTGCATTACCCACTGAACCTGCCTGCCATGCAGGAGGCAGGGCAGGCATTGGTGGGTCAGCATGACTTCACCGCCTTCAGGGCATCGCAATGTCAGGCCAAAAGCCCGGTCAAAACGCTGTACAGCCTTCAATGGTTGCTTGAAAATGACCATGTCGCCGTACAGATTCACGGCAACGCCTTCCTTCACCACATGGTGCGCAACATCATGGGCGCCTTGTTTGAAGTGGGGCTGGGGCGCAAGCCCGTGGACTGGGTGGCAGGCCTGCTGGCGGGCAGGGACCGCAGCCAAGGCGCAAAAACAGCCCCTGCGCAGGGGTTGACCCTGTGGGAGGTCGAATACCCCGAGCACTATGGCATCGCCAGGCTGTTCAATCCCACCCATTTTCTGGAAAGCCGTTCATGAGAACTCGTATCAAGCTGTGTGGGATGCGCACCGAGGAGGCCGTGCTGGCCTGCGTTCAGGCTGGGGCCGATGCAGTGGGCTTTGTGCACTTTGAGCCGTCGCCACGGCATGTTGATTTGGCCACCGCTGCCACTCTGGCCAACCGCCTGAGTGCCTTTCAGACGCCGGTGGTTTTGTTTGTGAACCCAGAGCCAGACACGGTTGCCGAGGCGGCCCGCCGAATCCCCAACGTACTGTTTCAGTTCCATGGCGATGAGCCCCCCGAGTTTTGCAGGCAATTTGGCCGGCCATACATCAAGGCTGTTCGTATGAAGCCCGGCGTTGACTTGAAAGTGATTGCCCGCAGCTTCCTCGATGCGCAAGCCCTGTTGGTGGACTCATGGTCTGAGGGTTATGGCGGCAGCGGCCACAGTTTTGACTGGTCTTTGCTGCCCCAGCCAAGTGAACTTGGACAGGCTTTGGTATTATCCGGAGGGTTGGATGAATCCAATGTCGGGCAGGCTATTGAGCGCCTCAAGCCCTACGGCGTGGATGTGTCCAGTGGCATAGAATCCTCCAAGGGTGTTAAGGACACCGGGAAGATTCTGCGGTTCTGCAGGGCTGTCCAGGCGGCCGACTGCCACCTGCACAACGATTGAGTTACACCGAGCATCACATGAACAAACCCTACGATTTTCCAGATGCCACAGGCCACTTTGGCCCGTATGGCGGCACCTTCGTGTCTGAAACACTGGTCCATGCACTGGAAGAGCTGAAAACAACCTATGCGCATTATCAGAACGACCCCGAGTTTTTGGCGGAGTTCGAGAATGAGCTGAAATACTTCGTTGGCCGTCCAAGCCCCGTTTACCACGCCAAGCGCTGGTCAGAGTTGGTGGGTGGTGCGCAAATCTACTTCAAGCGGGAAGACCTGAACCACACGGGTGCCCACAAGGTGAATAACTGCATTGGCCAAGCGCTGCTGGCCAAACGCATGGGCAAGCCTCGCGTGATCGCCGAAACCGGTGCCGGTCAACACGGCGTGGCCACGGCCACTGTGGCTGCGCGGTACGGCATGAAATGTGTAGTGTACATGGGTCAGGAAGACGTGGCGCGTCAAGCGCAAAACGTGTTCCGGATGAAGTTGCTGGGTGCCGAAGTGGTGCCCGTTACTTCCGGTTCAAAAACCCTGAAAGACGCGCTCAATGAAGCCATGCGCGACTGGGTCACCAACGTGGAAGACACCTTCTACATCATCGGTACCGTGGCTGGGCCGCACCCTTATCCAATGCTGGTCCGCGACTTTCAAAGCGTGATTGGCAAGGAGTGTTTGGTTCAAATGCCGCAGATGGCCGGTCGGCAACCCGACTACGTCGTGGCCTGTGTGGGTGGTGGCTCCAACGCCATGGGTATTTTCCACCCTTACATCGGCGTGGATGGCGTCAAACTGGTGGGTGTTGAGGCGGCTGGCGAGGGCATAGACACAGGCCGACACGCAGCGTCCCTGTCTGCAGGCACACCGGGCGTGTTGCACGGCAACCGCACCTATTTGCTGCAAAGTGACGACGGGCAAATCATTGAAACCCATTCCGTGTCCGCCGGTTTGGACTACCCGGGTGTAGGCCCTGAACACGCCTGGCTGAAAGATTCAGGCCGCGCTGAGTACGTGGGCATCACTGACGATGAGGCATTGCAGGCTTTCCACAACTGCTGCCGCATTGAGGGCATTATTCCAGCGCTGGAAAGCAGCCACGCCTTGGCGTACGCAGCGAAACTGGCTGCGCAATTGCCCAAGGACAAAATTATTCTGGTCAACCTGTCGGGCCGTGGTGACAAAGACATGCACACCGTGGCACGCATGAGTGGTGCAGAGTTTTACTGTCACCCCGACTGCAAGACCGGGCATTCCAACTCCTGCAACGCCCCGGCCAATGCCGGGTGTGCAGCCAAGAACTGAATCTGATCATGTCGCGTATTCACGCTGTATTTCAGGCCTTGAACGCTCAAGGCCGCAAAGGGCTGGTTCCATTCGTCACTGCGGGTGACCCTTCGCCTGAGTTGACGGTTGATGTGTTGCATGCCTTGGCCAATGCGGGTGCCGATGTCATTGAACTCGGCGTTCCGTTTTCGGACCCGATGGCAGATGGCCCCGTGATCCAGCGGTCCAGCGAGCGCGCCTTGGCCAAAGGGGTCAGCACCCTCAAAATTCTGGATTATGTCCGGGAGTTTCGTCGCAACAACGACCACACGCCCATCGTTTTGATGGGCTACGCGAACCCCATCGAACGCATGGGGCAGGCCCGCTTTGTACAGGCTTGTAAAGAAGCCGGGGTTGATGGCGTGCTGGTGGTGGATTATCCACCCGAGGAATCGATTGAATTCGCCGGTTTTCTGCGTCAAGCCCAGCTCGATCCAATTTTTCTGCTGGCACCCACCTCGTCTGACGAGCGCATTGAAAAAGTCGCCAAGGCGGCCAGCGGTTATGTGTATTACGTGTCTCTGAAGGGTGTGACTGGGGCTCAACACTTGAATACTCAGGAGGTGGGTTCCAAGCTGCCGACCATCCGCAAACACACCAATGTGCCGGTGGGTGTTGGCTTTGGCATTCGCGACGCTGAATCCGCGTGCCGTGTGGCCGAGTCTGCCGATGCGGTCGTGATCGGATCGGCCTTGATTCAATGCCTGGAAGCTGGCCAACCCGAGCAAGCGCCAGAATTGGCCGCTGGTTTTTTGGCACCAATCCGCAAAGCGCTGGACGAGCGGTACAATCGCGCCTGACAACACAACCATGTCGATGGGTTCAGCAGGGCCCGTCGCATCACTTACTCAGAATGAACCGTGGCAGAAGCTGTCGGGTTCGCAAGGACAACAGTCATGAGCTGGTTAGACAAAATCATTCCACCGCGCATTGCGACCAAAGCGGACAATCGCCCCAAGAAAACCGTGCCCGAAGGCGTTTGGGCCAAATGCGATGCCTGCGACGCGGTGATCTACCACACCGACTTGCAAAGCAACCAGATGGTTTGCCCATCCTGCAGCCACCACATGCGCATTGGGGCCCGTGAGCGGCTGGACATGCTGCTGGACGAGGGCGAGCGTTATGAAATTGGCCAGGAAGTGGTGCCCATGGATTCCTTGCGTTTCAAGGATTCCAAACCTTACCCGACGCGCCTGAAAGACGCCCATGAGGCCACGGGTGAAACCGACGCCATGGTGGTTCAGATGGGCTACATGAACGGCGTCAAAGTGGTCATTGCCTGCTTTGAATTTGAATTCATGGGTGGGTCCATGGGTGCGGTTGTCGGCGAGCGTTTCTCGCGCGGTGTGCAGGCTGCACTGGACAACAAGGTGCCCTTCATCAGTATTTCCGCCTCCGGCGGGGCGCGCATGCAAGAGGGCTTGGGCTCTTTGATGCAGATGGCGAAAACATCAGCCATGCTGGCCAAGCTGTCACAGGCCCGTTTGCCTTACCTCTCCGTGTTGACCGATCCAACCATGGGTGGCGTGTCGGCCAGCTTCGCATTCCTCGGGGATGTGGTCATTGCTGAACCCAAAGCCCTGATTGGCTTTGCCGGCCCCCGGGTGATTGAACAGACTGTGCGCCAGACTTTGCCTGAAGGCTTCCAGCGGGCCGAATTCCTGATTGAAAAAGGCGCAGTGGACTGCATCGTTGACCGCCGCGACATGAAAAACAAACTGACAGCCTTGTTGAAACTGCTGTTGAGGACCCAGTGAACGCAGTACGCCCATCGCCACAGGCCAGTCTGGCCGAATGGCTGAATTACCTCGAACAGATTCACGAAAAGCCCATCGACATGGGTTTGGAGCGACTGCAACTGGTGCGCCAGCGCATGGGGCTGAACCTGACTGCATTGGTGTTCACTATTGCTGGCACCAACGGCAAAGGGTCCACCTGCGCCATGCTGGAAAGCATTCTTGTGCAAGCCGGCTACCAGGTGGGCATGTACACCTCGCCCCATCTGTTGCGCTTCACCGAACGTGCACGCATCAACGGCGAGGAAGTCAGCGAAAGCGACATGGTTCAAGCCTTCATGGCTGTGGAGAAGGCACGCTGCCCGGCCGATTTTGGCCTGCCTGGCGACCCTGTGTCGTTGACTTATTTCGAATTGTCCACCTTGGCCATTGTGTGGTTGTTTGCCCAAAAGCCGTTGGATGCGGTGGTGCTCGAGGTGGGGATGGGTGGTCGTCTGGATGCGGTGAACGCCTTTGACACCGACTGCGCCATTTGCACCAGTGTGGATTTGGACCACATGGCCTTCCTTGGGCCAGACCGTGAATCGATTGGTCGCGAAAAAGCCGGCATTTTCCGGGCTGGCAAGCCCGCGATTGTGGGTGACCCCAAGCCGCCACAGAGTGTTTTGGACACCGCACAAGCAGTGGGGGCCGACCTGTGGCTGTTTGGCAGGGACTACAACTACAGCGGCGACAAGCAGCAGTGGGCCTATGGTGGCCGAGCCATGCGGCGTGGGGCTTTGGCCTACCCAGCATTGCGTGGGGCCAATCAGTTGCTCAATGCAGCGGCCGTTTTGGCTGCGCTGGAAGCTGTTCGGGACCGATTGCCGGTGCCTGCACAGTCGATACGCCAGGGTTTCCTGCTGGTGGAGTGGCCGGGGCGCTTTCAGGTGTTGCCCGGCCAGCCCGCTGTGGTACTCGACGTGGGGCACAACCCGCATGCGGCTGCCCACCTGCGCGAAAGCTTGGACAACATGGGTTTCTTCCCTTACACCCATTGCATTTTGGGCATGTTGGCCGACAAAGACGCCGCCGATGTGGTTCGGGCGCTTAAAGACCGGGTTGATCATTGGCACTTGGTGACTCTCGAGGGCGAGCGTGGCCGCACAGCCGACAACTTGAAAGCCGCCCTGGCGGACGCCGGGGTTGATTACCCGAGTTTCGATTGGGCTGCGAATGCTGCTGCGTTGGCCAAAGGCGGTATTGCCAAACAGACACCTGAGAAAACAGTCCAAACATACGACAACGTGGCGCAAGCCTACACTGCGCTGATTTCCGCAGTGCCGCAGAATGATAGAATTGTGGTCTTCGGTTCTTTCCTCACTGTGGCGCAGGCCATGCAAGCGAGGCAAAACAGCCGTAAACGTCCGGTCTGATTTACTTCATCGAGGTGCAGGTGGCTTCATCCCCCCGTTCGTCTGCCAGGAACAAAGTCAACAATGACCCAGGCGATGAATTGAAACGCCGAGCACGGCGCCGTCTGGTTGGTGCCATCGCGCTGTTTCTCGCCGCAGTCATTGTGGTGCCTGCGCTGGTTGAAACCGAGGCTCCACAAACGCCGTCTAAAATTCAGTTGGTGGTACCGGAGAGGCCCTCCGTGGACATTCCTGCCGTGAAGGAATCCGCCAAGCCGCAGCCGGAAGCAAAGCCCGAGCCCAAGTCGGATGCCAAGCCTGTCGCTGCGCCTGCCGACCCTGAGCCGGTCGTGCTGCCTCCGATTGCGCCACCGGAAGTGCCCAAAGCCAGCATTGCCAAGGAACCCACACCTGCGGCCAAGCCAGCCAACAAACAGGACACCAAACCGGATACCAAACCGGATACCAAACCGGATACCAAACCAGACACCAAGCCTGCGCCCAAAGCAGAGGCCAAAGCGGAGCCTAAACCAGAGCCCAAGCCTGTGCCTAAAGCTGAGGTTGCCAAACCTGCGCAGGAAAAAACCGGTGCCGACCCGATTGCTGACTTTGCCAAGGCCGCGCTAAGCGATGCCGGGAAAAATGACCAGTTCTGGGTGCAAGTGGCTGCAGTTGGAGACCAAACACGCGCTGAAACCTTGAAGAAGGAATTGGCCACTAAGGGCTTCACTGCGCGCATTGAATCAGCCAGTGGGCCAAACGGCACCGTCTATCGTGTGCGTGTGGGTCCGTTCAAGGGCCAAGAGAAGGCCAACGCGTCCAAAGAGCAATTGGGTTCAGCCGGATACAGCGGGCGGGTTGTGCAGTGACCGAGTTACTCGATAGCCTGACCCTGTTTGACTACATCGTACTGGCCGTTGTACTGCTGTCTGTGGTGCTTGGCCTGATGCGGGGCATGGTCAAGGAAGTGCTGTCCTTGTCCAACTGGGTGATCGCCTTCTGGGTTGCGAATCGGTTTGGCGCGCAGTTGAGTGTGCACATGGACTGGGCTGATGGCTTGAGCGAACCGATGCGCGCTTTGCTGGGCTGCGCAGCGGCTTTCGTAGCCTCCATGGTGGTTGGCGCAGTGCTAATTGCCTTGATCGGTCGAATTGTGTCTGCGGCCGGGCTGGGGTTCGCCGACCGTGGTTTGGGGGCTGTGTTTGGAGCAGTCCGAGGTTTCTTTATTGTGATGGTGCTGCTGACCGGCGCAGGGTTTACCAACCTGCCCAAGCAGCCGTTTTGGCGGGAAGCCCGTTTGGCTCCACACGCAGAGGATGCAATGCGGGCAGTCAAGCCGCATCTGCCTGAAGCGGTGGCCAAGTGGGTGCGCTACTAGGAGCGTTCAATGTGCGGGATAGTCGGGGTAGCCGGTTTCTCTCCAGTCAACCAACTGCTGTATGACAGCCTGTTGCTGCTGCAACACCGCGGTCAGGATGCAGCAGGCATCGCCACTGCCCATGGCAGCGCGTTTTCCATGTTCAAAGGCAACGGGCTGGTGCGCGACGTGTTTCGCACCCGTAACATGCGTTCTTTGCCCGGCAACATGGGCATTGGTCACGTCCGTTACCCCACCGCAGGTTCTGCTGCCAGCAGCGAAGAGGCTCAGCCTTTCTACGTGAACGCACCGTATGGTTTGGTGCTGGCCCACAACGGCAACTTGACCAACAGCGAGCGACTCAAGGCAGAGTTGTTCAAGAATGACCGTCGACACATCAACACCAGTTCAGACTCTGAAGTGCTGCTGAACGTGCTGGCCCATGAGCTTCAAAGCAGTGCTTCTGGCTACAACCTCGACCCGGTGACCATATTCCGGGCAGTAGCGGGCATGCATGAGCGCGTGCGGGGTGCCTACGCCTGTGTGGCGTTGATCGCCGGTTACGGCTTGCTCGCATTCCGTGACCCCTATGGTATTCGCCCACTGGTGCTGGGCAAATGTGAATCCGAGAAGGGCACAGAGTATATGCTGGCCTCGGAATCCGTTGCGCTGGCCGGGATGGGGTTTGAGTTCGTGCGTGACATTGAACCGGGTGAAGCCGTGTTCATTGATGTTGAAGGCAACCTGAGTGCGCAGCAGTGTGCACAGAAATCCTCTCTGAACCCCTGTATTTTTGAGTACGTGTACCTGGCACGCCCCGATTCAGTCATCGATGGGGTGTCGGTGTACGAGGCACGGGTCAAGATGGGCGAGTACCTCGCTGACCAAATCATCGAGTCCATGAGCGCATCGGACATTGATGTGGTCATGCCTATCCCCGATTCCAGTCGCCCAGCCGCGCTGGAACTCGCCAAACGCCTGGGCGTGCCGTACCGCGAGGGTTTTGTGAAGAACCGCTACATTGGCCGCACCTTCATCATGCCGGGGCAAGCTGTTCGCCGCAAAAGTGTTCGCCAAAAGCTGAACGCCATTCCCGTTGAGTTCAAGGACAAAACCGTGTTGCTGGTTGACGATTCGATTGTGCGTGGTACCACCAGCCGCGAAATTGTACAGATGGCCCGCGAAAGCGGCGCGCGCAAGGTGATTTTCGCCTCGGCTGCGCCCCCGGTACGTTTCCCGAACGTGTATGGCATTGACATGCCAACCCGCGACGAACTGATTGCCTCAAACCGCAGTGATGAGGAAATTTGCCGTGAGATTGGCGCAGATGCCTTGTTCTACCAAGACATCAACGACATGAAGCGCGCGGTGCAAACCTTGAATGACAATATCAAGGCCTTTGATTCCAGCTGCTTTGATGGCCACTACATCACCTGCGACATCACGGCTGAATATCTCGATCACCTTGAGTACGCACGCAAGCACCCAGAGGCTCAGGAATCCAGTGGTCTGCAAATGAACCTGGGCTACTCTGCCAACCAGTGATTGGGTTCAACCAAGGATTGATGGAACTTTTTTGCACCGCTGACGCGTTTTTCAAAAGCGTGTCAGCTTCGTGTCAAAGCTTCAGGTAAAATACTCAACTTCTTGAATTCAAAGCGCGAAATGGTTCGCGCTTTTTATTTGTGCAGGATGCACGGACATGGCATTGATCGTACACAAGTACGGCGGCACCTCAATGGGGTCCACCGAGCGAATTAAAAATGTGGCCAAGCGCGTGGCCAAATGGCACAGGGCAGGGCACCAGATGATTGTGGTTCCGTCGGCCATGTCAGGCGAGACGAACCGTCTGATTGCGCTGGCCAAAGACATTCAGGCCGAACCCGACCCACGCGAGCTTGACATGCTCTGTTGCACGGGCGAGCAAGCCTCCGTGGCCTTGCTGGCCATGGCACTGAAGGCTGAAGGGCTGGACGCCATTAGTTTCTCCGGCTGGCAAGTGCCAATCAAGACGGACAGCGCATACACCAAGGCGCGTATTGAATCGATCGATGACACGCGGGTTCGCGCCGAGCTGGCCCAAGGCAAAGTGGTGGTCATCACCGGCTTTCAGGGCATTGACAGTGTGGGTAACCAAACCACTCTGGGCCGTGGCGGCTCGGACACCTCAGCAGTGGCGGTGGCAGCCGCTTTGAAGGCTGAGGAATGCCTGATCTACACCGACGTGGATGGGGTGTACACCACCGACCCACGTGTGGTGCCTGAAGCGCGCCGCATGAAAGTGGTGAGCTTTGAAGAGATGCTGGAAATGGCCTCTCTGGGTTCGAAGGTGTTGCAGATCCGCTCTGTGGAGTTCGCCGGTAAGTACCGAGTGCCCACCCGCGTGCTGTCCAGCCTGACAGACCCCAACATGTCGCTGGCTGAGGAAATGGCCTCCGGCACATTGATTACTTTTGAGGAAGACGAAGATATGGAACAAGCGGTCGTTTCCGGCATTGCCTTCAATCGTGACGAAGCCAAAATCACCATCCGTGGCGTGCCCGACAAGCCCGGCGTGGCCTATCAAATTCTGGGTCAAGTCGCCGATGCCAACATCGACGTGGACATGATCATCCAGAACCAGGGCGTTGACGGCACAACCGACTTCACCTTCACCGTTCATCGCAACGAGTTGAACAAAACCATGGATCTGTTGAAGAACAAGATTCAAGGGGCTGTGGGCGCTCGCGAAGTCAGTGGCGACAACAATGTGTGCAAAGTGTCCATCGTGGGCATTGGCATGCGCTCGCACGTGGGTGTGGCCAGCCTGATGTTCAAAACCCTATCGGAAGAGGGCATCAACATTCAGATGATTTCCACCTCTGAAATCAAGGTGTCTGTGCTGATCGAAGACAAGTACATGGAACTGGCTGTGCGTGCTTTGCACAAGGCTTTTGGCCTGGACAAAGAAGCGGCCTGAGGTGGTTTGTTCGAACACCGCCTGAATTGGTGTTCGCACTGGTAATTCGCTTCAAACCGTGTATAATCCACGCTCTTACGGAGACGTGGCCGAGTGGTCGAAGGCACTCCCCTGCTAAGGGAGCATACCCCAAAAGGGTATCGGAAGTTCGAATCTTCTCGTCTCCGCCAAAATGAAAAACCCCCGATTGCCAGTGGCATCGGGGGTTTTGTTTTTTACGCTTCGGTTGGCTTGTTCGCTGTTGAGTGCTTACTGGTAATGCGCGTGAACAATCTCAGCAAATGTGGGCGCCAAGGCTGCGGGAAGGTCATGGCCCAGGCCTTTGATGAGGTGCAGCCGGGCATCGGGAACCAGTTTGGCGATGCGCTCTGAGCAGGCCTTTTTCAGCAGCGGGTCATCCAAGCCATGAATGACGCAGGTCGGCACTTTGATCTGTCGTGTGTAGTGCTCAATTGATCCGGTGGCAATCACGCCATGGGTTTGCCTCAAGGCCCCGGCAGGGCGGTAGCTGCGGGCGTATGCGGCCCTGGCACGTTGCCGAATCTCATTGCGGTCAGGCGGATAACCGGGGCTGCCGATGGTGGTAAACAAGCGTTCAACATGCTCCACCACATCGTCTACTGCTTTGCTTTTCGGCCTTCTCAAGAACATGTTCAACATGACCTTGGGTGAGGGTGGGGGCAGATTCGGGTTGTTGGTGCTGGACATAAGCGTGACCAATTTGCCGATCAACTCAGGCCGCTTGGCCGCCATAATCTGTGCAATCATCCCGCCCATCGAAATGCCCAACAGGTGGGGGCGAGTCAATTGCAGGGCTTGAATCAAACCCAGCGCATCGTCGGCCAATACATCAAGGGTGTAATGGGTGGGGGTCTTCAAGCCCAAGCGTGTGCGCAGAATGGTGAGCGGTACATTCATCGGCAGGGTTTGGGGGTGTTCCTCGGTCAGGCCCATGTCGCGGTTGTCAAAGCGCAGCAGGCGGTAGCCCTTGTCCAGCAACGGCTGACAAAATGCATCGTTCCACATCGTCAACTGGCAGGCCAACCCGGCCACCAGCACGATGGTGGGCGCATTGTCGGGCCCGGCCATTTCCCAAGCCATATTCAAGCCTGTTGTGGTGGATCGGCTTGTGCCTTGTTGCCATTGAATTGGGGTGTTCATCGGGGGTGTCCTTGTTCTTGTTGTGGCGTTAGTTTGATTTGGCCTTCAGGATGACCAGCAAAGCGCCGGCCCCGCCGTCGCGCGGCGGTGCTTGGCAAAAAGCGAGCACTTCATCTTTCTGTACCAACCATCGCTTGACTTTGTCTTTCAGGACCGGCTCTTTCCCAACCGAGCCCAAGCCCTTGCCATGAATAATGCGCACGCAACGGTGGTCCTGCTTCACGCTGTCGCGAAGAAATTCCGCCACTGCGGTGCGCGCTTCGTCGGTGCGCAAACCATGCAGGTCAATTTGTGATTTGATCACCCACTTGCCGCTTCGCAGGCGTTTCAAGGCATCAAGGCCAATGCCACTGCGCCGGTAACTGAGCTTGTCGTCTGTTTCCAGAAAACGCTCAACATCCATGTGGTCGGAAATGCTTTCTTCAAGCACGCGCTCATCGTCCAATTCGCGCTGGCGGGCAATGGGGGGTGGCTTAGGGCTGTCCAGGCTGGCCCGGTTGGCTTGGGGCAGGGGTTTGACGTCCTGCACATGCCGCTGGAAGATTTGGGCCTCTTCCAGCCGCTTTTTTTCAGCTTCGGCCCGCAAGCGGGCCTGGCGTTCTTCTTCAAGGCGCTGGTCTTTCAGTGCCTTGCCGAAGTTGGCCAAGTCCTCAAGCGAACCTAGCCGGGTCATGGAACGACTGCCTGGCATGACCGGTACTCCTTGAGGTGTTTAGCCTTCCTGAGCTTCCAGCCAACGCTGGGCGTCCAGCGCGGCCATACAACCCGTGCCTGCACTGGTGATGGCTTGGCGGTACACATGGTCCTGAACGTCACCGGCGGCAAACACACCCTCGGTGCTGGTCATGGTGGCCAAGCCATTCAAACCGCTGCGGGTGACAATGTAACCACCCTTCATCTCAATCTGGCCTTCAAAAATGTCGGTGTTGGGCTTGTGGCCAATGGCCACGAACACGCCTTGAACCGGCACGTCTTGGGTGGATTGGTCAGCGGTGGACTTGATCCGAATGCCCGTGACTCCGGAGTCGTCACCCAGCACCTCATCCAGCACATGGTTCCACTTGACCTCGATCTTGCCTTCCTTGACCTTCTCCATCAATTTGTCGATCAGGATCGCTTCGGCCTTGAACTTGTCTCGGCGGTGAATCACGGTGACCTTGCTGGCGATATTGCTCAGGTACAAAGCTTCCTCTACGGCGGTATTGCCACCACCAATAACCGACACCGCTTGGTTGCGGTAAAAGAAACCGTCACAGGTGGCGCAGGCTGAAACGCCTCGGCCCATGAAGGCTTCTTCCGAGGGCAGGCCCAAATACTGCGCGCTTGCGCCGGTGGCGATGATCAGCGCATCACAGGTGTAAGTACCGCTGTCGCCTTCCAGAACGAAAGGACGCTGGGCCAGTTTCACGGTGTGAATGTGGTCGAACACGATTTCCGTGTTGAACCGCTCCGCGTGTTCCAGAAAACGCTGCATCAATTCCGGGCCTTGCACGCCATGCACGTCCGCAGGCCAATTGTCGACTTCAGTGGTGGTCATCAACTGGCCGCCTTGGGCAAGGCCGGTGATCAGCACGGGGTTCAGGTTCGCACGCGCTGCGTACACCGCCGCGGTGTAGCCTGCGGGGCCCGAACCCAGAATCATGACTTTGGCGTGGCGGGTTTGACTGGAACTGCTCATGGGATCCTCTTTTGCGCTTCAATTGGGTTGGGGGCTCACAATCGTCCCCGTTCTTTGTCAGAATACAGGCTTCAATTATATGCCGCATTGCGGTCGAACCTCATCCTGTGAATTCTCGCACCTCACAAAACAATGGCACCCTTCGCGCCAGCAAATTGCTGCTGGAAGTTCGCTGGCTGGCCATGCTGGTTCTGTCGATCTACCTGTTCCTGATTCTGGTGTCGCACAACCCCGCCGATGACAGCTGGTCACACGCCTCTGGCAGTGGTGGTTACAGCAATTTTGGTGGTGCCATCGGGGCACACCTGTCCGATGTCCTGTTTTTTCTGGCTGGTTACAGTGCCTACACGCTGTTGGCTGTGTCGATGCTGCACCTGTGGCGCATCCGCAAACAGGTGGAAACCATTGAGCTTCCGGGTTTCGATGAGCCTCTGCCCAAGTGGCTGCCCTGGGTTCAACCGGTTGGCTTTGCCTTGATGTGGCTTGGTTTGATGGGGCTTGAATCCCTGTCCATTTTTTCAGCCAATTCACTGCCCGCCGGTGCTGGGGGGGTGATCGGCCAAAGCCTGAGCAAAACATTGGTGCAACTCACCGGTCTGTCTGGCGGTGTCATGCTGCTGCTGTTGATGTTTGCTGCGGGGGTTAGTGGCTTTCTGGGCATGAGTTGGGCCGCCATGGCCGAGCGCGTGGGCTACTGGATTGAACTGCTGTTCGGTTCTGGTCGCTCAGCGGTGGATGCTTATTTCGACCGCAAAGAAGGCAAAAAGGTGGCGCAAGCCCGTGTGGAAATCGTGGAGAAAAAACGCGAGGAATTCCAGGAACACAAGCCCATTCGGATTGAACCTGCCGCCAAGCCTGTAGAGCCTTCCGTGCAGGCTATCAAGGAGAAACAGCAGCCCCTGTTTGCAGACTTGGCCGATTCAGAGTTGCCGCCGCTGGGCTTGTTGGACGACGCCCCTGCCAAGCAGGAAACCGTGTCGGCTGACACCCTGGAGTACACCTCACGCCTGATCGAGAAAAAGCTGGGCGATTTTGGGGTTCAGGTTCAGGTGATGGCAGCCCAGCCCGGCCCTGTGATCACGCGCTTCGAGGTGGAGCCAGCGGCCGGTGTGAAAGGCTCTCAGGTTGTGAACCTGGCCAAAGACCTGGCGCGTGCACTAAGCTTGAACTCGGTGCGGGTGGTGGAAACCATTTCCGGCAAAAACCTGATGGGACTGGAGTTGCCCAACCCGCGCCGCCAAGTGGTGAAACTCACCGAAATCTTGAGTTCGCAAGTGTGGAGCAACTCAAAATCGACCTTGACCATGGCCTTGGGTAAGGACATTTCCGGCACGCCCATCGTTGCAGACTTGGCAAAAATGCCCCACCTGCTGGTGGCCGGTACCACCGGCTCAGGTAAATCAGTGGGGATCAACGCGATGATCCTGTCGCTGCTGTACAAAAGCAGCCCGGAAGAGGTTCGCTTGATCCTGATCGACCCCAAGATGCTGGAAATGAGCGTCTACGAAGGCATTCCCCACCTGTTGTGCCCCGTGGTCACCGACATGCGGCAAGCCGCCAATGCCTTGAATTGGGCTGTTGGCGAAATGGAAAAACGCTACCGCCTGATGAGTAAACTGGGCGTTCGGAACTTGGCGGGCTACAACACCAAACTGAATGAAGCGAAAAAGAACGGGCAGAGCATTCCAAACCCGTTCAGCCTAACCCCTGATGCGCCAGAGCCTTTGGACGTGCTGCCCACGGTCGTGATTGTGATCGACGAGCTGGCCGACCTCATGATGGTGGTGGGCAAAAAAATTGAAGAATTGATTGCCCGCTTGGCCCAGAAGGCCCGGGCGGCGGGCATTCACCTGATTCTGGCCACCCAGCGCCCATCGGTGGATGTCATTACTGGCCTCATCAAGGCCAACATTCCCACCCGAATTGCATTTCAGGTGTCATCCAAAGTCGATTCCCGCACGATTCTTGACCAAATGGGTGCAGAAGCCCTGCTGGGGCAAGGCGATATGTTGTATCTGCCACCGGGCAGCGGTATGCCACAACGGGTGCATGGCGCGTTTGTAACAGATGACGAGGTGCACCGAGTTGTCGAGCACCTGAAAGAGAAGGGCGGGGAGCCGAACTACATTGAAGGTATTCTCGAAGGCGGCACGGCTGAAGAGGGCGGCAACGCCAGCATGGACGCCACCGCAGGCAGCTTTGATGGCGAGAAAGACGCCCTTTACGACCAAGCCGTGGCTGTCGTTCTCAAGCACCGGCGGGCCAGTATTTCCTTTGTTCAACGACACCTTCGGATTGGCTACAACCGCGCCGCGCGCCTGCTGGAAAGCATGGAATCAGCGGGCTTGGTGTCGGCAATGCAGTCCAACGGGAACCGGGACATTCTGGTGAGGTCTGAAGCAGGACAGGACGAAGATTCCCCGTTCTAACCGCAGCCACGGATCAACCATTCACAGGTAAAGCAGCTTTGAATTCACTCAGACAGTTTTGCGACCACACTGCCAAGGCCTCTAAATCGGTGTATTTGGCCTTGGGCCTCAGCCTTGTATCCACGCTTGCCGTAGCAGCAGGGCCGGCTGAGCAGGCCCTGCAGGCCTTCAGCAAAAACCGTGCGTACGCGCAAGGCCAGTTCAGCCAAGTGGTGGTGTCGGCCAGTGGTGCCGTCAAACAAAAAGGCACTGGTGAATTCGCATTCTCGCGACCGGGCAAGTTCCGCTGGGAAATTCAGAAACCCTATCCACAGCTTATCGTGGCCGATGGGCAGAATGTGGTGTCTTATGACCCCGACATGATGCACGCCACCCGCAAACCGATTGGCAATGCGCTGGACTCAACACCCGCAGCCTTGTTGTTCGGCACCCAAGACATCAATACCCTGTTTGTGGTCAAAGACGAAGGCATTAAAGAGGGCAAAGCGTGGTTGAGTGCCAAGCCCAAAGACAAGGAAAATCTCTTCGACACGGTGCGGCTGGGTTTTCAGGATGGTTTGCCGGTTCAACTGGACATTGTTGACGCACTGGGCCAAACCACCAAGCTTGAGTTGAAAAACTGGAAGTTTGATGTGAAAAGGCCCGCCTCGGACTTTGCATTCAAGGCCCCGCCCGGCGTGGACCTGATTGAAACCAAATGACAGGCGACTTGTTCGGCGACTCAAGCCCTGAAGGCAACAGCAACGCCTCGCCCAAGCTTGCCGCTGAACACGCCCCATTGGCCGAGCGGCTGCGCCCCAAAAGCCTCGATGAAGTGGTGGGGCAGCGCCACCTGATTGGCCCCGGCAAACCGCTGTCGGCCATGATGCAACAAGGCCAGCTTCATTCCCTGATTCTCTGGGGGCCACCCGGCGTTGGAAAAACCACTTTGGCAAGGCTGTTGGCCCAAGGGGCAAAGGCCCGCTTCATTGCCTTGTCCGCAGTGCTGTCTGGGGTGAAAGAAATTCGCCAAGCCATTGAAGAAGCGCAATTGAACCAGCGGCAAGGCCAAAAAACCACGCTCTTCATCGATGAAATTCACCGCTTCAACAAATCCCAACAAGATGCCTTGTTGCCATTTGTTGAGTCTGGTTTGGTCACCTTTCTTGGCGCAACCACAGAAAATCCGTCATTCGAAGTGAATTCGGCCTTGTTGTCCCGCTCGCAGGTTTATGTGCTGGAATCGCTGAAGGCGGACGATTTTCAGGCGCTGGCCGACAAAGCCTTGGCCCACCATCAGCGTCGGTTGTCTTTGGCTGAAGACGCCTTGGCCGCTCTGTGTACTTATGCCGATGGTGATGCGCGGCGTTTCCTCAACCTGTTGGACCTCCTCATCGTTCAGGCCAGCCACTTGGGGCATGACACCCTGACCTTGGCGCTGATGACCGAACTGGCCCCAGCGCAGATTCGCCGGTTCGACAAGGGGGGCGATGCGTTTTACGACCAGATCTCGGCCTTGCACAAAAGCGTCCGGGGTTCAGACCCAGATGCAGCCCTGTATTGGTTTTGCCGCATGCTGGACGGTGGCGCCGACCCCAGATACCTCGCACGTCGAATTGTGCGAATGGCCTGGGAGGACATCGGTTTGGCAGACCCGCGCGCCATGACCCTGTGCAACGAGGCCGCTCAAACCTACGAGCGCCTGGGTAGCCCTGAAGGCGAGCTTGCTCTTGGGCAGGCCGTGATTTACCTGGCCATCGCCGCCAAAAGCAACGCAGGCTACAACGCCTACAACCAGGCTAAGGTACTGGTGAAGAACACGGGCAGCCTTCCCGTGCCCATGCACCTGCGCAACGCGCCCACCCAACTGATGAAGCAATTGGGCCATGGGCAAGGTTACCGTTATGCGCACGACGAACAGGATGGCTTTGCCGCCGGTGAGGTTTACTGGCCCGACGGGATGGCACCTGCGCCACTGTACCAACCCACAGACCGTGGCCTCGAAGCAAAAATTGCAGAAAAGATGGCGTGGCTGGCCCAGCGCAACCGCAACGCCAAGCCCTGACAGGGGTTTGTCCACTTATCTAAGGCCTGTTTGCTGAATTTAAGCAGGCACACCGCTGCATACAAGGCGCAATTCGGTAACATCACGGTTTTGGTTTCGGTGTACCGAACAGGCAACCCATGATTGACATTCAGCTTCTCCGCAAAGACCTCGATGCCGTGTCCAGCCGCTTGGCTGCCCGTGGCTATGTGCTTGATACCGAGCAATTTCTCGCGCTTGAAGGGCAGCGCAAACAGTTGCAGACCCGAACTGAAGAACTTCAGGCCCGCCGCAACAGCCTGTCCAAGCAAATCGGGCAACTGAAGTCCAAAGGCGAGGATGTGTCCGGGGTCATGGCTGAAGTCGCAGGCTTGGGCGATGAACTGAAAAACAATGAAACTGCGCTGGCCCAGTTGCAAGACACGCTCAACGCCTTTTTGCTGACTGTTCCCAACATTCCTCACGAGTCCGTGCCTGTCGGCAAGTCAGAGGCTGACAATGTGGAATTGCGGCGCTGGGGGCAACCTCGCCAATTCGATTTTGAGGTGAAAGACCATGTGGATGTGGGCACGCCTTTGGGCCTGGACTTTGAACGAGCTGCCAATTTGTCCGGTTCCCGGTTTGCGGTGCTGAAAGGCCATGTCGCGCGTTTGCATCGTGCCTTGGCCCAGTTCATGCTCGACACCCACACCCAAGAACACGGCTACACCGAGCATTACACACCGTATATTGTTCGTGCTCAAACGCTGCAGGGCACGGGGCAATTGCCCAAGTTTGCCGACGACTTGTTTTCGGTCAAAAAAGGCGGTCAAACCGAGGAATCTGAGCCTTTGTACCTCATTCCCACAGCCGAGGTGACCTTGACCAACCTGGTGGCTGATCAAATCCTGAAGCACGACGAATTGCCCGTCAAAATGACCGCCCATTCGCCCTGTTTTCGCAGCGAGGCGGGCAGTTACGGGCGAGATGTTCGCGGCCTGATTCGCCAGCACCAGTTCGACAAAGTGGAGATGGTGCGAATCGAGCACCCTGACCAGTCCTACGCGGCACTGGATGAAATGACCCAACACGCTGAGCGTATTCTGCAGAAACTGGAATTGCCCTACCGAGTGATTGTGCTGTGCACCGGCGACATGGGTTTTGGTGCCACTCGCACCCACGACATTGAGGTGTGGTTGCCCGCCCAGAACACCTACCGTGAAATTTCCTCGTGCTCCAACTGCGAGGGTTTTCAGGCACGCCGCATGAAAGCGCGTTTCAAGAACGAGGCTGGCAAAACCGAGTGGGTTCACACCTTGAATGGTTCCGGTCTGGCGGTTGGGCGCACCTTGGTAGCTTTGCTGGAGAATCACCAGCAACAAGACGGCTCCCTTCGCATTCCGGAAGCCCTTAGGCCTTATCTAGGCGGTGCCAGCCAGTTGGGCTAAGCACCCATCCATGAAAAAACCCAGGCGGTCGGCCTGGGTTTCCGGAGCATAAAAGCGACAGTGCTGGGCTTGTGCCTGCGCTTAAGCACCCACCGTGGCCTTGATGGCTGCCAAAAAGCGTTCACTCTGTGTCACGTTGTGCACGGTTGCCTCAATGCCATGACGGGCGCTGGCCAAGCGGACGAAACGTTCCATTCGGCGTTGCTCATGTTTATTCCAGCGGATGGTGAAGGACACGATGCGGTTGTCGTCGATCCAGACATTGCTGGGTTTCAGGAACATGAAATCACCCAATGCTGCCTTGGGCAGCCCAGGATACCCACTGGCGTCTGTGCCCTTGAACTGCACCAGCAGGGGGGTACCAGAAATGAGCCAAGTGCCGTTGTCGATGGCATCGCAGAAAATGGAACAGGTGGACCATGTCAGGCCGCTGTAGCGCACCATGAACGCCAAACGGGACTCTTCAAAATTGTCAGTGAGGTCAGAGCCAACTGCTGCCAAGTCTTCAGGCCGCACTTTGAGGGAAAGAAGCTCTTGTTCCAGGGTGCTGAACGCCACTGTGTTGCGAACAGCGTCAGGAATAGGTTTGACCTGTAGCCAATGAAACAGGCAGTAGGACCTGGTCAAACGTTCTGCAATCGATGAGGTCATGGGATGCTCCAATCCGCTAAATAGCCTGCCCAATTGTGTTACTGCACCGTTGCTATAACGGATTCAACTCAATTGTAGGCTACTACTTGGTGTGTCATCCCGGCGAAAAGGTTTCAAAGTCTGCTGAGCAAGTTCGCTTCTGTAGAGGCTTATGAAACGCAGAAGCCCGGGCCTGGACCCGAGCTGTTGAAGCGGAACGCCTTACGCGGCGCGTTCCTGAAGGTTTCCACTATTTTCCACGCCACTTTTCTCGGCTTGTTCATGGAGGAATTGGGGCAGCAGATCCTCCCAATCCGGGTTAAGCGACTCGATAAGGAGCAGACGCATGTCACGGGGCCAGTTGCGAACACGTCGCAAACGGGCCACGAATTTCTCATGGTCATGCCACACCTCAAAATACACAAGGCGGTCAAGCCTGTGATAGTGGGCGTAATCTCGGCGCAGGCCCTGCTTGTGTTCATCCATGCGCAATTGAAGGCAATCGGTGTCGCCCAGGTACAGCGGCCCGTTGGGCTTGCTGTTGGACAGAATATACAGCCAGTAACTTGGGGCTTGACCCACGCTCTGGGTTACAGCCATTAGCTGGTCGGTGCTCAATTCATCCTCCAATTCAAGAAATCAGACAACCACGCCACTACAGCAATACGAAGGTGATTCACAGGGCAAAAACAGTAAGTATTGTGCGGTGCATTGTAAGTCGTTTACTGACACCGGGTGATTTTGCATACCTCTTCGGAGTAGCAGCCCTAGCTACATTTGACGGACCATTGGTGTTAGGATATAAGAGCCGGTATAATTATCAATTACCCAGAATTTTTTATTTAACAATTTATATCTTTTTATATCAAGGACTTACAATGCTTACTGCCATTCTGGTTGATGGTCCGTTCTTTATTCGACGCATTCGCCAAATTTTCCCAGCTTCGGTGCATTACGACGCCAAAATGATGGCGGACTTGGTTTGGCGGCTGTCTGCGGCGCATTTGTTCGAGCGCAACCAACCCAAACGGCACCTGTTTCGCATTTTTTTCTACGACACGCCAGTGTCCAGCCAACGGGTGACTTTGCCGGTTTCCCGCCAAAGCATTGATTTGTCTAAATCCAAGGAGGGTCAGTTCCGTAATGCCTTCCAGCGCCAGTTGCAACGCAAGCGGAAATTGGCTGTTCGGTTGGGTGAACCGGTGGACGTAGACAGCTGGAAACTCAATGAGGACGCGATGGCGGACCTTTTGGGCAAGAAGATTTCAGTGGACGACTTGGCGGATGAAGATTTCTCCCCTGACAGCCACGCCAAGGGCATTGAGCTGCGCATGGGTGTTGATTTGGCCACGCTGGCCTACAAACGCCAGGTGCAACAGGTGGTTCTGCTCACGGGCGACGGGGCTTTTTCAAGTGCGGCTGAGTTGTTGCGTCATGAGGGCATTGACGTGGTGCTCGATCCGATGTGGCAGAACATTTCCGAAGACTTGTTCTCCTTCATTGATGGCTTGCGCTCGACCTGTCCGCCACCAGACAGGGCCGTGGATTTCCTGGCCCGAATCAACAGCGACAGTTTCGATCACGAAGAAGTCAGCCCTTGAATGTTTCTCAAGTGACAAAAAACCCGCCAACCGGCGGGTTTTTTTATGGCTGCTGATCCAAAAAGGCTCAGTCTGTCAGTCCTTCTGCATAGAGGTCGTCAATACGGTCCTTGAAAGCTTCCACCACTTTCTGGCGTTTCACCTTCAGGGTGGGCGTCAACAGCCCATTGTCCACCGTCCAGGGTTCTTTGGTGGTAATGATGCGGCGCACACGAATGTAGCGGGGCAGGTGTTGGAGTCGTTCGTTGGCGCGCTTGATCAGTTCTTTTTCATTGGAATTGGCGGTGACGGCGATCAGCCCGATGAATGGGCGGCCTTCGCCAACCAAGACGATTTGTTCGAAAACATCGTCACCAATGATGGCAGTCTCGGCGTCCTGTGGTGAAAATTTCTCGCCGTTGGACAGCACCATGATGTCTTTGATGCGGCCACGAATAAAGATTCGACCGTCTTTGAGTTCAGCCACATCACCCGTGTGCAGCCAGCCATCCGCGTCGATCGCCTTCTGGGTGGCCTCTTCGTTTTCCCAGTAACCCATCATGATGTTGGGGCCACGGGCCAGCAATTCATCTTGTTCGCCCAGCCGCACTTCAACGTTGGGCAGCGGCGCACCCACGGATTCCGGCACATTGCCCTCGGGGCGGTTGACTGAAATCACGGGGCAGGCTTCAGTCATGCCATAGCCGTGCAGAATGGGTAGCCCCATGGCGATAAAGCATTTGGCGATGGTGCTGTCCAGCGCGGCGCCGCCGACCACAGCGAGGCGAAGGCGCCCGCCCAAACGCTCCAAAATGGGCTGGGCCACCTTGGCACGAAGCAGGGGAAGCTGGAAGTGGTCCATGATGCCGCCTTGCCCTTGTTCCATGCGCCAACCCACCTCTACAAGCTTCTCGAAGGCGCGCTTTTTCAGGCGAGAGTCTTTCACCGACGATTGAATGCGCCCATAGAATTTCTCGAAAATTCGGGGCACAGCAAACAGCACGGTGGGTGCTTGGGTGGCCAAATCTTCGGGCAATTGGTTGATGCCTCGGGCGTACACCACCTTGGCACCCACTCTGAGGGGAAGGTAGTAACCGCCGGTGCGCTCGAACATGTGGGACATTGGCAGGAACGACAGAAACACATCATCAGGCTTGGCGATGTCGAGCTTGAAGCAACTTTCAACGTTGGCCATCATGTTGTTGTGGGACAGCATGACGCCCTTGGGGCGGCCACTGGTGCCCGAGGTATAGCAGATGGTGGCCAGTGTGTTGTCGGGCAAGTCCACCAGCTCCATGGGCTCCAGGTTGCGTTCAAGGTTGCTCAGCAGAGCCAGGGCGTTGTCGATGCCCCCTTCGGCGGTTTCGATATCCGACTTGATGGAGAGAATGCGAACGTCAGCTAACCCTTCTTTCAGCAGGTTGCGGCCAATTCGGTCATTCTCGACCACCACGGCCCGCGCGCCTGAATTCTGGATGCAGTAGGTGATGTTGCTGGCGTTGTCGTCGACGTACAAAGGCACAGACACCAAGCCCATGGCCAATGCGGCCAGGTCATACGCAACCCAGTGAACGCTGTTTTTCAGGCAGATGGCCACACGGTCACCGGGCTGCAAGCCCATTGAGCGGAAGAAACTCTGCCAGTTGCGGGCCAAATCGATCATTTCGATGGCCTTGAACTCCACCCATTCATTGTCGATGAACTGGCGGTAGAGCACGCGATTGGGGGTGGATTCGTGTTGCGTCAGAAACGTGGCGACGTTCGCCATGGTGGTCTCCCTTTTTTGTCGTTCTAATCGTTGCGGGTGCTAGTTTACTTAACAGTAATATCGATTTGAAGAACGCCCGTTCTAGTTTTGATCTAACCAATTCGTACTAGGTCAATGCAAGGATACCTGAGCCCAAGGGGCAGTGGGTATGCTGGACGCACGATCAAACTCGACCGGACTGCATTTCCATGTTGCCTCTTCGATTGCACCGCCGTACTGGCACTGCTCGGCACTTGTGGGCCTTTGTGCTCCTTGGATTGTGTGTCCAAGGGGCTCAGGCGTTCCAGTTCGATCCGCTCTACGGTCAAAGCCGCATGGGCGAGCCTCTGCGGCTAAGGGCGGCCATGAATTGGCAAGGGGAGGATGCAAAGGGCCTACAAGCCAGTTGTATGCGTGCTTCGCTCAGCGCCGTGGGGGTTAATGCGGCGGACGTGGAGCCACTGACGCTGAGTGTTGAGTTGGAAAACAGGACTGCAACCAAAGCCACGGTCAGCCTTCGGTCGGCAAGGGGTGTAGATTGGCCTTCAGGGCGAATTGTGCTCCGTTCAGAGTGCCCTTTGCAGGTGTTTGAGGTCAGTTGGACCATCATGCTGGACGAACCAAAGCCAGTAACGCCGCCAGCCGCCGTTGGCCAACAGCGGCAGGTTTTGGCTGATTTTTCGTGGGCCCAATCGCGTTTGTTGAACCAAAGCCCTGCGCAGTCCAAGTCGGTCACTGTACAGGGAGGCTTGAAACAGGCGAGGGCTCGCCCCACTGAACCAGCGCATGACAATCAATACAAGGCTGTCAGCCCGGGTGGGGCGGCCATGCCTGCATCGCCCGTGCAAGGAAAAAGCAAAGAGTTACAAGCAAAAACCAGCGAGGACAGCCCTCAAGGTGGCGTGCAAGTGGTGGCTGCGCCGATGTCTCCCATGACCATGAGCCGGCCAGTGCAGCCACCGAACGACTTGGCTCAGTTAGACCCGCCCACACCAGCGTCCGGGCAATCACTGACCGGGCTGGTTGACAGTCTGCTGCCCTTGATACTGACCGCTTTGGCTGGCGGTGCAATGTTGTTGTTGGGCGCGTGGTTGTGGAGCAAAAGGACCCAACTGAGTTTCAAGAAGGCCAGTGTTGCTGAACCTGTGGTGATGCGGCGCAGCAATAATGAGCCTGCTTTGTATGAAGAGATTCTGCAGCAACGCGAGCAGGCCATGAGCAGCCTGAGCGACGCTTCGGCTGAACAGGCTGTGGACGACGGATTTGATGGTGATGACATTGTGTTGTCGTCCAGGCCCAGCGCCGATGTCGCAGGCGCGCCCACCCCATTGATGGTGAGCACTTTGATTGGCGACGAGGCCCATCTGAGTGGCGAGCAGGCACAAACCAACAATGCTCCCACGTTTGACTTGAATTTGAACACGCGCAACCCATCACTGGTGTATTGCCTGTCGCTGGTTCAGCGGGCCGGTGCGTCACCCTGGGCTTTGCCACCCGGCTATCAAGAGTTGATTCAGGACCGTAATTTGAGTTTGACGCAATCCACTGGGGTGGATTCATGGCGCTTGCGGATTGCATTGGGCCTGACGGAGTTGGCGTTCCAGGAAGCCCGGCGTATGCGTCAACTGGAGTATCTGATTGTCGAAGAGTTCCTCACCGAGGTGGCCCCCAAAGACACCAGCTTGGCCAGCCTGATGGCCCAGTCCCCGGTGTTGACGCCCGATTTGATCGTCAGCCACCTGAGGTCCAAGGTGCTTGAGGATTCGAACCCCAGCGTTCAGCAGGTGTTCCGCACAAACCTGGAAGCGTTGCCTGAGTTGTGCGACCAGGCCCGTACGGTGTTGATGTTCACCGATTGGGCAGAAGTGATTGGGCAGGTGTGTGTGGGTAGTGCAGGCAGCTTGGCCGCCCATTGAGCGCGCGCTTAATTCAGGCGCTCAAACCCAGCACGGATTCCAGTTCTTCAATGCTCACCATGGACTCGATCAACTGGTTTTCGCAATCATCAAGTTCGGCCTGACTGGCTTGGCGTTGTTGCTCCAGCGCCTGACCCTGACGAGCGCCCTCGGAGGTGGCGTAATCGATTGCTTCAAGCTGTTGATGCAGTTGCGCCAACTTCGCCTCCAGTTCGACTTGGGATTTCTCCAGTTTCTTGATCTGGTTTTTCAACAACTTGAGGCGTTGATGTTGGTCGGCGCGTTCCGCTTTGCTAACTGCCACCGCTTGGGCAGCCGGCGGTTTACTGGCTGACGCGGCTTGATTGTTGCTGGCCGCTTCTTTGCGCAGCATGAGGGCGTAATCATCCAGATCACCATCAAACTCGGTGACGGCACCGTCATGGACCCGCCAATAGGTGTCAGTGATGGATTCCAGCAAATGCCGGTCGTGAGACACCATGACCAAGGCACCGCCGTATTCCAGCAGGCTATGCACCAAGGCTTGGCGAGTGGCCATGTCCAAGTGGTTGGTTGGCTCGTCCAACAGCAGCAGGTTAGGGCGCTGATAGGCCAACAGCGCAAGGGCCAAGCGGGACTTTTCTCCGCCGGAAAAATGACCCGTGTTCTGGTTGACTTGGTCGTCCCGGAAATCAAATCGGGCCAGGTAGTCACGCAAGTTCTGTTCGCTGGCCTGTCGGTCCAAACGAATCATGTGGGTCAGTGGGCTGGCATCGGGGTCCAGGGACTCAATTTGGTCTTGGGCAAAATAGCCATACACCAAGCCCTTGCCTTCAACACGATCGCCTTCAACCAAGGGCAATTCGCCCAGAATACTGCGCACCAGGGTTGTTTTTCCGTTGCCGTTGGCCCCCAGTAAACCAATTCGATCGCCTGGGCGAATCTCAAGCCGCACCCGTTTGAGAATAGGGGTGCCTCCCGGGTAGCCGCAGTCAGCGCCATTCAACACCACCAAGGGGTCGGGGCTTTTTTGTGGCTCAAGGAACGGAATCGACACCATGCGCTCCATCTGCATGCTGTCCATGATCTGAATCTTTTCAAGTCGCTTGGCCTTGCTTTGGGCTTGTTTGGCCTTGCTGGCTTTGGCTTTGAAGCGGTCAACAAATTGCTGAAGCTTTTGGCGCTCGGCCTGCGCCTTTCGGTTTTGCTGGTCGATCTGCTCGGCCCGCATGGCGAAGGTGCGTTCAAAGGTCGAGTAGTTGCCGGTGTATTTGGTGAGCTTAGCTTGATTCAGGTGAACAATGTGCGTGCAGACTTGGTCCAGAAATTCCCGATCGTGGGAAATGACCAGCACAGTCGTGTCCGCGTCACGAATCCACTGCGCCAGCCAAATCACCGCCTCAATGTCAAGGTGGTTGGTGGGTTCGTCAAGCATCACCAAATCAGCCCGCGAACCCAACACTTTGGCCAGGTTCATCCGCATTTTCCAGCCGCCAGAAAACTCACCCACCTTGCGTTGAAGGTCGGCAGGCTTGAAACCCAAGCCATGCAGAATACTGGCCACTCGGCTTTCGGCTGTGTAACCGTCCAAGGTATCCAGGCGTTCGTAAAGGTGGGCAATCCGTTCCTGCTCGCCGGTGGCTTGGGCCTGCGCAATGGCTTGCCGAACTTCAAACAGTGCGCGGTCGCCTTGAAGGGCGTAGTCCAGCACGGTCAATTCCGTGGCGGTGACTTCTTGGTCAATCCATGACACAGACCAGGTTTTTGGCAGGTCCAGTGAGCCGGCTTCCAGTGGAAGATGACCCAGCAGGGCGGAGAAACAGGTGGATTTTCCGGCGCCGTTGTGACCAATCAACCCCACTTTTTCCTTGGGAAACAGCGTGAGATCAGCACCATCCAGGATGGTTTTGGCCCCACGGGCCAAGCTGACGCCTGAAAACTGGATCATTCCTGAAAGCCTTCGATCAATTCATCCCGAGAGATCATGAACACCTGTTCCTCGCCCGCTGACACACTCAGCCAAGTCACGGGCAGGTTGGGGTAGGCTTCTTCAAAGTAAGGGCGCTCGTTGCCCAGTTCCAGCACCAACATGCCTTGCTCGGTCAGGTGGTCGGGGGCCTGTCGCAAAATGCGATCAATCAAGTCCATGCCTGTTTCACCCCCGGCAAGGGCCATGCGCGGCTCATGCAGGTACTCGGGCGGCAAGGCCTTCATGGATGATTCGTTCACGTAAGGCGGGTTGGAAATGATGAGGTCGAACTGGCGGCCATCCAGGCTGTCGTAAAGGTCACTTTGCACCACGCTGACCTGGTCGTTCAGTTGATGCAACTCGATGTTTTTACGCGCAATGGCCAGGGCATCTGTGGACAGGTCAACGCCCACCACTTCACTGAATTCGAACGCTTGCGCGGCAAGTATGGCCAGGCAACCCGAGCCCGTACACATGTCCAGAACCGTTCCAATTTCATCAGGGTTTTGGACCCAGGGAGTCAATTGGTCAGCCAGCAGTTCAGCAATGAACGATCGGGGAATAATGACGCGACTGTCGACCACGAAGCGCTGGCCCTGAAGCCATGATTCGCCGGTGATGTAACTGGCTGGCTTGCGGTCATGGATCCGTTGTCGCAACCAGTTGGCGAGCAAATGATGCTCGGCCTCGGTCAGCCGCGCATCCCAAAACGGCTCCATGGTTTCAATCGGCAAGTGCAGCGCGCTTTGAACCATATAAATGGCTTCGTCCAAGGCATTGGTTGAGCCGTGGCCGAAAAACACGCCACCCTTGTTCATTTCCGTGACGAACAGGCGGACCCAGTCACGAACGGTTTTAAGGTTGCGGGCATCGGGCACCCAGGCGTGTGACGATTCACCAGCCATCATGACTCTCCATCAAAACGGGTTTGGCCGATCGTCCACTGGCCTTGGAAAAACACCACAGGCCGCTTGATGACTGACGGCTTCTCAAGGGCCAGCGCGATGGCTCCAGCTGGGCTGTCAGCAGCGGCTTTCGCAGCGTCATCCAACTGCCGCCAGGTGGTCCCTTTGCGGTTGATTACGCGTTCAGCGCCAAAGACTTCAATCCATTGGGCCAGCAAGTCGCTTGTAACCCCCTGTTTTTTGAAGTCATGAAACTCAATACGCGCTCCCACCGACTGCAAACTGACCAAAGCCTTTTTGACACTGTCACAGTTGGGAATGCCGAACACCTGCGCGTCGGCTGTTCCGGTCGTTTTGGACATGGTCGAACTTATTCTGCGCTGCGCAGCAGTTCGTTGATGCCGGTTTTTGCGCGGGTTTTGGCATCCACCTGCTTCACGATCACGGCGCAATACAGGCTGTATTTGCCGCAGGCGGAGGGCAGAGAACCACTCACCACCACAGAACCGGCGGGAATGCGGCCGTAAGTGACTTCACCGGTTTCACGGTTGTAAATCTTGGTGCTTTGGCCGATGTACACGCCCATGGAAATCACAGAATTTTCTTCGACGATCACACCTTCCACCACTTCGGAACGCGCGCCAATAAAGCAGTTGTCCTCAATGATAGTGGGGTTGGCTTGAAGGGGTTCCAACACCCCGCCAATGCCCACACCGCCTGAAAGGTGCACGTTTTTGCCAATCTGCGCGCACGAACCTACGGTGGCCCAAGTGTCGACCATGGTGCCTTCATCCACATACGCACCAATGTTCACATAGCTGGGCATCAGCACCACATTCTTGCCAATGAAGCTGCCACGGCGGGCGACAGCGGGCGGCACCACGCGGAAGCCACCTGCCTTGAAGTCTTCTTCGGTGTAGTTGGCGAATTTGCTGGGTACTTTGTCGTAAAACTGGGTGAAACCACCTGCGGGCATGGGTTTGTTGTCTTCAAGGCGGAAAGACAGGAGCACTGCCTTTTTGATCCACTGGTGGGTGACCCATTCGCCATTTTCCTTGGAGGCCACACGCAGGCTGCCCTGGTTCAATGCCTCCAGTGTGGATTGAACAGCAGCGCGTACGTCAGCCGGCGCCTTGGAAGGGGTAATCTCGGCACGGTTTTCCCAGGCTTGTTCAATCAGAAGTTGGGTGGCGTTGCTCATTGTTGATGTCCTTTGTTCAGAAAGTGTTTAATGCGGTGGGCTGCCTCGTCGCATTCCTGCTTTGAAGCAACCAGTGCAATTCGAATGTGACCGTCGCCCGGGTTAATGCCGTCCTGGGTGCGGCCCAGGAAACTGCCGGGCAACACGGTAATGTGCGCCTCTTGAAACAAACGCTTTGCAAAATCGGTGTCGGAACCGGGCACTTTAACCCAGAAGTAAAAACCGGCTTTGGGGATGCTTAGGGGAAGTGACTCCCCCAATATGTGCTGGAATGATTCGAACTTGGCCCGGTACTGGGCTCGGTTGTCAGCCACGTGGGCTTCGTCTTTCCAGGCTGCCACACTGGCTGCCTGAACCGTGGTGGACATGGCGGACCCATGGTAAGTGCGATATCGCAAAAATCGGCCGATCAAGTCGCTGTCGCCGGCCACAAAGCCCGAGCGCAAACCTGGCGCATTGGAGCGTTTGGACAGACTGGAAAACACCACGATATTCTTGAATTCGGAACGGCCCAAGCGGGCTGCGGCCTCAAGCGCACCAATGGGTGGCTCATCTTCATTCAGGTAGATTTCGGAATAACATTCGTCCGAAGCCAGCACAATGTCGAATTCATCAATCAAATCAAACAGCTTTTCCCAGTCCGCCAAGGTGTACACCGCGCCGGTGGGGTTGTTGGGCGAACACACATACAGCAGCTTGGTTTGTGACCAAGTGTTTGGGCTGACTGTCGAGAAATCGGGCAGGCCTGTGTCTGGGTGAATGTTGACGAAGACCGGTTCGGCCCCCCCTAAAAACGTGGCGCCTTCGTAAATCTGGTAAAAAGGGTTTGGAAATAGAACCTTGGAGCCAGCTTCCGCTCCATCAAGCACCACCTGTGCAAATGCAAACAGGGCCTCGCGAGAGCCCAGAATCGGCAACACTTGGGTGTCGGGGTTCACAGTGGCGCCAAAGCGGCGGTCAATCCACTGGGCCAGGGTCTGTCTGATTTCAAGCAATCCTTGAGTCCCCGGGTACACGGCCAAACCATCGAGGTTGTCAACCAGGGCTTGTTTCAGCAACGCCGGGGTTGGGTGCTTGGGCTCACCAATAGACAGGTTGATGTGGGCCAAGCCCCCATCATGCACAGCCCCGGCGAACAAGGCCCTGAGCCGCTCAAAAGGGTAGGGCTGTAATTTGTCGATGTTTTTCATGGTGCCCGTACCGGGGTTAACCCCGCGTGGGGTTCATGGTGGAAATCTGATCCAGGTCAACGCGCGGTGCAGGAACCCAGCCCGCCTGGCGGTGTTCAGCAACCACAGTGGTGTAGACACCACCACGAACGTACCACTTGGCCGTCAGTTTCATGTAACGGGGGTCGGTTGCGGCCACCAAATCGTCCAGAATCTTGTTGGTGACGGCTTCGTGAAAGGCACCTTCATCCCGATAGGACCACATATAGAGCTTCAGGCTCTTGAGTTCCACGTTCTTTTGGTCCGGCAGGTAATCAATCACCAGGGTGGCGAAGTCCGGCTGGCCGGTCAACGGGCACAGACAGGTGAATTCCGGTACCTCAATATGGACGTGATACGGCCGGTCCGGGTTGGGGTTAGGGAAGGTTAGAAGTTCTCGACTGGGCTTGGTGCTCATGATTCGGGTGAGTGTGAGGCTTAATGGGCAAAGGCTTTGCTATTATAAGGCGGCAGGCTTGGTGGCATTGGCGCCGGGCCGTTTTTTATTCGTTCTATCCACCACATTTCCAAGCATCGTGCGCCTAACCCACATTCGACTTGCCGGTTTCAAATCTTTTGTGGAGCCCACGTCCTTCGCCGTGCCCAGCAATCTGGTGGGCGTTGTAGGCCCCAACGGTTGTGGCAAATCGAACATCATCGATGCTGTTCGTTGGGTGCTGGGCGAATCCAAGGCTTCTGAACTGCGTGGCGAATCCATGCAGGACGTGATCTTCAACGGCTCCACCAACCGCAAGCCCGCATCACGGGCCAGTGTGGAGTTGGTGTTTGACAATACAGAGGGCCGGGCTGGCGGTAGCTGGAACCAGTACGCAGAGATTTCCGTTAAGCGGGTGTTGACCCGAGATGGCCAATCCACTTACTACATCAACCAGCAAGCTGTTCGGCGGCGCGATGTTCAGGACATCTTTCTGGGCACCGGTCTTGGCCCCAGGGCCTACGCCATCATCGGGCAGGGCATGATCGCCCGCCTGATCGAGGCGCGCCCTGAAGAACTGCGGGTGTTTCTGGAAGAAGCCGCAGGGGTGTCCAAATACAAGGAACGACGACGCGAGACCAGCAACCGCCTGCAAGACACGCACGACAACCTGACACGGGTTGAGGATATTCGCCGCGAATTGGGCTCGCAAATTGAACGGCTTGAACAGCAGGCGACTGTCGCCCGCCAATACAAAGAACTGGAAGAAAACCGCAATCTCAAACAGCGATACCTGTGGACGATGCGCCTGAACGAGGCGCGTGAACAACAGAACAATGGCCGCGCCCGAATGGAGCGCGCCAAAGCTGACCTGGAACAGATTCAAGCCAAATCCGTCAGCACACAAACTGAGTTGTTCACCTTGCGCAGCCAACAGATTGACGCGCAGCAGCAGTTGGAGAATGACCAGTCCCAGTGGATTGAGTCTAATCGCGAAGTCAGTCGCCTTGAGGCGGATATCCGGGTGATGGCAGAAAGCCGCAGCCGCTTGTCGGCCCGTTTGGCTGAACTGGCTTTGGAAGTCACGTCCTGGAAGGACCGGGAGGAAGAGGCGCTCATGCGCTTGGAGTCTCTGTCTGCCGGGGTCGAAGACCAAAAAGCACTGCTCGAAGAACTGACCATTGCGATGGAAGAGGCCGAAATGGCCGTGCTGCCGGCCGAAGAACTGTTGGGGCAGGCCCGCGAACGTGTTGATCAGCAGCGTGGTGTTGTTCAAAACATCCAGCGCGAACTGAGCTTGGTGTCGTCGCAACAGGAATCCGCCAGCCGGGCGGAGGCGGGCATACAAACCAAACTGGAGCGCCTTGACACTGAGAAAAAGCAGATTTCAGCCCCCTCCAGCGCCGAATTGCAGGACTTGACCAGCCGTGTCGATGGCTTGAAGCTCGACCTTGAAGAGGCCCAAGGCCACCTGGCGGTTCAAGAAGACAACTTGGGCGATGTCCAAGCCCAGCTTGAGCAGGTTCAAACCGCCTTCAACACTGAACGCGACAAACACGCCAATGCGCAAGCACAGCTCAACGCGCTGGAGCAGTTGAACCAGCAAGTGATGGAAAGCCAGGAGCTCAAACCCTGGGTCGAGGCCAGTGGGCTTCAAGGCACGCCCAGGCTGCTGGACCGCATTCAAGTGGAGCGTGGTTGGGAGAGGGCACTCGAGTCTGCTTTAAGGGAAGCGTTGGACAGCTTTCAGGTCAGGTCACTGGACATGGTGACCGGTTTCGCCAACCGTCCGCCCCCCAGCCGCGTGTCATTTCTTGAATCGGGCCACGATACCGGGCCAGATCTTCCCGTGGGGCCAGATGACCTGTCCAGTGTGGTCAAGTCCCCGGACAAAGCCAGCCATCAGGCGGTCTGTCGTTTGTTGGCCGGCGCATTGATGGCGCCCGACCTGCAAACAGCCATCGGCAAGCGGCGCAGTCTTCAACCAGGGCAAAAGCTGTTCACCCCCCAAGGGCACTGCGTGACGGCAACTTCAGTCAGCTTCTATGCAGCAGAAAATGCGCAAGCTGGCCGGCTGGAGCGCCAACAGCAAATCGACGCACTGCGAACAGAGCTGCGCGCCTTGGACATGCTGAAGAATGAATCTCAGGGCAAGAGGGACCACCTTCAGTTGAAGGTTAATGAGCTGAAAGCAGCGGTCACCCAAGCCCGCCAGCAGGTTGAAAGCCTGACGCGCCGCCAGCACGAAGCGCAGGTTCAGTTGATCCGCCTGCAGGAGCTTGAAAGCCGCGCCAACAGTCGGCGCGAGCAGATTGAACTGGACTATGCAGTGCTTCAATCGGAACTGGAAGAGCAGCGCGCCATTCTTTTGGAATCAGAAGACCGATACGCCGCGCTGGACGAACAACTGGCCACGGCCAGCGATGCGCTGGAGGCCCTGAAAGACAAAGTAACCGATGCTGAACAAGGGCTCAGGGACCGTCAGCTTCAGGTGCAGGCGGCCTTGCGCAAAAAACAGGATGCCGAATTCGACATTCGCAACCAAGCGTCCCGCACCCAAGAGTGCGAACGTGACATTGCCTTCGCCAAAAGCCAGTTGAGTGCACTGATGCAACGGCAAGCGGCCGCGACGCAGGAAATGGCAACCCTGTCCGAACAGGAAGCCCAAGACGCTTTGCAACTGGCCCTGGAAGACCGGGTGATTGCTGAGGAGAAAGTGGCGGTGTCCCGCGATGCCCTCGAGCAAATCATGGGCAAAGTGTCTGCACTGGAGCGTCAGGAAAAAGAGAGCGATCAGCAAGCCGAACCCCTGCGCGCCCAGATTCAGGAATGGGCCCTGAAGGTGCAGGCTGCAGAAATGACCATCGAGCAATACCAGACTCAACTGGACGAGGTTCAGGCCGATGTTGAAGCGGTCACCCGGGAGCTCCAGGCCATGGAAATTCCGTTCAAGGTGTCTGTGCTTCAGGCCGAAGTCACCCGCTTGAACAACAGCATGCAAGACTTGGGCGCTGTTAACCTGGCCGCGCTGGAGGAACTGTCTGCGGCCACCGAGCGAAAAACCTTCCTTGACCAGCAGGCTGACGACCTGATTGAAGCCATGACCACGCTGGAAGATGCCATCCGCCGCATCGACAAGGAAACCCGCGACCTGTTGCAAGAAACCTTCAATGTGGTGAATAGCCATTTCAGCCGATTGTTCCCCAAATTGTTTGGGGGCGGCGAGGCCCGCTTGGTGATGACCGGCGATGAAATTCTTGACGCTGGCGTTCAGGTGTTTGCCCAACCACCCGGCAAGAAAAACGGCACCATCCACCTGCTGTCGGGTGGCGAAAAAGCGTTGACTGCCACCGCATTGGTGTTTGCGATTTTTGAATTGAACCCGGCCCCGTTCTGCTTGCTGGACGAGGTTGACGCACCGCTGGACGACGCCAACACGGAACGATTCTCCAACCTCGTGCGTCAAATGTCTGAACAGACCCAGTTTCTGTTCATTTCCCACAACAAAATCGCCATGGAAATGGCGGAGCAGTTGATTGGTGTCACCATGCAGGAGAAAGGCGTTTCCCGCATTGTGGCCGTTGACTTGGCTGCTGCTGAAAAAATGGCATCTGAAACCGTATGAATGACCTTCAAATGACCCTGTTGTTGGTGGGTGGCGGCGGCATCATCGCCATGATTGCGTACAACTGGTGGCAAGACCATCGCCTGCGCAAGCAAGCCAGCGAACGATTTGGCGACAACATCGAAGACCCGCTGCTGGGCGGCGGTGTTCAAAAATCACGGTCCGAACCGATTCTTGTCTCAGGCTCACTGGATGAGCCTGCAACCGACGAAGACCCACGGCAGGGCGATGCAGCAGACCCTACGCTGGCCAACGAGATGGCGCCAGCGCTGGACCGCCGGCTCTTCGTTGATTTCATCATTCGGTTTGACGAGCCTCAAGATGAAAACTGCTGGCATGCGCTGTGTGCCAGCTTCAATCAAATCAACAAAAAGCGAATTGTGTACAGTGCTGGAATCGTCCCCAACGACTCCGAGCAGGATGCCCTTTGGTTCAAACATTCGCCCTTCAAGGGCATGGCCAACGCACTCCGCGTCAGCGTTCAACTGGCCAACCGCAAAGGCCCTTTGACAACCATTGAGTTTTCAGAGGTGCTGAGCAAACTTCGCCGCTTCGCCGAAGACCGGGGAGGCGAAGTCGAGTTTCCAGAGATGAAAGACATCGTCTCGAAAGCTGAGACGCTGGACCAAGCCGCCGCAGCTTTGGACACCCTGCTGGGCTTGCATTGCTTGGTGGCAGACGACATTCCTGAAGCCGATTTGCAACAAGCGCTCAGCAAAGCAGGTTGGGTACAGGCTGGTCACCATTGGGAATTGACCGACGAAAGCGGCCCGCTGGCCACCATGGTGGTTCACAATGCCCCGGGCAAACGCCTGCTGAGTTTTAACATTGATGTGCCTGCCAGTGCCGACCCTGTGAAATCACTCAGTGAAGTCGTGACGGTGTGCCACGGTTTCAATACCGATTACGGCGCCCCGTTGATGGACGACTCCGGCCGCACCCTCAACACCCAGGCCATTGAGGGTATTTACACCCAGCTGATTGATCGTGTGAGGAACCTGACGGACTCAGGCTTCAAGCCGGGCGAAGAGGTTGCCCGCACCCTGTTTTCCTGACCGGCTGGCCCGCGTCCACCATGCAAATCGATTTGTTCGGCAGTGGCGAGCCTCAACCCCAAGCCCCCAATGGAGCGGGTGGGGTTGAACTGCAACCTTCTGCGCGTGTTCGGGAACTGGTCGACCAGTTAAACGTGTGGGCCCACGCTTACTACGTGCTCGATGAGCCCACCGTGCCTGATTCCGAGTATGACCGTTGGTACCGGGAACTGTTGACCCTGGAAGCGGCGCACCCTGAACTCGTCTTCCCTGATTCACCAACCCAGCGGGTTGGTGACAAACCCGTTGAGGGTTTTGATCAAGTGGCTCACCGAGCCCCCATGCTGTCGCTGAATAACGCATTCGATGAGGCCGATGTACAAGCCTTCGACCGGCGTGTGCATGAGCTTGCCGAACTGCCGATGGGCACCTCAATCAATTACTCGATTGACCCCAAATTTGATGGGCTTGCCATCAGTTTGCTGTACACCAACGGTCAGTTTACTCAAGCAGTTACACGCGGCGACGGCAGTGTTGGGGAGGATGTCACCGCCAATGTGCGGACCATCCGTAACCTGCCCATGAAGCTGCGCGGTGATTCAGTGCCCGACACGCTTGAGGTGCGCGGTGAAATCCTCATGTACAAAAGCGATTTCGCGGCCATGAATCAAAGGCAGGCGGAGCAGGGCCTCAAAGTGTTCGCCAACCCGCGAAATGCCTCTGCGGGTACTGTGCGGCAATTAGACCCGCGCATTGCTGCCGCACGGCCATTGCGTTTTTTCTGTTACGGGGCCGTGCTCAATCGAGAGCAACAGGCTCGGTTGAAGTCGCATTCAGCCCTGATAGCTTGGCTTAAATCGTTGGGCTTGCCAGTCAGTGATCATGCTGTCACCGTGACTGGCGTGGACGGCCTGCTCGACTACTACCGCAGCATCGGTCAGCAACGCCAATCATTGCCCTTCGAAATCGACGGCGTTGTTTACAAGGTTGATGAGTTCTCCATTCAGGACCAGCTTGGCTTTGTGGCCAAAGCGCCCCGGTTTGCAATTGCGCACAAATTCCCGCCCGATGAGGTACTCAGTCGCCTGATTGGCATCGACATTCAAGTGGGCCGAACAGGGTCCTTAACACCTGTGGCGAAACTGGAACCGGTGAAGGTTGGCGGCGTTGTGGTGTCATCAGCCACCTTGCATAACCTCGACGAAATTCGCCGCAAAGGTTTGCAGATTGGTGACCAGGTACTGGTTCGCCGCGCAGGCGATGTGATTCCCGAAGTACTGCCCTTTAGCGGCAATGTACGCACCACCGAAGTGCCTTTTGACATGCCCCAGCACTGCCCGGTGTGCTCGTCCCCAGTGGTGAAGGAAGAAGGGGAAGCCATACACCGTTGCACGGGCGGGCTGATTTGCCGCGCGCAACTGACCCAATCCTTGATTCATTTTGCCTCCCGCAAAGCCATGGATGTTGAAGGCTTGGGGACCAAACTGATTGAAACATTGGTGGACAAAGGCATGGTGAGTACGCCGGCCGACTTGTACCGTTTAAACGCCGACATGCTGTTGGGCCTGGAGCGTTTGGGCGACAAGTCAGTGTCTAACTTGTTGAGCAGCATTGAAAAATCAAAGCAAACCAGTTTGGGGCGTTTTCTGTTTGCACTGGGCATACGGCATGTTGGTGAATCAACCGCCCGCGACTTGGCGCAGCATTTCGGCGGTATCCAGGCACTCATGGATGCCACGGTAGAGCAATTGCTGGAAGTCAACGACGTGGGCCCTGTGGTGGCGCAGTCCATCTGGGAGTTTTTTCAAGTGTCGGCCAACCGGCAAGTGGTACAACACTTGCTAGAGTTGGGCGTAGCCTGGTCTGAAGAAAAGCCTGTCTTTGAGCTGGATGCCTCACACCCATTTTTCGGGCGTACCTTTGTGCTGACCGGCACCCTCAGCGGGCTGGGTCGCGACGAAGCCAGTCAATTGATTCTCGAGCGCGGAGGCAAAGTATCGGGGTCAGTGTCCAAAAAGACCGACTTCGTCCTGGCCGGTGCTGCCGCAGGCAGCAAGCTGGAGAAAGCGCAAAGCCTCGGCGTGCGTATTCTGGACGAAGACGAATTCAACCAATTGCTGTAAATCAAACCATTTCAATTAACGAAGATACTGGAGCGCATCAACATGGCCAAAGTACGTAAAGCGGTGTTCCCTGTGGCGGGTATGGGCACCCGGTTCCTGCCGGCAACCAAAGCCAGCCCCAAGGAAATGATGCCCGTGGTGGACAAGCCACTGATTCAATACGCGGTGGAAGAAGCCCTTGAAGCGGGCATCACTGAACTGGTGTTCATCACAGGCCGAAGCAAACGCTCAATCGAAGACCATTTCGACAAAGCGTACGAGCTTGAGGCTGAACTGCAAGCACGCGGCAAAAAGGCATTGCTGGAAGTGGTCAAGAACATCGTGCCCAGCCATGTGAACTGCATTTACATTCGCCAAATGGAACCCCTGGGCTTGGGCCACGCGGTGTTGTGCGCCGAACCTGTGGTGGGTCCGGAGCCTTTTGCAGTGCTGCTGGCGGACGACTTGATGGATGTGAACGCAGGTACCGCCTCAGTCACCCACCAAATGGTGAAGATTTTCGAACGTGAACATGCGAGCATTCTGGCAGTACAGGAAGTGCCCCTTGAAGACACCAAGTCCTACGGTATCGTCTCAAGCACACCCTGGAATGCGAAATCCGAGCGGGTCAATGCCATTGTCGAAAAACCCGATCCGAAAGATGCGCCCACAAACCTCGCCGTGGTTGGCCGGTATGTGCTGACATCCCAGATTTTCACGGAGATTCGCAAAACCGGCCGTGGTGCTGGCGGTGAAATTCAATTGACCGACGGCATTGCGTCTTTGTTGCAAGAACAACCTGTGCTGGCATATCGCTTTGACGGACAACGTTTTGATTGCGGTTCCAAGCTGGGCTACCTGAAAGCCACGGTGGAACTGGGCTTGAAACACCCGGAAGTCAGTGCGGAATTTGCCGAGTACCTGAGCAAGCGAGGCTGATGCGATGTATGCAGTCATAGGCGGCAGCGGTTTAAGCCAGTTGCCAGAGTTCGAAATTCTGCGCAGACAGGTCCAACGCACCCCCTATGGCGAGCCATCCGGTGCCTTGTTGATTGGCCGTCTGGCCGGCCAGGAAGTGGTTTTTCTGGCTCGCCATGGATACGGCCACACCTTGGCGCCTCACGAGATCAACTACAGGGCCAATTTATGGGCGCTCAATGAACTGGGCATTGACGGCATCGTGTCTGTTGCCTCGGTCGGTGGCATCCGCGCCGACCTTGGGCCCGGCACCTTGGTCATTCCGGATCAGATCATTGACTACACCCACGGCCGTGCCCTCACTTTCTTTGAAGGCGATGAGGTTGCGGTTCAACACATCGATTTCACCTGGCCTTACGACGATGGTTTGCGCAAGCAACTGATTCAGGCGGCCGACGCGGTGGGCGAATCGGTGGTGCAGGGTGGCTGTTATGCGTGCACCCAAGGCCCGCGCTTGGAAACAGCGGCTGAAGTCAAACGGCTGGCCCGAGACGGATCAGACATCGTCGGCATGACAGGCATGCCCGAAGCGGTGTTGGCGCGCGAACTTGAATTGCCTTACGCCCATCTGGCACTTGTGGTGAACCACGCCGCAGGGACAGGAGACAGCCAGCAAGCCATCTCCCACGCACAGATTGCCAAAACCGTGCAAGACGGTATGGGCAGGGTGATGGCGATTGTGAAGTCGCTGGTTCAACTGGACCAACAGTGAGCTTGGCCCGACTCCTGGTTTAAATCGACAGCAGTTCCAGCAAATCGCTTTCGAGCTGAATCTGCAGCTTTTGCGAGTTAAGGGACTGCCCGTTGACCAGAAACGTGTCTTCAGCCCGCCCGCCCAGGGTCATGATTTTCGCCGTCTGAACGTTCACCTTGTACTTGGCCAGCAATTTGGTGACCGAATACAGCAGGCCGGTGCGGTCTGTGGCTGAAACGCTCAGCAAGTATTGGTTGCCCTTTTCATCGGGCATCAGGCTGACCGCTGGGCGAATGGGGAAATGTTTCGATTGGCGCGAAATTCTGCCTAAAACTGGCTCTTCCAGCGGTGCTCGCGCCAACAGGCGCTCTTGCAACTCAGCTTCAATGATGGAAAACATGTCCCGAAAAAACGGGTCACCGTTGTCGTGCTGAATGAGAAATGAGTCCAAGGCATAGCCGTGGGCTGTGGTGTGAATCTTGGCATCCAGAATGCTCAAGCTTTTCTGGTCAAAATAACCACAAATGCGCGCAAACAGGTCAGCCTCATCCGGCGTGTAAACCAGCACTTCAAGCCCTTCACCCAAGTGCGAGGCACGCACCTTCACCACAGGGTGTTCCGAATTCACACGCCAGTACAGGTGACGCGTGTGCCAGGCAATGTCGCTGGGGCCTTGCCTGAGGAAGTAAGAGACATCCAGTTGTTTCCACAACGGGTCTTGTACATCGTCAGCCAGTGCATACAAGCGAAGCAGCCGCCGCGCCTCGGCCTGTTGGTCCAGCAACATCTGGTTGCGGTTCGGGGTTTCACCGCCCAGCAGCTTCATGGTGTAGCGGTACAGGTCCTCAAGCAGCTTGCCTTTCCACGCATTCCACACCTTGGGGCTGGTGCCGCGGATGTCGGCCACCGTCAGCAGATACAGGGCAGTCAGGCGCCGTGGGGTCTGAACCACCTCGGCAAACTCCTTGAGCACATCAATGTCGGACAGGTCCTTTTTCTGCGCTGTGTTGGACATCGTGAGGTGTTGACGCACCAGAAAAGCCACCAAGTCAGTGCTTTCATCATCCAAACCATGGTCTACACAGAACCGACGTGCATCCACTTCGCCCAGGCTGCTGTGGTCGCCACCGCGGCCCTTGGCGATGTCATGGAAGAGGGCGGCAATGTACAACAGCCAATGGTTGTCAAAGCCCGCCATCAATTGGCTGCAGAAAGGGTATTCATGCGCATGCTCCGGCATGGTGAAGCGCCGAATATTCCGCACCACCTGCATGGTGTGCTGGTCCACGGTGTAGACATGAAACAGATCATGCTGCATTTGGCCAACCACTTTGCGAAACACCGGCAAGTAACGGCCAAGCACACTGGTCTCATTCATGCGCCTGAGTTCATGAACGATGCCTTGTGGTTGCTTGAAAATCTCCAGAAACAGGGCCTTGTTGGCCGGGTTCTCTCGAAACTCGCTGTTAATTCGCACCCGGTCATGCCACAACTGGCGCAACAGGCGCGCACTCATGCCCTTGAGGGCGGGGTTCTGTTGCTTGACCAAAAAACAGCGAAGCATGGCGGATGGGTTTTCACTGAATACCCGATCATGGCGAATATCCAGCAAGCCATCCGCTTCCTGAAACTCATCATCAATGGGGGTAACCTCAGGATTCGCCCCAAAAATCGCAATTTCAATGTTTTGCAGCAAAATGGTGTTCAGCAGGCTCACCGCCTTGGCAGCCAAGTAATAGCGCTGCATCAATTGTTCGCTGGACCGCTTCACCACAGTGGCCGCGTATCCGAGAGACTCCGCCACCTGGGTTTGTACGTCGTAAACCAAACGGTCTTCCCGGCGTTTGGTAACCACGTGAAGTTGATAGCGTATCCGCTTGAGAATACGCTCATTGTTTCGAAGCTTGGCAGCTTCAAAAGGTGTGATCAGGCCTTGAATGGCCATCTCGGCCCAAGTGTTACCCAGTCCAGCGGCTCGGGCCACCCACAAAATCACATGCAAGTCCCGCAAACCACCTGGGCTTTCCTTGCAATTGGGTTCAAGGCTGTATGGCGTTTCTTGATACTTGGCATGGCGCTGGCGCAGCTCCAGTGTCTTTTTTCGAAAGAATGTTTTTACATCAAGCTGCTTTTTAAGTTCAGCTTCTAATGCATTGAATAACTGTAGATTTCCAATTAGAAAGCGCGATTCTACCAACGCAGTCTGAACCGTGATGTCTTTGTGTGCTTCCTCAGCACATTGCGGCAAGGTTCTGACGCTATGCCCGATTTCCAGCCCAATGTCCCAACCTGACCCGCAGAATTCTTCCAGCTTTTCGATGTCTGCCGGTGTAGGCTCCGCATCTAGAAGTACCAGCACATCCACGTCGGAATAGGGAAACAACTCGCCTCGACCATATCCACCCACAGCAACCAAGGCATAGCTCGAGGGCATCTCCAACCCTAGCCACAGTGCTTTCAGCGCAGAATCAACGGCTTGGCTCCTTCTTTTAAGGGCCGCCTCAACATCAGTCAAGCGACTTTCAAAAGTCATGGGGGTCAGCCAGGCTGCGGATTGTACGTTGATGTCCTGCTTGATGCGCAGTCGCAGATCGTTCAGCGTGGCACTCACTGGTCTTCCCTGATTGGTTTTGAATTGTTGTTTAATAGCTCGATTCTAAAGAAAAAGCCCCGAATTCGGGGCTTGGTCAGTCACGCTGCGGCGGTCTTTAGCGCCGGTCGCGCCGGCGAGCCTTCTGACAAGGTCAGCACCTCAAAGCCGTCTTCGGTCACCAGCACAGTGTGCTCCCACTGGGCTGACAGGCTGTGGTCCTTGGTCACAATGGTCCAACCATCCGGCATTTCCTTGATTTCACGACGCCCCGCGTTCAACATGGGCTCAATGGTGAAAATCATGCCGGCCTCTAGGCGAACACCCGTCCCTGGTCGGCCGTAATGCAACACCTGGGGCTCTTCATGGAACTTGGTGCCAATGCCATGCCCGCAAAACTCGCGGACCACGGAATAACCAAAACCTTCGGCAAACTGCTGAATGGCGTGCCCAACATCGCCCAGTGTGGCGCCGGGGCGAACCTGTTCAATACCCAGCCACATGGCTTCATAAGTGATCTGGCACAAACGGCGCGCCGCCACCGAACCCTCGCCGACAATAAACATACGGCTGGTGTCCCCGTGGTAACCATCTTTGATGACTGTGATGTCGATGTTGATGATGTCGCCGTTTTTGAGCTTTTTGGGCCCCGGCACCCCATGGCAAATCTGGTGATTCACCGATGTACAAATGGACTTGGGGTAGGGCGTGTAGCCGGGCGGGCAATAATTCAAGGGGGCGGGTACGGTGCCCTGCACGTTGACCATGTAATCATGGCAAAGCCTGTCCAACTCCTCGGTGGTCACCCCAGCCTGCACATGGGGGCCAATAAAATCGAGTACTTCAGAGGCCAGTCGGCCCGCAACGCGCATCTTGGCGACGTCATCGGCGGTTTTGATCACAATAGTCATACAGCGCTTGCAATTCCTTCTTGAGCTTTCATCACTTTCCTGAGTATAATCTCGGGCTGTCCGCGTTGAAAGCCTTTTTTACCCCGCCAGCTTGGCATGCCGAGCACGAACAAAGGGGGCCAAGAAGGTTGCAGCCGGGCAAATCGGCGACCTGTGCGACAGGGTGCTTCATCCAATCCCGGGTGTGGCCCAGCGCAGGTTGTGAACAAACCCTGTCTACCGGAGATAACCATGGCAGTTTCTATGCGCGAAATGCTGGAAGCGGGTGTGCACTTTGGCCACCAAACACGCTTCTGGAACCCCAAGATGGCCCCCTTCATTTACGGCCATCGCAACAAGATTCACATTATCAACCTGGAAAAAACCGTCACCATGCTGGATGACGCGCTGAAATTCGTTCAGCGTCTGTCCGCCAACCGCGGCAACATCCTGTTTGTGTGCACCAAGCGCCAGGCCAAAGAAATCATCGCTGAAGAAGCGAAGCGTTGTGGCATGCCTTACGTTGACCAGCGCTGGTTGGGCGGCATGCTGACCAACTTCAAGACGGTCAAGACATCGATCAAGCGCCTGAAGGACATGGAAGCCGTGATCGCCGATGGCGGTCTGGAGCGCATGTCCAAAAAAGAAGCCCTGATGTTCGAACGTGAACTGGAAAAGCTGAACCAGTCCATCGGCGGCATCAAAGACATGCCCACATTGCCCGACGCAATTTTCGTGTGTGACGTTGGTTTCCACAAAATTGCCATCACCGAAGCCGACAAGCTGGGTATCCCAGTGGTAGGTATCGTTGACACCAACCACTCACCCGCTGGCGTAAGCTACGTGGTGCCTGGTAACGACGACTCCGCCCGCGCCATCCGCCTGTACGCCCGCTCCGTGGCTGATGCAGTGCTGGCCGGCCGCGACCAGGCTGTGTCTGAGGTGGTTGAATCCATCAAGGCCGGTGAAGAATTCGTTGAAGTGCCCGCGTCCAGCGAAGCCTAAACGACCGCCACACTTGGCCAGGGGCGAGCATTCGCCCCTTTTTTTTGTCAAAAATTGAACACCGAATCAGGAGAACGCAATGGCTGAAATCACAGCAGCAATGGTGAAAGTACTGCGCGAAAAGACCGACGCGCCCATGATGGAATGCAAGAAAGCCCTCACCGAAGCCGATGGGGACATGGAAAAAGCGGAAGAAATCCTGCGCGTCAAGCTGGGCACCAAAGCCAGCAAAGCCGCCGCACGTGTGACTGCCGAAGGCCTGGTGGCCGTGTACATCGAGGCGTCTGGCAAACTGGGCTCCATCGTTGAAGTGAACTGCGAAACCGACTTTGTGGGCAAAAACGAAGACTTCATCGCTTTGGTGAACAACGTGGCCCGTCTGGTTGCTGAACACAACCCTGCCGATGTTGAAGCCCTGAGCGCTTTGCCCCTGGGCGAAGGCACCGTAGACAGCGTGCGCGCTGCCCTGGTTGGCAAAATCGGTGAAAACATGGCCATTCGTCGCTTCAAGCGCGTTGCTGCCGAAGGCCGTCTGGCGTCCTACATCCACGGCGGCAAAATCGGCGTTCTGGTGGATGCCACCAGCAATGACGACACCGTTGGCAAAGACGTGGCCATGCACATCGCAGCCACCAAACCCAAGGCACTGCATGAAAGCGGTGTTCCCCAGGAAGACATCGACCGTGAACGCTCTGTCGCCAAGGCCAAAGCCATCGAATCCGGCAAGCCTGCAGAAATCGCCGAGAAAATGGTTGAAGGTTCTGTGAAGAAGTTCCTGAAGGAAGTGGCCTTGCTGTCACAGCCTTTCGTGAAAGACCCTGACCACACCGTTGAAGCCATGCTCAAAGCCAAGGCCAGCACCGTGCACAGCTTCCAGCTGTTCATCGTGGGTGAAGGCATTGAGAAGAAAGTCAACGACTTCGCAGCCGAAGTGGCCGCTCAAGCTGCCGCCGCCGCTGCCGCCGCATCGGGCAACTGATTCGCCGCACCAGAGCACAAGGGGTGTACTCGCTTGCGAGTACCCCCTTTTTCTTTGCCGGTTTTATTCGTGGTGCTTTTTACGTTATAGAATTCTGACAATGATCCGAAAAGGTGCATGAATGGCTGCATACAAGCGTGTTTTGTTGAAATTGTCAGGTGAAGCCCTGATGGGCGACGATGCCTACGGCATCAACCGGGAAACCATTGAACGAATGGTGGCCGAAGTGGCGGAAGTGTCCCGCATGGGCATTGAATTGGCGGTCGTCATCGGCGGCGGCAATATTTTCAGGGGCATCGCTCCAGGTGCCGCGGGCATGGACCGCGCCACCGCTGACTACATGGGCATGATGGCCACCGTAATGAACGCGCTGGCGCTGCAGGATGCCTTCCGTCGGGCCGGTGTTGTCGCCCGGGTTCAATCCGCACTGAACATCGAACAAGTGGTTGAACCTTACATCCGCCCCAAAGCCATTCGCTATCTGGAAGAGGGCAAAGTGGTGATCTTCGCCGCTGGAACCGGCAACCCATTCTTCACCACGGACACGGCAGCGGCCTTGCGCGGCTCTGAAATCGGTGCACAGGTGGTGCTCAAGGCCACCAAAGTGGACGGCATCTACACCGCAGACCCGAAAAAAGACCCCAGCGCCACTCGCTACGAACAAATCAGCTTCAATGAAGCCATTTCAAAGAACCTGGAAGTCATGGATGCCACAGCGTTCGCCCTGTGTCGCGACCAAAAACTGCCGATCCGGGTGTTTTCCATCAATAAGCCAGGGGCCCTCTATCGCGCTGTTACAGGCGAGAACGAAGGTACACTGGTCCACATGTGATTGATTGAACAGAGATAAATCATGAGTGTTGCAACAATTCGAAAAACCACCGAAGACAAGATGCGCAAGTCCATCGACACCCTGAAAACCGACCTCCAAAAGGTTCGGACAGGGCGGGCACACACTGGCATCCTCGACCATGTTCATGTGGATTATTACGGCTCTCCCGTGCCCATTTCCCAAGTGGCCAACATTCAGTTGGCGGACGCCCGCACCATCACCGTGCAGCCTTGGGAGAAAAACATGGTCAATCCGGTTGAGAAAGCCATCCGTGAATCAGACCTTGGCCTGAACCCCGCCACCATGGGTGAAATCATTCGAGTCCCCATGCCTGCATTGACTGAAGAACGCCGCAAGGAGCTCACCAAGTTCATCAAAGGCGAAGGCGAGCAGAGCAAAGTGGCCATCCGCAACCTGCGTCGTGATGCCAACGAAACCTTGAAACGCTTGGTGAAGGACAAAGAGATTTCTGAAGATGACGAGCGCCGCGCGCAAGACGACATTCAGAAACTGACCGACAAATTTGTGGCTGAAGTCGATCAAGTGTTGCAGGCCAAAGAAGCTGAAATCATGACGGTGTAAACCGAACTCCATGGCCCTTTTCAAAAGCTCAACACAGGAAGTGCCCACCACGGGCGCTATTCCCAAGCACATTGCCATTGTGATGGATGGCAATGGACGTTGGGCCAAAAGCCGGTTGCTGCCCAGGGTGGCTGGCCACAAAAAGGGCGTGGACGCGCTTCGACGCACCGTGCAAGCCTGCGCCGAGGTGGGGGTGGAGTACCTCACCGTGTTTGCATTTTCCTCGGAGAACTGGCGTCGCCCGGCCGAGGAAGTATCCCTGTTGATGAAACTGTTTATCCGGGTGTTGCGGAAAGACTTGGAATCGATGCACAGCGAGGGTATTCGCCTTCGTATCGTCGGTGACTTGTCCGCTTTCGAGCCGGAGTTGCGCGCCGCCATTGACTATGCCCAGGAATTGACGCGAAACAACACCCGGTTCAACTTGAATGTTGCGGCCAATTACGGTGGCCGTTGGGACATTCTGCAGGCAACCCGGCAAATGCTGATACAGAACCCTGAGTTGGCCCAACACCCCGAGCAGATTACCGAAGCCAACCTGCAACCCCACTTGTGCCTGAGTGACTGCCCGGAACCTGACCTGTTCGTTCGCACTGGAGGCGAGCAGCGGGTGTCCAATTTTCTGATTTGGCAACTGGCTTACACCGAGTTTTACTTTACTGACCGCTATTGGCCCGATTTCGGCAAACCCTTGCTGATGGAAGCGATTGCGTCCTATAACCAGAGAGAACGTCGGTTCGGCCGCACCTCCGAGCAGCTTGGCCTGTCAGCGCAAGCCGACCGGGCCTCGGCCAACTGAACGTACTCCACCTCTAGAGACATACCCATGTTGAAAACCCGTGTCATTACGGCAGTGGTTTTGCTGGCAGTACTTGTTGGAATCCTTCTGTCGGGCCATGATCTGGCTTGGGAATTGTTCGTTGCGGCAGTCATGGCGGCAGCCTTGTGGGAATGGGCGCGGCTTGGACGCTTGCAACAGGCGCCCAGCTTGGCGTATGCGCTGCTCACCACTGCGTTGATTGCTGGACTGATTGCCGCAGGGCAGGGTGGCTTGCTAAGTTTTCCCATCATGGCCTTGTCGGGCGTGTTCTGGGTGGTCATGGCACCTTTGTGCCTGCGACAAGTGTCGATCGACCTTATTCGCCCAACTGCGCTTTACCTGCCTTTGGGTTTGCTGTTGGTGGGTGCAGCCTGCCTGGCTCTGCTGCTGGCCAAGGCGCAGGGCGTGGTGTTCTTGCTGAGCGTGTTGGCCATCTGCTTTGCTGCTGATGTGTTTGCCTATTTTTTCGGCAAAACGCTGGGTCGTCGAAAACTGGCCCCACGGGTTTCACCCGGCAAAAGCTGGGAAGGCGCCATAGGCGGGGCCTTCAGTGTGGTGGTTCTTAGTTGGGCGCTGGTGCCCGCGTCACAGCATTGGCCGATTCTTCATGAAACCTGGCAGATGCGGACCATGGCCCATTGGCATCCTATAGTGTTCACACTCTGGCTTGTGGTGTTGAGCGCGTTCAGCGTGGTGGGCGATCTGTTCGAATCATTGCTTAAAAGGGCCTCTGGAATGAAGGACAGCAGCAATTTGCTGCCCGGCCATGGCGGCGTGTTGGACCGAATTGATGCGCAATTGCCGGTAATGCCGCTGGCGATGCTGCTGGCTGGTCAAAGTTTGGTGGTTTAAGGCCGTGACTGTTCAATCGCTGTTGATTTTGGGTTCGACGGGCACCATCGGCGTCAACACGCTGGATGTGGTGGCCAGGCATCCTGACCGCTTCAAGGTGTATGGCTTGGTCGCAGGCCGAAATATTGATCGGCTCTATGAGCAGGCCGAGGCCCACACACCTGAAGTATTGGTCATTGCCGATGATGATGCGTATACCCGCTGGTTGGCCGATGAACGCAGCGCCAAGCTTGCAAAGGCCTTGGGTTACACCCCAACAGTGTTGGGCCAAGCGGACCTCGAGCAACTGTGTGCCTCGCCTGAAGTGGACACTGTGGTGGCGGCCATTGTTGGCGCGGCGGGCCTTCGCCCCACGCTGAAGGCGGTTCAGGCAGGCAAGCGTGTGTTGCTGGCCAACAAGGAATCCTTGGTGCTTGCAGGCCGCTTCATGATTGAGGCGGGTCGGCTCTCTGGGGCTCAACTGCTGCCCGTGGATTCCGAACACAACGCGATCTACCAATGCTTGCCCAGCGACTACAGCGCCGCACGTGCCCAAACCTTTGGTATTGAACGCTTGGTGCTGACTGCCAGTGGTGGCCCATTTCGCACCAAACCATTGAGTGAATTGGGCGTGGTCACCCCGGCACAGGCCGTGGCACACCCGAATTGGGTGATGGGGCCCAAAATCTCCGTGGACAGCGCAACCATGGCCAACAAGGGCCTGGAACTGATTGAAGCACTCTGGTTGTTCGGCTTGGACCACACTCGGTTGTCGGTGCTGATTCACCCGCAATCAATTGTGCATTCGCTGGTTGAATACAAGGATGGCAGCATGCTGGCGCAGCTCAGTTGCCCAGACATGCGCACCCCCATCGCCCATGTGCTCGGGCTGCCCGACCGCATAGCCTCAGGCTCACCTCGCCTAAACCTGGCTCAAATCGCCCGGCTGGATTTCGAGGAACCCGACCTCAACCGATTCCCGATGCTGGGCTTGGCCATGGACAGCCTCCGAAAAGCCGATACATTGGGGCCTGTGTTCAACGCGGCCAATGAAGTGGCTGTGGACCTGTTCTTGAACCGTGGATTGAAGTACCCCGACATCGTGCGCATGGTGGGGCATTGTCTGGAACGATTTGCCGGGGAAACCCTCCAAACACTGGACGAGGCATTTGATCTGGACCAGCGGGTGAGGGCGCATGCCCAAGCCTGGGGTGCCAGTCATGCCTGATCGTCGTGTTTCGCGTGTGAAGGCCTTGCGATGTTGAATTCTGTGTTGTCTTTCTTGGTGGCCCTGGGCATCTTGGTGTTCATCCACGAGTACGGTCACTATGCCGTGGCCCGGTTCTTCGGCGTCCGGGTCATTCGGTTTTCCATCGGTTTTGGTCGGCCCATTCTGCGTTGGACCAGCGCAAAGACCGGTGTTGAATGGGTGGTCTCGTGGATTCCCCTCGGCGGCTACGTGCGTATGCTGGACGAAAACGACCCCGACAGCCTACAAGGCACAGAAGGTGATTTGTCCGGCGCTTTCAACCACAAGCCAGTACTTCACCGCATGGCCATCGTCGTGGCCGGGCCTTTGGCCAATCTCTTGCTGGCCGCGTTGCTTTACTCGGTGCTGTCACTGAATCAAACCTCCGTGGTCTCAACCCGGGTGGCGGCTCCAGAATCGTCCACCCCGGCTGCCATGGCTGGCTTGCAAGGCGGTGATGTCATTCGGCAAGTCAATGGAACACCGGTTCAAGGTTGGGGCGACATTGAATGGTCGGTAATGAAGGCCAAACTGTTTGGTCGCGACCTGAAACTTGACATTGAACGCTCTGGAACACCGGCACATGCGCTGGTCAGCCATCAAGCCTTGGACCCGATTGAATTCGGCCCACAACTCGGGCGCCAAGCGGGCTTTGCCCCCCATGAAACCCGGGTGCTTGTTCGGAATGTGTCGGAAAGCTCGGCCGCGCAGCGGGCCGGGTTGGCCAGCGGGGATGTGTTGCTGGCGCTGGACGGCATCGCAATCAACACCGCTGCACAGGTGACGCGCTACATCCAGTCCAAGCCCGGTCAGCCAGTTGTGCTGGACATTGAGCGGGCCGGTTTACCCTTGCAGATCAAGGCCATACCCGAGGAAGTCAACAACAAGGACGGCTTGGCAACAGGGCGCCTTGGCATGGCACTTGGGGCACAGACTGAAATCATCTCCAAGAGCGTCAGCGTGACCGGCGCGCTTCACGAAGGCGTTGGGCGCATGGTGGAAGTCTCCGTGTTTTCTTTGATGGCCTTGGTGAAAATGGTCACCGGGGGGCTGTCTTGGACCCACTTGAGCGGCCCCGTGAGCATCGCAGCAGCGGCGGGTGAGTCATCCAGTCTCGGTATTCTTCCGTTCATTGCTTTTCTGGCCATGGTTTCTGTTAGCCTTGGCGTGTTGAATCTTTTGCCCGTGCCGCTCTTGGATGGGGGGCACTTGATGTATCATTTTGCCGAGCTTGTGCGTGGGAAGCCGGTCAGCGAGCGAGTGCAACTGGTGGGCCAGAAAATTGGGCTTTCCCTGGTCGCCGGGCTGACCTTTTTGGCGCTATTTAACGATTTACAAAGACTGCTGTAAGGCGGTCAAGAACAGTTCCGACACGGCTGTGTCGGGAGGAACGATCTGAATGACCATTCGAAGTGCATTATTTCCGGCGCGTCTCGTGGTGCCCGTGGTGGCCCTGTGTGCGCTGTCTGCGCCGACTGCCTACGCCCAGGTGAACCAGTTTGTCGTCAAGGACATTCAGGTTGAAGGCTTGCGACGTACTGAAGCCGGGACAGTGTTCAGCTACCTCCCAATCAGGGTTGGCGATACCTTCTCGGATGAAAAGGCACTCGAATCCATTCGCGCCCTGTTCGCCACTGGCTTTTTTGACGACGTCAAGATTTCCTCCAAAGGGGATGTCTTGGTGGTGACCGTGGTTGAGCGGCCTGCGATTGCGTCCGTGGCGTTCAACGGCACCAAAGAATTCGACCAAAACACACTGAAAGACGCGCTGAAGTCAGTCGGTATCGGTGAATCCAAAATTTTTGACCGTGCGCTGCTCGACAAGGCCGAGCAGGAGCTGAAGCGGCAATACCTGTCGCGTAGCCGTTATGGCGCGCAGGTGCAGACCAAAGTTGAAGAGCTGCCGCGCAACCGGGTTGGAATCACGTTCAACGTGGATGAAGGTGATGTTGCGTCCATCAAGCAGATCAAAATCATCGGCGCTCGGGATTTCAAAGAACAGGAATTGCTGCAGGAATTTGAGCTGGGTACAAAAACCTGGTTGTCCTGGTACACAAAGAACGACCAGTACTCCCGCCAAAAGCTCAGCGGCGACCTGGAAAAACTGCGCAGCTTCTACCTGAACCGCGGTTACGCGGACTTCAACATTGAAAGCACCCAGGTTCAGATCGATCCCAACAAACAGGACATGTATGTCACTGTGGTGATCAAGGAAGGGCAGAAGTACACCTTCGGGGACATTGAGCTCAGTGGCGACCTGATTGGCCGAGACAAAGAACTGAAAGGGCTCTTGCAGGTCAAGAAGGGGCAGACCTTCAACGGCGAGCAGCTTAACGAAAGCACAAAGGCCATTCAAGACCGCTTGGGCAACTATGGCTATGCGTTCGCCAACGCCAACGTCATTCCAGAAATGGACCGTGAAACCCGGGTGGTGAACATCAATATCGCCGTGGATACGGGCAAACGGGTGTATGTACGCCGCATGAACGTGGGCGGCAACACCCGAACCAAGGACGAAGTGGTGCGGCGCGAGTTCCGCCAGTTTGAGTCCTCTTGGTACGACTCGCGCAAAATCCAGTTGTCCAAAGAACGTGTGGACCGCTTGGGTTATTTTTCCAACGTGAACATCGAAACCGTTCCCGTGGCCGGTACGTCCGACCAGGTGGACGTGAACATGCAGGTTGAGGAAAAACCCACCGGGAACATCTTGCTGGGTGCGGGCATTTCCAGCACCGACGCCTTGGTGCTGTCCGCCGCAATTCAGCAGCAAAACCTGTTTGGTACGGGCAAGACTGTCGGGCTTGAGCTGAACACATCGCGCATCAACCGCACGATTTCGTTCTCGCAAACCGACCCATACTTCACGATCGACGGCATTTCCCGCAGTTTCGAGTTGTACAACCGCCGCACTGACCCCAGTGTGCTGAACCTGGGTGATTACAAAATCGAAACCACCGGTGCCGGCATGCGTTTCGGTTACCCGATCAGTGAATTCGAACGCATCTCGTTCGGCGCGGGTTATGAAGCCACGGCACTGGACGTGGGCCCATTGAGCCCGGCCCGGTTCCGCCAATATGTAGCTGACTTTGGCGACAGCGCAGACGCTTATCTGCTGAATGCAGGCTATGTGTTTGACAGCCGTGACTCCGCCATTGCCCCCACACGTGGGCGTGTGCGCCGTCTGTCTGGCGAATACGCAACGCCCTTGGGCGACCAGCAGTTCCTGAAAGCCACCTACCAAGAGCAGCTGTACCTGCCCATTGCGAAGAAATACACCTTGGCTTTGAACGGTGAAGTCACCGCCGGTTTCGGCTTGGGCAGCTCCAAATACCCGATCTTCCGCAACGTATATGCGGGCGGTATTGGTACCGTGCGTGGTTTCCGGTCTTCTTCGCTGGGTCCCCGCGACACCGACCGTGTACCCACCGGCGGTTCCAAGCGTGTGGTCGGTAACGCCGAATTCTATTTCCCGGTCCCTGGCATGAACAAAGACCGCACCTTCCGCGCATTCAGCTTCCTGGATGCCGGTAACGTGTTCCAGGCCAGTGAAAAAGTGGATCTGGGCCAGTTGCGCTATTCAACAGGTCTGGGTGTGTCGTGGCTGTCTCCGGTCGGCCCCTTGAAGTTCAGCTTGGGCTTTGCGCTGAACAGAGAACCGACCGATGACCTGCAACGCGTGCAGTTCACGATTGGTACCGGTTTCTAATGACAAATAACAGAACTGAGTTGGAGAAAGTGTGTTGAATACGGCAAAACGTTTGATGGCCACAGCGCTGGTCGCCATGGCTGTGGTTGTTCCTACAATTTCTGAAGCCCAAGCGGGCAAGATTGGCTTTGTCAGTACAGAGCGTATCCTTCGTGATTCCAAGTTTGCTGTGGAATCCCAAAAACGCCTCGAACGCGACTTTTCCAAGCGCCAGAAAGAGCTTGAAGACCTGGCTGGCCGTGTGAAAGCGGAAGCCACCAAATTGGACAAAGACGCCATCACACTGTCTGAAAACGACAAGGTGAAACGTCAGCGTGACCTGGCCGAATTGGACCGAGATTTCCAGCGCAAGCGCCGCGAGTTTGAAGAAGATCTGGCCCAACGCAAGAATCAAGTGGTGGGCGAGTTGATTGAGCGCGCAAACCGCATCATCCGCCAAATTGCGGAGAAAGAAGGTTACGACATCATTTTCCAGGAAGCCGTGTACGCGAACAAGCGCATCGACATCACCGATCAGGTGCTGGGTCAGCTTGACGGCGGCAAGTAAGGCATACACTGGTTGATCAACGTGATTCAGGTGGGCTGACACTTGCAATTTATCCAGACATCACTGGGCAGTTTGATCAACGAGTTTGGTGGCGAGGTTCGGTCATTCGAGGAATCGCCACTGCCCACCCCGCCCGAGGCTTTGTTGCTCAATGGCATACAGACTCTCGAGCGCGGGGGCGCCAACCATCTTGGCTTTTTGGCCAACCCCAAATACCGCGAACAGTTGCTGAACACGCAGGTTGGCGTGGTGTTGGTGCGCGCCGATCAGTTCGATGCGCTGGCTGCCTTCCTGCAGGCCAATCGCCAAACCCCTAGCCCTTTGGCCTGGCTGGTTCCCGACCCTTATCTGGCCTACGCACGAATCCAGCAATGGTGGGTGAAAGTGAGCCAAGTGTTACCGGCACCTGGCATTCACCCCAGCGCAGTGATTGGGGCTGGCGCACAGTTGGCCCCCACTGCCTATGTCGGCCCCAACGTGGTGGTTGGCGCAGGGTGTGTGATCGGTGAACACGTGCGACTGGAGGCGGGTGTCGTGTTGGGTGCCCAGGTGCACATCGGTGAGGAAACACGCGTGTACCCGAATGTGAGCATTTACGACGAATGCCAGATTGGCGCGCGGTGCATCGTGCATTCAGGTGCGGTGATCGGTGCTGACGGATTTGGATTTGCTCCAGAGAAAGGTCACTGGGTGAAAATTCCCCAAGTGGGCCGCGTCATCATCGCCGATGAAGTGGAAATCGGCGCCAATACCACCATTGACCGTGGCGCGCTGGACGACACTGTGATTGGCCATGGCGTCAAGCTGGACAACCAGATCATGATTGCCCACAACGTGCAGGTGGGTGAACGCACGGCCATGGCGGGGTGTGTGGGCGTCGCTGGAAGCACACGGATTGGTGCACGCTGTACCATCGGCGGTGCCGCAATGATTCTTGGGCATCTGAACATTCCGGATGGCACGCACATTTCAGCGGCCACCACCATCATGAGCAGTATCAAAGAACCCGGGGCATACACCGGAATCTTCCCCATGGAAGAGCACAAAAACTGGGAACGCACTGCAGTATCCCTGAAGCAGTTGGTGAAGTTGCGTGGTGATGTGCGCGATCTTCAGAAGAAATAACCATTGACCCCTCAGAAGCTATGACAACCCCTGTACTGGACATCAAGGCCATCCTTGAGCAATTGCCACACCGTTACCCTTTTGTGTTGGTTGACCGTGTTGTAGAACTTGAACCGAAAAAGCGGATTCTGGCCCAGAAGAATGTGAGCTACAACGAGCCGTTCTTCCCCGGCCATTTTCCCATCCACCCGGTCATGCCCGGTGTGTTGATCATTGAAGCGCTGGCCCAGGCTGCTGGCCTGCTGTCCTTCAACTCGATGGACGACAAGCCTTCCGACAACTCGGTGTTCTACTTCGTGGGAATCGACAACTGCCGCTTCAAACGGCCTGTGGTGCCCGGTGACATCCTGATGCTGGATGTCGAAGTGCGCAAAGTGTCGCGCGGTATCTGGATGTATGTGGCCAAAGCCCTGGTCGATGGCAAGGTGGTGGCTGAGGCGGACTTGATGTGCACCGCCCGCGAAGTCTGAACGCGCAAAAACCAGATTGACAGCAAAGGGGCAACCCAAGGCCCCGATAACGAACAGGAGATTCGAGCATGGCCCGCATACACCCCTCTGCAATCATTGACCCTAAGGCTCAATTGCATGAAACCGTCGAGGTGGGTCCATTCTCGGTCATTGGCCCCAATGTCACCATCGGTGCGCGCACCCGAATTGGTCCGCACATGGTCATTGATGGTCACACCACCATTGGCGAAGACAATGTGTTTCACGGCAGCGCCACCATTGGTGGTGCTCCACAAGACAAAAAATACAAAGACGAGCCAACCCGCCTGATCATCGGCAACCGCAACACGGTTCGGGAGTACTGCACCTTCAACACGGGCACAGTACAGGACAGGGGATATACCCAGCTTGGCGACGACAACTGGATCATGGCGTACGTGCACATTGCCCACGATTGCGTGGTCGGCAACAACACCATCATCGCCAACAGTGTTCAGTTGGCAGGGCATGTGATCATCGGCAATTGGGTGATTTTGGGCGGCCTCAGTGGCATTCACCAGTTCATCCGGGTTGGCGACCATGCCATGACCGCCTTCCAAACCAAACTGACACAGGATGTGCCTCCCTTTGTGATGGCCGCTGGCTATCCCGCAGGCCCGGCTGGCATCAACAGCGAAGGCTTGAAGCGCAGGGGGTTTTCAGCGGATGCCATTCTGAACATCAAACGTGCGTACAAGGCCATTTATCGTCAGGGTTTAAGCATTGACGAAGCCAAGGTTGCATTGGATGCCCAATGCCACGAAGCCCCAGCCGATGCTCAACCCCACATTCAAGCCCTGCGCACCTTCCTGGACGAAGCAACCCGCGGCATTATTCGCTGATTGCGGTTGTACGCCCCCATGAGCGGACTATTACACACACCTTCGGCATTGCATTCAGCACACCCTGCCGACTTGGCCATCGCGGTTGGAGAGGCCTCGGGAGACTGGATTGGCGCGCTGGCCCTTGAAGGCTTGAAGGCCAGCCATCCTCATCTCAGTGTGGAAGGCATCGCTGGCCCCAAACTGCGTGCCCAAGGCGTGAAAGCCCTGCACCACAGTGAAGAGTTGTCGGTGCGTGGATATGTTGAGGTGCTGCGCCATCTGCCACGGCTGCTGCGCATGCGCAAAGGCCTGATGAACCGATGGGCAAACAGCGCCAAACCTGGGGTATTGATTGGTGTGGACGCACCCGATTTCAACCTGAAACTCGAGGCGGTTGTGCGTGCAGCAGGGGTTCCCACCGTGCACTTGGTGTGCCCCTCAATTTGGGCCTGGCGACGCGAACGTATTCACACCCTGAAAGCCGCCTGCAGCCATATTCTGTGCATTTTTCCATTTGAAGTGCCCTTGCTGCAGGAGGCAGGCATACCAGCCACGTACATGGGCCACCCCATGGCGCCGATCGTGCCGCTCAATGTCGATGTAAACGCGTTCAGGGCTTCCTTGGGCCTGTCGCCCAACGAGGAAATTCTCGCTGTGCTGCCCGGTAGCCGGGGGTCAGAAGTTCAGCACTTGGGGCCGGCATTCGTTCAAGCAGCGAGGCTTTTGAAACAATCCAAACCCGGTTTAAGGTTTTTGACCCCTTTGCCACCCGGGGGCCTGATGCAGCGTTTCAAGGCCATGCTGCCCCCTGACTTGGTCGACCACTGGACGGTTCTTGAGGGGCGCTCCCATGAATGTCTGGGGGCTTCCAATGCGGTGTTGCTGGCCAGTGGTACAGCCACACTGGAGGCCATGATGTTTAAAAAGCCCATGGTGATTGCTTACAAGATGCCTTGGCTGAGTTATCAGTGGATGAAAGGCAAAGGCTATTTGCCCTGGGTCGGTTTGCCCAATATTTTGATGCGTGAGTTCGCGGTGCCTGAGCTGATTCAGCAGGCAGCCACACCCCAAGCCCTGGCTGAAGCCACCTTGTTCCAGTTGGATGATGATGCCAATCGCCAGCGGCTTGAGTCTTCGTTTCTGGATCAGCATCAGGCCCTGTTGCGCCCATCAGGTGACATTGCAGCCGAAGTCATTCTGAATACCCTGAATCAGGGGCGAGTAGGCCATGGCCAAGCCTGAACGAAAAACGGCGCGATTGAAGACCGACTGGACTTGGGATGAGGTTCGAAGCTTGGCCCAAGAAAGAGGTTTAACCCTCATCGGTGTGGATGAAGCAGGGAGGGGCCCATTGTGCGGGCCCGTTGCAGCCGGTGCTGTGGCGCTGTTGGCTGAGCCTTGGCCAGAGGGCCTGGCCTGTTCGAAAACGCTGAAACCCCAGCAACGCGAGCGGCTGTACGAACAGATCACTCAAGACGAACACGCCTGGGCTGTCGCTGAAAGTTCTGTGGAAGAGATTGATCGCCTGAACATTTTGCAGGCCAGCCTCTTGGCCATGCACAAGGCTGTGGATACGCTGATGGCCAAACTTGGGCTACAGAAGGAATCCGTACTAGTTGCAGTGGATGGCAATCGCTTACCGGCCTGGCCCTATCCAAGTGTCGCCGTGGTTAAAGGAGATGCGAAGATCCCCGCTGTTTCAGCAGCCTCAATTGTGGCCAAAGTTCACCGTGACCGCTGGTGTAAGGCCCAAGCCACCCTTTACCCCCAGTATGGCATCGAGGTGCACATGGGCTACCCAACACCTCTGCATTTGGAAATGCTGGCCCGCCACGGCGCGAGCCCCATTCACCGGCGCAGTTTTGGCCCGGTGCGGCAGGCGCTGGCCACCCAACAAGGAGACCTTTGGTGACACACGGGTTGAATTACCGGCGGATTGAATCGCTGCAGAACGAGTTCCTGAAAAATCTGGGCAAAGTGCTGGGTTCAGTGTCCAGCATGAAGTCTCAAGGTGTTGCAGCCGCAGAAGGCCTACACCTGGCTGAGGCGGTTCTCATGCACCGGCCCAGCTCGGTGGATTTGGTGATTTTGCCCGATGACATTCCCAAGCACCCCGAGTGGCCAAGATTGCTGGCCTTGCTGAACCAAGAGGGTTTGGCACGAGGCAAGCAAGGGCAACACGAATTGAATGTCATCACCGTGCCCGATCATGTCTACCGAAAATTCAGTCGGCTTGAACAGTCGCCCGGCCCCTTGCTGGTGGTGAAGTGGCGCGACTCCCAGGCAGCTTTGGACCTCACCCAAGATGTCGTTGTGCTGGACGGCATTCAGGACCCGGGCAACCTGGGCACCATACTTCGCACTTGTGCAGCGGCTGGTGTGCAACAGGTGGCCTGCACTGACGATTGTGCCTGGGCCTGGGGTGACAAAGCACTGCGTGCTGGCATGGGGGCCCAATGGGCATTGAACCTGCTGGATGCACAGGCCGTTGAGCAGGCATTGGATGACACACCCAAGGGCAGCCGCCCCGAGGTGCGAGTCACCAGCCTTCAAGCACCCAGCGTTGACCTGTACACCAGTGCACTGAAAAGACCGGGCATTTGGGTGTTTGGTCATGAAGGGCAGGGCGTACGGCCCGCGTGGCTGAACAGGGCGAACCTGAGGGTGAATATTCCCCAAAACAGCCACATCGAAAGCTTGAATGTGGCAGGCAGCGTTGCAATCTGTCTGTTTGAACAAATGCGACAGCGCCGATACACTTGAACGACGAGGGGAATGCGCAGAACGCTCCCCCATGTGCTTCAATGCAGTGACGATGATTCGCAGTTCCGCCAAACACACCACTCGAACCGAATTGCATTTGGTCTGGCTCAAGAAGGACTTGAGGCTGAGCGACCACTTGCCGCTGACCCACGCCTTGGCGCGGCAAGCTCAGGAGGGTGGTGCCCTGGCATTGGTGTATGCCTATGAGCCCACCTTGCTGGCATCGCCAGACTGTGCGGCACAGCACACCGGGTTTGCCACCGAGTGCCTTCAAGCACTCAGGCAACAACTGCCGGGTAGGGTGCCGCTTGTTCTCGTGAACGAAGACATTCCACCGTGCCTGCATGCGCTGGCCGAGCAGTTTCACCGGGTGCGCCTCTACAGCCATGAAGAAACCGGCAACTGGGCCAGTTACCAGCGCGACATCGCCGTGGCCCAGGTGTGCAAAGACCGGGGATGGGAATGGCTTGAAGTCCCAAGCAACGGGGTGGTCAGGCGACTCAACAACCGTGACAATTGGTCAGCCCTGTGGGACCAGACCATGCAGAGCCAACCCCTGCCGGTGCCTTCATGGACTGTTCGTTCAGCACTGACTCAAGCCCAAGCCGTCAACCAAATCGAAAGTGCACTGGCGTCCTTGCGCCATCGCGTCCTTTGGGGTTGCGATGGTGAGCCGCCCTCTCAAGACGATTGGCCCGCAGACTGGCTTGCGAAACCGCTGACACAACAAGACTGGCAAGACAAACCGGCTCGGCAGCGAGGGGGCAGAGCAGCGGCCGAGGGGCTGCTTCACGAGTTTTTGACTCAGCGCGGTGAGCATTACCGAAGGGAAATGTCCAGCCCGTTGACTGCAGAATCTGCATGCTCACGTTTGTCCCCTTATCTGGCCTACGGAGTGATGTCCATTCGTGAAGTGGTCCATGCACTGTGGCAGGCCAGGCAGCATTGGTTGGGCTTGTCGGATGTTCGACATCCCTCGGCCAGACATTGGCTGCAATCCATAAAATCGTTCGAAAGCCGCTTGCACTGGCACTGCCATTTCATTCAGAAACTCGAGTCGGAACCCGAGCTGGAGTTTCACGCAGCCCACCGGGGCTTGGACCATTTGCGCAACAGCGGGCCATTAAGCGCTGACGAAAAAGCCAGGCTGGATGCTTGGATCAACGGCTGCACAGGTTTTCCGATGATTGACGCGTGTATGCGCATGCTCAAAGCCACAGGGTGGGTGAACTTTCGCATGCGGGCGATGCTGGTGGCCTTTGCCAGCTATCAGCTTTGGCTGGACTGGCGACACACCGCGCCGCTGCTGGCACGCGAATTTCTGGATTACGAACCCGGCATTCACTACCCGCAGTTTCAGATGCAAAGCGGGGTAACTGGCATCAACACCCTGAGAATTTACAACCCCGTGAAACAGGCCATGGACCATGACCCTCAAGGTGTCTTCATCGCGCGCTGGATTCCTGCGTTGGCCAAACTTCCTGCTGAGTACCGAAGCGCCCCGTGGGCCACGCCTGCATTGATTGCCATGGACTGTGGGTATCAAGCTGGGGTTGATTATCCTCAACCCATTGTCAACCCGGACACTGCAATCGCCGAGGCCAGGGCCCGGCTGACCCAATCACGCCATCAATCAGGGTATGAGGCAGAAGCCAAGCGGGTTTATCAAAAGCATGGGTCCAGAAACCCCAACCGCAACGGCCTTGCGCGCACTCGGCGAAAAACCGGTGATACCCCCGAAGATGGCTTACCAAAAGAAGACCCTCAGGCCAGCCTGTTTTAAGGCCGTTCGCGTTCAGTAGATCGGCGAACCGAGGTTCAACTGCTGAAGGATGGTGGTCGAGATTTCTTCAATGGATTTGCTGGTGGAGCTGAGCCAATGAATGCCTTCACGGCGCATCATGAATTCAGCCGCCTTCACCTCTTTTTTGCAGTTCTCCAGAGAGGCGTAATGGCTGCCGGGGCGGCGTTCATTGCGGATTTCGCTCAAACGCTCCGGGGAAATGGACAGGCCAAAAATCTTGTTTTTGTATTGGGGCAACGCCACGGGCAACTCTCCCCGTTCGAAGTCTTCGGGAATCAAGGGGTAGTTGGCTGCTTTTACGCCATATTGCATCGCCAAGTAAAGGCTGGTGGGCGTTTTTCCGGAACGGGAAACCCCAACCAAAATGACATCAGCCGCCGCCAAGTCCTTGTCGGTCTGACCGTCATCGTGAGCCAGGGTGTAGTTGATGGCCTCAATCCGGTTTTTATACTGCTCGTTGTCAGCAATGGTGTGTGAACGCCCAATTCGGTGGGTGCTCTTTACGCCCAATTCATTTTCCAGCGGCTCAACGAATTTCAGGAACAAGTCCATGAACACGCCGTTGGCCTTGTGAACCACCTCGTTGATCATGGGGTTCACCAAGGTGCTGAACACGATGGGTTTCATGCCGTCGTACACCGCAATGTCGTCAATTCGCTGCTTGGCCGAAATGGCTTTCACTTCAGAATCGATGAAGGGAATACGCACCTGCTTGAACCGTATGCCCTCAAACTGGGACAACACGGAATGGCCTAAAGTTTCGGCTGTAATGCCCGTGCCATCAGACACAAAAACCACTGTTCGTTCCTGAGGAATATTTTCTGACATCAGGCCTCTCCGGGGCAGCACTGCGACAAATGCGGGTTAGAGTTACAATCATAGAGAAAAATAACAGGTGAAATAAGGGATGCGGCGCAGCCCGGGGTCACATGCCTTATTTCATTTGAAGCTCGGGGTATAAAACATGTCAATTGCACAGACCAATCCAGCAGAGGCCTTGGTAATTCCATTCGAACAACTGCGAATGGATGATGTAGAAATTGTCGGCGGTAAAAACTCCTCCTTGGGAGAGATGATTTCCCAACTGGCCGAGACCGGCGTGCGGGTTCCAGGCGGTTTTGCCACCACAGCCCACGCCTTTCGCGAATTCCTGAAATCCAACAACCTGGTCGAGCGCATCAACGCCAAACTAGATGCCCTGAACGTCGATGACGTGCGGGCATTGACCCAGGCTGGCGCAGAAATTCGCCAGTGGGTTGTGCAGGCACCGTTGCCGGCCGACCTTGAACAAGCCATCCGTGACCACTATGCCCAGATGATGGCGCAAAGCGGTGGCGACATTTCCGTGGCTGTTCGCTCATCCGCCACGGCTGAAGACTTGCCTGATGCCTCGTTCGCAGGCCAACAGGAAACCTTCCTCAACGTGAACGGTATTGAGGACGTGCTGGACAAAATCAAGGAGGTGTTTGCCTCCCTGTACAACGACCGCGCCATTTCTTACCGCGTACACAAAGGGTTCGCCCATGCTGACGTGGCCCTGAGCGCCGGTATTCAACGCATGGTACGCAGCGACTTGGGTTCAGCCGGGGTGATGTTCACTTTGGACACCGAAAGCGGCTTTGAGGACGTGGTGTTTATCACCTCCAGCTATGGCCTGGGCGAAACAGTGGTTCAGGGCGCAGTTAACCCAGACGAGTTCTACGTGTTCAAGCCCACCTTGCGCTCGGGCAAATACCCCATTATTCGCCGTCAAATTGGCTCCAAACTCATCAAGATGGAGTTTGACCTGAACAAGGAAACCGGCAAAAGCGTGCGCACTGTGGACGTACCCGCAGAATTGCGCAACCGCTATTCGCTGACCGACCAAGACGTGATTGAACTGGCCAAGTACGCCCTGATTATCGAGAAGCACTATGGCCGCCCCATGGACATCGAGTGGGGTAAAGACGGCGGCGACGGCAAAATCTACATTCTCCAGGCCCGCCCTGAAACCGTGAACAGCCAGAAGAGCAGCGATGTTCAGTTGCGCTACAAGCTCAAAGGCAACTCGTCGGTGCTTAGTTCTGGCCGCGCCATCGGGCAGAAGATTGGTTCAGGCCCAGTGCGCGTGATCAACGACGCAGCGGAAATGGACCGTGTACAAGCTGGCGATGTGCTGGTCACCGACATGACCGACCCCAACTGGGAACCGGTGATGAAACGCGCCGCTGCCATTGTCACCAACCGGGGCGGGCGCACCTGTCACGCCGCCATCATTGCGCGGGAATTGGGTATTCCCGCTGTGGTGGGTTGCGGCGATGCCACCGACAAGCTCAAGGAAGGCATGCTGGTGACGGTGAGTTGTGCTGAGGGCGACACGGGCAACATCTACGAAGGCTTGCTGGAAACGGAGGTGACCGAAGTCAGGCGTGGCGAGCTTCCCGAGATTCCCGTCAAAATCATGATGAACGTGGGCAACCCTCAGTTGGCCTTTGAATTCAGCCAGTTGCCCAACAAAGGCGTTGGTTTGGCCCGCCTTGAATTCATCATCAACAACGCCATCGGTATCCACCCCAAGGCGATTCTCGATTACCCCAATGTGGACGCCGACCTGAAAAAGGCCGTGGAAAGTGTGGCCCGTGGCCATGCCAGCCCAGTGGCATTCTTTGTGGACAAACTGGCCGAAGGCGTGGCCACCATTGCAGCGGCGTTCTACCCCAAGCCGGTGATCGTGCGCATGTCCGATTTCAAGTCCAATGAGTACCGCAAGCTGATTGGTGGCAGCCGTTACGAACCTGAAGAAGAAAACCCGATGTTGGGTTTCAGGGGTGCTGCACGCTACATTTCCGAAGAATTCTCGGAGTGTTTCGAGATGGAATGCCTGGCCTTGAAACGGGTCCGTGAGCAGATGGGCCTGGACAACGTCCAGATCATGATTCCATTCGTGCGGACGCTGAACCAAGCTGCCCGCGTTGTGGACCTGCTCAGCCGCAAAGGGCTTAAGCGTGGCGAAAACGGCCTGAAGCTGATCATGATGTGCGAAGTGCCGTCCAACGCAGTGTTGGCGGACCAGTTCCTGGAATATTTCGACGGCTTCTCCGTTGGGTCCAACGACCTGACCCAGCTCACCCTGGGCTTGGACCGCGATTCTGGTCTGGACCTGTTGGCTGCCGATTTTGATGAACGCGACCCGGCTGTTCGCGCCCTGCTGAGCAAGGCGATTACTGCCTGCAAGAACCAAGGCAAGTACGTGGGCATTTGCGGCCAGGGCCCTTCGGACCACCCTGACTTCGCGTTGTGGCTGGCCGCCGAAGGCATAGAGTCCATTTCGCTGAACCCGGACACCGTGGTGGACACTTGGCAAAAACTGGCTGACCGCCAAAAGCGGGCAGCCCAATCCTGAACCGTCGTACCCGCAATGAAGGAGAACCATGACTGATTATTCACTGTGGCTGGTTCTGGCCGGTGTGTTGCTCATCGCCGAGCTAACCACCGGCACCTTCTATCTGATGTTGGTGGCGGTGGGCGCCTTGCTCGGTTCCGCTGCCGCTTATTTGGGCTACAGCTTTCCCATTCAACTGACTGTATCGGCCGTGTTTGCCTTGTTGGCCACCTGGGCCTTGAAATCGAGCCGGGCAGGGCAGCCTGCCGCCGCCGACCATTCACAGCTCGACCTTGGCAACACGGTGGTGGTTGAGGCGTGGAACGAACAAGGCCACACCAAAGTGAACTATCGCGGGGCACAATGGTCTGCACAAAGCCTGGATGCACAAGCCCAACCCGGCGTTCATGTCATCGAGTCGATCGATCTGAATGTGCTCAAGCTCAAGCGTCAGGCCCAAGCCTGAACCCTCTGCAAACAACCCACACTGAAGGACACTTCGCATGGAAGTCTCACTGGTTATACTCGTTCTGGCCTTGGTGGTCATTGCCCAAGCGGTTCGTATCGTGCCCCAGCAAAGCGCGTGGGTGGTTGAGCGTCTGGGTAAGTATGACCGGACCATGCAGGCCGGTCTGAATTTTCTGGTTCCTTTTGTGGAGCGTGTGTCCTATCGCCACAGCCTGAAGGAAATTCCCCTGGATGTGCCCAGCCAAGTCTGTATCACCAAAGACAACACCCAACTGCAAGTGGACGGCATTCTGTACTTTCAGGTGACTGACCCCATGCGAGCCAGTTACGGCTCCAGCGACTACATCAGCGCAGTAACCCAACTGGCGCAGACCACACTGCGGTCGGTCATCGGCAAACTGGAACTGGACAAAACATTCGAAGAGCGCGACATGATCAACGCGGCCATCGTGAATGCCCTGGATGAAGCGGCCTTGAACTGGGGTGTGAAAGTGCTGCGCTATGAAATCAAAGACCTCACCCCACCGCGTGAAATTCTTCAGGCCATGCAAGCCCAGATTACTGCAGAACGGGAAAAGAGGGCACTGATTGCGGCCTCCGAGGGCCGCAAACAGGAGCAGATCAACATCGCCACCGGTGAGCGGGAATCGTCCATTGCACGCTCCGAAGGTGACCGCATCGCCTCCATCAACAAAGCCCAAGGTGAAGCTGCTGCGATTCTTGAAATCGCCAACGCAACCGCAGACGCCCTGCGCAAGGTGGGCGCAGCCGTCAACGAACCGGGCGGCAACCAGGCCGTGAACCTGAAAGTGGCGGAGCAGTACATTCAAGCCTTTGCCAATGTGGCCAAGCAAGGCAACACCTTGATTTTGCCGGGTGACCTGTCCAACATGGGCACCATGGTTGCCACGGCCATGCAGATTGTTCAACAGGGCAAACCGGGCCAATAAGCCTATTGAATCGGCCTCACCTGCACTGGTGGGGCTGGCCTTTCAGGGAACCTGTTGCAAACAATTGCCACCCACTAACTGCTAGGTTCAGAAGCTTGGGTTATTAGGCAATGTCAGGTCCACAAACACAGTTCAGGTTAAGCATTGACAGCGAATTGCTGGCCCAACTCAAGACGTTGGCCGCCCAGCAAGGCTGTTCAACCAGCGCGTTGATGTGCCGCCAGCTTCAATTGCTGGTAACCCCCCCAGCAGCGGCCGAGGGTGCCCCGCCGGTTAACCCAACCATGGCCAAGCTGTTGGACTGTGCGGTTGGGCGCGCCAGCATTAGCAGCACTGTGCAATCATTGGGTTTGAATGGGGCGGACGACCTTCGCCGGCTCATGCTTGCTGCCCGGCTGCCTTGGCCTGGCTTAACCAGCGAGCGCATCGCGGAAATGACCGATGATTTGCTGGCGCTGTGCCACACACCGGGCCATGCCCTTGACCCCAGCCAAATTCTGACCCTGCTGGAACCGCAGGCTTTGTACGACTTGCTCAATCAGCCTTCGGGGCTGAACGGCCTGAACCAGTTGCCGTGGACACTGGCCATCAGCGACGCCGCGTTCAATGCCATCGCAAAGTCATCGGATGGCCGGGCTGCCCTGATCATGGACTGGATGCGCCAGCACCAACTCACAGTGATTGCAAGCAAAGCCTTTTCGCAAGCGAACGGCTTGCCAGTGCTTGAGCTGAGCGCCCGGGAAATCACCGGGCAGTGGTGTGGGCAGGGCTTGGGTTTCCATTGCCTGCATGTGGTGGACGAGGGCAGCGTGCTAGAAAGCACACCCATTGAATCCATCGGCCAGGTGAAAACCGTGGTGGTTCAGGCCTTGCAGCCCTGGTTGGGGCTTGGCCAAGGCACAGCGGATGTTCAAGAGAAACCAATAACAAAAGCAGTCAAAGCTGACATAAAGCCAGCACGCCAGGCCGTTGGTCAGTTCATCAAGCAACACCCGCGTGGCGCCGCTGCATTGGCCCGGGGGCAAATGGCCGCACAAAAGCTCGAAGGGTGGTTCATTAACGAGGTGCTGCCCGAGGCCATTCGCGCGTGGCGCATGGCTAGCCGCGAGTTAACCGCCCTGGCAAAAAAAGCCTCACAGTGGCGGCCCGGCCGTTCGGGCACCCTAAGGGCTAAACCGGAAACCGAGTTGGCCAACGACTTTTCAACCCGGCTGAACCAAAAGCGCCCGTAAGCGCGCTCTCAGGTTCGGTGAACCTTCATCAACCGTTCCTGCTCACGTTTCCAGTCCTTGTCGCGAAGCGTGTCACGTTTGTCATGCTGCTTCTTGCCCTTGGCCAGTGCCATGCTGCACTTGATACGGCCATTCTTGTAATGGAAATCAAGCGGCACCAAGGCAAAGCCGCGCTGTTCAACCTTGCCAATCAAGCGGTTGATGTCTTGCTTCTTCAGCAGTAGCTTGCGAGTCCGAATGGTGTCGGGGCGAACATGTGTTGACGCGCTATTCAGCGGTGTGATGTGGCTGTTAAGCAGCCACAATTCGCCATTGCGCACAATGATGTGGGCTTCCTTGATTTGCGCCCGACCAGCGCGAATCGCTTTCACCTCCCAGCCCTCCAGCACCACGCCGGCTTCATAAGTTTCTTCGATGAAATAATCGAATCCAGCCTTTTTGTTTTGAACGATACTCATGAGTGTGGGACCGATGCCAAGGCATCGTCTGAAGTGGGTGTACAACGGCCATCGCGCTTCACAGCGGAAAACCGGTTAAAATTGAGAGTTTACCTTGTTCGCAGGCGCCTTAAGCCTTGCAAGAGCCCATGGCCACTGTTGAAAAGTCCGTTTTGGTTACCTATCCCGCCCACTTGATGTACGACTTGGTGCGCAAAGTCGGGGACTACCCTCAGTTTCTGCCTTGGTGCAGTGCAGGCCATGCGGAAGAAACCGAGCCATTGACGGAAAAAGCAGCGGTTGAAATCAACTTCAAGGGGGTCAAGCAGAGTTTTTGCACCCTGAACCGCCTGGAACCCCACCACGCCATTCACATGAGCTTGGTGGACGGCCCTTTTCGGGAATTGCGGGGCGAGTGGCGCTTCCTGGCACTGACAGAAGACGCCTGCAAGGTCGAATTCCGGCTGGACTACGAATTCTCCAGCAAGGTGTTGGAACAACTGGTTGGCCCGGTGTTTCACCTGATCGCCAACAGCTTCGTGGACAGCTTCATCAAGCGCGCCGAGAGCCTTCACGGATGAGCCACCCAGCGAGCATCACCATCCAGTGGGTTGAACTGACCGCCAGTGACGGTGGCCTTTTGCTGTCCAACCCAACCGCGCTGGACGTGCCAGCAGGCAGCACTGTGCTGCACGCTCTACTGGCGCTGGGTTTGAACACTGAACAGGTACAGGCACGGCTGGCCAAGCGGTCGGTTTCGGTGTTTGGTGTGCACGCGCGGGCCGATCAATTGTTGCACCCCGGCGACCGTCTTGAACTGCTGGACACCCTGCAGGTGGACCCCATGGTCAGCCGCCGCCGCAGAGCGGCCCACAAAGCCCGGCTGGAAGCCGCACCGGCAGAATCGAAACGCGCCAGGCGCAGCCAAAAGCAGGGGTAAATTCCGGTATAATCTGCTTTTGCGCCAGGAGAAAATACATGCGTGTCACGCAGAAAGCGCTCACGTTTGATGATGTTCTACTCGTACCGGCATTTTCAGACGTACTACCCAAAGACACCTCGCTGTCCACCCAGCTCACCCGCAACATCCGCCTGAACATTCCTCTGGTGTCCGCCGCCATGGACACAGTGACCGAAGCCCGCCTGGCCATCGCCATTGCGCAGGAAGGGGGCATTGGCATTGTTCACAAGAACATGCCCGCAGCCATGCAGGCCGCCGAGGTGGCCAAGGTCAAGCGCCATGAATCGGGCGTGCTTCGCGACCCAATCACCATCGAGCCCAACCTGACGGTTCGCCAGGTCATTGCGCTGACCCAACATCACAAAATTTCCGGTCTGCCCGTGGTGCAGAACGGCAAAGTCGTGGGTATTGTCACCAACCGCGACCTGCGTTTTGAGACCAACCTTGACCAACCGGTGTCCAATGTCATGACCCCGCGCGAACGTTTGGTCACCGTGTCCGACGATGACAGCCTCGACACCGCCAAGCAATTGATGCACAAGCACCGCCTGGAGCGCGTGTTGGTGATTGATGCCAACCACCAGCTCAAAGGCCTGATTACCGTCAAAGACATCCAGAAAGCCACTGAACACCCCAATGCCTGCAAAGACACGCTGGGCAAACTGCGTGTGGGTGCAGCCGTGGGTGTGGGTGATGGCACCGAAGACCGTGTTGAAAAACTGGTGGTCGCTGGAGTGGACGTGATTGTGGTGGACACCGCACACGGCCACAGCAAAGGCGTGTTGGACCGGGTAAGCTGGGTGAAGAAGAACTTCCCCCACGTGGACGTGATTGGCGGCAACATCGCCACAGGTGCAGCCGCCAAAGCCTTGGTGGATGCCGGTGCAGACGGCGTGAAAGTGGGCATTGGCCCAGGCTCCATTTGCACCACACGGATTGTAGCTGGCGTGGGTGTACCCCAAATCAGCGCCATTGCCAATGTGTCAAAGGCCTTGGAAGGTACAGGCATTCCGGCGATTGCCGACGGCGGTATCCGCTACTCAGGCGACATTTCCAAAGCCCTGGCTGCTGGCGCCAGCAGCGTCATGATGGGCGGCATGTTTGCGGGCACCGAAGAAGCGCCGGGCGAGGTCATCCTGTTCCAGGGGCGCAGCTACAAAGCTTACCGTGGCATGGGCTCTTTGGGCGCCATGACTCAAGGCTCTGCGGACCGTTACTTCCAGGACCCAGCCAACAACGCCGACAAACTGGTGCCCGAGGGCATTGAAGGCCGAGTGCCCTACAAAGGCTCGGTGTTGGCGATTATTTTCCAGTTGGTGGGTGGTGTGCGTTCATCCATGGGTTACGTGGGCTGCAGAAGCATTGCGGAAATGCACGACAAGGCTGAGTTTGTTGAGATTTCGTCAGCGGGCATGCGCGAAAGCCATGTGCATGACGTGCAGATCACCAAAGAAGCCCCGAACTACCACGTAGACTGACACAGGCCTGGGCCATGCTGATACCCGAGACACCCGCCAACGAAGGGGCACGACTTGCTGCCCTCAAGGGCCTCGGGTTGATGTATAGCCCTGCCGAGGCGCGCTTTGACCGGGTCACCCGGCTGGCGCGTCGACATTTCAATGTCGCTGTGTCGCTTGTGTCCTTGGTGCACGAATCCTGCCAATGGTTCAAGTCCAACCAAGGGTTAAGCGCATGTGCAACACCGCGGGAACTCTCATTTTGTGGGCATGCGGTGGCGATGGACAACACGCTGGTGGTGCCCAACGCACTGGAAGATTCGCGTTTTGCAGACAACCCCTTGGTGGTGCTTGACCCCAAAATCCGCTTTTATGCAGGCCATCCCATCCGCGATGACCAAGGGCATGCCCTTGGAACCCTGTGTTTGCTGGACTACGCGCCACGCGGCTTTAGCATGCAGGACAGGCAAGACCTGTCCGACTATGCAGCCTGGGTCAGCCTGCTGATCGCCCAAGCCCCCCCAAACAGCGCCGCCAGGCGCTTGGTGTTCAGCCTGAGTGAAAACGAACGGGCTGCTTTGCTTGAACCCATGTTGGGTGTGTGGAACAAGGGCGGCCTTCGGGCAGTGCTTGACGTGGAAACCGTGGACACAGCCCTTAAAGGCGTGCCCTTGGGGTTGATGACCTTTGAGCTGGCCGACCTTTCCGGCTTGTGTATGCGGTTTGGGTCGGAGCGTGTGGTGGAGTTTCGCCGCTTTACCCATGCGCTGGTGCGTGAACATCTGCCTGACTCCAGCAGCTTGGGCGAGGTGCGCGACGGCCTTGGCTTGGCCGTGTGCCCGGGGCTCAGTGTCAGCGATTTGCGTGAACGGCTGCCCGCCTTGTCGGCCGCGTTCAGGCAGTTCACCGCCGAAAGCAAGGGCATCCAGGTGAACCTGGAATGCAGGATCAATGTGTTGGACAGGGCGATTTTCAATGCAGAAGGCATTGATGCGCTGCTGGACTCTCTGTCCTCAATTTACTGAAATCAACGTGTCATTCTGATCATGAATCATCAAAAAATTCTGGTGCTGGACTTCGGTTCACAGGTCACTCAATTGATCGCCCGCCGTGTCCGCGAGGCCGGTGTATTCTGTGAAATTCTGCCCTGCGACGCTGACCCAGCCCGTATTCAGGCCTATGGGGCCAACGGCATCATTTTGTCCGGCAGCCATCAGTCGGCCTACGAAGAATCCACCGACAAAGCGCCGGAACTGGTGTTCACCTTGGGTGTACCGGTGCTGGGCATTTGCTACGGCATGCAAACCATGGCTCAGCAACTGGGCGGGAAAGTTGAACCGGGCAAGGTGCGTGAGTTCGGCCATGCCCAGGTTCGGGCGCATGGCCACACCCGTTTGCTGGACGGCATTGACGACCACCGCAACGCGGACGGCCATGGCCTGCTTGACGTGTGGATGAGCCACGGTGACAAAGTCACTGAAATGCCCCCGGGCTTTAAGTTGATGGCCTCAACCCCCTCATGCCCAATCGCGGGTATGGCCGATGAAGATCGCCGTTTCTACGCCGTCCAATTCCACCCGGAAGTGACACACACGAAGCAGGGCACCGCCTTGCTGACCCGCTTTGTGCGCGACATCTGCGGCTGCAACGGCGATTGGTCCATGCCCAGCTTCATTGATGAAGCCATTGAACGCATTCGTGCACAGGTGGGCAGCGATGAGGTCATTCTCGGCCTGTCCGGCGGTGTTGACTCTTCCGTGGCTGCGGCCCTGATTCACCGGGCCATCGGTGACCAACTCACCTGCGTGTTTGTTGACCATGGCCTGCTGCGCTACAAAGAAGGCGAGCAGGTGATGGAGACATTCGCCAAACATTTGGGCGTTCGTGTGGTGCACGTGAACGCGACCGAGGAATTCATGGGCCAGTTGACCGGTGTCAGCGACCCTGAAGCCAAACGCAAAATTATCGGCAAAGCCTTCGTGGATGTATTCCAGCGCGAGGCGGGCCTGCGCAAAAACGCCAAATGGCTGGCGCAAGGCACCATTTACCCGGATGTGATTGAATCGGCTGGCGCAAAAACCGGCAAGGCCACCAACATCAAAAGCCACCACAACGTGGGCGGCCTGCCTGATACCTTGAACCTCAAACTGCTGGAGCCATTGCGCGACCTGTTCAAGGACGAGGTGCGCAAGCTGGGCGTGGAACTGGGCCTCGACCCTGAAATGGTTTACCGCCACCCGTTCCCAGGCCCTGGTTTGGGCGTTCGTATTCTGGGCGAAGTGAAAGCAGAGTACGCAGAAATCCTCCAGTTGGCCGATGCGGTGTTCATCGAAGAATTGCGCAACACCAAGGCCACCGAGGCCGATGCTGCAGCGGGCCTGTGCAAAGCCGCTGAAGTGGGTAAAAGCTGGTACGACCTGACCAGCCAAGCCTTCGCAGTCTTCCTGCCAGTGAAATCGGTGGGGGTGATGGGTGATGGCCGCACTTATGAATACGTGGTTGCCATCCGCGCGGTGCAAACGCAGGATTTCATGACCGCCCATTGGGCGCACCTGCCTTACGCCTTGCTGGGCCGGGTGTCTAACCGCATCATCAACGAGGTGAAAGGCGTGAACCGCGTGGTCTACGACGTATCGGGCAAACCGCCAGCAACCATTGAGTGGGAGTGATCCGGCGTCTAGTCGTGGCTGGCACTTAGTAGCACGAGAACACAACTACTCAGGCAGCCGCGGGATTTTTGTAATCGTGTAAGGTATTGGCCGGCAATCTTTGGCACCGCCAATCACTGTTTTGTCATGGCATGATGACAGGCATTGAATGTTTTGGTGCCATGAGATGTTATCGATATCAGGTAGCCATTTTTTGGAAATCGCGGTATTTATAAACCTCAAAAAATTGATTTCATTATGTTTTTATCTCAGGGTAGATTACTCCCAGATCATGGTATTCGGAGCCAATCAGGGGGAATACCATACTGCCCGATACCAAGCTGTGTTACCTGAAGCTGAGAGACAAGCTCTACAAGGAAAAGGACCGTGAAGGTCTCTATATCGCCGACTAGGCTTTCCATTGTGGTGTATCGCGGAAGATCCACAAGCACTGTGGTGTAGTGCCACCGAACATAATAAGCAGGCCATGAGCATCGAAGATAACTACAGCATCAGATTCATCGCAGCGCTTGCGCTGCGCGAGAAGCAGATTCAACAGAATTACCGGCCGATCATCGCTGTACATAAGTGGTTTGCCCGTAGGCCGGGCACGCTTTTTCGCGGCTTGATCCTGTCGGAGTTTGGAAACGAGTACGTCGAGCACACTTACTACAACAATAACCATTTCGAGGGGCGAATCGTCGCGGACCCGTTCATGGGTGGTGGGACGCCGCTGTTGGAGGCGAACCGGCTGGGTTGCAACGTCGTCGGATTGGACATCAATCCGATGTCAGCTTGGGTAGTGCGCGAGGAAATCGACGCGCTCGATCTCGGAGCCTACGCGAAGGCAACCACCCTCTTAGCCCAGCACCTTGAGCAGGCGATTGGCGAGCTCTACAAGACGCGCTGCCCGGTGACTGGCCGTCCAGATGCCGATGTCAAATATTTTCTGTGGGTCAAAACAGGTATCTGTAGCGCCTGCGGCAGTGGCTTCGACCTGTTCCCTGGCTACACAGTGGCCGAGAATTCCCGGCACCCAGCCTATGTTCTTGTGTGCCACTCCTGCGGCGACCTCAACGAGGTTGCTGACCCCAAAAACCCTGGAAAGTGTGGCTGCGGCGTGCAGCTCAAGACAGAAGGCCCGGTGAAGCGCAACAAATGTGTCTGCCCGCACTGTGGGCATGTGAACGCCACACCGTTCCAAGGTGAAGGTCCGCCGACACATCGGCTCTTCGCGATGGAGTACTATAACCCCGACCTTCGAGACCGGCCAGGGCGATTGTTCAAGAAACCCGATGCTGATGACCTGGCGCGCGCTGAAGCAGCAGCGGGGGCATGGAAGCGGATGCACCCATCCTTCGTGCCTGATGACCTTATCCCCGAGGGCGACGAAAGCTCACGCCTGCACCGTTGGGGCTATGAGCGCTTCCGCGAATTGTTCAACTCTCGGCAGCTTCTTGCGCTGGAGACCAGCGCTCGCTTCATCGCAGGCGTGAAAGATCAGCGTGTACGCCGCGCGCTGGCTACCAATTTTTCCGATCTATTGCGCTACCAGAACATGCTGTGCCGATACGACACGATGGCGCTTAAGTCGCTGGACGTGTTCTCGATTCATGGGTTCCCTGTGGGCTATGTACAAGTGGAGTCCAACTTTCTCGGCATTCGCAACGGGGGAGGCAAGCCTGTCGGCTCCGGTGGATGGGTTAATATTACGGAGAAGTACACCAAAGCTAAGGAGTACTGCACCGAGCCGTTTGAGGTAATGTTCAACGGCAAGAAAAAAACCATACACTACATCTCGGGCGAGTGGATTGGGGAAAAGCACCCACACCGGCACGATGCGCCAATGCGATCCATCGACATCCGCTGCTCCTCATCGACAGAGGCCGAACTTGCCCCGCTTAGCCTTGATGCTGTGTTCACTGACCCGCCTTACTTTGGCATGGTTCAGTACGGAGAGCTGATGCAGTTCTGCTATGTGTGGCTGCGCAAGCTGATGGGCGAGGAGTTTCCTGGCTTGGAGCTAGAGACCACGCGGCACCATGACGAGCTAACCGGCAACGAGACGGCGGAGCGCGACATTGAGCACTTTGCTGAAGGCTTGGCTGCTGTTTACAGCCGGATGGCTGCAGCCCTCAAGCCGGGTGCACCGCTAGTATTCACCTACCACCACAACAAGCAGGAGGCTTATCTTGCAGCGGCCATGGGCATCCTAGATGCGGGCCTGACCTGCTCGGCTTCTCTGCCTTGCCCAGCCGAGATGGGCGGTTCGATTCACATTCACGGCACCGGCTCATCCATCGTCGATACGGTATTTGTCTGCCGCGACACCATCGCTGCGCCGCTTCACACTCTGGTCGAAAACGCTGCGCAGCTCGCGGCGCTGATGACGAATGAACTGGCCGAATTGACCGCTGCGGGCATGAAACCGACGGCTGGTGACATCCGATGCATTGCCTTCGGGCATATCTCCCGCATGGCGATTTGGAAGCTGCGGCCGAGCTGGAATTCATCGAGGCCAACAGCCGAGAAGTTGGAGACCATTCGCCTAACCATGGACAGCATCGCTACAGTCGAAGACGTTAGCGTAGTTTTGGATGCAGCGCAGGCGACTGAAACAATCGACATGCAGCGCAATAACAAAATGAACGGGGAGCAAGCCAATGCCATTACGTTTTGAGGCCGACTACGCAGACCCGTCGCTGTCTTTTGATGCGCTGGTCGATGAAGTGTTCGGGGAGCTGCAGTCCAGTTTTCTCGAAATGCCGAGAGGGGAGGGCTTCACCGATTACGCCACCTTCGAGAAGGGTTATCAGACCCTGAAAAAGGCAACAAACGACTTCACCACCGTGAACACGGCTAGCGTTGAAGCTGCAATAGTCGCTGCTCCGATTGCCTTCATCGTCTTCAGGGCCATCCTCGGTTTCACCCCGCCTGAGTGGGCCTACGTAACGACCGAGCGCACCGGTGTGCGAGTTGATCAAGGCGCAGCGCGCACCATGGACCGAAACATCCGACTAAAGCCCCTGACCCCTCGTGTTCTGGGGGCAACGCTGACCGACCAGCGCTTGCGGGCCATGATTAGGGCTGGCGTTGAAACGCTCATGGTAGGTGCTGGCCCTGAGAATCTCGCCGTTTTACATCGACTCGACAAGGTGGACACGAAGGAAGGTATCAAAAGCCTGCAGCCGATTGCAGACCTCGGGGTGCCTTACGCAGTCCTGCTATACGAGCGTTTCCTCGGGCGCCCATTTGCATCGCACCGTGATGCCGTGAGCGAGCGCGTGGGCGAAGTCGTTGAGGGAGCCATCAAGGACGTACTGACCGCGGCGAAAGTGAGCTTCCGTGAGACCAAGCGCGCAGAGCGCATCAACGGCTTTGACCAGGCTCCAGACTTCATCATACCCGACGAGTTCAATCCGGTTGCCTTAATCGAGGCCAAGCTGACCGAGGACGACGGCACTGCCCGCGACAAGGTGGCGCGAGTACAGCGTCTGCGCTCGTTGCGCGACGAGAGTCGGAAAGACTACGACGTTATCGCTTGCATCGCAGGGCGCGGCTTCAAAGTCCGACGCGAGGACATGCGCCGGCTCTTGCAGGCTACCGATGGCAAGGTCTTCACGCTTGCCACGATGCCCCTTCTCACCGAACACACACGTATCCGCGAGTACAAGACACGTTAAAGCATAACTTTCCTGCGTTTCGCATTTGTTCGGTGGCACCGCTCTTTGCCATCCCAATCGATACCTGGGGGCGGGGCTAGGTAGATGAGCGTCAAGAGGAAAGAACATGACTCAGTCGCACCAAGACAACAAAACTGAACCTTTTTTCATCACTACGGAAGGGGAAGCCGGATTAGCAGCCACAGGGTACGATTTCGCTCCACCTGCTCATGTCAGAACAAAGAGCATTAGTGAGCACTATAGATGGCAGCCAGGGGAGATACTATCCGATGCTTTGAGCCGCTATCTAGAGAAGCATGGTACAGATGGTGGACACAGATTGAGAGGCTTGGGTGTATGACGACAGAGGCGGAGGCGCTGGCCAACATCCTTACGTGGTCTTTTGATGGTCCGGGTTGGCAACGCGATGCACTACGCCGACTTGCAACGCAAGCGGCGCTGGGGCCAGCTGAGATCGACGAACTGGCGTCCATCTGCAAGGGTGACAATCCGGCAGTTCCGCTGGAAGCGGAGCACCTTCGCGGCCCGAACCGCGATCAAGGAGAAGTCTATCTGCGACAAGTGCATGGAGTCCGGCATGTCAACGCCTTGGCCCCCGACCAAAAGCTCACGCTCCACCGTGTCGGTTTAACAATCATCTATGGCGACAACGGATCGGGAAAATCTGGTTACGCGCGGATTCTTAAAAAGGTATGCCGCGCCCGAATGAATGGCCGAGGCGAGGAGATCGGCCCCGATATCTATGACGCCGCACCAGGCACGCCCAGCGCCACGATTGAATACGCGGTCGGCGGGCAGAATCGTACATGCGCTTGGCGGCTTGGACAGGCTGCCGACACTGCACTTTCCGGCATCAGTGTCTTCGATTCCCGTACCGCGAACGTCCACGTGGACGATACGAACGACGTGGCTTACACGCCGTTTCCGCTCAAACTGCTAGGTGCGTTGGCGCAGCTTTGTAAGTCCATCAAGGACAAGCTAGCAGCCGAGATTGAGCAGATAAAGGCGCAAACGCCCGAAGCGATCAGAACACCTGCATGCGGGAAGGACACAACGGTCGGTAAGCTCATGGCCAGGCTCACAGCCAACACTGCCCCGGCGACAGTCGAAGCATTGGCCACGCTGACGCAAGCAGAGCAAGACAGATTGGCTCAACTCGCGGCGGACCTGGCGGGTGATCCGGCTCGCGCGGCGCGCCAACTTACGGCGTTGAAGGCCAAGGTTGACGGGTACATTGCGCGCCTGGACCGGCTGTTTGCTTCGATCGGCGACGAGACCGCCGATAACCTGCGCCGCCATGCCATTGATAGCGATGCCGCGCGCCGGGCAGCAGAAGCTGCTTCCAGTGCGCTTTTCCGTGACGAACCGCTGCCGCAAATTGGGTCGGAGGTTTGGCAGACGCTATGGGCCAGTGCCCGGGCATTCTCGGACATGGAAGCCTATCCTGAACGGCGCTTCCCCGTCATAGAACCTGGCTGCGTATGTGTGCTTTGCCAGCAGGAGTTGACGCCCGTCGCTGCCGATCGACTCAATCGCTTCGAGACTTTTGTGCGCGACGATAGCCAGCAACGTGCTGTGGCTGCGCGCCTGGTGTACGACCAGGCACTGGCAACGTTCAAGGGGGAGACTATTTCGTTGGCCGAGCTTGCGGACATTGTGGCGACCGTCCGCGACGATCTGCGTCAGGACGCCTTAGCGCTGGCGATCAAGGGCGCGACCATACGCGCCCTGTGGCGTCATCGCCAGATCAGGCGACGCCACGCGAATCCAAGCGCCGCTATTGACGTGCACGTCACGGAATATTCGCGTCAGGCGCTGATCGATCAAGCAGCGGGCGTTGAGGTTCGGGTGAACGCCCTTACTGCTGAGGCGGGTTCTCCAGCTCGTGCTGCCTTGCTTGTCGAAAAAGGCGAGCTTGCGGATCGGAAATGGCTTGATGGTATCAAAGCCGATGTTCTCGCTGAAATTGAACGTCAGAAGCAAATCGCGCGGCTTGAGGCGGCCCAACGCGACACAACCACTAATCGTACTACCACGAAGAGCACGGAGATCGCACAGGCGCTAGTGACTGATGCACTTCGCGCACAGTTCGCTCGTGAGGTGGCGAGTTTTGAGATCGCTGGCCTTGCCGTGGAGTTTCGCCAGCAAAACAGCGTTCAGGGCATTCCCCGCTTCAAGGTCGCATTTACGAGGAAACCCACTGCCGCAGTGGGGCAGGTCCTGAGCGAAGGTGAATATCGCTGCGTTGCTCTGGCTGCGTTCATGGCTGAACTCGCCACCACGGAAAATAAGTCGAGCATCGTCTTTGATGATCCAGTTTCTTCGCTCGACCACATGCACCGGGAGGCGGTAGCTAAACGCTTGGTTGCTGAAGCCGCTCATCGCCAGGTCATCGTTTTCACTCATGACCTTGCGTTCCTGTTCGAGTTGAATCGCGCGGCTGACGATGCGCAGCCTAAGCCGCCAGTTGCCATTAGCTCCATTAGCCGGGGTGCTGACAAGGCAGGCTTTTGCCGCAGCGAACCGCCATTCAAAGCGCGTCGAGTTAGTGACATCACCACTAGTCTGAGAAATCAGCTTGCGGGTGAACGCTACCATTTCGAGCAAGGCAATCACGACGAATGGCGAAGGTCCGTCAAATCAATTGCCGCGACGTTGCGCGATACGTGGGAGATCGCGGTTGAAGAAGTTGTCGGGCATGTCCTCAGACGATTGCCCAATGAGGTGAAAACGCCTGGCTTGGTCAAGCTGACCGCGATCACGGTTCCCGATTGCGAAGCTATGCGAGACGGATATGGTCGCTGTTCTGAACTGCTGCATAGCGCCGCTGCTGCGTTGAACCGTCCTCTACCGAGGCCAGAAGCATTGACGGCAGAGATTGATTCATTGGCGGCCTGGGCGGACAGCCTTCGGCAGCGTCAGGGAGCAGCAAAGTTGGCCTGAAGCCTTGGGATCAGCCAAGTGTTGAGGAGCTGAATATGGTATTGTTCAAGGCGCTTATTGAGATGCCTTTAGTAAGGCTTTGATTTATATGGTTTGTTTGACTATTTATGATCGAGTGGAATAATCAAGCTCATTTCATGAGCCTGGTCACAAGGCGAGGCAACCGTGAGCAAATTCAGTCTCAGTGAATTTCAGGCTGATGGGCCGAGGTCTTCCGTTGACTTGGCTTGGATGGCGGTAGCACTGGGACAAGCCAAGGAAGCCGCCAAAAGTGGAGAAGTGCCGATAGGCGCGGTGCTGGTCCAAGGCACTGACCGCGTTCTGGCCCATGGAAAAAACACCACCGTGGGCAGCAACAACCCGTGTGGGCATGCGGAAATCAATGCCATCGTGGCGGCCTGTGCCAAGGTGGGCAACAGCCGCCTTGGCGCTGATGTGACCTTGTATGTGACCCTGCAACCCTGTTTGATGTGCCTGGGCGCCATTTTGCATGCTCGAATTGGCAGGGTGGTGATTGGCGCTGAGCAATCGCGCTTCAACACCAATCTGCACGACGCATTGAACCTGCTGGAGCAGTCGGAGGCTTGGCACCCTTGCACCTTTGAATGCGGTTGTATGGCCGATGAAAGCCAGCAACTGCTGCAGGCCTTTTTCAAAGCCCGCCGCAGCGACCGAGAACAAGCCGTCAGCGACATGGCCCGCTTGGCTGACCTGCCGAATGTGAACAAGGGCACACTGGCATTGCTGGAAGGGCTGGGGTTTCACACGCCAGCAGACCTGCTTGAGCTTGGGCTTGAACAGGCGGCGCAACGGATTGAAGCCCTGTTGGAATCGGGCGCTGTGAACACGTGGGAAGATTCCACCCGTCAGGTGGCTGTATTGACGAGTGTGGTGAACTATTGTCGAGGGCAAGCCGTGCGCCCATGGAAGGACTACTTATGAACCAGATTCTGGTGTGCTCGCCCAGCGGTGCGCTGACCGATGCCAGTGCGCTGGACCGTGGCATTGCCGCCTTGCAACAGGCTGGCTTCGAAGTCAGCGAAACACCCCAGACCCGCCTGCGGGTACATCGTTTTGCCGGCAATGACGAGGAACGCCTTGCAGCGCTGGACACCGCCTTTCATCACCCGGGGCCAGCCACCATCATGGCCTCGCGCGGTGGGTACGGCCTAAGCCGACTGTTGGGCCAAATGCCTTTGCAGCGCTGGTGTGAGGCCATGGTTGCGCAGGGGTTGACCTTGTGTGGCCACAGCGATGTGACCGCCTTGCAACTGGCGCTGTTGAATGCCAGCCGAAACCTGCAAGCCAAGCACACTACGGCAGACCCTTTGTTGGCGAGGCTGGGCTTGGCCCAAACATCGGGTGACAGCGCAGCTTTAAGCAGCCTGCGCCTTTTGCATGGCCCCATGGTGTGTTTCGACTTTGGCGATGAGGCAGGTGTGTCGCCCACCACCTACCGTCACTTTGAAGAAGCGGTGTTTGAAGGCCGTGTCGAAGTGCCTTGGACCAGTGGCTTTCACCAAGGCAGGGCGGGCTCGGTACGTCTGGAAGGGCCAGCGTGGGGCGGCAATTTGGTGATGTTGACCAGCCTGTTGGGCACCCCGCATTGGCCAAATATGGAAGGCGGCATTCTGATTCTGGAAGACGTGAATGAGCCGGTGTACAAGATTGAACGAATGCTGATGCAGTTGCTGCATGCCGGTGTATTGCAGCAACAAAAGGCCATCATTCTCGGCCAGTTCAGTGAGCCCAAACCCCATGAGCACGATGGTGGTTATGCCCTGAACGACGCCATTGCATGTGTACACGAGAAGTTAAGCCTCGGCAACAAACCTGCCCCTGCCATACTGAGCAACTTTCCGTTTGGGCACGTGCGGCCAAAGGCCTGTTTTTACCAGGGCGTTAACGCGGTGCTGTCCATTGAACACGATGTGGACGACAACCTGAACCACAGCCTGCGCTGCGTGCTGACCCAAACACTTTGAATTTTCACTTTTGAACCGCTGATTCCCCATGTTAACTGCTGCCAACATCACCATTCAATTTGGTGCCAAACCCCTGTTTGAAAACATCAATGCCAAATTTGGCGATGGTAACCGCTATGGCCTGATTGGGGCCAACGGGTGCGGTAAATCAACATTGATGAAAATTCTCGGGGGCGATTTGGAACCCACTCACGGCACCGTGGTGGTAGACCCAAACGTCCGATTGGGCAAACTGAGCCAAGACCAGTTTGCCTATGAAGACTTTCGCGTGCTGGATGTGGTGATGATGGGCCACAAGGAAATGTGGGGCGCCATGACCGAGCGCGACGCCCTGTATGCCAACCCCGAAGCCACCGACGAAGACTATATGCGCGCCGCCGAGCTTGAGACGGTGTATGCCGAGTACGGTGGCTATGAAGCCGAGGCCAGGGCAGGGCAGTTGTTGTTGGGCGCGGGCATTCCCACTGAACAGCACAACGGCTTGATGAGCGAAATTGCACCGGGCTGGAAGCTGCGTGTTCTGCTGGCGCAGGCCCTGTTTTCGAAACCCGATGTGTTGCTGCTGGACGAACCCACCAACAACCTGGACATCAACACCATTGCCTGGCTGGAAGATGTGCTCAACGATTACGAGAGCACCATGATCATCATTTCCCACGACCGCCACTTTCTGAATGCCGTGTGCACTCACATGGCCGACCTGGACTATGGCACGCTGCAGGTTGTTCCCGGCAACTATGACGACTACATGTTAGCCGCGGCCCAAGCCCGCGAACGCGCCCAGGCCGCCAATGCGCGTGCCAAGGAACGGATTTCAGACCTGCAGGATTTCGTTCGCCGATTTGCAGCCAACAAGTCAAAGGCCCGCCAAGCCACCTCGCGCCAAAAGCAAATTGAAAAGATCAAGGCGGACACGGTGGTGCTTAAGCCATCTTCGCGCCAAAACCCGTTTATCCGGTTTGAGCAAGCCAAGAAAATGCACAGGCTGGCTGTGGAGCTTGAAAACGTGTCCCACGCCTATGGCGACAACTCAGTTATTCGCAAACTCAACCTGATGATTGAAGCGGGCGACAAAGTGGGCATTGTGGGTGGCAACGGTACGGGTAAAACAACCTTGCTCAAGCTGTTGGCTGGTGTGATGGAGCCCACAGGCGGTGAAGTGAAATGGTCCGAAAACGCCAACCGCGGCTACATGGCGCAGGACGTGAGCGATGAATTCCAAGGCAACCACAACCTGACGCAATGGGTTGAGCGTTACGCGCAGGAAGGCGATGACGACCAAGCCATTCGAAGCATTCTGGGCCGCCTGCTGTTTTCTCAGGACGACATCACCAAGCAGGCAAAAGTGTGTTCAGGCGGTGAGAAAAACCGATTGGTGTTTGGCCGCTTGATGCTGGGCCGTCACAACGTGCTGTTGATGGACGAACCCACCAACCACTTGGACATGGAAAGCATTGAAAGCCTGCAGTACGCCCTGGAAAAGTTTGAAGGCACGGTGTTCATCGTGTCCCATGACCGTCAGTTTATTGAGGGTGTGGCCACCCGCATCATTGAAATGCGGGAAGATGGCCTTGTCGATTACCGCGGCACCTACGACGAATACCGACAAAGCCAAGGCCTTCACTAAGCGCTTACGGGCGAACCGGCTTCACGCGGGCTACGGCCCGCTTGGCTTTGGCACGGGCCTCGTTGACATCGGGGTCACGGGCCAAAGCCACACCCATGCGTCGTTTCGCAAACGATTCGGGTTTGCCAAACAACCGCAAATCAGTGCCCGGCTCCTCAAGCGCCTGGGCCACGCCTTCAAAGGCAATGCCTTGGGCTTCCATGCCGCCGTAAATCACCGCGCTGGCACCGGGTGTTTTCAAAGTGACATCCACCGGCAGTCCTAAAATTGCGCGGGCATGCAGTTCAAACTCGTTTTGCCACTGGGTAATCATGGTGACCATGCCAGTGTCGTGAGGGCGAGGGCTGACTTCCGAAAACCACACCTCATCGCCTTTCACAAACATTTCCACGCCGAACAAACCCGTACCACCCAAGGCCGTGGTCACTTTGTCGGCCATGGCTTTTGCAATGCCCAGTGCTGCGGTGGACATGGCCTGCGGCTGCCAGCTTTCCACATAGTCGCCACTGACCTGTACATGGCCCACGGGTTCGCAATAACTGGTGACAATCGCTTGACCACCCGCCTCACGGCTGCGCACCGTGAGCAGCGTGATCTCGTAATCGAAGTGAACCACTGACTCCACAATGACTCTTCCGGCATTCACTCGGCCCGCGCTGCCTGCGTAATCCCAAGCGGCCTGCAGCTCGTCGGCGCTGTCTACTTTGGATTGCCCCTTACCCGACGACGACATCACTGGCTTGATGATGCAGGGGTATCCAATCGCGGGCTTCCCATCCAGCCCCACTTCAACCGCCTTCTTCAAGGTGGCAAAGTCATCGGCAAAGGCATACCGCGAACACGCCAAGCCCAACTCCTCTGCTGCCAAACGGCGAATTCCCTCCCGGTTCATGGTTAGCCAAGCGGCGTTGGCTGTGGGCACTACACGGACGGTGCCTTGGGCTTCGAGTTCTTTCAAGGCGGGGGTGGCAATGGCTTCAATTTCCGGCACCACAATGTGGGGGCGCTCTTGCGCAATCAACTGTTTCAATTGGTGAGCGTCAGTCATGTCGATCACATGGGCCCGATGGGCCACTTGGTGGCCTGGCGCATCCGCATAACGGTCGACAGCAATCACTTCGACACCCAAACGCTGAAACGCGATGATGACTTCTTTGCCCAGCTCGCCGCTGCCCAGCAACATCACCTTGACGGCAGTGGGTGACAAGGGTGTACCGATTCGGTCCGGAAAACGGGGGGTGTTGGCTGCATTCATAGTGCGCTCTCGATGGAATGGATTAAAGCTGGGCAGGAATGTGTCTCAGGCACTCTTGCGGTTCATTTGTCGGCAAGGGTATCACGTGGGGCTGGGTGCGAGGCTTCATCAAAAAACACCACCAGCAACACCAACAGGACCGGGCCGATGATCAGGCCAACCATGCCCATGGTAATCACACCACCAAACACCCCAAATAACACGGCCAGGAAGGGAAGGTGGGTACCGCCTTGAATCAGCAAAGGCCGAATGAGGTAGTCGGCCACCATCACGACCAACATGCCGGTGGTCATCAGCACAATGGCTTCACCACCATTGCCCGACAGAATCAGCACCATACCCAGAATGCCCAACAAAGCCGGGGCAGCCATGGGAATGAACGCGATCAAGGCTGTGGCCGTGCCAAAAATAACCGGGGCAAACACCCCACACACATAAAACAGTGCCGACAAAATAACGGCCTCGGCAAAGCTGACAATCACCAAACCGTTCACCGCGGCCCGCAGGGCAGGGGGCATGTGCGAGACATAGGGCCGCCACCGAGCGCCCAACCATTCCGTACCAATTCGGTTGAGCCGAATGGTGATGGACGAGCCATCGCGAAAACAGAAGAACAAGACCCACAAGGCAAAAAACAGGGTGGCGACACGGCTGAAGAAATCCACAAACAGCAAGGACACTGTGCTTTGCAGCAGGGTGAGTGGCTGCGACAGGCTTTCACGCAACAAGCCGGTGATTTGCCGTGGAACACTCAAATACTTTCTCCACAGCCCAACCAGCACATCACCAAACAGTGGCACTTGGGCCAGCCATTTCGGACGCGTTACCCCCTCGGTGTCGGCGGTTCGCAAGAAATCGAGAATTTCCAGCACATCGAACACCATGAAAGCGAAGAGGGCGATCATCGGGCCGACCAACAGCAGGGCCACCACCAGTGTGCTGGTAAACGCTGGCAGATTTTTACGCCCGGGGAAACGGCCACGGATGTGTTGATGCAAAGGCCAGAACGCGGTGGCAATAATGGCCGCCCACAAAATGGCCAGCAAAAACGGTTTGAGCACCACTGCTGCGCCCAGTACGATGAGTACGGTGAACAGGATACTGACTAGGGTTTTGTATTGTTTTGACGACTCCGCCATGTCAGCACGCCAGTCCGTTTTTGCGTTAAGTTTGAAGTGCGGCCGGTTTAAAACAGCCAAAACTTATTGTAACAACGGGACCAGTGCACCGGGCATGAATGTCCGACAGCACACCCGCACAGGGCATTCGATTGTCTGATTCCCACCACCTTACAGGACCACTTGATGAAACTGAACCCACTCTCCTTGACTGTGCTGCTCGCTTTGGGCGTAAGCACCAACGCCTTGGCCGATCAGTGCGACAAACTGCCGGCAGCCCAACTGACCGCGAGCAGCCAGGAAGAAATCAGCAACGACATGGTTCGCCTGAACTGGCAGATACAAGTTCAGACGCCGCAGGCGGCCGAAGCCATGGGCGCAGTGAACAAGGCCTTGGAGACATCCATCACCAACCTGAGCAAGAACCCAGAGGTCAGCAAGATCCGCAACAACATTCAGACCTTCCCCCAATACACCAACAAGGACAGGACCATCAGCACTTGGCAAGCCATCGGCACATTGTCCTTTGAAATGAAAGTGCAGGCCCTGAAAACCCAGGGCGCACTGAAAGTGGCGGATGGTTTGACCCTGAGCAACCTGGAATACTTTCCCAGCCAGGCAACGCTGGAGGCCAGCAGGGCCAAACTGTTGCAAGAAGCCATGAAGGAATTCCAGACCAAAGCCCAACTGGTGGCGCAGGGCTTTTCGCGCAGCGGTTACACCTTGGCGGAATTGAGCATCAATGATGAACAAGGCGGGCGCCCTGTACCCATGGTGGGGCGCATGTACGCCGCCTCAGCCGACATGATGGCCAAGTCGGGCATGGAAGTGTCGGCGGCTGCAGGCAGCAGCCAGAACAGCGTGTCCGTCAGTGGACGGGTTTGTTTGAAGCCCTGAAAGCCAGGACTTTAGCGCTTGGAACAGCCGGCTGCTGGGTTTCAACCACGGACGATACAGCCGCGCCAGCCATGGTGGTGGTTGAATCGGCCAACTCCGGGGAGTCCGGGTTGATCAAACGCAGCCGGTTGCTGCCGCGTTTCAGCACAGGGGCTTGATGGGCCGTGCTTTCAGCGGTGGCCTCGGTCAATTGCTCCAACTGCTGACGCAACACACCAAACGATTCCCACATCAGTTTGTTGGCCTGCATGGCAGATTGGAGTGGGCTTTTGGCACGTTCCTGATTCATGCGTATGCGGAACAAGGCCTGTTCCATGCCGAGACGGTTTTCAGGCGCAGTGCGTTCAACCAATTGGGCCAACACGGCGTCTTTGCGGGCGTCGAAGGCCTCAGGGTCTACAGCATGCAGATTGGCCCATTCGTTGAAATCAAAATCTGCCATTCAAACCTCCCGGCTCAACTGCATGAGCAAAGCGGTGGACCCCTCGTCGTCGGACTGCATCAAAAAGGCGTGTACGGCTTTTTGAAGTGTCCTTAATCGTTGCGTTTTTATTGTAAGCTCATGCCTGAGCGCCTGATTCTCCTCAATTAGTCTATCAACCACGGCCAAAGTTTCAAACTTCTGGCCGAGATTTTCAACAGGGTTGAGCGGTGAGGTAGGGCTGGACATGATTAACGATCGTGCATTCACATGTCATTTGTACTGCCCATGGCGTCAAATGGTTTTAGTCGCGGCGCTCAAATACAACAACGAGATCTGATCACTGGACGAGTCTGAATGCCCCAATCCTTCATCACGCAGGCCAACACGGCTGCGCGTTTTTCGACCCTGACAGCGCGTGTGCTTTGGCCCGCAGCCTTGGCAGGTGCCATGGTGTTGGCCCACCCATCGGCCATGGCCCAAAGTGGGACATCCACCACGGTCAGCCGTTGTGAGTCGAGTTTTTCAGAACAAAGCCTGAGCGCTACGGTTGACACCTGTCGCAACGAGCTGACTGTCCCCATCACTCGTCAAAGGCGTCTGTCGGTGCTTGAAACGCTGGGCAAGGCCTATCTGGCCCAGAACGAACCCCGACTGGCGCTGAACACCTGGAATGAAGCGGCCCAGTACATTACCCCCGGAAAAGCTGACCCAGTGGGCAGCGAGCAGTGGGCGAGGCTGCAAGTGTTGATGGCACAAACCTTGGTTCAGCTTGAGCAACCGAAAGAAGCGCAAAATTTGCTGGACAGCACCATACGCCGCATTGAACGCGACAATGGCCGATTCAGCATGCCTGCGGGGGTGTTGCAGGATGCCCTTGGGACGTTCTACGCGCTTCAGAACCAACCCGAGAAGGCGCTTGCAGCCTTTCAGCGCTCCAGAATCATTCATGAGATCCGTTTGGGCAGGGTGCATCCGCGCACCATCGAAACCCGGATGAATCAAGCGGTCGGTTTGCTGGACATGAACAAGGAAGCGGACGCCAAAGCGGGCTTTTTGGCCCTGGCCGAGATTGTAGGCACCACAGATAACCTGAAGCGGGAATCGGTGTCGGCCGAAGTGCTGACTTTTCTCGGCACACTGCAAATGCGTGACGATGAATTGAAGAACGCGGCTGTGAATTACCAAACGGCGTTCGAAATCAGGCAGGCCGTGTTCGGCCCGAATGACATTCGCACCAGCCAGTCGTTGAACAACCTGGGTGTTGTTCTTTACAGGGCAGGGGACCTTCAGCGGGCCGAGAAAGCACTAAGCCGTGCTTACGTGATCCGCAAAGACGCGCTCGGGGACAAAGATTCCCTCACGCTGAGCACCCAGAAGAACTTGCAGGCCGTGATTGCAGCCCAACAGTCCTCAAAAATTCCGGACAACCCTGCATCAACTTTGCCGAAAACCATTCAGAAAAGCACACCAAACCGCTGAATAAAGCCAAACAGGCCGTGCAAACGGCCTGCTTGAACCCTCTACAGCCCCAAGTTATGACTTGGAGGAAGGCAGGCTTTTGTGGCGGTCGCGGTAGTTACGAAACTCGTAAACGCCCACCAAAACCATGGCAGAAATCAGGCAACTGAACGCGCCCAATACGCTGGCGCTGGCCATTTCGTAGTTAATGTAATCAACCAGTCCGTTGATAAACAGACCTGCAGCCACCAGCAACAGGGTAAGTACGCCGGGGTACGAAGTGAGTGATTTCATGATCAACCTCATCAGTTACAACAAAATTACTAACCTGTAGGTCAGCAATTAAACTTTACCATTGACTGATGTAATGAATTGGTGGATCACTTCTACTGTTGTTTTAATTCAAAAACAAGCAGTTAGCCATATTGTTGACTTAAACAACACGCCTGCGCTTCAACATTGCAAGCCCCAAGGCCAAGCCCAACAAGCCCAAGACACCCAAATGGCCACCCCCGCCACCTGAACCCCCACCACCGGCCGGTGAAGAACCGGAATCCGTGACTGGACCCGAAGCACCGCCGCCGCCCACAATATTGGGATCGAACACGGTAGACGCATTCAAGAGCGGGGAGAGCAGGGCGGTCAGCAGGGTGGTTGAGGTGTTTCCAGGGTTTTCAACCACAATGGACACGATACTGGTTCGGCCACCTTCGACTTTGGCCACCAAATCAAACGCTTGAACACCCGACGGGGCTGTGACGTCCACCGATGTGCCTGAGATTGCCAAACCAGGTTGCGCTGAGGAACCAGCGGCCACTTGCACGTTGCTCACGCTGAAAGAGACTGCAGTTTGTTCCACACCCGCAGCGTTGATGCTGCCCGCGGCGGAAAAGGTGCGTGTTTGACCGGGAGGAATGACCGAACCCGTGTTGGAGAAGAGGTTGGTTAAACCGCCAGAGCGCTGGGTGTTGATGAGATTGGCCACGTCCAGCATGCCAGCGCCGCAAAACGACGCATTGCACACGCAACTACCCGTCACCAACGCGGAGGTGCATTGAGCGCGCCCGGACACGCTGATGAATGGACGGGCAGTGGACTTCAACAAGGATTCAACCGCCGAGACGCTCAACCCACCGTTCAAGGACAGCAACATGCCCGCAGCGCCAGACACCATGGGCGCTGCAAAGCTGGTGCCAATTTTGGTGGCGTAGGTGTTTGTCAACGCCGTGGTTGGGCCTGTGTTTGACGCACTCCAGATGGGGAAAGCGGCGTCACCCCCGGGGGCAACCAATTGAACAAACGAATCTGCATTGCTGTAACCGGCCTTCAAACCTTCTTGGTCCACCGCTGCCACGGCAAAAGCACCGGGGCAGTTGGCGGGGGAATCAGACGTACCGCTTTGATTGCCTGTGGCCACCACAACCAGGGAGCCCGCCGCCCTGGCTGCGCTCACCGCGGCACCTTCAATGCCAGCATTGCACACACCATCAGTGCCCAGGCTTAAGTTAATCACCTTGGCTGGGAAGGGGTTGGCTGGCACACCCGCCACGGGCAAACCTGCGGCCCAACGTATACCGTCGGCCAAGTCGGTGGAAAACCCACCGCATTTGCCCAACACACGAATAGGCAACACGACTGCATTCCAATTCACCGAAAAAATACCTTCGGATACAGCGGGGTTGCCGGCCAATAAGGCGGACACAAACGTGCCATGCCAGGTGGATGAACTAACCGGCCCGCAGGCCGTGTCGGTGGATACATCCGTCAAAGAACGGGCATCACCCGGGTCTGTCGGGTCTGCATCCCGGCTATTGGTGCCAGCCGTGCCGTCATTGGCAATGAAGGGGTCGGTTACGAAGTCATAACCGGGCAGCAAATGGCCTTTCAAGGCAGGGTGTGAAGGCAACACGCCTGTGTCCACAACCGCAATCACGGTTGGGCTGGTGCCATGGAAGTTGGCCCAAATGGCGCCTGTATTGATGGAAGCACGCTGAGAAGCCAAGTCCTGATGAAACCACGAGCGAGAACGCAGCGAAGGATCGAGGCTGTTCAACACACCAACCAAGGGCGACTGTGCATGCAGGCGAATACGCCTGTCGACCTGTACATCAAGCACATTGGGGTCTGAACGGAGACGTTGAAGCACCTGTTGAACATTTTCGGTGCCGGGTACGACGGCCACAGCGCTGTTGTTCTCAAACGGGCGAAGAAACCGCACATCCATGCGATTACCGCGAGCCAGGCTTTCAACGCGGCTTTTGGCGCGCGCCTGAATATAGTCGTACGACTGACTGGCCGACAGCCGACCGGTATCCGCGTCTTTAAAACGTACAACCAAACGATGGTCAGCCGACCAAGCAGAGGATGCAAAAACGCTGAGCAACGCAGCAATCGTACTCAGTAGCGATACACGATTCATAGGGATTAACGACACGCGGTATATGACACACCGCTATGGTACTTGTGAAGCAGGCAAGGTGGATTAAAAACTGGCACCGTGAGAACAAAAGGGGCCGGGCAGGCGCAGGGCTATGCAAAGGTGCTTTAGGCCTATACCCAATATAAGTTTACATAATACAAATTATGCGAATTATTGAGGGCAGATGAAAACAGGGTACCCACACCCATTCATGTCATCCCGCAGACACGTCAAGGTGCCGTTAAACCTGTTCAAGGCTGATGGTCTGCGCGAGGTTTCAAGTGCACAAACTCATGTTCTATCTTCTTTGCATGTCCGCCGTTTACCCTGAGTGGGCACAAGCTGCAGTGCATGCATTCTTTGATTTCAGGGACGCAGTCGAGCTGTTGGTGGTTCTGTTGGCCTGACGCTTATTCAGAGCCTTTGTTGGTTTGCAGGCGTTGGCGACGCAGCTCCCGGTCACGCCTCATAATCTCAAAGGCCAACTCCTTTTTTTGGGCTTTCAAGGCATAGCCAGCCGCGTTGTAACCCGCGTCGTTGACGACACTGGTGTCCGCACCACGTTTGATCAGCAGCCTAACCATGTCTTCCTGCCCACTGCGGGCCGCCATCATGATGGGCGTGGTGCTGTTTGGCGAGCGAATATCAATCGCCGCACCGCCTATCAACAAAGCCTCGACCACACTCAGGTAGCCTTTGCTGGCCGCGTAATGCAAGGCGGTCCACTGGCCGTCTTCTCCAAGGTTGGCACCCCGTTTAAGCAGCGCCTGAACCCAATCCAGCCGATTGGCATTGGCAGCCAACATCAGTGGCGTTTCGCCTTTGAGGTCAGCCAAGTTGGGGTCGAGTTTTCCCACAGTCAACAACAGGTTGACTACCTCGACTGACTCGTTCTGCATGGCCAGCATCAGAATTGGAGTGCCATCGTCGGCGAGGGTGTTGGGGTCGACGCCCCTCAATAACAAGGGTTTCAGACGGTTGGCCTGGTCCATCTTGGTGTAGGTAATGACATCGTCCCAAGTGCCTGCCCATGCCGGCGCAGCCAGAACACACAGGGCTGAACAAAGCACATAGGTTGGAATGAAAGGCCGTGTCATCAGGGCAATCACGCTTGCGGCGCCAAACGGAACAGTGTGTTGAAGTTTTGGGTGGTTTGAACACCGACTTCTTCCACACTCAAGCCCTTTTCCCGGGCCAGCGACTCGGCCACATGAGGGACAAAGCTGGGCTCATTGGTTTTCCCGCGATGAGGCACCGGGGCCAAGTAAGGCGAATCGGTTTCAATCAGAATTCGATCCATGGGCGTGTAACGCGCCACTTCGCGCAGGTCAGCCGCGTTCTTGAAGGTCACGATGCCAGAGAAGGACAGGTAAAAGCCCAGGTCGAGCGCCGCCTTGGCAAAATCCAGCGTTTCGGTGAAGCAGTGAATGATGCCGCCACACGCTTGAGCGCCCTCTTCTTTCAAAATCGCCAAGGTGTCTTCACCGGCATTGCGGGTGTGAACAATCAATGGCTTATTGCAACGTTTTGCGGCGCGAATGTGGGTGCGAAAACGGTTACGCTGCCAGGTCAAATCACCTTTGAGTCGGTAATAGTCCAAGCCGGTTTCACCAATACCGATGACTTTGGGTTTGCTGGCCAAGTCCAGAAGAATCTCTTCGGTGGGCTCGGCGATGTCCTCGTAATCGGGGTGCACGCCCGCTGTGGCCCACAACGATTCATGGGCCAAGGCAAGTTCATGCACTTTGGGAAAGTCTTCCAGTTGGACCGAGATGCACAGGGCGCGGGTGACCTTGGCCTGGCGCATGCGCTCAAGCAAGTCAGGGAGTTGTTCGATCAGTCCGGGAAAGTCGAGATGGCAATGGGAGTCGGTAAACACTACAGGGTGGCCGTTTTCTTCAGCGAAGCCTGCATTTTACCAATCATTTGTTCAATCGCCAGTTTTGCGCCTTCACCGCTGTCATCTTTGGGAAACTGCACACCAATCCCCTGGGGTTTGTCGCCCCGCGCGTTGGGGCCGCACACCCAGACGACGCGTCCATTGACTGGGAACTTCCGCCCCTCATCGCCGATGGTCAGCAACACGAACACCGGGTCACCCAGTTCATAGGCTTTGTCGGTTTCAACAAAAACCCCTCCTCCTTTGACATGCGGCATGTAGAGCTGAGCCGCGGTGACTTTGTCCGTCAAGCTCAGAGACAACATCCACGGGCGCGCAGATTCTTTGGGGGTGCTGGTTGAGTTCATGTGTGGGTACGCTCAAAGCGGTTTACTTGACCAGAGTGTGCCATTGCTGGGCAATGAATTCCAGCGCCAATCGGGGGTTGATGGGGTGATGGGCAAGCCTGAACTCGCCCTGAATCGCGGTGTAAACACGCGACAGTTGAAGCAAGTTACTTTGCTTGGCCCACAACAGCTTGGGGGCAAGCCAAGGGAAATGCATCGCCTTCCCGCCTTGGTTGACCGAAGCGCAATCGTGATTCAACAACATGGCCAGTTCCATCGCCACCCACAAGGGCAGTTTGTCCAGGCCTGCCGGCAGGGAGCCCAAGGATTGTGGTTGGGCCAACCACTCCAGCCACTGCTTGCGCAAGGCCAGAGCGTCGGGCTCGTCGCGGCTAAGCTTCAAGGCTGAAAAAGGGTCACCCGCAGCCAGGCTTAGGGCCACATCGGCTTGGCTGACACCCTGCCCCTCCAGCCATTTCACACGCTCTGTCTCTGATGGCAACGCCGCATCCAGCAACTGGCAACGTGAACGGATGGTGGGCAACAGGTTTTCGATCCGTTGCCCAACCAGTACAAAACGCAGGCCATGCGGCGGTTCTTCAAGCACTTTGAGCAAGGCGTTGGCGGTGTTCAGGTTCAGTGCATCGAATGGGTAGACCAAGAGGTAACGCTCCTGGCCACGCGTTGAGCTGGTAGAAAAAAACCCCTGCAGTTCGCGCACGTCATCAATCCGCAATTCCTGGCTGGGTTTGGTTCCGCTTTTGATGTCCCGTTCAAGCCCCATACCCAGCGCCACTGCGTCGGGCAGCAACACCCGGCAATCGGGGTGATGATGGGCCAAACGCATGGCACAGGCGTGGCAAGTGCCGCAGGCCTGCTGTCCAACTCGGGCCTCGCACAGCAGGGCTGCAATGCGCTCTTGGGCCAGTTCAAACAAACCAAAGGCCTGTTGCCCATGCAGCACCACGGGCGCAGTGGTACTGGCCAACAGCGTGTCCAGTTGCTTGCCCGCCCTTTCAAGCCATGGCGCACTCATGCCTTGGCCTTAACTTGATGGGTGGTCATGAAATGATCCAATTCGGCCAGCACCCGCTCCCCTACCCGCTCTTCCGGCTCTTGGGCGTTGATCACGCGGATACGACGTGGGTTCAACTGCGCCCGCTTCAGGAAACCGGCGCGCACATCTTCGAAATAGGCGTCTGGCTTGGCTTCAAACTTGTCTGAATCGGCACCTCGGGCCTGAACCCGCGCTTTGGATACCTCAACGGGTAAGTCAAACAGGAAAGTCAGGTCAGGCTCAAAGCCCTGAAGGGCCCATTTGCTCAGCGCCACGCATTGCTCCCACACTGCGCCGCCCGCGCTGGATTGATAGGCAAAACTGCTGTCCTCAAAACGGTCAGTAATGACCCAGGCACCTCGGCTCAAAGCAGGTTCGATCAGTTCGGCCACGTGTTGACGACGGGCCGCATACATCAACAACAATTCAGTGTTGATGTCCATGTCGTGATGAAGCACGAGGGCACGAATGGCCTCTCCCACGGGGGTGCCACCCGGTTCGCGGGTTTGCACACAAGTCAGGCCCAAGCTTTCCAGATGAGCCTTGACCCGGGCCATGTGGCTGGATTTGCCCGCCCCATCAACCCCCTCAAAACTGATCAAACGCCCACGGTTCTGGTTGTTCAACACGTCATCGCCCCAATTGGTATTTACGCACTGCGTTGTTGTGTTCGTTCAAATCTTTGCTGAAATGGCTGGACCCATCGCCCTTCGCCACGAAGTACAAGTATCGGGTTTCCTCGGGCCGAACGGTTGCAAACAAGGCGGCCTTGCCTGGATTGGCTATCGGCGTGGGCGGCAAACCAGTGCGTGTGTAGCTGTTGTAGGGCGTGTCGGTTTGCAAGTGCTTGCGGGTGAGGTTGCCATCGAACTCGGGACCTACACCATAAATGACTGTTGGGTCTGTCTGAAGCATCATGCCCAGCCTTAAGCGGTTGACAAAAACACTGGCCACTTTGGGCCTGTCCTGCGCACGTCCGGTTTCTTTTTCAACAATGGACGCCAACACAAGCGCTTCGTAAGGGCTGTTCAGCGGAAGCCCCTGCACGCGTTGTGACCAGGCCTGCGTCAAAACCTGCTGCTGCAACCGTGTGGCTCTGGCCAAAAAGGACGACAGCTTTGAACCCGGTGAAAACCGATAGGTGTCAGGGTATATCCAGCCCTCCAGGCTGCCCCCCTCCAGGTTCAAGCGCTGGGCAATGGCGCGCTCGTCCAATCCTTCATAGTCATCCACCAAATCGGGATGGGCGCGCAGTTTCGCCAACAGCTCACGGGCATTGAACCCCTCAACCAATGCAATGCTGCTTAACTTGGCACTGCCTTTGCTCAGCAGGTTGGCCAAATCAAGCGTGGACAACCCCGGCGGAATTTCATAGCGCCCGGCCTTCAGTTGCGAGGCCACGCCACTGAAGCGGGCCACCAGCACGAACAAGTTTGGATTCACCATCAAACCCTGGGCCCGCAACTCCTCGGCGATCGCGCGCGCGCCTTGGCCGGTGCTGACATGGACATCCAAGTCGCCGGGGCTGCGGTCCAGTGGCAATGTCAACCAGCCCCAGACCGCCAAGCCCGTGAACAGCACAGCCAGGGCGGCGTAGCGCAGCATCCGTCTGGACAGGGTTTGAATGGCACGGTTGTTTTGGCGCACTTTGGAACGTTTTTTGGCCACCGGTGTGGTCTCTCTGCAAATGAATGGGCCGGTGATGCATGTCAAATTTCAGGCCAGCGGCCTGTTGTCCGTGTCACCGATTGCCGGAAGGACCTATGATAACGGGATTGACCAGACCTGCCTTGACGCGAACCCTGAATCAAGGCCTTGGTTTGGCGCAGCACCCCTGTTTATTTGAAGGATCAAGACATGGATCAAATCGGTCTATTGCACCGTTGGGGCACCATCGCAGTGGAGGGCCCAGACGCCGCCCAGTTCCTGCACGCCCAACTGACCAATGACATTGTGAATCTTCAGGCCAATCAAGTTCGCTTGGCTGGGTTATGCACGGCCAAGGGCCGCCTGTTAGGCACCTTCTTCGCAGTGCGTCAGGGCGAGACTGTGCTGCTGTTCACCCGCGCCGACGTGTTGCCCGCTTTGGTCAAGCGGTTGTCCATGTTTGTGTTGCGCAGCAAGTGCAAGGTTCGAGACGCCAGTACGGAATTCAGCCTTGAGTTTTGCCGAGAATCAGCAGCCGAATCGGGCCTTCAACCGATGGGTGCGACTTGGTCGGAAGACGGCTCTGTAGTCATGCACCTGCGGCCACAAAGCACTGGATCGGTGCCAGTGATTCGCGCCCGAAAATCGGCAGCAAATGCCGCTGTACAAGGGCCTTACGCGGATGACGCCTTTGAGCAAGCCTTGAATGAATTGGGTTTGGCCTACGTCAGCCAGGCCACCGTGGAACTGTTTGTACCCCAAGCAGTGAACTGGGATTTGGTGGGTGGCGTGTCGTTCAGCAAAGGGTGCTACCCAGGCCAAGAGGTGGTTGCCCGAAGCCATTACCTGGGCAAGGTGAAACGCCGCAGCCTTCGCGCACAGGCGCCAAGCGCCGTGCCTGCGGGTGCTGATGTGTGGTTGGTGGGCAAAGACAACGAACCCGTCGGGCAAGTCGTCACAGCCGTGTTTGCAGGCGCCCAGTCTGAACTGTTGGTGGAATTGCCCTTGGATGAGGCCACCGCCCGCGAGGCGCGGTTTGAAGTTCGAGGCGAGCAAGAGTCGGTACCGCTGACGGTGTTAGGCATGCATTACGATGTACAGGCCAAGGGCAATCTGTTCGAAGGCCAATAAGGGGTAAACCAGTGGGTATTCAGGTGTACGTGTACTTCAAGGTGCATGGGGCAGAAAGCCAAATGGCAAAAAACGCCAGCAAGGCCCTGTTCGATGCCCTGCGCCTGAGTTCTGCGAATGCCCCTGACTGCCAACTCTGCGAAAGGCTGGACAACACACCGGGTATGCTGACCTTGATGGAAACCTACAGCCTGCCCGATGGCACCGAGGTGAAGCCTTTTTTGGATGAACTCAGCAACCTGACCGCGGAAGTCTTCCTGCAGCACTGGCCCGCACCGGAAAGTCGACCCGCCCGCCACGTCGAGGTGTTTCAGGCATGTGCATAGCCGCATGGGCCATTCGCCCCGAGGAAGAATACCCGGTGGTTTGCGTGGCCAACCGAGATGAATTCCACCACCGCCCCACCCTGCCCCTGCAACGCTGGGCCGGCAGCCATGGCCTTCAAATTTACGCGGGCTTGGACGAACAATCGGGCGGCACCTGGATGGGTGTGAATTCAAGGGGCCTGCTGGCCTTGCTGACCAATGTGCGCAACCCCTCGCTGAACAAGCCAGACAGCGCACCCACCCGAGGAAAACTGGTGTGGGATGCTCTGAACAATGAGCCCGTACCCGCATCGCGATACAAGGAATTCTCGGGGTTTAACTTACTCACCTTGAACCTGCATTCACTACACGGTTTGGTGAGCAGCAACCAAGATGACACCCCGCCACAGCCTGTGAAAGCGGGCATTCAGGTGCTGTCCAATGGGTCGCTGAACAGCACGTGGCCAAAAATGCTGCGCTTGAATCAGGCGCTGGACGCCGCACTGGGCCACAGCGGTAACGCATCCACGATCGATCACCTGTTCGCAGTGCTTGAAGACACCACCTTGGCCGATGACGACGCTTTACCATCCACCGGCATTCCGCTGGAATGGGAGCGGCGCCTGTCCAGCATCAAGATTGTGTCGCCGAGCTACGGCACACGGTCAAGCACGGTGGTTCGTTTCAGACGCGACGGTCAACTCGAACTGCAAGAACGTTCTTACGCCGCGGATGGCACGGTGCAAAGCACCGCACGTTTTGAGTTGACGCTTCAGACTTCGTAATCCATACACTGGCGGGCGCTGCGAACTTCGCCAATGAATGCTTTGATGGCCTCGTGTGTTGGATGCACGGCATAAGCGTCCAACGCTGCTTTATCGGCAAACACGGAATACAACACCACGTCATAGGTGCATTCCAAATCGCCACCGCCCAAACCCACTTCAAACTCAAGAATACCGGGCACGATGGATGCACAGGTCATGAGCTTTTCTTTCACCAACTGCTTGTTCACTTCACGGCTGTTGCCAGCGGCTTCATCCTTCAACTGCCAAAAAACAATGTGCTTGATCACGAGACTAATCCGTCATGGTTTCTAATTAATCGGATTCAAACGCCCCGGCTGCATCAGGCAGCCGAGGCCGAATTGGGTGAACTGCGTGTTGAATGCATTAAGCAGGCAACACATGGTCCTTGAACTGCTCACGCAGTTTCAACTTCTGAATTTTACCGGTGGCGGTGTGCGGCAATTCATCCACAAACGCCACATCATCCGGAATACTCCACTTGGCCACCTTGCCTTGGTAGAAGGCCAGCAAATCCTCCCGGCTTACCTGTGCATCAGGCTTTTTCACAACCACCAGCAACGGGCGCTCATCCCATTTGGGGTGGCGCGCGGAAATCACAGCCGCCTCATGCACAGCAGGGTGGGACATCGCCACGTTTTCCAGGTCGATGGAGCTGATCCACTCGCCTCCGGACTTGATCACATCCTTGCTGCGGTCTGTGATCTGCATGAAACCGTCGGCGTCAATCTTGGACACATCGCCAGTCCGGAACCACAAACGCCCCTGCTTGTCGCGGCTGAAGGCGTTTTGACCATCGCCACCGTAATACCCGGAAACCACCCAGTGCCCACGCACCAGCAAGTCACCGAAGGCCTCGCCATTCCAAGGCAGTTCTTCCTCTTCGTCATTGACAATCTTGATGTCCACGCCGTAGATAGCCACACCCTGCTTTTCGAGAACCTTTTGCTGCGCCTCACGGGGCAAATCGGCATGCTTGGCTTTCAAGCGGCACACCGTACCCAATGGGGACAACTCGGTCATACCCCACGCATGAATCACCTCAACACCCAAGTCGTTGAGGGTTCGAATCATCGCGGGGGGTGCAGCTGACCCACCAATCACCGTGCGGTTGAAAGTAGAGAACTTCAGCTTGTTTTGCTGCACATAGTTAAGCAGGCCCAGCCACACCGTGGGCACACCTGCAGAAATGTTCACCTTCTCTTCTTCCATCAGGGTGTAGATGGACGCACCATCCAGCGCGCCGCCTGGCATCACCATTTTTGCACCCACCATGGCGCCAATGTAGGGCAAGCCCCAGGCGTTCACATGGAACATCGGCACGACCGGCAGCACGGTGTCCCGGCTGCTGATGCCCAAGGCGTCAGGCGTACAGGCTGCCATCGCGTGCAGCACTGTGGAGCGGTGAGAATACAAAGCGCCCTTGGGGTTACCTGTCGTGCCCGAGGTGTAACACAGGCCACAGGCACTGTTCTCATCCAGCACAGGCCATGCGTAGTCGGCTGAACCGCCCGCCAGAAACTGTTCGTAATTCAGGCAGCCAGCCACGGCTGGCTCTGCAGGCATGGCTTGCTCATCACACATCTGGATCCAGCGCTTGACCGTTGGGCAGGCCGGCGCAATGGCCTTCACCAACGGGGCAAATGTAGAATCGAAAAACAGCGTGGTGTCTTTGGCATGGTTGATGATGTACACCAACTGCTCAGGAAACAGGCGAGGGTTCAGGGTGTGCACCACCGCGCCCATGCCCGAAACCGCGTAATAAACTTCGACGTGGCGGTAGCCGTTCCAGGCCAGAGTGGCGATATTCTCACCGGCCTGCACACCCGCAGACTGAAGCTGACTGGCCAACTGGCGGGAGCGCTTGGCCACCTGCCCCCAGTTCGTTCGATGAATATCACCCTCGGTGCGGCGTGAAACAATCTCAATGGTGGGGTGATGCCGCTCCGCATGGTCCAGAATGGACGAAATCAGCAGGGGCATGTTCATCATCAAACCGTGCATCTTGTGGGTCTCCTCGCAATAAGATGGTCTCTGTGGACATCACACCGGGTCTACAATGACCTCTGGCGGGTCTGCCCATGCATCACGTGCAGACTCCATGTTTGGCACACTATATCGCAGGACTGGAATTTGTTTCGCCTTAACCACACTGTTTTGGTTCATGAATACGCAAGCTTGGGCGCGCCCTTCGTGACCCGCGTCCCGGCCACCCCATGGCGCACGCCAGCACGCTTGCTTCACGCCAACGGCAAACTGGCCGATGAGCTGGGTATTGACGACCTTTTGAGCAACCCCGGCACCTTGGGCGTGCTCAGTGGTTCACACCCACTTGCTGGCTATGACGCACTGGCCAGCGTGTACTGTGGCCACCAGTTTGGCGTGTTTGTTCCGCAGTTGGGTGACGGCCGCGCACTCCTGATCGGCGAGGTACGCAGCCAGGGTGCGTACCACCAACTGCAACTCAAAGGCGCAGGGCCCACCCCCTACTCCCGCCACGCGGACGGCCGAGCCGTGTTGCGCTCATCCATCCGGGAATACCTCGCCAGCCACGCAATGCATCACCTGGGTATTCCCACAACCCGCGCACTGAGCCTGACCGCCAGCCACGACCCGGTGTTCCGCGAAACCACCGAGACTGCGGCCATTGTGTGCCGGGTCAGTGAAAGTTTCCTTCGCTTTGGTCACATTGAATTTTTTGCCTATTCCAACCAGCATGCGGCCCTTCGTGAATTGCTGGTTTGGCACATTGCACAACATCACCCGGAACTGAATGCCCCGGACAACCCTGAAGCCGACATCACTCAAGTGGCCTTGGACTGGTTTGAAACGGTGGCACTGCGCACGGCCCGCATGGTAGCCCTGTGGCAGGCCGTGGGTTTTTGCCATGGGGTGATGAACACGGACAACATGTCCCTGCTGGGTTTAACCATTGATTATGGGCCCTACGGGTTTCTGGACAACTTTGACATCAATCACATCTGTAACCATTCTGATGACCGTGGCCGTTACAGCTACCGCAATCAACCTGCCGTGGCCCACTGGAACCTGCATGCCCTGGCCCACGCGTTGGCGCAGATTGTTCCCGCAGAACAATCCGAGTACCAAGCCCGCCTTGACCGCTTTGCCGAAGAATTCCATCGGGTTCACAGCCAAGTGTTTGCGGCCAAACTCGGCCTGTGGCGGAACACTGACGGCCCAAGGCCCGATTTTTCATCCCACCCTGCGGCGGCCATCGAGTGGGTGCACAGTTTGGCCAATACCCCGGCCAAACCCGAACATGACGAATTCATTGAATACACCTTGAACTGGCTGCATGAAAACACCTTGGACATGACCCGGTTCTTCCGCTCACTCAGTGCCCTGAACCCCCGCTTGCCGATGGCTGAAAACTGGTCCAGTTGGCAGCGGCACGGCGCGTTTGCGCTGAGCCTGGGTAACCAGGCCCATGTTGAAAATGGCCAGGCCTGGCTATCGCGTTGGCTGGCTGCACAGCAGGCTTTCGGTGCAGACAGCACCACCACAGGTGAACAACTTGACCACATCAACCCTGCGGTGGTTGCCCGCAACCATCTGTTGCAGGAAGTGATTGAGGCTGCCCAGCAAGACCAGCTTGAACCACTGAACAAATTGTTTGCTGCGCTGTCAGACCCTTACGGCAACACGCAACCGGACGAATATACGAATGCGCCGCCGGAATGGGCACGCAGCCTGGTGCTGAGCTGTTCGTCCTGAGCAGCCTTAAACAAAGGAAAAACCATGACCGACAAAGTCACCAAAACCGATGCCCAATGGCGCGAAGAGCTTACCCCGATGAGCTACGAAGTCACCCGCAAAAAGGGCACTGAACGGGCCTTCACCGGACACTACTGGGACCATCACGAGCCCGGCATTTACCGATGCATCTGCTGTGGAACCCCTTTGTTCGCCTCCGACACCAAGTTTGACGCTGGTTGCGGATGGCCCAGCTATTTCGCACCTTTGAACCCAAACCATATCGAGGAACACGTGGACCGCAGTTATGGCATGATTCGCACGGAAGTGACTTGCCGCATCTGTGACGCCCACCTTGGGCATGTCTTCAACGACGGACCGCCACCGACTGGGCTGCGTTACTGCATCAACTCCGTCAGCCTTGCTTTCGAACCTTTCGCCAACGACCAGTCAGCCTGACTGGTCCACTATTCAAAATACACCGTGAAATTATTGCTCGATTTTCTACCCATTGTTCTGTTCTTCGTCAGTTTCAAATGGGCCGGCCACCAACCCGATCAAGCCCTGGCACTCATCGCCCCCGTAGTGGGGGCCGTGTCCACAGTCACACTGCAGGCCTCGCAGGTGCCCATCCTGCTGGCCACAGTCGTGGCCATCGCTATCACCGTGGTTCAAATTGTGGTGCAACGCCTGATGGGCAAACCGGTGGAAAACATGCAATGGGTGGGCTTGGCCCTGATTGTCGTTTTTGGGGGTGCCACGCTGGTGTTTCAGAATGAGACCTTCATCAAGCTCAAACCCACCGTGCTTTACGTGGCTATGGCGCTGGGTTTTCTGGTGGCTTATGCCCTGCGGAAAAACCCGGTGGAGTTGATGATGAAGGGTCAGGTTGACCTGCCCCCCGCTGCCTGGGGCAAACTGCTGTGGTCCTGGGTGGCCTTCTTCCTGTTGATGGCGGTGCTCAATGTGTTGGTGGCCTACAATTTTTCAACCGACATCTGGGTGGATTTCAAACTCTTTGGGTCTCTGGGGGCCACCATCCTGTTCGTGGTTGGGCAAGGGGTTTACATGTCCAAACACATGGCAACGCCGGGGGACAACGCCCAATGAGCATCTCCGCAGAGCAGTTGAAAGCCCGTGTCATGGAACGGCTGCAAGCCACTTGGGTTGAAGTGACCGATGAGTCGCATCTGCATGCAGGCCATGAAGGTGCAAAGTCTGGCGGGCGACATTTCCGCATCAAAGTCAAAAGCCCCCGGTTCACCGGGCTGGCCACTTTGGCCCGGCATCGGCTCGTGTATGATGCGGTGTCAGATTGGATGAATCGAGAAATTCACGCGCTGGCCATTGACATGGCTGGAATCGACGACAACACCAAGACAATTTCCTGAGAAGACACAAGGTTTGATTATGTTGAAACACACCCTGAAGGCCACTGTGCTGGCCACATTGATTGCCACTGCAGCCCCAGCGTTTGCTCAAAACGCAGCCTTGGTCAACGGCCAGTCCATCCCCAGCGAAATGCTGGACTTCATCGTGCGCGAGCAAGGCAAACGAGGCCAAGCACCCACGCCTGAGATGCGCTCCATGATTCGTCAGGAACTGATCAAGCAGGAAGTTCTGAAGCAAGAGGCGGTTAAAAAAGGCCTGGCCAGCAAAAATGACGTGAAATATCAGGTTCAAATGATGAACCAAGCCATTTTGGCCAATGCCCTGCGCGAAGACTACTTTGCCAGCAACCGCCCCAGCGATGCTGAAGTGAAAGACCAGTACAAAAAGATCGCTCAAATGATGGGGGGTTCCGAGTACCGCGCCAGCCATATTCTGGTGCCCAGTGAAGACGCAGCCAAAGCACTGATCGCCAAGCTCGACAAAGGTGCAAAGTTTGCGGACCTGGCCAAGGCCGAATCCAAAGACCCAGGTTCAGCACCCAATGGTGGTGATTTGGACTGGGCCAACCCCAACAGCTTTGTGCCCGAGTTCAGCCAAGTCATGGTGACCCTGAAAAAAGGTGAATACACCAAGGCACCGGTCAAGAGCCAATTCGGTTATCACGTTATCCTGTTGGCTGATGTGCGCGACACCCAGCCTCCTGCACTGGAGCAAGTTCGCCCACAACTCGAACAACGCATGATGGAAGAAAAGTGGCAGGCTTATCAGGAAAAACTGATCAGCAGCGCAAAAGTCAAGTAAGCCAAGCAAGTCACAGCAAGCAGCGCTAGCTGTCCAATAAAAAGCCCGCCCGACAGGTGTCGTCGGCGGGCTTTTTCTTTGGAGGCCCAGGCCAGTTGACGGGGCTCCGCAAAAGACCCATCACACCTGTGAAATGCGCTCCAAGGCGGACTGGTAGCTGTAGCTGGACCGCAATTCCGCCCAGTTCATGGAGGGTTGTGCACCCAAAAGGCGGCCCAAGCGGCGCGTGCGCAAAGCCACGTTTTGCTGGGTTTCGGGCACAGGGTCGTTCACAAGTGCTGCGATGTCGTCAAAGTTATTGCACGCCAGCACTGCATCACAGCCGGCCTTCAGGGCCGCCGATGCGCGGGCGCGGATATCACCCTCGCCGTGGGCACCCACCATGTCCAGGTCATCGCTGATCACAGCACCGTCATAACCCAACTTCACGCGCAATACATCCTGAATCCAGATGCGCGAAAAACAGGCCGGCTTGTGATCCACCTCGGAATACACCACATGCGCCGGCATGATGCTGGCCATGTTCAATGCATTGTTGTACAGGTAAGGCAAGGCGTCGGCCGACAGAATGTCGCTGAGCGCCCGGTTGTCTTGAGGCAAGGCAAGGTGACTGTCCAGCTTGACCCACCCATGGCCGGGGAAATGCTTGCCGCAACCCTGCATACCTGCCAGCGCCATGCCATGCATCAGGGCCGAAGCCAGTCGGGACACCACGCGGGGGTCCGAGCTGAATGACCGGTCACCAATGATCTCGCTGTTGCCCCAATCCAGGTCAAGTACAGGCGCAAAACTCATGTCAATCCCGCAGGCCCGCAGTTCTGAAGCCATCACAAAGCCCGCTTCACGCGCCAACTTCAAGCCATCGTCAAAATCGGCCTCCGCACGCCGCCCAATGGCACGCATGGATGGGATGGCTGTGAATCCATCACGGAAACGTTGCACCCGCCCCCCTTCGTGATCGACGAACACGGGCTTGCCAACACCCCCGTGCTGGCGAATGGACTGAACCAACTCGATCAACTGATCACGGGACTGAAAATTGCGCGTGAAGAGAATCAAGCCGCCCACAGAGGGGCTCTGAATACGCTCAATGTCTTGTCCACTCAACTGCGGACCAGTCAAACCGATGATCAAGGGTCCCAGGTTCATTGCTCTTCCTTTCTTGTAGAGAGTTGTTCATGGTTCAATCGAGGCCTGTCCGATTGGGGCACCAACATCACCGTGGCCATCACCATGGTTTGCTCGTCACTCAGGGACACCAGTACCTCACAGCCCCTTTGGGCCAATTTCAACTTCAATGCATCAGCGGGCACACACACAGGGCGCCCTGCCTCGTCGTTCAGAACACTGACATCCTGAAACGACAACTCCTTCCCGATTCCCGTGCCCCACGCCTTGGCCAAGGCTTCCTTGGCTGCATACCGCGTCGCGAGGTACAACACACCACGACGGCTTTGTGCACCGCCGCGCCGCTCAAATTCGCTGCGCTCAGCGTCAGTCAAAATGCGTTGAACAAACCGCTCACCATGGTCGTTCAACAGTGCATCCACCCTCGCTGCGTCCAGCAAATCACACCCCAAGCCGTACAAGGTACTCATAGTCAGCGAGGTCGGATTTTGGCCACCCGGGCCTCGATCATCAACCGCTTCATGGTTTTGATGGCATTCTCCCACCCCATGAACACCGCGTTGGCCACAATGCTGTGCCCAATGTTCAATTCGGAAATCGTTTCAATGGCTGCGACCGGCTGAACATTCTGAAAGTTCAAACCATGCCCCGCATTCACCCGCAAGCCTTCCGATGCCGCAAAGTTGGCAGCTTTCACCAAACGGTCCAGTTCATGTTGCACCTGCCCGCCAACGGCATGCGCATACCGGCCGGTGTGCAACTCAATGGCTTTGGCACCAGTCTTCAAAGCCGCTTCAATTTGCGCCAGGTCTGGGTCGATGAACAGCGACACCCGCATACCCTGGCTCTGCAAACGGGCCACTGCGGCCCCCACGGGGTGGAATCCACCAATCACATCCAGCCCACCTTCGGTGGTGACCTCTTCGCGGCGTTCAGGCACCAGACAAACATCCTGAGGCTGAACTTCCTCAACCAGCCTCAACATTTCCTCCACCACCGCGCATTCAAAATTCATGCGTGTGGCCAACTGGGGACGAATGGCCCGCACATCTACATCCTGCATGTGCCTGCGGTCTTCACGCACATGCACAGTGATTGCGTCTGCACCATACTGCTCGGCCAACAGAGCGGCTTGCAACGGGTCAGGTTCGTGGCCACGCCTTGCTTGGCGAATGGTGGCCACGTGATCGATATTCACACCCAGTTCAATCATGATTTCAACAACTGCTCCATCCAATTCCTGGCCAGCAAACCGTTTGGCGCCACATGGGCGTTCAACAGTTTCCGAGTCACAGGTTTCAGGGCCAAGGCTTCGGTTTTACCCACACCATGCTGCCCTGCATTCACGATGACTTGCCCGGGCACGGCCTGTTCAACGACCAAGGCCTGCTGCTCGTGCACACTTAACCCGTTTGTGGGGGTCCAACCCCGCTCATTGAACCAGACATAGTCTGACTCAGCGCTGATCGGTTGCCCCTGCGCATCGCTCTCCCAATCCAGACCAAACCCCAGTTCCCTGAGCAATTCAATCTCAAAGGTTCGCACGCACACAGTCACATCCACACCCTGACAAAGGTTCGCCAAAGTGTTGGAATACACATCGAACAGCCCTTCATGGCTGTCCTCGCGGCTCAAGCCACGCATCAACAATTCATTGAGGTAGTAGGCGGAGAACAAGGCTTTGTCCACAGGCGGCAACATTCCACCCAGCCATTCGGCATGGGTCAGGGTTTTGACTTCACCACGCCCGCTAAAGCGCACCTGCAAAGGCTGAAAACTCACCAGAACCGAACGCAACGCGGAATGTGGCCTTTTCGCACCTTTGGCCACCACCGGCAAACGGCCATGCTCACGGCAAAACAGCTCCACAATCAGGCTGGTTTCCTTGTAAGGCACACTGTGAAGGACAAATGCCGTGTCAGCGCCCTGCAAAGCCACGATCGCACCCCGGGTCAAACCGCTTATTCATAACCCAGGCTCTGAAGCAAACCGGCGTTGTCGGCCCAACCGCTGCGCACCTTCACCCAGGTTTCAAGGTGTACAGACCCATCGAACAGGCGTTCCATGTCGGCGCGTGCTTCCGACGCAATGCGTTTGAGCTTTTCTCCACCTTTGCCGATGATCATGGCTTTGTGGTTGTCGCGGTCCACCAGAATAGACGCATGAATAACCCGACGCCCTTCTTCGATGACAAATTGGTCAATCACCACCGTGCAGGTGTAAGGCAACTCGTCGCCCACCAAACGAAACAGTTTCTCGCGAATACGCTCGGCGGCCAAAAACTTCTCGGGCCTGTCTGTCAGCATGTCTTCTTCAAAGAAGAACGGCTGTTCCGGCAGCTCTTTGGCAATCGCACTGCGCAGGCTGTCCAGATTTTTTTCGGCTTGTGCACTCACCGGAACAATGGCGGCAAACTCACGCAACCCACTGATCTTTTGCAGAAAGGGCAACACCTCGCCTTTGTCTTTGAGCAGGTCAACCTTGTTGACCACCGCAATCAGCGGCACCGACTTTGGGCACAGCTCCAGCACCTTCAAATCCGCAGGCCCAAGCTTGCCTTGCTCAATAACCCACAGCACCACATTCACATCCGCCAAGGCTGTAAGCACCGAGCGGTTCATGGTTTTATTCAGTGCGTTGGAATGTTTGGTCTGAAAACCAGGCGTGTCTACGAACACAAATTGGGTGGGGGTTCCGTCCACAGGCTCGGTCACTACACCGGTCACTCGGTGACGGGTGGTCTGCGGTTTGGACGAGGTGATGGACAAGTGCTCACCAATCAAGCCATTCATCAGCGTTGATTTGCCCACATTGGGGCGGCCCACCACGGCAATGGCGCCACATTTGCTGGTCGTCTCTGAGTTCAACTTGCCTGTTTTCCTTCCAATTCGTTAAGAACAGCTTGCGCTGCGCTCTGCTCCGCAGTTTTTCGTGAGGTACCTAAGCCCTCCGACTTCAGACCCAAGGCTTGAACGTCACATTCCACCTGGAAATGAGGCGAGCTTTGGGTACCCCCTTCAACAAGCACCCGGTAGACGGGCAACTCCAGTCTGCGGCCCTGAAGCAACTCTTGCAAGCGGGTTTTTGCATCTTTACCCAAGGTGTTCAGCGGGGTCGCATCCAGTACCGGTGTCATCAGTGCCAATACGCACGCGCTGGCCGCGTCAAAACTGCTGTCCAGCGCCACGGCACCAATCAGGGCCTCAAGGCAGTCGGCCACTATGCTGTCTTTGAGCTCAAAACCCTGTCGCCTCTCACCGGCCCCAACGCGCATGCATTCAGGCAGATTCAAACGGCGACCGAGGCTGGCCAGCGTGTCCTGCCGAACCAGATGCGAACGGACACGGGACAACTGCCCTTCGTCAAGATCCACATGACGTCGGTACAACAGGTCCGACACTGCACAGTTCAGAATGCTGTCCCCCAGAAATTCAAGCCGTTCGTAATGAACGGCGCCAAAGCTTCGGTGGGTCAACGCTTGAAGGAAGAGGTCTGTTCGGGCGAACCGGTGGCCCAGGGCCTCCTGCAGCGCCTGTTGGGCTGCATTCAGCAGAGGTTCAGCCACGGTACGCGCCCAAGTTAGTGGAAACGCCCAATGCGGGACAAATCATTGAAGTTCATCCACACCATGAAGGCCTTGCCCACAATCTGGCGATCCTGCACAAAACCCCAAATCCGGCTGTCACTGGAATTGTCCCGGTTGTCGCCCATCATGAAGTACTGCCCTTTGGGCACTACGCAGCGGAACCCGGTGACATCGAATGTGCATTGGTCGCGGTTGGGAAAGTCCTGAGCGCCCATCACGTAAGGTGGAACATCTTCATCGTTCAACACCCGGTGAGTCACCTCGCCCAGTTTTTCTCGGTACTGGATTGAATAAGTGAAGGTGTCCGGGTCGTAATACTTGTCCATGGGCTGTACGGCCAAGGGTTTGCCATTGATCAAAAGCCGCTTGTTTTTGTACTCCACCACATCACCGCCCACACCAACCACGCGCTTGATGTAGTCCAGAGAGGGGTCCATCGGGTAGCGGAACACCACCACATCACCACGCTTGGGGTCGCCCAAGGGCACCACTTTCTTGTCAATGATGGGCAAACGAATGCCGTAGGCGAATTTGTTCACCAGAATCAGGTCACCGATCAGCAGCGTGGGAATCATGGACCCGGAAGGAATCTTGAACGGCTCGACCACGAATGAACGCAACACGAATACAAACAGGATGACGGGGAAAAAACTCGCGCTGTACTCCAGCCACAAGGGCTGGCGCATGTGTTCGCTGACCAAGCGCTTTTCGACATCAGCAGTCATGTTCACGCCACGCGAGGCTGTCTGAACAGCCTGCTGCGCCGCCAGCCGCCGACGGGGCTTGAACACCATCAGGTCCAACACATAGAAGAACCCGGTGAACAGAACCAGCGTGAACAGGATCAGGGAAAAATTCATGTTTACTTGTCTTCCACTTGAAGAATGGCCAGGAATGCTTCCTGAGGAATTTCAACGTTACCCACCTGCTTCATGCGTTTTTTACCCGCCTTCTGCTTCTCAAGCAGCTTCTTCTTGCGGGAAATATCGCCGCCATAACACTTGGCCAGCACGTTCTTGCGCAAGGCTTTTACGGTTTCACGGGCGATGATGTTGGCACCGATGGCCGCTTGAATCGCCACATCAAACATCTGACGGGAAATGATTTCACGCATTTTCGCGGCCACGGCCCGGCCACGGAACTGCGAGTTGGCCCGGTGAACCATGATGGACAATGCATCCACTTTTTCACCGTTAATCAGCATGTCCACCTTCACAATGTCGGCAGCCCGGTATTCCTTGAACGCGTAGTCCATGGAGGCATAGCCCCTTGAAGTGGACTTCAGCTTGTCAAAAAAGTCCAGGACGATCTCCGCCATGGGCATGTCAAAGGTCAGACGAACCTGCCGGCCGTGGTACACCATGTTGGTTTGAACCCCACGGCGCTGCTGGCACAGTGTCATCACCGAGCCAACGTACTCTTGAGGCATCAACAGATTCACCGTCACGATAGGCTCGCGAATTTCATCAAGGCGGCTCAGGTCTGGCATTTTTGAGGGGTTGTCCACACGAACGATGGTACCGTCTCGCTGCACCACCTCATACACCACAGTGGGGGCTGTGGTAATCAGGTCCATGTCGAACTCACGTTCCAGGCGTTCCTGAACAATGTCCATGTGAAGCATGCCCAGAAAGCCGCAACGGAAGCCAAAGCCCAGCGCCTGCGACACTTCAGGTTCGTAATTCAGGGCAGCGTCGTTCAGTTTGAGCTTGTCGAGCGCCTCCCGCAGCGCTTCATACTGGTTCGCTTCCACGGGAAACAAACCTGCAAACACCTGAGACTGCACCTCCTTAAAGCCGGGCAAAGGCTCTTTTGCGGGGTGCTGGGCCAATGTGACTGTGTCCCCCACCTTGGCGCTGGCCAATTCCTTGATGCCTGCGTTGATGTAGCCCACTTCGCCGGCAGACAGGCTGTCACGGGCGACCGACTTGGGCGTGAACACACCCAAATCCTCGGCCAGGTAGGTGTCGCCTGTGGCCATCAGTTTGATCTTGTCTTTGCGGTTCAGCACACCGTTGACCACACGGACCAACATGACCACGCCCACGTAGTTGTCAAACCAGCTGTCGATAATTAGGGCTTGCAGGGGCGCCTCGCGTGAACCACGGGCCGGGGGTACCTTGTTGACCACCAGCTCCAACACATCTTCAATGCCCATGCCGGTTTTGGCGGAAATGGGCACAGCCTCAAGGGCATCAATACCGATCACATCCTCAATCTCGGTTTTGGCAGTGTCAGGGTCCGCTTGAGGCAAATCCATCTTGTTCAACACAGGCAACACCTCTACACCCAACTCAATGGCGGTGTAGCAATTGGCCACCGTTTGTGCCTCCACGCCTTGGGACGCATCCACCACCAGCAATGCCCCCTCACACGCCGACAGAGAACGGCTGACTTCGTAGGAAAAGTCCACGTGCCCCGGGGTGTCGATCAGGTTGAGCAAATAAGTGTTGCCGTCCTTGGCCTTGTAGGTCAAAGCCGCAGTCTGTGCCTTGATGGTGATGCCGCGCTCTCGCTCAATGTCCATCGAATCAAGCACCTGCTCGTCCATTTCGCGGTCGCTCAAGCCACCACATTTTTGAATCAAGCGGTCGGCCAGCGTCGACTTGCCGTGGTCGATGTGGGCAATGATGGAAAAATTCCGGATGTGCTGCATCTGCATCATGAAGAAAGGGGCATTGCTGCCCCCAAAGAATCTCGAAAACTCTTTATTTTACTCGATCCCAGCCATTCACGGGGTCACGACCACAAAGAAAGAGTTGTCACCACGGCGCACCAGAACCGGGACGGGTTGCCCTTTGGCCAGGCCTTTGACTACCTCATTGAATTGTTTGGCCGAGGCAATGTCCTGCCGCCCCAACTGAAGGATCAAATCACCCGAGTTGATGCCTGCCGCAGCCGCTGCGCCTTGCACAGCGCGCACCACAACCCCGCCCGTGGCGTTCAAGGCTTTGCGTTCTGCATCGGTTGGGTCAGTGACCGACAAGCCCAAGCGGTCAGCCTCGGCAGGCTCAGGCTTTTTGGGTGTTGCAGCAGCCTTGGCAGTGTCCGTTTCAAACTCGGCCACAGTGATGGGCAGGGTCTTTTCAGACCCTTTACGCCACACAGTGATGGTCACCTTGGAACCAGGCTTCGTGTCCCCAACAATTCTCGGCAAATCAGAGGCTTTGTCCACTTTCTTGCCATCGAATCGAGTAATGATGTCCCCTGCAATCACGCCGGCTTTGTCAGCCGGACTGTCCTTGGTGACCGAGCCTACCAAGGCACCTTGAGCATTGGCCAAGCCCAGTGCCTTGGCAACATCTTTGTCCACTTCACCGATTCCCACACCAATGCGGCCACGGCTCACCTTCCCGGTTTCACGCAATTGCTTGGCCACACGCATCGCTTCATCGATGGGAATCGCGAAAGAAATGCCCATGAAGCCGCCGGTTCGACTGTAGATCTGGCTGTTGATACCAATCACATCGCCATCCAGGTTCAACAAGGGGCCGCCGGAGTTACCGGGGTTCACCGCCACATCGGTTTGAATGAAGGGCAAATACTCCCCGGTGTCCCGCCCTTTGGCACTGATAATGCCCGCGGTCACTGAACTTTCCAGACCAAAAGGCGAGCCGATCGCCACCACCCATTGACCTACTTTCGTCTTGGTGACATCGCCAATGCGCAAGGTTGGAAAGCCTTTGCCTTCAATCTTCACCAAAGCCACGTCGGTGCGCTGGTCCGACCCAATCACTTTGGCTTTGAATTCCCGCTTGTCTGGAAAGGTCACGATGATGGATTCCGCACCATCGACCACATGGTGGTTGGTCAGCACATAGCCTTCGGCATCAATGACAAACCCCGACCCTACCCCGCTGGGCACCTCACGCTCTTGACGGCCGCCACGAGGGGCCTGCTGCGCACCAGGGGGCATGAAACGACGGAAAAATTCGAAAAACGGGTCATTGGGGTCCATGCCCGGGATGTTGGGTACCGCTCCCCGGGGGTTCTCGGCCATTTTCTGCGTGGTGCGAATGTTCACCACAGCAGGGCCAACACGCTCCACCAAATCGGCAAAATCGGGCAGGTCACGGGCTGCGGCCTGAACGGGCTCAGGAATGGCCATGGTCAAGCCAGTCAGGGCAACGGCCTGCATCAAACAGGCGCCCAGTACAACACGTCGAATCTGAAACATGAATGTGATCCTTATTCTTATTGGGACTTCCAACGCACTGATTTCATGAATAAATTGATGGTTTTTTCCGGCACTTCACCCATCACCGTCACCCGGTGCTGGGATTGAACCTCGGATTTTGAATTCACAGCACCGTGACTCATCGGCGCAGTGGGTGCAGCCTGACCGTCGGGGGCCCGCTGCACGAACACCGACAAAGACGACAGGCCATCACTGAACACGGTCTGTTGAACCTGCTTGTCCGAACCCTTGATGCGGCACAAGGTGCTGGCCCTTTTGAAACCCGCCAAAATGTCAGGCAGGGAGTAAGCCAGTTCAGCATCCTTCACGGGAACCACTTCAGTCGTGGCCGTCCTCCAGCCTTGGCCAGCAGGAAACTTCTCGGGCTTGAGCGTTTCATCAGGCTCAAAGTCAATCTCGGTGAAGCCCACATGCTCAAGCAGATCACCGCGAGACGAATAGAGTTCAGTGCGCATCAGCAGGCTTTTCTGACGGTCCAGATAAAAACGGTACTCATAACGCATGTCATCCCGGGGTTTAAGTTGAATGACTCGGGATGAACGCCCTGCCACGCGCCGAGAGGGCAACTCGGAAATGGTGTACAGCTTGTCCAGCTCGGAAATTGAATCTTTCAGGGATGTAAGCCGTGGAAACAAAGACGCACTGCTCTGCCGGCGTTCGGTCAGCACCAACTTTCGGTCGGGCAATACGCATTGAATCTCGTCGTTCTGACGGATCCAGCGGGCAGGCTGACCATCCAACCGTTCTAGCACCTCAAACTCACCGGTCTGGGTCACTTGATGGTGCAACTTGCTGGATTGAGAAAACTCGCCGGACTGGTTGAGCAGCAAACCCGAGTAATTCAGGGCCTTCGCCTGCTCCTGACTTTGGAGAAGAACCACCCACAAATCGGGCTGAGCATGCGCAGGGGCCACAAGCGTGACCAGCGCAAGCACACCGGCCGACAGAGACACTCTCAAGGCAGACATGATCATGGATTTACTGCCCAAAAGCCGCCGGACGAATCTGCGGGCCAGCCGATGCAGTCGAGTTGGCTTGCCACACATTCATCCAGTCAGCCGACTCGTCGGGGGCGGCGCTGCTTGCCCGGCCGCCCTGAAATTGTGGGTTTTCAGCCTCAGCCCGAGCGATGGGAGACACCACAGCCAAGCCACCACGTGCACCGTAATGCTGGTGCGCCAGGAAGTATTCCTGCCACAGGGCCAATTCATCGTCTGACACCGTCTGCTGGACAGCCACGTGGCCGTGTGCCGCGACGGATTGATTGTCCAGTGTGGGCACAAACTGATGAACAGCCAGCGACACAAAACCGACGGCTGCCACAGTGGCCACTGCACGGGCATTCAGCCAGTTGCGGCGAACACCAGTCAAAAAACGGGACCGCAGCCTGTTGCGGGCCTCCGGGGCAATGACCACGGGTTCTTGGGCCAAACGCGCCTCAAACCGGCTCATGAAACCTGCGTCATCGAACTGGGCCAGTTCAGTGGATCGCAGCAGATCAGCGGTTAAAGCCATGGTACGCCACACTTCGTCGCACTCAGTATCCCATCGGCTCAACAGCCCGTCCAACTGAGAATCGTCCAGCTCGCCATCCAGCAAAGCGGAAACCATTTCCTGAGTGCTCATGTTCAATCCAACCTTCACCAACGCTTGCCCCCCTTGGGGTCCAACAGGGGCTTGATTCGTTCGGCAATTGCCTCTCGCGCCCTGAAAATACGTGACCGCACAGTGCCTATGGGGCACCCCATAACCTGAGCAATCTCGTCATAACTTAAACCATCTATCTCGCGCATGACAATTGCCGTCCGTAAGTCCTCTGGCAAATCTTCCATGGCCGCATTGACCGCCTCACCGATCTGCTTCGTTTGGTAGAGCGATTCTGGCGTGTCTATGTTGCTAAGAGCGAGATTGTCTTCAAAAGTTTCACCATCCTCATCAACCCCCTCTTTTAAGGTGGTTGGCCGCTTGCCCTGGTTGACGAGCAGGTTTTTGGCCGTGTTGATGGCGATGCGGTAAATCCAGGTGTAGAAAGCGCTGTCACCCCGGAAATTACCAATCGCGCGGTAAGCCTTAATGAAGGTCTCCTGGACGACTTCTTCAATGTCTTCCTGATTTTTAACCATGCGGCTGAGCAAACGCCCAACCCGTCTGTGGTACTTGGAGACCAAGAGGTTGAAGGCCTTTTGATCACCCGCCTGCACCCGTTGAACAATCAGGAAGTCTTCGTCTTTATCGGAGGACATGCAAGCCCTCCCAGACACGCAAACCCCATGAGGTGTTTGACTCATGGCGTTCGAATTGGCGGGACAACAAACGCAGGCGACCACTCACGCCCCGGGAGGCCGGGACGTGGAGAAGACCTAGGGAAGTGGAGACAAAAGTGTGGCCTGCGACGAACCAGAACCCGTTCAGGCGGATTCTGCTCCACACTGACGCACGGTGAGACGGGGCAACAAAAAGCTTGGGACTCAAACCACCGCCCCACTCAAAGCGCAGGTGTCTGGAACGCAAGCCAACCTGAATGCCCAAGGGAGCCAACGCCCAGCCCGCCAACCGGCGGACTGCAGACCATTGATCCATCTGGATTTCCAGAAACTCAGGGGGTAGAGGGTCCAGGGTGTCAATGGTCACAGTCAACAACAATCAAACGCGAGCCACGGCCAAAGTACCGTTGGTACCACCGAAACCAAAAGAGTTGGACAAAGCCAGCTTGATGGTCATGTCACGCGCAGTGTTGGCGCAATAGTCCAAATCACACCCTTCGCCAGCCTCCAGCAGGTTGATGGTGGGGGGCGACACTTGGTGATACACGGCCAGGCTGGTGAACACAGCCTCAATACCGCCCGCAGCACCCAACAGGTGACCGGTCATGCTCTTGGTTGAATTGACCACGGTCTTGTAGGCATGGTCACCCAAAGCCCTCTTGACGGCCATGGTTTCAGCCACGTCGCCGAGCGGCGTTGAGGTGCCATGCGCATTCAGGTAATGCACGTCCTGCGGATTCATGCCGGCATCGCGAAGTGCAGCCGACATGCAACGCGCAGCGCCATCACCGTCAGCGCAGGGCGCCGTCATGTGGCTGGCGTCTGCACTCATGCCGTAGCCAACCAATTCACCGTAAATGCGCGCACCCCGGGCTTTCGCATGCTCATACTCTTCAAGCACCACCACGCCTGCGCCCTCGCCCAGCACAAAACCGTCACGGTCTTTGTCCCACGGGCGGCTGGCGGCCGCCGGGTCGTCATTGCGTGTGGAAAGCGCCCGCATGGCCGCAAACCCACCAATGCCCAAGGGTGATACGGTCGACTCAGCACCACCGGCAACCATCACGTCGGCATCGCCGTACTTGATGATTCGGGCCGCTTCGCCAATCGAATGGGTACCTGTGGTACAGGCCGTCACCATCGCAATGTTGGGCCCTTTCAGCCCGTGCATGATGGACATGTGACCGGAGATCATGTTGATGATGCTGCCGGGAACAAAGAAAGGGGAAATGCGGCGATAGCCTTTGTTGATCAATTCAGAATGGGTGTCTTCAATCATGGGAAGACCACCAATGCCCGAGCCAATGCTCACGCCAATGCGTTCTGCATTCAGCTCAGTTACTTCAAGGCCAGAGTCCTTGAACGCTTGAATGCCTGCGGCAAGCCCGTAGTGGATGAAGGTATCCATCCGCCCGGCTTCCTTGCCCGGAATGTATTGAGCCACATCGAAATTGCGGACTTCACCCGCGATTTTGACGCCCAAAGGCTCAACATCGAATTTGGAAATGGTTGAAATGCCAGAACGACCTTCTACGAGGTTCTTCCAGGCTTCATCCACGCTGTTACCGACCGGACTGACTATACCCAAGCCCGTAATTACTACACGTCTACGGCTCACAGTCCCTCCCGTGTTTTTACGTGTATCAATAGCAACAAACCCGACCTGTTCAGGCCGGGTTTGGACACCACAAAGCCGAAATCAGGCTTTGGAGTTGGATTTGACGTAATCAATCGCCTGTTGAACGGTCGTGATTTTCTCGGCTTCTTCGTCAGGGATCTCGGTCTCAAACTCTTCTTCCAGAGCCATTACCAGTTCCACTGTGTCCAAGGAATCAGCGCCCAGATCATCGACGAAAGAGGATTCGTTCTTGATTTCCTCTTCTTTGACGCCGAGCTGCTCGGCCACAATCTTTTTAACGCGCTGTTCAATGTTTTCCATTACGGAGCCTCCGTGGGTTTAAATAAAAATCGAAAGAGTGTAACCAAGCAATGTGACGTTTCTTATTCCACCGCCTGGCCATCAGCCCATCCACATGCCGCCATTGACGTGCAACGTGGTGCCTGTGACATACCCCGCCTGGTCACTGGCCAAGTACAACACCGCTGCTGCGATGTCTCCAACCTGCCCCATCCGACCCAACGGAATTTGTTGTTTCAACTGCTCCACCTGATTCTCGGACAGCGCATCAGTCATGTCTGTCTGGATAAACCCGGGTGCGACACAGTTTACAGTGATATTGCGGCTTCCAAGCTCACGGGCCAACGCTTTTGTCATTCCCGTGACACCAGCTTTGGCCGCCGCGTAATTGGCTTGCCCCGGATTACCCGAGGTGCCAACCACCGAAGTGATGTTGATGATCCGCCCATGACGCTGCTTCATCATGGGCTTCATGGCCAACTTGGCCAACCTAAAATTGGCCGTCAAATTGGTTTGAATGACAGCATCCCAATCGTCGTCTTTCATTCGCATGGCCAACTGGTCACGGGTGATGCCCGCATTGTTGACCAAAATGGCCAAAGGCCCGAATTCCGCCGCAATGCGTTCAAACAGCGCTTCAACTTGGGCTGGGTCAGTCACATTCATGACCGCGCCAACCCCTTTGAAACCCTGCCCTTGCAGGGCTTCGGTGATCGACGCTGCGCCGCTTTCCGAGGTTGCGGTGCCGACGACCACAGCACCAGCTTTGGCCAGTGTCATGGCTATTTCACGCCCAATGCCCCGACTTGCGCCGGAGACCAGAGCAACCTTGCCGTTCAAATCAAACATGGATCAGATTCTCCTGAATTGGGCGGTCCGCTTACGCGAACAAAGCAGCTTGAATACTGGCGGGGTCATTGATGCTGACCACAGGCACTTGGCTGATGCGCTTGACCAGACCGGCCAGCACTTTGCCAGGGCCGCACTCGACAAACAAGGTGGCTCCCGCTTTCTCCATGGCCTGAATGGTTTCAACCCAACGCACAGGGCCGTAGGCTTGGCGCACCAAAGCGTCGCGGATTTGCTCCGGCACTGAGGGCGTGGCCACGTCGATGTTGTTGACCACAGGGTACGCTGGGGAGCTGATTTCAACACCTGCCAAATGCACGGCAAGGCGGTCTGCGGCAGGCTTCATCAAACTTGAATGAAAGGGGGCAGACACCGGCAACTCCAAGGCACGCTTGGCTCCTAGGGCCTTCGAAGCTTCGCAGGCCACTTTCACGCCTTGTGCACATCCAGCAATCACGACCTGACTGGGTGCATTGAAGTTAACGGCCTGAGCCACCAACCCACGCTCAACGGCTTGCGCACAAGCCTGAATCACTTGCTCATCACTCAACCCAAGAATGGCTGCCATGCCACCTTCACCAACCGGCACTGCATCCTGCATGGCCTGGGCACGTACGCGTACTGTGCGCAGCCCCGCATCCAAAGTAATGGCCCCAGCGGCCACCAAAGCAGCGTACTCACCCAGAGAGTGACCTGCCACCATCGCGGGCAGCGAACCGCCAGCCAGCTTCCAGGCTTCGAACACCAGCACATCAGCCAGCAACATGGCCGGCTGGGTGTTCACTGTCAGATTCAGGGTTTCTGCGGGGCCTTGCTCAATCAGGGCAAGCAAGTCTTGACCCAATGCACTTGAGGCGGTTGAACCCAATTGTTGAAGCAGGCCAGAATATTCCGGCGCTGCGGCAAATGCCCCCAGCATACCCACCGATTGGGAGCCCTGCCCGGGAAAAAGAAACGCGATGCGTTGACTCATGCTTTTGAGGATGTGAATTTAGTCATTTATTGTGGCACTATTTTACATGCGAACGAGGACACTTCCCCATGTGAAGCCCCCTCCCACGCCTTGCAACAGCACATGGTGACCCTTCTGAATTCGTCCCGAACGCACGGCGACGTCCAAGGCCAACGGCACAGAAGCTGCCGAGGTGTTGCCATGCTGATCGACCGTGACCACCACTTGCTCAGGCCTTAGGCTCAGCTTCTTGGCCACGGATTGCAGGATACGTACGTTGGCTTGATGAGGCACAATGAAATCAAGGCTTTGCAGCGGAAAATTAAGGCTCTCGCAAAGCGTTGTAGCGCTGTTGCCCAGCACCGACACCGCCTGCTTAAACACAGCCTGACCATCCATTCGCAGGAAAGGGTCTCCCACAACTTGTCCGCCTTCGACGCGACCGTCCGCATTCAGAATACAGCCCAGCTCGCCATTGGCATGCAGGTCACAGCCCAGAATGCCAGGCTCGGGGGTGGCCTGAAGGTACACGGCCCCGGCGCCATCTCCAAACAGAACACAGGTTGTCCTGTCGCTCCAGTCCATCAGGCGGGTAAACACCTCAGAACCGATGACCAGGGCATTGGCGACCTGGCCAGAGCGAATCATGGCGTTGGCCACGGTCAGCGCATAAACAAACCCACTGCACACAGCCTGCAGATCAAAGGCCATGGCTCGGCGCGCGCCCAAGGCGGCTTGCACACCACAGGCGGCTGAGGGAAAAATTTGATCGGCCGTAGAGGTGGCCAAGACGATGAGATCGACGTTGGCAACATCGGCCCCAGCACTGGCTAACGCACGCTTGGCCGCTTCTGTGGCCATGAATACATTGCTCTCATCGGCAGCTGCAATGTGCCTCTGCTCGATACCAGTGCGAGTTTTGATCCATTCGGCGCTGGTTTCAACGCCACGGGCGGCCAACTCATCAGTTAAAGCCTGATTGCTAACCACCCTCCTCGGCAGGTAAGACCCCGTGCCAAGGATAGAACTGTATGAAGGCATTCAAACACTTTTTGGTTTATGCCTCGGCTGAAGCCAATGCTTCTCCCTCTCCGGCTGAATCAGGCTTGGACACAGCATAGTGCGACATGGTGGTACGAATACTGTCCAACAAACTGGAGTTGGAGGCGTCGTAAGCCCGTTTGATCGCATGGTAAAAGGCGTAAGCATCGGCTGAACCGTGGCTTTTGATCACAATCCCTTTAAGCCCAAGCAGGGCGGCTCCGTTGTAGCGGCGGTGGTCCACCCTTTTTTTGAATCGAAGCAGCACTGGCGCGGCAAACACCGCAGCAATCTTGGGCCACAGGCCTTTCTTGAACTCCGTCTTGATGATGTCGCCCAACATGCGGGCCAGCCCCTCCGAGGTTTTGAGGGCCACATTGCCCACAAATCCATCGCACACCACGACATCGGTGGTGCCTTCGTAGATGTTATTGCCTTCGACGTTGCCGTAGAAGTTCAGCTCGCTGGCGCGCAACAGCTCGGCCGCGCGCTTGACCACATCGTTGCCTTTGATCACCTCTTCGCCGATGTTCAACAGCCCAACGGTGGGCTTGTCAATCGAATCGGTGGCACGAACAAAGGCGGAACCCATGACCGCAAACTGGAAAAGATGTTCTGGATCACAATCCACGTTGGCACCCAAGTCCAACATCAAAGTACCGGAACCTTTCTGGTTGGGCAACGATGAGGCAATGGCAGGACGATCAATTCCGTCCAGGGTTTTGAGCACGAAACGGGAAATAGCCATGAGCGCACCGGTGTTACCGGCACTGACGAATGCACTGGCCAGCTCTTCCTTGACCAGATTGGCACTGACGCGAATGGAAGAATCTTTTTTGTTGCGCAGGGCTTGAGCGGGAGGCTCATCCATGGCAACAACCTCACTGGCGTGTCGAATGGTGATGCGAGGATGCTCCAGCGCCTTTTTGCGCTGGAGTGCTGATTCCACCTCGGCTTGACGACCGACGAGGATGAGCTCGACGTCGTCAAATTCCTTGAGGAAACGCAAACAAGCCGGCACAGTCACGGAAAGTCCGTGGTCTCCACCCATGCAATCAATCGCAATGCGAACCATTCGTTCTAGCCCTTATGGTTTCACGGCAACAGACTGCAGTTGCCTGTTTGTTTTTTATTGGTTTTATTCGTCAGCTTTGGTTTTAACAACCTTTTTTCCACGGTACATGCCGTTGGGGCTGATGTGGTGACGCAGGTGTGTTTCACCGGAACCGGAGTCAGCGGACAAAGTAGGCGCTGACAAGTGTTGGTGCGAACGGTGCATACCGCGCTTGGACGGGGACTTTTTGTTTTGTTGAACGGCCATGATTGAGCTCCAAACAATTTAAATTACTTTTTGCGGGCCTTGAGCAGATCGCTCAAGTTTGCAAAGGGACGCTGTACGTCAAGCGCTTGTTCTTCAGCAGTGTCCTCCTGAAGCGCGCGAATCTCGGGTGGCTGACTTTGGGCCACATGCTCGCATGTTTCATGACGCGAAAACATGGGGCAAGCCAGCAACATTTCGTCTTCTAACCAATCGCGTAAGTTTACAGCACCTGCGCAGCAAACCACGTCGGTGTCGTCGTCCAAGGCGTCCTGATCATAGGCATCTGCTTCGGATTCCGAAGTTTTCAGGATCAGGTTTCGAAAAAACCGGATTTGATCATGAACCGGGCCATTGCAAATCACGCAAGGAAACTGCGCGGCAAAGTGACCGCTGAAGGTCAGAACACATTCGGATTTCGCGTTCACACGACCCCGAACTTCCCATTCGGACACTTCGGCACCCAACAAGGGCCCAGAGGGGTCGGTCAGACGCGGAAACTGCAGCAGATGCCCCTGGCTGCCCAGAATTCCACCGGTCTTGCAAAAGGACCAAGCATCGAATTCCTGCAGATCTTTTTCAAAGGCTTTGGCCCGCATGCAGAATAGAAAAGCGACGAAACGCGCGATAATACCGTGCTAAACGCGCCATGTCAAAATTTCAACCGCAATTTCAAGGCCATCATGCAACTCATCCTGGCATCCAGCTCACGTTATCGCCGAGAAATGCTGGAACGTCTGCGCCTGCCCTTCCAGTGCATCTCCCCTTCGATCGATGAAACACCGCTGCCGGGTGAGTCCCCAGTTCAGACCTGCGAACGCCTGGGCCTGTTGAAAGCCAAGGCAGTGGCTAACCTTCACCCGAATGCGATTGTGATTGGTTCAGACCAGGTTGCCGACGTGAACGGGGAGGCCATCAGCAAACCCGGCCATCACGAGGCTGCCGTCGCCCAGTTGACAGCCATGAGCGGCAAGAGCATTACCTTTCATTCAGCGGTGTCCGTCGTTCATCAAGCGTCAGGCAAGGAAGTGTCGTTCTGTGTGCCCACTGTGGTTGAATTCCGGACACTGAGCGCCCAGGAAATTGAACGCTACTTGCTGGCAGAGCAACCCTACGACTGCGCAGGCTCGGCCAAAAGCGAAGGCTTGGGCATCACTTTGCTGAACAGGATTGAATCCTGTGACCCAACCGCGCTGATTGGCCTTCCTTTGATCGAACTGTCCAAGGCCTTGCGCAAACTTGGCGTTTCCCTGCCCTGAACTGGACGCAAACCCATGCTGATTCTGGTGCCCACGCCACTGAGCCAAACCACACCCAAGCTCCCCGTGTTAAGCGCTGACCTACCCTTGCTTCGAGACTGCAGCACTTGGGTGGTGGAAAACGCAAAACCTGCCAGGGCTGCGCTGGGCATGCTAAACCTGGCTAGACCGACGAGAGATTTGACCATCCTCGAACTGGACAAACTGGACCGCCCCGAGCGCATCAAACTGATTCAGCGCGCCGCTGCTGGTGAACCCATCGGCTTAATGAGCGATGCGGGTTGCCCTGCCGTTGCCGACCCCGGTGCCAGCCTTGTGCGATTGGCACACGAGCACGCATGCCCGGTTCGGCCCTTGGTCGGCCCAAGTTCAATCATGCTGGCTTTGATGGGCAGTGGGCTGGAGGGGCAACGCTTCCAATTCCACGGCTACCCGCCTTTGGATGCGACAGAACGACAACGTTGGATATCTACAACAGAATCCGCATCCAAGAGCCAAGCCTGCACGCAACTGTGCATAGAAACACCGTTCAGAAACGACAAATGGATCGAAGCACTGCTGACCCACCTGAAGCCCACCACACGGGTGTGCGTGGGGTGGGACTTGACCGGCGATGCAGAACACCTGACCACCAAAACAGTGGCAGACTGGCGAAAAAACCCACCCAAGCCCGGCAAGCAGCCCTGCATATTTGCCTGGCTGGCCTAACCACGGGCAACGTAGCGGGTTAAATACCGTTTACTTGAACAGGGGCTCGCCCCAGCCGACTGAGGGCATCACGCTGCGCATGCCCGAGGCAAACTGCACACCAACGCGCTTGGCAAAACGCTCGGCGAAGCTCTCCTGCTCGGTGTAGTCCAGAATTTCCTCAGCCTTCAACACATCCCGGGCAACCCCCTCAAGGGACCCAAGCTCATCGGCCAAGCCCATTTCCACCCCGGTCTGCCCGGTCCACACAAGGCCCGAGAAGGTGTCTGGCCCTGACTTCAGACGCTCGCCACGGCCATCTTTCACAGCCTGAATAAACTGCTTGTGAATTTCCTGCGCCATTTGACGGGCAAACTCAGTTTGGTAGGCATTTTGCTCGGTGAACGGGTCCAAAAAGGCTTTATTGTCACCGGCAGTGATCAAGCGACGCTCCACACCGACCTTCTTCATGGCTTCGGTGAATCCAAAACCATTCATGATGACCCCAATGGAGCCGATCAGACTGGCTTTGTCCACATAGATTTTGTCAGCAGCAGCCGCAACGTAGTAACCGCCGGAGGCGCATACCTCCTCCACAACGGCGTACAGGGGTTTGTCAGGGTACTTGGCCCGCAGGCGTTTCATTTCGTCATAAATCAAGCCGGCCTGAACCGGGCTGCCACCCGGGCTGTTGATGCGCAACACCACACCCACAGAGTCTTTGGATTCAAACGCGGCTTTCAGGCTGCTGTTGATTCGGTCCGCACTGGCCAAAGAGTCTGAGGCGATCACGCCATTGAGCTGCACCAACGCCGTGTGTTTGGTGACCTCCAGAGTTTGGGGTGCAGCCAAACCAAGAGCACTCAGAATAATGACACCGACATATACAAAACCGAGGCATTTGAAGAAAATGCCCCAGCGGCGCTTTCTACGCTGCTCAACCAACGCCTCGGAGGCCAACTTCTCCAGCAGAGCGCGTTCCCAGTTCTGTTCTGACATAACACTCAATCCTCTATGCCGTCGACCGGCACGGTTACAAGGCCCTCAGGCTGCCAATACACTTCCCCATCCCGCTCACTGACCGCAAGGCGCACCAACGGGTTGCCTGAACAAGGCCCACCGAGACACTGCCCATCCGTTGCGTCATAGCTGGCGCCATGGGTTGCACACACAATGATTCGACCTGAATCATCCAGAAACTCGCCGTAATTCCAGTCCATTTCCACGGGAACATGGCTGCAGCGGTTCAAAAAACTGCGCACCTCATTGTCCACGCGCACAACAAAGGCGCTGGTCTCTTCGCCGTTGTACAACACCTTGAAGCGAAACCCCATCCCCCCTTCGGTCAAATCACTGGAGGCACATACTTTAATGTCTGACATATTGATTCAAGCTTGCTCTAAATAGTCCAATAGCCAAGGCGCCATTTCATTCACCGACAGGAAACTCTTGAAGTGTGGCACTTGGGCCAACAGACGGGGCGGATGAGCCCCGGTTTCCACTGCAATCGCCCTGACCCCAGCCGCTTGAGCCATGTTGAGGTCGTGTGTGGTATCACCCACCATCACGACCTCCGAAGGCTCGAGACCAAATTCATCCATTAATTCCAACAACATTTGAGGATGCGGCTTGCTGTGGCACTCGTCAGCGCAGCGCGACCCCATGAAGAAACGCGCTGTGTCTGAATGGGCCATGGCCCGATTCAAACCCTGACGGCTCTTTCCAGTGGCCACTGTGCAAATGACGCCACGGTCATTGAGCGCCTGCAACAGGGGCACGACACCCTCGAACAGGGACAACTCATGGTCATTGCTTAGATAATGCGTGCGATAGCTTTCAACCAGCTTGCGGATTTGATCATCAGAAGCTGCCGGAGCCGCGTGCCGCAGTGCGTCAGCCAGCCCTAAACCGATCACGTAAGATGCAATTTCAGCCCCAGGGTCGGCCAACCCGGCGTCCACGCAAGCTTGCCGAATGGCCCTGGTGATCGCCCCTGTGGAATCCAGCAAAGTGCCATCCCAATCAAACACCACCATCTTGAATGTCATGGCAACACCTGCAAACTCCGTAAGAAAGTATCCAATTCGGGCGCCAACGGCGCTTCCAGTACTATAGGTGCATTCGTTGCCGGGTGCGTGAACTGAACCCGGGCGGCGTGCAAAAACATGCGCTTCAACCCCAAACGGGTCAGCCGCTTGTTCAACTCGAAGTCGCCGTACCGGTCATCACCTGCCAAGGCATGCTTGTTGGCACTGGTGTGCACACGGATTTGGTGAGTGCGCCCGGTCATCAATTGCGCCTGAAGTAAAGAAAACTCTAAAGAGTCCAGCTTAAACCGTTGCAAAACCTTGAATTTGGTCAGCGAGGCATCGCCCTCCGGATGGACAAACACCCTAGCCTCCTTTTCTGAGGCTTGGGTCTTCAGCAAGGGCAGATCAACCTGCTTTAGACCCGAAGGCCAGTGACCTACAGCGAGCGCGAAGTAGAACTTCTTCCAAGACCTGGCTCGAAGTTGTTCTTGCAACGTTCTGAGTGCGCTACGTTTTTTGGCAAGAACCAACACTCCGGACGTCTCCCGGTCCAGACGGTGCACCAACTCAATATGCCGCGCAATGTCCACTCGATGGGCCCGAAGCGATTCAACCACTCCGAACGAGGCGCCGGAGCCACCATGCACCGCCATTCCGCTGGGTTTGTTGACGACTAGCAGATGCTCATCTTCAAAAAGCACCGGAATGGACTGACCTGAAACAGCCGCCTTTCTTGATAAATCGGGCGAATTTACCGCATCAACCAACTGATTTTCTTTAACTTTAATCGGCGGAACCCGAACCACATCACCAATCTGCAACTTGGTTTTGGCCTCGGCCCGGCCTTTGTTGACTCGAACCTCGCCAGAGCGAATGATGCGAAATATATGACTGCGTGGCACACCCTTGCACACGACGTGCAGGAAATTATCCAGCCGCTGATCTTGATGGCGTTCATCAATTGTGATGACTACCGCTTTGTCTGGATTAGGTTTTATGGGTGAATTCACAGTGCAGGTTTGTGTTATGGGTCACGATGCGCCTATAATGCACATTATCGCTCGTGTAGCGCCGAGGGTTCCCAAGGACTGTGGCTTGCGCGGTGAAAAAAATCAAAAGGGTGCGTCGCCAACCCTGGAAGGCGACACTGTTGGACAAGCTGTAGGCGTGTGGCCGTGTGGCCCGCCATTTAGACGAATTTGAGCAACCAGCACGTCACACGTGTCTGCTGGTCGCCACCCAGAACGACGTGCTTTCACCTTCACTGGTGCTAATTTGATCCCAATCGCCTTGTATTTTGAATCGTTTGGTTTAAATCCGCGCTGATTGCTCAGCATGTGGGCGCATCATCGCGCCCTTGTGCCCGTCGTTTCCCCTGTTCCGTCTACTCAGGCCGCCATTCCGCTTGACCACACTTTTTGCACTGCGGTGCGTTTGGAGTGTGCATGAAGCGCATGTTATTTAACGCGACTCACGCTGAAGAGTTGCGTGTCGCCATCGTTGATGGCCAGAAACTGATTGACATCGACATCGAAACAGCCGGTCGTGAACAACGCAAAAGCAATATTTACAAAGGCGTAGTCACTCGGGTCGAACCCAGTCTGGAAGCCTGTTTTGTCAACTACGGCGAAGACCGCCACGGTTTTCTACCCTTCAAGGAAATCTCCCGCCAGTACTTCAAGGAAGGCGTCGAGGCTGGTAAAGCCCGCATTCAGGACGTCATCAAGGAAGGACAGGAAATGTTCGTCCAGGTTGAAAAGGAAGAACGCGGCAACAAGGGCGCAGCCCTGACCACCTTCATTTCCCTGGCCGGCCGTTACTTGGTGCTGATGCCCAACAACCCTCGCGGGGGCGGTGTTTCCCGCCGCATCGAAGGCGAAGAGCGCCAAGAACTGCGTGATGCGCTGGACAAACTTGAGTACCCCAAGGGCATGAGCATCATTGCCCGCACAGCAGGCATTGGACGCTCGGTCGAAGAACTTCAGTGGGACTTGAACTACCTGCTGCAACTCTGGACAGCCATCGACAGCGCTGGCAAATCGGCCAACGGTGCTTTCCTGATTTACCAGGAAAGCAGCTTGGTGATTCGCGCCATCCGTGACTACTTCAGCCCGGACATTGGCGAAGTGCTGATCGACACGGATGACATTTACGAACAGGCTCGTCAGTTCATGCAGCACGTGATGCCTGACATGATGAATCTGGTGAAACGCTACCGGGATGACATCCCCCTGTTCAGCCGCTTCCAGATTGAACACCAGATTGAAACGGCCTACAGCCGCATGGTACCCCTGCCCTCCGGCGGCGCCATCGTGATTGATCACACCGAGGCCTTGGTGTCGATTGACGTGAACTCGGCTCGGGCCACTCGCGGTTCCGACATTGAAGACACTGCCTTGCGCACCAACCTGGAAGCCGCTGAGGAAGCGGCCCGCCAATTGCGCCTGCGCGACCTGGGCGGCCTGATCGTGATCGACTTCATCGACATGGAAAAGGCCAGCAACCAGAAGGAAGTTGAGCAACGCGTGAAGGACTCGCTGCACTTTGACCGTGCACGGGTTCAAATGGGCAAGATCAGCCGTTTCGGGTTGATGGAGTTGTCCCGTCAGCGAATTCGCCCGGCCCTGAACGAAGGCTCACACACCACATGCCCGCGCTGTAACGGCACCGGTGTGATTCGCGACACTGAAAGCTCTGCCCTGCATGTGCTGCGCATCATTCAGGAAGAAGCCATGAAGGAAGGCACCGCCAGCGTGCACACCCAAGTGCCTGTGGATGTTGCCACATTCCTGCTCAACGAAAAGCGTTCCGAGATTCACAAGCTTGAGGCTCGCCTGAAGGTTCACATCCTTCTGATCCCCAACAAGCATCTGGAGACGCCGCACTATGAAGTGACCCGACTGCGTCACGATGATGAGCGTCTGGACGATTCACGCCCCAGTTTCGAACTGGTCAACGCCCAACCCGAACAAGGCTATTACGACAAAAAGGCCAGCGTTGAGTCAGTCAAACGTCAAGAAGCGGTAATTAAAGGCGTGCTGCCAACGCAGCCCGCCCCTGTGCATGTTGAACGCAAACCCAAATCTGAACTGGCACCAGTTGCCGCAGCAGCCACAGCCGCACCGCTGACGCTGTTCGAGCGCATCCTTGCCTGGTTCCGCCGACCCAAAGCGGCTGAAGCACCCGCGATTGTGATCGAACAGGCCAGCAGCGAAAAGCCCCGTTCCGGACGCGGCCAAGACCGCCGCCACGGCAGCCGCCAAGGTGCTCGCGGGGAAGGCAGGGATGGCGAACGTGAAGGCCGCGGAGGCCGCAATCGCCGTGGCCCGCGCGACGGTGAAGCACGACCAGCGCGTAACGCTGACAGCGGTCAGCAGGCCCCGCAAGCCGAACAACGTGACACCCAGACAGAAGCCTCTCCAGCACGCGAAGGGCGTCAGGGCGGACGTGGTGGTCGCGGCCAACGGGACAACAACCGTGAGCAAGCCAGCCAGAAAGAAGTTTTGGCAGCCACCGAGGAATTGAACGCTCAAGGCATTCAAACCGACACTGCTGCCGAGGACTCCGAACAAAGCGAGCGCCAAGGTGGCCGACGCCGCCGTCGTCGTGGACGTGGTGGACGGGCTCAGGGTGAAGGCGAGAATGGTCAGTTGTTGGCTGAAGGCGGCCTCGATACAGGTGCCGAGTCAACACCAGCCGATGCTCCTGAAACCTTGGCACTTGACGAAGCGGAATTGGCGGACAAGATCGTACAAACCATGGCCTATGGTGATCAAGGGTCCGAAGATGAAGCCTCTGGTGCGGCGGATGGAAACCGCCGCCGTCGCCGTCGCCGCCGTGGTGGCCAACGTGGGCAAGGCGCTGACACTGCTGAATTGGCTGAAGGCCTTGAAGGCTCCGACCAAACGGATTCGGACGCGATTGCAGACGCAACTGATGTGCAACCCATCGAAAGCCAGACATCGGCCCAAACCAACACCCCTGAGGCTGAAGCCTCAAGCGCAGTAGCGCCGGAAACCGCATCGGAGGTTGCAGTCGAAGCCGCACCAGTAGACGCTGTTGAGGCTAGCAGCCCTGTGGTTGAAACCACGGTTGCAGCCCCACAAACAGAACCGGCCGAAGCTGCCTTGCCCACTGTGGTTGAGGTTGCGGTTGCTCCAGAGCCAGTGCAGGCTGCTCAGCCGAAGCCGGTTGTTCAAGCCATATTCAGCCAAGAAGCGCTGAATGCAGTGGTGACCAACGCTGGCATGCTTTGGGTGGAAACAGACCGCGAGAAGTGGAATGTTGTTCAAAACGCTCTGGCCAGCCAGCCGGCAGCGGTGCGCACTCCCCGAGTGCGCAAACCTGCACCGGTGATCGACAACAGCAATCTTGTGCTGGTTGAAACCCGGCCCGAGTTCCGGAATTAACCGGACTTGCTGAAAGATACCCCACCGATTGTGCAATCGGTGGGGTTTTTCGGTGTAAGCCCTAGTGCAGCGCACCGTCCAAGAAGGTTAGATTACCAAGGTCTGAGTTGTAACGACCGCGAAACGGGGCGAAGGCTCCGGCAGTAGCCCATGACCGAACGCGTTATTCACCTTCATCCTCTCGCCAGCCCTCCCCGGGCGCTGCCGCTGAATACTGCTGTCCCAAGTTCACCCCTGCTATACCCACTGACTGACGCCCTTGGCCGTCGCCTGCACGACCTGCGCATTTCCGTGACAGACCGTTGCAACTTCAGGTGCGTGTACTGCATGCCCAAAGAAGTGTTTGATCAGAATCACGTTTACCTTCCCCAGGCGGCGTTGCTTAACTTTGAAGAAATCGAGCGAATTGCCCGGGTTTTTGTGGGCCATGGGGTAGAAAAGCTGCGTCTGACCGGCGGCGAGCCGCTGCTGCGCAAGCACATCGAACGCCTGGTTGAAAAATTGGCCTCACTTCGAACACCGTCTGGCCGTGCACCGGAAATTGCAATGACCACCAATGGCACCCTGCTGCGTAAAAAGGCGCGCAGCCTTGCAGACGCCGGCCTGAACAGGGTCACAGTCAGTCTTGACGCCATGACCAACACCACCTTCAAAGCCATGAATGATGTCGACTTTGAGGTTGAGCAGGTGCTGGATGGCATTGAGGCTGCAGCCGAGGCAGGCCTGGGGCCGGTGAAGGTGAACATGGTCGTGAAACAAAGCTTGAACGTGGACGAAATTGTCCCCATGGCACGTTACTTCAAAGGCAGCCCCCATATTCTGCGTTTTATCGAGTTCATGGACGTCGGCGCCAGCAACGGCTGGAAGCTCGATGAAGTAGTGCCGTCTGCCCGCGTCATCAACCTGATCAATGAACAGGTGGGCCAGTTAGCCCCATTGGACGCCAACTACCCGGGCGAAGTCGCTAAACGATGGCAATATGCCGACGGAAGTGGGGAAATTGGTGTTATTTCCTCGGTCACCCAAGCCTTTTGTGGGGATTGCTCTCGTATCCGCTTATCGACAGAAGGATTGCTATTCACCTGCCTGTTTGCCAGCAGAGGCCATGATTTGCGCAGCTTGGTCAGGGGTGACTCTGCCAACACAGATGAGCAACTTGGACACGCCATTGCCAACCTGTGGTCATTGCGATCGGACCGGTACAGTGAGATTCGCACGGGAAACACCCCGCAACCGGCCGATCGAATTGAAATGTCGTACATCGGCGGATAATCCAGCGAATGGTGAACCCTCACACCCTCGATCAAACCCACAAAGTCTCAGGCCTGGTCTTGGCTGGTGGACAAAGCCGCCGAATGGGTGGCTTGGACAAAGGGCTCCAGCAATTTCAAGGCACCCCGCTGGCCAAGCTCGCTTGGAACCAGTTAAGCCCCCACGTGGCCGACATGTGGATCGTCGCCAACCGCCATCTGAACGACTACGCCGCCCTCTTTCCCCAAAACTCGATTCTTCAAGATTCAATCACCGGTTTCGCTGGCCCATTGGCGGGCATGCATGCGGGCCTATTGGCCATGGAAGGAGACATTCTGGTCTGCGTACCCTGTGACACGCCGAACTTCCCTGAGGACTTGGTTCACCGACTGATTGAACCCTTGAAGCAGCGACCGGAGCTCACACTGACCGTGGCACAGGCAGGCGACCGGATTCACCCGGTCTTCTGTGCTTTGCGTGCCAGCGCGAAGCTATCCATTGAGTACGCCCTCAATGAAGGGCAGCGAGGGGTCTATCAGTGGTTGACCAGACAATCCCATCAGGTGGTGACGTTTGAAAACCCACACCAGTTTACCAACCTGAATACACTCGACGACTTGCTGAAATTTCAATCAGGCGCTTGACCCCTCCTTCGAGTGAGTGAGCCAGTTGAGTGATTTTCAGGCGTAGCCAGCAGAAGTACCATGGGCCCATTTTTCCATTCTTGGTGCCAACATGCTTGCAGACCCACCGGGCCGCCTGGGCAATGCCGACGGACGAGACGCCCTTGAGCGGGCACTGACCCAACACGGTCTGGACTTCCTGCCGGCCGTCTGGGACCAGCACCCAGAAGCTGCCGACAAGCAGCCCTCGGACCGCCATTTGGCCCGCTTAATCAGTTATTTGACCGCCTGCGGACACTCTTACCAAGTGTTCAAAGACATCAAACCCAATGAACGCGGGCTGATTGACGACTGGTCACTGTGCGTCAGCCAGGAAGGTCGGGTACTGCTGGCCTCGGACTGGAAAGCCCTTCAATCCAGCATCCCGCTGTACGCCGTTCTGGCGCTTGATCTACAGAAAAGCAAATCCGCCAATCAAGCTCCAGACCACAGCTCCAAGGGGTTGATGGCGTTCTGGGCCGCCCTAAAAAACAGCACGTGGCTGCGCCAGACACTGGAGCAGTCATTCACCCATTTTAAGCCGGTGGTTCATGCGTCCATCATCATCAACATTTTGGCCTTGGCGGGTCCGTTCTTTTCAATTCAAATTTACGATCGAATCATTCCCAACTCGGCCTATGCCTCGCTGTTCGCATTGGCCCTTGGTGTGTTTCTCTGCTTGGGGCTTGAACACGCGCTGAAGAAGGCTCGCCATCATTTTCTGGAACATGCAGCAACTCGGGCCGACGCAGCCTGCTCCGACTTGCTCTCCAATGCCCTGCTCAACACACGCACCCACACCACGGAGCCAGCAGCCCTTCTTCAACACCTGAGGTCGTTTGAACAACTGCGTGAATTGGTGTCTGGCCTATTTCTTGTTGCGTTGATTGACCTGCCCTTTCTGCTGATTTATCTGGCCGTGATTGCAGTCATACACCCGCTTTTTATCCTGATCGCTGGCGTTGCCATCCTGCTGACCAGTGCAATCACCGTGGTGTCCCACCGAGCCCTGAGTGCACACAGCAAAGCCCACGCCAATCAATTCCGGTTGGCGCATGGGCAGTGGCTGGATGCACTGGCCAATCTGGACATGATTCAAGCACAGGGCATTCAGTCCCACCATTCCAGGTCTTTGAACAGCATTCAACTTCAAGCCCGGCTTTCTCAAAACGGCGTTCGTGACTTGTTGTTCAACAGTCAGCAAATCGTCCACGTCATATCCCAGAGTGCGTGGGTGCTCACCGTGTGCCTTGGGGTGTACCTGACCGTGAACCTGGAACTGAGTGTGGGTGGCCTGATCGCTGTGTCGATGCTGACAATGCGCTGTTTCACACCCATCCAAAAGCTGCAAAGCCATGTGCTGCACATGCACTCAGCGCAGTCCGGTTTTGAAGACTTGGACAAGTTTTTATCGGCTGCCCCGCCCTTGAACCCGAAAGCGTTGCCGCTTCAGACGCTGGACAGTATTGACCTCGATGAAGCGAGCGTCAGGAAACCCAAAGCCAACAAAAACAGTCAATTACCCTCCGATTACCTGCTCCGGCAAATCAGTTTGAACCTTAAACGCGGCGACAGACTTGGGGTGATTGGGGCCATGGGCTCTGGGAAAACATCTCTTTTGCGCTTGCTGGCTGGCCAACTTGAACCGAGCGATGGAAGCCAGCGGATCAATCAGCTTAACCGAACACATTACAACGCCACGGAAATAGCGCGGCATCTGGGTGTGGCGCTTCAGCCGCCCCAACTGGCCAAAGGCACTTTGCTGGACAACATCCGTTGGTACCGGCCCTGGGTCAGCCTGGACGATTGCAAAGCTGCCTTGGAATCTTTGGGGGCATTTGAGTGGATTGCGCGTCACCCCGATGGCCTGCACATGCAAATCGAAGCACTGGGCAGCAACTTGTCCACTGGCCAAAAACAGGTGGTTTCACTCGCAAGAGCACTGGCAGGACGACCTTCCCTGCTGTTGTTGGACGAGCCCAGCATTGGGCTTGATCAGCAGGGTGAAACGCACCTGATGAGCATGCTGCGGGAGTTGCCTGAGTCCACAACCCTGGTGATGACGACACACAAACCGAGCTTGCTCAGCGTTACGCCTAACCTGGTGTTGATGCACGAATCCAGGATTGCAAGCCAAGGCCCCAAGGCCGATGTGATTGCCCATGCCGCCGAAATGATGCAACTGAACTCAAGCGGGGGCCGCTCATGAACAAAGCCGCCCTGATCTCCAAGCTGCGCCCACTGCTGGATCGCCTTCAAGTTTGGGCGACCGCCTCAGATGCGGAGTGGAAAACCTTGCCCGGTGCAGGCCTGCGTCTGGACCAAGCCCGTGCCATGGAACACCAGCTTCGCCTGACCCTGAAACTGACCCGGCTAATGACCGCAGGTTTTCTGATTCTTCTGGTGTGGGCGGCTGTCGCCAAAGTGCCTCAAGCAGCCCACGGTGAAGCCAGAGTCGTGCCCTCCCAGCGGCTACAGGTGATTCAAGCAGTGGATGGAGGCATCATCACCGATGTATTGGTTCGCGAGGGTGCGCAGGTGAAAGCCGGGCAAACTTTGCTGCAGATCGACACCACCCGCTTCTCCTCTAGCCTGAAAGAGAAACAGGCCGTTGATGCGTCGTTGCAATTGAAAGAGGCAAGGCTGAAGGCCCAATTGAACCGCACAGCGCTCAACGCAAGCGATGCCCTGATCAGCCAATACCCAGACCTGTACCAGCAGGAAATGAAACTGCTGGACAGCAAGATGCAAGAATGGCGGGCCCAACTGGACATTTATGACCAACAGTTGCAACAGCGCCAAAGGGAGCTCGACGAAGCCCAGAGCCGGGCCAGCGCAGCGAAACTGACCCTTTCCAGCGCACAACAGGAACTGGACAGTACCCGCCCTTTGCTCAAAAGCGGTGCGGTGTCCCCGGTCGAGGTGCTCCGCCTTGAACGTGAGGTGGTAAAAGCCAAGGGCGACTATGAAGCCTCCACTGCCCAAAGTAGCCGCTTGGCCTCGGCTGTGAGCGAAGCGCGCCAGAAAATTCAGGAAACCCGCCTGAAACAGGAGAACGAGGCACGCAGTGAACTGGCCGAAGTCAAAGGGCGCTTGGCCAGTCTGGAACAAAACCAGATTGAACTGTCTGATCGGGTTAATCAAGCCACACTGAAGGCACCGGTCGATGGATTGGTTCAGCGCATCCTTTACAACACAAAAGGTGCCGTCGTCCCTGCCGGCAAAGAAGTCATCGAAATCGTGCCGATGGATGAGCAACTGGTGTTTGAAACCCGGATCAACCCCAAAGACGTGGCCTTCATACGCCCCAGCCAAAAAGCCAATGTCAGAGTGACTGCTTACGACTACTCCATCTATGGCGCCCTGCGCGGCGTGGTAGACAACGTGTCCGCAGACAGCTTGAGCGATGACACAGGACGCCCGTATTTTGTCGTCAAGGTAACGGTGCCACGCTCTGCTGTGCCTGAATCGGTGAGACTGCTGCCGGGGATGGTGGCCAATGTAAGCATCGAAACCGAAGAACGCTCTGTTCTGTCCTACCTGAGCAAGCCCATTCTTCGAGGGACCACCGAGGTGTTCACCGAACGTTGACCCGTTCAAACTAAGCTCTACTGGATTGTACCTCGTGGTGCAATCCCCCTCATACCCCCCTTGGGGTAACTCCACCCAATCAGACCGAACCCATCGCTTTCTCCATCATCCCGATGGAACCAAACTGCCTGCTTGTTCACACACCTGTATCAGACTGGACTCGAGGACAAGCATGAGCGACAAGAAACCCCTGCCCCCACAAAACTGTGACCCAAGCACACTGGGTGCACCCCGCAAGCCTGCCAAGAGCCTGCGCAAGCGGCCTGAAGTGGAATGGGTAGTGCAGCTGGGTCCATTCACCGATGGTCAGATTTCAGCCCCTGAACTGGTGCGGCCACTTGAAGGACCGACGGACTGGATTATCAAACCCAAAAACGGTGAGATTCAGCCATTCGATGCCAACAAACCGCCCGAAAAGAACGTCATCCGCAAATACCTGAATGTGGGCGCGCTGGACCAAGACACCCCCAACGACTTGCCTAAACTCGGTGACAGCTATTTCGTAGACCGGGTGAAGTCGGATGTTGTAGTGGACTTAGACCGCCGCGTCAGCGACAACGAGGGCCCTAGGGTGGTCGAATTCCGTGACCGCATTGCTACGGAAACCGTGACCAAGATCGAGGTACGCACCATTCCCAATGATGGCGAGCCAGGCGGCAATGAGTGCCCCCCCTGCCCACCTTGTCATCCTGAGCCTCCCAAGTGCGAAGAGCCTCCTAAGTGCGAAGAGCCTCCTAAGTGCGAGGAGCCTCCCAAGTGCGAAGAGCCTCCCAAGTGCGAAGAGCCTCCCAAGTGCGAAGAGCCTCCCAAGTGCGAGGAGCCTCCCAAGTGCGAAGAGCCTCCCAAGTGCGAGGAGCCTCCCAAGTGCGAAGAGCCTCCCAAGTGCGAGGAGCCTCCGAAGTGTGACGACCACCGAGGGCCAGACGCCAACAACGACCACGCCAAGACCAAGGAAGACACGTCCATCACTATCGACGTATTGAAGAACGACAACGGTTGGGGCATGTTGAGCATCAAGAGCGCCGAGGCTGAACACGGCACGGTTGAAATCAAAAACAACAAGCTTGTGTACACCCCGGATGAGGGTTTCACGGGCAAGGATGTCATCACTTACACCATGGGTGATAAGTCTTGCCTAACCGATGACGCGTGCGTCACCGTGACCGTCAAGGAAAAGCCAGAAAGCTGCGAACCAACACCCTCGCCCTGCACACCAACCACCACACCCTGCAACACGGGTTGCGACGATCACACCGCTGAGTCAAGCAGCGGGTCCGGCCGCACCCACGACCACGAATACACCGGAAAAATTCTGGACTTGGACTCAATCATGGATCACAGCAAAGGGTCGATGGTTGCCCAAGTGCTGAATTCCATGTCAAGCAGCATGGGTGGCTCAATGGGGGATTCCGGCTCTGGCCATTGGGGTGCATCCTGTTACAGCCATGACGCATGTGCGCCGTGCTCGCCCAGCCCAGCCCATCACGAGGCCTGTGCGGTGGCGTGATCCGCCACGACATGCGATCCAGTAATTTGTAGGTTGACTGACATTCATGAAAAATAGTTACACCCTGAAAGCGATTCCAGCCACATTGGCTTTGCTGTTTGCCGGCGTTTTGCCACTTCACGCACAAGTTGAAGCGCCAACCGAGGCCCCCCAAGCCACCGATGACACCGCAAGCGGCCCTAATCCGCTTCGCGACAGTGTGATCAAAGGGCTGAACAACAACCCAATGCTCAACGCTGAGATCAATGGTTTGTCCGCTCAGATTGAAGAGTCGAATGTGCGGTTTGGCGGCTTGCTACCCACTGTGGACATTCGGGGTTCGGCCGGCCGCGAACGGAGCAAAATTCAGGACGGCCCAACACGAACCTACAACGCCAGTTCCTATGGCATTGAAGCGCGTCAGAATATTTTCAGCGGATTTGCCGGTCAGGCCAAATACTTGGCGTCCTATTCTGATGCGATGGCTGGGTACTACAGGTACTTGAACAAGGCCAACCAAGTGGCATTTGAAGCCTCTGGTGCTCACGTGGATGTGTCGCGTGCTCAAGCCTTGACCAAGCTGGCCGAGAGCAATCTGAAGGTTCACCAGGACCTAATGGCCCGTATTGAAGACAAAGTCAAAAGTGGCGTAACCCGTGAATCGGATCTGGAGCAAGCCAAGAGCCGTTACACCTTGGCCCTGAGTAATTTGGCGACTGAGAAAGCCAACACCTTCACCGCCATGTCGAATTACCAGCGCGTGACCGACACCGTCTGGCCAATTAACCAGATGGGCGAATATGTCGTTCAAGCCAACTTCGAGGTTGAGAACCTTGAACGGCTGGTGTTTGCACTGAACACCCACCCCCTGCTGATGGCAGCCAATGCCCAGATTGAAAGCGCAAAACAGCAGGTGACCGCATCTGCCGAGGGCTTTTACCCACGCTTCGACCTACGTGCCAAATCGGACAACTACAGCAATTACCTCTCCACCTTCGATGATCGAACCATCACCTCGATCGATCTGCTGGCCAGCATGAATTTGTACCGTGGTGGTTCCGACTCCGCCTCCAGAAACGCCGCCATCAAGCGAAAAATGCGCTCTTTTGACGACAAGCTGGTGGTGTGCCGCGGTATTCGACAAAACAGCCAAAACGCACTCTACGACGTGGTGAACCTGCAAAAAAGGGTCAATTACTTCCGCGCCCAAGCGCAAGCTATTTCGAAAGCCAGAGCGGCCTATGAGCAACAGTTCAATGTAGGGCGACGTAGCCTGCTGGATTTGCTGACCGCCGAGAATGAGTATTACCAAGCCCAACGCGGTTTGATCAATGTGGAAGCTGACTTGAGCGTGGCCAAGCTGCGTTTGCTGTCAGCAACTGGCCAGTTGATCAACCTGTTCGCGGTGGACGATCTGGTTAGGGCTGACGAACCCGTGAAAAAACAGGTGCTGTTCTACAAGGAGCAGGTGTCTGAGGGTGCTGAATCCGAAGGATGCCCCGCCGAACTGATCAACATCCAAGACTTTCAAATGCCGGCAATCGGGTTTGATGAAAGCTACAAGTCGGTCCAAACCCTGCCGGTCGCCCCAAGCACTTCTGGCCAAGCCGGTGCCGCTGAACCTGCTCCAGCGTCTGCCAAACTGTTGCCACCTGGCACAGCGGCTGCCGATTTCAAAGAGGGCATGATGCCGGTCAACCAACCGGCGACTGGAACTGCCAAACCAGGTACGTCACTACGCAGCGATCAAAGCGCATCGATTGGTGACCCTGCCCATGTGTCCAGGAACCTGATTGAGCGCACACGGCTTTGGGCGCAGGCCTGGATGGAGCGTGACGTGAATGCCTACATCGGCTTTTACTCGCCAACCTTCAAGCCCGAACAAGGCAGCTATGAAAGCTGGGAAGCCAATCGCCGTGACCGCCTGCGTGGTGCCTCCAAAATCGAAATCGACATTGCCGATATTCAGGTGGTGCCCAGCTTCGACGACCCAAGCCTGTACGAATTGAGCTTTACCCAAAGCTACCGTTCAAACAATTATCAGGAAAAGTCGCGCAAAACCTTGGTCTGGAAACAGATCTCCGGAAAATGGCAGATCATTCGTGAGAAGAATGCGCCAATCAACACCGCTGCGAAACCGTCCAGTAGCAGCAAGGCCATTGAGGCTCAGTCTCAACCGGTGAATATGGCGTTGGTACTCAGCCAAAGTTTGCAACAGTAAGCCCTAAGCGGGCCGACGAACGCAAGCCCAATCAAGCGCCCGAGCAGCAACACTGTCGGGCGCTTTTTTTGACACCAGGCTGGGCGATCAAGCAAGCCATGCTGTCAGTTACTGGCTGACGTTCAACATTTCCTGAATGACCAATTTGGGTAGCGTTAAATCACCGGCTTCTGCGTACAACCCTTTGGCCTTGTAAGACTCGAAAAGGTCAAACTCTCCACCAGTGCCTACCCCCCCTTCTTCGGCGCGACTGGCCCGAACAACCCGAACCCCTTTGTTCAAGGCCGAGCTCAGCAACTCAATACAGGCTTCGGGGATGTTGCCGTGCCCGGGCGCGGCCACAATCAGGGATTGGACCGGGGAACTGAGCAAAGCGGACAACTGGGCCGCCAACCCGGCGTTTGGCGTGCAGTACAGAACGGCCACATTGGCGCGCAAAAAGCGGGTCTGATTGAAGTGGGCGAATGTGCCCCCGGGATGGGCCAAGAGCAAGTCCTTCAACAAGGCTTGTTGATCATCCGCGCTGTACCCTTTGCAAAGGAAGGCCTCGCCACCCAAAGTACTTCGTTTGTGAACCAAAGGGGCCGGAATAAACTGACCATGTACGCACAAACCAAGGCGACTGCAGTCATTGTTGGACGCAGGGTGCTCGGACTGGCCAAGCCGCTGAATGTGGTTGACCGCGGCCAAGGCGTTTGTTTGTCCGTCGGACAATGGGTGGTCCATTGGGTACATGGCTGCAACGCACACCACAGGCACCCTCAATTGCGCTGGGCTCAGCGTTTGATGCAAAAACCAGAGGGTGTCCTCGGCGGTGTCCGTGCCGTGGCTGACGATGATGCCCTGCACTTCGGGATTGGCCAAGGCCTGAACCACGCTGTTGCGCAGTTTGATCATGTGGCTTGGGGTTAAGTCTTGACTGCCAATGCTGTACACCTGTTCGGCCGACCAATCTGCGGCAGACAGCACATCGGGCATGCCCTGCAACAATTGCTCCACGGGCACCTGCGCCGCTGCATAAGCCCAAGGCCCAGAGGCACCATCCCCGTTGGCCTGTACCGACAGGCCCGCAATGGTGCCCCCAGTGGCAACCCAGTGCAGGCGCATCATGGTTGCCCACCTGCCGGGGCGTCAACGCCATCGGCCTCGTCGTCCATCAGGTTGTCATTCAGGCCCAACAAGGCCTGGGCATTCGGCTCGGGCAATTGGTCAATGCCTTTGAGTTTGCGGTGCATTGCCCTCGTACGCACTTCGGCACTTTCAATATTCTTGGCCGCACGCTCCAGTGTTTCTTTGGTTTTGGCCAGCACATCGCCAAACTTGGAGAACTCTGTTTTTACGGCACTCAACAGTGTCCACACCTCGCTGGACCGTTGTTCAAGCGCCAAGGTTTTGAAGCCCAGTTGCAGCGCGTTGAGCAAGGTAGTCAATGTGATTGGGCCTGCCACTGTCACCCGGTACTGGCGCTGCAGGTCATCTACAAGGCCAGGGCGTTTGACAACCTCGGCATACAAGCCTTCGGTGGGCAAAAACAAAATACCAAAATCTGTGGTGTGGGGCGGCGAGAGGTACTTCTCGGCAATGCTCTTGGCCTCCAGCCTCACGGCCTGCTCCAGTGCCTTTGAGGCTTGGGCAACGCCGTCTGGGTCGGCCCGGTCGAAGGCGTCCAGCAGGCGCTCGTATTGGTCTTTCGGAAACTTGGAATCGATGGGCAGCCAAACCGGTTTGTCGTCGTCTTTACCCGGCAGACGCACTGCAAATTCAACAATGTTGCTGCTCCCCGGCACTGGCTTGATGTTTTGACCGAACTGACTGGGCGTGAGCATCTGTTCAAGCAGGGCTTGAAGTTGAACTTCGCCCCAAGTGCCGCGCGTTTTGACGTTGGTGAGCACGCGTTTTAAGTCGCCTACCCCTGTGGCCAGAGTCTGCATTTCACCCAAGCCTTTGTAGACCTGCTCAAGCCGGTCACTGACCAATTTGAAGGACTGACCAAGGCGCTGCTCCAGCGTGGCGTGCAGTTTTTCATCAACTGTCTGGCGCATCTCATCCAGTTTTTTGGCATTGTCCGCTTGCAGAGACTGAATTTTCTGTTCAAGCGACTGACGAATCTGGTTGAACTGATCGTTCAGCAAACTGCTGGTTTTGTGGAGCACATCGGAGAAGTTACGCAACTGCTCAGCCTGGGCTTGCTGGCCTTGCCCGAGAGATTGGGTCAGGTTCTGCTGAATGCCGATCAGCGCAGATTGGCTGTCCTGGCGGTTTTGCGCAAAGGCTTGGGTCAGGTCTTGAGACAAGCCACGTACGTGCTTGGACAATTCATCAGCCAGCGTGTTCTGCTGAATGGTTTGCTCACTCAGGCGGGTCAGTTGGCTCTGCAGGTGGGCCATGGTTTGCTGGGTGACCATGTCAGGCTCATTGCTTGAGCCTGAGCGACGCAACACAACAAGCAACAACACCATTTGCACTGCGGTCAGCAGGCCCAAGGCAATCAGACCATTGAACAGGCTTGACTCAGTCATTGGAGTCCTCCGGTGGATGGGCCACAGACGAATGGCCGCCCCGCGCATCGGTCAACGGCGTATCCGGTTTGTTGCGCATCCAGTCTGCGGTGCGGTAGAACGACATCATGAGACCTTCCACCAAGCGTTCGTCAAAGCCCATTTGGCGCAGCGCGATCAGCATGCAGGATAACCACTGGTCCCTGTCAACGCTGTTGATGGGAAAAGGCATGTGGCGCATTTTCAGGCGGGGGTGACCATACTTGGACACATACAGGTCGGGCCCACCCAACCACCCTGCGAGGAACTCATAAAACTTCTCTCGGGAGTGGGCCAAGTCCGCAGGGTGCAATGCCCGGATTCGAGCGAACTCGGGGTTGCTGTGCATTTCGTCGTAAAACAGGTCAACCAGTTGACGCACACGAACCAACTGGCTGGGCGTGTCGGCCCCAAAGTATTCAATGGCGCGTTTGGGTTCCTGCCCGGTTGTTGGGGAGGTCGGGTCTTGTGTGGACATGGGCGGTCGTACTTTAAGAATGGCCTGAACGCTTGCATTGTATGCCAGCCGGGTTGAGCGGACTGAGCCCTTAATCGGCCTGCCGCAGACTTTGCATCACAGGCACGGTACACACACGGTATACCGCACGACCACCAAACAACAGGGACACCACCGCCCCCAAGCCTGCCCCCCCCAACCACAACCAAGGTGTCATCCAATAATCGAACTCGAACACAAACCGGGCAGCCGACCAGCCCAATGCCTGTGCTGCGCTGGCGGCGATGAGGCCAGACAACCCGCCAATCAGCGCAAGTTCAAGCCAGGCCGCACGCAGCAGTTGTTGGCTGGATGCACCCAAGGCCCTGAAGATGGCTGTTTCCCGGGCACGGGCCTGAGCACCAACAAGCACGCAGGCCACGACGACAAGCCCACCGGCCAGCACCGTAAAACCAAACACAAACTGCACCGCTTGGCTGACTTGGGCCAGTATGCGGCGGGCTTGGCTCATGATGACTTCAGTGTCCAGAACAGTGAGGTTGGGATGATCACGCACCAGCTGGCGAGACACCGCTGCTGCAGTGGAGACCGGAAGGTGCACCGAAGTGATCCAGGTTTGCGGGTAGGCACTCAGCGCTTGCCCGGGGAAAAGGACGAAGAAGTTGACGTCTAGACTGTCCCAGCGAAGGTCGCGGATGCTGGTGACTTTGGCCCTCACTGGCGTGCCTGCAATGTCGAACTCCAGCGTGTCGCCCAGCGTGAGGCCCAAGCGCTGGGCCATGGACGATTCGATGGAAAGTTCTTCACGGGCATCAGCCGTGAACCAGCGCCCTTGAATGACTGTGTTGCGACGGGGCAATTCATCCGCGAAGCTGAGGTTGAACTCGCGTTGCACCAGATTGCGCGCGCGCTGCTCGGTGAACGTCTCGGCGGTGACTGGATTGCCGTTGATGGACGTCAACCGGCCACGAACCATGGGATAGAGGCGCACTGGGACCTCTGTGGCCTGCTGAAGACTTGCGCGCACCGAGTCGACCTGATCGGGCTGGATGTTGAAGACGAAGCGATTGGGGGCATTGTCAGGCACTGCGGCACGCCAACGGTCCATGAGGTCGCCCTGAACAACGGCGAGCATGAGCAAGGCGCTTAAACCCATGGTCAGGGACACACCTTGCAGCACCAACAATGACTTTCTTTGAGCCATGCTTCGCATGACACTGCCCCACAGGCTAGCACCTGCGCTGCGTTGGACGGATTGACCTGCCAAGGTCAACAAAACCCACAGAGCCGCCGCAAACACGAACCCGCAGGCTAAAAACCCTGAAAACAGGAGCAAAGCCAACGTGGTGTTGCTGACCAGCAGCAGGCACACGGCCATTCCGCAACACACCCCAAAGGCGATTGTCAGTGCCCACTCCACACGCGTATTGGCAAGGCGTTGGTTACGAATGACCGCAATGGCAGGGGCTTTGAGAGCGATCACCGCGGGCACACCGGCAAACCCCAACAGCAAGCCCACAGCCAACAGCACACCCACGAACACAAAATGAACCCCTGCCATGGGCAAGGCCACGCCGAGCAGCTTGGACAGCATCAGGACCAATACCCAATGTGCCCCCCACCCCAAAGCCACGCCCAACAAACCAGCCGCCAGTGCCAAGCCGAGTAGCCCACCCAGCCACAAGCGGCCCAATTGCCCAGGGGTGTAACCCAAACTTTTGAGAATGGCCAATTCAGAAGCCAGTTCCCGCGCAAACACATGGGCAACCAAGCCAATACCTACGCAGGCGACCAGGGTACCGATGAGCGCCGCCATGGCCAGAAAATCTCGGGCTCGGGTCAAGGTGCCGTTGACTTCAGGACGGCCTGATTCCAGAGTGGCGACTTGGTCCACCGGTGTGAGCTGGGGTTTGACCTGCCCTTGCAATTGGGATAGCAGGCCTTGATCACCGGCGAAATAAACCCGCCATGTGGCCCGGGAACCCAAGCCCAGCAGGCCGCTGGCCTGAAGGTCAGCGCGGTTGAATAGCACCCGCGGAGCAAAATTCACAAAGCCAGCCGAACGATCGGGTTCGATCAGGATGGTCGCGGTGACCGGTAAGTGAAGCGCACCCAACTCAATGGAGTCGCCCAACCGGATATTCAAACTGCCCAGCACGCCGGAATCCACCCACACCTGCCCGGGAGGTGGCCCGTGTTTGACGGCTTGTTCAGCGGCTTGAGACGACTGAATTCGAAGCTGCCCACGCAGGGGGTAGGTGTCGTCCACCACCTTGACGGAAACCAGCAGGTCACGCTCGCCCGCCTGCAACACACTGGGAAACTCAACGCTTTCAGAGCGGCTTAAACCCTTGTACTGAGGCTGGCTGAGGGTGGACCACCAGGGCGCAAGGTCAGGCTTGCGTTTGGTTTCCAGCACGAAGTCGCCACCCAGCATCTGACTGGCGTCGCGCAGCAAAGCCGATTCGATGCGGGCGGAAAACACGCCAACCGAGGTGATGGCGGCCACCGCCAACACCAAAGCCAGTACAAGCACGCGAAAAGCCGGGCGGCGCCATTGAGTGCGCCAGAAAGTCCAAACAGGCATGAAACGAACACGGAGGGTGCAACTGCAACCAGTGTAGGACAAGGCGGCCCGCCGTGCGGTTCCCGATGGTGCAGCGCGCCATGCTTTTTTCCGGTTCGATGGCCGGATAAGGGCTCCGGAAAATGACCGATCGTGCTATTTTGTGGTTCATGAATTTTGGAGCAGTCACTCCAAACTTTCCGGTTACCCCAAAGTAACATGAGCAGGCTAATTACATAAAACTGCACGATTATCAGGAGACAGTAAGGTGACAGACCTTTATCCCCATTTGAATGCCCCGCTGGACCTTGGGTTCACCACGCTGCGCAACCGAATCATGATGGGTTCGATGCACACAGGCATTGAGGACAAGTACAAGGATTTTGACAAGCTGGCCGCCTATTTTGAGGCCCGCTCCAAGGGCGGCACGGCCTTGATTGTCACCGGCGGCTTTTCGCCGAACCTGGAAGGCTGGCTGTACCCATTTGCATCGAAGATGAGCAGCAGCAGTGCTGTGAAACCCCACCAGAAAATCACGGAGGCCGTTCACCGCCATGGTGGCAAGATTGTGATGCAGTTGCTGCACGCGGGCCGTTACGCCTACCACCCGCTGAGTGTGTCCGCCTCCAACCGCAAAAGCCCGATCAATCCTTTCAAACCTCGCGAAATTGGTGACTTTGGTATCCGCCGTACCATTGCAGCATTTGCCAAGGCGGCCAAGCTGGCCCAACAGGCAGGCTATGACGGTGTGGAGGTAATGGGTTCGGAAGGCTATTTGCTGAACCAGTTCATCTGCAAACGCGTGAACCAGCGCACCGACCGTTGGGGTGGCAGCGTGGAAAACCGCGCCCGCCTGTCGGTTGAAATTGTCCGCCGTATTCGCGAGGCTGTGGGCCCCAACTTCATCATCATTTACCGCCATTCACTGTTGGATTTGGTGGAGGGTGGTAACACATGGGACGAAGTGGAATACATCGCCAAAGCCGTTCAGGACGCCGGCGCAACATTGCTGAACACGGGTATTGGCTGGCACGAAGCCAAGGTGCCGACCATCGTGACGTCGGTGCCACGCGCAGCGTTTGCGGAGCTGACAGGCCGACTGAAAAAGACACTGCGTATTCCGGTGATTGCGTCCAACCGCATCAACAAACCCGATGTGGCTGACCGCCTGATTGCCGAGGGGCAATGCGACATGGTGTCCATGGCGCGCCCACTGCTGGCCGACCCGGATTTCGCCATCAAGGCCAAAGAGGGTCGCGGTGATGAGATCAACGTGTGTATCGCGTGTAACCAGGCTTGCTTGGACCACGCCTTCGGCGGCAAACGGGTGAGTTGCTTGGTCAACCCCCGTGCCTGTCATGAAACCGAGATTGTCGATGCGCCAGTAACCCGCCGCAAAAAAGTGGCCGTGGTCGGCGCGGGCATGGCGGGCTTGTCGGCTTCGATTGAATTGGCACGCCGTGGCCACCAGGTGGTGGTGTTCGAGCAGAGCCATCAAATCGGTGGACAGTTCAACATGGCCAAGGTCATTCCCGGCAAAGAAGAGTTTTACGAAACGCTGACCTACTTCAACACCATGCTGAAGAAGACCGGTGTTGAGCTGCGCCTGAACACCCGCGTGACCCCTGAATTGATCAAGGAAGGTGCATTTGATGAGGTCATTCTGGCCAGTGGAATCAAACCCCGGACCCCGGACATCGAAGGCGTGAACCACCCCAAGGTGCTCAGCTACGTGGACGTGCTGCTGCACAAAAAACCGGTGGGCAAAAAAGTGGCAGTGATTGGTGCAGGCGGCATTGGTTTTGATGTGTCGGAATACCTGACCCACGACGAGCGCCACCCCTCGCCCACGCTGGACCTTGAAACCTGGAAAAAAGAGTGGGGCATCACCTTTGACCCCAACAATGCAGGCGGTATCGACCGCGTGATGCCTGAGCCCCCTGCCCCTGCCCGAGAAATCTGGCTGTGCCAACGCAAGGACGAACCCTTGGGCAAACGCTTGGGGAAAACCTCGGGCTGGGTTCACAAGGCCTCGCTGGAAAGCCGTCGCGTTCACTTCATGCAAGGTGTGGAATACCTGCGCATTGATGACCGTGGTTTGCACATCATGAGTGCACACGGCCCGGAAATTCTGGAAGTGGACAACGTCATTCTGTGCGCTGGGCAAGACCCACTGCGTGAGTTGGAAGCCCCCTTGAAAGCCTTGGGTATTCCAGTGCATTTGGTGGGTGGTGCCGATGTGGCTGCCGAACTGGATGCCAAGCGCGCCATCAACCAAGCCACCCGGTTGGCCGTTGCCCTGTAACCTTTTGAAGAGCACACCACAATGACTCAGAAATCAATGCTTCAAAAAGTGTACGCACAGGTGGACCGCCTGCCCGCGTCCCTCAAAGCCAAAGCCTTCACGGTGGTTTTCGGGAGGGCTGTGAAGTTCTTCCGCACCACGGGTTGCCGATTCGAATGGATTGAAACCAACCACGCCATCGTGAGCATCAAAAACAAATCTGCAATGCAGAACCACATTGGTGGTTTGCATGCCGTGGTAATGCTGATGACTGCCGAGTCCGCAACCGGTGCTTTGGTGGGCTTGAATGTGCCCGCCAACTCGATTCCGGTGATCAAGCGCATGGAAGTGGACTACCGCAAACGTTGTAGCGGTGACCTGCGTGCTGAAGCCATGCTGACGCCGGAACAGATTACCCAGATGCAGACACAAGAGAAAGGTGAAGTGGACGTTGCAGTGACTGTGACGGACAGCGAAAGCAAGGAACCGATCTTCGTGCGGGCTGTGTGGGCCTGGACCCCAAAACGCTGAGGAACACACCGCCATGGCCCCTTTTGAGTTTCGTACTGTCAACCGCATCATTTGTGAATCAGGCAGCTCTTTGAAATTGCCTGCGCTACTGGCGCCGACATTTGCTGAAAAGGGGCTGAGCCATGCGCGTGTCTTTCTGTTGGTGGACCCTTTCATCGCGGGCACCGCGGCCTTCAAAACCATCGTGGCGCAGTTTGAAGAACACGGCCACGCGGTCCTGGTCAGCCATGATGTTGAGCCGGACCCCCCTGAAGCCTTGGTGCTTCGGGTGACCGAACAGGCCAAACAATTCGGTGCGCAGGCGGTGGTGGCCATTGGTGGCGGTTCCACACTGGATGTGGCCAAACTGATTGCGGTGCTGGTTCAAGGAAAACAGGCACTTCAACAAATGTACGGCGTGGGCAATGTTCAGAGTGACCGCCTTCCCTTGGTTTTGGTGCCCACAACGGCAGGCACAGGCAGCGAAGTGACCCCGATTTCGATCGTGACCACTGGGGTTGACACAAAAATGGGCGTGGTGTCGCCGGTGTTGTATGGCGACGTTGCGGTGCTGGATGCGGACTGGACCCTAAGCCTGCCCAAGCATGTCACTGCGGCCACCGGCATTGACGCCATGGTGCACGCGATAGAGTCCTACACCTCAATCCGGCTGAAGAACCCCTACTCTGACTTTTTGGCGGTCAAGGCCCTGCAGTTGCTTGCCGCCAACCTGAACATAGTGTGTGAACAGCCCGACCATCGGGAGGCCCGACAGGCCATGATGCTGGGCGCGTGCCTGGCTGGCCAAGCCTTTGCCAATGCGCCGGTGGGTGCTGTGCATGCGCTGGCTTACCCAATCGGCGGAATTTTTCACGTGCCGCATGGTTTGAGCAATTCGCTGGTACTGCCCCATGTACTGAAGTTCAATATGCCCGCTGCGCAACGCTGGTATGCAGAGTTGGCGGTGCAACTCGGGCTAGGTGCAACGCGGGATGGCGATGAAACACTGTCGGCACGTTTTGTGGAATGGACCGCCAACCTCTCCCCTTCAACAGGCCTGCCAGTTCGCTTGCGTGAAGTGAAGATTGATGAACCGTCACTGCCAGTCATGGCCAAAGCGGCGATGCTGCAAACCCGTTTGTTGTCCAACAACCCAAGGCCAGTCTCCGAAGAGGACGCGCTGGCTATTTACACCGAGGCCTACTAAACCATGGCCGTTGAATCCAGCAAAACAGACTTTCCTCACCTGTGTACCGTGCAGACACGCTGGCACGACAACGACATCTACGGCCATGTGAACAATGTGGTGTACTACAGCTACTTCGACAGCGTGGTGAACCGTTACTTGATTGAACAAGGTGGCTTGGACATCCACAACGGCCAAGTGGTGGGTTTTGTGGTGGAAAGCCAATGCAATTATCTCAAGCCGCTGGCTTACCCCGATGCGATCACCGCTGGACTGCGTGTGGGTAAATTGGGCAACAGCTCGGTGCGCTATGAGCTTGCGCTGTTCAACCAACACGATCAATTGTGCGCACAAGGCCACTTTGTGCATGTGTTTGTCGACAAGGCAAGCAACAAACCCGCCCCGATTCCCGAGCTTACCCGGCGGGCACTGGCCTTGTTGATACCCGCGACGCCGTGACTTGCAACTTCAAGCCAGTCCCTCTATAGTCCAGCCTCCTGCAGCCTGAATCTGTGCCCATGGCCCCAGACACTCCCACAGTCATCACCGACACCACTGGCGTTGAAGCTTTGTGCCAAAGTTGCGGTGTGTGTTGCGCCACCTTCCGCATCAGCTTTTACTGGGGCGAAACCACGGCGGCGGAAGGCGGTTTTGTGCCTGAGGAGTTGACTCAGCAAATGAACCCTTACAGGGCCTGCATGAAAGGTACTTCTCAAAGCAACCCGCGTTGCATTGCCTTGGGTGGCGAGTTGGGTGATTCGGTGACTTGCACCATTTATGCCAATCGGCCCTCGCCCTGCCGGGAATACGATGTGTTCGATGCGCAGGGCCAACTTAACCCACGCTGTAACCAGGCCCGTGCCAAGCATGGCATGAGCCCACTGAATGTGGTGTTCAAGGCTGACTGATCAAGGCTGACTGACAACGGCCCTCACCAACCGGGCATTGCGCAGCGCATGGGTGGTGTCGCCATGCACACACAAGGTGTTGGCCCTCACCACCACAGGCTCACCACTGGCTGAAGCGAAAGGCAAAGCCCTAACCATGGCCTTGGTTTGGAGCGTCAGCACGTCCTCATTGTCAATCAATGCGCCGGTTTGGCTTCTGGGCACCAAGGTTCCCATCGGGGTGTACGCACGGTCCGGAAACGCTTCTTCCAGCACTGTGATTCCCGCAGAACGGCTTAGGCTTACCTGAGGGCTTGCGGCCAAGGCCAACAGGGCCAAATGCGGAAAGTGACGGGCCACATCAATCAACAACAAGGCCAGGGCCTCATCCACAGCGGCATCGTTGTACAACTGCCCGTGGGGTTTGAAATGCTGAGGGGCCAGGCCCACGGAACGGGCCACCGCTTCGAAAGCCTCCACCTGACGGCAAATTTCATCCAGCAAGGCTGAATGGTTCAAATGGCTGGGCCGGCGACGTCCAAAACCGTCACGATCGGGGTAACTGGGATGTGCACCCACCGAAACCCCGTGTGCCAGGGCCAACTCGCAAGCACGGCGCATGGTGCTTTCGTCACCTGCATGGCCACCACAAGCGATGTTGGCGAGGTCGACACACCCAAACAACGCTTCGTCGTTGGCACCCCCCTCGCCCAAATCAGCGTTGATGGAAATGCTGTTCGACCAATTGAAGGAATTCGATGCGTTCGCGTTCATGCGCTTGGTTCAGAGAAATCGCCTGCTCAAAGTCTACCAGCTTGAAGCGCACCCGCTGACCGGGGGCCATTTGGCCTAACTTCCACATCTGGCTGGACAGGACACTGGCCACTCTGGGATAGCCCCCCGTGGCTTGTGCGTCCGGCATCAACACAATCGGCTGCCCGTCAGGGGGCAATTGAATCAAGCCCGGGTGCACGGCATGTGACTTCATCGCTGGCATTCGGTGCGTGGGCAGTGCGCGATGGGCCTTCAGGCGGAAAGCCTGTCGATTACTTTGAGCTTGAACGGTGTAGATTTGCTGAAAAAGCAGGTGCAGCCCCTCGTCGCCCACCTGCGGCAATTCCGGGCCGGGCAGGCAGGCAATGTCCACGGGCACCTTGCGGGGGTCTCCCTGGGTGGCGTGCGCCAATGGCATGGCCAATCCAATGGCTGTGGTCCTCGCATTTCGGTCAAACCGGTCGTGTTCGGCCGGGTGGGTGTGAATGACATCGCCCACCTTCAATGCACGCCCCTCCAGACCACCAAACTGGCCCGCCATGCAAGTGCTTCGGGAACCTAACACCTCGGGCACCCGTACACCGCCTCGAAGCGCCAGCACGGTCCACCAGGCCAGATGCGCGGGTTGAATGTCGATAATGTCGCCAACGTCGGTCCAGACAACACGACCAGGCATGACGGCAGCCTTGTTCACCAACACTCGCCCGCTTCGGGTACCCACCATCAACGACCCGGGTTTACTGACCACCAACTCGAAAGTGCCCATGCATTCCAGCACAGCGTCGTGTGAGGCATTGCCCAATGCGGCGTTGGCCAAAACCATGCTGTAAGTGTCCATGGCACCGGCGATGGGAACTCCTTGCCCGAGATAACCCGGGCGCCCCAAATCACTGACCAACCCGATGCCTTGCGCCTTAACCACTTTAAGCATGGGACGCCTCTACAAATCGCACCACATCGCCAGGCTGAAGCTGTGCAGGAGGATTGTGATTCGGATCAAACAAGGTGTGATTGGTGACCCCCAAGAGATGCCAGCCGCCGGGGCAGGCTTGTGGGTAGACTGCACAATAACCCGCTGCCACAGCGACTGAACCCGCGGGCACTCGACTGCGGGGGGTGGACATGCGGGGCAAATGGAGTGCGCTTGCTGTGCCGGACAGGTAGGCGAACCCGGGCAGAAAGCCCAGAAACTCCACCGTGTACATGGCTGAGGTATGCAGGCTCACCAAGTGTTCAGGAGAGCAGTTCAGGTGCTTGCACACCGCACTGAAATCAGCGCCGAATTCTGGGCCATAACGCACTGCAATCACATGTTCACGTGGGGCAGCCTGACTCACACCGGGCGCCAAAGGTTGCGCAAGGCTGTGGTCCAACACCGACCGCAGTAATGCAGCGTATTGCTGAAAGTCACTGTGTGACTTGATGCCTTCATTGAACACACAGGTGAGCGAGCAATCAGCCAGCATCCATTCATGCGCTGGCCATTGGGCTTCGTGGGTTGCTGTGTTCAGCGCATCTTGAACAACTATGATCAAGCTGGCCGACCAGCCGCCCCCAGTGAGGTCAATGTGCAGCGCGCGGTCAGACAGCCAGAATATCTGGCCATCTGACTTGGCGGACTTGGCTGTCCGCACAGGGCGATCAGGCCGCCTTGTCGGCATCGATGGTGCGCAATGTGGTGCTGCCAATCGGCACGCGGCGCGGCTTCATCTGATCAGGAATCACCTTGAGCAGTTCAACCACCAACAGTCCATTCTTCAACGCAGCACCCTCCACCTGAACATGGTCAGCCAGGTTGAACTTCCGCTCGAAACTGCGAAACGCGATGCCCTTGTGCAGGTAGCGCTTGTTCTCGTCGTCGGCCTTGCGTCCGCGCACAGTCAACACGCCCCCTTCCACTTCGATTTCCAGTTCCTGTTCTTCAAAGCCGGCCACGGCCAAGCTGATCTGGTAGCGGTTTTCTTCAACCACTTCGATGTTATAGGGAGGATAGCCGTTGGAGTTGTCGGCGCGCAAGGCTGCGTCAAGAATACTGGCCATGCGGTCAAAGCCAATGGTGCTGCGGTACAAGGGGGTCAGGTCAATGGTTGCCATGATTATTCTCCATCAGAAGCAATGAATCAGTGAAAATGAACCGGGCAACTCTCTCAGAGACACTGCCCGTACCCCTTACATGGGAATTCACCCGAGAATTTCAAGGCCCGAAATACGCATTCAACTTTCAGGATTCGTACAAATCACCGTCCACGTAAAACCATTGACGCTCCTCCCTCACGAAGCGACTGCGTTCGTGCAGGCGAGTTGCAGCGCCAACCTTCGGTTTGTAACGCGCGACAAACTCCACTTCAGCCTTGTTCTCGCCAGTCAACCGGGCTTGGCGCACATCCAGCCCTATCCACCGGCCTTGCCCCTGCTCTGCTGCCAGGTTCAATTCCGCGGGGCGGGTTGAAGGGTGCCAAGTTCGCGACACGTAACCATCAAGGCCCAGTGCATAAGCGCTGTAGCGGGATTTCATCAATGCCTGCGCGTCAGGGGCCACAGCCTGCCCGGTGTGAAAGGGTTGGCAGCAGGCGGAATAACTGGGCGATCCGCAGGGGCAGCTTGTGTCTTGTATTTTTTTCATGAAGAAACCCACTTGAACAACTCAGGATTGTGCCAAAATCGGGCGCACCGGTGCCAAGACGCCGGACCAAATCAAAAGACAGAGCAACCGAGACTATGCCACCCAGCCAAACCACACCAGTTCATGCCTTCAATCACAACGATGCCTTGGGCAATCACGATGCTGTTGGGCTGTCCGCCTTGTTGCAGCAAGGCAAGGTGAGCGCAACGGAGCTTGCCACTGCAGCCCTGACACGGCTGGAGCAGGTGAACACAACCCTGACAGCCACCACCTGCATCAGTGCAGAAAAGGCGTTGGAAAAGGCCCGGTTAATCGACAAGGGCGGCAATTATCAAGGTTTCCGGGGCCTGCCCAGCCTGCTCAAAGACAACATCGACTGGCGTGGCCACCCCACTCGCCACGGCAGCCGGGCCACCACCGCCGAGATGAAAAACAAAAACAGTGAGGTGGCCAACCTGTTTGAAGGCCTTGGGCTGGTGCTGTTGGGAAAAACAAAAACACCCGAATTTGGCCTGACCGCCACCACAGAATTCACCCGTGGAGAACCCGCACGCAACCCATGGAACCCGGCCCACAGCACCGGGGGTTCATCGGGTGGGTCGGCTGCCTTGGTGGCTGCCGGTGTCGTTCCCTTGGCCCACGCCAATGACGGCGGGGGTTCCATCCGCATTCCTGCAGCATGCTGCGGGCTGGTGGGTTTCAAGCCAAGCCGGGGGCGGCTGGCCCCCAATGAAATGGCCAAAGACCTGCCAATCAACCTGGTGTCTGACGGTGTGGTCGTTCGCAGTGTGCGCGATGCGGCAACGTTCCTGCACTTGGGCGAAGGCCTTTACCCGCCCTCTCAGGGGCTTAAACCGGTGGGTTTGGTCAGTGCACCAAGCACCCAGCGTTTGAGAATCGGGGTGTTTACCCGGTCTATTGAAGGTCGCGAAGCGCCTGCACCCGTTATTCAGGCGGTGCAGGATGCGGCTGAACTGTGTCGCTCACTGGGCCATCAAGTTAAAGAAATTGATATTCCGATCGACCGCCAATTTGCCGACGACTTCCTGCTGTACTGGGCCATGCTGGCATTTTCCTTACACCGCGCGGGCCGTTTTGTCATGGGGCGCGGCTTCGATGCAAGCCAGTTGGAGCCGCTGACCTTGGGGCTCTCCACGCATTTCCTGAACAACCTGTGGCGCCTTCCCATGGCCATGCGGCGCTTGCGCCGCTTTGGTGAGGCGTATCAAACAGCGTTCAACGATGTTGATGTATTGCTCAGCCCCGTCGTGGGCCATGAAGTTCCAGCCATTGGGCACCTGGCGCTGGACCTGCCGTTTGAAGAGGCGCGCCTGCGCCTGACACGGTTCGCCGGTTTTACCGCTGCACAAAACATTGCTGGCGCCCCAGCCATGAGCCTGCCCATGGCCGTAGACCCCAGCGGCCTGCCGATTGGCGTGCATTTCGCAGGGCCGGTGGGCAGCGAAGCCGCCCTGCTCGGCTTGGCCTACGAGTTGGAATCGGCCCAAGCGTTTCACCTACTGAACCCATTGGCCAACGAGCCTCAGGCGGTCAAAAAAGCCCGATAAGCCTTGGCCACTGGGCCAGACCTGTCCGCCATGGGGCAATGGCCCGTGTTTTCCATCATCAGGGTGTGAATGGCTGGGTTGGCCTGCTTCAGCAAGCCCAGGCCGCTGCTGTGCACCAGTTGGTCTTGCTCGCCCCAAACCACCATCTCGGGCACTGTCGTGCGGGCAACCAGGTCATTGAGAGTCGGGTTGCTGTCGGGGTCCACAAATTCCCGAAACACACGCCTGAGTAGCGCTTGGTTGCGAATGGAGATTCCTGCGAAGTACTTCAGCAAAAAGCCCGGCATGGCAGGGGGTTGACCGTTGAAACACAGGTTGGAAATCCACCGGAAATCGTCCACGCTGGTGGGCACCAGTTTGATGGCGCCGTCCTCTTTGAATGCCTTGATCAACTCAGTGTCTTCCGCGCCTTTCACGCCAGCGGGGTTCAACAAACAGGCCGATAATACGCGGCAGTCTTTGTGATCCGCGTAGTCGGCGGCCAGCACCCCCGCCAAAAAGCCCCCCATTGAATTGCCCATCACATGAAACTCGCGCACGCCCAGTGACGTGGCCAGGCGATGCACACGGGCAGCCTGTTCTTCAATGTGGTATTGGGCCTGTTCTGGCCGGTCAGATTCGCCAAAACCAATCAGGTCGGGAATCCACACGGTGTGGTGTTTCATCAGCTTGGGCGCCAGCGCCAGCCAGTTCTCTTTGTTGGCGCCGAAACCGTGGATCATGAACAGGTCGGGGCCTTGGCCACCCTTGTACAACACCCAACGGCCATCCTGGGTTTTATGCCGCACTTTCCTGAGCCCCATTTTTCGGGTCTTGCTGTCAATCAGGGCACGGCTTATCCAATTCATCAAGAAATTGCTCATCGTTTCATGTCTCCGTTGTCAGGCATTTTCCTACACTCGATTGGGTGAATTCCCGTCCTGAACTGTGGCGTTTGCCCGGCTTAATTTTCTTCTGAGCAAGAGAATAATTCACTCATGGCAACGACAACGTGTGGGACGTTACGAAGCCGGCCAAAAACAGCATTGGCCAGTCAATCAGGGAGGATATTGACCATGAAAACCGCTGCACTGCTTGAACAAATTCGCGAAACCAACCTGTCCTATCTTCTGCTGGCCAAGCAGATGATCAATGAGGACCGCGCTGAGGCCTTGATTCGCTTGGGTATTGACGAACAAACCGCCGACCTGCTGGCCGACCTGAGCACCGCTCAACTCTTGAAAGTCGCCCAAACCAATGTGCCCCTGTGCAGCCTACGCTTTCCGGACACGCAAGTGTGGAAACTGGCCGCCGACCAAGGCAAAGACAAAACCATTTCCGGCATGCACGCCGCCATCCTCATGGCTGGCCGCAGCGTTCAGATCGGGCAGTAACGCAGCAGAACAGCCACACATTCAAAGACAGGGGAACACATCATGGCCAAACTCAAATCACTGATCACCGAAGCCGAACAAATTCAGTTGGCAACCCAATTGATTCACATGGATGCCCGCTTGCAGGTGCTGGAATCGGAAACTCAGTTGTCCCGCGAACGCCTGATTCGCCTGTACAAGGAAATCAAACAGAAATCGCCACCCAAAGGCATGCTGCCATTCTCGACCGAATGGTTCATGACCTGGCAGCCCAACATCCACGGCTCACTGTTCATGAATTTCTACCAGTCCTGCATCAAGGCCACCGACATGGACGATGCCCAAGCGCTGGTGACCTCCTACGGCATGTACCGCGAGCAAATCGCCCAACTGGGCCTGCCAGAAGTGCTGTCCATGACCCGTGCATGGCGACTGGTGAAGTTTTTTGACGCGGGCATGTTGACCACCACCCCCTGCACAAGCTGCGGAGGTCACTTTGTGGTTCACACCTACGATTTGGTCAACCACTATGAATGCGGTCTGTGCAATGTGCCCTCAAGGGCTGGCAAGACCAAACAGGAAAGCCAACCCCGCTTTGTCAACGACGATGCGCTGGAAACGGCCTGAATACCGAACACCCTTTTTGAAGTAGCAGTGCCCGCAGTTCTTGTTGTCACCTCTCCTGGTCCTCGTTGTGGGACCCTTCCAAAACCCGCATCGCGTTGTGATGCGGGTCTTTTTTTGGGCAATCAAGCCATGAAGCGGGCAAGGATCTGACGGCTGCGCGCATCCAGCGTGGCCATGTTCTCGATCAGATATTGCATACCGTTGGCATGGGTCAACACCAGTCTTTGCCCACCCAGCCGCCGAATGCTCTCTTCGGTGGGTAACTCAAACTTCGTGTTGCCACGGTCAGTCACGACGGACCACACACTGGGCGTGGCGTAGGTGTTCACCGAGGTAATTTTCTGAATCACCGGGCGGTATTCACGCCGTGCCAGAAAAGCAGCCACCACCTGCTGTGACTGCGGCTCAAGCTGGCTCAACTTGTCCAGCCACAGAAGCTCTTTGGTGTATTCGTCGACGATGGAAATGCCCTCGTCGGGCGAAGAAAAAGGGAAAGCCAAAATGGCCGACACCGGCTTGGCCACCAGCTCAGCCCCGTCATACAGGGCCAGTTGACCATCCTCGGATTCACGAATTCGGGCGTTGGCGGCATCAATCATACAAAGCCTGCTCCTGTTTCAGTTTTTCCTGGGCTTGGTGCAAGTTCCAGAAGTAGCCTTTGGCGTCCAGCAGCTCTTGGTGTGGCCCCTCTTCAACAATCTTGCCCCGGTCCATCACCACAATCCGGTCAGCCTTGCGCAGCGTCGACAAACGGTGGGCAATCGCAATCGTTGTACGGCCACGCACCAAGTTGTCCAAGGCTTTCTGAATTTCTTTTTCGGTTTGGGAGTCCACCGAACTGGTGGCTTCGTCCAAAATCAGAATCTTCGGATCGATCAACAGCGCACGGGCAATCGAAATGCGTTGACGTTCACCACCCGACAGGCTTTGACCACGCTCACCCACCAAGCTGTCATAACCTTGTGGCAAACGCAAAATGAACTCATGCGCATGGGCCAGACGGGCTGCAGCAATAATTTCCTCGCGTGTGGCGTCGGGGCGTCCGTAAGCAATGTTCTCGGCAATCGTGCCAAAAAACAAAAACGGCTCCTGAAGCACCAAACCGATGTTCTGCCGATATGCCTTCAGGTTGATGGAACGAATGTCGATGCCGTCGGCCAGCACCTCCCCCTCGCTGATGTCATAAAACCGGCACAGCAGGTTCACCAAGGTACTTTTGCCCGAGCCACTGTGGCCCACAAGGCCAATCATCTCGCCAGCATTCACTTTCAGGTTGACGCCATCCAACACCTGACGGCTGCCATACCGGAACGACACATCCCGCAACTCGAGCTCACCCTTAAGCTTGTCAATCGTCACTGGGTTTGCGGTTTCAGGCACCGAGCTTTTGTAGTCCAGAATGTCAAAAATCCGCTTGGCCCCAGCCGCGGCTTTTTGCGTCACCGACACAATCCGGCTCATGGAATCAAGGCGGGAGTAAAAGCGGGTGATGTAGGCCAGAAAGGCGGTGAGCACACCCACGGTGATGTTGTTGTGCATGATCATCGCAATACCACCCACCCAGATCACCAAAATACCGACTTCCGTCAACAGGCTGACGGTGGGTGCAAACAGCGACCAAGTCTTGTTGATCCGGTCATTGACCTCCAGGTTGCGGGTGTTCGCTGCCAGAAAGCGGTTGCTTTCCCGGTCTTCCTGGGCAAACGCTTTCACCACACGAATACCCGGAATGGTGTCGGCCAGAATGTTGTTGACCTCGCCCCATACCCGGTCCACTTTTTCAAAACCGGTGCGCAGCTTTTCCCGCACCAAGTGAATCAACCAAGCGATCAACGGCAGGGGCAACAGGGTGAGCAAGGCCAGCTTGAAATCAATGCTCATCAGGATGGCTGACGTCATCACAATCATGATCACGTCGGTCACGAAATCCAGGGCATGCAGCGACAAAAACAGATTAATGCGGTCGGTTTCAGAGCTGACCCGGGAAATCAGGTCCCCAGTCCGTTTGGCACTGAAATAATCCAGCGACAAACTCATCAAATGCCGAAATGTGGTGGTTCGCAGGTCCGACCCGATTCGTTCAGACACCAAGGCCAGCAAATAGGTGCGTGCCCAACTTAACCCTGCCGCCACGAAGGCGGAGGCCAGCAAGCCACCCAGATACAAGCCAGCCAAGTGGACATTCATCGGCTGCCCGTTCTGGAACGGAATCAGCACCTCGTCCATCAAAGGCATGGAAAGGTAAGGTGCAACCAGCGTGGCCCCGGTGGACATCAGGGTCAGAATCAAACCCAGGAACAATTTGCCTTTGTAGGGCTTGGCAAAACGCCACAACTTGAACAGGGAGCGGGCCGACACCGGCTCTTCAAATTGCAGGTCGACATCGTCGTCACCCAAAGGGGCCGATGTGCCGTGGGCAATCTGCGCACTGTGCCCTGTGCCCGATTCGGCGTGGCGCACCGCCTCTTCCAGCAGGCCCACAAACTCCTCGAGTTGGCGGTGCAGGCTGAAGCTGGCGTGGAAACGGAACGCGGGCTGCCCCTGGCTGTGAATCAGCACACAGGACAAACCGGCGTGGTCACTGAGAGACACCTGTTCAATGTCGGCCAAACGGGCTTGAAACAGCACATTTTTGGTGGACTTGTCAGTCACCATCAGCACTTCTGCGTTAAACAGCAAATAGCTTCTGGAAAACTTCAGTTCAGCATTCATGTCCGAACCAAAAACACCCAAGGCCGCATTGCTACCTGCCCACATCGCCCCTAGGCTGGCCAGTTCGGCCTCCGACGGCGAAAATCCAACGATTTTCAAGGGATTTTTTCCTCTCAGTTCACGATTTCGACAATGCTACACCAGCCAACACCCCACAAAGGTCTGGCCGGGGTTACCATTGGCTGAAACTCAATACCCAGCGTAAAAACCTGCAACAACATCAACATGACGCAGAAACGACTACTCATCAAACGCACCCTTTGGCTTGACGGACCCAACATCTGGACCTACCGCAGTTGCATTGAAGCGCTGGTCGACATTCAGGAGCTGGAACAGTTTCCTTCCAACCTGCTGCCCGGGTTCAATGAGCGTATAACGGCCCTGCTACCCGGTTTGGTTGACCACGAATGTGGCGTTGGCCGACACGGCGGGTTTCTGGAGCGCCTGCGCGATGGCACTTACGCTGCCCACATCCTCGAACACACCATCATTGAGCTGCACCTGCTGGCCGGTTTGAATGCCGGCTTTGGCAAGGCCCGTGAAACAAGCGTCAGCGGTGTGTACAAAATGGTGTTCCGCACGCCCGACCGTTACGTGGGCATGGCGTGCCTGGACGCTGGCGTCAGGCTGATTCACGCCTGTATCGAAGACACCCCCTACGACCTGAAAGCCGAGCTGAAAGCAATCCAGAAGGTGTGCGATGTCAAAGGCATAGGCCCTAGCACCCAACACATTCTGGACGCAGCCTATGAGCGTCGCATTCCCTTCATCCGGCTCAATGACGGTAACCTGGTGCAAATTGGCCACGGCCAAAAGCAGTGCCGAATCTGGACGGCTGAAACCTCAAACACCTCGGCCATCGCTGAAGGCATCGCCAGTGACAAACAGCTGTGCAAAGACCTGCTGACCCAGATCGGTATACCTGTACCCGAAGGCCGCGAGGTTGACTCCGCCGACGAGGCTTGGGCAGCCGCTCAAGACATCGGTTTCCCAGTGGTGGTGAAACCCACCGACGCCAACCATGGCCGCGGCGTGTCTCTGGAATTGAGCAAAGAAAGCGACATTCGTGAAGCCTATGTGCACGCCGATGAAATTGGCAGCGGCGTGCTGGTGGAAAAGTTCATTGGTGGCCACGAGCACCGCGTGCTTGTGGTTAACGGCCAGGCGATTGCTGCATCACGCGGTGAATTGCTGTTTGTGCAGGGCGACGGGGTTCAAACCCTGCAAAGCCTGATCGACACGCAGATCAACAACGACCCCCGCCGAGGCTGGGAAGAATACTGCCCTTTGGACCCAGTTGACTTCAAACACGACCCAACGGCACTGTATGAAGTTCGCCGTCAGGGCTTTGAGCCGGACAGCGTCGTGCCCAAAGGTTTACAAGTGCTGGTTCAGCGCAACAGCAACGCCACCGAAGACGTCACCGACATCCTTCACCCTGAGATTGCGCGCCTGTCCGTGTTGTCCGCGAAAATGGTCGGGCTGGACATTGCCGGGATCGACATCATGTGCGAGCACATTGACCGCCACCCCCAAGGCCAGGAGTTCGCCATCGTTGAAGTCAACGCCGGCCCCGGTCTTCTGATGCACATCAAACCCAGCAAGGGCACGCCCCGCAATGTGGGCGCGCCAATCATCGACTACCTGTTCCCTCAAGGCGAAACGGGTCGAATCCCGGTTATTTCCTACACCGGCGGCCCAGAGCTGTCAGGCTTTGGCCCGCAACTGCGTGCCATGTTGGAAGACAACGGCCGCAATGTGGGGCTGGCCTGTGAACACGGCATGTGGATCAACGGGAAAAACCTGCACTGCGAAGACGCCGCGAACTGGGTCTCGGGCCGAAACAGCTTGGTGAACCACCATTTGAACACCCTCATCATGCAGGTGCGGCAGTTCAACATTCTGGCCGAGGGTCTGCCCTTCGACCGGTCCAGCGTGGCTGTGGTGACGCACCCGGGCGAACTCGCCGGGCTTGAAGAATTCGACATCATCAACCACGAGAAGCTGTTCAACGTAACGCGCACGGTGATCGACTTGGTACTGCCCACCGGGTTTGCCGTGCTCAATGCGGACGAAGTGGCCCTGCTGCCTTTGGCAGACTTGTGCGATGGCAAGGTGGTGTGGATTTCCTGTGACCCAGACAACCCGGTTGTGAAAGCCCACGTCGAAGCCGGTGGCCAAGCCGTGGTCATGCAAAACGGCGAACTTGTCTTTCTGGGCACCAAAGCGGAAAGCGAGGAACGCAAACCCATTCCAGTGGAAGGCAACACTGCCAACCCGATCAGCCAACTGGCGCTGGCCGCCTGCGGCTGGGTCTGCGATGTTCCACACCACTTGTTGCGGGCCGAGTTGCGCGCCGGCGCTTAAAGCACAGCCGAACTTGAGACTCAACGCACCTTACATTCGGGTTAAGTCATGAATATTGAACGAATCAGGGCCCTGCGCGGCCCCAACCTCTGGAGCAAAAACACCAGCATCGAAGCCTTGGTGTTTTGCGAAGAAAACGAACGCCTGCTGGACCGGTTTGCAGCCATTGAGAACAAAGTACGCAGCACCATACCCGGCATTGGGGCCCTCAGGGCCACGGGCCTGGAACAAAGCAACTTGGCACTGGCCCACATTCTGGGCAAGGTTGCCTTGCGGCTTCAGGTTGAAGCTGGCTCGCCGGTCACCTTCTTCCACGTGGCTGACCACATGGATTCAGGCTACTTCCGGGTGGTGGTTCAGTACGAAGAAGAAGACTTGGGCCGGGCCGCGATGGACGAGGCTTACGCCCTGATTGACGCCTCATTGAAAGGCGACACCTTCGACCTGCCCGCATCCATTGCCAAGCTCAAAGACATTTACGAAGACGTCAAACTAGGCCCCAGCACAGGTTCGATCATCAATGCCGCCATTCGCCGAGGCATCCCTGTTCGCCGCTTGACCCAAGGCAGCCTGGCACAATTGGGCTGGGGCTCCAAGGCCCGTCGAATTCAAGCCGCCGAAACAGACACCACCAGCGCCATTTCTGAATCCATTGCGCAGGACAAAGACCTGACCAAGCAGATTCTGGCCGCAGCGGGTGTGCCCGTGCCCAAGGGTTTTCTCTGCCCCACATTCGACTTGGCCCTCGACGCATTCCGCCAGTTGAACCGCAAAGACATCAACAAAGGCGTGGTGGTCAAACCCAGCGACGGCAACCAAGGCAAAGGGGTGACGGTCAATATTCTGGATGAAGACCACCTGAAAATCGCTTGGGACGCCGCCAAGCCCTTCGGCAGCGGCATTCCCATCGTGGAGGAGTTCATTCCCGGGCACGACTACCGTTTCCTCGTGGTGGGCGACAAGCTGGTGGCAGCAGCCCGCCGTGAGCCGCCGAATGTGGTGGGCGACGGCGTACACAGCATCAAAGAATTGATTGAAATTGAAAACCGTAACCCCTTGCGGGGCGAAGGCCACGGCAGCGCGCTGACCAAACTGCGCTTGGATGAAATTGCCAAAGCCCGCATTGCCAAACAAGGGTTCAATGCCGACTCCGTGCCTGACGCGGGTATACGGGTTGTTCTGCGCAACAACGCCAACCTGAGCACCGGCGGCACCGCCACCGACGTGACCGACAACGTACACCCCGAACTGGCGCACATGGTGATTCAAGCCGCGCAACTGATTGGTATTGATGTGTGCGGTGTTGATGTGGTGTGTCAACGGGTGGATGAAAGCCTTGAAGCCCAAGGCGGCGGCATTGTGGAATTGAATGCCGCCCCTGGGCTACGCATGCACCTGGAACCGTCGATCGGCAAAGGCCGGGATGTCGGCTCAGCCATGATCGACTTCATGTTCAAGCCCGGTGAAACCGGGCGTATTCCCATAGTTGCAGTCACCGGCACCAACGGCAAAACAACCACGGTGCGGCTCATTGAGCAGATTCTTCGCTACAACAACCTGCGTGTGGGTTTCACAGGCACTGAGGGCGTCATCGTGAATGACCACTTGGTGGACACTGGCGATTGCAGTGGCCCACGCAGCGCCCAAAAAGTGCTGATTCACCCTGAAGCCGATGCTGCGGTGCTGGAATGTGCCCGTGGTGGCATGTTGCGCGAGGGCCTGGGCTTTGACATGTGCGATGTGGGTATCGTCACCAACATTGGTGAAGGCGACCACTTGGGCCTGAACTTCATCGACAGCGTCGAAGACTTGGCCTTGCTCAAAAGCGTGCTGGTTCAAAACGTAAAACCCGGCGGCTTGGCCGTGTTGAATGCCGATGACCGCCACACTGTGGCCATGTCACGGCTGACACCAGGCCGCGTGTTGTTCTTCACCAGCCAACCTGAAAACACCACGGTGGCCGCCCACAGGGCCAAAGGCCAGCCTGTGATTGTGCATGACGGCCGAGTAATTCAGATCAGCGTGGATGGCATTGAAGCCAGCATCGACCTGACTGATGTGCCTTTGACCAACAATGGCCTGTTTACCTTCCAGGTTCAGAATGTGATGTGCGCCATTGCCGCAGGCTTGGGTGTGGGTGTACCCATCGACACCATTCGTGCTGCATTGAAGAATTTCCAGTCCACGCCCGACACGGTGCCGGGCCGGTTCAACTTCTTCAACCACAAGGGCGCCTCAGTGATTGCTGACTATGGCCACAACCCCGATGCCATCGCCACTTTGGTCAACACGCTGAAAAATGTGCCGGCAACTCGCCGCACGATCGTGATCAGCGCGGCCGGTGACCGGCGGGATGTGGACATCATCGAACAAGGTCATATTGTTGGTGGTTTCTTCGACGACATCATTCTGTTTGAAGACGCCTGCCAGCGGGGCCGCCCCGATGGCGAAACCCTCAAGCTGCTGCAGCAAGGCATTGCGCAGGCAGCCCCAGCCACTGCACCGCGTGTTGTAGAGGTCAGGGGCGAATTCAAGGCCATTCAAATGGCACTGGATGCGACGCGCAATGGAGAGTTGGTGCTGGTGCTGATTGACCAAGTCAATGAAGCGCTGGACTACCTGAAAACCAACACCACCCCGGCATAAAAAAAGCCCCGTTTGAACGGGGCTTTTTTGAACCTATCCCCTGCACCACGCAGGGGGTATGGGCGCTTGAAGCGATCAGATCGCGGCTTCGCCTTGTTCGCCAGTGCGAATGCGGATGACACGCTCAACTTCAGTCACGAAAATTTTGCCGTCACCAATTTTGTTGGTTCGTGCTGCGGCTTGGATTGCATCAATCGCCTGATCAACCAATTTGTCGTCGATCACCAACTCGATTTTGACTTTGGGCAAAAAGTCCACCACGTACTCAGCACCGCGATACAACTCCGTGTGGCCACGCTGTCGGCCAAAGCCCTTCACCTCGGTCACGGTCAGGCCGGACACACCAATCTCGGACAGCGCTTCGCGCACTTCATCCAGTTTGAAAGGTTTGACGATGGCGGTGATGAGCTTCATGTTCACAAGTCCTCAAGATCATTGAATTTAGATGTTATAGGGTATCGCCAATCTCGACCAAACGCCCGGTGTGTCACACGAATGCCCACAGGGGCCTGACGGCGCTTGTACTCATTGACTCTCAACAGTTTAACAGTCTTGATCACGTCCTCCCGGGCGTAGCCGGCAGAAACGATGACATCCACAGGCTCGTCATGTTCCATATAACGGGACAGGATCGCATCAAGCACATCATACGGCGGCAGGCTGTCTTGGTCCACCTGGTCTGGCCGCAGTTCAGCCGAGGGCGGGCGGGTAATAATCCGCTCCGGAATCACCGGCGACAAGCCATTTCGGTAGGCGCACAACTCATACACCAGCGTTTTGAAAATGTCTTTGATGACCGCAAACCCACCTGCCATGTCCCCGTACAGGGTGCAGTACCCGGTAGCCATCTCGCTCTTGTTGCCGGTGGTCAACACAATGCGGCCCGTCTTGTTGGACAGGGCCATCAACATGGTGCCGCGAATTCGTGCCTGCAGATTTTCTTCAGTGGTGTCGGCGGGAAGGCCCGCGAACAAGCCTGAAAGGCTCTGCTCAAAGGCAGTCATGCACGGCTCAATCACGATTTCGTCGTACTGAACGCCCAAACGCTGCACCATGTCGCGGGAATCGATCAGGGAAATGTCCGCCGTGTAGGGCGAAGGCATCATCACACAGCGAACCTGGTCGGCCCCCAAAGCATCCACAGCGATGGCCAGTGTCAATGCGGAATCAACGCCACCCGACAGCCCAATGATGGCGCCGGGAAACCGGTTCTTGGTCACATAATCGTGCACACCCAGCTTCAAGGCTTCATACACCTGGGCGGTCAAGCTCAGCTCGGGCTCGGTCGGCGTCACTGGCTCAAGCAACACTGGCTCGCCCGGGCGGCCCACCGCATCAATCAAACCCAGGGCTTCCTTGAACTGGGGCATGCGCAACGCCACGCGCTGCAAGCCGTCCATGGCAAACGATGCGCCATCAAACACCAACTCATCCTGCCCGCCAACCACATTGGCGTACACAATGGCCATCCCGGTTTCTTTCACACGGCTGCCCACCACCCCTTCACGAATGCTGTGCTTGCCCATGTGGTACGGCGAAGCATTGGGCACCAATAACACCTCGGCACCGGCCATGGCTGCTGCTTCAGGTGCATAGCGGTTCCAGGTGTCTTCGCAAATGTTCAGGCCAAACCGAATGCCATCCACCTCAATCACCAGAGGGCGATTGTCGGGCGTGAAATAACGCTGCTCGTCAAACACCTCGCGGTTCGGGAGGTCATGCTTGTGATATATGCCAACCACCTGCCCGCGATACAGCACGGAAGCGGCATTGAACAACTCGCCTTCGCCACGCTGGGGGTGCCCCACCACCACATACAAGTCCAGGTCAGCCAATGCCTTCAACACCCGCATCAGGGCCTTGTCGGTCTGGCGCTGGAAGGACGGGCGCAACAACAGGTCTTCGGGTGGATAACCGGTGATGGACAGCTCTGGCGTGAGCAAAATGCGGGCGCCTTGCGACGCCGCTTCATGCGCCATGGCGATGATTTTGTCGCAATTGCCGTTCAGATCGCCCACGGTGAGGTTCAACTGCGCAATCGCCAGACGGACTCGGGATAAACTCATGGGGGTTGGGCTTCAGAAGTAAACACCAAATGTCATTGAATTATCGCATGCAGATCTGTCAGGGCATGGATGACATCGCACAAGCGGACTGGAATTCACTGGTCAGGCAAGCCCACGGCGGCGTGTTGCACCCGGCGCTACGGCATGAATACCTGCTGGCCATGGAGCGCAGTGGCGCGGCCACCGCAGAAACCGGCTGGGGGCCCTTGCACCTCGCCATTCTGGATTCAAACGACACGCTGGCCGCAGCCCTGCCGCTGTACCTGAAAAGCCACTCCTATGGCGAATATGTGTTTGACTGGGCTTGGGCACAAGCCTATCAACGCGAGGGCCTGCCCTACTACCCCAAGCTGCTGTGCGCCCTTCCCTTTACCCCGGTGCCCGCCAACAAGCTGTTGCACCGCGACGCAGAATCGCTGGCCGCCTTGGTGGCTGGCCTGAATACCGCTTGTCAGCGCTGGAGCCTGTCTGATGCGGACCTCGGCACCACCGTGTCCGGTGCGCACCTGCTGTTCCTGAACGAGGCTGAACACACCGCCTTAACCTTGAACCGAGACACCCCAGGCTGGATGCAACGACGGGTCATCCAGTTTCACTGGCGCAATGAGCACCCGCTTGAACACCGCCCTTACCGCGATTTCGAGGAATTCCTGGGCTGCCTGAACCACAAGAAGCGCAAGAACATTCGAAGCGAACGCCGCAAGGCTCTTGAAGGCGGCCTGACCGTTCAAGCCAGGGTTGGCCATGAATTGAGTTCAACGGAGTTGGATTTCATTCTGGAGTGTTACAACAACACCTACTTCGAGCACGGCTCAACGCCTTACCTGAACCGGGATTTTTTTGACCGCTTGATGAGCAGCATGGGCGAGCAGGTGCTGGTGTTCCTCGCACTGGACGACGGAAAACCTGTGGGCTGCTCCTTGTTTCTCTTCAACGAAGAACGGCTGTATGGGCGCTATTGGGGGGCAACCCGTCGCCAACCCTGCCTGCACTTTGAACTGTGCTATTACCAGGCCATTGAATGGGCCATTCAGCGGGGCATTTCAGTGTTTGAAGGGGGCGCTCAGGGCGAGCACAAGATATGGCGGGGGTTGAACCCAGTCAGTCTGAGTTCCGCACATTGGGTGGCCGACGACCGCTTCGCAGCGGCCATCGGACATTTTCTGAAACGCGAGACCCAGCACCTCCAACAACTGGAAGGCGAACTGGGCGAGCACCTCGCGTTCAAAGCTGCGCAGGGAGACGCTCAGCCTTTGTAGTTGGCAATGCCGTCCAGAATTTCTTTCTTGACGTCTTCGAGGTCGCCCCAACCTTCAACCTTCACCCATTTGCCTTTTTCCAGGTCTTTGTAGTGCTCAAAGAAATGCTGGATACGGGCCAGGAATTCCTGGGGCACATCGGCGATGGTCTGGTAGTGCTTGTAGCTGGGCAACAGTTTTTCAACGGGCACGCCCAACAGCTTGGCATCACCGCCAGACTCGTCAGTCATTTTCAGCATGCCGATGGGGCGAACACGCACCACACAGCCAGGCACCAGTGGGTAAGGTGTCATCACCAACACATCCACGGGGTCGCCATCAGCGGCCAAAGTCTGGGGAATATAACCGTAGTTGCAGGGGTACTGCATGGAAGTACCCACGAAACGGTCAACGAACAGCGCGCCGCTGTCCTTGTCGATTTCGTACTTCACGGGGTCGGAATTGGCCGCGATTTCAATGATCACGTTCACGTCGGTGGGCACGTCTTTGCCCGGGGCGATAACTTCGTATCCCATTTGATGTCAAGTCCTTAAAAAATATCAGGTCACCGGCGGCATTGTAGCCGGGTTTCCTTCACGCTGGCTGACGGGTCTGCCCAAGCAGCACGTTCAGTTTGTCACGCCAAACGCGGGCCTTGTCCATCTGGTTGGCAGCGGTGTAAACCCTCTCCAGCTTCTTGGCCAGATGCGGCGAAGGCTGTTTGCTGTAGACCGTCTCGAATCGTGAAATCGCTTTGCCCCACAGCTGTTCTTGCTCACACACATCACCGGCCAGCTCAATCAAACGAAGGTCGGTGGGGTGGCGTGCCACCAGATTCTCGACAAATGGCAAGGCATCTCGGGACTCATGCACCGCCACTTGATGGTAGGCAGGCAGTACGTCCAGCGTGGCACGGTCTTTCAGCGCGCCTTCCAGCAACAGCCTGGCTGCCAGGCCTTCACCGGCCGCCAACAGGGCGTCTGACAGCACGGAAAGCACCACCGCGTTGTCCAGCTCCCGGGGCTTGGCGTTGGACAGGATTGACTTCACCTTCACCGCGTCGCCACCAGCCTGTTCTGTCAAGCCGGTGTAAATGGCTGCGGTGGCTGAATCAATGTCAGAGGGTGAAAGGGCCTTGTCCGCCACACACATCCGAAATTGGGCCAAAGCCTCTTCCCAGCGGTGCAAACCGATCAAGGCAAACAAACGCACATGTTGCGCTTGGGGCAAACGTGCTGCGGCCGCATCCAGCCCTGCCAGCAATTCAACGGCTTTGTCGGCCTGGCCGCGGGCCAATGCAATGCGGGCCATCAACAACAAACGTGCCACCGCCATGATGCCAGTGGCTTGGTGGGAGCGGGCCAACACTTCTTCGGCCTCATTGAGTCGGTCGGACTGAATGCAGGTGAGCGCACGGATCAGGTGGCTGAGATCACTGTTCAAGCCAGTCTTCAAAGCGGACTTCAGCGCCCTTGCCGACCCCAGTTCATCCCCGGTGATCAAGGCAATGACGCCACGGGTGTCTGCGTCCAGCAAAGCGGTCTGTTTGCGCGACATCAAATAGGCTTTGAAACGACCCGGCAATTGGCTGGAGGCGCGGATTGCCAACAGGGAAAAATGAACCGCCACAAACAGCAGCACCAGCGCAATCACAACGAAGTTCAGCGACATGTCGATGCGTGTGTGGCCAAAGAACACCACAACTTTCGAAGCATTGCCCTGTGCAAACAGGGTGACGGCCACGGCCATCACCACAATCACCAGCAGTGTGACCAACTGCTTCATTTTTTGTCCCCTTTCTGGGCTGCCATGGCCAAGCGTAAGCCTGCCGTGCTGGCCTTCAGTTCAGGCAAGGTGAGGCCAACTTGCCCGGCCTCCACTTCTTTCAGCACGGTCAAAGCACGTTCCACCTGGGGGTTTTTGGTGTCGAAGTAGGTGGCGATGATTTTTTGCGAACGCACCACATCAGACTTCAACAACTCACCCTGGCGCGACAGCAAAGTAACGCGGGCGTTGAGCAATGACAGCCTTAAACCGTTGCGAAGGTCGGCTTCCTGCTGGGCTGACAACAGCAATACCTCGGGGGTGTCCACGCGGGTAATCTCGACCAGTGAACGCACATCGCGCCAAGCAGTCACTGCCAGTTGCTTGACCCACGGCCACACCTCACTGAACGACCAAGCGGGCCCAGCCGTCTCGGTGGGTTTCGCCGCCTCTTCAACCACTGGCTTTTCTTCCACGGCGGGTGCTTGCTCTGCTTGGAGTTTGTCACCGTCCATCACCTTGGCCAGATTGGTTTGGGTGGTGGCATCCGCACCCGACAACATGGGCAACGTGTCGATGGAGTTGATCACTGAATCCAGCGCGATGGCCAGTTTCAGGACATCATCCACGGGCAGGGCCTTGACCTCGGCCAAGTCTTTCTCGATGGCTCGGCGCAAGCTGATCAGACTGGGTTTGTCCGAGCGCTCCAGCAATTCAATGGCCTGTTCCATGGCAATGGCCGCCCCGTTCACATTGCCCAACAGGTACAACTGCCGGCGGGCAATCGAGATCAACTGCTCCACCTCACTCAAGGAAACCTCGGTACGGCTGGCCAACAGGTTGTTATAGACCTCCTGAAGGCTGGCGCGTTGACTGGCCTCTTCCTTCTGCGCCTGCTCCAGCAAATCGAAGCGGGTGCGAAGGTCTTTGCCCAAGTCAGACGACTCAGTCATTTGGTCTTTCAACAAGTCCAGCGTGGTGGATTCCTTCTGAATCCGTTCACCAAACGCCATGCGGGTTTTCTCAATCTGGTTCTTGCCGGCAAATGCCACCAGCAACACCAGCACGAGGCTCAGCAAAGAAAGGCCCAAGGTGGCCTTAACCAGAAACGGGCTTGAAGAGTGCCCAGCCTGGTGCACCACCGGCGTCAGCAACGGCGACGCAGCCGGGGGGGTGGGGTTGGACGATTGGGGTACCGCGGACTGTGCATCAGGCATTGTCATGCTCATCTTTTTGGAATTCAGCCAATCACTCACCGATTGTATGCCGGTTGGGATTAGGGTCGCTCGGGAAAAACCCATTTCTTTGCAGCGGGCTTCGATTCGGGGGTGGGTGGTCAGCACCTGAGCCTTGGCCTTGAAGGCCTCCAACTCCCCTGCGAACTGCGGTTTAATCTGGTCCAATTGAGTGGACAGGGCGGTCACAGTCTCACTGCTGGTCAACCACAGCACCGCCCGCTCACCCAAGCGAACCAGGCCGGTCAGGGTACTTGAATCTTGCTCAACAGCCTGCCGATCGTAGCACTCCAACACCGTGACTTCATGCCCCATTTCACGCAGGGCGGCTGGAAACTCGGAACGCCCGCGTGGCCCCTTGCACAGCAGCACATCGCATTGCCCAGACTGGAAACGCTGTTGAAGCAACCGGGCCAAACCGGCTGAATCCTCGGTGTCTTCAGGCGCATGGCCACCCGGTGCAATCACGTTGGCGGAGGGAACCCCCAAGCGTTCAGCCAGGCGCGCACTCTGATGGCCCATCACCGCACAATACACCTGTGTTGGCCACGGCTGGCCCAAAGCCAACAACGCCATCTCCAGCACCGAGGGGCTGACAAACACCGCCACACGCACACGTTCAGACTGGCCCGACAGTACCCAATCACGGCATTGCGCCAAGGGTTCGTTCAGCGGCACCAAATCAAACAGTGGACATTCAAGAACATCAACAGTGGACCGCAAGCCCTGCAATTGCTCCAGCAACGCAGCCCTTTGGGCCACATACTGAGCAGGCAGACGGGGTTTACACACCACCAAGGTCTGTTTCATGGCGTTTCCTCAAGCCTGTTGATTCAACAGCGACAAAGCCCCTTGCGCTTTCAGGCTGCTCACCACCTCGTGCGCCAGTGCCTTCCAGTCAGACGCAGGTCGGCTCGCACTGGCCTGCAACACGGTTTGGCCATCCGTGGTCGCCACCATGCCATTCAACAACATCTGGCCCTCGTCATCAATTCGGGCGTAGCCACCGATGGGCACTTGGCAACTGCCACCCAAAGCGCGGGACACTTCCCTTTCCGCGCTGGCAATCAAGGTGGTGGAGGGGTCAATCAATGGCTGAAGAATGGCCTTCAGGTCATCACGACCAGCCATGATTTCCAAACCCAAAGCGCCCTGCGCCACCGCAGGCAGCATGTCAGTCACCTCAATCACCGCGCGAATGCGCTGGGTCAGGCCCAGGCGCTTCAACCCAGCGGCCGCCAACACAATGGCTGCGTATTCCCCATTGTCCAGTTTGCGAAGCCGGGTGTCCAAGTTGCCGCGCAGCGGCTGAACCACCAAGTGAGGGTAACGCGCCAGAATCTGGGCCTGACGCCTCAAGCTCGAGCTACCCACCACAGCCCCTGCGGGCAACTGGGCCAGGCTGCTGTAGTGGTTGGAAACAAATGCGTCTCGCGGGTCTTCGCGGGTCATGAAACCAACCAATTCAAAATCGGCATCCAGCTCCATGGGAATGTCTTTGCCCGAATGCACGGCCAAGTCGGCACGGCCTTCCAGCAAGGCCACTTCCAACTCCTTGATGAACAGGCCCTTGCCACCGATTTTGGACAGGGATCGGTCCAGAATCTGGTCCCCCTGGGTGGTCATCCCAATGATTTCAACCTCAGTCACCCCGGGCAAACCCAACAGGCGGTCCTTCACATGTTCGGCCTGCCACATGGCCAAACGGCTTTCTCTGGATGCAATTCTTATTTTCATGGAATCAGGAATCAGGCCTTCAGGGCCCGCAAAGTCGAGCAAAAAACAGCGCGAAGTGGGCCCACAATCGAGCAAGATTGGGCCTCTGGCCGAAGTCTAGCACGCTGGGCCTTTATAATCTGGTCTTGTTCCCGTGCCCAACTCAAGGATGCCCCATGTCCAACCAATGGTCCAAGAAACAGGAAGCCTGGTCTGCCCGTTTCAATGAACCCATGTCCGAACTCGTCAAGCGCTACACAGCGTCCGTGTTTTTTGACAAACGTCTCGCCGAATTCGACATCCAAGGTTCACTGGCCCACGCCACCATGCTGGCCGAAGCGGGCGTCATCAGCAGTGCGGACCAAGAAGCCATCTCAAAAGGCATGGCCCAAATTCAGCAGGAAATTGCCAATGGTAATTTCCAATGGCAACTGGACCTCGAAGATGTGCACCTGAACATCGAACGCCGCCTGACCGAACTGGTGGGTGATGCAGGCAAGCGCCTGCACACCGGGCGCTCCCGCAACGACCAAGTCGCCACCGACATTCGCCTGTTCTTGCGCCACGAGGTGGACCGCATCAGCGGCTTGATCAAAGGCCTGATTCAGAGCCTTGTGGATGTGGCCGACCGCAATGCCGACCTGGTGATGCCCGGATTTACCCACCTGCAGGTGGCTCAACCAGTGACCCTGGGCCACCACCTGTTGGCCTACGCGGAAATGTTTGAACGCGACCTTGAACGCATGCAGGATTGCCGCAAGCGCATCAACCGCTTGCCCTTGGGCGCAGCCGCCCTGGCAGGCACCACCTTTCCCATCAACCGCAACCGCACAGCGGAACTGCTGGGCTTCTCAGAACCCACCCGCAACAGCCTGGATTCCGTGTCCGACCGCGATTTCGCCATTGAATTCTGTGCCGCCGCCAGTTTGGTGATGATGCACATTTCCCGCCTGTCCGAAGAGCTGATTCTCTGGATGAGCCCCCGCTACGCCTTCATCGACCTGCCTGACCGCTTCTGCACGGGTTCGTCCATCATGCCGCAGAAGAAAAACCCGGACGTCCCCGAATTGGCCCGAGGCAAAACCGGACGCGTGTATGGCCACCTCACCGGCCTGCTCACCCTGATGAAAGGCCAACCGCTGGCGTACAACAAAGACAACCAAGAAGACAAAGAACCGCTGTTCGACACGGTGGACACCTTGGTCGACACCCTCACCATTTTTGCGGAAATGGTCGCCGGCATGAAAGTCAAGCCAGCCCGCATGCGTGAAGCCACCCTGGAAGGCTATGCCACCGCCACTGACCTGGCCGACGCCTTGGTGAAAAAGGGCATGCCTTTCCGCGATGCGCATGAGGCAGTGGCCCGCGCCGTGCGCTACTGCGACGACCACGGCAAAGGCCTTGAGGCCCTCACCGTTCAGCAGTTGCAAACGGCCCTGCACCTGACTGAACTGGGCTACAGCGACGACTTAGTCAACGAGGCCTTGCTCAGCGTGCTGACACTGGAAGGCTCACTGGCCGCACGCAACCACATTGGTGGCACTGCCCCCAATCAGGTTCGCCTAGCCATTGCTGCCACCCGGCAACGCCTGGGCTTGGGCGCTGCCTGAGCAGCCGCTTCGCCAACCAAGCCATGAGCGCCCTGCTGACCCTTTCCAAATGGATAGACCGGTTCAACCAAAGGCTGGGCCGCTTGGTCTCATGGCTGGTTTTGCTCACGGTGTTGGTGTCGGCATGGAACGCCATCAGCCGAAAGGTGTGGAATCTCAGTTCCAACGGTCTGCTTGAAATTCAGTGGTACCTCTTCGGCGCTGTTTTCTTGCTCGGTGCAGCCTACACCTTGCAGCAAAATGCCCATGTGCGCATCGACCTGCTGTCCGCCCGATGGCAACCCAAAACACGGGCCTGGATCGAAATCGTTGGCCATGTCATCTTCACCCTTCCCTTCATCGGCTTCATGCTCGTGCACGGCAGCGACTTTGCGTGGAAATCATTCGTCTTGGGGGAAATGTCCCCTGACCCTGGCGGACTGATTCGCTGGCCGGCCAAGGCCTTCATCGTGGGAGGCTTTGCTTGCCTCAGCTTGCAGGTCCTGTCCGAGCTGATCAAGGCAACACAGGTCATCAGGCAACACAGCGGGGCGCAGCATGGCACTGAATGACCTGCTCGCGCCGCTGATGTTCATCACCCTGATCGTATTCATGCTGTCAGGGTTTCCAGTCGCCTTTGCACAGGCCGCCAACGGTCTGCTGTTTGGCTACGTGGCCATTGAATTGGGCATGATGCAACCGGCCTTGTTGCAGGCCCTGCCCGAGCGCCTCTTTGGAATCATGTCCAACGACACGCTGTTGGCCATTCCGTTTTTCACCTTCATGGGCGTACTGCTCGAGAAAAGCGGCATGGCCGAAGAGTTGCTGGAAGCGGTCGGCAGCCTGTTCGGCCGAATTCGCGGCGGCCTGGCGTATGCAGTCATCCTGGTAGGCGCCTTGCTGGCCGCCACGACCGGCGTGGTGGCTGCATCGGTCATTTCCATGGGCCTGATCTCGCTGCCCATCATGCTCAAAAACGGGTACAGCCCCAGAATTGCCTCGGGCACCATTGTGGCCTCGGGCACACTGGCCCAAATCATCCCGCCCTCGCTGGTGCTGATTGTGTTGGCCGACCAACTCAAAGTGTCTGTGGGCGACATGTACACCGGCGCCCTTCTGCCCAGCGCCATCCTGGTGGGCTTCTTTGTTGCGTACATCGCCGTGGTGTCCGTGCTGGACAAAAACGCCCTGCCCGCCTTGCCCAAGCGAGATTTGGGCGCATCCATGGTTAGCGTTGTCGTACAGGCATTGAAATCCATGCTGCCGCCCTTGGTGTTGATTGGCTTGGTGTTGGGCGGCATTTTCACCGGCGTGGCCACCTCCACCGAGGCGGGTGCGCTGGGGGCCACTGGCGCCTTGGTATTGACGGCTCTGAAGAAGCGCCTGTCCATGCCGCTGCTGAAGGATGCATTGGACAACAGCACCAAACTGTCCTGCTTTGTCATGTTTATCCTGATTGGCTCCACCGTGTTTGGGCTCACATTCCGAGCCATTGAAGGCGACATCTGGATTGAACATGGCGCCAGCCATCTGCCCGGTGGAGAACTCGGCTTTATTCTGGCCGTTCAACTGTTGATTTTTGTATTGGGTTGCTTCATCGATTTCTTTGAAATCGTGTTCATTGTGGTGCCACTGCTGATGCCGATTGCGGACAAGCTGGGCATTGACTTGGTCTGGTTCGGTGTCATGATCGGCATGAACCTGCAAACCTCCTTCCTCACACCGCCTTTCGGTTTTTCACTGTTCTATCTGAAATCGGTGGCCCCCCCCAGCCTGAAGGTGGCTGACATCTACAGGGGTGTGGTGCCGTTCATTGTGTTGCAGATTTTGGCAGTGGTGTTGATTTACTTCTTTCCCGGCCTGTTGATGCAGGACAAGAAAATCAGCAAAACCGACACGCCACTGATTCTGGAAAACCCGGCGGGTGACTATGGCTCGCCCTACGGCAACCCTGATGCGCCAGTGGGTGCAGTGCCACAACCCATGGCACCCCGGTTCAGCGAACCTTAGGCGTCACCGGCGAAGCGTGGTTGTCGTTCGGGCCGCGTTTTGAGGGTTCGGTGTGTGATGTATTCGGCTTGCGGTTGGCGCGTGTTGAATCCAGCCTGTCAGCCAGTTCCAGCACAAATGACGTGCCTTGCCCCGGAGTGCTGCACACTGACAGGTTCCACTCCATTTCCTGGCACAGTTTTTTAACCACATACAGGCCGATGCCTGATTTGGGCAAGTCGCTGCCGAAGCTGCTGCGCCCTACCGATTTCTGCATCAACCAGCTATCCACCAAGCCAGGCCCAGTGTCGGACACGGTGAAACGGTGAACCCCACCGTGGGGTTTGTACGTGAGCTTGACCTCGCCTTCCAGCGTATGCTCCACCGCATTGAACACCAAGTTGCCCAGAACCCGCTTTAAGCGCCGCACATCGGTGTGGATTTGAATCTCTTGAATGTCCAGCATGAATCGAAGGCCCTTGCTTTCGGCCAGTTGCTCCATCCACGACACCATGGATTCGCACAACTCGGTGGTCATCACCGTTTCAATGCGCTGTTCACGCTGCTCACCCAATTCAAGGCGAGTGGCCTCAAGCATGTTCTCGGCCAGATCGTGCAGCCAACGCTGGCAACTGACCATCTGTTGAATGACCAAACGGGAGGAGCCTGGGCTGCCTTTGTCGCCCAAGGCCGGGTGCCCCACCAACAAACCCAGTGCATGCAGGGGTTGCCGCATGTCGTGCTGAACACCAGCCAACCAACGCAAGCGCTCCTTCCATTCGCTGAGCACCGCGCGCTTGGCCTCGCGCCAGCGGGACTGCTGCAGCCGACGCTGCTGAATACGCCGACGGACAATACGATAGCGGTGATGCCGCTCACGCCCCAATACCCAGAGAGTCAACGGCATGATCCAGAACAGCGTGGGGCACGCCAAGTCGGGCCAAACCCACGACAACACCACACCTGCAGAGGCAGAAACGAAGACAAAAAACCAGTGACGCTCGGTTGCGGGCACTCGGTTGGGCCGCTTGCGCATCACCTTGGCGTGCAGGATGAACCCACTGACCAGCGCCAGATAGGCCATGAGAAGGCGTGCTGACCAAGACGCATCCAGAGTCAGCAAGCCAAGCGGAAAGATGCACAGGGAGAACAGCAGACACGTGTCGTAGTTCTGCTGGACCCAGGCACTGAATTTGATCAATTTGGGCACGGTGGGCCGCCTTGATCAGTCGGAGTAAACCTCATCGGACTTCTGTTCCTGCCAGGCGCGATAGAGCATGGCCGCCTCCAGACGATTGCGGGCATTCAAACGGGCAAGAATACTGCGAACGTGGGTTTTTACGGTTTCAGGTGACAGGCCCAAGTTCTGGGCGATTTCGTGGTTGGACTCACCCTTGGCAATGCGGTACAGCACCGACACCTGCCGCTCGGTGATTCTGGCCATACGTTGGCCGATCGTGAAACTGTTGTTGCTCTGGCTTTTCTGGCTGATCTGGTCTGTCCAGTTGTGACGGCGCAGGCGCAACACCATGCTGTCCAGCACGCTGAGAACGCGGTCTTGGGTAATGCCCTTGGAGACAAACTCGGTCTCGGGGTATTGGTCGGCCAAGTCACCGAGAATTTCCTCGTTCCCGGAAATCACCAGGGTACGGCTGTAGTCAAAGGTTTCCAGTGCAGTTTCCAGCACTTTTTCGGGGGCCATGTCTGGCAGGCCCAAATCGAGCAGCACCAGATCAGGTTGTTCAAACCGGCTGTGCTCCAGAGCAGGCCCGATTCTGCTGAATAGCTTGACTTCCAGGTCTGAGTACCTGGCATTCATGATGTCCCGCAAAGCCATGGCGATGATCGGGTGGTCATCAATGATAAAAACACGCAGTTGATTCGACGTCGACATAAGGGATCCCATACAAGTCCGATTGCCAGAAAAAAGCCGCCTCACGAACCCTTGGGTAGACACGCACGGCTTGATGTCATTACGACAGGCAGACGGTTAGCCAACAACCCCGCGAGGGGCGACACTGCGTTGGGTGACTTTGGGGTACCACTTGGTTCCAATAACCTGCGTTAACCCCAAGCCTTTTTTTATAACCTGTATGGGATCAGGTGAACAAATTGTCACTTCGTTCTGGGGATGTAACCCGCAAGTGGGGTTTCAGCGATGCGGAACCAGTTCTGTTCGTCGTTCCGGAAGCGGTTCCAAGACTCAAAAATCTTCCGGAATTTGGGGTTGGACTTGGATTCCTGGGCGTAGAGCTTCTCTGCCTCAACGTAAGCAGCATCCAGCAGCTCACGGGGGAACAGGCGAAGCTGTGCACCGGCTTTAAGCAGCCGGGCCATGGCCGCCGGGTTTTTGGCGTCATAGGCGGTGGTCATGGCCATATTGGCCTCAACGGCAGCCACCTCGAAGGCGGACTGGTACAGCTTGGGCAGGGCATTCCACGCGTCCAGGTTCACGTAGAAGCTGAGGTTGGGGCCAGGCTCCCAGAAACCGGGGTAGTAGTAATATTTGGCCACTTTGTGAAAGCCCAGCTTTTCATCGTCGTAGGGGCCCACCCACTCGGCGGCGTCAATGGTGCCTTTTTCAAGCGACGGGTAAATGTCCGCCGCGGCAATGGTTTGTGGCACCGCCCCCAAAGCGGCCATAATCTTGCCGCCAAAACCGGGCATGCGCACCTTCAAGCCTTTCAGGTCGGCAAGGCTGTTCACTTCCTTGCGCCACCAGCCCCCCATTTGGGTACCAGTGTTACCGCCCGGAAAACTGATGATGTTGTAGCCCTTCAGAAAGTCGCGAATCAATTCCAACCCGCCGCCGGAATAAAGCCAGGCATTCTGTTGCCGCGCGCTCAGGCCAAACGGCAACACTGTCTCGAATGCGAAGGTGGAATCTTTGCCCACATAGTAATAACTGGCGGTGTGGCCCACCTCCACTGTTTTGTTCTGAACAGCGTCAGCCACCTGCAAACCCGGCACAATTTCACCGGCAGCGAAAGTCTTGATTTCAAACCGGCCTTCCGTCAGTTCAAACACCCGCTTGGCCAGCAGGGGGGCAACACCCCAGATGGTGTCCAGACTTTTGGGGAAACTGGAGGCCAAACGCCACTTCACCACGGGGGCCGCCGCCAAGGCCGACTGCCCAATGGTTGCACCCGCCGTCAGCACACCTGCGCTGCCCGCGCTCCTGAGAAATTGCCTGCGCTTCATTCAGCCCCCACCTGTTCTTGTTGTTAGTTTCCGGCCAGCGTCATGGAATCGATCAACACGCTGCCCATGTGCTTGCTGCCCCACCACTGCGCATCGTCGGCCATGGCCACAATGCCCTTGAACATGTCTTTGACGTTGCCAGCGATGGTGATTTCCTCAACCGGGTGAACGATCACACCGTTTTCAACCCAGTAACCGAATACGCCGCGGGAGTAATCACCAGTGACGCCATTGACGCCCTGCCCCATCATTTCAGTCACCACCAAACCTGTGCCCATCTGTTCAATCAGGCCTTGAAGACCGCCTGCGACCATCCGTGACGAGGAGAGAATCAGGTTGTGTGCACCACCCGCATTGCCCGTGGACGGCATACCCAGCTTGCGCCCCGAATAAGTGGACAGGAAATAGCCTTCCACCACCCCTTTCCGCACGACAGTGCGTGGCTTGATCTTCAGACCTTCATCGTCAAACGGCGAACTGCCGTGGGCTTGGGCAATGAACGGATCTTCCTTCAGGGTGATGTGGGGTGCCCACACCTGCTGCCCCAAACTGTCCAGCAAAAAACTGGTTTTTCGGTACAGGGACGAACCTGACACCGCACCCACGAAGTGGGAAATCAAACTGGTGGCTACGCGGCCTTCAAAAATCACCGGGCATTTGCGGGTGCTGATGGGCCGTGCACCCAAGCGGGCTACGGCACGCTCGGCCGCAATTTTTCCCACTGTCGCGGGTTTTGCAAGGTTCTTGGCGTTGCGTTCCGACGAATACCAGTAATCACGCTGCATGGGGCTGTCTTTGCGGCGCCCAGCCTGCGCAATCGGTGACACCGACAGGGAATGCCGGGAATAAGGATATCCGCCGCGAAAGCCCCGGCTGTTGGCTGAAAAAAAATGCCCGGTCTCAAGACTGACATTGGCCCCGTCGCTGTTGCGTATCTTGGGGCTGAAATCCAGTGCAGCCTGCTCCATGACCAGGGCCTTCTCCACCGCTTTGGCAGTAGACAGTTTCCAGGGGTGAAACAGGTCAAGGTCACGGTGACGGCGCGACAGAACGTCTGCGTCAGGCAAACCGGCATAAGGGTCTTCAGCGGTGTAACGCGCAATGTCCAGTGCCGCCTGAATGGTTGAATCGATGGCGGTCAAGGAGAAATCGGACGACGAGGCATTGCCGCGCCGCTGGCCCACAAATACGGACACGCCCAGGCTTTTGTCTCGCGTGTGTTCGATGGTTTCTACTTTGCCCAAACGAACATTGACTGATTGCCCCACACCCTCGCTGATGTCCACCGCACAGTCGGTGGCGCCCAAGGCCTTGGCCTTCTTCAGCGCGTATTCGGTCAATTCTTGAAAAGTCTCGGATTTAAAGCCAAAGGCCATGGTGTCTCGTCAGGAAATTTGCTGCCAAAGTGGCTAATATACAGCCCATGAAACCGCAAAATGACAAGCAAGACGACTTTCTCGACGAAGAACCGCCCAGTAAATCCGCGGTGAAACGAGAAATGCTGGCCCTTCAGGACTTGGGCAAGACCTTATGCGAGTTGCCCTTCGAAAAAGTGAAGAAGGCCCCGCTGGGTGAACGCACGCTCGAAGCCATTGCCGAATACCACAAATGCCGCAGTTTTGGCGCCAAAAAACGCCAACTGCAATTCATCGGCAAACTGATGCGCCAGGAAGAAGACGCCGATGTGCGGGCCTGGGTGAATGGTGAATCGGTGGAGCAAAAACTCAAGGTGCTGAACCTGCATGCCGCCGAACAATGGCGTGACAGGCTGATTGCCGAACCCAACCTGTTGGCAGAACTGATCAAGGCCTACCCGGATGCGGCCCAAGCAGGGTTGAACACCATCATTCGGCAAGCCGCGCAGGAACGTGCCCAGAACAAACCCCCTCGCAATTTCCGGCAGTTGTTCCAGGTGATCTATGGCTTGATTGTGGCCAGCCAAGGTGGAGAAGCCCCCGCAGAGGGGGACGACGACGGCGAAGACGAGGACAACGAATGACCTCCAACCGGCTGGACACAGTGCGTATCGGTCTGCTGTCTGTCAGCGACCGTGCCTCAACCGGCGTGTACGAGGACAAAGGTATTCCCGCCCTGAAAACCTGGTTGAGCGCGGCGCTGTTGAACCCACTGGAATTTGTCGAAGTGCTGATTCCCGATGAGCAAGCGCTGATTGAACAAGCCCTCATCACGATGACCGACGAACACCGTTGCGCCTTGGTGTGCACCACAGGCGGCACAGGCCCGGCCAAGCGCGACGTCACGCCCGAAGCAACGTTGGCGGTGGCCGACCGAGTGATGCCCGGCTTTGGCGAACAAATGCGCCAGATCAGCCTGCAGTTTGTGCCCACAGCCATTTTGTCCCGGCAGGTGGCGGTGATCCGTGGCGACACGCTGATCATCAACCTGCCTGGCCAGCCCAAGGCCATTGCGGAGACGCTGGAAGGGCTCAAACATGCCGGTGGGGATGCCCAAGGAAGTACTGCTGTGCCCGGCATTTTTGCGGCGGTGCCCTACTGCATCGACCTGATCGGCGGCCCTTACCTGGAAACACGGGAGGAAGTCATCAAAGCCTTCCGACCCAAATCAGCCATTCGAACCCGATAATCGGGGCTACGCCTCCGAGTCTTTCTCAACGCTGTTTACTTCAGGATTGCCGCCATGACCGCTGCTTTTGATTCCGTGACTGTCGAGACAGGCTTGAACCCGCAACACTGCGTAATCTGGATGCATGGCTTGGGTGCAGACGGATACGATTTCGTACCCATCGTGAAAGAGCTGGACCAGATGGGCCTGCCGCCAACCCGCTTCGTGTTTCCGCATGCACAGGAAATGCCCGTCAGCATCAATGGCGGTTATGTGATGCGGGCGTGGTACGACATTCGCAATGTGGACCTGCAGCGGCAAGAAGACGAAGACGGCGTGCGCGCAAGTCAGGCGCGAATCGAGGCCTTGATTGAGCAACAACTGGCGACGGGCATCAAGTCAGAACACATTGTATTGGCTGGGTTTTCACAAGGTGGGGCCATCGCCTACCAGACCGGCTTGCGCCATAAAGCCCCGCTGGGCGGCCTGATCTGCCTGTCCACCTACCTGACCTGTGAATCCAGCCTAGACGCGGAACGCACCCCGGCCAACCAAAGCACCCCGTTGTTCATTGCCCATGGCGACCACGACGACATTGTGGTGATCGAGCGTGGGCAACGCGCAGCCCAATTGTTGCGGGAGCGGGGATACAACATCGAGTGGCACAGCTACCCCATGACTCACGCCCTGTGTGGTGAAGAGGTGGTGGCGATTGCCGAGTTTCTCAATCAGGTTTTCAAGCCGTGAATTCAAATAATACTGTATTTATGAACAGTGCTTTGTTACACTCTGTAACCCGACGACTCAAACGATGGGTAAACGGAATGACCAGCACACCCGAATCGAACAACACCACAGCCACAGAAAGCGTAGCCCGCACCGCAACGGCAGTGCAGTACACCATTACCGATCTGGAAGCCGCCATCAACCATTGGCGCCAACAGCACCCGGCCCCGCGTGACAGCATGGCCTTGTGCCCAGAAGCGGCAGCCCTGGCCGAGCACTACGCCGGCATGATTGTGTTTCGGCAAAACCGATTTGAATTGAATCAATTAAGCCCATCGGCCCATGCGGCATTCGTGAGTGCTCAAACCGCTTTGGCCAGCCAGCATTCAGCCTTGCAACCGCAAACACCCCTTCCCAGGGCAGCGTGAAACGGGCAATCAAAGCCGGGGCACGCCCAGCAAACCGTTGACCTGCTCGGCCAGCGCCCACATACCCGCCGACACGGGTGCATTGCAGGGCCCCTTCAATTGGCTGATGGCCCAGCGGCCTGCCCCCGCCCGCCGCAACTCCAAGGTGGCCCGCTCAAACACAGGCCCACGCCGCTGCACATGAAACAGACACACATCTCCCGCCAGGCAACGGTCGATGTAGGAAGGCACGCAGTGGTGCATGCGCCGTGCTTCCGTCAGCAGGGCATTGAGCGAACTCAACTCATTGAACTCTGAGCCATCGGGCAACTGCCCTCGCCCCAGCACCTCAGGCCAATACAAGTCCTGGCCCGCATGCCGCCACGCATGCTCCATCAGGTGCCAAACCGACTGCCGGGTCATCAGGGTGTCGTAAGTCCAGTTGCGACCGACCTGTGCCGACTCAGCCAACAGCCAGTCCGCAATCATCGGAAACTCCTCCACCTGAATCTCTCGGCGCAAGGCTGGATCGGCCACCTGAACCCAATGGGCCAAAGCCAGGCGCAGCCCTCGAAGTACGAAACGCGCCCTGTCGAATTGGTGAAGCTGCTCGTGGTGACGGCGAACCCAAGTCTGAAGGCCATGAAAACCCGATAAAGCGCCAGTCTGAGGGTCTACAAACCCAACCGGAATGGGCCGCTTCAATGCGGCGTGCACATTCACCCAGGCCAGTTGCCCCAACTCACACCAATTGATGCGCGCCACATACGCCTTGCCCTGTCTGCACAGGAAGCGCCATGAAGAAGACTGCAAACCCAAGGCCAACAAGCGGTCCTTCACCAGCTTCCAATTGTGAAGGCCAGCCCACATGCCCGGGTCGCCCGCCAACACCGGCGCCAAATTGGGGGCCTCGTAAAGCCTCGCCAGAAGCACGGCTTGATGGTGCTTGACCTTGAGCAAGTCCAGCAAAGTGGCGCGGCGCCCCACTATCCTCAAGGTTAAGTTAACCGCAGTGCCCCCGTAATGCGCCCGCAATGCAGCCAACCAGCCACGCTGCATGTCCTGAAGCGACCACTGCTCCAAGGGCATGGCCAGTGCCGGATCACGCCATTGAACTGGCAACTTCAAGCTGGGTGGAGGTACCCAATCAGACGCTGACAAACCCAACAACAAGGCCCGCGCGCCAGCATGATCCAGCACCAAAGGTGAGTTTTCATCCAGACGACAACGGTGCGACCCGCCCCATTCGAGGAATAAACCCGAAGCCGCACTGATCAACCGTATGGGCAATCTGCTGGATTGCAGTCGATGTATTCTAGGTGTGGCAGCAGTCAACAACGACAAAGACAATGGACGCACAATGGCCAACACCAAAACAGAGACAGTACACACAGAAATTCTACATCAGGGCCAAATCTGGATCATCTCGATCAACAGGCCGGAAGTTCGCAACTGCGTGGACCGGGGCACCGCGGAGCAATTGGCCCTGGCCTTCTCACAATTCGACCAAGACCCACAGGCCAGAGTGGCCATACTCACCGGCGAAGGTGGCCACTTCTGCGCGGGTGCCGACCTGAAAGCGGTGGCCAGTGGCGACCACACCCGCATGAACCGGATTGACCGCCATGGGGACGGGCCCATGGGGATCAGCCGCATGCAACTGGGTAAACCAGTGATTGCGGCGGTGCATGGCTATTGCGTGGCCGGCGGACTTGAATTGGCACTGTGGTGCGACCTGCGCGTGGCTGACGACACTGCCACCTTCGGTGTGTTCTGCAGACGGTTCGGTGTGCCCCTGATTGATGGTGGCACTGTGCGTTTGCCCCGGCTGATCGGCCAAAGCCGCGCCTTGGACATGATATTGACGGGCCGCGCCGTGGATGCCGCCGAAGCATTTTCATGGGGGCTTGCCAACCGCCTTGTGCCGAAGAATACAGCCCTGCAAAGTGCCACAGAATTGGCCCGGCAACTGTGTGGCCTGCCCCAAACTTGCCTGCGTAACGACCGGCAAAGCGTGCTGAACCAGTGGTCTTTTGGTGAACGGGATGCCTTGGCCGAAGAATTCGAATTTGGCCTGAACACCTTGAATTCTGGGGAAACCCGTGATGGTGCGATGGCCTTTGACGAAGGCATAGGGCGCCACGGTCAAGCGCTCGCTGAATGAGGCCGGTTGCGTGATGAGTAGGGCCTGATCAAGGGGAAAATTCTTCATTACCTGAAGGTAACTTATCACCCGAAATGGTGTTAAACTCTGCAAATAAATCAAGCGTCCACCTGCCTGCGCCGAACAACAGCATCACGGCAGTAGTAAAACGCACATAAATACAGACACGGAGACACCGACATGCATGCTTCTTCACCACGAAGCGCCAGCTTCTTGGCGCCCCACGTTTTTTCGCCCCGAACACTCAGCCTTGCTATTGCACTGGCCACGGCCTCTTCGGGCGTACACGCCGGGGGCACGGCCTTCGATGTGACCAGCATTAGCGCAATGGGCAACGCACAAGCGGGCCAGGCCGCAGAAGCCGGCGATGCGTCGGTGATTTTCGCCAACCCAGCCGCACTGACCCGCTTCAAACGGGCTGAATTGACTCAAGGTGCTGCATTTATTTCCATCGGCACCGATTACACCTCCAGCCAGAACAATGACGGCGCAGCCGCACAGGGCGTGCAGCAAGGCCAGCAGGGGCAAACCTTTTCACGCCGCGACGGCGCAGACGCCGAGGTGCTCGCACCCAACCTGTACCTTGCCGTGCCCATCAGCGACAAAACCGTGATGGGCTTTAGCGCATCAGGCTCGCATGGCCTGCTGCTGCGTTACAAGGACGATTTTCCGGGCCGTAACCAAGGCCGTGAAATTGACTTCAAAGTCATTCGTTTGAACCTGGGCGTTGGTCACAAACTGACCCCCACCTTCTCAGTGGGGGTCAACGGTTCATACGAGCGCTATTTTCAGTCGGTCAAACTCAAACTGAACTATCAGGAAGCGGTGTCCAGCTTGCTGACGCAAAACGGCTTACCCGCGGGCGCAGCGCCTTTGGTGAACGCTGCCTTGGGCACGCCCACTGAAGAAGGTGATGCCAAACTGCGCATGTTCGGTTGGGCCTTGAACGCCCAGGTAGGCGGTCTGTGGGAACCCACGGAAACCACCCGGATCGGTATTTCCTACCGCCCCAAGACGAAGTTCCGCGGCAACACTGGTACGTTCACAATCAACGAAACAGCTGCGCAAACCCAGTTCCGCAACAACCTGAACAACCCCGGCTTGCTGGGGCCTATCGCGGGTGCCGCCGGTTTGGACTTGAGTACTTCTGCTGGCGACTTGGCGCCTTTCCAGCGTATTCGCCAGGACATCACATTGCCAGACGAACTGCGACTCACCGTGTTCCACCACGCCACTCCCAAGCTTGACCTGATGGCTACCTACACCCGCCAAAACTTCGCAGTAACGCAACTGCGCTACGTACGTGAAAGCAATGGGCGAGTGTTGGAAGACATTCCGCAAAATTTCAAGGCCGCTCAATCCTACCGTGTGGGCTTGAACTACAAGCTGTACAACCGCCTGACGCTGAAAACCGGTTTTGCAGTTGAAAACAGCGTGATCGATGACGCAACCCGCATCACCATCCTGCCCGACAGCGACCGCAAGTACTACAGCATCGGCGCCCAACTGGATTTGAGCCGGGACACCTCGCTGCACTTTGCCTATCAGCGCCTGGACACCGACCCTGCACCTGTAGGCAACAACACAGGCATTACACCCGCGGAAGTGCGCGGCGGCAACTTCAAAGGCGTGACACAACTGGATGTCAACTACTTCGGTATTGGCATCACAGAAAGGTTCTAACAACAACTGCGAGTAGTACCCTGACAAGGCAGCTTCGGCTGCCTTTTTTCATGGGCGCTTAACATGGCCGATGAATAGGCCCTGCGCTTGGACACGCGGTGAAGAGCGATCAAGGAACAAGAGAAATGACTAGGCAGAAATAAAAAACGCTTCCGGTCGGTGACTCGGAAGCGTTTATGCCGTATTGGCATCCCCAAGGGGATTCGAACCCCTGTTACCGCCGTGAAAGGGCGGTGTCCTAGGCCTCTAGACGATGGGGACCTAAAACTTTGTGTCGCTTGGTGGAGGTAAGCGGGATCGAACCGCTGACCTCTTGCATGCCATGCAAGCGCTCTCCCAGCTGAGCTATACCCCCTAGCGAAGACCAAAATTATGAATCGTTTTTTTGTTTGTGTCAACAGTTATTTTCATAATTTGTTGACCCGAAAACCGCTTCACTCTTTGGTTTTGCTGATTTTGACTCAGCAATTGGAGCAGGCGGAAATATACCCATTTGTCGGGTACACTGCAAGGGCTTTTTTCAATTTTTTCCACTCACGATGAAATATTGCAGCAACTGTGGTCACACCTTGGACATTCGCATTCCCGAAGGGGATAACCGGCCAAGGAGCTGTTGCCCGCAGTGCGGCACCATTCACTATGTGAACCCGAAAATTGTCGTGGGCACCATTCCTGTGTACCAAGGGCAAGTGTTGCTTTGCAAACGGGCCATCGAACCCCGTTATGGCTATTGGACCTTGCCCGCCGGGTTTATGGAATTGGCCGAGACCACCCACGAAGGCGCACTGCGGGAAACCTGGGAAGAAGCCGGTGCAAAGGCTGAACTTGGCCCCTTGTTCACCATGCTGGACGTGAAACGGGCGGACCAAGTACACCTGTTCTTCCGAGCCCACCTGCCCACACCTGACTACAGCGCCGGGGAAGAAAGCCTGGATGTGCAGTTGTTCGACGAAGCAGACATTCCCTGGCAAGACTTGGCCTTCAAAACGGTGGAAACCACGCTGAAACTGTTTTTCAAAGACAGAAGCCAGGGCCAATACAGCCTGCACACCGGCGATGTGTTTGAGCCGGTGAGTTGGCCCGCGGAGTCGTTCAAGCCCCAGTAACCAGCCAACCGCATGAGCAACCCCCTGCGCCTGCCCTGGATAGACCGGCCTGAGCAGTTTCCGCCCACAAGCCAGGCCCTGCTCGACCCACCGGGGCTGCTTTGCGCCAGCGATTGGCTGGACACCCACTGGCTTGCTGCCAGTTACCCGCGTGGTATTTTTCCCTGGTACTCACCTGGCGAACCGGTATTGTGGTGGAGCACCCACCCCAGGGCAGTGCTGTTTCTTGAGGAATTCAAGCTCAAGCGTTCCCTGAAACAAGCCATTCGCCGTTTTGCTGCCGACCCCACGCGATGCATCCGCTTGAACAGCGATTTTGCCCAGACCATTGCCCAGTGTGCCAACCGGGCCAGGCCTGGCCAGAACGGCACATGGATTACCGATGAGGTGATTCAAGCCTACTGTGGCCTGCACCAACGCGGCATGGCCCACAGCATTGAACATTGGCGCGGCGACGAGATGGTGGGCGGCCTCTACTGCGTGAGCGTGGGCGGGATGGTGTATGGCGAAAGTATGTTTGCCCTGGAAACGGACGCCTCGAAGGCGGCCTTTGCCGTGTTTGTGGCTTGGCTAAAACGCCAGAATGTGCACATAATTGATTGCCAGCAGGCAACGGGGCATTTGATGTCGTTGGGTGCCCGCACCCTACCCCGTCCACTGTTTGAGGAGGCCATGAATGTGGCCATCGGACAGGCGGCCCCTGACTGGTCACCGTGCACCTTGAGCTGGACCCATGACACGACCTAAGGAACTGCCTTTTTCCACGCTGCAGTTTTATTCAACTGCACCATACCCTTGCAGTTACCTGGACCACAGGTTGGCCCGGTCACAAGTGGCCACCCCCAGCCACCTCATCAATGCCGACGTCTACAGTGAATTGGTCCGCGTCGGTTTTCGACGCAGCGGCCTGTTCACTTACAAACCCCAATGCGACGGCTGTTCAGCCTGCGTGCCCTTGCGCATCCGGATTGCCGATTTCGCCCCCAACCGCAGCCAGAAACGCGCCTGGAAGGCCTGCAAACACCTGCGCCCCAGCGTGCAACGCCTGCACTTTAACGCCGAGCATTACGCCTTGTACCTGAAGTACCAGTCAGCGCGGCATCAAGGCGGCGGGATGGACGAAGACAGCCGGGAGCAGTATTCCCAGTTCCTGTTGCAGACGCGGGTCAATTCGCGCTTGGTGGAATTCAGAGACCAGGACGGTGTGCTGAAGATGGTGTCCATCATCGACATCCTTACTGATGGCCTGTCCTCGGTGTACACGTTCTTTGACCCTGATTGCCATGAGGGTTTGGGCGTGTACGGCATTCTTTGGCAAATCGAACAATGCCGGGATTTGAATTTGAGCCATGTGTACCTGGGGTACTGGATCAAAGACAGCGCCAAAATGAACTACAAAGCAAAATTTTCAGCCGCTGAAGTACTGCTCGAGCAACGCTGGCAGTCCTTCGATACAATTCGGCCTGACTTATCACAACACCCCTAAGCCATGTTGCCCTACGCCCTTGTTCGCCCGGCCCTGTTTTCGATGGAGCCGGAAAAGGCTCACCACACCACATTTAGCCTGCTGAAAACAGCCAACCGCATGGGGCTGCTGAAGCATCTGATGCCCGCAGCCGTGTCCGACCCGGTGAAGGTCATGGGCCTTGAGTTTCCCAACCGTGTGGGGCTGGCTGCCGGACTGGACAAAGACGCGGCCTACCTCGACGAACTGGGCTTGATGGGCTTCGGTTTTCTGGAGGTGGGCACGGTCACGCCCAAACCACAGCCGGGTAACCCCCAGCCCCGCATGTTCCGCCTTCCGCAAGTACAGGGCATCATCAACCGCATGGGTTTCAACAACCATGGGGTTGATAACCTGATCAGCAATGTGAAACAAAGCCGTTATTCCGGTTTGCTGGGCATCAACATCGGCAAGAACGCGGTGACTCCGGTGGAAGAAGCCACACGGGACTACCTGCTGGCCCTTGAAGCCAGCTACCCGTATGCCAACTACATCACGGTCAATATTTCCTCGCCCAACACCAAAAACCTGCGCGACCTGCAAGGCGGTGACAGCCTGGACCAATTGCTTGACCAACTCAAACAGCGTCAGCTTCAGTTGGCCGAGGAACATGGGCAGTACAAGCCCATGGCCTTGAAAATTGCACCCGACCTGGATGATGAACAAGTCGATGCCATTGCCCAACGGCTGTTGCACTACCGGTTTGACGGCGTGATTGCCACCAACACCACCATCGACAAAACCAGCGTGGCTCACTTGCCTTGCGGTCAGGAACAAGGGGGCTTGAGCGGTTCACCGGTGTTGGAGAAATCCACTGCAGTGATTCGCAGGCTACACAGCCAACTGGGCGATGCCATTCCCATCATTGGCGTGGGTGGCATCACCAGCGGTGAGCATGCGGTGGAAAAAATCAGGGCTGGGGCCAAGCTGGTACAAATTTACAGCGGGCTGATTTACCGTGGCCCTGAATTGGTGTCTGAATGCGCGGCCACGGTGGCCTTCAATTGCCGGGCGCGATAAATCGCCTGAAATGATTCGCCGGTGGGCGCTGGAAAGTCGCGCCCCTCAGTCCACCCTGAAGCCAAGGGCAGTTGGCTGATACGGCCGCCCTGCCTGCGGCCCAGCCAAGCCATCAAGCGAACACCCACACGAACAGCGGACCGATACAGCCACGGGCGGCGCGCGAGTTGGCCCCACATCCAAAGGCCTGCCCGTTCCTTGAATGGGCGCATCCCTCGGTCCACTTGCTGCTCCCTAAGCTTGCGCAACAAATCGGGCAGAGGAATTTTTACCGGGCACACCACTTGGCATTGCCCGCACAAGGTGGCGGCGTGTGGCAAATCCGGGGCTTGTTCAAGGCCTGCGTAGCTGGGGGTCAATACAGAACCCATGGGGCCCGGGTACACCCAACCGTAGGCCTGACCGCCAATTTTTTGGTACACAGGGCAGTGGTTCATACAGGCGCCGCAACGTATGCAGCGTAGCATCTCCTCAAAATCGCCCCCCATCAAACCGGTTCGGCCTGCATCCACCAAGACGATGTACATGTGCTCCGGGCCATCAAGGTCACCCTCCCGCTTGGGCCCTGTCAGCAAGGACACGTAATTGGAAATGGATTGGCCTGTTGCCGAACGCGGTAACAGCCGCAGCAGCGTGGCGAAATCGTCCAGCGTCGGCACCACTTTCTCAATGCCGGTAATGGCCACATGCACACGCGGGTTAACGGTGCACATGCCTTCATTGCCCTCATTGGTGACCAGGGCGACCGAGCCTGTGTCAGCAATGATGAAATTACCACCGCTGACGCCCATGTCCGCCTGCAGAAATTCCGGGCGCAGGCGCTCTCGGGCTTCGTGGGTTAACTCCTGAATGTCGGTTTTGGGTTCAGTGCCATGCACACGCGCAAACAAGTCGGAAATCTCTTCCTTGTTTTTGTGCACCACCGGGGCAATGATGTGGCTGGGTGGTTCGTTGTCATTGATCTGCAGAATGTATTCACCAAGGTCGGTCTCTCGCACTCGAATGCCCTGCTTTTCCAACGCTCGGTTCAAACCGATTTCCTCAGTCACCATGGATTTGGATTTCACCACAGTGTTCACGCTGTGGCGCTTGGCAATACGCACGACCCAATCATTGGCCTCTTGAGCATCACGCGCATACAGCACGGTGGTGCCCACAGCAGCGGCTTTTTCCTCAAACATTTCCAACCAGACATCCAGGTGTTCAATCACCTGTCGACGGATGTCGACGGCTGCCGAACGAGTGGCCTCAAAATCATCAAGCTCGCGGATGACTTTGGCCCGGGCCCCCACAAACTTGTCGGACAATCGGGATAGGCTACGCTGCAAATTGGCGTCGGCCAGTTTGTCTTTGGTTCGGGCGTGGAAGTGAATGCTCTGTATCTGCATGGGGCGCTCTTCAGCGGTGATTCTCGTTACCAGGTTCAAGCTCGGCAGGTTTGCGGCCCGTGAGCCACTCGGCCAGGTGCAACACCTCCACGGCCTCGCCACGGCGCGACAAACGCCCCTGGATATTGAGCATACAACCCAAGTCGCCCAGCACCACGGCTTGGGCACCGGTGTCACAGACCTGCTGGCATTTGTCATCGCAAATGGCTGAGGACACCTCGCCATACTTCACGGCAAAAGTGCCACCAAAGCCGCAGCATTGTTTACTGTCGCGCATTTCCCGCAACTCGGCCGATGCGCAGGCCTGAATCAGTGCGCGAGGCTGTTCATACACGCCCAGCTCACGAAGCCCACTGCAACTGTCGTGGTAAGTGATGGTTGCCAGGTCATTGCGTGGGTTCAGTTTGGCCAAGGCAACAGGCTCGGTCAGGTGCAACACATTCACCAGAAAGTCGCTGAGCTCGTAGGACTTGGCCGCCAGACGTTCAGCCCGCAGCCGCCATTGGGCGTCATCCTCAAACACTTGCAGGTAGTGGGCTTTGACCATGCCCATACACGACCCCGAAGGCGCCACCACGGCATCAAACTGTTCGAATTCAGTGACCCATTTTTCGGCCAATCCACGAGTGATCGACCTTTCCCCGGAGTTCCACGCCGGCTGGCCACAACAGGTTTGGGCGGACGGCACGCAGACTTCGCATCCGGCAGACTCCAGCAATTCCAGGGTGGCCAGGCCGATGGAGGGGCGCATCGCATCGACCAAGCAAGTCACAAATAAACCGACTCTCACTGAGGTTTCCGAAGGTGGTTGGGCCTTAAAGTCTAGTGAGCGCGCCCAGCAGAGACCAGTGGTGATAACCATAAGGGGTGAATGCTGCGCTACAATGGCCTCACGTCTTCCACAACATGAAAAGAAGTTGCACCCCATGAATGAAGATTCTGTTGGCCGTACCAGCATTCAGGTGATCGAGCGCATGATGCAACTGCTCGACGCCTTGGCCATCCATCAAGACCCGGTGGCTCTGAAAGATTTGGCGCGCGAGACCAAGCTGCACCCGTCAACAGCCCACCGCATACTGAACGACTTGGTGGCCTGCAGGTTGGTGGACCGGACGGACCCAGGCCTTTACCGTTTGGGCATGCGTCTGCTGGAACTGGGTAACTTGGTGAAGGCCAGGCTGAACGTGCGTGAGGCGGCCATCGACCTGATGCGCAAGCTGCACCGCCTGACCGGGCAGACAGTGAACCTGTCGGTGCGCCAAAGTGATGAAATTGTGTACATCGACCGGGCCTACAGTGAACGATCGGGGATGCAGGTGGTGCGCGCCATTGGTGGCCGCGCGCCGCTGCACCTTACGTCCACTGGCAAGCTGTTTTTGGCCACAGACACGCTGGAAAACCTGAAAGCCTATGCAGACCGCACCGGCTTGAGGGGAACCACCCTGAACAGCCTGACCACGCTGGAGACGCTGGAGAAAGAGTTGAACGTGGTTCGACTCGACGGCTTTGCGCGGGACAATGAAGAACTGGAGATGGGCGTGCGCTGCATTGCCGCAGGCATTTACGACGATTCATCCAAACTGATTGCCGGGCTGTCGATTTCAGCACCAGCCGACCGCATTCAGGAAGACTGGCTGTCTGAACTCTTGATGACGGCCCAACGCATCAGTGCATCGCTGGGCTGGCAAGGGCGGCTGAGCGCCCTGCCCGTTCAACGGATTCGCTGATCAGACACTGGGCTGACAAACCGGCGAATGCGCTCGGCGTCCTTGAAGCGGGCCGCTGAGCCCAAAGCGTCAAGCAGCACAATCACCAAGTTACGCTCACCCACCTTGGCTTGCATCACCAGGCAACGGCCGGCCTCGTTGATGAATCCGGTTTTCTGCAACGCGATGTCCCAATCGCCAGCACGCACCAAACGGTTGGTGTTGCGGAAGTTGAACACGGTGCCACTGGCCGACTGCACTTGCGCTTCCGGATCCGTTGAAAACTGGCGGATCAGGTTGAAACGTTGGGCGTGCATCACCATGCGGGCCAAGTCGTTCGCGCTGGATCGGTTATTCACCGACAGGCCTGTGGACTCCTCGAAGTTGGTGCTGGTCATGCCCAACTGGCGGGACCGCTTGTTCATCTGGGCGACACACGCCTCCATGCCACCAGGGTAGCTGCGCCCCAGGGCTGAGGCTGCCCGGTTTTCAGACGCCATCAGGGCCAGGTGGATCAATTCCCGGCGGGAGAACTCCTGACCGGGACGAAGGCGCGAATGCGTATTCTTGTACGTGTCGATGTCTTCAGAGGTGATCCGGATGCGCTCATCCAGATCCAGATTGGCCTCCAGAGTCACCACCACGGTCATCAGTTTGGTGATGGAGGCAATCGGCAGAACCGCATGGGGGTTCTTGGCATACAAGACTTCGTGGGAATCGGCATCGGCAACAAGCGCCACCGAGCTGTTCAGTGAAAGGGGGTCATGGGCGCGGTCCAGACCTGCTTTCTGACCCAATGTGGCCGCTTGGGCGACAGGCGAAAAAGCCAGGAAAGTCACCGACAAGGCCAAAGCCAGATGTTTCGGCAGGGAAATCATGGGCGTCTTTGTGTCCAATGTGTGTAATTATGCGAAACAGTGTACTGATTCTGGCCGAATACACAACACCCGAATTGAGCATTTGCCTTTAATTCTCAAGAATTTGTATTCAACTCATCAGTCGTTGCTTGAATTGTTTTGACAATTCAGGCCTCGAGATTCTACTGTAGTGGACCAGCCTTTGGATGCATTCGGTTTGTAAGGCCACTAAACGGTCCAAATTCTTGAAATAGCCCCCTGCCATGGTCATCACCACGGGCACTCGCCAGTGTGCAGCCCAGTCAAATACACAGGCGTCCCTGGCGGCAATGCCCGCATCAGTCAGTGCCAGCTTGCCCAAGCGGTCCTCCTCGTGAGCATCCAGCCCAGCCAGGTAGATGATCAAGTCCGGAGCAAAACGCTGTTCAACCTCGGCCAGGGCTGCATTCAGCGCGTCCAGATAGGCTTGATCACCAGTGCCCTCTGGCAATGGCACATCCAGATCGCTTTGGGCTTTCTCAAACGGATAGTTGGATGCACCGTGCAGGGAAAGGGTAAACAAACTGTCGTCGCCTGCAGCCAACTCCGCAGAACCATCGCCTTGGTGCACATCCAGATCAACCATCAACACCTTGGGTTGACGCAATCGGCAGGACAACTCACGGGCTTGGGCCAACACATCGGTTTGTATCACTCGTGAAGCCACAATGGCGTCGTTAAACACGCAAAAACCGGCTCCGCTGGCCCGCTTGGAATGGTGGGTTCCGCCCGCAAGGTTGACCGCAGCCCCGTATTGCACAGCACTGCGCACCGCAGCAATGGTGGCCCCCACCGAGCGCTTTGCCCGCTCAGCCATGGCTGGGGACCATGGAAAACCGATTGATTTTTGTTCCTGCGGGGAAAGAGTGCCTTCCATCACGCGGTCGATGTAACGCGGGCAATGGGCCAGGGCCAACTGCCCGAATGTGGCGGCGGGCGCCTCCATCATCATGATATCGCTCAGATTTTCAACGAGACTGTCCCGCAGCATGCGGTACTTTTGCATCGGGAAGCGATGTCCGTGGGGCAAAGGCAACACAAAGTGATCGGTGTAAAACGCTTCAATCATTGAATTTATGCCACAGAAGCCAATATGCGTATTGCAACGCAACAAAATGTTTGACAAGCTAAATTTATTTGGTAGACTTCAATTGTGCACCGCATCAAACGGCGCGAAAAATAGCAGAGTGATCCCCATCACCCCAACGAATGAACGTAACGGCCCCCTTGGCCATTTTCCCTACGGAGCAAAGCATGGTACTCACACCCGAACAACTGATTGAAGTACAAAAAGCCAACCTGGAAAAACTGCTGGGCCTGAGCCAGAAATCGTTCAGCCATGTTGAAAAGGCTGTTGAACTGAATCTTAACGCGGCCAAAACTGCGCTGGAAGACGGTATTGAAGCACTGAAAGCGCTGTCTGGCGCGAAAGATGTTCAGGACTTCGTGGCCGTGTCTTCTTCTGTAGCTCAGCCTCTGTCCGAAAAGGCTGTGGCTTACGGTAAAAACGTGTACGGCCTGGCCTCTGGCATCGTGTCTGAAGCTGCCGCTTTGATTGAAGAGCAAGTGTCCGACAGCAACAAAAAATTTGTTGAGCTGTTTGAAACAGCGTCCAAAAACGCGCCTGCTGGTTCGGAAGGTGCTCTGGCCTTGGTGAAGTCGGCCATCACAGCCGCCAACACAGCTTACGACAGCGTTAGCAAAGCCACCAAGCAAGCCGTTGAAATGGCTGAAGCCAACGTGGAAGCCGCTTCCAAAGCCACACTGAAGGCAGCTACTGCTGCCAGCGGCAAAGGTCGCAAAGCAGCGTAAGCCAAGCTCTGCCCCACACCGGCTGCGCGCTTCACCCCGCGCAGCAAGGTGAGTAAGCACCCGCCCTGCCCACAGGCTTGGCGGGTGTTTTTATGGGGCCAGCAATTCGTATTCCGCCGGAATGGCATTCAACTGCTGCAACAGTGCTGCAAAGCATTGCTCAACCAGTTGAGCGCCTTTCGCGCCTCGGGCCTTGACGCCGAGTTCAATGTGTCGGGCCAACTTGTCGTCGCCCACACTGGGCAGGCTGTACAAGCGAACCCCCGGGTATTCAGCCTCCAAAGACTCCATCACTGGAGTAATTCGGGCCTCTGGCTGCTTGAACAAACGCAAGGCGCGTTTGGTTTCCACATTCTGATGGTGCAAGTGCGGATACAGGGTGTCCAACACCCATTCAATCATGGGCCAAGCCATCACCGGAAAACCCGGCACGAAATGGTGGGTATTCACACTAAAGCCCGCAATCCGGTTGTACGGGTTGGGAATAAGGCTGGCATCGGCCGGGAAATCAGCCATGCGCAAGCGAAACTCATCCAGTGGTTGGCCGCTTTCCTCGCACCGTTGGGCAATCAAACTAACCGCCTCTGGATGCCGAACAATGGGTCGGCCCAAGGCCTTTGCAGCAGCCTGTCGGGTGTGGTCATCGGGGGTTCCGCCAATGCCACCACAACTGAACACAATGTGGTTGGAGCTGAAACTTCGACGGTACACATCCACCAAAAACTCACGGTCATCGCCAGCGATGGTGACCCAAGACAAATCTAGCCCACGGGCCTTGAGGCGTTCGATGACGGCCGGGATGTGTTTGTCCTGCCGAAGGCCAGAGAGTATTTCGTCACCTACCACCACGAGGCCGATGGGGGGCACTGTCAGGTATTCCGGGTTCACATCGTTCATCACACTACATCCATCCAAGTCAGGTCGGCCTTACATCATTCGATCGGGAAAATCAGGCTGATCAATCACCATACCCGCAGAAGCATTGGCAACCGGTGTGCGCATTTGGGACAAAGCAGTCAGGTAGTGACGGGTGAAAGCCACCGCCGACATCACGGGCATGATCAGCAGGATGGGCGGCACGAAGCTGAGAAACGCGCACACGGCGCCAATCAACCAGACCGAGGAACTGTCCTGCCTCTTGAGGCGAGCAATCTCATCCGTGGTGGCATGGTAGGCCAAGGCGTCAAAACGCATCACGCTGATGAGCAAATAGGCCGTCCACAGCACAGGCAGAATCAGCGCCATGCCCGGAATCAACCACAAGGGCAAGGTGACCAGCCATCCCGCCACAAACACCACCACCGATTTCAGTGCCACCCACAAGCTGGCCACAAAGCCGGCGTTGCCTTTGACTTGCAGGTGCTTGAAATCACGCTCCGCCAAGTAACGGACCACAGCCGGGGTGACGTAGAACCCCGCCAGCAGCACGGCTGAGGTGGCCACCAAGGGCCACAACAAGCCGAACACCAGTAAAGGCACCAGAATGAACTTGAGCCAAGTCATGAATGTGGGCTCGGTGCCTGCGTACACCGTCGTGTCCAGGCCAAGCCGTGTCAGCAGGTCAACCGCCAAGGCATACAAGGGATCGATTGACCACCAGATCAAGCCGATCCAGAAGATGGCAGCAAGGCTAACGGCAACCAAGGTGAGAACAAACAGCCGCGGCCGAAAGGAATCAACAAGCGCCTTGAGAAGGTTGGCAACCGGATTGTTCATCAAAACTCCCAGATCAAAGGTACACGCCTTACTGGCGACGGGACATGGTTTCCCACGCCTTTTGCAGTCGTTTGACTGAGACTGGCATGGGCGTCCTCAGTTCCTGAGCAAACAGCGACACCCGCAATTCCTGCAACTGCCACGCAAACTGGTTCAGGCTGTCGTCATCATAACCTTTCAGTTGTGCGGTGGCCCGGGCCCACAGGTTTTGAAGTTCCACCACATCACGCATCAACAGGCGGTCTTTGTCAGCGCCGTTGCGCACCCGTTCAAGCCGTATCAAGGCTGCCTTGAGGTAACGGGGGTAGTGGTTGAGCTGCTCCCAAGGCCGTTTCACGAGGAAGTCTTTGGGCATTAACCACTGCAATTGGGCTGTGATGTCTTTGCAGGCGTCGGGAAAGCTTTTGCTGTCCGCCTGCAGCTTCTTGTGCAACTTGCTGTACTCGGTAAACACGTTCATCAGCAGGCGCCCTATTTCCTGGGAAATGAGGTTCAAACGCCCACGGGCTTCCTGTACTCGCGCGGCAAACTCCGCTTCGTTGCTGGGCCAACCCGAACCCACACAGCTGCGCAACAACGCCAATTTCAGCCATTGCGCCTGAAGCTCATCGGCTGAGCCCAGGGGCATGTACATCATCGCGATTTTCTGAAAGTCGAGCAGGTTTTTGCTCAGGTACTTCAGTGAATCTTTCAAGGCCAGCGAAAACAGGCGAAGCACACCTTCACGGTGCACCGTGCGTGCAACATGTTCTTCGTCATACACCTCAATGCAGCAGTAATCGCCCATGTCTTTGAGGGCGGGATACCCGAAAAAGGTTTGTCCGCCCTTTTTCAGTTCAAGCAAATCCGGCAATTGCCCGAAGCTCCAATCCACAATGCGCTGTGCGCTGTCCAAAGCGGGGGCTGGCTGAGCGGCCACTTGCTTGGCTGAGGGGGTAGTTGCCTGCAAGGGCTGTTCGGCCCCTGTAGCCACCTGCGTCAGCGCTTGCGCAGCTTGGCCGCTGGCCTGCTTGAAGGTGTCTTGCGCTTTGCGGCCCCACTCGGCCTTCAGGGCTGCAAGGCTGCGTTGCATGTCGAGTTGTCGGCCGTGTTCATCCACCAATTTGAAGTTCATGAAATGGTGAGGTGGCAGGGTTTCCAAGCGGAAATCAGACAACAACGGACGCGCAGGCGTATTGGCGATGATGTGGTCGCGAAGCACTTCCATCAGCGGCTGGTCATGGTGCTCTGCCGCCATGAAGGCTTGCGTAAAGTTGTCAGCGTATTGTGGCAGGGGTACACAATGGCGTCGCAGCTTCTGCGGCAACGACTTCAGCAACAAGTGCACTTTCTCTTTCAGCATACCGGGCACCAACCACTCCACGCGAATCGGGCTCAGTTGGTTCAACCACAACAGCGGCACAGTGGCGGTCACGCCATCACGCGGGCTGCCGGGCTCGAAATGGTAAGTCAGCTCAAAACTCAAGCCATTGCATTCCAGGCGCTTGGGGTAATAGTCGGTGGTGACCGTCCCTGCCCGCTTGTTCAACAAGTCATCGCGGTTCAGCAGCAACGCTTTCAGCGCTTCAGGAGGTGCGTGCTTGGCCCAGTCTTCAAGGGTTTGAAGGTTCACAACCGTCTTGGGCAAACGCTCGTCGTAAAACTGGGCAATCAAGGCGTCGTCCACCAGAATGTCCTGCCGGCGCGCCTTGTGTTCAAGCCGTTCGATGTCTTCAATCAGTTTGCGGTTGTGGGTGTAGAACGGCAAGCGAGTCATCACCTGCCCGGGCACCAAGCCCTCTTGAATCATCAGGCTGCGTGCTGCTTCCGGATTGAACCGGGCCAGGCTGACACGCCGCTGCGAATAAATCGGCAAACCGTATACGGTGCCGGTTTCCATGGCCACGGCCTGCCCGCTGGACTTTTCCCAGTGCGGGTTGTTGTGGTTGCGGCGAACCAGGTGGGCGCCCACGCGTTCAATCCAGTCGGATTGGATTTTGGCCACATGGCGGGCGTACAGGCGCGTGGTTTCCACCAACTCTGCCGCCATAATCCACTTGCCGCCCTTCTTGTGCAGGTTGGATGAGGGGTGAATGGCGAAACGGATGCTGCGGGCGCCGAGAAAGACAGGCTCGGTCTCGTGTTTCAAGCCAATATTGCCCAGCAGGCCCGACAACAGGGATTGGTGAATGGCATCGAATTCAGCGGGAATCTGGTTCAACCGGAAATGTTGCTCTTTGACCAGCGACACCAACTGCTGGTGCACTTCACCCCATTCCCGCATGCGGTTGGCGTTCAGAAAGCGCTGAACCAAGGTGTTGCGCATGGCCTTGTTGCTGATGTCTTCGGTGCGAAGTTTTTGATAAAACTCCCACAGCTTGATGAAGAACATGAAATCAGAATCCGGGTGCTGAAATGCCGAGTGGGCTTGGTCAGCGGCTTGCTGCGCATCGTGGGGGCGCTCGCGTGGGTCCTGAATGGACAAGGCGGCCGCAATCACCAGCACCTCCACCAAGGCACCGCGTTGGTTGGCCTCCACCAGCATGCGTGCAATGCGTGGGTCCACCGGCAGGCGTGCCAAGGTTTTGCCTACTGGGGTCAATTGGCCTTGCTCATCCAGGGCATTCAGCTCGGTGAGCAATTGGTAGCCATCGGCAATTGCCCGGCCCAAAGGGCGCTGCAAAAACGGGAACTCCTCCACATCGGCCAAATGCAGGCTCTTCATGCGCAGGATGACCGAGGCCAGCGAGGAACGAAGAATTTCCGGGTCGGTGAACTCATCACGCCCGATGAAATCGGCTTCGCTGTACAGGCGGATACACACCCCGTTGGCCACCCGGCCACAACGTCCCGCCCGCTGGTTGGCTGAGGCCTTGGAAACCCGCTCGACCTGAAGCATTTCCACTTTGTTTCGGTAGCTGTAGCGCTTTACCCGCGCCTGGCCGCCATCGATCACAAACCTGATCCCCGGTACAGTGAGTGAGGTTTCAGCCACGTTGGTGGACAACACAATGCGCCTGCGGCCACCGGACCTGAAAATGCGATCCTGTTCCTGCGCGGTCAGCCGCGCAAACAGGGGCAGAATTTCAAGGTCTTGGCTGCATTGGCGGCTTAACACCTGCGCCATGTCGCGAATTTCACGCTCACCCGGCAAGAACATCAGAATGTCACCCGGGCCTTGCCGACAAAGTTCATCGACCGCGTCCAGCGTGGCTGCGTTGAACGCGTCTTCATCCACCTCGTCGCCGTTGCTTTGCGCGTTGGCCGGTGCAGGCTTGCCACCCACCTGCGCTTTGGCATTTTTTCGGTTGGTTTGATAATCGGCCGGGTCTTTGTAGCGAATTTCCACAGGGTACAAACGGCCAGACACCTGAATGACCGGGGCTGGCTTGCCCTGAACATCCTCGAAGTGGCGTGCAAAACGCTCGGCATCAATGGTCGCTGAGGTGACAATGAGCTTGAGGTCTGGCCGTTTGAGTAGCACCTGTTTCAGGTAACCCAGCAAAAAGTCGATGTTCAGGCTGCGTTCATGCGCTTCGTCGATGATGATGGTGTCATAGCGCTTGAACAGCGGGTCGGTTTGGCTTTCAGCCAACAAGATGCCGTCCGTCACCAGTTTGATGGCGGTGTGGTCGCTGGCCTTGTCCTGAAAGCGAATCTTGAACCCCACCCAATCGCCCAGTTCGCTGCCCAACTCCTCAGCCACCCGTTTGGCTGTGGCCGTAGCGGCCAAACGCCGAGGTTGGGTGTGGACGATGGCCTGCCGGTTTTGCCCCCGCCCCATTTCCAGACACATCTTGGGCAACTGCGTGGTTTTGCCCGACCCTGTTTCCCCGCACACAATCACCACTTGGTGGGCTGCGATCAGCGCCTTGATTTCGTCCCGACGCTGTGAAACAGGCAGCTCTTCCGGGTAACGAATCACCGGCAAAGCCCTGGGCTGGGACGCTTGTTGTTCTTTTGACACCACGAATGAAGGCCTGATAGGTTGAATTGTGCGGTTTTTGGGTGAAACCCCCGCTGATTGCTGGACTGCAAAAGCCCTGAAATTATAATCAAAGCTCTTTGCCCGCCTTGGGCCGCAGCACCAATTGAGGAGTTGAACCAAACCCCATGAACAGCGCGTCTGATGCCGGCAACACCGGCCCCACCCATGATCAGGAATCGGCGCAGGGCCAACCAGCGATTCCGATGAAGGACAGCCCACCCTTGAGCAGCGACACCTTTGTGTCCTGGCTGCGTATGGTGGCCCCCTACATCCACGCGTTCAGAGGCCGAACTTTCGTGGTGGCCGTCGATGGTGAACTGGCTCATCAGGGTAACCTGAATTCACTGGCGCAAGACCTCTCGCTGCTGCACGCCATGGGCATGCGCATTGTGTTGGTGGTGGGTTCGCGCCCTCAGGTTGAAGAGCAGTTGGCTTTGCGCAAAGTGGCCCCTCAATTTCACAAAGGCTGGCGCATCACCGACAAAGTGGCCCTGGAATGCGCCAAAGAGGCTGCAGGCGAACTGCGCCTGGACATTGAGGCCGCCTTCTCACAAGGTTTGCCCAACACGCCCATGGCCCACTCGGCCATGCGGGTGGTGTCGGGCAACTTCATCACCGCGCGGCCCATGGGCATTCTGGATGGTGTGGACCTTCTGCACACTGGCCTTGTTCGAAAAATTGAAGTCAATGCCATTCACTTCAGCTTGAACAGCAATGCGATTGTGCTGCTGTCCACCTTGGGGTTTTCGCCCACAGGGGAAGCCTTCAACCTGAGCCTGGAGGATGTGGCCACCAGCGCAGCGCGCGCCTTGAAAGCCGACAAACTGATTTTTGTGTCGCAGATTGAAGGCATTTTCGACCGCGACGGCACTTTGCTGGAAGAACTGGAGCTGGACCGCGCCCGCGACCTGTTGCTCAACGGCGGGCTGGACGAACAGACGAAAGACTATCTGGAATGCTGCATTCTGGCCATTCAAGGGGGCGTGGACCGGGCCCACATCGTGCCGCTGAACCTGGACGGTGGTGTGTTGCTTGAGCTGTTCTCACACGATGGCGTGGGCACCATGGTGTCGGAAGAAAACCTGGAGAGTATCCGCCACGCCACGCTGGATGATGCCGGCAGCATCAAATCGCTGATCGAGCCCTTGGAGACCAACGGCACCTTGGTGCGCCGGGGCCGTGACCGCATCGAACGCGATATCGACCATTTTATTGTGCTGGAGCACGACGGTATTTTGTGGGGTTGTGCGGCGCTGTACCCGTATGACGAAGAAGGCATGGCCGAGCTGGCCTGTCTCGTGGTTCATCCGTCTTGGCAAGGCTCGGGCGATGGCGAACGCCTGCTGAAAAAGGTGGAACACGACGCCCGCCGCAAAGGGTTCAAAAAGCTGTTCGTGCTGACCACGCAAACCGCACACTTCTTCATCAAGCGCGGGTTTTCCGCTGTGGATGTGGACAAACTGCCTGCCGAGCGCAAGCGTTTGTACGACCGCACCCGCAACTCACAAGTCTTGATGAAAACACTCTGAGGACGCATGAGCCACTTCAAGCACACCCCCACCGGGCGGGCACTGGCGACAGACCTTGTTCACGGCGAAACCGTGGATGCGTCAGGCTACGCCAGCCTGGGTACGCCGGAATACCGGGGCTCTTCTTTGTTTTTCCCGGACACGGCCAGCCAGCGGGCGCCTGTAGATGCCTTGGGCCTGGATTATTCCTATGGCCTGCACGGCAACCCTACCCGGTACACCCTCTGCCAGCGGCTAGCGCACATCGAAGGTGCCGACTATGCCATGGTGTGTGGCTCGGGTTTGGCAGCCATCACTTTGGTGGCCTATGGCTGCCTGAAGCAGGGTGACCACTGGCTGATTCCCGACAATGTGTACAACCCCGTGCACGACATTGCCTTGCAAATGAAAGAGCGTATGGGCGTGGACTACACCGTCTACAACATGATGGATGTGGCGGACCTTGAGTCGAAAATCAGGCCCAACACCCGCCTGCTGTGGACCGAAAGCCCTGGCTCGTTGACTTATGAAGTACCCGACCTGCGGGCCCTCGTTGCTGTGGCCAAAAAGCACGGTGTGCTGACCGGGATCGACAACACATGGTCTGCGGGCATCGGCCTGAAACCCTTCGAGCTGGGGTTGGACTACAGCATTCAAGCGCTGACCAAATATCAAGCCGGGCATGCTGATGTGCTGATGGGTGCTGTGCTGTGCAAATCGCGCGAGCTTTTCGAACAGGTGCACCACATCAACCGGGTGTGGGGCTTTTCAGTGTCCCCTTCGGATTGTTCCCTGGTGCTGCGGAGCCTGCTTACACTGCCCGCGCGGTATGCGCATCAATCCCGTCAGGCATTGAACATTGCCAAGGCCCTTGCGGGTTTTGACGCGATTGAGCGGGTGCTGCACCCTGCCCTGCCTTCCTGCCCCGGCCATGCGTTTTATCAGCGCGATTTCACGGCCTGCGCCAGTGTGTTCACAGTGGTGCTGAAACCCCATTACACCGACGCCCAAGCCTGCGCGATTGTGGATGGCCTGAACCTGTTCAGGATCGCCTATTCTTGGGGCGGGCCGGAAAGCCTGGCGCTGGTGGTGAACCTGCCGCGGGCTCGGCGGGAGCGGCTTGACCGCACCCTGTACCCCGACGAGCCCAGCCGGCAGTGCGGGCCACTGCTGCGGTTTGCGATTGGCCAGGAAGACGAACAGGACTTACTGGCCGACTTGCAACAGGCCATTGACAAAGCCTTGAACGCATAAAAAAACGGGCTCATTTAATGAGCCCGTTTTTTTAATGGCCTGCGGACAAGCGGTGGACTGCTTATTCCTTCACACAATCCACGAAGTACTGCACCACACCCTTGTCGTCTTCAATTTCCACCAAGCCGTGAATGTCTGTTTCAAAGCCGGGGAACTGGGCGTTGAATTCACGCGCAAATCGCAGGTAGTCCACAATCGTCGCATTGAACTTCTCACCTGGAATCAGCAACGGAATGCCGGGTGGGTAGGGTGTCAACAACGCTGAAGTGATACGGCCTTCCAGTTCATCGATGGGCACACGTTCAATTTCACGGTGGGCCACTTTGGCGTAGGCCTCGGCAGGCACCATGGCCGGTTGCATGTCCGACAGGTACATCTCCGTGGTCAAGCGGGCCACATCCTTGCGGCGGTACATGTCGTGAATGGTGTGGCACAAATCCCTCAGGCCCACGCGCTCGTAACGCGGGTAGGCTTGGCAGAACTCAGGAATCACACGCCAAAGGGGCTGGTTCTTGTCGTAATCATCCTTGAACTGCTGCAAGGCGGTCACCAATGTGTTCCAGCGGCCCTTGGTGATGCCGATGGTGAACATGATGAAGAATGAATAAAGGCCGGTTTTTTCAACGATCACACCGTGTTCGGCCAGGTATTTGGTCACGATAGACGCTGGAATGCCCGTGTCGTCAAACTGCCCATTCACATCCAGACCCGGGTTCACGATCGTGGCCTTGATCGGGTCGAGCATGTTGAACCGGTCAGCCAGTTTGCCAAAGCCGTGCCAATTGTCGCTGGCGTGGATCATCCAGTCTTCCTGGCTGCCTACGCCGTCTTCGCTCAGGTTGTCGGGGCCCCACACCTTGAACCACCAGTCGCTGCCAAACTCTTCATCCACCTTGCGCATGGCACGGCGGAAGTCCAGCGCTTCAACAATGCTTTCCTCCACCAGAGCGGTGCCACCGGGGGGTTCCATCATGGCGGCAGCCACGTCGCAACTGGCAATAATGGCGTACTGCGGGCTGGTCGATGTGTGCATGAGGTAAGCCTCGTTGAACACATGGCGGTCCAGTTTGCGGTTCTCGCTTTCCTGCACCAAAATTTGCGAGGCCTGAGACAGACCCGCCAGCAACTTGTGGGTGGACTGGGTGGCGAACACCAGCGAATCCTTCGTGCGCGGGCGGTCACGGCCAATGGCGTGCATGTCCTTGTACAGCGTGTGGAAGCTGGCGTGGGGCAGCCACGCTTCGTCAAAATGCAGGGTGTCGATTTCCGAACCCAACACCTCTTTGATCATCTCCACGTTGTAAAGCACGCCATCGTAGGTGCTCTGTGTGATGGTGAGAATACGCGGCTTCTTGTTCTTGGCCTTGCTGGCAAAGGGGTGATTCTCGATTTTCTTGCGGATGCTCTCTGGCTGGAACTCTTCCAGTGGAATCGGCCCAATGATGCCCAAGTGGTTGCGCGTGGGGGTGAGAAACACCGGGATGGCGCCCATCATCGTGATCGAATGCAGGATGGACTTGTGGCAGTTGCGGTCCACCACCACGATGTCACCGGGCGCCACGTTGGCGTGCCACACCATTTTGTTGGAGGTGGAGGTGCCGTTGGTCACAAAGAAGCAGTGATCGGCATTGAAAATGCGGGCGGCATTGCGCTCCGAGGCAGCTACAGGGCCGGTGTGGTCCAGCAGTTGGCCCAGCTCGTCCACGGCGTTACACACGTCGGCACGCAGCATGTTCTCACCAAAAAACTGGTGGAACATCTGCCCCACCGGGCTTTTCAGGAATGCCACGCCACCGGAGTGCCCCGGGCAGTGCCAGGAGTAAGAGCCGTCTTGTGCGTAATGCACCAAAGCCCTGAAAAACGGGGGTGCCAGAGAATCCAGGTAGCTGCGTGCTTCCCGAATGATGTGGCGGGCCACAAATTCCGGGGTGTCCTCGAACATGTGAATAAAGCCGTGCAGTTCTTTCAGCACCGCGTTGGGGATGTGGCGCGAGGTTCGTGTTTCACCGTACAGGTAAATGGGAATGTCGGCATTCTTGAAACGAATTTCTTCCACGAAATTCTTCAAGCCCGCCAGAGCTGCGTCCACTTCCTGGCTACTGCCTTGGCCAAATTCCTCGTCGTCAATCGACAGAATGAACGCACTGGCCCGGCTTTGCTGCTGGGCAAACTGACTCAGGTCACCGTAACTGGTCACCCCCAAGACCTCAACCCCTTCCGACTCAATGGCCTGCGCCAAGGCGCGAATGCCCAAGCCCGAGGTGTTTTCGGAGCGGAAGTCTTCGTCGATGATGACGATGGGAAAGCGAAATTTCATAGGGCCCAAGTCCTGTCAGTCATTCTTCAAGAATGCGTGCATTATCCATCACACCGGTGACGGTAGAAAGACCATTGGCTCAAAGTACCGAAATTAGGTCCTGTTTTCCAAAGGCCATGCCCCCAGAGGGAACCTTGAACGGGTGAAGTCACAGGCTTGTCATATTCCACGGGCTCAATGCCGGGGTTTCTGAAGGTTTACCTACCCCACCGATGAATGCCCTAAGCAGCTTATCCACGCGAGTACAAGAGCTTGTTCCCCTCCTTGGGCCGAGCAACGCTAACCAATCGCCTGCACACCAACAGCACTGGATCTGCCGGCTTGAGGACAGCCTGAACCAGTTGGGCAATGCATACCAACGGGCACAGCGGGTGCGCGAACGGATGAGAAACCACACAAAACCCACCCACGCCATGGACAAGGTGTTGGCCAAGCCGGAACGTTACCGCAGCCCTTTGGTTCGGGGGTTGATCCACGCAGCCTTGGTGCTGGAAGAGTTGGGCGACCTGAGCGCGGATTTGTCTGGCACCGTTGAACGAGTGGCCCAGCACACCTTGGGCCAGGGTGGCAACGCCGAATTGGCCACGGTGGTGGCCTCTGGTCTTGGGCGCGTGGTGGTGGCCCAACTACATTGGTTGGGCATCGCCCCCCACAAGGCACTGGGCACAGCCTTGTATGGCCTGTCGGCTGCGTGTTCAGGTTTGGCGCTTGGCTTGGTGCGCACCCAACGCTTCGGGGCCAGAGTTGCCCCCGCCATTGAGCAAGCACGCTTGGCGGCCAACCAGTTTGAAATGACGCCATACCACCGCGCCTCGAAGTGGGCCGAGCAAGCAAAGAATTCGCTGGTGACGCATTTGGACCAACTGGCCCAGCAACACCCCAGCCTTCAACCAATAAGCAGGGCTTTCAAGGCCCAATGGGCGAGGAAGTCAAGAACCGCCGAGCCCCAACACAACAAAATCACGGATTGCGATGTGATTTGGCGTAACCTGCACCAGTACAGCCGGCCGACCAAACTGCTCATGAGGCTGGGTTTTGGCACTTTTCAGTTGGTGAACCGCTTGGGCATGTCGTGGGACAAGTATTTGGGCCGCGTGTTGGGCCGATCCGTTCTGGCCCCCTGGACAGGCAAGCTGTTGGGTTACCGTTTGGGCCTGTTGATTTGCAGTGCAGGTGCCACGGGGCTGTCAGTGGTCACCAGCCCCTTGGTGATTGGCGTGTCGCTGGTGGGTGCCATGGCCTGCGCCTTTGCCGTTGCCTGCCTTGTCGCCGCCAAACTGACCGTGATGTTTGGCAACAGTTGGAGAGGCGAAATACCCGGGAAGTGCCTTTGCCCGGACAAAGGGCCAATCAGGTTTTCGGCAGGGTAACCCCGTGCTGGCCTTGGTACTTGCCACCACGGTCACGGTACGAGGTTTCACATTCTTCATCGCTTTCAAAGAACAGCACCTGCGCGCAGCCTTCACCCGCGTAAATTTTTGCGGGCAAGGGGGTGGTGTTGGAGAACTCAAGCGTCACATAGCCTTCCCATTCGGGTTCAAACGGGGTGACATTGACGATGATGCCGCAACGGGCATAAGTGCTTTTACCCAGGCAAATGGTCAGCACACTGCGGGGAATTCGGAAGTACTCCACCGTGCGGGCCAAGGCGAATGAATTGGGCGGGATGATGCACACATCACCGACGAAGTCGACAAAACTTTTTTCATCAAAGTTTTTCGGGTCAACAATCGTGCTGTTGATGTTGGTGAAAATCTTGAATTCGTTGGCGCAGCGAATGTCGTAGCCATAGCTGGAGGTGCCATAGGACACGATCCGGCGGTCACCTGACTGGCGAACCTGCCCAGGCTCAAACGGTTCGATCATGCCGTGCTCTTGAGCCATGCGGCGAATCCAGCGGTCAGACTTGATACTCATAGGTCAACAATGGCCATAGCTTTCAGAGTGCCCTATCTTACCTGATGGCTCATTAAGCCTTGGGCAACTCCTCCATCAAGGCCTTCAATTCTTCTTCAATGGCCTGCTGCAAACTGCCCAAGAAGCTTTTCACCAGCTCACCCAACTGCGCTGGCGTAACTTCGATCAATGGCAACTGAATAAGGAATTCCAGCATGTCGGTGTCCATGTTGATGGCGATTTGGTAGTGAATGTCCATCACATGAACCAAGGTGAAGCTTTCCGCCAGGAAGTGCAGACAAACTTCCACCGCATTGGGCATGTTCATGTTCAGAATGGGCACCCCCATCACCATCCAACGCAGGTTGGACGATTGGCCGGAGCGGAAATAGACCTCGGAGCTTTCTGTTTTGCCCAGAATTAGCCCGTCGCCGTCGTACCACCCCAAGCCTGCAATTTTCAGGCTGTCGTGAATCAGCGAGGATTCTTCCGCTGTGAAGCCATTGGCCAGCAACTTGGGTTCTAAAACAGGTTTGGATGAGGTAAGCCCTTCCGGTGCGGCGCCAGGCGCTTTGCCCGCTGTACCTGCTGTACCCGTGGGCTTTGTGGCCGACAGGCGAGGGTCGCGCTCAGGCCGGGTGGCGCTCGAGGGGGACAAACGGGGGTCTCGGTTCGGCTTGGGCGCCTGGAATGCAGGGTGTTTGTAGGAGCTCATGGACGGCAAATGGAGTCAGGTTGGCACTCCTGTGAGTGACCCGTTTTGCCGCAATGGTTCCGGCCCGGCTTGGGTCAGGCGGCCTGAGTCACCCAACGAACCGCCTTGGCCACGGCATCGGCCATGCCTGCTGAATCGGGCAGATGCCCGCCATGGGGCAGCAGAAACAACTCACTGCCTGGCCACATTTCTGACAGCAACACGGCACCGGCCGGTGGGCACACCCTGTCCTGCTGGCCCTGTACCAAAGCCACGGGCATGCCAGCGGCTTGAATGGTCGAAAAGGCGGACCACCAATCGTTGGCGCTCATGAAGCAGTCGTGCAGCAGAAAATGGGATTGCAGGCGATATTTGCGTTGCAGCGCCATCAAAGTTTGATCGGACACCGACAACAAGCGGGTCACGGGCACCGCCGCCGGGTTCAACACGGCCATTTCGAGGCTGTACCAGGTTTGCGCACACAGGCCGGCCTGCTCGCCTTGGGCGGACAACATGGCCTGGCACACAGCTTGTGTGCGCGCACCGGCGCCGAATGCCACTGCAAACAGGTCAGGCCCGGCCTGTTCCATGTCATGAAAGAAAGCATCCACCCGCGCTGGCCATGGCAAAAATGGGGCGCGAAGCACCACACCACTGACCCGCTCAGGCCGATAGGCGGCCATCGCAATGGCCAGGGTGCCGCCCCACGAGCCACCCAACACATGAAAGCGCTCAATGCCCAGCGAATCGGCGACGGCCAAGGCATCGTCGAGACAGCGCTGGGTGTCTATTTCCTGAAGTTCTAGGTCCTCGCTCTCGCCACTGTTCCGTTGGTCGAAACCAAACCAGGGCAAGCCCAGTAGGCGCAAAGGCAGGACATGGGCCGAGGAGGTGCGGCCACCGGGGCCGCCATGCAACACCAGCCAAGGCACCTGCGCTGCAGGGCTTTGATCATCCCCTTGCTCGGCCCAAACCGCGATACACCCCCCAAGGTCCAGTTGTTTCCATGGGGGCAGCCATTGTTTGGCCTGCGCTGCGGAGGACAAAGGCAGACCAGCCAGATTGGCCAAGGGTGAACGCGGCAGGCCCATGTCAGGTGTTTTGAACCACGATGGTGGGGAACTTCAGGGACATGTCCCGGGCCTGCTCAGCGATACGCACAGCCACTTTGCGGGCAATGTCCTTGTACACCAGGGACAACTCTCCGTCGGGGTCGGCCACCACGGTGGGTCGGCCTGAATCCGCCTGTTCACGGATGCGGATATCCAAAGGCAAGCCACCGAGGTAATGAATGTTGTAATCGGCCGCCATTTTCTGGCCCCCGCCCTGCCCAAAAATATGCTCTTGGTGACCACAGTTGGAACACACATGGATGGCCATGTTTTCCACCAAACCAAGAATGGGCACACCCACTTTCTCGAACATTTTCAGGCCCTTGCGAGCATCCAGCAAGGCAATGTCCTGAGGGGTGGTCACAATCACCGCACCAGTGACAGGCACCTTCTGTGACAAGGTCAATTGAATGTCCCCGGTACCGGGCGGCATGTCCACCACAAGGTAGTCAAGGTCTTTCCAATTGGTTTGTTTCAGCAATTGCTCCAGGGCGCTGGTGACCATGGGGCCGCGCCAAACCATGGGCGTGTCTTCATCAATCAGGAACCCGATGGACATGGCTTGCAGCCCTTGCCCGGTCATGGGTTCCAGAATCTGGCCATCAGTGGATTCGGGCCGGCCATGAATGCCCAGCATGGTGGGCTGGGACGGGCCATAGATGTCCGCATCCAAAATTCCAACGCGTGCGCCTTCCGCTGAAAGCGCCAAAGCCAGGTTCACCGCCGTGGTGCTTTTGCCCACCCCGCCTTTGCCCGAGGCTACAGCAATGATGTTCTTCACATTGGGCAGCGGCTTTAGGCCGCGCTGTACAGCGTGGGTTTGAATTCGGATGGAGGCGTTGACGCTGACGTTGCCCACCTCGGGCAAGGTGCGCACGGCTGCAATCGCCGCTTTTCGCAAACCATCAATCTGGCTTTTGCCGGGATACCCGAGTTCGAGGTCGAATGAGACGTCACCGCCGTCGACTTGAACATTTTTGATCTGCCTGGCCGAGACCAGGTCCTTGTTCAGATTGGGATCCAGAACTTTGCGCAAGGCGTCAAGTACTGCATCTGCATGGACCGGCATGTTCACTCTCCCGTACTGCGTGTGTGTGATTCGTCAATGGCAGAAAGTCTAGCCCTTTTTACGGGGGCCAGCGGCCAGAAAGCCCCAAAGCATGGGGATGACGAGATGATGAGTTTCCCTAAGGATGGGGCTGAGTGAAAACTTCACGCAAGGTGGAGGGTTTCATCCACTTTTGTGGCTCAAGCATTGCTAGGATCACGGTCGGAGATTAAAACCAATATCGGAGTAGAGACACCATGAAGACCTATGTATGCATTGTTTGCGGGTTCACTTATGACGAGTCGGCAGGGCTGCCCTCGGAAGGTTTGGCCCCTGGCACCCTGTGGAACGACATTCCAGCCGATTGGCTGTGCCCGGATTGCGGAGTGACCAAGAGCGATTTTGAAATGGTGGAAGTCTGACCGAAAGCCAGTGGTCACTTCTTGGGTTCGTCGCTGCCGGAGACAGCGTCGATGCCCGCCTCAACCACAGCGCCTGTGACTTTAATGCCCGTGGACACCACGGCACCCGTGATGGAAATGGCCGCGCCGGCAGTGGCTGAAGCCACTGCACAGCCTTGAAGGCTGGCACACAACACAACGACACACAGCAATGGTTTGATGATGTTCTCCTGAGTAGGGGGCTTAGGCGTCATGCTAACACCGGCTTACCACTTCGCGTAATGGTCTTCGCACCAACCGGTCAATCCGGTCACGTCGACAATCAGCCCTGTACCGGGCACCCTCACCTTGCCTTCAAAACGCCCAAAGCACTGGTTGAAGCGGCTTGCAATCAGCCACAGGTTCCGGTGATCGTCGATACTGCCTTCGGGGACAAAAGCCATGTCCACCGCGCCACAGGCTGAATAAACGCGCCAGGGTCGGCTCACGTTGTCACGGTCGTAGTCGAACATGACCAAAGGCAAGTCAAAACGCTGGCCATCCACCCAAATGACATTTTCATGGGCACTGGTCTCGTTCACGCCACGGGCCACATTCACTGCCACCAAAGGCGCTTGGTCGGAAGTTCGGCCGGTCGCACAGGCCCAGTTCCAGAAGGTTTCACGCCGTAAAAAGCCAGCAGTCCAGTCGTGGTAACAACCATGGCGTGCGGGGTCGAGTTCCAGGGGGCGCCCATTCAATTGAACAGTACCCGACACCGCGCAGCCGGTGGTTTTCTGGGCATACGCAAAACCGGTGTTGGCAATCGGTGTGTTCATGCTCAGCACCGGCAAGTCCTGGTTTTCAAGGCGGATATGGCCAGAAAACTCTGGGCCAAACTCAAAAGAAAGTGCCCTTTCACCCGCCGTGCGGTGGGACAACACCCGATAGCCGGGCTTCAAGGGATGAGCCCAAGCAGAGGTTCCGTGGGGTGCGTAGTCGGCCTTCAACCCCCAATCCCCTGGCAGGTCAAACTGAACACGCTTAAGCCCCCACTGCGCATGATGCAGGTAGGCGAATGTTGAATTCACCCAGCCCAAGCGCACCATGCCGCACCCAAAGGTGAAATCGGGCCCGGTGGCGCCATAAAAATCAAAATGTTTGAACAAGCGGGGTTTAAGCCATGCGGACCGTGGCTGGCCAAGCGCATTTCGCACGTCGTAATCAGCCCAGTTGATGACACTGGGCGGTTCATCAAAACGCCCCCAATGGGGCTGACCATTTTCGCGAATCAGTTTCATGGCTAGGCTGACGTAAAAAAGGCAGGACACCGGGTCCTGCCTTGCTGAAGAACTTGGCCTGAATCTCAGGCCGACAATCAAACCGGCAATTGGCTGGTGATGACGTCGAGGGCAGAGGGATCCAGGTTACTGGAAATTGGTGACAACACCATATCCAAAGGTGTACCTGTGGGGCCATCGCTGCCACCGCCACCGCCTGCGCCACCAGCCGCATCGGCCAAGGGGCCAAGCACCGCATCCAGAGGCGTGCCTGTGGGGCCATCGCTGCTGCCACCACCGCCTGCGCCACCGGCTGCATCAGCCAAGGGGCCAAGCACTGCATCCAGAGGCGTGCCTGTGGGGCCATCGCTGCTACCACCACCGCCTGCGCCACCGGCCGCATCGGCCAAGGGGCCAAGCACCGCATCCAGAGGCGTGCCTGTGGGGCCATCGCTGCCACCGCCACCGCCTGCGCCACCGGCTGCATCAGCCAAGGGGCCAAGCACCGCATCCAGAGGCGTGCCTGTGGGGCCATCGCTGCCACCGCCACCGCCTGCGCCACCGGCCGCATCGGCCAAGG